>NZ_BAGF01000070.1 GCF_000308755.1 Nocardia pneumoniae NBRC 100136
GGCGATCCCGCTGGTGAACCGCTTCCCGACCATGGTGCTCGCCACGGTCGCCGTGGCCCTGATCGGCGGCGCGCGAATCCTGATGCACCGCCGCGAGGAAGAGGCGAACCGGCCGCTCCCCGTGCGCCGCGGCGCGAGCGCGGGGAAATCGCCCGCCAAGAAGACCAAGCCCACTCGCTCCTCGGGCACGCTCGCGGAGGCGGCACGACGCAAAGCCCGCCGCCCGCGGCCCGATCCCGACGAGCCTGACCTCGACGACTTGGACGACCCCGCCCCTCGCCCGGCCCGTCGGCCCGCGGCCCAGGTCGCCGACGCACCGCCCCGGGTCGCGCCGTCCCGGCCGCGCGAGGGCCGCGCTCCTGCGCGCGGCGGCTCCCGCCCGACCGGGGCGATGCCCCGCGCCGAAGGCGAACCACCGCGCGCGCCAGGCGCACGCCGCGACATCCCCCCGCATCCGCAACCCAATGTCCGCTACCGCGAGCGGGATTCGAGCCGTACCGAACGACGCAGGCCGGAGAATCTGTAGCCGGGCGCTCTGCCGAAAGTCCGCTGCCGGGCTGTGGTCCTCGCGGCAGCGACTACGCATGCGACGGCTCGCGTGACGTTCGCGACCAGAACAGCAAGCGCGCTTCACACCCCTGCCGCCGCAGTCCACCTGATCGACCTAATCCGCAACGTCACCTCGGCTCACTACTGATCGGCCGCCGCATCCACGAGGGAATTCCCAGCGGAACCGACCCGACCGCGACCAAAGGGTCACGAACAGCTGGGTCGCCGGGTCACCGAACACATCGGCGCACGCCGCTCGCAGTGCACCCATCGCGGCGACCGCCGCGGCAGCGGCGAACTCGCCAGGGACGGTCACTCGGAGGCAGGCTCAGAGGCCGTGGACACCCGGCGCCGCACGTCGAACAAGGTCAGCGCCGGGCATCGCGCAGTTCGCGGGGCAGCGCGAAGACGAGCGTCTCGTTGGCCGTGGTGACCGGCTGGACATCGCCGTAGCCGTGCTCGGCCAGCATGTCCAGAACGCCGCGGACCAGGATCTCGGGGACCGACGCGCCCGAGGTGATGCCGATCGTGCGGACGCCATCGAGCCAGGCGGGGTCGACCTCGCGGGCGAAGTCCACCAGGTAGGCGGCCTTGGCGCCCGCCCCGAGGGCGACCTCGACCAGGCGCACCGAGTTCGAGGAGTTGCGGGAACCGACCACGATCACCAGGTCGCATTCCGGCGCCATCGCCTTCACCGCGACCTGACGGTTCTGCGTGGCGTAGCAGATGTCGTCGCTCGGCGGGTCCTGCAGGGCGGGAAAGCGCTGCCGCAGCCGCTGCACCGTCTCCATCGTCTCGTCCACGCTCAGCGTGGTCTGCGAGAGCCAGATCACCTTGGATTCGTCGCGCACGGTGACCTTGTCCACCGCGTCCGGCCCGTCGACCAGCTGGACGTGCTCGGGCGCCTCACCGGCGGTGCCCTCGACCTCCTCGTGGCCCTCGTGGCCGATCAGCAGGATGTCGAAGTCGTCACGGGCGAACCGCTTGGCCTCCTGGTGCACCTTGGTGACCAGAGGGCAGGTCGCGTCGATGGTGTGCAGATTGCGCGCGGCGGCGGAGGAGTGCACCGCGGGGGAGACGCCGTGCGCGGAGAAGACGACGACCGCGCCCTCGGGGACCTCGTCGGTCTCGTCGACGAAGACCACCCCGCGCTCGCGCAGCGTCTCCACCACGTGCCGGTTGTGCACGATCTCCTTGCGCACGTAGATCGGGGCGCCGTGCTTTTCCAGCGCCTTCTCGACGGTTTCGACGGCACGGTCCACGCCGGCGCAGTATCCGCGCGGCTCGGCGAGTAGCACGCGCTTTCCGCCGTCGGCGTTCACGACGCCTGCCGAGCGGGCGATTCCGACGTTCAAGGGAATGGCCGAAGACATGCCCACAGGATACGTGCGGCCCGGGGCCTCGCCACGTCCGGGAGTTGTCCGTCACATCGCCCTGGTACGGGCCGCGAGCTGGGCCGAAAGATCACCGAGGAACACGCGGCGCCGCGACGCGCGGGTGCACGTGAGGAATACTCGCGGCGCGCCCGCGGGCTATTCTCCGCATATGAGCGCAGCGCCGCGAAATACCGGCCGATCCGCCACGCCCCGGGGCGGACGGATATTCGGACGGCGCACACCCCTCCTTTGCATAACACACCATTTCGGGCAGGCTAGGACCATGTTTCGACCACCCTTTCTGGCCCGGGTCGCCGCCGGAGCCGCCGTATACGCCCTCGAGGAAACCCGCCGACTACCCACGGCGGCAATGAATTTCCCGATCACGGCCATCAGTCAGCTGCTGCAGACCACGATGCACGTCCAGCAGTTCGTGACCAGCCTGGCCCTGAAGGGCGACGCGGTTTTCGACCGTTTGTCCAACCAGCCGGTCGAACAGCCGGAATGGGCCACGTTCGACGAAGACCTCGACGATCCCAGCCCCACCACGCACCACGCCAGTCGATTCGACCTCTACACCGCCGACGAGCCGGAACCGGCCCGCACGCCGGAAACCTTCCCTGCCGACACCGCCCGCGCCACCGAGACCAACGGCCACACCTCGGCACCGGCCGTCGACGACCCGGCCGACCCGAAAACCGCTGAACCGGAAGCAGAATCGGATCCCGAGCCGGCCGCGAAGGCGCCCGAGATCGTGGAACCGGAAGTCGCCACCCGCTACGACTACCTCAACATGACCCTGGCCCAGCTGCGCGCCCGGCTGCGCATGCTGACCGTCGAGGACCTCACCGCGCTGCTGGAGTACGAGCAGCAGACCCGCGCCAGGGCGGCGTTCGTGACCATGCTGACGAACCGGATCGCCACCGTTCGGGCCCAGTGACCGACCCTCGGACACCCCCCTCGCCGACGGTTGGCCGGGAAACCTCCGGCCAACCCGCCGCCGCACCGGCCAACTCCGCCGAGCACCCCTGGCCGGTGCGTTCCGTGGCCGTCAAGGTCGCCCAGTGGATCGACCGGCTCGGCAGCATCTGGGTGGAGGGCCAGATCACCCAGATCAACCTGCGCCCCGGCACGCGCACCGCGTTCCTGGTGCTGCGCGACCCGTCCGCCGACATGTCCCTCTCGGTGACCTGCGACCCGGACCTCATCCGCAATTCCCCGCTCCCGCTGCACGAAGGCAGCCGGGTGGTGGTCTACGGCAAACTCTCCTTCTTCACCGGACGCGGCACGATCTCGCTGCGCGTGCTGGAGATCCGCCCGGTCGGCATCGGCGAGCTGCTGGCCCGCATCGAGCGGCTGAAGGCGCTGCTGGACGCCGAGGGCCTGTTCGATCCCCGGCTCAAGCGCCCGCTTCCGTTCCTGCCCGGAACGATCGGCCTGATCACCGGCCGCGCCAGCGCCGCGGAGCGCGATGTGCTGAGCGTCGCGCGCAACCGATGGCCCGCGGTGCGCTTCGAGATCCGCAACACCGCGGTACAGGGACCCACGGCGGTGCCGCAGATGCTCGCCGCGCTGGCCGAACTCGATCGCCATCCCGCCGTCGAGGTGATCGTGCTCGCGCGCGGCGGCGGGAGCGTGGAAGACCTGCTGCCGTTCTCCGACGAGGCGTTGTGCCGCGCCATCGTGGCCGCCACCACCCCGATCGTGAGCGCGGTCGGCCACGAACCCGACAATCCGCTCAGCGACTTCGTCGCCGATCTGCGCGCGGCCACCCCCACCGACGCCGCCAAGCGCATCGTCCCCGACGCCGCCGCCGAGCTGGCCTGCGTCCGTGAGCTGCGCGGCCGCGCCGCCGCGGCGCTGCGCGGCTGGGTCGACCGCGAGACCAGCGCGCTCGCCCAGCTGCTGTCGCGGCCGGTGCTCGCCCACCCGCTGCGCGAGATCGACCGCCGCCAGGAAGAGATCGAGCGCCTGCGCGCGTCGGCGCGCCGCTGCGCCGAGCACGGCATCCGCACCGAAACCACCGCGACCAGGCATCTGCGCGAGAAACTCACGGCGGTGGGCCCGGCCGCGACGCTGGCCCGTGGCTACGCTGTCGTCCAGCGCGTCACCGGCCGGGAGCGGGTGGTGGTGCGCTCGATCGAGGACGCGCCCCCGGGCAGCCAGTTGCGCATCCGGGTCGCCGACGGCGCCGTCACGGCCGCCGCGCTCGGCGCCAAGGCGCTGGGCAGCACGCACACCGACACAGGGAGGAACTGACCTTGGCCGAGCCCGGCAAGTCAGCGGATAAGGACGCGACGGGCGCCGACCCCGCCGACGAACTGGCCGAGATCGCCGGTTTCGGCTACGAGCGCGCCCGCGACGAACTGGTCAACGTGGTGAAGATGCTCGAGCAGGGCGGCCTCGACCTGGACGAATCCCTCGCCCTGTGGGAACGCGGCGAGGCACTGGCCAACCGCTGCGAAGAGCACCTCGCGGGTGCGCGCAAACGTGTGGAGGACGCGCTGCACCGCTCCGACCTGGACCAGCGCGGATGACCATTCGCCGCGCCACCCCGGACATCCGCACCACCGACCTGGCCGCCAGCCGCGACTTCTACCGGCTGCTCGGCTTCCACGAGGCGATGGACCTGGGCTGGGTCGTCACGATGGCGTCCCCGTCCAACCCGACCGCCCAGGTCCTGCTCGTCGGCCCGGACGCCGAACAGCTCCAGCCGGACATGAGCGTGGAGGTCGACGACGTCGACGCCGTGCACGAGGCGATGACCGCGGCTGGCGCCGACATCGTCTACCCGCTGCGCGACGAGCCGTGGGGCGTACGCCGCTTCTTCGTCCGCGACCCCAGCGGAACCATCGTCAACGTGGTGAGCCACCGCTGACCGACAGCCCCGCTGGGTCCCCGGCTAGCGCGGCACGGATGTGGCGCGGAACCGGGCTACGCCGTCCTGTGTGCCGACCCGCCGGAACCCGGCCTTCTCCAGCACACGCACCGACGGCGGGTTCGCGAGTTCGACATCGGCATACACCACGCGAACACCGGGCGCGGTGAACGCGTGGGCGGTCAGCGCGACAACCGCCTCGGTGGCGTAGCCGCGGCCACGCCGTGACGCGACGACGCCGTACCCGAGCTCCAGATGGCCGTCCAGCGGCGGCCAGAACAACCCGATCGATCCGACGACGAGCCCGCCGGCTCGCTCGACGATCAACCGGTGCCCGAAGGGGCTGAGCCAGCCCGGATGCTCATCGAACAGCCCAGCGACGACGCGATCGCCCTCGGCCGGGAAATCCGCGGCCCACGCAGGCGCGCGCCGGTCGTCGCGCACCGCGGCGGCCTCGTCGGCCGTCCACGACCGCAGGACGAGACGTTCGGTGGTCAGCTCTGGGGAAACAACAACAGACACGTGACACTCCTGGTCATCGAAGAGGACCGGTCCGCGCCGACGCGTCTGCGAAATCAGGGGCGCGCGGACCGGCGGAAGGCATGCGAAAGACGGCTGTGGACAGCCATATTCATCAACCTCCGAGATCCGATTCGGCACGTGTCTCGCGCCGCGGCCAACCTATCCGTCGCGGGCTGCCGAGGGCAAGCGCGTTTCAGGGCTTCAGCGGCTGGGCTGCGGTGATCGCCTGGGCCAGGGTGGTGAACGCCGCCTGGTTGCCCGCGCCGGTGATCAGCACACGGGATTGGCCCAGGTCGGCGATCCACGCGGTCTCCGAGCCCTGCTCGGCGTAGACGATCCACTTCTGCGCACCGATCTGCTCGGCGCCGCTGGCGTACCGGGATCCGAGTACGAACCGGGCCAGCGCCTCCTCGGTCGCGTTGCTCTGGGTGAAGCGCATGTAGGTGCCCTGCGGCGTGATGTAGCCGACGGTGCTGACCGGTCCGCCGCCGGTGCCGCCGATGGATTCGCGGCTGCCGGAGTTCGGCGTCCAGTCCGCGGGCAGAGCCGGGTTGCGGATCGGGAACGGCAGGGATTTGGCGTCGGCGGTGAGCGCCGCCCGCACGTCGAAGTGCGGGATCTGTCCCTGGGTCGGACCGTTCGCGGCGAAACTGCACTGGCTGGCCAGACCCGCGAACACCACGGCGATCAGCACCAACGGGATCAGCGACCAGAACAGATCCCGGTAGTCGTTCATGATGCGTGGCTTTTGGTACGACACGCTCCCAGTATCCACTCGCGCGGCGACGCTCACCCGCGCACCCCGATCACCCGGACCAGGGGTGTACGACCATGCCCCGTCGATGCGCGACCGCTCAGTCCATCGCTGAGCACCGAATGAGACAATTGACCGGTACGTACCGACGCACAGGAGGCACCCCGCAATGACGGCAACTTCCCCTAGCCCCAGCCGCCGCGAGGCGCCCGACCGCAACCTCGCACTCGAGCTGGTCCGCGTGACCGAGGCCGGGGCGATGGCCGCGGGCCGGTGGGTCGGACGCGGCGACAAGGAGGGGGGCGACGGCGCCGCTGTCGACGCCATGCGGCAGCTGGTCAGCTCGGTGTCCATGCGCGGCATCGTCGTCATCGGCGAGGGCGAGAAGGACGAGGCGCCGATGCTGTACAACGGCGAAGCCGTCGGCGACGGCACCGGCCCGGAAGTGGACTTCGCGGTGGACCCGATCGACGGCACCACGCTGATGTCCAAGGGCGTGCCCGGCGCGATCTCCGTGCTCGCGGTCGCCGAGCGCGGCGCGATGTTCGACCCGTCGGCGGTGTTCTACATGCACAAGATCGCCGTCGGCCCCGACGCCGCCGATGTGATCGATATCTCGGCTCCGATCGGCGAGAACATCCGCCGGGTCGCCAAGGCGAAGAACTCCTCGAAGTCCGACCTGACCGTCTGCATCCTGGACCGTCCCCGGCACGCCGAGCTGATCCAGCAGGTGCGTGACGCGGGCGCGCGCATCCGCCTGATCTCCGACGGCGACGTCGCCGGCGCCATCGCCGCCGCCCGCCCGGACTCCGGCACCGACATCCTGGTCGGCATCGGCGGCACGCCCGAGGGCATCATCGCCGCCGCCGCGCTGCGCTGTATGGGCGGCGCGCTCCAGGGCATGCTCGCCCCGAAGGACGACGAGGAACGGCAGAAGGCGATCGACGCGGGCCACGACCTCGACCGCGTGCTCAGCACCGAAGACCTGGTCTCCGGCGACAACATCTTCTTCTCCGCCACCGGCATCACCGACGGGGACCTGCTGCGCGGCGTGCGTTACTTCGGCGGCGGCGCGTCGACCCACTCGATCGTCATGCGCTCGAAGTCCGGCACCGTCCGCATGATCGACGCCTACCACCGCCTGACCAAGCTGCACGAGTACTCGTCGGTCGACTTCATCGGCGACGAGCACGCCATCCCACCGCTGCCGTAACTTTTTGCAGCGCTGTGTCCGATTTGCAGCGCCTGTGGCGCTGCGTGTTCGCGGCCCCCTTATGGCTCGTGTCGGAGCGACCGCCGCTTGCGACTTCGTCGCGGACGCGGCGGCCACTCCGACACGAGCCGGGCCGCGAACGGACAATGCCAGGTCTCGCTGCGCTCGAAATCCGCAGTTGGGCCGAGTGGGCGCGTATCGCCATATCCGCCGACCTCAGCGTTCGCCAAACCTTCGGAGCTGCGGCGACGGGAATCGTCTCTTCATTCGATGCCCTTATTCCCGGGCGGGCACGCGGCGGGTGTGCGAATGACCTCAGGCGTGGCAGCCCCATCGGGGGCGGGTGCGGCATAAGGTCGGAAATATGACGGAGGAGAGTCAGTACCGCATCGAGCACGACACCATGGGTGAGGTTCGGGTTCCGGTGGACGCTTTGTGGCGGGCGCAGACCCAGCGGGCCGTGGAGAACTTCCCGATCAGCGGACGCGGCTTGGAGCGCGCGCAGATTCGCGCGCTCGGCCTGCTGAAGGCCGCGTGTGCCACGGTGAACCGCGACCTGGGTCTGCTCGATCCCGTGAAGGCCGACGCGATCATCGCGGCGGCCGAGGAGATCGCGGACGGCAAGCACGACGACCAGTTCCCGATCGACGTCTTCCAAACCGGTTCCGGCACCAGCTCGAACATGAACGCCAACGAGGTGATCGCCTCGCTGGCCAAAGCGAGGGGCGTCACGGTACACCCGAACGACGACGTCAACATGTCGCAGTCGTCCAACGACACCTTCCCCACCGCAACGCATCTCGCCGCCACCGAGGCCGTCATCACGGATCTCGTGCCCGCGCTGGAGCATCTGCGCCTGGCTCTGCTGGACAAATCGACCGAGTGGCGCACCGTGGTGAAGTCCGGCCGCACCCACCTGATGGACGCCGTCCCGGTGACCCTGGGCCAGGAGTTCGGCGGTTACACCCGCCAGGTGGCGGCGGGCATCGAGCGCATCATGGCGACGCTGCCGCGTCTCGGCGAGCTGCCGATCGGTGGAACGGCGGTCGGCACCGGGCTCAACGCGCCGGAGGGCTTCGGCGCGAAGGTCGTCGCCGAGCTGGTACGCGCCACCGACATCGACACGTTGCGCGAGGCCGAGGACCACTTCGAGGCGCAAGCCGCGCGGGACGGTCTGGTCGAGGCCTCCGGCGCGCTGCGCACGATCGCGGTGAGCCTGACCAAGATCGCCAACGACATCCGCTGGATGGGCTCTGGCCCGCTGACCGGACTGGCCGAGATTCAGCTGCCCGATCTGCAGCCGGGCAGCTCGATCATGCCGGGCAAGGTGAACCCCGTTCTGCCCGAGGCGGTTACCCAGGTCGCCGCGCAGGTGATCGGCAACGACGCGGCGGTCGCCTTCGCCGGCGCGGGCGGCGCTTTCGAGCTGAACGTGTACATCCCGGTGATGGCGCGCAACCTGCTGGAGTCGATTCGCCTGCTGGCCAACGTCTCCCGGCTGTTCGCCGACAAATGCGTGCGCGGCCTGGTCGCCAACGTCGAGCACCTGCGCACCCTCGCCGAGTCCTCGCCCTCCATCGTCACTCCGTTGAACTCCGCGATCGGGTATGAGGAGGCCGCCGCGGTGGCCAAGGAAGCGTTGCGGGAGAAGAAGACGATTCGCCAGACCGTCATCGACCGCGGACTGCTCGACGAGAAACTGACCGAGGACGAACTCGACCGCCGCCTCGACGTGCTCGCCATGACGAAGCTGAAAGACGCCGACTCCCCCGCCTCTCCGGGACTCTAGGCTCCCCGCCTCTCCGCGAGGCGGGACAGCAACGCCACCTCGTAACCGTTCGGCTATCGAGGTGGCGTTGGCTATCGTCCGCTGGAAAGGCTCAATCAGTCCCGCAGGTACGCGAGTTCGTCGCGGGCCTGCTCGCCGTTCGGACCGAAATCGGTGCGGGTGAAGACCTTCCACCGCTTCAGCAGCGGAGCGAAGACCAGTTCGCCCTCCTTGGCGCGGTCGTAGACGCCCGCCTCGGCGAGCACCTCGTCGCTGCTGCGGCCATCGGTCAGGGTGACGGTGGGGACCTGGAAATCGGCGACCCGGTCCGCGATGGCGCGGATGGTCTGGTCCGGTACCAGGTCGAGAGCCGCGGCGATCAGGTCGCCGAACACGGCCGACTGCAGTTCGTCGTCCAGCGCGATCCGCTCGGCGATGGCGGTGACCTGCGGGTTCTCCTGGAGCGCTGCGATGTTGCGGTGCCGGACCGCACTGGCGGCCTCCTCGAAGGCGCAGGCGGCCAGCACGTCGAGCAGGTGCATCGCCGGACGGCGGAAGCCCTTGGTCATGTGCTCCATGCGCAACCGCTCCAGTTCCACCGGGTCGACCGCCCTGGTGACCATGAGGTAGTTGCGGATCATGATCTCGTGCCGGTTCTCCTCGGCCGTCCAGCGGCCCACCCAGCGCCACCACGCGCCGGTGCGCAGGTATTTGCCCACCTCACGGTGATACGAGGGCAGGTTGTCGGCGATCAGCACGGAGACGGTCAAGGCCAGTTTGGCGGTGTCGCTGAGCTCGGACTGTTCCGGCGCCCAGTCGGTGCCGCCGAGAAATGCGAAGTTGCGCCCGTTGTCCCACGGCACGAAGTCGTGCGGCTGCCACCCCTCGGCGGCATCGACGTGCTTGCGCAGAATCAGTTCTACGTCCACCGCGAGCGATTCGAGCAGTTCGCGATCGGTCAGGAGAGTTTGCACCGAAACAACCTAGCGGCTTGGCCCGCGAAGCGGGGGTGGATGGATGGGACGGACTGGCACACCGGGACCGTCCAGCGGTCCCGGACGCCGAAAACGGGGTTACGACTTCGGCGTGACGGTGATAGTACCGTCCACCCAGGTGATGGTGCCGCCGGTGAAATCGCTCTGCTTACCGCCGGGGATGTCCTTCTCGTCGCTGATCGGGTAGCCGAGCCTGCCGTTCGCGCCGCCGTTCTCCTCCCATGCCTTGCGGATCTCACCCCAGACGATGTGGGGCTCACCTTCCTTGGCCTCGTAGATCGTGCCGCCCGCGAAATCCTGGTATTCGCCCTCGTCGGGACCGTCCTCCTCGGCCTCGAGCGGAAGGCCGAGCGGGCCGGTCGGGCCGCCGCTGCGGATGTACTTGTCGTAGATGTCGCCGGAGACGGTGATCTCGCCGGACGGGGTCATGATCCTGATCTCGTCCGCGGCGGCGCCCGGTGTGCCCGTGGTGCGGTCGGCGTTCTCCCGCGTCGTGGTGTACCCAGCGGTGGTGGTCGTCGGTGACGCGATGGTGGTCAACCTGCCGGTCGTGGTCATGACGGTGTCGTTGTCCCCGTCGTCACCGCATCCGGCGACGACCAGCCCGGTCGCGGCGAGCACTGCGGTGAATCCAGCCGTTCGTCGAGCGAAGTGGTGCATGTCCATCCTCTCGCAAGGGGCTACCGGCACACCACGGGCTCGGTGACGCCGCCGGTAGCCTCGGCCGATTGCCGGCGATGACCCGGTGATCACAGCGACCACCGGGTCATACCGAACAGCTATCGCGGCGGATAATACCCGCCGGATAGGAGGTGAAACACGCTGCTGGACGGCGTGCCCGGGTCAGGCGTTCGGGCCGTATTCCTCCAGCATTTCGGTGACCAGCGCCGCGATCGGCGACCGTTCACTGCGGGTCAGGGTGATGTGCGCGAAAAGCGGGTGGCCCTTCAACTTCTCGATCACCGCGGCGACTCCGTCGTGCCTGCCGACCCGGAGATTGTCGCGCTGGGCGACGTCGTGCGTGAGCACCACCCGCGATCCGGTTCCGAGCCGGCTGAGCACCGTGAGCAGCACGTTCCGCTCCAGGGACTGGGCTTCGTCCACGATCACGAAGGAATCGTGCAGCGAGCGCCCGCGAATGTGGGTCAGCGGCAACACCTCCAGCATGTCGCGGCTGAGCACCTCTTCCATCACCTCGCGGCTGGCCAGCCCGTCGAGCGTGTCGAAGACCGCCTGCGCCCAGGGGCCCATCTTCTCGCTCTCGGTGCCGGGCAGGTAACCGAGTTCCTGGCCGCCGACCGCGTACAGCGGACGGAACACCACCACCTTGCGCTGGGTGCGCCGTTCCAGCACCGCTTCCAGACCCGCGGTCAACGCGAGCGCGGACTTGCCGGTGCCGGCCCGGCCACCGAGCGAGACGATGCCGACGCTCTCGTCCAGCAGCAGGTCGAGCGCGATGCGCTGCTCCGCGGAGCGGCCGTGCAACCCGAACGCCTCACGCTCGCGCACCAATTGGACCCGCTTGTCCGGAGTCACCCGGCCGAGGGCGCTGGAGCTGGCTCCGAGCAGCCGGATGCCGGTGTGGCAGGGCAGTTCCCGCGCTTCGTCGAGATCGATCACCGACTCGGCGTAGAGCTGATCGATCCGCGACGAGCTGACGTCCAGCTCCACCATGCCGGTCCAACCGGAGGTGACCACGTCCTGGGCGTGGTATTCGTCGGCGTGCAAGCCCACCGCACTGGCCTTGACCCGGAGCGGAATGTCCTTGGACACCAGCACCACTTCGCGGCCCTCGGCCGCGAGATTGAGCGCGCAGGCCAGGATTCGGGAGTCATTGGTGTCGGTGCGGAACCCGACCGGAAGGACCGCGGGATCGGTGTGGTTCAGTTCCACCTGCAACGTTCCGCCCTCGGTGCCGATCGGCACCTGCTGATCCAGCCTGCCGTACTGCAGGCGCAGATCGTCCAGGTTGCGCAGCGCTTCCCGCGCGAACCAGCCCAGCTCATGATGGTTCCTTTTGGCTTCGAGTTCACTGATGACCACCAGAGGTAACACCACGTCGTGCTCGCCGAACCTGGTGAAGGACCAAGGATCCGACAGCAGGACCGACGTGTCGATGACGAATGTTTTGCCGAGTAATTGCGAGGGGCGGGCCCCCTTCGCGGCGGCTCCGCCTTTCGCGGAGCGGGAGTTCGCCGAGGGAGCGGAAACGGAGCGTGCAGCAGTCACGGTGGGCTCCTCTGTGTTCGTGCGGCACTCGCACGAACGATCGCGCTGGACCGGTCCGTCCTGATGGACCCGACGTTGCCGTCAGGTGCCACGAGGGCCGGGTGCCGGCCCCCTCGTACTGAGTAGCTCAGTCACGGTCAGGACCTCCCGTACGAGCCACACCGCCGCGGCCCGCACACCCGACGCTACCTGCGAACCCCGCCTCCGCGCTCAGGGACTGATGGGCAGGTCCGTGAATTTGTCGTAAACCGGAACGTCGGACGGGCTCAACGCAGCAGGTCGAGCAGTACCGTGACATGGCTGTGCGCCGGATCCTGTACGGCCGTGAGCAGGGTGACCGGACCTTCAGCGGCCAAGGCGCGCAATTCCCGCAAATCTTGCTGAGCTTGCGCCGAGGCGAGCTCGTCCCGGTAGCGGTCGGCGAACTCGGTGGCGCGGGCATCCCGGTCGGCGTGGAACCAGCGCCGCAGTTCGGTGGACGGGGTGAGCTCCTTGGGCCAGCGATCGACCCGCGCTTGCGCCTTGCTGATCCCGCGCGGCCAGAGGCGGTCGACCAGCACTCGGGTGCCGTCGTCCGGGTCCGGTGTGTCGTAGACGCGCTTCACCCGGAAGCCGGGGGGCGGTTGCAGTGTCATGGCAGTCATCGCAGCACGGCTTCGGCGCCGTCGCGGGATACGCCACGCGGTCGCTGTCGGCCGGTCGGACGGATAGAGTCGCTGGTATGTCCGGTAACGAGGATTTGGAGAAGCTGTCGTCGAAGGAGTTGCACGACCGAGCGATGAAGCTGGCCGTGCGGCGCGGTGATGTGAAGTTCCTCTGGCGGCTGCTCACCTCGATCCCGGCCGCGGAGGCCGCCGCGGGCAACGTCGGCGAGAGCGAGGCGGACATCAAATATGTGCTGCCCATGATCGACGACTACATCCACGCGGGCGACAGCGCGGTCGCCGAGGTGTTGCGGCCGGTCTACCTGGAGTACCTGACCAAGCACTCCTGAGCCTGGTCAGCCGCGCTCGGTGCGCCGTGCCAGTATCGCGCGCCCGATGCCGACGGCCGTGCCGCGCAGGACGTTCTCCCAGCTGAAGTGGTCGTGCCACAGGATGATTCGGCCGTCGCGCAGTTCGAACGTGCCTGCCACCCAGAACCCGACGCGCGCCGGACCGAAGCGCAGGTAGTCGGTGCGGTCGGTGAGCACGATGTCGCCGTCGGCGGCGATGTGGTGCAGGTCGACGCCGAATCGGAGCCAGTCGCGGCGCAGCCCGCGCAGCAGGCCACCGACCCGGCGAACGCCTTTCACATCGGGCAGCGAGGTGTTCTTCCAGACGATGTCCGGATGCAGCAGGTCGATCGCCTCCTCGGACGCGCCGAGTTCCAGTGCGGCGAAGAATTCGCGCACCGTGGTGATCGAGTCCTGTTTCAGATCGGGTTCGTCGGTCATGGTCCGAGCCTAAGCCGCGCTGGTCAGCGACGACGCGCGATGAGCACGGCAAGTCCGTCGAGGATGCGCCCGATGCCGAACTTCAGTGCGCCCTCCCCGCCCGCGGCCGCGCCCTCGTCGGCGAACGCGGCGGCCGACTCCGGGTAGCGATCGGCCGCGGCGGCGACCATCTCGGCGAACTGTTCCGCGAGCTGTTTCTCGAATGTTTGGGCATCCATCACGCGCGTCTGCTGCACCAGGCTGCGCGCGTGGCCGGTCAGCAGGACGATGGTGTCCAGGCGCTCGGCGTTGGTGAGTCCGGTCCCGGCGAGCGCGCCGAGCGCGGACTCCATCCAGGCCACCTCGTTCGGGCCGATCGGCCGCACCCCCACCGACACCTCCAGCGACCAGGGATGGTCGCGAAAGCGCTGGTAGAGCGTCTCACACCACAAGCAGAGCCGCCCACGCCAAGGATCCTCGGCCGCCGACTCGGCCGCCGTCATCTCCGGGGGCGCGCCGAGTGCGGCGTCCAGCATCAGGGCGACGAGTTCGGCTTTGCCGGGCACGTAGCGGTACAGCGACATCTTCGTGAAGCCCAGCCGCTCGGCCAGCCGCTGCATCGACAGGTTGGCCAAGCCCTCCGCGTCGGCGAGCGCGATCGCCTCCGCGACGATCCGCTCCAGCGACAGGGCTGGTTTCGGCCCGCGCTTGGGGCGCTGCTGGGTGCCCCAGAGCAGTTCGAGGGCGGTCGGTGTGGGCATGACCGAATCCTTCCGGAGAACGCCTTGACGTGTAACTGTGTCTACCATACGCTTATTCGCGTCCATAGGATACAGTTTCCATTAGACGCAGATTCTCCAGGAGCTTCCATGCGCAACACCACGGTCCTCATTTCCGGCGCCAGCATCGCCGGGCCCGCACTGGCCTACTGGCTGCATCGATACGGATTCGCGGTCACCGTCGTCGAGCGCGCTCCCGCCCTGCGACCCGGCGGACAGGCCGTCGTCTTCAAGGGCCGCACCCACCGCACCGTCCTGGAGCGGATGGGCATCCTCGACGACGTCGAAGAACGCCGGACCGGCACCACCGACACCGTGTTCGTCGACGAACGCGGCACCCGGCTCGCCCTGATGTCGGGCGATTTCACCGGCGGCGACGTGGAGATCCTGCGCGGCGACCTGTCCGCGATCCTCTACCGGCGCACCGCCGACCACTGCGAATACCTGTTCGGTGATTCGATCACCGCGCTCAGCGAGACCGGCGACGGCGTGCACGTCGAGTTCGAGCACGCGCCCGCACGCACCTTCGATCTCGTCTTCGGGGCCGATGGCATCCACTCCCGGGTACGAGCGCTGACTTTCGGTCCAGAACGGGAGTTCGTGAAGTACCTGGGTTACTACTACGGCGTCGCGGGCGCGAGCCCATGGAGCACGCAGACGAGCGAACCCCGCGAACGAGCGACCGCCTACGCCCACAACGCGCCTGGGCGGCTCGCCATCACCGGCGGCCCGAAGGCGCAGCAGATGTACATGTTCGCGTCCGCCGAACTGGACTACGCCCGCGACGACAGCGCCACCCAGCGGCGCATTCTCACGGAGGCCTACGCCGACGTGGGATGGGAGGTGCCGCGGATGGTCGCGGAGCTGGCCGACTTCGACGACGTCTACCTGGACTCGATCAGCCAGGTCCGCATGGCGGGCCGCTACACCAAAGGACGCGTCGCGCTGGTCGGCGACTCCGCGTACGGAAACACGCTGGGCGGCTTCGGCACCGGACTCGCCGTGGTCGGCGCGTACGTCATCGCGGGCGAGTTGGCGCTGGCCGACGGCGACCACACGGCGGCCTTCGCCCGGTACGACGAGATCATGAAGCGGTACGCGAAGATCGCGGGCAACAGCAACGTCGGCCCCTTCCTCGCTCCGAAGACCGCCCGCGGCATCAGAATGCGCAACTGGTTCCTCGGATCTCGGTTGTTCGGCCTGATGGCGAAATACGGCGACAACGCCGCCAACGACATCGACCTGCGGGACTACCCCGCTCTCGTCGGCGCGCGGGATGCGAGCTGAGAACTCGTCACCCGCCTTGACACCGATCGGACTCGGCCCGCTCGCCGGGTCGCCCGACACAGAACCGCAGTTCGCGAGGGCCGTATCGCCGACGCCGAGTGCCGCGGGGCGTCGACCCGGGCAGCCCGTTGTGTTTCGATGGAACCGGAGCGGGATGGGACGCGTCTATAAGGTCAGACAGCACTGACGGAAGGGGCGGCGATGGTGGACAGTCCGTTTCCCGGTTACATCGAGGCTGCGAAAACCGGGTCGCTGCGGGTGCGGATGGATCCGCAGGGGTTCGTCGAGATCGACCGGGCGTGCCAGGAATTGATCGATACGCTCGTGGCAGCGCAAACCGACGCGCGCGAACTCGGTGAGCGACAGTCCTGGGGACTCGGCGAGAACAATCCCCGGTTGTCCTCCGCTATCGAGTTGGTCCGCCTGTTCCGCGAGAAGGCGTTCGGCGGGCCGAACAATGCCTTCGACACCCTGACCGACTACATCTCCATGGCGCAGGAGATCCAAGCCATGTTCAAAACCATGTGCGATGCCTACGTCCGCACCGATACGGAATTCGCCGCGGCGATGCGGGAGCTCAGCGTATGAGGATCGGCACAGCCGCTCGGAGAATGGGTTTCGCGGTCGGAGCGGTAGGTGTCGTCTTGCTGGCCGCGTGCGGTCAGGCCACGCCCACCGACGCACCGACGTCGACCGCTTCAGGGACCGCCGGTGCAGGGCCGAGGCCGTCCGGCGGAGCGACCTCGGAGGCGGCGTTCGATCCCTGCACGGCACTGACGCCTCAACTACTCGCCCAGCGCCAGTGGGACGCCAAACCGCCGGAACCGAAACAGGACAGCCAAGGCGGCATCACCTGGAAAGGGTGCCGCTACGTCGCTCGATCCGGCTACGGCTTCGTCGTCGAGACGACCAACGGCACCCTCGATCAGGTTCGAGGAAAGTATCCCGCGGCGGTGGACATTTCGGCAGGCGACCGGAAAGCCGTGCGCTATGAGGCCCGTCCGGACATTCCCGGTGGCTGCACGGTCAACGTCGAGATGGCATCCGGCTCGCTCTACATCCTCACCAACGTGCCACAGACCTCGATGAACAAGGACCTCGTGGCCTGCGATATCGCCACCGACATCGCCCAGACAGTCGCACCGCTGCTGCCTTCGGGCAGCTGAACACCGGGGGAAAGCGATCATGAGACAGACCGATGGCCGAGCGATCACCAATCCGGAGAACGCCCAAAGTTTCTCGCACGCCGAGATCAAGCAGGCGGCGGACGGGATGAACCCGGCCGAGCTCGGCGGTGCGTTCGACGCGTGGGCGGGTATCGCGGCGGCTGTGACGAACGCGGGGCAAGAGTTCGAAACCGCGATCAAGAAAGCGGTGGAACAGCATTGGGAGGGCGCGGCGGCGGAGAGCGCGGTGCGCGCCGTGCGGGACTACGCGGCGCGGGTAGGGGATTTCGGCGAGGCCTTGGGTGCCCAGAACGGGCCGCTGTCGACGGCGGCGAACGCGGCGGCGAAGTTCAAGGCGTCGGTGCCGGACATGCTGGACACCTCCGGTAGTCAGGCCGATCCACAGCAGCGCAACTCGCGGGAAGAACAAGCACGCGACGAGATGAACACCCAGTACATCCAGCCGTACGGAACCACCGCGCCGGGCATTCCCACCCTGCCGCCACCCATCGGTCCCGCCGCCGCGTCATCGGGAGTCGAGGCCGCGAACAGCGCGGAGCCCGGTACGGGCGTCAGCCCACAGGCGCTGTCGAACGGCACCGGCGCCAGCGACGCCGCGGCCGCCGACAACACGCCCCCTTCCGAGAGCAGCGGCCTCACCGGCGGCGCCGACGCGGAAACGAGCCCGGATGAGCCAGCGCCGCCGACACCGGAGAATGTTCCGCAAACCATTGCTTCTCAGGCGGTTTCACAAAACCAGGACATCGGGACGTCGACGGCGGCCGCATCCACCACGCGGTCTCCGGCATCCGGCCTCGGCACCCCGATCGTGCCCACCACGCCCCTGCCGACGACGCCCGCCACCGTCACTCCGACCTCGCTCAACGCCACGCCGAGCAGGCCGGGCACGCCCAGCCCTCTCGGTCGGCCGGGTGTCACCGGAGAAAGCGACAACCAACCGCGACCAGGTACCTCCCGCGCCGCACCGCCCACCGCCCCTGCGGCGTCGACGGCGCCATCGGCCGCGCCGGGACGCCCCGGCGCGCCGGGCGTCTCGGGATACTCGGGCATGATCCCGCCCGGTATGCGTGGCCGGCGCACGGACGACGACGAGCACAAATCGCCGAAGTACCTGCGCACTGAAGAGCACGCGAAAGAGTTGCTCGGCGAGGTGAAGCCGACGGTGCCGCCGGTGTTCGGAGAACAATGATGGCGCGGTGGACACTGTCGGCCGAGCAGTTCGCCGCGGCGTGGTTCGGCACCGGCCTGGACCGTATGCCGTTCCCGTTCCGGTTCACCAGCCGGTTCCCCGGCCTGCACGAGTACCGGGCCTACCAGCGGCAGTTCCGCGCCGAGCTGGAACGCGACGACCGGCTGCCGCTGCGCACGGCGATCACCACGCTGGCCCGGCCCGACTGGCGCATCGAGATGGTCGGCTACGACAACACCCGCGACGGCATCGAACTGCGCGCCGTCGCCTGCGGCACCCGCACCGGCTCGGGTGTGCTCGCCGAGCAGTCCCCAGGGCCGGATGGCGGCCGAGTCCGGTTGCGCCGCTGCCGAACCGACCAGCTCGCCACCGAACTGGTGCGCCTGCTGCCGGACGCCCCGGCCGGCACCGCGGGGGAGAAGAGCTTTCTGCTCGACGACCTCAACGACGATCGCCCCGATCTGCTGGGCAGCGCGCCAGCCAGTCAGGTCAAGGAGCGCTACCGGCGTTTCTGGCGCCAGTCGTGCACCACGCGTGGCACCGCCGTCGTCCTGCTGGGCCCGCGTAACGCCGAACCGCTGCGCACCGGCCGCCTGCGCTGGATCGACACGCCCGACGGCCGCTACTGCGAGGTCCCGGCCAATCGCGCGCTGATGATCCGGCCCGGTACCAGCGCGGATATCGCCCGCTACCTGGACGAGGCGATCGTGCGCGCCAAAGCACGCATGGACCGATAGTTTCTCCGCGGCGCGCGGGCTCGTAGTTTGGGGCTATGCGAACTCGGGATGAAATCGAAGCATTTCTGGACGAGTATCAGCAGGCGTTGAGCTCGTTCGACGCCGAACGCTCGGCCACGCTGTGGGGGACGCCGGGCACGATTGTGAGCGACCGATTCGTCGGCTCGCTGTCCTCGCGCGCGGAGATGGCGCAGGGGCTGCGGCAGTCATATCCCTTCTATCGAGCGTTGGGGCTCGCGTCGGTCGACCACACCTTGCTGGGACAGGTGGAGATCACCGAACGCATCACACGGTTGCGTGTCCGCTGGCATTTCTTCGACAACGCGGGCGAATTGCTCACCGACAGCGACTACGAATACCTGCTGCGCCGCGACGATGACGGCGCGCTGCGCGTCTATGTCGCGGTCGCGATCGACGAAATGCGGAAGCTGACCGAACTCGCCGCCGCCAAGGGCATCGAACTGCCGGGTGCCTGATTGCACCCATGGTGCACCGATCCCCGCTTCGCACATCCGATGGACAGGGTCAGCCGCGTGCCCGCCTCGGCGGCGATCAACGCGCCGCCGCCCGGCGGACCAGATTCCGGCCTTGTTCGACTTCCACGCCGAGTTGGCCGAAACACTGTCCTGAACGAGTCTTCTCGGTGCCGGACCACCATTTGGTCCGGCGTCGAGACCGAGCTCGGGTCGAGTACCCGGTGCCAAGTAGTCGGTGGATACGGGCACGAATCATCTGCGGCCTCCCCGCAACCCCGGGCCAGGCGTCGAACGCCGTGCTCGTAGGACGCGTCCACTCGGCTCACGGCGACGTGGCACAGATCCAGCGCCGCCGCGCCGAGGAGCGGATGTCGCGCACGTGCGGCAGCACTGGCGCGACTACCGAATATGCGAAACGGGGTCCGGTCAGCCGAGCAGGCGCCAGTCCTCCAGACCGCCGTACAGCGGAACGTCCTTGGCGAGCTTGCTCACTCGGGCCCGCAGCGAGTCCAGGTCCGCGGTACCGGCCAGCGCGCTGGCGATGATGTCGGCGACCTCGGCGAACTCGGTGTCGCCGAAGCCACGGGTGGCCAGAGCCGCGGTACCGATGCGCAGGCCGGAGGTGACCATCGGCGGACGCGGGTCGAACGGAACGGCGTTGCGGTTCACCGTGATACCGATCTCGTGCAGCAAGTCTTCGCCCTGCTGGCCGTCGAGTTCGGAGTTGCGCAGGTCGACCAGCACCAAGTGCACGTCGGTGCCGCCGGTGAGCACGCTGATGCCCTTGTCCTTGACGTCGGCGGCGGTGAGGCGCTCGGCGAGGATTTTCGCGCCCGACAGGGTGCGTTCCTGGCGGTTGCGGAACTCCTCGGTCCCGGCGATCTTGAAGGCGACGGCCTTGGCGGCGATGGCGTGCATGAGCGGCCCGCCCTGCTGGCCGGGGAACACCGAGCTGTTCAGCTTCTTGGCGTACTCCTGCTTGGCCAGGATCAGGCCCGAACGCGGACCGCCCAGCGTCTTGTGCACGGTCGAGGACACCACGTCGGCGTACGGCACCGGCGAGGGGTGCAGCCCGGCGGCGACCAGGCCGGCGAAGTGCGCCATGTCCACCCACAGGTAGGCGCCGACCTCGTCGGCGATCGAGCGGAACGCCGCGAAGTCCTGATGGCGCGGGTAAGCCGACCAGCCCGCCACGATGACCTTCGGACGCGCCCGCAGGGCGATCTCGCGCACCTCGTCCATGTCGACGCGGTGGTCTTCCTTGCTCACCCCGTAGGAGTGCACCTCGTAGAGCTTGCCGGAGAAGTTCAGGCGCATGCCGTGGGTGAGGTGACCGCCGTGCGCGAGGTCGAGACCGAGCAGCTTGTCGCCCGGGTCCATCAGCGCCATCAGCACCGCGGCGTTCGCCTGCGCGCCGGAATGCGGCTGCACATTGGCGAATTCGGCGCCGAACAGTTCCTTGGCGCGGTCGCGCGCCAGGGTCTCCACCACGTCGACGTGCTCGCAGCCGCCGTAGTAGCGCCGACCCGGGTAGCCCTCGGCGTACTTGTTGGTGAGCACGCTGCCCTGCGCCTGCAGCACCGCGCGCGGCACGAAGTTCTCGGAGGCGATCATCTCCAGGGTGTCGCGTTCGCGGGCGAGCTCGCCTGCCATCGCGGCAGCGAGCTCCGGATCGAGCTCACCGAGAGACTGGGAATTGACAGAGGCGGTCGTCTGCGTCACGGGCTCAGTCTATGGGCCGGGGGACGGCGTCTCGAGCAGGGGGTTCATCCAGGTAGTTCTCCAGCAGGACGGTGAGATGTCGCTGCGCGTCTTCCAGCGGCCGGGTGGATTTCATCGCCCGCGCCTGGACGATGGCGCCTTCCATCGCGCTGAACGCGAAACTGCTGAACGATCGTGCCTCTTCCGCGGACAGGCCCGCGCCGGTCAGAGCGGCGCCCAGCCGCTCGTGCCAGTCGGAGAAGACCGCGCCCGCGGCGGCCTGCACGCGGGGCTCTGATTCGGCGAGAGCCGCGCCGACGACCGGGCACCCCGCGCGGTACTCGGTCTTCTCCAGTGCGGTGACCCACCAGCCGAGCAGTGACCCGAACCAGCGCCGCGGGGGCGCGGCCGTGATCTTGTCGATCACCGTGCCGATCCGGTCGCCCGCGACCCGGGTCGCGGTCTCGACCAGCTCGCTCTTTCCGGAGGGGAAGTGCTGGTAGAGCGAGTTGCGCGAGGCGTTGCCGCGTTCCAGCAGAGCCGCGAGGCCCGCGGCGTGCACGCCCTGCTCGCGAACCAGCTCGATGGCGCTTTCGATCAGCCTGGTGCGCGGTCCGGGGGTCATGCGGATTCCTTGCTCACGGTTGCGTGAACCGATCGGTCCATGTTGCAATCATGGCAGATGTGGACCGATCGGTTCACCGAAAGGATGGGATCGATGTCCGACCCGACTCAGCTGTCCGGTCTCGAACTCCTGCGCACCGCGATGACCAGGGCGGATCGCCCGCCGTTCATCGGTGACCTGCTGGGCATGGAGGTCGACGAACTCGAGCACGGCAAGGTGGTCTTCGCGCTGCGCACCCGGCCCGATTTCGCCAACCCGCTCGGCACCACGCACGGCGGCATCTGCGCCACCCTGCTCGACTCGGTGATGGGTTGCGCGGTGCACAGCACGCTGGACGCGGGCGTCGGCTACACCACGCTCGAGCTGAAGATCAACTACATCCGTTCGGTCCCCACCGACGGACAGCGGCTCACCGCGACCGGCACCACCATCCACGTCGGCCGCACCACCGCGACCGCCGAGGGCCGGGTGGTCGACGAGCAGGGCCGCCTGATCGCGCACGCCACCACCACCTGCGTCATCTTCCGCGGAGACCGCTGACCCGAATTCCTGGGGCACCGCGAACCGTAACGGGAACCGGCGACCCGAGCGGTTTCCCTGGTGACAGCTATGCAGAACCACCCAGTGGAGGAATGACCATGGTCGGCTTGGTTTCGGTGCCCAACTCTCCCATCGAGGCGCTGCTGCGCACCCTTTCGCTGCTGCTGTGCAGCATCTCCGCGGGCGGACAGGGCTGCGCCGTCATCCAGTGACTCCGAATGGCTTGCGACCCGAGCCGGGCCACAAGCCGCGTCCGTCGTTCAGGCCGCGGCGCGCACCGCGCCCGGCGTGAGCGGTTCGTCGAGCAGCCTGCGGAACCGGTCGGCCCGGTCGTCGGCGTCGAGCGCGCGATCGAGCCAGCCGCCCAGCAGTCGATATCCCTCCACATAGGTGGAGATGTAGGCCCGCCACAACGGCGAGGACAGGAATCGCAACGACTGCCGCGCCCGGTCCGGCGTCACCAGACTCCAGGTCTGCAAGAACTCCGCCACCTCGTCGTGGCTGCGCCCCCGGTCGTGCAGCAGCAGCGCGGCATCCTGCCGCACGCCCAGCAGCTTGGCCGAGGCGTTGGAAAGTCGTTCGGCTCGTTCGCCATCGAAGCGCAGGCCGAGGTCGGCGTAGATCTCCTGCGCCCACTTCCCCCAGCCCGGCCCGACGATGGAGCGCAGCGCCAGATCGGCCAGCCCTTCGGCCATCAGGCACTGCGGTGTGTTCACCAGGAACAGCGTCTGCTCGGCCTGCCCGTCGGCGACCAGCCCGGCCTCCTTGCGGCAGTGCTCGGTGTGGTGCCCCGGGTACGACTCGTGTGCGATGAGCTGCGGCAGGTGGGCCATGTGCTGTTTGAGGTCGGAGTTGATCGCGACCCGTGAGTGGTAATTGCCCAGGTAGTAGTTGAATCCGGACCAGGGCTTGTCGCCGACCACCTCGTAGGTCACGTGCTCGTGGTCCGGCAGCGGGTAGCGGGCGCGGACCAGTTCGCGCAGCGCGCTGGAGAACGCCTCGACGCAGACCGACAAGCGCTCCGGTGGGATCTCGTCGGCCTTGCGATGCGCGGCCATTCGTTCGGCAAGCGGTCCGTCGCCCGCGAGCACCTCGTCCATCTGCCGATGCGCGTCCCGGTAGTCGGCCACGTCGCCGGGGGCGATGTCGACGTCGAAGTAGGCCCGGACCTCCTCGACGAACCCGATCTCGTCTCCGGCGAACTTGCGGCCGGAGCATTCCAGCGCGCGCAGGTGCACGTCGAGGAATTCCGCGCGCTGCGGCGACAACCCGGCATCCGGTACCGCGGCCCGCAACTCGGCCGCGCGGCGGGCCAGCTCGCGCGGCTGCGGCGCCGGCGCGTTCTGCACCTCGCGGCGCAGCGCGGGATCGCCGGTGTAGGCGTCGACGAACCCTTCCTCGAGCCGATCGAAGGCGAGGCCGAGTCGCAGGTATTCGGTGACGAGGGGATGCGCTTCCATGCCAGCCGACATTAGCGCGAAACGCGGGGCATCACAGTCCGGGCCTGGTGCTGGCTACCGGAAACTGGGCAGCCGATCGTCAGTCCGAGTCGCCGAGGGCGGCGGCGATCTCGTGGAACGATTCCCGCAGGATGTCGGTGTAATCGTCCACGTCGGGGACTATCTCGGGATCACACGCCACGGACACGGTGAAGCTGTCGCCCACGCCGACGAACGAGTGCGCCAGACCGATGTCCGGGTATACCGGCGGCAGCATGCCGGCGAAGCGAAACGGCTTGCCCAGCAACGACCATTCGGCGGTCGGCTCGCATTTGATGCTGGTCAAGATCGTATGCGCGACGGCGGGCGCCGCGTCGGCGGGCGGGAGCGTGCCGTACCTCGCCCGGTATACCCGGCTCGGGAGCAGGTCGATCAACTCCAGTCGGGTGAGTTCGCGGCGGCTCGATGCCGAGGCACGGCGTACCCGCAGGTTGGCGTCGACAACCCGTGCGCGGGTGGCGAGATCGCTTTCGCCGGGGAACAGGTCGACCACGTCGGCGCCCACGTGATTGACACCCATCACCGGCGCATCGGGCACCGCGATGGTCACGAACGCCGCGAGATCGTCCGGGCACGCGTCCTGTTTTTCCAGATATCGCTGCATGGCACGCGAGATGGCGGTCAGGCCGATGGATGTCACGGTGATCCCAGGCGCCCGGACGGCCCGCAGTTCCAACGGGAATGTCCGCATGACGCGTCCCGGACCGATCCGCTGGTTGAGCACCGTCCGGGTGCGCGGTGGCGTGTTCGGCCCGCTGTCGTCGCCGTCCCGGGCGATGCGCCGGTTCTCGGCTCCGACGCGGGCGTTGAAACGCAGCACCTGGAACGGCCAGCGCACCGCGCCTCCCACGGCGGCGAGTCCGAGGCGCAGGCCCAGTCGCTTGGCGGCAGGCCCGAGATTCTCGATCCGCACCGGTGCGGGCGCCGACGCGAACAACGCTTCCGACAGCGACGTCATGGCCGGGCCCGCCATGAGCGCGTGACTGACGTGCATCATCACCACGGTGCCCACACCGTTCAACGTCGGTACGCCGGAGACGCCGGTAAAGACGTGCAGCTGCCATGCGCTGACCCGAGCATCCAGCGGCCGCTCCAGAATGCGCCCCATCTGGTCGAGGCACCCCGTCCAGTCCAGTTCCGCCGCATGGGTGACGACGTGACTGTCTATCGGACTGTCGTCGACGCCCCAGAACGGATGGGCGAGCCCGCCAGGCACGTCGTGAATCCGGCGGCGCAGCGGTTCGAGCACGTCGGCGCGTTCGCCGATGTGACGGGCGATGTCGGCGGCGTCCGGCGGCGCGCCGGTCTCGCTGTCGAACACCCACCACATCGGCCAGTCGGTGACCCGCCCCGAGCCAACGAAGTAGTAATAGGAGGCATCATTGGCCACCAGCTGTGATTCGCGCATCCTGCTGCTCTCGTCGAACTCGGGGTTTGCCGCACTCTATCGCCGGAAGGCCGAAATCGCCTGGCGCCATGGGCAACCAGGGCGAAGTCGTACCGGCTGTCCGATCAGTTGCGGGTCAATTTCGGCAGCCGGAAGCGGCGAGCACGCGGCGCGGGAGCGCTGACCTCGGACAGGGCGGCGTATTCCGCGTCGGTGAGCGAGATGGTGGCGGCCGCGACGTTCTCCTCCAGATGCGCCACGCTGGAGGTGCCGGGGATGGGCAGCAGCACCGGAGAGCGACGCAGCAGCCAGGCGAGCGCGAGCTGCGACGGGCTGGCGTCCTCGCGCGCGAAGGTGTCCAGGACACCGCCCGGGCGGGCGAGCTCACCCGTGGCCATGGGGAACCACGGGATGAACGCGATGTCGTTCGCCTCCGCGTACTCGAGCAGCTCCTCCGCCTCCCGGTTGGCCAGGTTGTACAGGTTCTGCACCGAGACGATGTCGACGATCTTGCGGGCCTGCTCGAGCTGGGCGACGGTCACCTGGGAGAGGCCGATGTGCCGGATCTTGCCCTCTTGCCGCAGCAGCGCCAGCTCACCGAGTTGGTCGGCGAGCGGCACCTTCGGGTCGATCCGGTGCAGTTGATACAGATCGATGCGCTCCAGACCGAGGTGGCGCAGGCTCAATTCGAGCTGCTGGCGCAGGTATTCGGGGCGGCCGACCGGACGCCAGTCACCGGGACCGGGCCGGGTCAGGCCGCCCTTGGTCGCGATGACCACGTCGTCGGCGTACGGATGCAGCGCCTTGCGGATCAGCGTTTCACTGACGAACGGACCGTAGGAGTCCGCGGTGTCGATGAAGGTGACACCGAGTTCCACGGCGCGGCGAAGGACGCGCACGGCCTCATCCGGATCCTTGGGGTCGCCCCATACGCCCTCGCCGGTGATCTGCATCGCGCCGTAGCCGAGGCGATGGACCGGGAGGTCGCCGCCGAGGGCGAAGGTGCCCGAGGCGGCGGCGGGACGTGACTCGGCTTGTGTGGTCATGCTTTCCTTCCGAATGGGGCTGATCACTCAGCGTGCGCTGTTATCGCTCGGGGCGGGAAAGAACCCGGAGTCGATGAAGGACTCGACGTACGCGTCCAGCGCGGCCGTATCGATCGGCGGGCAATGGATTCCGTGCCCGGCGAGCTCCGTACGAGTCTGGGTGTCGTCGACGGAGACCGCAACCCCGCCGTAATTGCCACTGACCAGGGCGGCGCGCACCAGCGAGTCATCACCGGCCGCGTCGCGCGCCGCGGCTTCCTCGGCCAGCTTGGTGGCGATTTCCTCGATGGAGGCGATCTCGACCGGGATCCCGTGCCTGCGCAAGGCCTGGAAGATGTCGCGAATCGCCACCCGCTGCGGGTTCACCAGGTGATAGGCCGACCCGCTGGGGGCTTCGGCCGCCAGCGCCACAATGGCACGGGCCACGTAGTTCACCGGCACCAGCGCGGTGTCGGCGTCGCCGGTGTCGGGGGCGAGCCCGAGGATGGCGGCCGCGCGGATCATGTTCCAGAACGAGTCGTCCGCGCTGTTCACGCCGATCCGCGGATCACCGGAGACGATTCCGGGACGGTAGATGTTCACCGGCACACCGCGTGCGCCCGCTTGCCGGATCAGTTGCTCGGCAACCCATTTGCTGGCCACATACCCGTTCGGGGAGACCTCGCCGACGTCCAGCACCACGTCCTCGGGGCCGCGGAAATCCGGTCCGGGAGCGGCCGGAATCACCGCGTTGACGGTCGACACGAAATGCACCGGCTTGATCCGGCCGGTGGTCGCCAACCGCAACACCTCGCGGGTGCCCTCCACATTGGCGGCGCGCAGCCGCGCGTAGGGCTCGATGTGGTTCACCCGGGCACCGTTGTGGTAGACCGCGTCGATCCGCTCGGCCAGCCGGTCATAGCCGGCCTCGTCGAGCCCGAAGCGGGGTGCCGCCAGATCGCCTGCGACAGCGACGATGCGGAGTTCGTAGGCGTCTTCCCAGATGCGGTACTTCTCCAGGGCGTTGCGAATCCGCTTCAGCGCCCGCTCGTCGTCGTCGCTGCGAACCAGGCACCAGACGCGTGCCCGGGTACCGGTCAGCAATTCGCGGAGCAAGTGCGCGCCGACGAACCCGGTCGCACCGGTGAGCAGCACGTCCCGCGCGGTTTCCGCGGGCGGCGCGGCACCGGCGCCATCGATCTCCGGCTGGAGAACCGCATCGGCGGCGATCATCGCGGAGTCGTCGGCCGGGACCGCCGCGGGCTCGTCCAGGTTGTCGATGCGGGCAGCCAGGCCGCGCACGGTAGGCGCGGTGAACAACGCCGCCATCGGCACGTCGACGCCGAGCCTGGCGGTCAGCGCGCGCTGCAACGTGAACGCGAGCAGCGAGGTGCCGCCGAGATCGAAGAAATCGTCCTCCGCACCGGCCCTGGCGATGGCGAGCACGTCGACGAACACCTCGGCGACCGCCCGTTCGGTCGGAGTCGCCGGTGCGACGAAATCGCGGGCCCGGAACACCGGTTGCGGCAGCGCGGCCCGATTCAGCTTCCCGCTGTCGTTCATCGGGAAGGAATCGAGCACCATGATGGCCGACGGCACCATGTACGACGGCAGCACCTGCGCCAGCGACTCGCGCAGAGCGTCGACCGCGAGGTCGGTCGCCGCCGGAACCACGTAGGCGACCAGCTGGTCGCCGCTGTCCGACGCCGTCACCACGACCACAGCCTGTGCGACGGACGACTCGGCCAGCAGCGCGGCCTCGATCTCGCCCAGCTCGATCCGGTGGCCGCGGATCTTCGCCTGGAAGTCGCTGCGTCCCAGATACTCCAGCACGCCGTCGGCGCGGCGGCGCACCAGGTCACCGGTCCGGTACATCCGGGCGCTCGGCGGCCCGTACGGGTCGGCGACGAATCGATCGGCGGTCAAGTCCGCACGCCGCAGGTAGCCGCGCGCCAACTGGTCTCCGGCCAAATACAGTTCGCCGACCACGCCCGCCGGTACCAGATGCAGGCGGGAGTCCAGCACATAGGTCCGGGTATTCCACTCCGCGACACCGATCGGCACGGTGGCCCGGTCGTTGGTGGACGCGGGCCAGTACGTCACCGACACCGCGGCTTCGGTCGGACCGTACAGATTGTGCAGCCCGGCGCTCGACAACGCGGCGAACTCGGCGACGGTGCTCGGCGGCAAAGCCTCACCGATGACGAAAACCGCACGCAGAGACGCCAATTGCTCCGCTTCGGCCGCGGCGAGGAACACCTGGAGCACGGAGGGGACGAAGTCGGTGACCGTCACCTGGTGGGCGGCGATCAGACCGGCGATGTACTCCGGATCGCGCTGGCCGCCCGGTGCGGCGAGCACCAGTCGCGCACCCACCCACAGCGGAACGAAGAATCCCCACAGCGACACGTCGAACGTCGTCGCCGTCTTCTGCAGGTAGACGTCCTCGGGCCGGAACGAATACTGCGCGGCCATCCATTCGATCTGGTTGGTGATCGCGCCGTGCGACACCATCACACCCTTGGGGCGGCCGGTCGACCCCGACGTGAACAGCACATACGCCGGATGGTCCGCACGCAGGGGCGCGCGCAGCTCGCCCGCGGCGACGGGATCGGCCGAGTACGCCGACAAGTCGAGGGAGTCGACATCGAGGACCGGAACCCCGGAATCGGGTACCGGATTGCCGTTGTCCGTGAGCACGCACACCGGCTCGGCCACTTCCAGCACGTACGCGATCCGGCCCGCGGGATGATCGAGGTCAAGGGGCAGGTACGCGCCTCCCGCGGTCAGCACCGCGTACATCGCGACCAGCAGCCCCGGAGAACGCGGCATCGCCAGGGCGACCACGGACTCGGGGCCGATCCCCTGCCCGATCAGGTACCGGGCCAAGCGGTTGACGCGTGCGTCGAATTCCCGATAAGACCAGGCCGTATCGTCGTGCACCACGGCGACCGCGTCCGGTGTGGCGGCGACGGAACGGCGGTAGCCGGTCAGCAGGTTATCCGCCGACACCGGATGCGCCGTGTCGGCCGCGTCGGACAGCAGCCGCGCACGTTCGGCCGGATCGATCACCTCGATGTCACCGAGCACCGCCGTGGGGTCGGCGGCGATCGCGGACAGCAGGCGCACGAACCGGTCGACGAAGCCTTGCACGGTGTCGTGGTCGAACATGTCGGCGGCGTAGCTGACCACGCCGCCGATCCCGGTGGGCGTGCCCGCGTCGTCGTAGGTGTCGCCCACCATCCAATGCAGGTCGAACTGCGATACCTCGGTACCGATATCCAGGCCGGAGACGGTGAGGTCCGGCAGCTCCAGCGTGACGGGCTCCAGATTCTGGAACGACAGCGCCACCTGGTACAGCGGGTGCCGCGCCGTCGACCGGACCGGTTTCAGCGCGTCGACCAGCCGCTCGAAGGGCACGTCCGCGTTCGCGAACGCCTGGATATCGGTCGTCCGCTGCCGTCCGAGCAGATCGGTGAAGGTCTCCCCGGCGTCGTATCCGGTGCGGAACACCAGGGTGTTGATGAACATGCCGACCAGGTCGTCCAGCACCGCCTCGCCCCGCCCGGCGACCGGCGAACCGATGGCGATGTCGTCGGTGCCCGACAACCGCGCCAGGAGCACCGCCAGCGCCGTGTGCACGACCATGAACAGGGTCGCGCCTTCGGCTCGGGCCAATTCCACCAGCGCGCGGTGGGTTTCCGCGTCGATGCGCACCGCCACGCCGCCACCGGCGTAGGAACGCGTCAGCGGACGCGGCCGATCCGACGGCAGGTCGAGCTGATCCGGCAGCCCGGCCAATGCCTGCTTCCAGTAGGCGATCTGCTTGGCCGCCAAGGATTCCGGATCGTCTTCGGCGCCGAGCACCTCCCGCTGCCACAGGCTGTAGTCGGCGTACTGCACCGGCAACGGCGCCCACGCGGGAGCCGCACCGGCACAGCGAGCCGCGTACGCGGTCATCAGATCACGGGTCAGCGGGCCGATCGAGGACCCGTCGGCGGCAATGTGGTGCACCACCATCGCCAGCACGTATTCGGGTGCGGTGGGGCTGTCGCCGCTGAGGTCGAACAGCACCACCCTGAGGGGCACGTCGGTGGTGAGGTCGAAAGCCGTACCCGCCAAGGCCACGACGGCATCCCTGACGTCGGCCGGGGCGACGGCCCGGATCTCGAAGCGCGGAACCGCCTGTGCCACTGGCAGGATCACCTGCACGGGAGTGTCCTGCGCCTCCCCGGAATCCTGGTGCGGATATATGGTGCGCAGGATCTCGTGACGAGCCACCAGATCCTCGATCGCCGTCCGCAGCGCGTCCGTATCGATGACGCCGGTCAACCGCACCGCCAGCGGCACGTTGTAGGCCACCGAGGCGGTGTCGAAGCGGTTGAGGAACCACATGCCCTGCTGCGCCAAGGACAACGGAATCCGCTCCGGCCGCGGACCGGCGGTCAACGGCCGACGACCCGTCCCGGTCGAATCCTCGCCCAGGCGCGCCGCGAGCGCGGCCACTGTCGAGGCCTCGAACAGCAACCGCACCGGGATGCGGACGTCCAGTGCGGCGCCGAGCCGCGCGATCACCCGGGTGGCGATCAGCGAGTTGCCGCCCAGTTCGAAGAAGTCGTCGTCGGCCCCGACCGGCGTCGCCGGGCGGAGCAATTCGGTGAACGCGCCCGCGACCAGTTCCTCCAACGGCCCGGACGGCGCCCGATACTGCCTGGCCTGCAACACCGGCGCGGGCAGCGCGGCACGGTCGAGTTTGCCGACCGGGGTCAGCGGGATCTCGTCCAGCACCATGACGGTGGTGGGCACCATGTGCGCGGGCAGGCTGCGTTCGGCGAACGCGACGAGCTCGTCGGGCCGGGCGGTCGCACCGGCGGCGGCATGCACGTACGAGACGAGAATGGTCGCGCCGCTGGCGAGTTCGTGCCCGATGGTGACCGCGAAGTCGACGGTGTCGTGCGCGCCGAGGACCGCGTCGATCTCGCCGAGTTCGATGCGGAACCCCCGGATCTTCACCTGGAAGTCATTGCGGCCCAGATACTCCAGCTTGCCATCGGCGGTCCGACGCACAAGATCGCCGGTCCGGTACAGGCGGTCCCCACTCGGGTCGAACGGATTCGCCACGAAACGGGCGGCGGTCAACCCCGGTCGCTCATGATATCCGCGCGCCACCTGTGCCCCGGCGATGTACAACTCGCCGACGACCAGGTCCGGCACCGGCTTCAGCCGCGGATCCAGCACGTACTCGGTGATGTTACGGATCGGCCCGCCGATGGTGACGGTCTCCCCCGGCACCAGCGGCGCGCTGATATTGGTCATGATCGTGGTCTCGGTGGGCCCGTACCCGTTGTAGAACTCGCGGGTGCGGCGCCCGGCGATCGGGACCGTCCAGCGTTGGACCAGGTCCGGCGGGCACGCCTCGCCACCGGCGATCACCACGCGGAGCTTGTCCAGTCCGGCCGGGTCGACCGACGCCAGGGCCGTGGGGGTGATGAACGCGTGCGTCACGCGCTCCCGGCCCAGCAGCGCGGCCAACTCCGCCCCGCCGTAGACGGTCGGCGCCGCCACGACCATGGTCGCGGCGCCGCCCACCGCCAGCAGCAGTTCCAGCACCGACGCGTCGAACGACGGCGACGCGAAATGCAAGGCCCGTGACGTGCTGGTCACCCGATAGCGCTCGCGCTGCTCGTCGCAGAAGCTCGACAGTCCGGCCTGCCGGACGACCACGCCTTTGGGTTTGCCGGTCGAGCCGGAGGTGTAGATGACATAGGCCGGGTGCTCGGCGCGCAGCGGCCGGGTGCGATCCACGTCGGCGATCGGCGCGGCCGAGTAGTCATCGAGCCGTCGATCGATGTCATCGGTATCGATGACCAGCCACTCCACCTCTTCGGGCAGGTCAGCGCATACCTCGGCGACAGTGAGTCCGAGCACGGCGCGCGAATCCGAGACCATGTGCGCGACCCGGTCGGCCGGATAGTTCGGATCCACGGGCACGAACCCGGCACCGGTCTTGGCGACGGCCCACACCGCGAGCACCGAGTCGATCGACCGCGGAATGCCGATCGCGACCAGATCCTCCGGGCCGATGCCGCGCTCGATCAGCAGCCGAGCCAACCGGGTCGACCGATCGTCGAGGTCGACGTACTCCATCTCGCCCAACCGCGTCGAGGCGTCCGCATAGACGACCGCGACACCATCGGGATTGCTCTCCACGGCCCCCGCCAGCAGCTCCGGCAGCAGCGTGACACCGACCTGCTCGGCTGTACTCGACGCGGCGGGCCGGACCGGCGCGGTCAGCGCCCGATCCTGTTCGGCGACGTCGACGATGCCGATCTCACCGACGATCGCGCGTGGATCAGCGGCGACAGCGGCGAGAACCCGCTCGAATCGTCGAGCGAGCCGCTGTGCGGTCGCTTCGTGGAAAAGCTCAGACGCATAGGTGAACACTACGATGAGCTCGTCCGGCCTTCCATCCGGGCGGTGCCGCGGCTCCACGATGACCTGGAGGTCGAATTTCGCCACGTCCTCGTCGGTCTCCAGCGCCGAGACCGTCAGACCGGGCAGTTCCAGCGATGGCCGCTGGGTGTTCTGGAACGACAGCATCACCTGGAACAGCGGATTCCCCGCGCCGCCCGAACCGGAGAGGACCGCTTCGACCACCTGTTCGAACGGAATGTCGGCGTTGGCGAAAGCGGTGAGGTCGGTCTCGCGGACCTGGTCGAGGAGCGTCTCGAACGTGGCGGCCGGATCGACCTCGGTGCGCAGCGTCAGCGTGTTGACGAACATGCCGACCAGATCGTCCAGGGCGGCCGCGCCTCGACCCGCGATCGGCGTGCCGATGGCGATGTCGGAGCCACCGGACAACCGGGCCAGCAGCGCCGCCAATGCGGCGTGGACCACCATGAACAGCGACGAATTGTGCTCGCGAGCGAGGCGGGCGATGCCCTCGTGCACCGGCGCGGGCACCACCACGCCGGTCGACGCACCGCGCAGCGACGCCATCGCCGGACGCGGACGGTCGAGCGGCAGCTGCGAGGCGGCGGAAATCCCGGCCAGCTGCTGCCTCCAGTACGCCAATTGCCGTGCGGCGATGGAGTTCTCCTCGTCAGAGGCGCCGATGACCGCCCGCTGCCAGACCGCGAAATCCGCGTACTGGATTTCGAGCGGCGCCCAGCCCGGTGCGCTGCCCCCGACACGCGCCAGATATGCCGTCACCAGGTCCCGCGCCAGCGGCGCGAGCGAGGAGCCGTCCGCCGCGATGTGGTGCACGACGAAGACGAGCAGATGTTCGTCGTCGGCCGGGCCGGAGAACAGCCGGATCCGCACGGGCGGATGCTCGGTGACGTCGAATCCCGCGGACAGCAGTTTGGCTACCTGGCCGGGGTCGGCGGCGGCGACCGTCTCGACCTCCAGCCCGTCCGGCAGCGTTTCGGCCACCGACAGGATCTCCTGGTGCGGAGTACCGTCCGGGCCGTCCACCGGGAACCGTGTGCGCAGCGCTTCGTGCCGCTCCAGCACGTCCAGCACGGCCTGCCGCAACGCGGGCACGTCGAGGGCGCCGGTGAGCCGCAGCGCGAACGGCAGGTTGTAGGCCGGGGATTCGGTGTCGACCTGGTTGAGCACCCACATGCGCTGTTGCGCCAGCGACAGCGGCACCGGATCCGGTCGCGTGGCCCGAGTCAGCGGAGGACGACTCGCGGCGGCGCCGGAGCCCGGCACGATCCGCGCCGCCAGTTCGGCGACCACGGGCGCGTCGAACAGGGTCCGCACCGACACCCGCGCGTCCAGCGCCGCACTCAGCCGGGCCACCACCTGGGTGGCGACCAGCGAGTTGCCTCCGAGGGCGAAGAAGTCGTCATCGGCGCCGACCTGGTCCACGCCGAGCACGTCGGCGAACACCCCGGCCACGATCTCCTCGATGGGGGTGGACGGCGCCCGGAACTCCCGGCCGGTGAACGTCGGCCGCGGCAACGCCTTGCGATCCAGCTTGCCGCTGGTGTTGAGCGGGAAGGCGGCCAGCTCCACGACCGTGGCCGGAACCATGTAGGCGGGCAGGGTCCGCGCCAACGCGGGCAGCAGCCGCGCCGGATCGATCCCGGCTCCCGGCGCGGGCACCGCGTAGGCCACCAGCTGATCGCCGAGTTCCGACGGCACCACCACGGCGACGGCCTGGCTCACCGCTGGCTGCTCGAGCAGGGCCGATTCGATGTCACCGAGCTCGATGCGCTGACCGCGGAACTTCACTTGGAAATCGGTGCGGCCCAGGTACTCCAGCACGCCGGAATCCGCCGGGGTGTCGCCGCGACCGGGCGTGCGCCAGATCACCAGATCCCCGGTCCGGTACATCCGCTCGCCAGAGCCGAACGGGTCGGCCACGAATCGATCCGACGTCAGGTCGGGGCGGGCCACGTAGCCGCGAGCCAGTTGGTCACCGGCCAGATACAGTTCGCCGGGAACCCCGGCCGGTACCGGCCGCAGCCGCGAATCCAGCACGTAGACGCGGCTGTTCCACTGCGGCGACCCGATCGGCACTCTGGTGAACTCGTCGCCGGACGCTTGCCAGTAGGTGATGGATACCGCGGCTTCGGTCGGTCCGTACAGGTTGTGCACGGCGGCGTCGGAGATCGCGCGCAGCGCGGCGACGGTTTCCGGCGGCAGCGCCTCGCCGATCGCGAACACGTGCCGCAGCGTCGGGACGGCACCGGCCGCCGTGTGGGCGGCGAACACCGCAAGCATCGAGGGAACGAAGTCGGTGACGGTAACACGCTGTGCGGCAATCGTTTCCGCGATGTAGACCGGGTCGCGGTGACCGTCGTGCGTGGCGACGACGAGTTTCGCACCGGCCCGCAACGGCATGAAGTAGCCCCAGAGCGAGACGTCGAAGGTGGTGGCCGTCTTCTGGAAGTACACGTCGTCGGCGCTCAACGGATATTCGGCGAGCATCCAGGTGATCTGGTTGTGGATCGCGCCGTGCGACACCGCGACACCCTTCGGGCGCCCGGTGGAGCCCGACGTGAAGATCACGTACGCCGGGTTTTCCTGCCGCACCGGTCGCGACAGTTCCTCGGCGCGCACCGGGCTGCCGTCGAAGGCGTCCAGATCGACTGTGTCGATGCGCGACCCCGCACTCCATCGCTGGGTGTCGATGTGCAGCACCGGAATCCCGTCCGGCACGGGCACGGCGTCGGTGGTCGTGGTGAGCACGCACACCGGTTCGGCGGTGTTCAGCACGTGCTGGATGCGCTCGTCCGGATGATCCGGATCCAGCGGCACGTAGGCGCCACCCGCGGTGATGATCGCGTACATTCCGACGACCAGGTCCAGCGAACGCCGGACCGCGAGGCCGACCAGCGATTCCGCGCCCACTCCCCGCGAGATGAGCAGCCGCGCGAGCCGATTCACGCGCGCGTCGAACTCCCGGTAGGTCAGCTCCTGGCCCTCGTAGACCACCGCGACCCGATCCGGATGCGTCCGCACCGCACGGCGGTAGCCGTCCAGCAGCAGTTCCGGCTCGACCGGATGCCGGGTGTCGTTCCAGTCCCGCAGGATCCGATCGCGCTCACCGCCGGTCAGCATGATGTCGATATCGCCGACCCGTGCGCCGGGATCGCCGACCAGCGCCTCCAGCACCCGCAGCAGCCGTGCGGCAAGGGCGTCCACCTCGTCGGCGGTGAACCGGCTGGCCAGATACTTCCACGTCAGCTCGATCGTGGACGCCGAGTGCACCAGCAGCGTCAAGGGGTAGTGCGTATCGTCCTGAAGGCCGACGCCGGTCACCGACATGCCGTCGACGGAACTGACGGCGGCGATCGCGTCCCGGTCGATCGGGTACGACTCGAAGATCAGCAGGGTGTCGAACTGCGCTCCGGCGCCGACCGCGCGCTGGATATCGGTGAGACCAACATAGTGGTGGTCGAGCAGATCGGCCTGATCGCGTTGCAGGCGCTCCAGCAGCTCGCCCACCGCGAGGCGATCGTCGACACGCACACGCACCGGCAGCGTGTTGATGAACAAGCCCACCATGGATTCCACGCCGGTCAGCTCGCCGGGGCGGCCGGACACCGTCGCGCCGAACACCACGTCACCGCGACCGGTGAGCCGCCCGAGCAGCACCCCCCACGCCGCCTGCACCAGCGTGTTCACCGTGACGCCGAGCTCGGCGGCGCGCTTGGTGATCCGTCCGGCGCCGTCGGCGTCGATCTCGGTGATCAGTTTCCCGATCTCGTACCGCTCGGCCGTCCTCGGCTGCGGAGCGAGCCGCGTCGGCTCGTCCACACCGGACAGCGCCTCCGCCCACACCCGCAGCGACGTCTCCTGATCCCGGCCGGCCAGCCAGCTCAGGAAGGTCCGGTAGGACGCGACCCGCGGCAGAGCGGACTGATCACCCCGCGTCGCGTACAGCACCAGCACATCGCGCAGCAGCAGCGGGTTCGACCAGCCGTCGAGCAGGATGTGATGGCTGGTGATCACCAAATGCCACTGCGTGGTTTCGCCGACCGCCGTGCCGGTGCCCGCCCCTCCCGGCAGGCCCGTGCGGTACAGGGTGAACCGCATCAGCGGCGCCGCCGACATATCGAAATGGGTCTCGCGCTCCAGCGTCACCAACCGGTGCAGCTCCGCCGAGCGCTCCGCCTCGGCCAGGTGCGTCAGATCGACCTCACGCCAGGGCACCTCGACCCGGTCCATGATCAGCTGCACGGGGTGGCCATCGGCGTCGGTGACGAACGCGGCCCGCAGGTTCGGATAGCGGTCCAGCACCGCCTGCGCCGCCGCCCGCAGCCGTTCGACGTCCAGGCTGCCGCCCAGCTCGACCCGCGCCTGCGTGATGTACACATCGACGCTGGACTGCGCCATCAGGGCATGGAACAGCAGGCCGGACTGCAATGGCGACAGCGGCCACACATCCGCCAGCGCCGGGTAATCCCGTTCCCATACCTCGATATCCGATTGGCCGACCGTGACCAGCGGCAGGTCCGATGGCGTCAGGCCACCGGCCTCCGGCCGCCGGGCGTGCCGAGCCAGCGCGGCGAGCGCGGCGGCCCACAGATCGGCGAGTTCCCGTACCCGCTCCCGCGACAACAGCCCGCGCGGGAAGGCGAACGACGCGCCAAGCCGCGGACCGTCCGCGCCGTCGGTGACGATCGCGTTGATGTCGATCACGCCGTTGGCGGGCATGTCCGGATCCATCTCGGCGTCCAACTGCCCGAGGTCCGCGACCGGCACCCAACCCGACTCACCGAGTTCCGCGGGGATCTCCCCCGCCGACACCCGGCCCAGGTAGTTGAAGCTGATCTGGCCCGCGTCACCCAGCTGCGCGGCCGTCTCCGGGTTCAGGTGGCGCAGCAGGCCGTAGCCGAGACCCTTGTCGGGGATCGCCAGCAGCTGCTCCTTCACCGTTTTCACGATGTCGCCCAAGGGCTTGCCCCCCTCGAACGCCGCATCGACATCGGCTCCGGCGAGATCCAGCCGGACCGGGTAGGCGCTGGTGAACCAGCCGACGGTCCGGGACAGGTCCGCGCCAGCGGCGACCTCCTCTTCGCGGCCGTGACCCTCCAGCTTGACCAGCACCGTGCCGCCGGAGGCGTCGCCGCGCCACTTGCTCACCGCCAGCGCCAGCGCCGACAGCAGGCCATCGTTGACGCCACCGCGATACCGACCCGGGATCGCGGTCAGCACGGCGTCGGTCACCTCCGCCGACAACGTCACCTCGACGCGGTCGACGGTGGCGAACGTGTCCACCGCCGGATCGAACGCGCGCGCACCGAGCGGCGGGTCCTGGATAGCCGAAACCTGCTGCCAGAACGGCAGTTCGGCGACACGCGCCGGTTGCTTCGCCGCCTCGACGAGGGCGTGCGCCCAGCGCCGCATCGAGGTTCCATTGGCCGGGAGCGCCACCGGCTGTCCCCCGGCCAGTTGCGACCACGCCACGGCCAGATCCGGAATCAGAATCCGCCACGACACGCCGTCGACCACGAAGTGGTGGGCGACGACGAGCAACACATCGCGACGCGATGCGAACCCGGTATCCGAGGAGCTGTCGGTGGCGCCGGTGAAAGCGAACCAGACGAACTGCACCATGGCCGCGTTCGACGGATCGAGCCGCCCGAGGGCCGCGTCGTACTCGGCACTCGCCCGCCGAGACAATTCCGCATCGTCGATGTCGGCGGGCAGCTCGACCCGTCGCACCAGCGTGCCGACGTCCACCGCGCCGGGCTCCAGCGCCTCGAAGAGCCACGACGCGCTGGGCGCTGCGGTTCCCTCCCGCACCTGGCCATTGCGGAGCAACCGTGCGCGCAGCACGTCGTGGTGATCGAACACCGCGCCGATGGTCGCGACCAAGGTGTCCCGATCGATGCCCGCGGGCAGCCGCAGCGCCATCGTCTGCGAGAACCGCTGATACGACGAGCCGCTGGCCAGCGTCGCAGCCATGATCGGCGTCAACGGGATCTCGCCCACCCCGCCACCGGGCAGTTCCGCCAGCCGATGCTGCTCCGCGGCGCCGTCGAGCGAGGCGACCTCGGCCAATGCCGCGACCGTGCGATGATCGAACACATCCCGAGCGGTGAACACGACGCCGCGCGCTTTGGCCCGCGACACCAGTTGGATCGACAGGATCGAATCGCCGCCGAGCGCGAAGAACGAGTCGTCCAGACCCACCCGCTCGACACCGAGCACCGCCGCGAACACCTCGGCGATGATGGACTCGACCTCGGTCACGGGCGCACGGAAGTCGCGTCCGGCGAAGACCGGGTCCGGCAGCGCGTTGCGGTCCAGCTTGCCGATCGGGGTGAGCGGAATCTTGTCCAGCACCACGATCGCCGCGGGCACCATGTACTCCGGCAACCTGGCACCGACGAATGCCGCCAGTTCTGCTGTGTCCACATCGGCGCCCGCATGCGGCAGCACGTAGGACACCAGGGCTTTCGCACCGGACGGGAGCGTCTTGCCGAGGGTGGCCGCGTAATCGACCGCGGGATGGGCGGTGAGCGCGTTGTCGATCTCGCCCAGCTCGATGCGGAAGCCGCGGATCTTCACCTGAAAGTCGGATCGGCCCAGGTACTCGAGGGTGCCGTCGGCCTCGTTGCGCCGCACCAGGTCACCGGTCCGATACAACCGCGCGCCCGGTTCACCGGTCTCCGCACCGAATGGACTGGCCACGAACCGCTCCGCGGTCAGCCCCGGCCGCCCCAGATAACCCTCGGCCAGCGCGGGCCCCGACAGGTACAACTCCCCCACCACGCCCGCTGGCACCGGCCGCAACCGCGCATCCAGCACGAACGCGCCCACCCCAGAGATCGCGGTGCCTATCGTGATCGGCTCGCTCGGCCGCAATGGCCCGCTCAAGGTCGCCCACACCGTCACCTCGGTCGGCCCGTACCCGTTGACGAACAGCCGCCCGTCCCGCGCCCAGCGCCCCACCAGCTCCGGGCTGCACTTCTCGCCGCCGACCTCCACCACCTCGAGGTCGTCGAGCCCGGCCGGATCCACCGATTCCAGCGCGCCCGGCGTGATCACGATGTGTGTGACCCGCTCTCGCCGGAGCAGATCGGCCAGCTCGGAGCCGCCGAACACGTCGGGTGGCGCCACCACCAGCGTCGCCCCCGACGAGAAGGCCACCAGCAGCTCCAGCACCGAGGCGTCGAAATTGGGCGAGGACACGTGCAGGATGCGCGAGCCCTGCCGCACGCGCAGGCCTTCCCGCGCCGCGGCGACCAGCCCGCCGAGTCCGGTGTGGGTGACCACCACGCCCTTGGGTTTCCCGGTCGAACCCGAGGTGTAGATGACGTAGGCGGGGTGCCGGGGATCGATCGGGCGTACCCGGTCGGCGTAGGAGATCGGGTGGCCGGGCAACCCGGCGACTCGCTCGGCGTGCACCGGATCATCGAGTTCGATCCAATCGACATCCGTGCCGAACGCCGAGCGGTGGGCCGTGGTGGTCAACCCGAGCACCGCGCCCGAATCCGAGAGCATGTGCGCGATCCGCTCGGACGGATACACCGGATCCACCGGCACGTACGCCGCGCCCGTCTTCGCGACCGCCCATACGGCCAGCACGGATTCGATGCTGCGCGTGATCCCGATGGCCACCGTGTCACCGGCGCCGATCCGGCGCGCGATGAGCTCGCGCGCCCACCGCGACGACAACTCGTCGAGCTCCCGGTAGGTCAACTGCCGATCATCGGATGGATCCCCCGAGGGGTTGAACCGCACGGCGACGACGTCAGCCGCTGATTCCACAGCTGCTGTGAGCAGACCCCCGAAGAGTAGACCGACCCGGCGACGACCACGCGAGGCACGACGATCCCTACTCATTCCCGCATTTCACCTCTCGCCGCTGAGCGGCATTTTGCATGAAGAAACTCATTTAAAACAAACCACGCTTCGCGAACCAAATACCGCACCGTCGCGAAGAAAGAAATTACCCTACCAAAAACCCCTTACCGGTTATTCCCACATGAGGGAATAACCGGTAGCCAATACGGCGCATCGAAACTATGCCGACTTACTCGGCGCCGTTTCGGCGCACTCGGCATGACTCGATAAATCGGTGCGCGGCCACGGTCCATACCGCCGATACGGGCCCGAAGCTCACCGCAGTCTCGACAAAAAGCCCTCTCACCTGGGATTTCGTTTGCCCACCCCGTTCCGATCGCCGCACCGAAGCGCCCCTTCTGGTCAGCGCAGACACATTCTGCCACAGAACTGCTGGGGCTAAACGAAAGGGCCGAGGACGCGGGAAACGAGTGTAATGCAGCCCACATCGATAGCAATCCGCGAACAGGTCCTACGCATACCTAGGTCGAAATTGCGCGACCGCGCGGCCGAGTAGGGAGGGATGCGCGTCAGCGGACTGGGCGGATGGTTTTCCGACGCATACCAGGAATTGCATTCCGGTCACTCAGGCGGGGAATCCGCATTATTCGCGGACAGCCCGGCTACTCGCGGTGAGCCGCCCTTGGAGATCCCCGCGCACCCGATCGGTATGCCGGAACTCACCGGACCGCTCCTGACCACCGCGCTGGACCTCGATGACGTCGTCAATGCCGATCCGGGGTCGAGAAGATCGGTTCGCCGCCGAGCGGTCCCCGCGGACTCCCCGCCCTGGTCACCGCCTCGTTACCAGCCGATAGTGGACCCCACTCAGCACGTCGTCGCGACGCAGAGCAGAATTCGGCTATGCGGCGACAGCTAGACCGAATCTCACCGGATCCGCGCGGTAACTGTGCGTGTTTGCCGAAGTGGAGTGTCGGGTAAGTGGCACGGATGAGCGAGCCGAGTCCATACGTGGAATTCGACCGGAAACAGTGGCGGACACTACGTAAGTCGACTCCCCTGGTGCTCACCGAGGAAGAGCTGATCGGCCTGCGTGGCCTCGGGGAGCAGATCGATCTCGAGGAAGTCGCGGAGGTCTATCTCCCGCTCGCTCGTCTCATCCACCTGCAGGTGGCCGCGCGCCAGCGCCTGTTCGCCGCGACCGCGACCTTTCTCGGCGAAACGCACCCGGACCAGCAGGTGCCGTTCGTGATCGGCGTCGCGGGCAGCGTCGCGGTCGGCAAGTCGACCACCGCCCGCGTGCTCCAGGCGCTGCTGGCGCGCTGGGATCACCACCCGCGCGTCGACCTGGTCACCACCGACGGGTTCCTCTATCCCACCGCGGAACTCACTCGGCGCGGCATCATGCACCGCAAGGGTTTCCCGGAGAGCTACGACCGCCGCAAGCTGCTGCGCTTCGTCACCGAGGTGAAAGCCGGTGCGGCGGAAGTCTGCGCCCCGGTGTATTCGCACATCTCCTACGACATCGTGCCGGGAAAGCTGCACTGTGTCCGGCAGCCCGACATTTTGATCGTGGAGGGCCTGAACGTGCTGCAAACCGGTCCACGGCTGATGGTCTCGGATCTGTTCGACTTCTCGATCTACGTCGACGCGCGCATCGAGGACATCGAAAACTGGTACGTGCAGCGTTTTCTGACCCTGCGCAAGACCGCGTTCGCCGACCCGAACGCGCATTTCCACCACTACTCCGGATTCACCGACGAGCAGGCGACGGCCGCCGCGAAAGAGATCTGGAACAACACCAACCGCCCCAATCTGGTGGAGAACATCCTGCCCACCCGGCCGCGCGCGACCCTGGTGCTGCGTAAGGATGCCGACCACACCATCAACCGGCTGCGACTTCGTAAGTTGTGATTCCGCTTACAGCTTCCACGCTTCATCGAGGCGCCGGGCGACATCGATATCGCACGCCGCGGCGATGTCCGGCCTGCGGATCTCGGCGGAGATATAGCGGGCGACGAATCGCCTGACCTCGTGATCGACGCTGGCGAGAATGCGCAGCACCTGACCGCGCCTGGTCGCGGCGGCGACATCGACGTGCACATCCGCCGAACGCGGCTCGGCAATGTCGATCACCACCCGCAACGGGGCAGCGGTGCGCACGGTCAGGTGCAGGTGAACAGTGCCCTCGACGTGGAATAGCTGCCGATCGACGGCCAAGTCCAACAGCAGGTCGAGATCGAACGGGATGACCAGCTCGAACGAGATCAGCTCGCCACCGAGGCGGCGCAGCCGCGACCGGCCGAGCTGGACCTCCGCGGTAACCTTCGCCAACCGCCCCGGGCCGACGCCGATCGGACCGAGATCGAAGGCACCGCCGGTCAGCTGACCGAACGCGCCAGAGATGCGTTCTTCGGAGGCAGCGAACTCGAGGAAGCGGTTACCGAACTCGGCGTAGCCGATGAAATCGCCCGGCCCATGCCGCCCCATCCCGGCAGGCACCTCACTCATGGCTCCACCTCGCCGACGCTCGCCTCCGTCAGGAGCGAGGGCTCGGCCGCGCCGATCGTTTGCTCGCTCATGTCACCCAGCGACACACGCGAGGGCGGCGGCCCCGCCGGGCCGAGATCGACTCAGACGCCGAAGCGGCGATGGCGCGCGGCGTAGTCGCGCAGCGCCCGCAGGAAATCCACCCGCCGGAACTCCGGCCAGTACGCCTCGGTGAACCATATTTCCGAGTATGCGCTCTGCCACAGCAGGAACCCGGACAATCGCTGCTCGCCGGAGGTTCGAATGACCAGATCGGGGTCCGGCTGACCGGAGGTGTAGAGGTGCTGGCCGATCGCGTTCACGGTGATCGACTGGACCAGGTCCTCGCCCGTCTCCCCCGCGGCGATCTCCTGGCGGACCAGCGAGCGCACCGCGTCGGTGATCTCCTGCCTGCCGCCGTAACCGACCGCGACGTTGACGTGCACACCATTGCGTCCCTCGGTGCGCTCCGCCGCGGTACGCAGCCGTTTGGCGATGAGCTCGGGGAAGCCGTCGAGCGTGCCGACGATGCGCACGCTCCAGTTCTGCTCCGGCGCCGACAGTTCCTCGACCACGTCGGTGATCACCTCGAACAGCGTCTCCAGCTCGTCCGGATCGCGCTGCAGGTTCTCGGTGGACAGCAGGTAGACGGTCACCATCTCGATGCCCTCGGCCTCGCACCAGCCGACCAGTTCGGCGATCTTGAGCGCGCCGACCCGATGACCGTGGCTGACGTCGGTGAAACCGTTCTCCCGCGCCCAGCGGCGATTGCCGTCACACATCACCGCGACGTGCCGGGGATGCTGTTTGCCGGCCAGCTGCCTGGACAGCCGGGCCTCGTAGATGCGATACGGCAGACCCCGCACCTGACTCGGAAGTTCCACGCGGGCAACCCTACGCCTCGACGACACGATCTCGGCATCGACCGCGATACGCCGGTACAGTGGCAGGGAGCTCAAACTTACGCTTCCGTAGGTTACCCGCGGGTTAAGTTGGGCGGTCGGCTCGCCTTTCGCCCGGCCCGGCGTGGGGCTACGGACGGACTCGTCCGGTTGCGTCTATTAGGAGGTACTCGTGTCCGAATCGGTCGGCGCCGCCGACGCGGCACTGGTCACAGCAGGCTCCCACTCGGCGGGCGAAGCGCTCGCGGAGGCGCTCGTCAAACCGCGCATGCGCGGCTGGATCCACACCTGGGCCGTCGGCATCGCGGCGATCGCGGCCGTGGTGCTCATCGCCACGGCCGCCACGGTCTCGGCGACGGCGGGATGGTCGACGCTGGTCTACGGCGTCACCGTGTGCGGACTGTTCGGCATCAGCGCGGTCTACCACCGGGTGACCTGGCCCACCGCACGCGCCCGCATCCGGATGAAGCGGGCCGACCACTCGATGATCTTCCTGTTCATCGCGGGCAGCTATACACCGTTCGCCCTGCTCGGCCTGCCCGGACGCACGGGGCAGACACTGCTGACCGTGGTCTGGGCGGGGGCGCTGGCCGGAGTGGCGCTGAAACTGCTGTGGCCGACCGCGCCCCGCTGGGTCGGCGTTCCGCTGTATCTGCTGCTCGGCTGGGCCATCGTGCCGGTGGCCGGGCAACTGAACAACCAGATCGGCATCGCGCCGTTGATCCTGCTGCTGATCGGCGGCCTGTTCTACAGCGGCGGCGCCATCCTCTACGCGACCAAATGGCCGAACCCGTGGCCGACGGTCTTCGGTCACCACGAGTTCTTCCATGCGGCTACGGTCCTCGCGGCGCTGACCCATTACGCCGCGGTGTGGCTCGTGGTCCTGCGCTGAGCCCACTCCAGGTTCTATGCTGCTCGTTCGTGTTCCTCGTCGCTGCCTTCCGCGGCATCGCCCTGCCGGAGCGGGCAGTCGTGCCGAGCCCGCCCCGCCTCGGGGCGGCGCCGGGTAGTGCCGGGCGTTTCCTGCTCGTGCGGCCGATCGACGCCCGCGGGACATCGGTGGGCTCGGGAGCGTTCGCACGGATCGCGAAGGCGGCGAGACCTCGTGTAGTGCGGCAATCCGGGCTGCGAACCCGATGATCTCGAAGTTCGTCCTGTGGGCGCTCAAGGCGCGGGGTGGGCTGGCCGTGGTGGTCACCACCGCCAACCTCAGCGGTCTCGCGGTGATCGTCACCCAGCTGTGGCTGAACGGGTTCCTCGGCCGGCTCGGCACGGACTGGCTGCGGACGCTGGTATTCGTCGGCATCTATCCGGCGGTGGGGTTCGTGGCCGGCGTCGTTCTCGCGGTGCGCGACCGCAAGGTGTATTTCGGCTGGCTCGACGCCGGGCGACGACCGACCGACGCGGAGGCACGACGCCTGCTGCGCTTGCCGATCGCGATCAGCATGCGGGCGCTCGCGCTGTGGATTCCCGGGGTGATCGTCGCGACGGCGATCTTCGCGCATCTGAGCCCGCAGAACGACCCCGGCGTGACGACGGCACTGTTCACGATCGGCGCGTTCGAGTCCGCGGCCGTCACCTTCCTGATCGTGGACCGGCTGATCCGGCCGACCATTCCGGTGGTTGCCGGGATCCTCGGCTGGACGATGCACTGGAGTTCCTCGGTCCTCATGCGGGTAGTGGTGACCTGGGCGGTGGCCGCGGCGCTTCCACTGCTCATGCTGATCGTCGTGCTGGCCGACCCGGCCGCCGCCGCGCCCGATCGGGTCCGGACCGCCATCTACCTGTCCGCGGTCGGCCTCGGTGTCGGCGCGCTGGCCACCGCCTTCCTCGCGCGTGCCGTCGCCGCGCCGATGCGCACCCTGCGGCGGGCGCTGGACCGGATCACCCAGGGCGACCTGGACGTCCGGGTGCCGGTCGGCAGCACCAGCGAGATCGGCAGGCTGGAACACTCGGTCAACGAGCTGGCCGCGAACCTGCGCGAGCGGAAGCGGATGCGGGAGGTGTTCGGCAGGCACGTCGGGGCGGAGGTCGCCGAACGCGCGCTCGCGCGCGGCGTCGATCTCACCGGTGACGTGCGCGATGTCTCGGCGCTGTTCGTCGACGTGACCGGGTCGGTGGAGCTGTCGACGGGGCTGCCGCCGCAGGAGTTCGTCGCCAAGCTCAACCGGCTGCTGGCGATCGTCGTCGCGGCCACCGAGGAGAACAACGGGCTGGTCAACAAGTTCGAGGGCGACGCGGCGCTGTGCGTCTTCGGGGCGCCGATAGCCCTGCGCGACAACGCGACTCCGGCCCTGCGCGCCGCGCGCCGCATCCGCGACGAGGTGCTCGCCACGGGCGAACTCGACATCGGCATCGGCGTGGCGCGCGGCCGGGTCTTCGCCGGCGACGTCGGCTCCAACACCCGGCTGGAGTTCACGGTGATCGGCGACGCGGTCAACGAGGCGGCCCGCCTCACCACCGCGGCGAAAGAAGTGCCGCGGCGGATCCTGGTGAGCGAAGCGGTGATCCGAGCCGCCGCCGACCACGAAAGCGCCAAGTGGACCTTCTACGACACCATCGTGCTGCGCGGGATGAAAGACCCGACTGCCTGCTGGACCGACATCGACAGCCCCGACACACCGCCCGGCTCCACCGGGACGCGCGCCGACCAACCCGACAGCGGCAATTCGGCCGACGCCAATCCGGTCATCGAAATCCACACCGCGGCGGGCGAATGCGGCGAGCTCCGGACACCCGACACGGAAATGAACACGCCACCCCGGCGATGACCACGCCACCACACGTCGCCTGGCGCGTCAGGCGGTCATCGGACGGCAACCGATCCCCCCGGCTTCTCACTCGCGTCGCCGAGCCGGTTGCTCCGAGGCTGCCGATCTGTGGATTGCGACGCGCCACGGCAGGCGGATGGCGGTGGGCGGGTGGTCGTATATCCATTGGGCGACCGCTGTGATGGCCGAGACCAGTGAGGTGGCACCGGCGAGCAGGGCCCAGGACGTGAGTCCGGCGGTGTCGTACGAGATCTGTCGGATTCCCGGTACGACGATGCTGCCATTGCCGAAAGCCCAGCTCAGCACCATTCCAGCCTGTCCACCAAGGTCGGAGGTGCGTGCGAGCATCGCTCGGAGCTCGGGGCTTTTGCTGTTCATGTAGAGCACGGTGAGGACGACCAGCACCGCGACGGTCACCGCGGAGATCGTCGCCACCCGGGAGAGGGCTTCGGTACGACGCCGGAGATTCGCCACCACCGCGCAGACGGTGACGGTGATCGCGGCAGCGGCGAGTATCGCGAAGGCGCCGCTGATACGCGCGGCGGGCGGCGGCGATGACGACCAGATGTTCAGCAGGGACGTGGTGGCGGTCATCCGGCCGAAGGCGTTGACGCTGGCCTTGCCGTCGGCGCCGGAAGCGGTCAGCCAGGGCCGGAACAACAGGATCAGCGTGACGATGCCGCCCGCCGCGGCGCCCAGATAGCCCCAGTACCCGTTCAGCCCCGACCGGCGCACTCGGGACTCGGCGAGCCCTCCGGATGCCGCGCTCGGCGCTGATTCGAGTCGCATGTCCTTGACCGACCAGGGAGTTGGCTGCACCGTCGCTCCGAATCAGGGTAGGTCGGCATCGAGCCGAGGCGGACATGGCGGTCCCCGGCTGCGAACGTCATCCGAGACGGTCCGGGCAGAAGGGGATCTCCGGACAGTAAGAGGCGCAACGCGTTCGGAGAATGATTGCGATCAGCGCGATCTTGAATCCGGACCTGACCGCTCGGCCACCATCCGCATGCGCCGCGGCCGATGAGGGCCAAGGCCATTCATCGTGGCCGCCGAGCCAGCCCTGGGTGGGCCGACCCTGCGGCAACCACGCCTGCCGACAACATCCGGGCTACATCAACGGCGGGACGGGTGGCGTCTCGGGACCACCGCGCGACAACGCCATGCCAGGTCAGTCGATGATTCGCGTCCCGCACGCGCAGCGGGACGGTCGAACGGCGTCTGCTAATTCCGCTGGAGTGCCGTGCGGAGTTGGTCCGGGCTCGAGACCGGGAGGTCGCACACCGAACCGCGGCAGACATAGGCCGCGGCGGCGTTGCGAACCAAGGGGCGATCGGCCAGGAGCGGAACGGCGTTGGGTGCGGCGGCCAGGACGACCGAGCCGCCGGGGGCGGCCAGGCGGGCCGTGGTGAGCAGTTCCGTCGGGCTGGAGCTGGATTCGGTGGCGATCGCGACCTGGAGTGGTCCGCGCAGGGCGGCCTCGGCGACGGCGAGCCACTGCCCCGCCGAACGCGGCGCCCGCGCCAGGACGATCGCGCCGCGGTCGAGCGTGCGGTCGGCGAGTTCGCGGTAGCGCGTGGCGCGCTCCGGGTCGCTCGCGGCCGCGGCGGTGAGCAGCGCCTCGGCCAGCGCGGAGGCGCCCGCGGGCGTGGCGCCGTCGATCGGGTCGCGTGGACGGGTGACCAGCGTTTCGGCGTCGTCGGCGGTGTCGAACCAGCCGCCGGACTGGTCGGGGTCGGCGAAGTGCTCGATCGCCGTGTCGAGCAACCGCTGCGCGTCCTCGAGCCAGCCCAGTTCACCAGTGGCCTGGTGTAGTGCGAGCAGCCCTGTGACCAGCCATGCGTAGTCCTCCAGGATGCCCGGCGCGGCGCCGACGACGCCGCCGAGCGACGCGCGCCGCAGCCGCCCGTCCACCACGTGCTCGGTGAGCAGGAAGCGCGCGCACCGGACGGCGGCGGCCACCCACTCCGGCTCGTCCAGCGCGGCCGCGGCTTCGGCGAGCGCGGTGATCGCCATCCCGTTCCAGGCGGTCACCACTTTGTCGTCGCGCTCCGGCTGCGGACGCCGGTCGCGCGCCGCGATCAGCGCCGCTCGAACGCGTTCCAGGCGGGCGTTGTCCTCCGCGCCGATCGGCTCGGTGTACCTGGTCAACACGGAGGTGCCCTGTTCGAAGTTTCCCGCGGTGGTGACGCCGAAGAATTCGGCGGCCCATGCTCCGTCGATCGAACCGAGCGCACCGGCCAGCTCGGCCGGAGTCCACACATAGGTCGCGCCTTCGACGCCCGGCTTGCCGGGCTCCAGATGCGTATCGGCGTCCAGCGCCGAGGCGAAGCCGCCTTCCGCGGTACCCAAGTCGTCGAGCAGGAACCGCACGATCTCCCGCGTGATCCGGTGCGACAACGATTCCGGCAGCGCCGACGCGCTGCGCCGCGCCAGGTGCGCGTAGGCCCGCAGCAGCTGCGCGTTGTCGTAGAGCATCTTCTCGAAGTGCGGCACCACCCACGCGGCGTCCACCGAATACCGGGCGAAACCACCGCGCAGCTGGTCGTAGATGCCGCCGCGCGCCATCGCCTCGGCGGTGCGCGCGACCACGTCGAACACGGCGGGTTCGCCGGTCCGCTCCCAGTGCCGCAGCAGACCCTCCAGCAGCGCGGACGGCGGGAATTTCGGCGCGCCGCCGAATCCGCCGTGCTTGTCGTCCTCGTCGCGCAGCACGGCGGCGACGGCGTGGCCGAGCAGCTCGGCCGTGACGGTCAGGCCCGCGTCGGGCAGCCCCGCCGTCTGCGCGCGCAGCGCCTCGGCCACTTGCGCGGACGCTTGGTCCACCTCGTCGCGGCGCGTGCGCCAAGTGTCGGTGATCGCGGTGAGCAACTGGGTGAACGACGGCATGCCGCCGCGCGGGAGTTTCGGATAGTAGGTGCCGCAGTAGAACGGTTCGCCGTCTGGAGTGAGGAAGCAGGTCATCGGCCAGCCGCCCTGACCGGTCATCGCGACGGTGGCGTTCATGTACACCGCGTCGAGGTCGGGCCGCTCCTCCCGGTCGACCTTCACGCAGACGAAGTTCTCGTTCATCTGCTCGGCGGTCGCCACGTCCTCGAACGACTCGTGCGCCATCACGTGGCACCAGTGGCAGGACGCGTACCCGACCGACAGCAGGATCGGCACGTCTCGCTCGCGCGCTTCGGCCAGCGCCTCGGCGTCCCACTCCCGCCAGTGCACCGGGTTGTCCGCGTGCTGGCGCAGGTACGGAGACGTCGCCATTCCGAGCCGGTTCATGGCTCCACCGTACGACCCTTCGCCGCGCCGTGCGGGAACCAACTCCTCGATTCTCCGGTGGCGGGAGACAACAGGGTCGAGTCCGATGGCCCGCCACTGACGGTGCCGTGCGAGCGGTAATGAGGTCCTATGGGCGGCGTCCCCATGCGGAAATCATGGGGGAGGTGGCCAAGTCGAGGCGGCCGGAAGCGACGTTCGCGAGATGGCGATCGATGTCCTCATCGGTTGCCAGCCCGGCGGCTACGAGACCGTCACGGATGTGGCGGACCGTCGCCGCCTCGAGGAGGTCGCAGGCTGGTGCGGTGATCGGGAAGTGCGCGTCCGCGTTGACGCCGGTCAACCACGCCTCCCGCAGCAGGCGGGGAAGCTTGCGGCCGTAGGCGAGGTCGGCGCCGCGGGACGCCAGCAGCGAACGGAAGCCGGACCGCAGCTTGTTGGCCAGCGCCTGCTCGGGCCCGTACTCGTCGATGCAGGTCAGCGGCTGCAACGCCGGATCAGCATCCTCCACCAGCAGCCAACCGCCTGGCCGCAGCGAGGCGACCATCGCGCGCAGGGCCTGTTCGCGGTCGGTGACGTGCACCAGCACCAACCGGGCATGTACGAGGTCGAATCCGCCGCTTTCGGGCGGCTCGTCACGGCCCACATCGTGGCGCAGGACCTCCACAACGCCTCTCGCCGCCTCGGAGGCCCACGCGGTGTCGATGTCGGTCGCCAGTACCCGGCCGGTCGAGCTCATTCCCGCACATCGCTGCGCCGCACGGCGGGCAGCAGATAGTCGTCCACGTTGTCCGGCCCTGGTACGTCGGAAAACGTCACCAGCGCGATCGGCAGTGCGATCGACATGTACAGATCGACGATCCACACACCCAGCAACTTCCCGAACGAAGGGTATTTCCCGTTGTCCGGCCGGAGTATCACCAAACCGAACAAGGCCTTTCCGATGGTTGTGTGGAAGACCGACTGGATGAGAACCCGATTCACGGCTGATGCGGCAAGCCAGAAACCGATCACCGCAACCGGGTTCACCCCTAGATGGCGCCAGTCCAAGTTGCGCACTGCATCCGGCGAAAATGCTGGACTTGCGGCGATACCCGCACCGATACCGCACGCGGCATGGATCAGCCAGTCCAGGACGAATGCCGAGATCCGCCGCAGTGTCCGCGGCGACGGGTACCGTTCATCGTCAAATCCGCCGTGCCGCACCGGATTCTCCGGACTCCCCGACGGGGGTTTCATCATCACATGACCGTTCGCACGGCGCATTTCGTACCCATTGGAAGCACCTGTCGCCGAAACAGCTTGGCGGTGCTGGCTTCCCGTCGCCCGGTCACGGAATGTGAATCGTGGTGGTTGCCGTGCCCGCGAGTAGTAGGCATACCTCAAATCGCCACCACCCGGCCGCGAGATCACCCCGTACTTCTTCGGATCGCCCGCGAACCAGATCTCGGATGTGGTGGGATCCAGCATTGTTGCGATGTCTTTCCGCCAAGTGCTGAGGATCAGAGCGGATACCGGCTGCCGATTCACATCCAGCAATTCCACCCATTCATGTCTGCCGGTAGTGATGTAGTTGATCGGCCAGACGACCCATGGGTATCGCTTCAACGCCCTCCGTCGCCGCCGCCGAATCCATACCAGCCCGCCACCGAAGACAATCCCTATCGTAAAGACCACGGCCGACAGATTCGCCAAGAGGCTGAGTGCCGCACGTCCACCTTTGGAAGGCGCCCTATCCTGCAGACCGATGAGCACCAGGCTGAGGGGCAGACATGCCAGACCAACCAAGAACAGTAGCCAGGGAAGGGTGCTCTGCTTGCGCATTGCCGCTCGAGTTTCGGGGCATTGGATTGCGGGCGGAGCTCCCCTGTTCGATACTTTGTTCATTCGGCCTCACAGATTCAAGGAGAAAGACCCGTCGGCCTGGCCGGGTACCGCAATGAATTCAATGGAACCCGCAACCGCCGCAACCATCGACAGGAACTCTTCACCGGAATCAACAAATGGTGTCGATAGTTCTACCACAGCAATCTTGGATCCATCGGAAGAGCATGCAACCGCCTCGATCTGATAGATCTCCGCCTGTGCATCCTCTACATATTCGACGCCCGGAAATTCCGGGGCAGGAAATCTCTTTATACGATCGGACAGCAGCATCGGCTTACCGGAGATCTCGATCGTTTCGACGTTCATGCACTCCGCGGAATCGACTTTGGACATCAGGTAGTCCGCTATCGTCAGCCGAGGATTCCTGACCTCACCATATCGATCGGCCGTAATAACAAGCGTTGACGTCACTTCTCGCCCATCAGCCGCGCGATGCTTACCGAGGCCACAGTAGAGAGCATTCAATGAGGCGAGCTTGGTGAGTAACACCCGCAGGGCCTGCAGCACAGCCGGAGCGACATCACTGATACCCCCTGGACCGAGCTGCGCAAACAGCGACGCCACATCGGCTATCGGTTTATCAATATCAGCCAACGGCAGAGGAATGTACCCTGGCGGTATTTCAACCGCTATTGTCGTATTGCTCTCCGGAACAGCATCCTCACGCATGTCAGTTATCCCCCAGCCACGACATAGGCGGTTCCAGCAGCGAGTGCACCACCTTGCCGGATCGAGCGAACAGGTCTATCGCCTCGGCAGTCGAGACCGCCACATAATCACCGCTCGCCACACCTGTGGCTTTCAAGACACTGACTGCCGCTTGGTCCATACCGAGCGCTGAGGCTATGTTCGGCACACCGGGTGCCTTTTCCAGAACATTTGCTATGCCACCAGCGATCTTCGAACTCAACTGCGGCTCGTGAGTCAGCCCTTCATATACCGCCCTGCCGAACCGCTCAGCATTGCCTACTGCCTGAGCAGCATGTACACCATCGGCAACTGCTTCGGTTCCCCGAAGTAGACCCCACCCGACCTTACCGGCGGCCACCGCCGATCCCCCCACTGGCGCGAGGCCGAGCGAGTCCAATGCGACCGTCTTCCATGCATCGAGTTCGCCGTTCCTCAAACCTTCCCGGATCTTTGGATCGGTGAGATCAATCGCGAGTAGGCCTGCGGTAGCGGCTGCGGCCACCGCGAAGCCGATGATGTCGATGGGCGGCGGTGTGACCAGGGCAACCAAACCACCGATAGCGGCAACGACCGAGAGGATCTGATGCAGCCCCTTCCGATGCTTGTCGAGAAATTCTCCGACAGCCTTCACCGCGTCGACGATCCGATCCCAGATGCTCTTGTCCGGCGGACTGGGGGCGAAATCCTTTGCGGCGGCGTCCAATTCACCGGCTATTCGGCGGGCGAGGGAGTTGTGGGTGGTTTCCAGGTCGCGGGCGCGGGCGATGATGGCGTCGATCTTGCCCTGGCAGTCGTCGACGGCGGCGCCGGTGGCGCGGACCTGGGCGGTCGCGGCGTCCAGGCGGGTCTGCGCGGCCTGCAGTTGGGCCGGGTCGGAGAACGACATGTTCGCCAGACTCAGGTCCGGATTGGACTTGGCCTGCTGCCATGCCGCGACAGCCTGGGTGTGCTTGCCCCTGGCGTCGGCGGCTTCCGCTTCCAGGCCCTTCGCCGTGTCCTGGAAGCTGACGAGATCGGTGTGCCATTCCTGCAACAGGCCGACGGCTCGCTCGAGCGAACTCTGCGCGTAACCGAGGTCTTGCGCTAGTGTCGCATCGAAATTCGCGCGGAATGCGTCTCCCGCCTCACCCTGCCACACGCTGTCATTGCTGTTGCGTAGCCGATTCAGCACGGCGTTGGTGTCCTTGACCGCCTCCGCCGCCGTCGCGATCCGGCCGTGCAGTCCGGCGACATCGGATGGCGCTCCGGGTACCGGATTGAAACCCAGGTTTGGGTAAGGATTCTGGCTCACGCTTTGTCCTGGTGCGCAACGTTCCCGTCGATGACCGCTTCGGCCTGTCCCAGCGCCTTGGCGAAGGACTTGTCGACCTGTTGATAGGCGTCGTGGCACCGCGCGACGCCGTCCGCGGTCACCCTGGCCGCTTCGCCGATCCGCTCGATGCCGAAATGCCAGCGGCGTTGAAAGCTGTCGGCGGCATCATTGAGCTCCTTGGTTCCGATATCGCCATGGCCGCCGCGGGCCATCGCCTTCATAGCGTCGCCGAGCACCTGCTCGACACCGCGCAACGACTGCACCGTCTTGCCGAGTACGTCGACATCCACACCCAGAAATCCGGCCACGGTCAACACCCCCCTCTGCGCACTGCTGGCTGCGCCCTTCGCCCGATCGGAATCCCGGCCGCGAACCGACCGCCGATCCGAGACGTCAACGAATCCAACTCGGCTACACCCTAATCGAGCACGACGCTACAGATCCACCGACGCGGTTGACCCCTCACCGGAGAGCAGTTCCTCGTATCCTGCTCGATGAGATCCGCGCATCGGAGTGAGCCCACGGCCGTAGCCGCGGCGACCGTGGCGAGGGAAAGGGTTGGGTGGCGCTCACCTACCGGTATCTGCCCGATCGAGGCATTTCCGAGTTGTTCACTCCGGCCGACGCGATCACCAGGCCCCCCTTGGGCATGTCCGGATTCTTGTGGTCGGCGGCGCTGTTGCTCGACCCGGCCAACCGCGACCGGGTGGTCGAGATTGTCGCCGCCGACGAGGACGAGTGACCCGAACGCCAGCTCGAATCACTCGACGGAAACCTCGCGTCGCCACAGCGAGGCAAGCGGCGTCTGTCAGATTGCGGCGAGAGCCAGTGCCGCGACCCACAATTCCAGCATGATCGCCTCCTCATCCGGACGGCCTTCGTCGGCCGGTCGGAAGGACACCACCGGGTCCGCGTCCGGCTGGTCCCGGAATTGCAGGGCCTTCCACATATTGCCCCGCGCGTCGGCGGCCCACGCGACCATCGCTTCGGCCGATCCGCCGTCGCGTTCGGCGAGTACTTCGTCGCGGTATCCGAAACCCCATAACGTCGCACGGGGGGCACGCGAGAAGATCAGTGTCGAGAGGTCGTGAATCGGTGGTTCGCTGGTCGGCAGTATCGGCTGCGGCATGACGCCGACTCGATCCGGTCCCACCAAGGTGAGGCCGAAGAACACCGGGGCGGAGTCGACATACAGGTCGAGCAATCTCGCTGTCGTGATTCGGATCTGCTCGTCGGAGGGATACAGGATCGTTCGCGGCATGGGTCGGTGGCGCCTTTCAGCAGGTTTGGGCAGGTCCCGCCCCCTCCGGCCCGGCGCTCACGACTGCTCGCGCCCCCTCGCAGCCGGGGAGACCGCCTCCTGTCGCCGTGGGCGAATGGTCGGCGCGCTCAACCCTAGTGCCTGCGCACCCCACCTTCGGCAGGAATCCGACGACCGCACGAGCCGACTACGGCGTACGGGTCAGCACCTCGCGCCCGACATAGGCCAGGAGCCGACGGTGCGCCGGTTCTTCCTCGGCGACAACGATTTCCGGGCCGAAGATGCCCGGCGACCGGAAGGAATCGATCCCGCCCATCGCGTGCATGGTGGCGAGCAATTCGCCGCAGAGCGCGTCGTCGGCGAGATCCGGCCGATCGATGGCCACCGCGATGTCGACACCGTGGACGAGCACTTCGGTCAGATGCACCAGTGCCGCCGCGGGGCCCGGTAGCTCTCCCAGCGAAATGCCCACCGTGCCATCCAGCGCGCCCGGCCGGTGCCACGCGGCCCGATCGACCTCCGCCGCCGCGGCGTAGGCGCCCTGCGGGTCACCGCCGAGCCAGTCGGAATCGTGTTCGGCGCCCGCGTCCATGCCGCTCAGCGCGGCCGCGAAGATGTGCATGCCGCCCACGGTGTGGTTGAGGACGGCCCGCACATCCCAGTCCCGGCACGGCGTAGGCGCGGCCAGGCCCGTCCCTTCCACGGCGGCGACGATCGCGCCGGTCGCATCCAGAGCACGGTCGATCTGTCCGATCACGTTGTCCATGATGTTCCTTCGGTCGAGCGATTTAGCTGAATTGGTAACACAGGACACCGACCGGCGCGCGGTATTGCGAACACCATATTGCACAAAATGGTTGCCAGCAATGCGCTTTCGAGTGACTCGAAAAAAGTGAGCGACGTGGAAGCCGAAAAGAACCGGCGACTGTCTCCCGCGCCGACTATCCGAGCACCGGGTAGTTGGCTCGGATGACGCCGTGTGGGTCCCGAGCGCTCTTGATCTCGCGCAGCCGGGTCAACGTCGCGGAATCGAAGGCGTCGGAGGCTTTTTCGTCAGGCGTCAGGAAAGTGAACGGCTTCCGGCCGCTGATCTGGCCGCCGAGCGCGTCGACGATCGCCGTGCGCCGGGCTTTGACCGCCTCGGCGAGGTGCGGGAGCCCGAGACCGAGGCAGTAGAGCAGATACGGCTCGGCGACCGGGCCGCACGCACCGCCGTCCGCGCGGTGCTCGGCAAGCGCTCCGCCCAGGTGGCGGATCTGCAGGTTGACCAGCGGGGCGACCGGCTCGTCGATCAGGGTCTTCAGCACGGCGTCGCCGAGATCGGCCAGCTGCTCGGCCCGCGACAGCGACGGGCTCGGATCGGTGGGCTCCGCGGTGATGGCGCCGATGTTCGCGGCCCCGAAAACCCCGCGCTTGTCGATGATCACATCACCGATGGCATCGAACCGGGCGAGTAGGGCGCGGCCGCGGTCCGGATCGCCGAGATACACCGCGTCCAGCCCGACCATGGGCGGCGCGTCCGGGATCTGGAGACGCTGGAACCAGACGCTCAGTTCATCCGGGGCCGTCGCGGTGATCTCCTGGAACGCCTCGAACACCTCGTGGATTCGGGTAGCGGGCCACAAGACGCGGCCGCCGAACAGTTCCGGCGCGGGAAACAGGTCGAATTCCAGTGCGGTGACCACCGCGAAGTCACCGCCGCCGCCGCGGAGCGCCCAGAACAGGTCCGGATCGGCCTCGGCCGTGACCCGGCGGCGCGTCCCCTCGGCGTCGACGATCTCGAACGCCCGCACCGCATCGGAGGCCCAGCCGTACTTGCGGCTGAACCAGCTCATCCCGCCGCCCAGGGTGTAGCCGGTCACACCGACCGCGGGGTTGCTGCCCGCGAGCCCGGTCAGCCCGTGCGCACCGGCAGCGGCCTGCACCCGGCCCCAGCTCGCGCCCGCACCGACCCGCGCCACCCGCCGTGCGGGATCGATCTCGACGCTGTCCAGCTGTCCGGTGCGCAGCAGAATCGCGTCCTCGACTCCGCCCGCGGCGCCGTGCCCGGTCGGTTGGGTGACCACCGGAACACCGGCGCCGCGCGCGTACTGGACTACGGCCGCGACGTCGTACGCGTCGGCGGCGTGCACCACCGCGGCCACCGGCTGGACGACCGTCAGCGTCCACGGCCGCGCCGCGTTCTCGAAACCCTCGTCACCGGGCAGCAGCACACGGCCCGGCAGCGCAGCGCGCAATTCCTCGAATGTCATCGCTCTGTCCTGACTCTCACGTTCGTATCGAAGGAGACGCGAGCAACGAATGCGGGCCGCCGTGCGGCCGTGGTTCGTGTCGCGACTACCTCACTGACGAACGAGAGCGCGGAAAGGTAACAAAGCGCAGCTCAGCGGGGGCTTCAGCTCGGTTCGGCGCGGCCGTCGGGGTCGGCGCCCTCGGATTTCTCGGTGCGGCGCGTGATGCCGTGCTCGGTCCCCTCGTCGGCCTCCTGGTCCGGTTCGGGGTGCTCGGGCTCGAAGGTGGCGGGCAGGCCCTTGATGTGCCGGTTCATCGATCGGATCAGCAGGAAGGTGCCCACGAGCAGGACCAGCACGATGACGAGCCCGAGCGGCGAGGCCTTGCCGAACTCCGGCCCGGTCGGGGTGCCCGGCGTCTGGGCGAGCAGGACCAGCGTCACGACCGCTCGTCCTCGATGCCAGCGAACAGGTCGGTCTCCGGCAATGCGGTGCTCACCCGGGTCTTGGCCAGCTCGAACTCCTCGGTCGGCCACAGCCGCTGCTGCATTTCCAGCGGAATGGCGAAGAACGCGCCGTTCGGGTCGATCTGCGTGGCGTGCGCGCGCAAGGCGTCGTCGCGCTGCGGGAAGTACTTGGCGCACTCGATCTGCGTGGTGATCCGGGAGGTCACGTCACCGCGCTCAGCCATGTACTTGCGCATCCGGTCCAGCCACTCTTGCAGCGGGAACGGTTCGCCGATGCGCTCGTACTCCGCGGCGAACACCTCCATCCGCCGCATGTTGAACCCGTGGTCGTAGTACAGCTTCAGCGGCGTCCACGGCTCGCCCGCGTCGGGGAAGCGCTCCGGGTCGCCTGCGGCCTCGAACGCGGCCATCGACACCTCGTGGCAGCGGATGTGGTCGGGGTGCGGGTAGCCGCCGGTCTCGTCGTAGGTGGTCATCACGTGCGGCTTGAACTCGCGCACCACGCGGACCAGCGCCTCGGTGGCCTCCTCCAGCGGAACCAGCGCGAAGCAGCCCTCGGGCAGCGGTGGCAGCGGATCGCCCTCCGGCAGACCCGAGTCCACGAAACCGAGCCAGTGCTGGCGCACGCCGAGCGCGCGGGCGGCGGCGTCCATCTCCTCGCGGCGGATCTCGTGGATCCGCTCCAGGACGCCGGGGGTGTCCATGGCCGGGTTCAGGATGCTTCCGCGTTCTCCGCCGGTCAGCGTGACGACGAGGACCTCATGTCCTTCGTCGGCGTAACGGGCGGTCGTCGCGGCGCCCTTGCTTGATTCGTCGTCCGGGTGGGCATGCACCGCCATGAGGCGAAGGCCACTCACGTCTCGTTCACCATCGCTCTCGCTCGCGGGTGTCGGGGCTTCGTTACCTATAGTTCCATTCGACGCATATTTGTTCCGACGTACCCCCCGGGAGCGAGTGCCACATGAGCGAGCGCAGCGAGCGAACAATCGACGCAGCCGAGCCCTCGCTCGTGCCGGAGCCGAGCGCCAGCGAGGCGCAGGCATGAGCGAGCGCAGCGAGCGAACAATCGACGCAGCCGAGCCCTCGCTCGTGCCGGAGCCGAGCGCCAGCGAGGCGCGGCCATGACCGAGCCTGCGGCGCAGAGCGGCGGCGGGAAGGCCACGCCGAGCGGACCGCCCGCCGACCGGTACGGAACCCGGCCGCCGGTGCGGCGGCGCTGGATCGCGCCGGTTCTCGGCGCGCTCGTGGTGCTCGCCGGGCTCGGCGTCGCCTACCTCGGCTATCAGAAGTACGGCCCGGACGACATCGAGGCCGAGCAGCTCGGCTACACCGTGGTGGACGACTCGACCATGACCATCCGGCTCAAGGTCACCCGCGCCGATCCCGCGCGTCCGGTGGTGTGCTTCGTGCGCGCGATGGCGCGCGACGGGTCCGAACTGGGCCGCCGGGAGGTGCTCGTCGAGCCGTCGAGCAGCGGAACGGTGGAGGTGACCACCACCGTGCGCGCGTCCGCGCGACCGGTATCGGGCAGCATCTACGCGTGTAGTGATCAGGTGCCCAGTTATCTCCGGGTTGGCTGATTTCCGCGCGTCTGCCGCCGACGTGCCCAGGAAATCAACTCCGACCTGCACATTTGTGAATCATGCTAAAATGGCGTGATACACGGTTCCGAAGCTCGGAGCCGTGTTTGCTGCATTGGCGGCCAGCGCTGACGGTTCGGGCTTACGAGCTTGCCCGCGACCAGGGCCTGTCGGGGTTCGATGAACTTCCCAGGATCGCTCTAGCCGTCGACTGGTGCGTGCCCGCTTCCCAGTGGGTATACGCCAGTGCTCAGGGAATCCCGGCCTGCCGGGAACAACTACTAGGGAGTGATCGAGATGACTGAGACGCAAGTGACCTGGCTGACCCCGGAGTCGCACGACAGGCTCAAGAGCGAACTCGACGCGCTCATCGCCAATCGTCCGGTCATCGCCGCCGAGATCAACGAACGCCGCGAAGAAGGCGACCTCAAGGAGAACGGCGGGTACCACGCCGCGCGCGAGGAGCAGGGTCAGCAGGAGGCGCGGATTCGCCAACTGCAGGAGCTGCTGAACAACGCCAAGGTCGGCGTCGCACCCACCAAATCCGGCGTCGCGCTTCCCGGGTCGGTCGTCAAGGTCTACTACGACGGCGACGAGACGGACACCGAAACCTTCCTGATCGCCACCCGGGAAGAGGGTCTGCGCGATTCCAAGCTGGAGACCTACTCGCCGAATTCCCCGCTCGGCGGCGCGCTCATCGACGCGAAGGTGGGCGAGACCAGGGAATACACCTTGCCCAACGGCAACACCATGAAGGTCACCCTGATCAGCGCCGAGCCGTACCACAGCTGATGCTCGCGGCCGCGGCGCGCTGCCCGGCCGATACCCCCGCGGACACCAGCGGCCGCGCCCGATCGTCGGGTGCGGCCGCTTCGTCATGTCCGTGAACCTAGCTCAATGCCTGTTCGACGTCCGCGAGCAGGTCGCTGACATCCTCGATGCCGACCGACAGCCGCACCAGATCCGCGGGCACCTCCAGCTCGGAGCCCTCGGTGGACGCGTGCGTCATGGCGGCCGGATGCTCGATCAGCGACTCCACGCCGCCCAGCGATTCGGCGAGGGTGAAAACCTCGGTGCGCGAGCAGAACTTGCGCGCGGCCTCGACGTCGCCGTGCAGGCGCACCGAGATCATCCCGCCGAATCGCCGCATCTGCTTGTCGGCGACGGCATGGCCCGGGTGTTCCGGCAGGCCGGGGTAGATCACCTGGGAGATCGCGGGGTGCCGGGACAGGAATTCGGCGAGGGTTTCGGCGTTGTCGCAGTGCCGGTCCATCCGCAGCGCGAGAGTCTTGGTGCCGCGCAGGGTGAGGAAGGCGTCGAACGGGCCGGGGACCGCGCCCGCGCCGTTCTGCAGGAACGCGAAGGCCGCGTCGAGTTCGGGATCGTCGGTGATCAGCGCGCCGCCGATCACGTCGGAGTGGCCCCCGAGGTACTTCGTGGTGGAGTGCACCACGATGTCGGCGCCGAGCAGCAACGGCTGTTGCAGGTACGGGGTCGCGAAGGTGTTGTCGACCACCAGTTTGGCGCCTGCGGCGTGCGCCACGTCGGCCAGCGCGGGGATGTCGCCGATGCTCAGCAGCGGGTTGGTCGGCGTCTCGATCCACACCAGCTTGGTGTTGGGCCGGATGGCGGCGCGCATCTCGTCGACGTTGAACACGTGTGCGGGCGAGTGCTCGATGCCCCACTGGCTGAACACCTTGTCGATCAGCCGGAAGGTGCCGCCGTAGGCGTCGTCGGGGATCACGATGTGATCACCGGGACGCAGCGTGGCGCGCAGCGCACAGTCGGTGGCGGCCATGCCGGAGGCGAAGGCCCGGCCGTAGCGGCCGGATTCCAGCGCGGCGAGGTTCGCCTCCAGCACCGAGCGCGTCGGGTTACCGGTGCGGGCGTACTCGAAACCGCCGCGCAACCCGCCGACGCCGTCCTGGGCGAAGGTCGAACTCGCGTAGATGGGCACATTCACCGCGCCGGTCTGCGGATCGGGTTCGAAGCCGGCGTGCACGGCACGGGTGGAGAATCCCAGCTGGCTCATGCGCTCAGCCTAATCGGGCGATTCCCGGGCAATTGTCCCGGTGGGTTCATCGGGGGGAATGTCGCGCCGCGAACCGGGCGGGGCGCCGCGCATCACGGCATCTCGTCGGGCCCACCGATCGAATTACGTGCAGGTCACGGGCAGGTCGGAAATCTTGCGCAGCGCGGGCCCACGTGAGCTCGGTCTCAACGGCGCAACGCCCGTTTACGCTGAGTCCATGGTCACCGTCGAAGAACTGTTCGCCACCGATGCACTGCTGTCCGAGGACGAGCGCGAGATCCGGGACACCGTCGCGGCCTTCGCGGCCCAGCGCCTGCGCCCGCACATCGCGGACTGGTTCGAGGCGGGCACCTTCCCGGCACGCGAGCTCGCCCCGGAGTTGGGCAGGCTCGGACTGCTCGGTATGCATCTGGACGGCTACGGCTGTGCGGGCATGTCGGCGACCACCTACGGCCTTGCCTGCCAGGAACTGGAGGCGGTCGATTCCGGGGTGCGCAGCATGGTCTCGGTGCAGGGTTCGCTGGCCATGACCGCGATCCACAAGTACGGCTCCGAGGAGCAGAAGCAGCAGTGGCTGCCGGAACTGGCCGCCGGTCGCGCGCTGGGCTGCTTCGGACTCACCGAGCCCGACTTCGGCTCCAACCCCGGCGGCATGCGGACCAGGGCCAAACGCGACGGGGCCGACTGGGTGCTGAACGGCTCGAAGATGTGGATCACCAACGGATCGGTGGCCGATGTGGCGGTGGTCTGGGCGCAGACCGAGGACGAGGGCAAGCAGGTGATCCGCGGGTTCCTCGTTCCGGCTGGCACGCCCGGGTTGACGGCGCGGGAGATGCACCGCAAGCTGTCGCTGCGCGCCTCGATCACCGCCGAACTGGACTTCGACGACGTTCGCCTGCCGGCCGAGGCGGTACTGCCCGGATCACGCGGACTCGCCTCGCCGCTCGCCTGCCTGAGCGAGGCGCGCTTCGGCATCATCTTCGGCGCGCTCGGCGCCGCCCGCGACTGTCTCGCGGCGACCATCGAGTACGCCAGGACCCGCGAGGTGTTCGACAAGCCGCTGGCCGCCTACCAGCTCACCCAGGCCAAACTGGCCGACATGGCGCTGGAGTTCGGTAAAGGCCAGCTGCTGGCGCTGCACATCGGGCGGCTGAAGGACCGCGGCGCGGTCACGCCCGAGCAGGTCAGCGCGGGCAAGCTGAACAGCACGCGCGAGGCCATCGCGATCGCCCGTGAATGCCGCACGATTCTCGGCGCCAATGGCATCACGCTCGACTATCCGGTGCTGCGCCACGCGAACAATCTGGAATCGGTGCTCACCTACGAGGGCACCGCGGAGGTGCATCAGCTCGTGCTCGGCCGCGCCTTGACGGACGCGAATGCTTTTCGCTGACGGCACCTTTCGCTTGGGCGAGTTTGCTGAGCGGAACTTCGATCGAGCATTGGTCCGCGACCGACGTCACAATTTGATAAATACTGGATGATTGCTACCATATTGTGATGTTTTTGCTCGGCCCCAGCTTTCTGGAAGCGTCGGCACGTAGGACTTTGAATCGCCTACACCAGACGCACGGAGCCCCCGCGACTGCGGCGGCCGCGCGGCTGCCCGCGCTTTCTGCGGTTCTGGACCAGCATGCCGCCGCAGTTCGCGACATCCTCCAGCACGGCGTCGCGGATTCGTCGGACGTCCCGCCCGCCGTGCTGCTCGCGGGTTACGCGCGCGGATTGCTCGACCAAGTGCGCGCCGATCGTGCCGCCGAACGCGGTGGCTCCAGCTGGCCGGACACTCCCGGAACGCGCGGCAAGGCGCCGCAAGATGTCCGCGAGTGGGCCGAGGCGGACTGGATCCATCTGCGCTTGGCCGGGGTGTGCCTGCACGGTATGCGCAACCCCACCGAGCTCGCGCTCCCGCAACTGCACTGAGCGAAGTCGCCCGGCCGAGCGCGTCCGCCGCGCCTACGACGGACGCGCTGCCCACCCGGCGGATCGAGACCTACCGCTCGTCGCCTTCGTCGCGGTAGCCCCGGTACTCGCCGGGCTGCGGTCGGCCCGCGCCAGGGGTCGTCCCCTGGCCAGGCTGCGGGTACTCTCCACCGGGCGCCGCACCCTGACCAGGCTGCCCATAACCTCCACCGGGCGCCGCACCCTGACCAGGCTGCCCATAACCTCCGCCAGGCGCCGCGCCCTGACCAGGCTGCGGGTATGCCTCACCAGGCGTCGCGCCCCGGCCTGGCTGCCGCTGGCCGCGGGCGCCGGGTTCTTGCCATTGCTGTCCCTGCGTGGCCTCCCGCGACGGCGCACCCACGGGCTGCTGTTCGAATTCCCCTTCGCCGGGGACGGGCTGCTGGCCGCGAGCTGCCTGCTGATCCATCAGCATCTGTTCCCGGGCGGCGTCCTCACGGCCCCGTCGGTAGGCCTCGGCATGTCCCCTGGCCGTGGGGATCTCGTGCTCCAGGTCGCTGATCCAGCGCTCCCATCGCTCCTGCATCGGCCGGATCATGCCGCCACCGACGCCGACGACCAGGATGCCGCCGATGGTCGCGAGCACCGCGACGAGAATCGGCACGGTGACCGCTGTGGCGACCCCGATCTGGTTCAGCGCGGCCACGATGCCGATGGCCCAGATGCCCACCGCCGCCATCCGGGCGAGCATCGGGCCGTAGGACAGGCCGCCGAGCGTGCTGCCGACCATTTCCCGCACCGCGTGCGCGATCGCACCCGCGACCACCACGATGACGATCGCGACCGCCAGCCTCGGCAGCCACGCGACGATGCCTGCGATCACGTTGCTGACCGGGTTCGGACCGAAGACACCGAAGCCGATCTGCAGGGCGATCAGCAGAATCGCGTAGTACGCCAGCCTCGCGAGAATGTCGGAGGCGTCGTATTTGCTCCGCTCGAGCATTCGCCGCACCCCGCCGCGTTCGACGGCCCGGTCGAACCCGACCCGCTCCAGCACTTTGTCGACGATCTTCTCTACCGCCTTCGCGACGAGCCAGCCGATGAGCAGGATGACGAGGAAGCCGACCAGCTTGGGCACGAACGTGGCGATGGAAGCCCACGCATCGGAGAACCCCTGCTGAAAATCGATGGCCAGACTAGAGGTGTGCATCTCCATCCCTTCGCTGTGCGATGGCGCCGCGGCTATTTGCCACGGCTACGTCCAGCTGGGCTATACCCCTGGAAAAACCGCCGAATCTGATATTTGCGGAATGATTGCCATTTTTTTATTTCGATCTTGCTCCACATCCAGAAAGCACCGTAGCGCGCATCCCCGCGAAAATGCCGACTTCCGCTCGCCGCACTCGATTCCGGTCGCCGAGCACCGAATTGACGGCATCCGGCCCCGTCCTGCGCACACCCTGCCCACCTCATTCGCAAGAGCCGAGCACACCTCGCGGGCGTGCGAAGAAGTGCTTTGCTGTGCGAAGCTGAGCTCACAAAGGGGAAGCGCTCACGGTGTGGGGGTCACCATGGGTAGGGGATTGTTACGTCTTGTCATTTTGGTGCCATGTGGGTGTCATCGGCACGCCAAGGACGGCGCTCAAGCTGAAGGGGACCCCGGCATTTGGGCGATGCCTCCACCGCCACTCCATCGGAGGTGCACGATGCACACGTTGACAATCGACCGTAGCGCACGGTGGTCGGTTCCGAATGCACTGGGAGCCAGCCATGTTCGTGCGTAGCCACCTGCCGAGGCACCCGCGCGGCGTCGTCCGGCCATTGCCGGATCAACGCGAACTCGTCGCCGCCTTCGGCGGGCATGCGAGCGACGCGGACGACGACCATCCCCTGCTCGCCTGGGCCGCGACACTGGCCACGCTGCACCGGCAGCGGCACACCGATCCCCTGGCCGCCGCCGGAATCGACTGCCGCCGTAGCGAATTGGTGGCCGCCATCGATGCGTGGGTGGTCGACCAGCTTCCCCGCAAGCGCTCGACCGACCACCTGCGCGCGGAATCCCTCGGCGCCACAGTCGATCGCATGGCGGCGGCGCACGTTCACGCCAGCCACCTGCTGCACACCGCCGAAAAGGTCTCCGACGCCCGGGTGCACGCCGCCTGGTACCGGCTGGCTCTGCTGGCCGACGAGTGGACCGACCTGATCACCGGCGGGGTGCGGGAAACGGTGCGCGGCAGAAGACCGGCATAGGCCTTCTCGAGGGCTCGCCACCGGGTCGGCCGTCGAATCGTGCGAGCCCCGCGCCACAGTCGGTGCGGCGCGGGGCGTGCTCGGTCGATCCGGGCGGCCCGGTCCCTCGGTTACTTGCCGATGTGGCCGGTGCTGAGGAAGCCGAGCAGGTCGTGGCGGGTGATGACACCGACGGGTTTGCCGTCCTCGACGACCATGAGGGCGTCGGTGTCCGAGAGCGCCTTGGTCGCCGCGGAAATGGGCTCGCCCGAGCCGATCAGCGGGAACGAGGGGCTCATGTGCTGGGCCACCGAATCGGTCAGGTGCGCCCGGCCTTCGAAGACGGCCGACAGCAGGTCGCGCTCGGACACGCTGCCCGCCACCTCGCCCGCCATCACGGGCGGCTCGGCGCCGACCACGGGCATCTGCGACACGCCGTACTCGCGCAGGATCTCGATGGCGTCGCGCAGCGTCTCCGACGGATGGGTGTGCACCAGGTCGGGCAGCTCGCCGGACTTGCCCCGCAGCACGTCACCGACCAGCGGTTCGGCCGTGCCGTCCAGCCGTTCGCGGAGGAAGCCGTAGGAGCTCATCCACTCGTCGTTGAAGATCTTCGACAGATAGCCGCGCCCTCCGTCGGGCAGCAGCACCACGACCAGCGCGTCCGGATCACGCCGCGCCACCTCGACAGCCGCGACCACCGCCATGCCGCACGAGCCTCCGACCAGCAGGCCCTCCTCGCGGGCCAGTCTGCGGGTCATCTCGAAGGAGTCCGCGTCGGACACCGCGATGATCTCGTCCGGCACCGCCGGGTCGTAGGCGGACGGCCAGAAGTCCTCGCCGACGCCCTCGACCAGGTACGGCCGCCCGGTGCCGCCCGAGTACACCGAGCCCTCCGGATCGGCGCCGATGATCCGCACCTTCCCGCCGGAGACCTCCTTGAGGTAGCGGCCGGTGCCGGTGATGGTGCCGCCGGTGCCGACGCCCGCCACGAAGTGGGTCACCTTGCCGTCGGTGTCCCGCCAGATCTCCGGGCCGGTGGTCTCGTAGTGGCTGTCCGGGCCGCCCGGGTTGGAGTACTGGTCGGGCTTCCAGGCGCCGTCGATCTCGCGGACCAGGCGGTCGGAGACGCTGTAGTAGCTGTTCGGGTGGTCCGGCGGCACGGCGGTCGGGCACACGACGACCTCGGCGCCGTAGGCGCGCAGCACGTTGCGCTTGTCCTCGCTGACCTTGTCCGGGCAGACGAACACGCACTTGTAGCCGCGCTGCTGCGCCACCAGCGCCAAGCCGACACCGGTGTTGCCGGAGGTGGGCTCGACGATGGTGCCGCCGGGGCGCAGCTTTCCGGACTTCTCGGCGGCGTCGATCATCTTCACCGCGATCCGGTCCTTGGCGCTGCCGCCGGGGTTGAGGTATTCGATCTTGGCCGCCACCAGACCCGCGTTCGGTCCGACGACCGAGTTCAACCGGACCAGCGGCGTGTTGCCGATGAGATCCACGACATGATCCGCGATGCGCATGGACCCCATCGTTGCAGACGCACTACCTGTGAGTTCGCGCACGCCGGACGCAACGGGTCGCGGCTACCGGCGAACCGGCCCTCGCACCCTTAGGATCGCTGCCATGAGGCAGCCGAACATCGCCCGTGCCGCAGCGATTCTGGCCGGATCGGCGATGGCTCTAGTGATCGGATCCGGCGCGCACGCGGACGCGGCGACCATCGAGTTCCCCGACGTGCCCACGCTGGCGCATGGCGGTCTGTGCTGGACCACCATCCGCACCTGGGCCGACACCAGCCCGGAATGGCCGGGCCGCGCGATTCTCAACATCCGCGCGCTGCCCGTATCGGGCATCGGGCCGGGGCAGCACCCGTTCGCGCCGCTGTGCGAGGTCCGCACGACCGTCGCCTGGCGCAACGTCACCACCGGCGCCACCGGCCGCTACGACAACACGGTGGTCACCGGTATCTACGGCAGCATCCAGTACGCGCTGTTCCAGGACACCGGGCCGGGTTTGATCGAGGTCACCATCTCCACCGACGCGGCGAGCGTCCCCGCGCGCGGCTCCTTCGTGGTGCCCGGCGATCCGAACCAACCGGTCAACAGGCCCGAGTGACGAGGACGCACGGCAACTCCTGATGCCGGGCTGAGCCGGATCATCGGGCGGCGGTGGAACCTGCCCCGGTAGTTCGCGCTGCGCCGACCTGAACGGACCAAGGAGCACCCCGCGGTCGAACTCACCTCTGCGCGGGGTCGTTCGGGACCTGAGCGGACCGGCGGTGATTTCGTAAAATTCCTGGCGTGAGCGCACCTCGATTCCGCTGGCGGACGGCGGCGATGACCGGTGCCGCGGCCATGCTCGCCGGTTCGGGCGCGGGCACCGCATGGTGGGTGACCTATCGCCTGCTCATGGCCCAAGCGGGCGCTGCGCGCGGCGTGATCGGCCGGGACACCTCGAAACCGCCGGAGGCGGACGGCATCTACACCGCTGGCTGCGCGGAACCCGAGCCGTGGCGTACCGGCAAGCACGCCGACCTGCACCTGATGATCTTCGGCGACTCCACCGCGGCGGGCGTCGGCTGCCTGGTGCCCGACGAGGTGCCGGGCGTACGCCTGGCGCGCGGACTCGCCGAGGCGACCGGGCAACGGATCCGCCTGAGCACCAAGGCGATCTCCGGCGCCACCTCCAAGGGCCTGGCCGGTCAGGTGGACGCGATGTTCGTCGCCGGTCCGCCGCCGGACGCCGCGGTCATCCTCATCGGCGCCAACGACGTCACCAAGAAGCACTCCATCCGCGCCTCCGCGCGCAGGCTGGCCGCCGCGGTGGCCCGGCTGCGCCGCGCCGACGCGGTGGTGGTGGTCGGTACCTGCCCGAACCTGGGCACGGTGACCGCCATCCCGCAACCGCTGCGGACCGTGGTGCACAACTGGAGCGTCCGCTTGGCCAGAGCGCAGCACGTGGCGACGATCGTCGCGGGCGGGCATCCGGTGCCGATGGGTTATCTGCTCGCCCCGGAATTCCGCGCCGCGCCCGAACTCCTCTTTGCCGCCGACGGGTTCCACCCCTCGGCCACGGGTTACGAACTCGCCGCCGCGCAGCTGCTTCCGGCGCTGATCGACGCACTGGACGGGACACCCGCTTCCGGTACTCCGCGACGGGACGTAAATTCGATACGAACCGCAGAGTAAGTACAAAAAGGTTCACCACGACCGTCCCACAAAGGAGTCCTCATGCCTGAGGCCGTCATCGTTTCGACCGCACGCTCCCCGATCGGCCGTGCCCGCAAGGGTTCGCTGGTCGACCTGCGGCCCGACGATCTGACCACGCAGATTGTGCGGGCAGCGCTCGACAAGGTGCCCGCCCTGGACCCGGCCCAGATCGACGACCTGATCCTCGGCTGCGGTTCGCCCGGAGGCGAGCAGGGCTTCAACATCGCCCGCATCGTCGCCGTGCAGCTCGGCTACGACTTTCTGCCCGGCACCACCGTGCACCGCTACTGCGCGTCGTCGCTGCAGTCCACCCGGATGGCGTTCCACGCGATCAAGGCGGGCGAGGGCGACGTGTTCATCTCCGCGGGCGTGGAGACCGTCTCCCGCTACGTGAACGGTTCCGCGGACAGCTGGCCGAACACCCAGAACCCCCTGTTCGCCGCGGCGCAGGAGCGCACCGCCAAGACCGCCGAGGGCGGCGCGGGCATCTGGCACGACCCGCGTGAGGACGGCCTGCTCCCCGACGCCTACATCGCGATGGGCCAGACCGCCGAGAACGTCGCCACGTTCACCGGCATCACCCGCGAGGAGCAGGACCGCTGGGGGGTGCGCTCGCAGAACCGGGCCGAAGAGGCGATCAAGAACGGCTTCTTCGAGCGGGAGATCACCCCGGTGACGCTGCCGGACGGCACGGTGGTCAGCACGGACGACGGCCCGCGCGCCGGCGTCACCTACGAGGCGGTCGCGGGGCTGAAGCCGGTGTTCCGTCCGGACGGCACCGTCACCGCGGGCAACTGCTGCCCGTTGAACGACGGCGCGGCCGCGCTGGTCATCATGAGCGACACCAAGGCCAAGGAGCTGGGGCTGACCCCGCTGGCGCGCATCGTGTCCACGGGCGTGTCCGGACTGTCGCCGGAGATCATGGGCCTCGGCCCGATCGAGGCGTGCAAGCGTGCGCTGGCGCTGGCGGGCAAGACCATCGATGACATCGACCTGGTCGAGATCAACGAGGCGTTCGCGGTCCAGGTGCTCGGCTCGGCTCGGGAGCTGAAGATCGACGAGGACAAGCTGAACGTCTCCGGCGGCGCGATCGCGCTGGGCCACCCGTTCGGCATGACCGGCGCCCGGATCACCACCACGCTGATCAACAACCTGCAGACCTACGACAAGCAGTTCGGTCTGGAGACCATGTGCGTCGGCGGCGGCCAGGGCATGGCGATGGTCATCGAACGCCTGAGCTGAGACACGAAAGGGCGGTCGCCGGATGATCCGGCGACCGCCCTTTTCGCTGTGCGGCTAGTCGTTCTGGAAGTAGCTCAGCAGTCGCAGGATCTCGACGTAGAGCCAGACCAGGGTGACGGTGAGGCCGAGGGCGACGCCCCAGGCCGCCCGCTCCGGCGCCTGCGCGCGGATCAGCTGATCGGCGGCGTCGAAGTCGAGCAGGAAGCTGAACGCGGCGATCGCGATGACCACCAGGCTGAAGACGATCGCCAGCGGGCCGCCGTCGCGCAGACCGAGGCCGCCGGAGATGAAGAAGCTGGCGATCAGGTTGCCCAGCATGAGCACCAGGACGCCGATCATGGCGCCGACGATGATCCTGGTGAACCGCGGCGTCACCCGGATGGCGCCGGTCTTGTAGACCACGAGCATGCCCGCGAAGACGCCGAACGTGCCGAGCACCGCCTGACCGATCAGCGCGCTACCGCCGACCCCGCCGAACTCGACATTGGTGAACATGAACGACAGCGCACCGAGGAACAGGCCTTCGGCCACCGCGTAGGACAGCACGAGCACCGGGTTGTCCATCTTGTTCGCGAACGTCGCGATCAGCACCAGCACCAGGCCGACCAGGCCGCCGACGATCACGAACAGCGGCGCGAGCGACGTGTTCGCGTTGGTGAGGCCGTAGGAGACGATCGCGGACAGGGCGAGCACCGCGAGGGTGATGCCCGTCTTGGTCACCACGTCGTCGATCGTCATCGCCCTGGTGGTGGGCGGGGCCTGCGGCGGATAGGGCTGCTGGTACTGGGGGTACTGGCCGTACTGGTTGCCGAACTGTCCCGCGGCGGTCGCGCCGGAACCGAAGCTGGCGTAGCCACCGCCCTCCTGCCTGGGCAGGTTCCTGAAAACCGGATTGCTCGTGGTACGCAAAGCACGTCCCTTTCTGGAGTCGTTGCCGCTGATCATCGAGGTGGTTGCCTCGATATCCAACTGCCTTGTCCAACGTTTGTGATCGGCCGCGAGTTCCCGGGGGGAAACTCGCTGAGCCAGACAATTCGGACTCTACCGCTGCCGCGGGTCGTGCAGACCACGCACGGACCGAGTCACCGTGAATTTCCGGTTGCGCCCGATCACCTCGGTCCGGCCCACCATGCGTTCGACCACGGCGCGGTAGTTGAGGTGCGAGTTGTACACGGTCCACAGCTCGCCGCCCGGGCGAAGCACGCGTCCGGTCTCGGCGAACATCTTGATCGCCGATCCGGTGTGCACCGCCGCCCCGACGTGGAACGGCGGATTGCACAGTACGAGATCGGCGCTGTTGTCCGCGGCCGAGGACATCGCGTCGTCGCGCGCGACATGTACGCGGTCCGCGACGCCGTTCACATCGGCGGTGGCTCGCGCCGACGCGACCGCGGCGGCCGATTGATCGGTGGCGACCACTTTGATTCCGGGCCGCGCGGTGGCCAGCGCGACGGCCAGTATGCCGGTGCCGCAGCCGAGGTCGATCGCGTCACGGGCATCCGGCTTCATCAACTTCAGATGTTCCAGCAGGAATCTGGTTCCGATATCGAGGCGGGCGCCGGAGAAGGCGGCGCCGTGCGCGACCACCTCGAGACCCAATTCGTCGAGCCGTTCGTGCACCGGGAAGGGCGGGTCACCCACCGGCTTCGCCCCGGCGACCAGGAGGGTGCGTGACTTCTGCCTGCCCCGGCTGGCGCGCACCTCGCGGAACGACTGGGCCAGAACGTCGTTCATCGACTTCGTCAGATACTTGTCCCGGCCGCCCGCGAACACCTCGACGTCCGGGTCCGCGTAACGGGCGATGGCGTCGGCTGTTTCGGCCAGCCCGGCCAGCACTCGGGGCAGGCGAAGCAGCACCACTCGAGCACCATCCAGCAATCCGGCGCCGAGTGGGTGCGCGGTGTAGCGATCCGACAGACCGAGCGCGCGAGCGTTATTGGCGAGCGCGAGTTCGCCGGTGAGCAGATCCTGGTGCACCCGGACGTCGCGCAGATCGTGCCCGGCGATGGCGCCGAGGGTCAGCGCGCCGTAACTGTCGCCGATAACGGCTACCTTTCCGCTATCGACGGTCGCCAAGGCGTCCGCGGCGACGTCGAGGATCAGCCGGTCGGCGGCATCAACGGCATAGAGGTTCAGCGCCTCCACGTCCGGATACCGCCGCAATCGGCTCAGTACGTCCTCGACATATCCCACACCTCAAGTGTGCTAGATCGTTGCCGCATGGTCGCGCCCACCCCATCCAATCGATCGTCCCGTGTTTCGCGAAAACGCCAGCAGGCTGGATGACGCACTGACGTACGGAGATTCGACGCGCAGTGGAGAAGCGCGTCCGACCGCGGCGTGTCGACGACTCCGCGGCGAGGGTGGCCGAGCAGCTCACGGGCTGCGTGGTCAACGGATCGCACGGTGTCGACGGCACGGTTGGCAATGCGGGTCGAGGCCCTCATCCACCGTCGACTCGTTCGCGAGGTCGGCTGTGTCCCAGATCCGCCTGCCGACTCCGTCCGTCACTTCTCGCCGTCGCCCGAACCGGCGCTTCGGCTGATCCAGTCCGAGACCGGATCAGCGAAAGCCGCTGCTCGCCAACCGAACTACGCAACCCACGCGCAGCGGGCATGCGCGGTCCGGCGGAACCGACCGAGCCGTTACCCCGCTTGACGGCGGCGGTTGGCGCACGCCACGCGAGCAGACCAAGCGTTCCACCCGCGAACGAGAAATAGCAATTGACCGGCAATTTCCCGCGCGACACCGCTGTCCTGCCGCGCCGCCATTCACCCGCGGCGGCGTTCGTTTCACTTCCGCGCGACGGCGAATCATCCGCAACGAGCCGCGATTACGCCATCCGGAGCGCGCCGCTGAGTAGCATCGGCCTCATGCGCAACTGGATGGTGTTGACGGTCGCGGTAGCGACGGTACTGCTCTCGGGGTGCGGCGATGGCGAGTCGGCGCAGGAGCTACCGGTCGCCTCGATCACCGCCACACCGGGCGCTACCGGCACGCAGGCCGCGCCCGCCCCCGCGGTGCCGCAGGACGCCGTGCCGCAGGACGCCGCACCCAAGCGGGGCGCCGCTTCCGCGGACGCGGCGCTGACGGTCACCGGTATCCGCCTCGGCCGCCAGCCCGGCTTCGACCGCGTCGTCTACGACCTCGGCGGGGTCGGCACGCCCGGCTGGCTCGTGCGATACACCGACCGCGCCGTACAGGACGGCAGCGGCAATCGCGTCGACGTGGCGGGCCGGTCGATTCTCGAGGTGCGCATTCTGGGCTCGGCCTACCCCTTCGACAGTGGGGTGACGCCGTACGCGGGCCCTGACCCCGCCGTCGACCCGGCGGTGCCCGGCGTCGCGGGCGTGTACCGGACCACGGTGTTCGAAGGCACCACCCAGTCGTTCATCGGCGTGCAGGCCGACCGGCCCGCCTTCACCGTCACGACCCTGTCCAATCCGACCCGGCTGGTCGTGGACATCGCCAGCCCGTAGACAAATACGGGTACACCGAAGGGGTATCGCGAGCGCAACGGATCGGCGGCCACTAGACTCGGCACTCGTGGTCCGATGTCGCATCCTCCGCGCGACCGGGTTGGCCCGGCTGCTCGGCGTGCTGGCGTTGCTCGCCGGGATCGTCGCCATGCATTCGGCCGTCTTCGCGGTCGTCGGCCACGCCGCCGGGGTGCACCACACGAACACGGTGCACCCCGAGTACGCCAGCCCCCCGCCCGATGCGCTCGCGCGGGCTACGGTCGCGAGATTCGGTCCCGCCATTACCGCCGATGCCCCGCGCGTCCAGTCCAGCCACGACAAGATTCGACCACCGCACCGAATCGAGCCGGACGACCAGCAGATTCGCCCTCAACTCGCCTGGACGCGGCAAAGCCATGACGGCACTGCCACCGGCCACGACAAGTCTCATCGGGACCCCCGCATCCCGCCGAGCCACGGCGTGATCGGCACTGAACACGTTTGGGCACAACGAAGCCATACCGGCGCTCTGCCCGGCGGAGCCGATACTCGACCGCAGCAGCGAACCGAGCCGGGCGACGAGCGGAATCGCGCCGAGCTCGTCTGGATCCGACCAGGCCACGACGGCACCGGCGGGTACGACCGGCGCAGCACGGACGACGCGCAACGACCCGGCAGTGGTGGATTCTCCCGATCGGCGAGTGGGACCAGCGTTGTCACCACGGTTGCCGACAGCTCAGGCCCGTGGACTCCTCCGATGCGGGCGATGACGGCGGCGCTCGCGGCGACCGGAATACCAGGCCCGGATTGCGCCGGGGACGGGTGCGATCGCATGCACAGCGGGATCCACGGCTGCGTGTTCATCCTGGTCGTTCTCGCGGCACTGGTCGGTTTGGTGCTGCTCTACCGCTTGGCGGCCGATCGCCCCGGCCGCGGTGTGGCGCTGCCTCGGCATTGGCATCCGCGACGGGAACGGCCGCCGCCGTGGACCGTGCTCACCTTGGCCGAACTGGCGATTCTGCGGATCTGACAGCTCCACCGCGCCCGTGTGTACGAACCACGGGAGCGGCGTTGTCCACTCCGCCATCAGACTTCCCATTTCGCAAGGAGCACACCCATGTTCATCACCCGACCCCGCATGACCGTCGCGCTTGCCGCGGTCGCCGCGCTGAGCCTCACCGGATGCGGCGACGCCGATACCGGGCCCACCACCGAGCACGGAACCTCGGCGAGCGCGACGGCGACCGCGAGCGCACCGGCGCAGGCCCAGCACAACGACGCCGACGTGACGTTTCTGCGGATGATGTACCCGCATCACGCGCAGGCCGTCGAAATGGCCAGGTTGGTGCCCAGTCACACCGACAATCCGCAAGTTCGCGCACTGGCCGCATCGATCGAGCAGGCGCAGGCGCCGGAGATGCAGCAGATCACCACTCTGCTGCAGAGCTTCGGTCAGCCCGCCCCGAGCACGGGCGAAGGTCACCAGGGCCACGGCATGACCAGCACGCCCACGGGCATGCCCGGAATGCCCATGTCCGGCACGCCGATGCCCGGAATGCCCATGTCCGGCACGCCGATGCCCGGGATGATGTCCGCCGAACAGATGGCGGCTCTGCAAGCGGCCTCCGGCCCGGAGTTCGACCGCCAGTGGCTGACCATGATGATCGAGCACCACACCGGCGCCATCGCCATGGCCGAGACCGAACTCGCCGACGGCAAGAACCCGGACGCGCAAGCGCTCGCCCGCGCGATCATCAAGGCCCAGCAGGCGGAGATCGATCAGATGCGCACCATGCTCGGCCAGAGCTGACCCAGCGCGCCGCGCCGATATCGGTTGACCATCGATATCGGCGCGGTCCCGCGACGCTCGGACGCGGCAAGTACCGTCGGACTGTCCGGCACTGTTGATTCCTGTCCCGGCCGGGCGTGCCGAGGGGAAGTGGGACCGACCATGCGACGACTGGAACGCACGGGCCTGGTGGCGGCCACGATGGCAACGGCGGCGGGCGTGCTGCTCATCGGCGCCTGCACCCAGCAGGTCTCGGGCACCGCGGAGGTCGACGAGACCGACTTGGCCGCGTACGCCTCGGAAGTCACCTCGTCGCGGGCCGCGGCCGTCACACGCGCGACCGACGCCGCCTGCGACGCCTTCCTCACCGCGAACGGCAGTTCGGCGCGGGCGTTCAACGACTACATCGACGCCAGCAACACCAAAGGCCGCAATGACCCCGACACGAACGGCAAGGCCGACCACGCCGTCGCGACACTGCGCGACAACGCGCGCTCGGTGGGTCAGAAGGTCACCAGAGAGGTGCCATCCGCCGTCGCCGACCCGCTGCGCGCGTACCGCGACGACACCACCGCCCTGGCCGACACGCTGGGCCGCCGCGCGGACACCGACACACTGAACGCCGCGATCGACCGCTTCAACGCCACCAAGAACGCGGCGCTGACCGCATGCCAGGGCCATGGCACCCGGTAGCGGTTGGCGGACCCGGCCCGTGCGGCGGCTTACACGTCTACGGCCCGCGCGGATCCGCACCCAGAACGCGCTAGGCGCGGTGCAGTAGCCTGCGCAACACGCTGAACAGCGCGTCGGCCGGATCGCCGCCCTGTGCGTCGGCGCGCCACGCGACGATGTGGTCCGGCCGCACGAGCAGTGCGCCGTCGGACGCGATCCCCGTCCGCCGGGGCCACTCCGGCACCTCGATAACCTCGGCGCCCACCGCGATGCCCAGCCGATCGCCCACCGCACGCGCCGCACCGACCCACCGCGCGCCGCCTGGACCTGCCAGTACGCAGAACCGGGAGCGGACCAGATCCAATGTCGACTCCCCCTCGCCGATCCACAGGTGCGGAAGCCGAGAGCCCGCAGCCGCGTCGAGGACCGAGTCGAGGTGCTCGGTATCCGGCAGTTCGGTTCGCGCATCGATCACCGCGGTGGAGTCGTACCGATACCCCATGGCCACGACGGGCCCGTTGACCATGCCCACCGCGGCACGGGCAGCGCCCGCCTCGGGGCTCGTATCCCAATGCAGGCGTGGATGAGCCACCCGCAGCAGCGCTTGGTCGAGGGTGAACGAGGCGACCGCGCGCCGCTCGGTCTCGTAGGTGTCCAGCAGACCGGTTCCCGCCTGCCCGCCGAGCACCGCGGCCAGCTTCCAAGCCAGGTTGTGCGCGTCCGCGGCGCCGGTATTCAGGCCGAAGGCGCCTTGCGGCGGCACGGCGTGCGCCGCGTCACCGACAAGGAAGACCCGTCCGTCCCGGAACTTGTCGGCCAGCAGCCCTCGTGAGCGCCAGGACAATCGACTCAGAATCACCGGCTCGAGCGCCGGATCGCCGACCGCCGTGCGGATCAGCGCGCGACAACGCTCGTCGGTGAAGTCGTCGGCCGACTGCCCAGCCTCCAGGTGGTATTCGGTGTGGAAGATCCACTCCTGCGCACCGTCCACGGTGACCAGCAGACCGGGCGCGTCCGATCCGGTGATCTCCCCTGTGGCGAAGTGCTTGCCTTTGGTGTAAGGCAGCAGATCCGCGCGGAAGAGGATGCTCATCTTCGGGTTACCGAGCGCTCCCGGTCCCGAGGTGCCGATGCCGAGCGCGGCGCGCACGCCGCTGCGCACGCCGTCCGCGGCGATCACGTAATCGGCGCGCACGGTGGTGCCGTCGTCGAGCCGGGCGGTGACGCCGTCGGCGTCCTGTTCCAGCCCGGCCAGCGCGGTCGAATAGCGAATGACCACACCGCGTTTCGCCGCCGCGGGTGCGAGCACCGCGTCCAGCCGGTCCTGCGCGCAGACGCCGCGGATGGGTGCGGGGCCGATCCGGTCGGATACCGGCCCTGGCAGGGTGGGCGCCGCCGCGATGGAGGAGAAGTCGATCGAGGCCAGTGTCGCGCCCGTAACTCGCCCCTGGCTGCCCGCCGACATGTCGACGGCCGCCGCGTTCACCTCGTCGGCAAGCCCGACCTCGCGCAGGAATTCCATGGTGCGCGAGCTGATCCCGGTCGCTCGCGGATGGATCGATGGCCCAGGCGCACGCTCCACGATGTGGGCCGCCACACCGTGATGCGCGAGGAAGACGGCTGCGAAAAGCCCGACCGACCCGGCGCCGACGATCAGCACGGGAATTTTGGACGCGGACATGACCACTCCTTATGGATACAGTGTTATCACAATGGGTACGCCGTAACCATAATGCTAGGATGTGCGCAAAGGAGGACGTGATGACGAGTTCACCCAAACAGCCCACGCTGGTGTGGAGCAGGCAGCCGCGCACCCCGCGCCGTCAGGCGCCCAGCGTCGAGCGGATCGTGCGCACCGCCATCGACCTCGCCGACGGCGAGGGTCTGGACGCGGTGTCGATGCGGCGCGTCGCCACCGAACTCGCGTCCGGCACCGCATCGCTCTACCGCTACATCGCCAGCCGCGACGACCTGCTCGACCTGATGATCGACGCGGTCCTCGGCGAAACCGACCCGCCCGCGCTCACCGGGGACTGGCGCGCCGACCTCGGCGCGGTCGCCCGGCACCTGCGCGCCACCCTGGTCCGGCATCCGTGGCTCGGCGCCGAACTCACCGGACGCCCTGCCCTTGGCGCGAACTCGCTACGTCGGCAAGACCTCGCACTGACTGCGGCCGGAGCTCTCACCGCCGACATCACCCTCGCCGCGGCGGTCGTCGAGACGGTGCAGGCGTACGTCTTCGGCGCGGTCGGCCAGCAGCTGGCCGACGAGAGAGCCCAGCGGCGAACCGGTCTCACCGAGGACAAATGGCGAGAAGCGGTCGCGCCCTACATCCGGGAGGTCATCGCGAGCGGGCAGTACCCGGAGTTTGCCCGCCGCGTTCGCGACGCCGTAGACCAGGACGCGGATCAGCGCTTCGACTTCGGGCTCGCTTGCGTGCTGGACGGCATCGCGGCGCACGCGGCCGGTTAGGGCGCACGCCGTTCCGGACGCCGAGCAGCTACAACAGTTGCTACGCGCGGCGCTGCTTCACCGATCCCGCCCGCGGCGGCCGACGGGCACAGAAGTAAGCGTTGGCATCGGCGTGCACCGCCGCCAGTGGACTACTACACGTTCCTGATCAGGTCGTCAGCTTCCCGGTGGAACCGTGGTGTGTTCAGCGTTCTGTTGCGCCCGTGCGCGTCCGCGCAGTCGTTCGAGCACTACCAGGGTCGCGCCGACCAGCAGGAAGACTACGGCGATCAACGCGGTCGTGGTCGCGGCACGGTCGACGCCCCATCCGGCCAGCAGCGCGGCGACGATCGCGATCAACGCCGCGACCAGCAGCAGCCCGTATCCCGGCCAATTCTTGGTGTCGGCCAACGCCGCCCCCGGTTGCGGTGCAGGGTCGCGCGCGATGTCCGGAGCGTCATCGAGCGGGGGAATCTCCCACGGCTCGTCATCCGCTGTCATTGCTGCTTCCTCACGCCTACGTCGATCCGATACCTGTTACCAGGAGGATGCCCGGCCCGTCCTCGCCGAAACGCGGACGTGGACGTGGACGTGGAACTCAGTTGTAGGACTTGGTGACTCCGTCGAGCAGGTGCTCCAAGGTGTCGTAGGTCGGTGTGGCGACCACGTCGATTAGGTCCGCGGGCACCGGAACGTTGCGTTCGGCCGCGACTTTCGCGAACTGGGCGGCGTCGTTGGTGCGGAAGCCGTGCTCGGCGGCCAGCCGTTGCAGTTCGGAATCGGTGGACAGCAGGCGACCCAGCCGGTCGCCGGTCGCCCCGAACGGCACCAGCGTGTGCCGGGACAGCACCGTCGGGGACGGATACAGCAGCGTCATGTCGGGCTTGACCTGTCCGCGCACGGTGGCCTCGACGTACTGCGCCTCGTAGATCCACGCCATCGGCGTGGGGCCCATGCCGGTGGCGAGATAATTGTTGAACGGCCCCTCGGTGGTGTTCTCGGTGTAGCCCTGGCCGACGAAAAGCCGCGCGAGCGCGGGCAGGACGGCCTGCTCGGCGGCCGGGCCCTGCACGATCGTGTTGCCGTTGGCGACATAGCTCGCCGCGGCCACGTACATCGCCGCGGAGTTCGAGCTGCGGGGGTCGGTGGTCGAGATCAGGATGTTCTTGCGCACCGGATAGGCGGTGTTGCCGGGCAGCTCGTCCCAGCGTGTGCCGTTGCGGGTGAGATCAAGGTAGCGACGCAGGTCGAGGGTCGGCACCGGCCCCTGGCGCACCACACCCGCCGCGGCCAGCAGATCCGCGATCGGCTTGAACGTCGCGACGGCCATCGGTGCGGAGAACGGCGTGTACTTGGCGGTCACGTTGCGCTGCCGCTGAATACGCTCCGCGGCCTGCTCGCTGGACGGGAACGCGAAATCGAACTTCGCGAGGTCGATGGACGTGGCGATCTGGCGCGATCCGGCCGCCTCGACCTCGACGCGGATACCGTGGCGAGCCAGCGCGTCGATCACCTTCGGGTCCTGGAAGAACGCCATCTTCTCGGAACCGACGACGCCACGCACCACGGTGGGCGCGGCGGCAGGGGCGGGTGCGGCGGCAGGCGGCTGCGAGACCGGCTGACGCACCGCGAGGACAACCGCGAGCACGACCACGACGAGAGCCGCCGCGACGGCGAGCGGCGCGAAACGCTTGTTCGCCGACCACAATTGGCGGAGGTCGGGCAGCGTGAACGTCGTCTTCGGTTCGGACGGCTCCACCGCCTTCTCCGCCGCCACGGCCGCGGCTTCGGCTTCCGCCTCGGCGGCCCTCTCCAACTCGCGTCGCACCAGCCGCTCGACCAAGATCGGAATGAACTGCCGCACCGGGCGACCTTCGAACTTGCGTCTCGCCGCACCGACGGTGCTCTCGATATGCTCCGCGGAGTATGTCTCGGTGTAGTTTTCGACCAGCCGCTCCGTCATCTGACGGATCGCCTGTTCCTCCCGGACGGTATGGATAACCACCACAATCTCCTCGGCGTCCCGACGCTAGCGCGGCGGCGTCTCGGGCCGCACCGCGCCGGCCAACCCTAGCCGCATCCGCGCGGCGCCGACATCCGTCCGAACTTCCCGCCGGTGAATGATTTACCCTGCGCCAGTTCGTATCTCACGCACCCGCCGATGTGCTTCCGCCCAGCTCAGAGGCCCCCGGAGCACTGATGGGCAGCGGATCCCGCACCGCTCGAACCGGGTGTCCGGTCCCTGGAATCCGCCATGGAGAATTCAATACCGCATCGCCGATCCGCCACCCCGCGTTGTACTCGTGTTTCCCACCCGCACCGGCGGGGCTACTGCATGGCGAAGCGGAGCAGCGCCTGCTTGTCGCCCTGCTTGATCTTGCCCTTGCGGTTCAGCACCTCCAGCTGCCACACATCGCCGGAACGGAACGCCCGGGCGACCGCGTTGGCGTTGTCGTTGCCGAGCAGCGACGGCCAGATGTCGGCGACCTGCTGGCTGCTGCCACCGGTGGAGTCGTAGACCTTGAACGAGATATTGTTCGCCTTCTCGAACGAACTGCCCTTCTTGAAGGCCGCGGCGACGAAGATGATGGCGTCGATCGCGCCCGGCACATCCGCGAAGGTGACGTGCACCGTCTCGTCGTCACCGGAAGCGGCGCCGGTCTGCTCATCGCCGGTGTGCACCACCGAGCCGTTGCCCAACGGGTCCAGCGAGTCCAGTCCGGCGAAACGCACCGGCTCGCTGCCCTGCATGAGAATCGCGATCAGATCCAGATCCACCCCGCGCTTGCGACGCGCCCAGCCGAGCGCCCCGCCGCTGGTGCCGCTCGACGGATCCCAGCTCACCCCCACACTGAGCTTGGTGATACCCGCCAGATCCGCGGCGCCGTCTTCTTTTTTGAGCGTAATCATGGCTGCCAGGTTACCGGCGATTTTGCAGCGCCGAGTGGTGTAGCGGCACAGCGGATCACGCTCGCGAATGGCACGAATACCGTGGCTTTCAGTGTTTCCGTAGCGGCCCTTGCTGGGCACGTCATTCCGCCCGCGGTAGCGCACCTGGGGAAATTGACGATATCGTCAGCTCGTTGGTGTCGAAAGGAGCTGTCCTCATGTCCCGTGTCGCCGTGGTTACCGGTGCTTCGTCCGGAATCGGAAAGGCCACCGCCGCCGCGCTTGCCGCGCGGGGCTATCAGGTGATCGGAACCAGCCGCAATCCCGGCACCATCGGCGCGGACGCTGCGGTGCCCGGCGTCGAGTACCGGGCGCTGGACCTGACCGACAAGTCATCAATCGAAGCATTCGCCGCGGGGCTCGGCCAGGTCGACGTCCTGGTCAACAACGCGGGCGAAAGCCAGGCCGGACCACTCGCCGAGCTACCCGGTGACGCGGTCGAGCGACTGTTCCAGCTGAACGTGCTCGGCCCGGTCGCCCTCACCAAGGCACTCCTGCCCGGCATGCGAGAGCGCAAGTACGGCCGCGTGGTGATGGTCGGCTCGATGCTCGCGAGTTTCCCGATGCCCTACCGCTCCTCCTACGTCGCCACCAAAGCGGCGCTGCGCGGCTTCGCGGTCGCCGCCCGCTTCGAGGAATCCCCCTTCGGCGTCTGGATCACCGCCATCGAACCCGGCCAGATCGACACGGGCCTGCGCGAACGCCGCACGAAATACCTCACCGAAGGCTCCGCCCACACCGCCGACTTCACCACTTTCATGGCGAAACTCGACGAAAAACAAGCGAAAGGCATTACGCCCGAAAAGGTCGCCACCACCATCGTCAAAGCGATCGAAGCCGACCGCCCCCGCCCCCTCTACGCGGTGGGCAGCAACGCTCCCGCCCTGTTCACCATCCGCCGCCTACTCCCCCGCACGGTCATGGAACGGATCATCGCCCGAGCCCACGGCCTTTCCCGCTGAGCGGAGCCGTCACAGCGCGAAACCGAACGACACATATCGCGCCGGAAATACACATCGGCAGAGTCACCAGGCGTCATGGTTGCCGAAGCCAGCCAGGTATGAGTTCGCTGGCGACGCTGAATGCCTGGGATCGAACGTTGGCGTCGGCGAACCTGGCCCGCACCAGGGACTGAGGAGCCGCACCGCAGTGCCCCGGGGCATCTCCAGTCGGAACCGGATCACTCCGACCGTCGGAAGTCCTTCAACTGCAGCAGTATCTCGCATTGGACACGATTGCTCAGTGTGTCGAATTGTACCGGCGTACCGAAATAATGGGGACCGAGTCGAGGTTTGCGCAGGTCCGCCCCAGTAATTAGGGGCGTTCAGGGCGGTAACCGGGGATGGGTTGGGGGCGATGAGCCGGTTGAGTTCATCGAGAGCGGAGGCCGGCGTGGTCCGTGGATTGAGAAGTGTTGTGGTGGCCGCCATTACGTCGGGCGCACTGATGCTGGGGTTCGGTGCGCCGGTGGTCGCGCAAGCGGAGCCGGACGCGCTGAAGCACTGTTCGGTCAGCACCGGACGGGTATTCGAGACGGCGACGCCGGAGGAGGTCGGAATCGATTCGGCGGCGCTGCGGCAGGCGGTGGCGTTCGCGGCGGATCCGACGCGCACGACGCTCCAGGTGTTCCGGAACAACTGCCTGATCGCGACCGGACCGAACAATGCGCGAGCGCGCGGTGTGCCCTGGAATCTGTGGAGCAGCACCAAGAGCGTGGTGGCGATGGTTGCCGGGATCGCGGTGGACGAGCAGCGCCTGCGGCTCGACGACCCGATCGGCGCCTATCTGCCGCCCGAGTTCGGTGATGCCGGACATCGCGCGATCACGGTTCGGAATCTGCTCCTCGAATCCTCCGGCATGCAGGTGGCCGTGGCATCCGAGGGCATAACCGGATTGGCGCAGCTCGACCCGAATGTGGTGGCGCAGGCGTTGGCGATTCCGATCGATCAGCAGCAGGGCACCGAGTGGCGGCGAAACGCGAGAAGACCTCTCCGCGATGTGCCACTCGCGGGAGGTCAGGCGAGGAGTGCCCCCAGTCGGACTCGAACCGACACTGGGCGGATTTTAAGTCCGCTGCCTCTGCCAATTGGGCTATAGGGGCGTCCGGGACAGCGTACCGAGTCGTACGGCTGTACCGGAATTCCGGCAATTCGCCGGGTCCGGTGCGTCTGCCGTGGCCGGACGGGGGGTGGTGCGGTGGTGCGACCGGTGGTGGTGGCGGGTGTTCCGGGCCGGGGGTGGCAGGCGTCCCAGAGAACTAGATCGGCGGCGGCGGGCTGGTGTTAGCGTCCGCGGCGGACTGGGCGCGGAGAATTTCGGCCGTCGGCGTGTCGGCCCTCGGCGTGTCAGCGACGGGGCGGCAGCGGGATTCGGGCGAGGTCGGTGGCGATGTGGATCTCGCCGGTGAAGTACTTCGCCGCTTCGGCCAAGTGCTCGTCCAGGTTGCGGTAGCGCTGGGAGAAATGGGTGAGAACCAGGGTGCGCACACCGGCGTCGGCCGCGGCTCGGGCGGCCTGGCCCGCGGTGAGGTGGCCGTATTCCGTGGCCAGATGTTCGTCGGCGTCCAGGAAGGTGGCCTCGATGACGAGCATGTCGACGTCGGCGGCGAGTTCCTGGACGCCTGAGCACAACCGGGTGTCCATGACGAAAGCGAAGCTCTGGCCGGGCCGCGGCTCGCTGATCTCGTCCAGAGTGATGGTGCGACCGGACAGCTCGACGCTGCCGCGCCGTTGCAGTTCGGAGATGACCGGGCCGCGCAGCCCGAGGGCGTGCAGCCGGTCGGGCAGAATGCGCCGACCGGGCGGCTCGCTGAGCCGGTAGCCGAAGGTGTCGACCGGATGCGACAACCGGGCAGCGGTCACCGTGAACGGCGCATCGGGCAGGTCCACGGCGCCGGGGCCGACGATGAGGCGCGGCCGCAGCTCGGCGCGGTGATAGTAGGACGTCGCGTTGACCAGCCGGTCGTAGTACGCGGCGCCCGACGCCGGAAACCACACGTCGACCGGATGCGGCACCCGATCGAGATTGATCCGCTGCACCACCCCGGCCAGCCCGAGACTGTGGTCGCCGTGGAAATGGGTGATGGCGATCCGCGTCAACCCCGTGACCGAGACACCGGCATAGGTCATCTGCCGCTGTGTCCCCTCGCCCGGGTCGAAGAGGATCGCCTCGTCATCCCACCGCAGGAGATACCCGTTGTGGTTTCGCTGTTTCGTCGGCACCTGACTAGCGGTCCCGAGAACAACCAACTCTCGCTGCGACACCGCGCCAGGCTATCCGCCGATACCCGATGAGCCGAACGCGGCGCTACGCCACCGCGGTCTTGCCGAGCAGGGAGTTGCGCCGGGAGTAGCTGAAGTAGATGACGAAGCCGATCAGCATCCACACCACGAACCGCAACCAGGTCTCCACCGACAGGTTGAGCATCAGCCACAGGCAGGACAGCACCGCGAGGACCGGAATCACCGGAACGAGCGGGACGCGGAAGCCGCGCGGCAGATCGGGGCGGGTGCGGCGCAGGATGAGCACACCCACCGAGACCAGCACGAACGCGAACAGCGTCCCGATGTTGACCATCTCCTCCAGGGTGCCGAAGTCGACGAACCCGGCCAGCAGCGCGCACGCCACGCCGACGAGCACGGTGACCCGCACCGGCGTGCCGTGCTTGCCGGTGTGCGCGAGCTTGCGCGGCACCAGGCCGTCTCGCGCCATCGCGAACAGCACCCGGGTCTGCCCCAGGTACATCACCATGACCACCGTGGTGAGCCCGGCGAGCGCGCCGATCGAGATGATGTTCTTCGCCCAGGTCGCGCCATGGATCGCGAAGGCCGTCGCCAAGGTGGCGTCGGTACCGGCGAGCTCGGTGTAGGACACCATGCCGGTGAGCACCAGCGACACCGCCACGTACAGGACGGTGACGATGAGCAGCGACCCGAGGATGCCGCGCGGCACCGCGCGCTGCGGATTCTTGGTCTCCTCGGCCGTCGTGGCGACGACGTCGAAGCCGATGAACGCGAAGAACACCAGGCTGGCCGCCGCGAGCAGGCCGTACCAGCCGAAGTTGCTGTGCCCGGCGCCGGTCAGATAGGAGAACAGCGACTGCCGCAGACCCTCGCCTCGTTCGCCGGGCTGGGACGGCGGGATGTACGGCGAGAGGTTCGACGACTTGAAGTAGGTGATGCCGACGATGAGCACGAGCGCGATCACGCCCAGCTTGATGGCCACCGCCACCGCCGACACCCGCGAGGACACCTTGGTGCCCGTCGCGAGCAGCACCCCCAGCACCGTGATCAGCAGCACAGCGCCCCAGTCGAAACTCACCGAGCCGAAGTGCGCGATCGGCGAGGTGGTGCCGAGCACCTCACCGAGGTACTGCGACCAGCCTTTGGCCACCACCGCCACGGCGAGGGCGAACTCCAGGATCAGGTCCCAGCCGATGATCCAGGCGACGAGCTCGCCGAAGGTGGCGTAGGAGTAGGTGTACGCGCTGCCCGCCACGGGAACGGTCGAGGCGAACTCGGCGTAGCACAGCGCGGTCAAACCGCAGGCGATCGCGGCGAAGACGAAGGCGAGCGAGACGGACGGACCCGCGACATTGCCCGCGGTGCGGGCGGTGAGCGTGAAGATGCCCGCGCCGACCACCACGGCCACACCGAAGATGGTGAGGTCCCAGGCGGTGAGTTCCTTGCGGAGTTTCGAGTCGGGCTCGTCGGTGTCGCGGATCGACTGCTCGATGGACTTGGTGCGGAACATGCCGCCCCATCGGGACGAGACGCCACCCGTCTCGGCTTGTGGCCTGGGGTTCGTCACTGGCTCTCCTTCATCAGCGCTGATGTGCATCTGTTCTGTACCCCGGCGGCGCGTCAATGCACGCCCGCCATGAATTTGCTGATCCGCGGTGCGACAGCGGCGACGATCAGTCCCGCGCACACCACGACCGTCCCGGTGATACCGAAGTAGGCGAATTCGTGGCCGGGGTCATAGAACCGAGCCAAGGTACCCGACATCGAGGTTCCGATGCCAATGGAGAAAAAGTACAGCGCCATCATCTGCGCCCGGAAAGCTTCCGGCGCGAGCTGGGTGGTGACCGCAAGTCCCACCGGCGACAACAGCAGTTCGGAGATCGCGAACACGGACATGATCGCCAGCACGAGCAGTGCGGGCACGGCGCGCCCGGTGGTGCCGGACATGGGCACGAACAACCAGAACGCGACGCCCATGCCGATCACGCCGAGCGCGAACTTCCGCGGCGTGCTCGGGGCGCGCTGCCCCAGCTTGGTCCACAGCAACGCGAACGCCGGCGAGAGCAGGATGACCCAGACCGGCTGGACCGAGCCGATCCAGCTGGACGGCGCGGTCCAGCCGAAGACGCGCCAGTTCATCCGTTCGTCGGAGTAGACCGCAAGCACCGTGAAGATCTGCTTGAACAGCGAGAAGAACACGGCGTTGGCGATGAACAATGGAAGGAACGCGCGCACCCGGCTGCGCTCGAACGGGGTCACCTTGGGGCTGGTGAGCAGCACGGCGAAGTACGCGACCGAGGCGGCGACGATGACGCCGGTCGTCACCGCGGGCAGGTTGTCCAGGGTGACCAGGCCGGTCACCCACACCACCACGACGAGTAGCACGCCCGCGGCCAGCGCGGCGACCAGCGGCCGGACGGCGGTACGCGGGAGTGGGTTCGGTACCTCGCGGCCGTGCGTGCCGAGATTGCGGCGGAAGACCACGTACTGGGCGAGACCGAATGCCATGCCGATCGCCGCCGCTCCGAAGCCGTAGTGGAAACCGGCGTGCGTCTGCAGCAGACCGGTGAGCAGCGGGCCGCTGAACGCCCCGAGATTGATGCCCAGATAGAACAGCGTGAAGCCGCCCGCCGCGCGCGCGTCACCCTTGGGATAGAGGGTGCCCAGCAGGGAGGAGGCGTTGGCCTTCAGCCCACCGCTGCCCAGCGCGACCAGCATCAGGCCGACTCCCACGCCGGACAGTCCCGGCAGCACGGCCAGCGCGATGTGCCCGGCCATGACCACGAGGCCGCCGTAGAACAGGGTGCGCTCCATGCCGAGCAGCCGGTCGGCGATCCACCCGCCGAGCACGGTGGACAGATAGACCAGGCCACCGTAGGCGCCGACGATGCCGACGGCGGTGTCCTTGGCCAGTCCGAGGCCGCCGTCGGTGGCCGAGTAGTACAGGTAGTACCCCAGGATGGTGACCATTCCGTAGAACGAGAAACGCTCCCAGAGCTCGACGCCGAACAGGTTGGCCAGCCCGATCGGGTGGCCGAACAGGGTTCGTGTCGCTCCTGATTCATGCGATGTTGCCGCTTCAACCATCTACCGACGATCACATGGCGGTCGGCTCTGGGAAGATATTCGTTTGTTCTGTTCACACCTTGTCCCGGTGTTTGCTCGCGGCACGACCGGGCACTCGCGAAAAGAGAGACCAACCAGCGCGATCACCGCGACCGAACCCGAGAAAGCGTTGTGCTGATGGTTCACGTGGAAACCACCGTCCCGGTGTCACCGGAGGAGATCTTCAGCATCCTGGCCGACGGGTGGCTGTTCTCGGCCTGGGTCGTCGGCGCGACGCACATTCGCGACGTCGACGACGACTGGCCCGCCGTCGGCTCCCGGCTGCACTACAGCGCCGGGGTGTGGCCGCTCACCGTGGACGACACCACCGTGGTGGTCGCCTCGGCCCCGCCGCGGATGCTCGAACTGGAGGCCAAGCTCCGGCCGCTCGGCTCGGCGTGGATTCGCCTGGAACTCGTCGCGACGCCGACCGGCGAAACCGAGGTCCGCATGTACGAGCACTCGAAACATGGGCTGGGCGGGCTGATACCCACGGTCGTCCAGGAACTGCTTCTGGTGCCGCGCAACAAGGAATCGCTGTCCAGGCTCACCGATATCGCCGTGGGCAAGGCGCGCCGCGCGGCAGCGCACGCCCGAGCGGGTGTCGGCGTGCCGCGCACCTGACCGCGTCGTCAGGCGATGGACAGGGCGATGCCGTCCAGGATGTCGTGTTCGCTGACGACCAGCTCGGAGATGCCCGCGCGGCGGGACAACTCCTCCGCCAGCACCTCGGTGATGACCGCTCCGCCGCCGATCACGTCGACGCGGCCTGGGTGCATCGGCCCGAGCGCGGCGCGCTGGTCGTGATCCATGGCGATCAGCCTGCCGCAGACGTCGTGTACCTGGTCCAGGCCCAGCCGGGTGAGGTGAACCTTCTCCGAGTCGTATTCCGGCAGGTCGAGCGCTATCGCGGCAATGGTGGTCATGGTTCCGGCCACGCCGACCCAGGTGTGCGCCCCTTCCACGGGGACGTGGGTGAACGCCTCCGCGAGGCGTTCGGCGGCGAAGGCGCGGGCGGCTGCGATCTGTTCGGCGGTCGGCGGATTGCCCGCGAGGCAGCGCTCGGTGATCCGGACGCAACCGATGTCGGCGGAGAACGCGGCCCGCACCCCCGAGTTGTCCCCGAACACCAGCTCGGTCGATCCTCCACCGAGGTCAACGACCACGAAAGGTCCTACCGCACTGGACAATTCGCCGATCGCACCGGCGAACGACAGACGCGCCTCCTCGGCGCCGGTGATCACCTCGGCTTCGGCGCCCGCCACCACGGTGCCGAGTTCGGCACGCGCCATGGTGAAGAAATCTTCCCGGTTGGCGGCGTCCCTGGTGGCTGAGGTGGCCACCATGCGCACACGACTGACCCCCGCCTCCCGCATCAGCGCCACATAGTCGGCCAACGCGGCGCGGGTGCGTTCGATTGCCTCCGGAGCGAGCGAACCGGTCGCGTCGACACCCTGGCCGAGCCGGACGATCCGCATTTCCCGGTGCACGTCGGCCAGGTGCCCGTCGCCGAGCACGTCGGCGATGAGCAGGCGGATGGAGTTCGTGCCGCAGTCGACGGCGGCTACCCGGTCACTCATTGCTGCCTCCAGTCTTTTCCGGGCCGGGCGGCTGATACCTCGGCCAGTCGGCCGGAATCGCGGTGCCGCGCAGGCCGTGCTCGGCGGCCAGCGCCACCGCCTCGTCGCCGAGCGGGTTCACCCCCGGCCCCTTGGCCAGCGCGTGCGCGATCAGCACGTGCAGGCACTTGACCCGCTCGGGCATTCCGCCGCCGGTGAAATCGGTGCCCAGCGACTCGATCTCGTCGCGCTCGGCCAAGTAGCTCTCATGGGCCGCGCGGTAGGCGGCGGCCAGTTCCGGGTCGGCGCCGAGCCGCTCGGTCATCTCGCGCATCACGCCCGCGGACTCCTGCCTGCTCGCCTCGGCCGTCAGCCGCGGATCGGTCAGGTAGTAGAGCGTCGGGAACGGGGTGCCGTCCGGCAGCCGCGGCGCGGTCTTCACAACGGCCGGGATCCCGTCCGGGGTGCGGTAGGCGATGGCGAGCACGCCGCGCGGCTCGCGGCCCAGCTGCTCGGCGATGATCGCGAGATCCTGGTCGGTGGGTGCGGTCACCTAGGTCCTTCCGGTGCTTGCGCTGACGTCGGCTGCGGCTCGGAGATGCTGCGCCACAGTTCGGTGTACCAGGGGTCCGGTTCCCTGGCTCTGGTGGGCGCGGGCGGCGGTGCGGGCGCCTCGATGCCGGGGATCTGCACGATATAGGGTGTCTCCCCCGGCATCACCAGACGCAGCCGATCCCGCGCCTCGGTGCGGATGTAAGCCGGATCCTGTTGCTGCGCACGACGATCGCGCAACCGGGCCAGATCCGTCTCCAGCTCCTCGCGCTGGCGGGCCAGCTCCGCCGCCTCGGCGCGCTGGGTGAAATACGTGCGCATCGGCACCGCGAGGGTGAGCGCGAGCGCGCACACCACCATCGCGAGGATCACCGCTTTGCCGGTGGACAGCCCGAGAATGGTGTGGTCGTGCTGGTCGCCGCGGGAATTCGGTTCGGGCTTGCGCGGCCCCGGCTTCTTCTCCGCGGCATCCGACCGTCGGCGGCCGCGCTTGGCGGCGGCATCGGCAGGGCGCGATCCGGCGGCACGCGACGTGCGGCGGTCCCCTCGTCCGGCCGGACTGGTCCCACGCGCACGTCGCTCCGTCATGTCATGCCTTGGGGATTCAGCTTTCGAACGCGAAACGCGGGAACGCGACGTCGCCGGCGTAGCGCGCCGAATCACCGAGCGCGTCCTCGATGCGCAGCAGCTGGTTGTACTTGGCGACGCGCTCGCTGCGCGCAGGGGCGCCGGTCTTGATCTGGCCGCTGCCGACCGCGACGGCCAGGTCGGCGATGGTGGTGTCCTCGGTCTCGCCGGACCGGTGCGACATCATCGTCTTGTACCCGTTGCGGTGCGCCAGCTCGACCGCGTCCAGCGTCTCGGTGAGGGTGCCGATCTGGTTCACCTTCACCAGCAGCGCGTTCGCCGCGCCCTTTGCGATGCCCTCTTCCAGGCGTTCCGGGTTGGTGACGAACAGGTCGTCGCCGACGAGCTGGATCTTGTCGCCGATCTGGTCGGTCAGGGCCACCCAGCCGTCCCAGTCGTCCTCCGACAGCGGGTCCTCGATGGACACCAGCGGGTATCCGGCCAGCAGCTCGGCGTAGAACTGCGCCATCTCCTCCGCCGACCGGTCGACGCCCTCGAACTTGTAGCCGCTGCCCGAGGTGTAGAACTCGGTCGCCGCGACGTCCAGCGCGAGCGCCACGTCGCTGCCCAGCTTCAGACCGGTCTTGGCGATGGCTTCGCTGATCAGGTCCAGCGCCGCCTTGGTGCCCGCGACGTCGGGCGCGAAACCGCCCTCGTCGCCGAGGCCGGTGGCCAGGCCCTTGGACTTCAGCACCGACTTGAGCGCGTGGTAGACCTCCGCGCCCCAGCGCAGCGATTCCTTGAAGGTCGGCGCGCCGATCGGGGCGACCATGAACTCCTGGACGTCCACGCCGGTGTCGGCGTGCGCGCCGCCGTTGAGGATGTTCATCATCGGGACGGGCAGCACGTGCGCGTTCGGGCCACCGAGGTAGCGGAACAGCTCGAGCCCGGAGGACTCCGCGGCCGCGCGCGCCACCGCCAGCGACACGCCGAGCAGGGCGTTCGCGCCGAGGCGGGACTTGTCCGGGGTGCCGTCCAGGTCCAGCAGCACCTGGTCGACGCTGCGCTGCTCGACGGCGTCCAAGCCGATGACGGCGGGCGCGATCTCGTCCAGCACACCCTCGACGGCCTTGCGCACGCCCTTGCCGCCGTAGCGCTCGCCGCCGTCACGCAGTTCGACGGCCTCGTGCTCGCCGGTGGACGCGCCGGAAGGCACGGCGGCGCGGGTCAGGGTGCCGTCGTCGAGAGCGATCTCGACCTCGACGGTGGGGTTACCGCGCGAATCCAGGATCTCGCGAGCTCCGACCTGTTCGATGATGGCCACGAAAACGACACTCCTTCGGCTGCTGACACGGTGGGTCTTACGGGTGGGCCGTGCGCTGCGAGCCTATCGCCCCCGCCGCGCAGCGGGTAACCGGCACTCCGGGGAACCTGCGGTGCGAGCAACCGCCCCGGGCGCATCCCCGATCGGACACAGCCGATCACACGCGGCGCCCGACGCTGTAGCTGGCGGCCCGGTCGCGGACCGTGAGCAGGTAGCCGCGCGACTGGTTGTAGGTGAGCAAGGCCCGTTGCCAGCCGTGCTCGGAGGTGAGGTCGCCGCCGCTGGCGCACAGGTAGCGCGCGGCGGTGAGCGCGGCGTCGTCGATGCTCTGTGGGTCGACGACGTTGTCTCCGTTGGCGTCGACGCCCCAGCGCTTCCAGGTCTCGGGAATGAATTGCAGCGGGCCGACGGCACGGTCATGGACGGGGTCACCGTCGAGTGCGCCGCCGTCGGTGTCCTTGATCAGGGCGACGCCGGGCGAGCCGTCCAGCGCGATGCCGATGATGGGCGGGCGGACCGCGCCGTCGTCGCCGACCGCCGACCCGCGGTGGGTGCCGTGTTTGCTCTCCACGCTGGCGATGCCCGCGAGCGTCGTCCACGCGATGCCGCAGTCGGGACGGGCCCTGGTCATCACGGCCGCCGCGTAGCCGTAGGCCTCCAGCGCGATCGCCGGGATGCCGAGTCGGTCCGCCTGCTCGTCGGCCCAGCCGCGCAATTGGTGGGCGGTGCGGCCGGGAGCGTCCAGATCGATGACGGGGATCGGGGTGCCAGGGCCGGGCGGAATGCCCTCCGGGATCGGTGTGCGGTCGATCCCGCAACCGGCGAGTCCGAGGAGCACCACGGCGGCGGCCAAGGCGCCGGTCTTCTTCACCACGCTTCCCATGATCCAGATGACGACGAGTGCTCGTCACTCCGATGCCGCCGGTACACGAGGAAGCCCAGAGCGCGGTCGCACCGCGCGGCTGTGGTGGGCGAGCGCGGCCCTCGGCCGAACTCAGACGAGCAACTCGCTGGTCGCTGTATGCGTCGGCGCGGCGAGAACCGCTCTGGTGTCGCCGGATTCGACGATGCGCCCGTGATCGAGGACGACCAGTCGCGGGCAATACTCGGCGACCAGAGACATGTCGTGGGTGATGATCAACAGGGCGGTGTCGCGCTCGGCGCGGATGCGATCCAGCAGGGCCATGATCGCGGCCGCGGTGGCGTGGTCGAGCGCGGAGGTGATCTCGTCGCACAGCAGTACGGCGGGTTCGGCGGCGAGGGCTCTGGCCAGCGCGACGCGTTGACGTTGACCACCGGACAGCTCGTGCGGATACCGGTCGGCCGAGTCGGCGGGCAACTCGACCGACGCGAGGAGGTCGGCGACGCGCCGCGGGATGTCCCGTCGCGGGACCCGCCCGATACGCCGCAGCGGACGACCGAGCGTTTGCGCGACGGTGCGCCGCGGGTTGAGCGCCGATCTGGGATTCTGGGTGACCAGCTGAATACCGCCTGCCCCGTAGCGGATTCGCCTACCCGTGATCGGCGTGCCGCGCAGTTCCAGCGAACCGGTCGCGCACGGATGCAACCCTGCGATGACACGCGCCAGGGTGGTCTTGCCCGCGCCGGAAGCGCCGACCACCGCCAGTGCCGCACCCGCACCGAGCGAGAGATCTATCCCCGCGAGTATCTGGTGACCGTCGACAGAAGCGCCGATCCCCCGCGCGCGGAGCACAGCACCGTCCTCCGCTCGGTCCTCCGACCTGGAACCGGACGGGGGCTTGTGACCGTTTTGTGTGCGAGCCTGCTCGTGTCCACCCTCCGGCACCACTCGCACTGGGCACGAGTCACCAGGCTGGCGGGGCAGTCCGGAACCCGACGCAAGTCCGTTCCGATCTTCGTCAGGCGACAGCGCGGGCTCTGTCCGGGTGTGACTGCTGGTCCGGTCCGCAGCTGTCGTGTCAGAGGAAGTCTTTGTCGGCGTGCCCATTCCGTTCCGGGCCGCGACTGGACGCACGGGCGCGGATGCCGGGTGGACGGCGCCGAGTTCGACCACATCGTCGGCGATCGAGTGCACGAGGGCGGTGTCGTGGCCGGAGAGCAGGATCGCCACTGACCGTTCGCGGGCCAGTTCGGCGAGCCGAGCGGCGATATCGGAGCGCAACGCGCCGTGTAATCCGGCGAGCGGTTCGTCGAGCACCAGCACGCCGGTGCGGCGGATCAGCGCTCTGGCGAGGGCGACCCGGCGCTGCTGGCCGCCGGAGAGTTCGCCAGGGCGGCGGTGCAGGTAGTCCGGCGACAGGCCGACCAGCGCGAGGGTGTCGGTCAGCGTCGCTTTGGACGCGTCCGGCGCCACCTCGCGCAGCAGGCCGCGCACGCGCAGCAACGGATTCAGCGCCGAACCCGGGTCTTGCCCGACATAGGCGATGTGCTGTCGCCGAAAACGCCGCAGCGCATCCCGATTCAGCGTGAGCACGTCGTGTCCGGCGACCGAGGCCGAACCGGTGGTCCGTGCCGCCGCGGACGGCAGATGCCCGAGCAGCGCCCGCATCACCGTGGTCTTGCCCGACCCGGACGGGCCGGTCAGCGCCGTTACCGTGCCCGCGGGCACCCGGAAGGTCGTGGGCCCGGCCAACTCCTGCCCGTTCGAACCGAGGACGGTCAGGTCGTCGACCAGCACGAGCCGACTCATCGCCGCATCGCATACGCGCGATCCTCCGGCGCTTGTGGTGTCCGTCGTGACGGCGTTCATCTCCGCTCCCCTCGTCCGAATGCCGAGACCGCGAGGTTCACGCTCACCGCGACGATCGCGATCGCCAGGCTCGGCGCCAGCACGGCCCAGGGATTGAGCAGCATGCCGGAGGCGTTGTCGCGCACCATGACCGCCCAGTTGCTCGCGCCGAGCGTGGTGGGCAGGTGCAGGAACGACGCGGTGCTGACCAGATAGATCCCCACCACGAAGCGCAGACCGAGCTGAGTCGTCAGTACTTCGCGCAGATTCGGGATCACTTCCCGGAAAACCAGGTACGGCAGCGACTCGCCCGCGGCCTGCGCGCTTTCCACATATCCGGACGCGGCGACACCGGCGGCGGCCGCCGTGAAGATCCGTGCGCAATAGGGAGCCCCGAACAGCAGCGCCAACACGAGCAGTCCGGCGCTGCCCGCCTCCGGCCACGAGGTCAGCACGAGCAGGATGCCGAGCACCGCGGGCAGCAGGATGAAGAAGTCGGTGCCGAGCTCGATCACCGCGCCGATCCGCGGGCGCAGCGCCGCCACCACGCCGAGCACGCACGCCGACCCGGTCACCACCACCGCGATGACCGCCGACAGCAGCAGCAATCCCCAACCGCCGTACAGCAACTGGCTGAACACGTCGCGACCGAGCCGGTCGGTGCCGAGCACCGCGCCGTCGCCGGGATCGCCGAACGGTATCCCGATCGCCTTCTCGGCCGGATGCGGCGCGAGCGGCGGCCCCAGCACCGCGAGCACGATGACAACCAGCGCGGGCGCGACAGCGAGCAAGCCGAGCCGTCGCCGTGCCGCCTTCATCGCCGCCCCCGCAGTGACCACGCCCGGATGCCGTCGGCGGCGGCCAGCATGACCATGATGACCACCCCGGACAGTGCGACGACCGCGGCGACCACCGACGTGTCGCGGTCGGCGACCGAACCGGCGAGCACCGCGCCGAGACCGGGATAGTTGAAGATGGTCTCGACCACCAGCGAGCCGCCGAGCAGCATCCCGACTGTGGTGGCGAAGCTGGCGACGATCGTCGGCAGCGCGAACGGCAGCACGTGCCGCACCAGCACGACGCGGGTGGAAAGCCCTTCCAGCACCGCGCTTTCCACGTGTGGAGCTTCGGCGGCGTCGGCCAGCGCGGCGCGCACCACCCTGGTGTTCCAGCCGATCTGCGGCAGCGCCAGTGCCAGCACCGGCAACACCAGCATGTCGGGTCCGGCCGGGAACCCGGAGCGGTCGGTGATGGTGACCGCGGGCAGCCAGCCGAGGGCCAGCGCGAACACCAGGATCAGCACCGTCGAGATCACGAACTCCGGAACCGCCACCGCCGTGGTCGTCGCGGGCTGCAATACGCGCGTCGCCGCGCTGCCGGGCCGCGTCGCCCACCACGCGCCCAGCGCGAGCGAAGCGACCACGGTCAACCCCAAGGCGAGCCCGCCCAGCAACAGTGTCGGCGGGAACTTGTCGACCAGCAACTCGTTCACCGAACGCCCCCGCGCGGTCCGGCCGAAATCGCCCGTGGCCACACCCGATATCCAGTTCCAGAACCGCACGGGCAGGGGACGGTCCAGACCGAGCTGGCGCTCCTTGGCCGCGATCTGCTCCGGCGTGGCCTCGCGGCCGAGGACGGCGCGGGCGGTGTTTCCCGGCAGCAGGTCCACGGCGACGAACACGGTGGCCAGTAGCGCCACCAGCAGGGCGACGCGCCGGAGCAGGAGTCGTGCGAAGGAGATCACCCGGCCAGCCAAGCCCTTTCCAGCTGGACCCGGGCGAACCCGCCGAGCGTGGGTAGGTCGCGCACCCGGGAAGACGCGATGTCGATGCCGTCGGCCATGCCCCAGACCAGGTACCCGCCGCGGTCGTACTGGATACGCTGGAGCTCTTGCGCGGCCTGCCTGTATTCCGAGTCAGACTGCGCGGCAAGGGCTTTTGCGGTCGCCGCGTCGAACGCCGCGTCCTTGAACGCGGTCTCGTTGCGGTTGGAGCCGCTCGACAGCAGCTTGCTCGCAAAGAACAGCGTGGAATCGTTGGTGCCCCACGAGATCGTGTAGATCGGCGCCTTCAGCCAGGTCTGGTCGTAGAAGGCGTTCGGCTCCTGGGTGATCACCTCGAGCCGGACGCCGAGCTCGGCCAGCTGGGTGGCGATGACCTTCGCCGATTCCACTTCGCCTGGCGCCTCCGCCTTGGTGACGAACGGATAGGTCCGTCCCGTGTCGAAGTTGGCCTCACGCAGCAGCGCCTTCGCCCGGTCCAGGTCACGGGTGCGCTGCGCGATGGACGTGTCGTAGACCGGATCGCCGGTGCCGAGAATGTCGTTGGCGACCTTCCCGTAACCCGAATGCACCTGGGTGACCAGAGCATTGCGGTCGACGCCGAGCCGGAGGGCGGTGCGCACCCGCGCGTCGGCGAACGGACCGTCGGAGGTGCGCATGGCGACGCCGACCACCGTGTCGTTCGGACGACGCACCACCGTCAGGTCACCGCGGCCTTCGGCGGTGCGACCCGCAATGGCGCCGACATTGGAGGCGAGGTCGATCTGCCCGCCGAGTGCCGCGTTGCCCAGCGCGGTCACGCTCTCGAACATGGTGACCTCGATGGCGTCCAGCAGCGACGGCGTGCCGTGCCACTGGTCGTTGCGCACCAGCCGGGCGTTGCCGCCCTGGTAGGACTCCAGGCGGAACGGTCCGCTGCCGATGGCCTTGGTGAAATCCATGGTGTCCTTCTTGACCGTGAAGGTCATCAGCCGGACCAGCAGCGGCAGCTGGGTATTCGGCTCGGGCACCGCGAGCACCACCCGGTTCGGCCCATCGGCCGTGATGTCCTCGACGGTCACCGGCATTTTCGACGCGCCGCCGACCGTGCGCAGTCGGCGCAGCGACCACACGACGTCCTCGGACGTCACCGGCGATCCGTCGTGGAAGGTCGCGTTCTCGGCGAGGGTGAAGCTCCAGCGCCGCCGGTCGGCGTCCGGCTCCCACCGGGTGGCCAGGCGCGGCGCGACGTTCGGGTCGGCGCCCGGCACGGTCAGGGCGTCGTAGACCAGCGAGGTGATCAGGAAGTCGCTGTCGTTGCTGAGGTTGGCGTGCGGATCGCGTTCCAGCCGCGCGGAGGTGCCGAGCGCGCCGACCCGCAGTGTACCGCCGCGCCGGGCCGGTCCCGACGAATCCGCGCCATCGGAACAGGCGGCCACCAGCAGCACCGCTCCCACTCCGAGACTCGACCCCAGTAACTGCCGCCGGTTCAAAACCATTGCCCTGCCCTCATTCCTGGACGAACCCACCGCTATACCGCATAATCACCACGGGTGATGCAGGACAGGCTAGCCTAATCCATCGGACGACTCGCCGATACCGGCGACAGAACGGCAGCACAAGGGCGCACCACTGGCAAACCGGCAAAACGCCACCGAGCCACCCCGCCACGACCTAGCCTCGCTGGACCGAAGTTATGCACATCGGCTATATTTTCCCAGACACGCTTAGGTAAGGCTTGCTTTACCGCAGTCGTAAGAGCTACCTTCGCAGTTCGATCGTCACCCTGCTTTTCGAACCGATGCGAAGAAGGGAATCCCGGTGAAAAGCGTTCTCTCCGAACGTAAGACGCTTCACCCACAAGATCTCGAACGACGCGAGCTGTCCGCAGGCGCCGGCTCGGCGGTGCGCGAGCTCGCCAGAGAGATTTCCGCCACACTCGATGCCGGACTCGCCGATCCGGCCGCCGCCGCACGCACACTCACGGATCCAGCGCTGATCGAGCAGATCGATGCCCGCGTCGCGGAACTCCCCGCCGAGGTACGCCATGCCATGCGCCCGCCCGCCACCGCCGCGGGTGCCACGATCGTCAGCCGTCTTCCGATGTCCGACAACGAATTCGGGCCGACTCCGCCGAGCTGGCGAGAAGCCGCGCGATGGAGTGGCGACCCCGCGACGCGGGCACACTCGTTCGAATTCGACCTCGTCATGCTGCTGCTCGCCCGCAGCGCGGGTGAGCCGTTCGGCTGGCAAGGCCAACAGGACGGGCGGCTGGTCAACAACATCGTTCCGGCGGCCGGTCACGAGCACGAGCAGTCCGGCGCCAGCAGCAAGACACTGCTGAGCCCGCACACCGAGGACGCGTTCCACCCGCGCAGGGCCAACCTGCTGATGCTGGCCTGCCTGCGCAACCCGGATCTGGTCGGCACCACGGTTTCCTCGGTGCGCCGCGTTGAACTATCCAGCGAGCAGCACGAACTGCTCAGCACACCCACACTGCCGATCCTGCCGGACGTCTCCTACGGCACCGGGCACGAAAACTACTCGGCCACACCGATTCCCACGCTGTGGAGCGCCGCGGGCCCAGCCGAGCAGACCGTGCGCTACGATCCGGCATACACGCCGCTCGAGGACGCCGATCCCGAATTCCGCGCCGCCTACGAACAACTCACCGCGGAACTCGAACGCGTCTGCGTGACCGCCGCGCTCGCCCCCGGCGAGCTGTTGCTGGTGGACAACGACGTCGCCGTGCACGGCCGGGTGCCGTTCACCGCGCGGTACGACGGCACCGACCGATGGCTCAAACGAGTGAACATCCGGCTTCCGGAACGACGGCGACGGGCTGAGGAAGCCGACGAGAATGGCTACGGGCAACAAATTGTTGCCCCGTTCCGAGCGGCGGGCGCCCCGCCGGTCGCGAGCGGCACTCGAGAGCGAGCGGTACCGAATGATCGAGGACCCGTTGAACACCCGTGACCGAAGCACACCCTTGCGGGTGCTGAGCCGCAGCGACCTTGCCGACGTGCCGATCACGCCCGCGGCGGTCGTGCGCGCGGTGGAAGAGGCGTATCTGGCTTTCGCGGCAGGTGATTCGGACAATCCGCGCAAGCTCAGCGTCGCGAACCCGGACGGCTGGTCGGTCGCCTACGCCATGCTCGGCCGCGACGGCCGCAGACGCGTGGTCGCGATGAAGACCTCCTACAAGTTCGATCCCGGCCACGACCGCAGCACCAAGCGGTACTACACGACCATCACGCTCTACGACGACACCACCGGCGCGCCGATCGCGATGATGGACTGCGCGCGGGTCGGCGCGCTGCGCACCCCGGCGGTGTCGGCGCTGCTGGTGCGCGAGACCGTCCGTCGCGGCGCGGAGAGCGTGCTACTGATCGGCACCGGAACCCAAGGCCGCAACGCCCTCCCGCATCTGCTCGCCGCGAACCCGCAACTGCGCAAGCTGATGGTCTACGGGACGCACCCCGAAGGGCTGGCGGCCGTGCACCGCGGGCTCGCCGAGCACTATCCGCACGCACTGCTCGAGACGGTGCCGGATCCGCGCGCCGCGGCGGCGACCGCCGACGTCGTGCTGGCCACCGCGGGACCCGGTACCGAGGTCGCGCTCGAATCCACCGATCTGGCACCAGGATCCACAGCGGTGCTGGTCGGTTACGGGCTCGCGCCCTCCACGCTGGCCGACGCCGATCGGGTGATCGCGACCAGCGCCGAGCAGATGGCGCTCACCGGCACCGACATGGCGGGCCCCGATGGGACGCTGCGCCCGGTGGACGCCGAGCTGCCGCGGATCCTGAGTCGGCGTGCGGTGGCGCGACGCTCGGATGACGAGCGCATCTTCGTCTACAACAGCGGACTGGTGCTCACCGACATCGCGGTCGCCCACGCCCTGGCCGAGCGGGCGATCGCCGAGGGCCGCGGGACGGAGGTGCCGCTATGGGACTAGAGGCGGACGTCGGCGGCGTCACCACCGCACCTGACGAAGTCTTCGCCGGGACAGGCGATGACGCAGTGCACGCGGGCACGCACGACGCGGTCGATACCGGTTGCGGCACAGACGACGCCGATACGGTGCAGGGCGCACACCACCCCATCGGTACTGTGCAGCGCGCTGGAGACTCGATCAGCCCAGCGCGCGGCGTGCAAGTTTCGATCAGCGCAGTACGCGACGTGCAGGTTTCGATCGGCGCAGTGCGCGACACGCACGAGCCGATCAGCGCAGCCCACGACGTGCATCCCTCAATCAGCGCAGCGCGCGACACGCACGAGCCGATCAGCACCCACGACGCGCACCCCTCGATCAACGCAGCGCGCCACACGCGTGACTCGGTCGGTATCGTGCACGACTCGCACGAGTCGATCAGTGCGACGCCGATGCCCGCGCATCTCGATCCATGGGAGCGTCGCCTGCTCGATGACCCGAGCCTGCTGGGCGACATCGCCTTTGCGATGGGCGGTCCGTTCCACGTCATGTATCCCGCGCGCGTGGCGCACAACATCCGACAGTTCCAGGCCGCCTTCGAGCGAGCCGGGGTGCAGGGCACCATCTATTACGGCAAGAAGGCGAACAAGGCCGCGTGTGTCGCGCGTGCCTGCGCCGAACACGGCGCGGGTGTGGACGTGGCCAGTGTCGGTGAGTTGACCGCCGCGCTGGCGCAGGGCATTCGCGGTGACGAGCTCATGGTGACCGGCCCCGCCAAGTCGGACGAATTGCTCTGGTTGGCGGCCCGGCACGGCGCGCTGCTCGCGGTGGACGACCTCGGGGAACTCGACCGGCTCGCGGGTCTCGCGTCGCCCGCGACGCCCGCACGCGTGCTGCTGCGCGTTCTGCCCGCCGCTTCGGCGAGCCGGTTCGGTATGACCGGCGATGAAATCGACGCCGCCCTCGCAATATTCGGGGCTTACGGGTCGCTGCTCTTGGAGGGCTTCAGCTTTCACCTGTCCGGCTACGACGCGGTGGCACGCGCCGAACTCGCGGGTGAGCTGATCGCACGCTGTCTGCACGCGCGCACCCTCGGGCATCCGGCCGCCACGGTGTCGATCGGCGGTGGGTTCGGCGTCGACTACGTCCCGGCGGAGGCGGCGGAGGCGTTCGGCGAGCGCGTCGGCAGGCACTGGTTTCATTCGGGGAAGTCCTTCGACTCGTACTACCCCTACCACTTCCCGGTGCCGGGTGCGGCTATGCTCACGCAGATCCTCGACCACGACGATCTCGCTCGGCGGTTGCGGGACAACGTTATCCGCCTCGCGATCGAACCCGGACGTGCGCTGCTCGCGCACGCCGGATGCACCGTCTTCCGCGTGCAGGGCCACAAGACCAGGCACGCGCACGGCCAGCCCTACGAGCTGCTCACCGTCGACGGCACCAGCCTGAGTCTCTCCGAGCAGTGGTTCGACAGCGAGTATCTGCCGGATCCGCTGCTGTGGCCCGCGCGCCCTGGCACACCGACGCCCACCAGCGTCGGCGCGGCCACCTGCCTGGATTCCGACATGCTCAGCTGGCGGCGGGTGCCGCTGCCCCGGGCCGCCGAGGTCGGCGATCTGCTGGTCTATCCGAATACCGCTGGCTACCAGATGGATTCGAACGAATCCGCCTTCCATGAACTGCCCATCCCGCCGAAAGTCGTGTTGCACGACGCACCTGACGGCCGCTTCCGCTGGACCCGCGACGGTAGCTGACCCCCACTGCCCCCGATACGAACGAGGAGAAATCAATGCCGCTCGTCACGCGTGTGACGGATCTGATCGGCCGCACGCCGCTGTTCGAGCTCGCGGCCACCGCGACGGGCACCCGCTTACTACTGAAACTCGAGCAGTTCAACCCGACGGGCGCGGCCAAGATCAGGATGGCGCGCGAAATGGTGCTCGACGCCGAACGACGGGGTTTGCTGAGCAGTGGCGGGCATATCATCGAATCCACGTCCGGGAACACCGGGCTCGGCCTGGCGGTAGTTGCTGCCGAACGTGGGTATCGCTTCACCGCGGTGGTCGACCATCACGCATGTAAGGACAAACTGCGGGCGATGCGAGCGATGGGCGCGGAACTGGTGTACGTCGCCGACGACGGCGACGACACCCTGGCCACCTCGGCGCGGGAGGACCTCGCCGAGGCGATGGCGGCCGAACGCGACGACGCGTACTTCACCGAGCAGCACAACAACGACGCCAACGCGGTCGGCTACTACGCGGTGGCCGAGGAACTGCTCGAGGACGTCGAGCGGGTCGACATCCTGCTGTCGGCGGTGGGCACCGGCGGTTCGCTGTTCGGCACCGCGACCCGCCTGCGCCAGCTCGGCTGCGTCCCGTACGTGATCGGCGTCGAGCCGGTCGGTTCCATCGCCTTCGGCGGGCCGGGCGGCCCGTACTGGCAGTCGGGCACCGGCACCCCGCCGGGCGCCACCATCGGCACCGCCGTGGACTATTCGCTGCTCGACGAGGGTGTGAAGGTCTCGGATGTGGCCGCGTTCGCGACCGCCCGCGCGGTGGCGGCCGAACTGGGCTTGATGATCGGGGGCTCGGCGGGCGGCTCGGTGCACGCCGCGCTCACCCGGCTGGAGGAGTTCCCGCCCGGCTCCACCGTGGTCACCATCGTGTGCGACGGCGGGGAGAAGTACCTGGACACCGTCTTCGACGACGAATGGATGAACGACCGGGAGCTGCTGAGCGCCGACACCGAACGCGACGTGCGGGACATGCTGCGCCGCTACACGCCCGCCGCCCGGCGCACCCTCGTGGAGGCGAGGTGAGGTACGGCGACGGACGGCGTTTGACCGCGCTCGCGACGCCCATCGCGCTGACCCAGCTGGCGCAGATCGCGGTGTCGACCACCAATATCGCGCTGATGGGCACGCTCGGCGTGCGGCAGGTGGCCGCGGGCGGCTTGGCGCTCGTGCTGTTCAACCAGATCCGCACCATGTGCGTCGGCCTGATCACCGCCAGCGGCAACCAGATCGCGACGGCGGTGAGCGCCGCGGGCAAGCGCGGCGACTCGCCGGACCCGGAGATCCGGGACGTGCTGCGGTCGAGCTTCCTGATCGCCACGGTCGCCGGACTCGTCGGCGGCGCGGTGCTGATCGGGCTGGGCTGGGTGCTGCCCTGGCTCGGGCAGGACCCGGGGGTGCTCGCCGACGCCCGTCCGCTGATGGTCGCGCTCGCGCCGGGTTTGCTGCCCTGTCTGTGGTTCCAGGTGCTGCGCCAGTACACCGTCGGCATGCAGCGCCCGCAGGCGCTGCTGCTGGTGACGCTCGGATCGGTGGTGCTGAACCTGCTGCTGGCCCTCGGTTTCATCCACGGCAAGGCCGGGCTGCCCGCGCTGGGACTCACCGGCATCGGCGTCGCGACATCGCTGGTCTTCCTGATCACCTTCGCGGTGTTCTGGGCGATGGTGTGGCGCGACGACCGGCTCGGCCGCACCCTGCCGATGAACCCGCTGCCGGTGCGACCGGCGACGGTCAAGGCGGAGCTGAGGCTGGGCACGCCGATCGCGCTCACCTACGGCTCCGAAGCGGGCATGTTCTCGGTGCTGGCCCTGGTCATGGGCAGCATCGGGCCCGCGGCGCTGGCCGCGCACAACGTCGTCTACCAGATCATCTACATCGTGTTCCAGGTCGCGATCGGCCTCTCGCACGGCGCGTCGATCCTGGTCAGCGACACCGTCGCCCGCGACGAGCACGCCCACGCCCGCGCGCTGGCCTGGCTCGCGCTGCGGCATGCGGCGGTGGTCGCGGCCGTGACGGGCGCGGTGTACGTCCTGGCCCCGGATCTGGTGCTGCTGCCCTTCCTGGACTCCTCCGACGCCGACACCATCCGGATCGCGCACACGCTGCTACTGATCGGCATCGTGCTGCAGTTCTTCGATGCCGCCCAGAACATCGGCATCGGCCTGCTGCGCGGCCTCGAGGCGACCAACGCGGGCTTCCGCCTCTCCCTGATCGGCTACTGGGGCGTCGGCCTGCCGGTCGCCCTGCTGCTCGCGTTCCCGCTCGGACTCGGCGCCGCGGGGGTCTGGTGGGGCCTCACCGCGGGCCTGGCGAGCACCGCGATCCTCATGCTCCACCGCTACTTCGCCCTGCTCGACGAACAGGAACGCGACCGGCCGCGCTTGGTCCCGGAAACCCTCACCACACCGAGTTGATCGACTCCGCAAGCGGGTTCGCCGTTCGATCCTGTACACAGAGCGCTCCTGCTTGCTGTGGCACTCGGTGTGACGAGATCCCGGCCGGGCATCTGGTGTCCGGGACCGGATGCCGGTCGTGGCGTCGGAGGATGCATGCGTGCTTGTAGCCGCGTTTCCGGCACGACGGTGAAGCGCTTCCTTCGCAGACGACGGGGTTCGCCAACTACGGCCGGTGGCAGGTGAGCGTCGCGTAGCGTTAGAGAGTCGTCGGTCGGGCTGCAGGGGTGTGCGCGTTCGGCATGGTTCGCGGTCCGGGATCGGGAGGTGTCGGATGCTGAGCGTGTTCTCCTCGCCGGGGCACTACGTGCAGGGGCGGGACGCCACGGCCGCGCTCGGTGCGGAGATGACCCGGCTCGGGATCGGCGGTCCGGTGCTGATCGTGTCGGGCGGCAGCGCGTTTCGGCTGCTCGCCACGACGTGGGAACGGTCGCTCACCGATGCGAAGATCTCCTATTCGATCCATCTGTCCGGCGGTGAGTGCAGCAGGGCGGAGATCGCCAAGATCGTCCACGCTGTCGAAGAGTCCGGCAGCACAGTCGTTCTGGGCGCGGGTGGCGGCAAGGTGCTGGACGCGGCGCGCGCGGTCGCCGACGACCTCGACCTGCCGATGATCAGCTGCCCCACGGCCGCTTCCAGTGACGCGCCGTGCAGCGCGCTGTCGGTGATCTACACCGAGGCGGGCGAATTCGAGGCCTATCAGCTGGTCCGGCGCAATCCGGCGCTGGTGCTGGTGGACACCTCGGTCATCGCGCAGGCCCCCGCCCGGCTGCTGGCCGCGGGCATGGGTGACGCCTTGGCCACCTGGTTCGAGGCGCGCACGTGCAGTGCGGCGCAGGTGCGCAACATGCGCGGCGGCGCCTCCACGCGCAGCGCCACGGCCCTCGCGGAGCTCTGTTACCGCACGCTCCTCGCCGACGGGCCGCAGGCGCTCACCGCGGTCCGCAACCACAGCGTCACCCCGGCGCTGGAGCGCGTCGTCGAGGCGAACACGCTGCTGTCCGGGCTCGGCTTCGAATCGTCCGGGCTGGCCGCCGCGCACGCGGTGCACAACGGCCTCACCGCCGCCGCGGGGACGCATCCGTTCCTGCACGGCGAGAAGGTCGCCTTCGGCACGCTCACCCAGCTGGTGCTCGAAGGCGCGCCGGCGTCCGAGATCGACACGGTCCTCGATTTCTGCGCCGAGGTCGGGCTGCCGACGACCCTGGCCGCGCTGGGGCTGCCTGACGCCGATCACGAGACGCTGTCGTCCATCGCGGCTCGGGCGACCGCACCGGGCGAAACCATCCACAACGAGCCGTTCACCGTCGACGCCGCGATGGTGGTCGACGCGCTGCGCACCGCGGATGCCCTCGGCAAAAAGTGACCAACGCCACTCCACTCACCATTTCCCCTGCGTTCGACACCGAACCCTCACCTTCCCGCAAGCATGTCTTCACCAGCTATCGGGAAACCTGTTCGTAACCGACGCTATTCTGGCGACGGAGCCAAGCCAATGGCGGGCAAACCGCCAGGAGGGATTTTCGGTCCGGTGCCCATCTCGAGAGTCGCGGAGCACCCGCGTCCGGATCACGTGTTGTTCCACTTCAGCGACACCCACCTCATCGCGGGCGACGACCCCCTGTACGGCGATGTCGACGCCGACCTGCGGTTACGGCAACTGCTCGAACAGGCGGCAGCCAGCCGGATCCGTCCGACCGCGATCGTGTTCACCGGCGACCTCACCGATCGGGGTGAACCCGCCGCATACAGCAAGCTCAAGTCGATTGTCGAGCCATTTGCCAGAAGTTTGCAGGCTCCTCTCGTTTGGGTCACGGGCAACCACGACGACCGCGCCGCGCTGCGCGCCCGGCTACTCGGCGAGCGCGCCACCGCCTCTCCGTTGGACCGCGTCCACCTGATCGACGGCTTGCGCATCATCGCCCTGGACACCTCGGTGCCCGGCCATCACTACGGCGAGATCTCCGACGACCAGCTGGCGTGGCTGCGCGACGTGCTGGCCGAACCCGCCCCGTTCGGCACCATCCTGGCCATGCACCACCCGCCGGTGCCGTGCGTCATCGATCTGGCCGTCACCGTGGAGCTGCGCGATCAGCGCAGGCTGGCCGACGTGCTCGACGGCACCGACGTGCGCGCCATCCTCGCGGGCCATCTGCACTTCTCCACCAGCGCGACCTTCGCGGGCATCCCGGTGTCGGTGGCGTCGGCGACCTGCTACAGCCAGGATCTCGGCGTCGCGCAGGGCGGCCTGCGCGGACGGGACGGCGCGCAGGCCTTCAACTACGTGCACATCTACCCGGACACCGTGGTGCACTCGGTGGTCCCGATCGAGCGCGGAACCACCGTCGGCGCCGGCGCGACGCCCGAGGAGGCGCAGCGGCGGCTGGCGGAGGAGGGCATCGTGATCCCGCCCGCCGCGCGCATCCCGCACGTCATGCGGCGCCCGGCGTCGACTCCGGAAGCGGATGACGAGGCGGTGCGCTGAGCCGCTCCCACGGAGCGGGCTCGGGGAAGTACGCGGCGAGGAACTCCGACACGATCCGCACCCGCTCGGTCTCGGCGACCTCGGGGAAGCTGCCGTCGTTCAGACAGAAGAAGTCGACGTCGCGGTGGCGCGTCAACCCGTCCAGCAGCGCGAGCCCGGTGTGGCTCGTCGTGTCGACGTAGCGCACCTTCGCCGATTCCTGCGGCACCGCCCGGCCGGTCAGCAGCGCGTAGTAGTGATACAGCGAATTGGTGACCGAGATGTCGGTAGCCGCCCGGAAGCGGCTGGCGCTCGTGCGCGCGAAATCGGCGGCGAATTCCTCTTCCATCTCCAGCAGCACACTGCGCCGCAGCGGCACCGGCGTGTGCTCCAGATGCCGCGTGATCACGTAGCCGAAGCGGTCGGCGAGCAACGCCCGGTTCACCCGCGCGGCATTCTCGAAACCGCTGCGCCGCTCGTTGTTCCGCCCCGGACCGATCCTGGTGTCCGCCTCGATGAACCGGCTCACCCCGGCGGGGGTGAAGAACATCGACGGGCGCACCGGCCGTGCGAAGAACATGTCGTCGTTGGAGTACAGGAAGTGCTCGCTGAGCCCCTCGATGTGCTGCAACTGGCATTCCACCGCGTGGGAATTGAAGACCGGCAAGCCGGTGGTGTCGCGGAAATGGTCCACCGCCCGCACCACCGTCACCTTCGGGTGCTCGGACAGCCAGCCCGGCGTCGCGGAGTCGGTGGCGATGAAGATCCTGCGGATCCATGGCGCGTTCTTGTACACCGACCGCAGCGCGTACTTGAGCTCGTCGATCTGCCGGATGCGCGCGTCCGCGTCGTCGCCCTCGCCGACCACGACCTGGGCGAGCATCCCGGCGCGACGCGCGCGGAATTCCGGATCGGAGCCGTCCACCCAGGAGAACACCAAGTCGATGTCGAAATCGACGTCGGTGGACTGCGGCGCGAACATGTCGACCAGGGTCGGCCAGGTCCGGTCGAACAGCCGCACCTGCGTGCGCTCGACGTCGGCGAGGTCGAAGACCGTCCGGGTGAGCGCGTTCGGGCGCGGGCAGGTCACCGTGTCGCCGTGGTACTCCCAGAGCTCCAGGTCGACGTGATGGGCCGGGTCATGGTCGCGCCCGAGCCGGAACACGTTCTGCCGCAATTCCACACAGGAGAATCCGGCCGCCACCGCCGCGGCCGTCACCCGGCGCACCATCATGCGGTGCGCCGCGTCGGCCGCGAGCACCAGCCGGTGCCCGCTGTCGCGCACGAGCAGAAACGGCACCTCCGCCGCCGCCAATTCCTCGCGCAGGTAGCCCAGATCCTCGATCATCGCGGCCGACACGGCGAGATTGCCCGCCACCGGCCGCGTCACCATTTCCACCGCCCCCGTATTCACTCCCCTGTCCACCATTACTCTCTCCACATCTGTGCTATCCACCGGTTTTCCGATTGCCTCCGGGGGTGCCGCGCCGAGCGTTGGATGAGCCGATGCCGTGGCATCGACGCGCGAGGACCGCGCTCGGCGCGGTGAATTCAGACGTGGGGAAGGGTGCCGAGGCGCGGGTACGAATTGATCACCTGGTATGCAGACGACTGGTAGACCATTTCGTTTCACCTCACTCACGGCCGGACGCCGAAGCGTCATGGTTGGAAGCGCTGCGCTCGTGCGCGGCGAGGCCGAAGGGCACACGTGGCAGTCGCCGAGCCGGACGGTCATTGGCCGGCAGGAAAGTGGTCTGCCCAGAAAACAATGGGCACCGCTACGAATGATGCATCGCGGACGACATTCCGTCAATCGGAACGGTTGGTCTCGTTCGGCCCATTCGACACCGTTTCGCCGGGACGTTCGGCCCTTTCCGCGCTCCTCCGCGTCCGGACACCATGAAGGAGTGTGATGCCCCTGAAAGGATTAGTCATGGACTGGCCGACCGCCGCCGTCATCATCGCCATCGCCTTCGCCATCATGGTGATCGTCTCCACCTACCTGACCGTGCGGAAGCCGTAGCGCACCACGAGCCGCATGATTAGGATAGCCTCACCAAATCATATGGAAAGGAGAGGCGCAGGTGCGCGTCGTCATTCTGTTCGGAACCGAGATGGGGACCGCGGAGTCAGCCGCGGACAGCATCGCCGCGGAGCTCTCCGGAACGCACGACGTCTCGGTGCACGACATGACGGATTTCGACATTGAGGACCTGAACGCGCGTGAGTTCCACGTCATCGTGTGCTCGACCTACGGCGACGGCGATCTGCCGACCGGCGCCGAACCCTTCGCCGACGCGCTCGACCGCCACACGCCGGAACTGACCGGCCTGCGCTTCGCCGTCTTCGGGCTCGGCGACACCGTGTACGGCGACACGTTCAACCGTGGCGGCGAGATCATCGCCGAGAAGCTCATCGCATGCGGAGCCACCCAGGTCGGCGAGCACGCCAGGCACGACGCGTCGACGGAGATCAAGGTCAAGGACATGGCGCAGGAGTGGGCCGCCACGCTGGACATCCCCGCGTTGGTCTCCGCCTGACCGTCGCCAGGGCCTGATCACACGCGGGAGCGGTCCGAGAAAAGGGCGCGGCGGCCGTGCTCGCCTGTGTCGTGCCGGGCCGCGGCGAGATATGCGGCCGCGCGCGGCACACTATGGGGGTGCTGCACCTACGGATGCTGGCTCCGGCCGAGATGACCGATGACGTGATCCGGATCCTGGAACAGGAGGACGCCGTCAGCGGCCTCGCGGTCATGCGCGACGCCGCGCTGCGGCCCAAGGGTGACGTGGTGCTCGCCGACGTGGCACGAGAAGCGGCGAACGACGTGATCCAGCGACTGCGTGCGATCGGGCTGCACCATGCGGGCAGCATCGAGATCGAGCCGGTGCGTACCTGGCTGTCGCGCAGCGGATTCGATTGCGAGGTACGCACACCCGGCAGCAGCGCGGACTCCGTGGTCTGGGCTGATGTCGCGCAGCGCTCGTATGAGGAAACCGAGCTGAACTGGACCTACCTCAGCTTCATGACCTTGGCCACGGTGATCGCCGCGATCGCGATCGTGCTGGATTCCCAGATTCTGGTCATCGGGGCGATGGTCCTCGGTCCGGAATTCGGGGCCATCGCCGCGCTGGGCGTCGCCTTGGTGCGCCGCCGATTCGTGTTGCTCGGCCTCGCCGCGCGCACGCTGCTGCTCGGTTTCGCCGCCGCCATCGCCGTCACCTTCCTCTTCGCCTTGATCGGACGCGCACTGGGCTGGATCACCGTCGACGCCGTCACCGGTCCGCGCCCGGGCACGGCCTTCATCTACACCCCCGACAAGTGGTCGTTCATCGTCGCCGTCATCGCGGCCGCCGCCGGAGTGCTCGCCCTGACCTCCGCCAAGGCCGGCGGCATGGCCGGTGTTTTCATCTCGGTGACCACCGTGCCCGCCGCGGGCAATATCGCGCTCGGCGCCGCCTTCGGTGTGGGGTCGGCGATCTGGGGCAGCACGCTGCAACTCATGGTGAATCTGTCCGGGATGGCGCTGGCGGGCTGGGCCACCTTGGCGGTGCAGCAGGCGGTGTGGTCCCGGGTGTCGGTGCGCCGCGCCAAGGCGATGCACAGGCCACGGCGGATGCTGTAGTCACCCTGGATCTCGCCCTGATAGTCACCTGAGAGCGGTCCGGACAAAGGGCGCAGCGCCAGCGGACAAGGCGCCCAGCACCTTAGACTGCTAGCAAGCGCGGCACAGCCCGCCGCGCTCGACGATGCATGAGGTGACGAAGATGGCAGCCGGAGCGAGCCCCGCCCAACGTCAACACAACTCGGCAGACCATCCCGAGCTCGACGTGCTTCCGGAATGGCCCCTGGAGACGATCGGCGTGCTGGTGACGACCGATCCGGCGCCGCACGCGATTCCGGTGTCCTGGCCGGTGCGGGCAGGTGATCGGCGGATACTCATCAGCCTCAAATTCGATCGCGGCTCGTTGGCCCGGCTGCGCGAACGCCCCGAAGTGGCGCTGCTGATCCTCGGCGGCGGCAACGTGGCGATGTGCGCGCGCGGCACCGCGCACGTGGTCGCGGAGAGTATGCCCGATGCCGAAGACTATGTGGCCGTGCGCATCGACGTCGACGTGATCGACGATCACCGTCAGTCGGCCTTCGCGATCGTGCAGGGCATCCAGCGCATGGTGCTCGACGACGAGAGCGAGCTGCGCGCGCTGAAAGGCCGGGTGAGCACGTTGCAATCCTGGGTGGACGGCCAGAACTGAACCGGCCCAACGTTTCCGGATAGCAAGGAAGGAAAGCGGCACCGGCCGTGCCGCACGGAAGGGGATCATGAGCGTCACTTTGGCCAAAGGCGGTAATGTTTCGCTGTCCAAGCAGGCCGCGAATCTCACGAAGGTGTCGGTGGGCCTCGGCTGGGACGTCCGTACCACCACCGGCGCCGACTACGACCTCGACGCCAGCGCCCTCGCGTGCGGGCCGAATCTGAAAGTGCTGTCCGACCAGCACTTCATCTTCTACAACAACCTGCGTTCCCCCGAGGGGTCGATCGAGCACACCGGCGACAACCTGACCGGCGCGGGCGAGGGCGACGACGAAGTGATCAACGTCGACCTCACCGCCACCCCGCCCACCATCACGAACATCTTCTTCCCGGTCTCCATCCACGACGCCGACGCCCGCGGCCAGTCCTTCGGCCAGATCCGCAACGCCTTCATCCGCGTCGTCGACGCCACCACCGGCATCGAACTGGCCCGCTACGACCTCACCGAAGACGCCTCCACCGAAACCGCCATGATCTTCGGCGAGCTGTACCGCCACAACAACGAATGGAAATTCCGGGCCATCGGGCAGGGATACGCGTCGGGCCTCGCGGGGATCGCGCGCGATTACGGCGTCAACGTCTGATCGAGTTCCCGAGCGCCGCGCGGGTCTTCCGGTCGATTTGAGCATCGGATTCCGGAAGACCGGCGCGGTGTCTGTTCGCTACCGACCGAGCCGAGCACAACCGACACCGCGTATGCCGACAGCGATTACGACCGATCGAACTTGCCCTCGACTATCCCCGCGGTGAAGGCATCCCACTCGGCGGGAGCGAAGTCCAGAGCCGGGCCATGCGGATTCTTCGAGTCGCGAACGCCGACAACACCGCTATCGAGGAATGCAACCTCGACGCACTCCGAACCTCCTGCGCTGTGGGTGCTCTCGAACCACTTGGCGGTAGATAGATCTATGCTCACGCCGCAAACTCCTTCGCTACCTGCCGCAACAGGTTCCTGCTTGCCACAGCATCCAGCGATGCACGCTGGATAGCTATAGCCGCCTTCTCGTACATCTGTGTGTCTTGCTCACGTTCAAGGTGCATGTCGCCGGTGTAGCCCTCCAGGAACACGATCCGGGGTAACCTCCTTGCCCTTGGCATCTCGGCCGAAGTCCAGGATTACGTATGGCCCCACGTACAAACCGAGCGGAAACCCAGCACTGAAGGGGAGCACTCGAATAGTGACGTTCGGGCGTGTACTCACGTCCGCTGAGTGTCGCATCTGCACAGCCATCGTCTTCCTCCCACCGACGACCGACCGCAAGGCCGATTCGTGCAAAACGATATCGGCGGATATCGGATGGGTACGTCGCATGATGATGTTTTGGCGCTTGATCCGAAGCTGCACCCGTCGCTCCAACTCTTCGTCCGAATCTCCAGGAAAGTAGATGCGATCGAGCGACCGAGCGTAGTTGGCGGTCTGGAGTATTCCTGGGATCAGATTCGGCCGAAACATGGCGAGCGAAGTAGCAGAAGCCTCCAGACCGACGTACATATTGAAACTCTTGCGGATCACATCATCGAATGTGTGCCACCAGCATTTCGCGTCCGACTGCCGAGACAACTCGACCATAGCGGTCGTCATATCGTCATCGAATCCGAGACCCCGGCACAACTCCCGGATGTCCAGTTCCCGGAGACGACCACCGCCCTCCGCTGTTTCGATGCGAGCGAGCTTGCTCTTGCTCCACTGCATCATCGCCGCGACCTGCTCCAGAGTCAGGCCGAGTTCATTCCGGCCGTTGCGGAGATGCCAGCCCAGCTGACGCCTGGGCAGGGCGGGAATCGACAGTCCCCACCGCGTGACTACAGCAACTCAACGCCACCGAGAGCAGTAAGCATGCCCCGAGTCGTCAAAGGGAGTGTCTGAAACTCACATATCGGGTTCGTCGATGGCTTCACGTGCGCGGGCGGCCTGTTCGCGGGCGATGGCCGATGCGCGGCCGAGATGGGTGCCGGGTTCGAGCAGCTGACTGAGGGCTCGGGCGTCGAGATGACTGGTGACGCGGGCGTCGGCGGCGAGGATGTCGGTGAACGAGGCGGACGTGGTGGCCGCGGCTTGGGCGGCGTCGTAGACGATCTCATGGGCGGTTTGCCGGCCGAGGATCCGGCCGAGCCGCAACATGATCGCCTCGGAGGCGATCATGCCCGTGGAGTCATCCAGGTTGCGGCGCATACGATCCGGGTTCAAGCGCAGGCCTGCGACGACGATCTGGACCCGAGCCAAGGCTTCCGCGGTGAGTTCGCACGCCCGCTGCTGGGTGTCGAACAGCGCCGAGGGGGCGTTGTCGGCTTCGTGCTCGCTCAGTGTCGACTCGAGCGCCAGCGGTACCAGTGCGCGGATCTCGTTGGTGATGCCTATGATGTCCTGGCACAGTTGCGGATTGCGTTTGTGCGGCATGGTCGAGCTGCCGACCGTCCCGACCGGAACGGGTTCCTCGGCCTCTTGGTACTCGGTTTTCATCAGCTGGTAGATCTCGCGGCCGATTTTGCCGCTCGTGGTGGCGATCAAACCGAGAGTCGTGACGAGTTCGGCGTTATGGTCGCAGATGGCACGGGACGGGACGGCCATCGGCGTGAGGCCGAGATAGCTCGCGACGACGTGCTGCAGCCGGCCGGGATCGTCTCCGAAGGACGCCGAGGTGCCCGCCGCACCGCCAAGCAGCGCCACGAACAGCCGGGGCGCGAGCTGGTCGAGTCGCTGGATATGGCGCAGGTACTCGTCGATCCATGCGGCGCTCTTGTAGCCGAAGGTGATCGGGACCGCGTGCTGGCCGTGGGTCCGGCCGGCCATAATCATGTCGGCACCGCGGTCGGTGCGGTCGGCGAGCGCGCCGAGCACGGCTGTCAGCTGATTGCGGATCAGCGTGCAGGCGTGGCGCAGCAGCAGGGTGTCACCGGTCTGGGTGATGTTCTGGGTGGTGGCGCCCCAATGCACCCAGCCACCGTATGCCGCTCCGACAGCGCGGCCGAGTTCGACGACCAACGGCATGAGTGGGTGGCTGGTGCGGTCGATCTCGGCATGGACGCGGTCGAGCTCGAGCCGGCTCAGCTGGCAGGCGCGGGCGATCGCCGGACCTGCGGGTGCGGGGATCAGCCCGAGATCGGCTTGGGCGCGCGCCAGGGCGGCTTCGACGTCGAGCCAGCATTGCCAGCGAGCCCGCGTATCGAAAAGGGTTTCCATCCCGGTCACCCCTACCCTGCCGGCAGTGAATCGCTTCTTCATCGTGATCTTTCGCGTCAGGCGACCGTTCCGGTAGCCGTGGATTCGACTCGGCGGTGGCCGCGCCGCAAGGCGTTGTCGATGACCAGCACGGTAAGAATCATTGCGACCTGCAGCGTCCCGTACGCGGCGGCGGTGCCGAACTCGGAGGAGTAGATGCGGTTGTAGATCTCGACCGACAGCGGCGGATAGCTGGCCGGATAGATCACGACCGAAGCGACGTACTCACCGACGCCGTCGACGAAGGCCAACAGGGCGCCGCCGATGACTCCCTTCGAGATCAACGGGATGGTGACGGTGCGCAGCGCCCTCCACGAGCCGGCGCCCAGGTTGCGCGCGGCCTCTTCCAGCGACGGGTCGACGGTCTCGAGCGCGGCACCGGTCGAACGGAAGACCAGCGGCACGAACCGGACGAGATAGGCGATCGGCAGGATCCACAGCGTGCCGACCAGGGATACTCCGAGGTTGGACGGCTGCGGCTGGTTGAACGCGGTCACCAGGTTGATGCCGACGATGGTGCCGGGCAGCGCCCACGGCAGCATGATCATGAAGTCGACCGCATTGCGTCCCGGCCCACGCCAGCGAGCGACGACGTAGGCGCCGGCGACACCGAGCACGATCGCGCCCAGCGTCGCGAGGACACTCATCTGGACACTGACCGAAATCGGCAGGAGGCTGCCCGGATCGGTGATCAAGGCCGCATAGTTGCCCAACGTGTAGTCCGGCGGCAGGATCTGCGTAGTCCACGAACCGTCGACGGAGAACGACACCAGCACGACGGTGATCACCGGGGCCATGAGCAGGATCGCGAGCCCCGCCGAACCGGCCCCGGCGAGCCAGCGGATCGGACCGTGGCCGACGACGCGATCGCGCTGCACGCCCTTGGAGAGGCTGCGGTGCACCCGGCGACTCTGGTACCACTTCATCGAGACCAGGAAGAGGATCGAGACCATCGCGAGTACGGTCGCTTGGGTCGCGGCCAGTTCCTGGTTGCCAACGGTCTTCGTGGCGATGATCTGCATGGTGAGGGTCTGCACGTTGTAGAGCTGCGGCGCGGTGAACGACGCCATCGAGATCATGAACGTCAACAGCGTGCCGGAGACCAGCGCGGGGGTGAGCATCGGCAGAATAACCGTGCGCCACACCAGGGTTCGATTTGCGCCCAAGTTGTAGGCGGCCGATTCGAGCGAGGAGTCCATTCCGGCCAGACCCGCCGCGACGGGTAGATAGAAGAACGGGTACATGGTGAAGACGTGCACCAGAAGCACGCCGGCGACGCCGTTCACCGATACGGCGGCGGGATCGGCGCCGAACCAGTGTGACAGGGTGCGAGCAACGATGCCGGTTTCGCTGTAGAGCAGTACGAACGACACCGCGCCGATCAGCGGAGGCAGCGCCATCGGCAGCAGGGCGATGGTCTCCAGGATCCGGCGGCCGGGGAAGTCGAAGCGCGTGAGCAAGATCGCCAGCGCGGTGCCGACGACGCCGCAGCCGAGCACCGATCCCAGCGAGATGCCCACCGATAGCAGCAGAGCGGTGCCCGATGCTCCGGTGCGAAAGCTACCGTAATTCACGGCGGCGCCGTCGCCGCCGATACTGGCGACCGCGGTGTGGGCCATCGGGATCACGACGAGGAACACAAGGATCGCGAGCACGGGTGCGGCGAGTACGTAGACGAACCGGTCGCTGGAACCGGCGGGCAGCCGTCGTCGCCGAGATGGTATCGGCCGGGAGCGCTCGACGGGCGCGGATGTCGTGGTCACGGCCGGATCAGCCAGGGACGTCCGGAGGTGATGCCGACGGACACATTGTCCCCGTTTCGCGGCCCCGCGGCGCTGTCCGGCACGGTGACCTGCAAGGTGAGGTTCTCCGAAACCACGGTGTATGTGCTTGTCGCGCCGGTGAACTCGATCGCGGAAACACGCCCTTTGCACAACCCGTCCTCGGGTGTGGTGAACCCCAATGCCTCCGGCCGCAGCGACAGTGCCAGCTCATCCCCGACCACGGGCTCGAAATCCGGGGTCGGAGCGGTCAAGGATGCTCCGTCGCCGAGCGCCACCCGCACCGCCTGATCCGCGACATCCACCACGGTGACCGGCACGACGTTGCTGCGCCCGATGAACCTCGCGACGAACGCCGTTGCCGGGCAGTGGTAGACCGCGTGTGGCGTGCCGATCTGATGGACCCGGCCCGCATCGAGCACGACTATGCGATCGCTCATCGCCATCGCCTCGGCCTGATCGTGCGTGACGTATACCGCGGTGATACCGGCCTCGGTCTGGACCCGCCGGATCTGCGTTCGGGTCTCCTCCCGAAGCTTCGCGTCCAGATTCGACAGCGGCTCGTCCAGTAGCAGCACCGCAGGGCCGATGACCACCGCTCGGGCCAGTGCGACGCGCTGCTGTTGTCCCCCGGAGAGCCGGTCGATGCGGCGGTCACCGTAACCGGCCAGACCGACCTGGCCGAGAGCCTGCCGAACCCGCTCGCTCCGGGTCTTGCGGTCCACCTTGCGAGCCCGCAGGCCGTAGGCGACGTTCTCGGCGACGGTCATGTGCGGGAACAGGGCATAGTTCTGGAATACCATCCCGGTGTCGCGGCGGTTCGGCGGCGTTGCGGTGACGTCCTTGTCGCCGAACAGGATTCGTCCGCTGGTCGGGGCGACGAAGCCCGCGATCATCCGCAATAGCGTCGACTTTCCGCACCCTGACGGGCCGAGCAGGGTGAACATCTCGCCGGCATGGATAGTTGTGTCCATCCTGATATCAGTTGTGGCGCTGTATCTCTTGCGCACACGGTCGAGCGTTATCGACGTCATGGATACTCCGTCAGATCCAATCGAGCGGTCTGGTCAGCCACGGTTCTTGATGTTCTGCACCCAATAGTCGACCCATCCGGCCTCCTCGCGGCTCACCCTCGTCCAGTCGACCGGCATCTCACGCAGCCGCATTTCGGTCAGCCACGCCGGCTCCCTCGGCAATGCGACTGTGGAAAGCTGAAAGAAACTGTCCGACAACATCTGTTGTGTGTCAGGACGGAGCAGGAAATCCATGAACACATCCGCGGCCGCACCGTGCGGACCATCCTTGATCTTGCCGACACCGTCGGGCAGCATCGGAGCACCCGACGCCGGCATCACGACCGTCAGCGGTGCTCCCATACCGCGCTGGATCAGCACGTCCTGCAGATTCCAGATGCTGACCGGCGCTTCCTGGCGCTGGATCCGCAGATACAGATCGCTGGGATTGGCGACATAGTCCTTGGTGTTGCGGTCCAGAGCGCGCAGGTATGCGTACCCGTCCTCGGGGTCGCCGGACCGCGCGATCAGCGCGGCGATGACACTACGCATCGTCCCCGACGCCGCGACGTCGCGAATCAGTAGTCTTCCTTGCATATCCGGCGTGATCAGGTCATTCCAGTCCTTCGGCGCCTGGTCCGCGGTGAGCATCATGCTGTTGTAGAAAATGATCTCGGCCGTTCGCATCTCAGCCAGCCACAAATCGTCCGGTCCCCGGTACTGTTGCGGAACCCGCGCGGCGACGTCCTGGCGAGCCGCCGTCAGCACACCGGCCCGCACCCCTTGCGCGAACTGTTGCGACGTGCCTCCCCACCACACATCCGCCTGCGGGCGATGCGTCTCCGCACGAACGCGATGCACCACCTCGCTCGCCCCGAGGGTGAGAATCCGAACCCGGCCCCGGTATTCGGGATTCACCGCCTCGAAGGCATCCACGACACTCCGCGCGATCGCCTTCGGGCGCGCGGTGTAGATCGTCAACGCCGTGGAGTTCGGCCCCGATGTCAACCCGCATGCCGTCACCGCCACCAGCAATACGAGCAACAAGGTGAGTACAGCCGGTCTGGTCCTCATCAGTCCGTGAAGTCCTCTCACCGAGCCGCAAAATAGCGAGTCGCGTCGAATCGCCGCCGCGTCGCGAACCCGCTGAAGACCATGCGATCTTCAATGTTCCAAGGAATTATTGGGCCCGCGTGCCCACCCCGGCAACGAACGTTGCAGGTTTTTACGACCGCCTGATGTTCCGCGTATGCGGGTGCGTGGCCGCGCATCCACAACACGTCCTTGGCCGACATCGGCTGGGGCGCGGCGGTTGTACGCTCCGGTGCGAGTCCGGCCGCACGATCAGCACGGCCAGTATCTGCGCCAATCCTGGTCGGTTAGCAAAAGACGTTGACCCCGGGCCTTTTCCGCAGCCTCCTCGGCCGCCCGGATGGCGGCAGCGAAGGCGAGGGTTGCTTTGCGAAGGCGTTCCTCGGCGCTTTCCGGGCCGCCGAGGTGGACCACGCGGAGGGATTCGGGGATCAGATCGGCGGGGAGGCCCGCTTTGGTGGCGCGGGAGATGATCTTTTCGGCGAGTGCGAGGGCGGGTTGGGCCATGGCTATGCCGTCCAGGCAGGAGCGGCGGGATTTTTCGGCGGATTTGCGTTCTTCCCAGGCGCGTTCCTGGGCGGCGATCTTCTCCTCCACCGAGGCGGCGGGGTCGATCGCGGAGTCGGCGAGGTGCGGGCTGCGGTTGACCAGTTTGGCGACCAGGGCGGCGGCGACGTCGTCGACGGTGAATTCGCCTGCGGCTTGAGCGATCCTGGAATGGAAGAGGACCTGGAGCAGGAGGTCGCCGAGTTCTTCCTTGATCGTCTCGGCGTCGTCGTTCTGGATGGCGTCGAGCAGTTCGTAGGTTTCTTCGAGCAGGTACGGGCGCAGGGAGTCGTGGGTTTGGGTGACCTCCCAGCCGCCGAAATGCCAGAGGCGGTCCATGACCTCCACGGCTTCGGCCAGCCCCGCCGCCACCAGCGCCGTGTCGGTGCGCGGGCCATCCGCTCGCTCCCCCGCGCGCAGGGCGGGTTCGTCGCGATCGGCCGAGTTCATCGGGGCGCCATTTCGGCGGCGACGGTGAGGTCGACCGCGCCCTGCGCCTTTCCGTCCAAGGCCAGCAGCAGGTCCGCGACGAACTGGAGCAGGACGATGTCGCGCACCCGCTCGGCGCCGACGCTGTCCTCGACGCGCGGCAGCGGTAGCTGCACCACCCCGGACGCGGCGCGGTATCCGGCGCTCGGGTAGAGCCGCTTGAGACGCAACTGCTTGGAATCGGGCAGGTGCAGCGGCGAGATCTTCAACGTCGTTCCGGTGACCGCGATTTCGGTGACCTCGTACTCGCGGGCGAGCAGTCGAAGCTTGGCCACCGAGACCAGGCGGCCGACCTCCACCGGCAGCGGGCCGTAACGGTCGACGAGTTCCTCGACGACCAGCGCCAGGGCCGGATCGTCCTGTGCCGCGGCCAGTTTGCGGTACGCCTCCAGACGAAGCCGATCGCTGCCGATGTAGTCGGGCGGGATGTGCGCGTCGACGGGCAGGTCGATGCGCACCTCCTTGACTTCCTGACTGGTGATCGGCTTGCCGTCGGCCGCGGCACGATACGCCTCGACCGCCTCGCCCACCAGGCGGACGTAGAGATCGAAGCCCACGCCCGCGACATGGCCGGACTGTTCGGCGCCCAGCACATTGCCCGCGCCGCGGATCTCCAGGTCCTTCATCGCGACCGCCATGCCAGCGCCCAGATCGGAGTTCTGCGAGATGGTGGCCAAGCGGTCGTAGGCGGTCTCGGTGAGCGGCTTCTCCGGCGGGTACAGGAAGTAGGCGTACCCGCGCTCCCGGCTGCGTCCCACCCGGCCGCGCAGCTGGTGCAGCTGCGAAAGCCCCAGCGCGTCGGCGCGTTCCACGATCAGCGTGTTGGCGTTGGAGATGTCCAGGCCGGTCTCGATGATCGTGGTGCACACCAGCACGTCGTACTCGCGCTGCCAGAAGCCCTGCACGGTGGACTCCAGCGCGTCCTCGTTCATCTGGCCGTGCGCGACGACCACGCGCGCCTCCGGCACCAGATCCCGAATCCGCTTGGCCGCCTTGTCGATCGACGACACCCGGTTGTGCACGTAGAACACCTGGCCGTCGCGCAGCAGCTCGCGGCGGATGGCCGCGGTGACCTGCTTCTCGTTGTAGGCGCCGACATAGGTGAGCACCGGGTGACGCTCCTCCGGCGGCGTGAGGATGGTCGACATCTCGCGGATACCGGCCAGGCTCATCTCCAGGGTGCGCGGAATCGGGGTCGCCGACATGGTGAGCACGTCGACGTGCGTGCGCAGCGCCTTGATGTGCTCCTTGTGCTCGACGCCGAACCGCTGCTCCTCGTCGACCACGACGAGGCCGAGGTCCTTCCAGCGCACGCCGGTCTGCAACAGCCGGTGCGTGCCGACCACGATGTCGACGCTGCCGTCGGCCATGCCCTCCAGCACGGCGCGGGCCTCGGCGGGATCGGTGAATCGAGACAGTCCCTTCACGGTGATCGGGAAGCCCGCCACCCGCTCGGTGAAGGTCTGCAAATGCTGCTGCGCGAGCAGCGTGGTGGGCACCAGCACGACGACCTGCTTGCCGTCCTGCACCGCCTTGAACGCCGCGCGCACGGCGATCTCGGTCTTGCCGTAGCCGACGTCGCCGCAGACCACCCGGTCCATCGGGACCGGCTTCTCCATATCCGCCTTCACCTCGGCGATGGCGGTCATCTGGTCGACGGTCTCGGTGAACGCGAACGCGTCCTCCATCTCCTGCTGCCATGGCGTGTCCGGCCCGAAGGCGTGACCCGGCGCGGCCTGCCTGGCGGCATACAGCTGCACCAGCTCACCCGCGATCTCGCGAACGGCCTTGCGCGCCTTGCGTTTCGTATTCGCCCAGTCCGAACCGCCGAGCTTGGACAAGCTCGGCATCTCGCCGCCGACGTAGCGGGAGAGCTGGTCGAGCGATTCCATCGGGACGAACAACCGGTCGCCGGGCTGGCCGCGTTTGCTCGGCGCGTACTCGATCACCAAGTACTCGCGGCGGGCGCCGCCGACGGTGCGCTCGATCATCTCGACGAACTTGCCGATGCCGTGCTGGTCGTGCACCACCATGTCGCCCGCGCTGAGCGCGAGCGGGTCGACCTGGTTGCGGCGCTTGGCGGGCATCCGCTTGCCCTCGGTCGGCGCGGTGACCCGGTTGCCAGTGAGGTCGGACTCCGCGACGACCACCAACCCGGCGTTCTCGAACACCAAGCCGTCGTGCAGCGAACCGCACAGCACGCCCACCACGCCTTCGTTCGGCTCGGCGCCCGTCTCCAGCGCGGCGGCGGGGACATCGGCATCGGCGAGCCGTTCCAGGATGCGCTGCGCGGTACCGTGCCCCGCGACGACCACGACGGCCTTGCCGCCGGTGGACACGTGCGCGCGCAGCGAGGCGAAGAGGGTAGCCACCAGCTCGTCGGATCCACGCGCGGCCGGGCCGGGCAGCACCGGCAGCACGACCTCGGACGAGTCGCCGGACGCGAGCGGGCTCAGCGTCCACCAGGGCAGCCCCTCCCGGTCGGCGCTGGCGTGGATCTCCGGCAGCGGGCGGTAGGCCGAGGCGGCCAGGTCCAGACCGTGCCCGCCGAGCGGGGCGGCGCCGCCGAACGAGGCCGCCGTCCAGGAGGCCTCCAGGAATTCCTCGCCGGTGCGCACCAGGTCGGCCGCGCGGGTGCGGATCTTCTCCGGATCGCACAGCAGCACGTGCGTGCCCTCGGGCAGCACTTCGGTGAGCAGGCGCAGCTGCCCCGGTTGCAGCACCGGCAACAGCGCCTCCATGCCGTCCACCGGGACGCCCTGGGCCAGTTTCTCCAGCATCTCGACCAGCGCCGCGTCGGCCGCGTTGGCGACGGCCACCTCGGCGGCGCGCTCGCGCACGGCGTCGGTGAGCAGCAGTTCCCGGCACGGCGGCGCGACGACCACGTCCACCGCGACGTCCGGCAGCGAGCGCTGGTCGGCCACGGCGAACGGCCGCAATTCGGTGATCTCGTCGCCCCAGAACTCGACGCGCACCGGGTGGTCCGCGGTGGGCGGGAAGACGTCCAGGATGCCGCCGCGCACCGCGAACTCGCCGCGCTTGCCCACCATGTCGACCCGCGTGTAAGCGAATTCCACCAGGCGCGTGAGCAATTCGTCGAAGTCCAGCTCCACGCCGACGCGCAGCACGATCGGCTCGATATCGCCGAGTCCGCCCGCCATCGGCTGCATCAACGACCGCACGGTGGTCACCACCACCCGCAGCGGGGCGGGGAAATGCGGATCGTCCGGGTGCGCGATCCGGCGCAGCACCTCCAGCCTGCGCCCCACGGTGTCCGCGCCGGGCGAGAGCCGCTCGTGCGGCAGCGTCTCCCAGGACGGGAACTGCGCGACCGCCGGACCGAGCATCTCCTCCAGCTCGACGGTCAGATCGTCGGCCTCTCGACCCGTCGCGGTGACCACCACCAGCGGTTTGCTCGCCGCGATGGTGGCCGCGACGAACGGCCGCACCGCCGACGGCGCCACCAACTCGACCGACGAGGTGCCGATCAGCTCCGCGACGGTCCGTAGCGAGGTATCGGCACCGGCCGCGGCGGCCAGTCCCGCCAACGGCGGGCGGTGGGTGGACATCGACGACTCCTGAGCGCAGACGGGCGGTTCGAGCAGCCAACCGAGTCTAGTAAGTGGCTGTGCTCGTTCCCGCTGCGGACCTACCCCGCGCGCAGTCGGCGAAGATCATCCGGACCTCGACCCCGGACCTGCGCACCTCCCGCGCCGCCAGGTACTCGGGGGAGAGTGGTAGCACTCCCGGATCCGATCCAGGTCCGGGAACTCCAGGACCACCGCGCGCCCGGGCCACGCGCCTTCGACCGCCTCCGGCACGGTAGCGACGAGGTAGCAGCCGTCATCCAGCGTCACATACGGGTACGGCGGTTGCCGCCGAACGAAACCACACCGGCCCGACCACCGCTTTCGAGCGCGGCGAGACCTGACATTCCCCGTTCGCGGCCCGGCTCGCGTCCGAGTGGCCGTCGCGTCCGCGACGAAGTCGCCAGCGGCGGTCGCTCGGACGCGAGCCACAAGAGGGCCGCGAACACGCAGCGGCGAAGCCGCTGCCAAAGTTACGGCACGTAGCGCCGCAATCGTCTGGCCGCGAATTCCCTGAAGTACGAGAGCTTTTCGGGTGGAACGAGGGCGGGGAGCAGGAAGTACCAAGCGCGCTCCATCCGCACCGCCATCTGGTCGATCGACTCGGTGCCGACCGCGATGATGTGCACACCGGCGGCCATCTCCTGCAAGAGCAGGCCGATGACCTCGGCGTCCAGATCGGGGAGCAGGTCGCCCTGGGCGATCGCCCGTTCGGCGAGCAGCCGGTAGGTGTCGCCCCAGGTCTTGGCGATGTTGTCGCCCTGAGCGCCCCGGTAGTCGCCGATCTGGTGGGTCAGCTTGAGCATGGCGCCGACCATCGGGTCGTTCATCGATAGATCGGCGACGACATAGGTGATCCCGATGCACGCTTCCAGCGCGGGCACCCGGGGATCGAAGAAGCCCTGACACGAGCTGATGAGTCTCTCGTTGCCCTGGTCGACCACGGCGCGGGCCAGCTCTTCCTTCGAGCCGAAGTGAAAGTACAAGGCGCCCTTGGTCACATTGGACTGCGCGATGATCTCGCTCAGGCTCGCGTTCGCATATCCCAAGCGCAGAAAGACATCGGCAGCGCCTGCCAGGACGGAATCGCGGGTGATCTCCGCGCGCGCTTGCCTAGCCATCAGATCCGCCTGTCATCCCAAAACCAGCCATCCTGAAGTAGACCGACATCCCGAAGTTGACCGACTTACCGCCCGAACAGCACCCAGAGGATGGGTGAACCGTACCACCAGGAGCGCGCCCAGCAGCCAATTCGCGCATACGGCCAGACCTACCGCGCAATTCGCTGGTTAACAATCCGGGTCACTCCCCGGCCCCCGCAGGCCATTCCGAGCTCAGTCGCGGATCGGCTTCGAGATGGCTCAGGCCGTTCCAGCACAGGTTCACCAGATGCGCCGCCACCACCTCTTTCGACGGTTTGCGCTCGTCCAGCCACCAGGTCGCGGCGGTGGCGACCTGGCCGACGAGCGCCTGCGCGTACAGGGTGGACAGGCTCGGATCGAACCCGCGACGCTCGAAATCGGTCGCCAGAATGTGCGCCACCTGATTGACCGCCTCGTTGAGCAAACTGGAGTACCTGCCTTCAGCGGCGGCGGCGGGCTGATCGCGCACCAGAATTCGAAACCCGTCGGTCCGTTCTTCGATGTAGGTCAGCAGCGCCAGCGCGACCTTCTCCAGCCGGATCCGGGAGCGGTTCTGGGTGAGCGAGGACGTGATCATGTCCAGCAGCATCGACATCTCGCGATCGACCACGACCGCGTACAACCCCTCTTTGCCGCCGAAGTGTTCGTACACCACGGGTTTGGAGACCTGGGCGCGTTGCGCGATCTCCTCGATCGAGGTCGCGTCGTACCCGCGTTCGGCGAACAGCGCGCGACCGATCTCGATCAACTGCTGGCGCCGCTGGGTGCCGGTCATCCGCGGCCGGGGCACCCGATGCGGCTCACCCGAAGACACTGACACGGTTCCGCCTCTCCGGGCCTTCAGGCCGTACAAGTTGGGTGGCGCAGGAGCTGCGTACAGGTCCTGCGTCGGGTGCTCGTCGAGTTCTGGGCGTACCCGGTGAGTTACCCATGTTCGTACGAAATCAGCCGTCACGTCGGGAAGGCTCCGACGCACGGCACCGATGTTCGGGTACAACTTTTCCAGACCGCTCGGCAACGCCCCCGATCGACCCTCGATCAGCGACCCACCAGCCGATCCCTCGCGAAGAATTCGCGGGGAGGCGGGAGAGTATGCGAGGATTCATCCCGTGCCGTGGCACAGCGGCGGGGGTTTACCGAACCGCCGGTGTGGCAATCCGCCGTGGTGTAATGGCAGCACATCTGATTTTGGTTCAGAGAGTTCAGGTTCGAGTCCTGGCGGCGGAGCTCGACAGCACGAACGACTATCGTTGGCCCGCACATCGCTGACCAAGTACGACGCACAGCCCAGCACGAGGACAGGCAGCCGAGGGAGATCCATGCCACAGCAGACCGCCGTCGTCGTTCTCGCAGCCGGTGCCGGAACGCGAATGCGGTCGAAGACCCCCAAGGTACTGCATTCGCTGGCCGGTCGGAGCATGCTCGCGCACGCGCTGCATGCGGCGAACGAGATCGACCCCGCATACCTCATCACCGTGGTGGGCCACGACCGGGAACAAGTCGGCGCGGCGGTGGCCGCGGTGGCCGACGATCTGGGCCGCGAGATCACCCCGGCCGTGCAGGAGCAGCAGCTCGGCACCGGACACGCGGTGCAGTGCGCACTGGCCGCCCTGCCGGTCGGCTTCACCGGCGACGTCCTGGTCACCTCCGCCGACGTGCCGTTGCTGGACGGGCACACGCTCGCCGCGCTGCTCGACGAGCACCGCAGCTACGCCGAACGTCCCGCGGTCACGGTGCTGACCTTCGTGCCGGAGGACCCCAACGGCTACGGCCGGATCGTGCGCGACGCGGACGGCCAGCTGGCCGAGATCGTCGAGCACGCCGACGCCACCCCGGAGCAGACCGCGATCACCGAGGTCAACTCCGGCGTGTACGCGTTCGACGCCGCGGTGCTGCGCACCATGATCAGCAGGCTGTCCACCGCCAACGCACAGCACGAGCTGTACCTGACCGACGTGCTGCGCCTGGCCCGCGAGGCCGGTCACCCGGTGCACGGCGCCCGCCTGGTCGACGCGGCCAAGGTCACCGGGGTGAACGACCGGGTGCAGCTGGCCGCTGCGGCGCGCACGCTCAACCGGTACATCCTGGAGCGGCACATGCGCGCGGGTGTCACGATCATGGACCCGGCCTCCACCTGGGTGGACGCCGGTGTGCGGATCGGCAGGGACGCGGTGCTGCGGCCGGGCGTGCAGCTGCTCGGCAACACGGTGATCGGCGAGGACGCCGAGGTCGGCCCGGACAGCACGCTCACCGACGTCGTGGTCGGCGACGGCGCCAAGGTGGTCCGCACGCACGGTGACGGCGCGACCATCGGGCCCAACGCGACGATCGGCCCGTTCAGCTACTTGCGCCCAGGGACGGTGGTCGGCGACACGGGCAAGCTGGGCGCGTTCGTGGAGACCAAGAACGCCTCCATCGGCGCGCATTCCAAGGTGCCGCATCTGACCTACGTCGGCGACGCCACCATCGGCGAGCACAGCAACATCGGCGCGTCGAGCGTTTTCGTCAACTACGACGGGGTGAGCAAGCACCACACCGTGGTCGGCTCGCACGTGCGCACCGGCAGCGACACGATGTTCGTCGCGCCCGTGACGGTGGGTGACGGCGCCTATACGGCGGCGGGTACTGTACTGCGCAGAAACGTTCCGCCCGGGGCTCTAGCGGTGTCCGGTGGACCGCAGAAGAACATCGAGGGCTGGGTGCAGCGACACCGTCCAGGGACGGACGCGGCGCGCGCGGCGGCGGAAGCCATCGCGGCCAAAGAGATGTCGGGTCAGGCAATCGAGCAAAAGGATGGCAAGTAGCAGTGACCGCGTCATGGATCGACAACCAGAAGAACCTGATGCTCTTCTCGGGACGCGCTCATCCTGAGCTGGCCGAGCAGGTCGCCAAGGAACTCGACGTCCACGTCACGCCGCAGGTCGCCCGCGACTTCGCCAATGGCGAGATCTTCGTCCGATTCGAGGAGTCGGTCCGCGGATCGGACGCCTTCGTCCTGCAGAGCTTCCCCGCGCCGCTGAACCAGTGGCTGATGGAGCAGCTCATCATGATCGACGCGCTCAAGCGCGGCTCGGCCAAGCGGATCACCGCGGTGCTGCCGTTCTACCCGTACGCCCGCCAGGACAAGAAGCACCGCGGCCGGGAGCCGATCTCGGCCCGGCTGGTCGCCGACCTGCTGAAGACCGCGGGCGCGGACCGGATCATCACCGTCGACCTGCACACCGACCAGATCCAGGGCTTCTTCGACGGCCCGGTCGACCACATGCACGCCCAGCTGCAGCTGGCGGAGTACATCCGCAACAACTACAGCCTCGAGCACATCACCGTGGTCTCCCCCGATTCCGGCCGCGTGCGCGTCGCCGAGAAGTGGGCCGACTCGCTGGGCGGCTCGCCGCTGGCGTTCATCCACAAGACCCGCGACCCACTGGTGCCCAACCAGGTGAAGTCCAACCGCGTGGTCGGCGAGGTCGAGGGCCGCACCTGCATCCTGATCGACGACATGATCGACACCGGTGGCACCATCGCGGGCGCGGTCAAGGTGCTCCAGCAGGCCGGTGCCGGTGACGTGGTCATCGCCGCGACCCATGGCGTGCTGAGCCCGCCCGCCGCCGAGCGCCTCGCCAGCTGCGGCGCCAAGGAGGTCGTGGTGACGAACACGCTGCCGATCAGCGAGGAGAAGAAATTCCCGCAGCTGACCGTGCTGTCCATCGCGCCACTGCTGGCCCGCACCATCCGCGAGGTCTTCGAAAACGGCTCCGTCACCGGCTTGTTCAACGGCAACGCATAGGAATACTCCGCGAAACGGCGGCTCGGACTCCGGTCCGGGCCGCCGTTTTCGACATCTGACTACGTCCAACGCAACAACTGATCTCGTACGGACATGGGTAACTCGTCGGGTACACCCAGAACCTGAGCGGCACCCGACGCAGGACCTGAACGCAAATCCAGCGCCCCCAACTGGTACGGCCTGAAGACGCGGAGAGGCGGAGGAGCAATACTGGTGGTATGGACCGTGACCCGTTGGGAACCGAGATGGGGGACGACGACCAGGAGTACGAGATCCGCGAGTACCAGCGCAACATCGAGGATCCGCCCGACGACCTGACCATCCGCTACCACGAGAGCGAGGACGACGGCAGGCTCGGCATCGGTGACGAGCTCGACCAGGAGTGGACGCAGAGCAACGGCCGCGCCGAAGAGGAGGAGGCCGACGACCGGTCCGCCGAGGTGGCCGCGATCGAGATCGTCAGCGACGAGGACCTCTGAGACGTGCCCGGCACGGCACGCCGCACCGGCGCAATCGGGTATGACGACAAGTTCGCCGTGGTAGGCATAGGTGGCGTGACCGGGACGATACGAGGAGGGTGCGATGAGCACGCCGAAGGATCCGGAACCCACGGACGACGCCGAGGGCCCGTCGGCGTCGTCTGAGCACACCGGGGACGCGACCGGCGGCGAATCCGCGCCGACCGGCGAGACTCCCTCGTCGGCGCGAGGCGACGAATCCGCCGGAAAGCAACCGGAGGCCGCCGAGCGGCAACCTGAAGGCGAGCCGGGACCGGCCCAAGCCCACCCGGGAGACTGGTGGCAGCCCACCGGAACGCCGCCCGCAGGCCCCTTGGGTGGGCAGTGGGGCGCGGAACCCAGCGGTCAACCGGCCGAACCCCAGCCATGGGGCGCCAACGGCGAGACCGGTCAGCAATCGTGGGGCGCCGAACCCGCCTCGCCGGAGCAGCCGCCGGAAACCCCGCTGTCCGGCTCCGCGCCGCAACCCCCGGCCGACGAGTCGACGAAGCGGTTCACGCAGGATGATCAAGCGCGGTTCGGGTCGGGCGGTCACCCGCAGTACCCGCACGGCGAGCAGCCGCCATACCCCTCGGGCGAGCAGCCGCCATACCCCTCAGGCGAGTACCCTCCGGCCGGACAGTCGCCGTACGACGTTCAGCAGCCGTACCCGCCGAGCGGTCCATCCCAGTACCCGCCGGGGGGCGCGTACAACTATCCCCCCGCAGGACCGCAGCCGCCGCAGTACGGCTACCCGTCCTACCCGCAGCAGGGATATGAACCCTATGCCACTCCGCCCCGCCAGACCGGTAGCCAGGTGTACTCGATCATCGGGTTCGTCTGCGCGGTGACGGCGGTGCTGTTCTGCCCGATTCTGTTCGGCCCTGCCGGGATCGTGCTGGGCGTGATCGGGCACAACAAGGGCGAATCGCTCGGGAAGTGGGCCGCGATCGCGTCGGGCGCCGGGATGGTGATCGGCTTCATCGTCGGGTTCGTCGTGTTCGGCGGAGACCTGACGACGTAGATTTCCGGTATGCGTCGATTCGGTGTGGCCCGGTTGGCAGTAGAGGCACGCTCATGACCGGATTCGCGGGCTTCCCGCTGGCCGGACTGGATTTCTACGAAGACCTGGAGGCCGACAACTCCAAGGCCTTCTGGACGGCGAACAAGGAGATCTACGACCGGGCGGTGAAACAGCCGATGACCGCACTGGTCACCGAGCTGGAGCCGGACTTCGGCCCCGCCAAGATCTTCCGCCCGTATCGGGACGTGCGATTCGCCAAGGACAAGTCGCCGTACAAGACCGCTCAGGGCGCCGTGGTGCGCGCCGCCCCCGGCGTCGGTTGGTACGTCCAGATCAACGCCGGGGGCTTGTTCGTCGGCGGCGGCTTCTACCAGGGGTCTCCCGCTCAGCTCGCGCAGTTGCGCGCCACCATCCATGACGATGTGCGCGGACCCGAGCTGGTGAAGATTCTCGCGAAACTGACCGCGGCGGGCTTCACCATTGGCGGCGAGCAGCTGAAGACCAAGCCCAAGGGCTACGACGCCGACCACCCGCGCATCGATCTGCTCCGGCACAAATCCCTCACGTGCGGGAAGGAATTCGGGGCGCCCGCCTGGCTGGAGACGCCCCGTGCGGCGAAGGAGGTCCGTGCCGCCTGGGAGACGATGCGACCGCTGATCGAGTGGCTGGCCGCGGTGGTCGGCGGCGCACCGTCGTAGTGCCGCCGACCGCGCATCCACACGTCCGTGCCCGACGGCCAAGACCCCTCGCGGCGTAGCCCCCGATACGTCCGGTACCGCACTGCGGCGCTGACGTGTGCCTGGAGGACGAGCGGAGCGCGACCGCGTTCCTGCGTTCGCGGCCGCTCATCTCGAACACGCTGGGGTGGCTGCCGTCGTCGTGGACGAGGAGGCAGCCGCCCAGGTCAGCGACGCCCGCATCGGCGGGCGCATCGGCAGACGATCAGCGGCGTTCGGCGAGCACAAGGGCGAATCGCTCATCCGGATCGGTCCACACGTTCCGCGTGGCGAAACCCGCGGCGGCGAGTTCGGCGTCGAGGCGCTCGACCCGGAACTTCGCCGAGATCTCGGTCCGCAGCTGCTCGCCGCGGGCGAAGCGGACGGTGAGGTCGAGGTCGGCGACCGTGACGGTCATGTCCTCGCTCGCCTCCAGCCGCATCTCGATCCACTCCCGCACCGGATCCCAGACCGCCACGTGCCGGAACTTCTCCGGTGCGAAGTCGGCGCGCAAGCGCGAGTTCAGCACCTGCAACACGTTTCGGTTGAACTCGGCGGTGACTCCCGCCGCGTCGTCATAGGCGGGCACCAGCACCGCCGGGTCGATGACCAGCCCTGCGCCGAGCAGCACGTGCTCGCCGGGCTCGAGCACGTCGTGAATCCTGCCCAGGAACTCGGCACGCTCCTCGGGGACCAGATTGCCGATGGTGCCGCCCAGGAAGGCGATCATCCGGCGGCCACCGCGCGGCAGGTTCTGCAACGTGTCGGTGAAATCGCTGACCACACCGTGCACGGCCAGCTCGGGGAACTCGGTGGCGACCTCGTCCGCCGTGGTGCGCAGTGCCGCCGAGGAAACATCTTGCGGCACATAGGTCTTCAGCGGCCCCTCCGCGCTCAGCGCGGTGAGCAGCAGCCGGGTCTTTGCCGCCGAACCCGCGCCGAGTTCGACGAGCACCTCGGCCTGCGCCGCGCGGGCGATCTCGCCGACCACTCGCTCCAGTAACGCCCGCTCGGTGCGCGTCGGGTAGTACTCGGGCAGCTCGGTGATCCGCTCGAACAGCTCGCTGCCCCTGGCGTCGTAGAACCATTTGGGTGGCAGCCACTTGGGGTCCGCGGTCAGTCCCGACCGGGCATCCGCGCGCAGAGCAGCGGTGAGGTCGTCGTCGGTGAGGTGGATGTCCAGGATCGCTGCGGTCATGGCAGGGGCCTTTCGGTCAGAGGAGGGCGTCGACGGACAGCGCACCGGGTCGTGCGGTCACCAGGCTGCGGTCCGGAATCGACTGCCAGCGGGGGTCGTCGTCGAACGGTTCGGAGGACAGGATCGCGAAGCTGTCGGTGACCAGCGCCGACAACGAGTGGTGGCAGGTGGTCGCCCACAGTTGCGCCCCGTCGGAGAGCAGGAAATTCAGGCGTGCCTCCGGCGCGCGGTCGAGAATCGCGGAAACGAGCAGCCGCAACGCCGCCGGGGCCGCGGACCACTCGCCGTCCGGCGAGGTGGTGGCCAGCAGATCGCACAGCAGCACCCACAGCGTCGCGGTGTCGGTGGCGGACTCCGCCTCCAGCAGGCGCGCCGCGGTGAACAGTTCCTCGGCGCCGAGTTCGGCCGCGATGAGGGCGAACTCGGCGGCCACCGCGGTCAGGGTGCGGCGCCAGTCCGGCACCACGCCGTTGTGGCTGAAGGCCCAGCGATCCCGGGTGAACGGCGCGCACGCCGAGCGCTCGACCGGCATGCCGACCGTCGCCGACCGCACCGCGCCGAGCATCGCGGACGATTCCAGCTGCGGCAGCACTTCCTCCACCGCCGGATCGGTCCAGATCGGCGCGGCGTTGCGGTACCGGCTGACGGTGACCACGTCCTGCACGGTGTGCCACCAGGCGACGCCGAAGCCGTCGGCGTTGATGGTGCCGCCGCGGCGCATGTCTTTCGGAGCCCAGGACTGGGTGCGCAGCGAATGCGATCCGAGCGTCAGCATCTCGCCGACGCGCACCGGAGGGCCGATATAGCCCAGATGTCTACACATCGCCGAGCCTGCCACCTCGAGCGGTGCGCTGCGCACCGGCACCATGACGAGATCGGTTCACTCGCCTTCTCCCGGTCGCAGATCGCGTGCCAAGCGGAAACCGGCGAAGATCTGGCGACGGATGGGATGGTCCCAGTTGCGGAAGGTGCCGCGGCAGGCGACCGGATCGGTGCCGAAGGAACCGCCGCGCAGCACGCGGTAGTCGCCGCCGAAGAACACTTCGGAGTACTCCCGGTACGGGAAGGCGCGGAAGCCCGGGTATGCCTCGAAGCCGGACGCGGTCCATTCCCAGACGTCGCCGATCAGCTGGTGCACGCCCGCGGGAGACGCACCGGCCGGGTAGGCGCCTACCTCGGCGGGTTCCAGGTGACGCTGCCCAAGGTTCGCGGTGCTGACATCGGGATCGGCGTCGCCCCAAGGGAAGCGGCGCGACGCGCCGGTCGCCGGGTCGAACCTGGCGGCCTTCTCCCATTCGGCTTCGGTGGGCAGCCGCTTGCCCGCCCAGTTCGCATAGGCCTCGGCCTCGAACCAGCACACGTGCACGACGGGCTGACGCGGCCACAGCGGGGTCATCACCCCGAACACCCGCCGCCACCAGCGCCCGGACGGATCGCGCTCCCAGAACTGCGGCGCGACCAGCCCCGCCTCGGTGCGGTGCGCCCAGCCGCGCTCGGACCAGAGTTCGGGGCGCTCGTAGCCGCCGTCGTCGACGAAGGCGAGGTACTGCTCGTTGGTCACCGGCGCGGCATCGATCGCGAAGCCGGGCACCCACACCTGATGGGCGGGGCGCTCGTTGTCCAGCGCCCAAGCGTCGGTCGAGGTGCCCATGGTGAAATCGCCTGCGGGGATGACGATTTCGCCGCTGACGGTCGACGAAGCGGTCGGCGCGGCCGCCGCGGAGAGCACGGCGGCTCCGGCGCGCAACTGATGGGTGGCGAGCATGGTTTCGTCGTGCTGCTGCTCGTGCTGGGCGATCATGCCGAACGCGAAACCGCCGTCGACCAGTGGCCTGCCGCGCAAGTCGCTGCGCTCCAGGACATCCCACATCTTGTCGCGCACCGTGCCGACGTAGCCGCGGGCCTGCGTGGGGTCGAGCAGCGGCAGCCCGGGCCGGTTGGCACGGGCGTGCTTGAAGGCGTCGTAGAGCTCGTCGATGTCGGCGCGTACCGGCTCGCGGCCGCCGACGTCGCGAACGAGCCAGAGTTCCTCCTGATTGCCGATGTGCGCGAGATCCCACACCAGGGGGCTCATCAAGCGCGAATGCTGGGCTACCAGCTCGGCTTCGTCGACACAGTCGGTGAGTGCGAGGGTGCGCTGCCGCGCGCGGGTGAGGACGTCGGCGATCCGGTCGCGGAGCTGTTCGATGCCGGAATGGTCGGTCGGGGCTGGGTGCGAAGTAGTCACGGGAAACGTCTCCGGGATTCGTGCTGATCGGCGTCGTCTTCGGTCGGAGTGCGACCACTGCGACATCGCTCGGCGGCGGACTCGACGGCACGGGCCGCCTGTTGCGTCGGGGCGTGCGCGGCGGCGAGTCGCAGCAGCGCGACCGCGGCCGTCCGGATGTCCTGGTCGGCCAATCCGGAGCGGGCGGCGTCGACCCAGCGATCGGCGAGCGGCGCGGCGATCGACGTCGCCTCCGCGACCACCGCCGGGCTGGACAGCAGCGCGTCGATGACGTGCACCGGGATGGTCCACCCGTCGCCCGGCTGGGCGTCGATGTAGCGGACCTCCAGGTGGCCCGAGGCGCGCACCGGTGGGAACAGCGTGGTCAGGTGATAGTCCAGATCTCCGGTATCGGGGCGGCGGCCGACTTCGTCGTCCAGCGCGCCGGACAGCCAGTCGGCGAAGGTCGCGCCAGGCGGCGCGGACCATCCATGCTGGTGGCCGTCACCGGGCGCGTCGGCGTCGGCGGGTCGGCGCACGCACAGCAGTGGAACGTCCAGCGCCCATTTCCCGTACGCGGCGACCGGGTCGGTCCAGTCCAGCACCGGTGGGCGGGTCCGGGCGTTGTCCAAGCGGAGCCAGGCCCGCATGCGCTGCGACGCCCATGCTCCCGGCGGAGCGCCGCGCAGGACGGGTGAACAGGCGAAGGCGGCGAGCAGGGCGGGACCGATCGCGTACAGCGCGGTCCAGCGCGCGGTAGCCTCCGCACGATCGGCGCCAGCGTCGACGCTGACCTGGGTGGCGGCGGTATTGCACATCATGAGCTTGCCGAACGGTCCGATACCGCCGAAGGATCGCTCCATCGCGCGGTAGCGCGGCAGCTGGAGCAGGCGTTTGGGGCGGCGGTCCGCGTCCGCGGCGACCGAAACGGGGCGGATGGACCTGGATTCGAGAAGTTCCCGCAACAGGCGGGCGTCCTCGCGCAGCCGGTCGCACAGCTGCGCGGCGGTGCCGTAGGGGGCACTGGAGAGTTCGATCTGACCACCGGGCTCGAGCGTGACCCGGCTGCCTCCCGGCAGAGCGAGCGCCGGTGAATCAGGGGCGATGGACCGTGGTGCGTAGGATCCGAGGGCGTCCGCGAGGGCAGTCAGCTGCGGACGCGGAGCGGCCGAAGGGCCGGACGCCGAATACTCACCCTGCACCGTGAGCCATTCGAGTTCGGCGCCGATGAGGGCGGGTGGTCCCAGCTTGAAGCAGACACCGCCGATATACGCTTCCGCCGCCGCGCGGGAGGACAATTCCCCCTGCTCGGTGGCACAACTGGCCGTCTGGGGACTGTCGAGCGTGACCGCCATGCCAACCTCCACTGGGCGTCCCTGATGCTCTTCGGTTAGCGCCGCGCACCTGAAGTCGTATTCCACTCCTGGGCCGACTTTCGCACGCGGCGATCCATCCAGCGTAGCCACGAAGGCCGACAAGAAACCGACATGAAGCCGAACAATCGACCCGTTAAGGTCGGCTGCATGCTGGATGACGATCGCGTACGAGCCGACACTCCCGGATGCGCGTCCGGGCCGGGACCCGGTCCCGTTTTCCTCGACAGCGCCGGGTCGTCGCTACCGCCGCGGGTGGTCACCGACACCGTCATCGCGCATCTGCGGCGGGAAGCCGAGATCGGTGGCTACCGCGCCGCGAACGAGCGGCTCGACGACCTCGCCGACGTCAAGACGGCGATCGGCGAGATGCTCAACGCCGATCCGTCGAGCATCGCGCTCAGCGACAGCGCCACCCGCTCATGGGCGGATTTCTTCTACTCGGTGCCGCTGTCTCCCGGCGATCGCATCCTGGTCTCCGAGGCCGACTACGCCAGCAACGCCATCGCCGCGCTACAGCGCGCCCGCGCCACCGGGGCGACCGTCGAGAAGATCCCCAGCGACAGCAGCGGGCAGATCGACCTCGACGCGCTGGCCGCGCTGGTCGACGAACGGGTCAAGCTGGTCTCGGTGTTGCACGTGCCGACCAACGGCGGCCTCGTGAACCCGGCCGCCGAAGCGACCCGGATCGCGCACTCGGTCGGCGCGCTGGTGCTGCTGGACGCCTGCCAGTCCGCGGGACAGCTGCCCCTGGATGTCGCCGAGCTCGGCGTCGACGCGCTGTCGGCCACCGGCCGCAAGTGGCTGCGCGGCCCGCGCGGCACCGGATTCCTCTATGTGCGACCGGAATTGGCGCGGTCGATGGAACCCGACCGGCTCGACCTGCACAGCGCCGAATGGACCGGCCCGAGCGACTACCGGCTCGCGCCCGACGCCAGCCGCTTCGAGTTCTGGGAATGCGACGTCGCGGGTCGGCTCGGCCTGGGCGCGGCCGTGCGGTACCTGCTCGACCTCGGCCCGGAGGACGTCTACGCCGCGATCGCGGCCCGCGCCGAACACCTGCGCAAGGCACTGCCCGAGATTCCCGGCGTGACGGTGCGCGACCTGGGCATCCGGCACAGCGGCATCGTGTCGTTCACCGTCGACGGTGTCGACTCCGTCCGGGTGCGCGACCAACTGCTGGCGCAGGACATCACCGTCACGGTCAGCCACGCGAGTTCCACCCTGCTGGACATGACCGGCCGTGGCCTCCCGTCGGTCGTGCGCGCCTCGCCGCACTGCTTCGTCGGCTTCGACGAACTCGACCGGTTCGTCGCCGCGGTCGCCGAACTCCGAAGCTGAACCAAGGACCCCGGAAGCGCCAGGCGATCTTCACGCCAGGTGCACTTCGAGCGCCCTGGCCAGCACTGCCCCGACGTCGCCGCCCGGTTCGACGAGGCGCAAGCTGCGATTGGCCTGCGTGGTGGCGATGCCGTGCAGATTGGTCCACAGGGCGATCGCCCGGCCGCGTGGATCGATGGTGTCCGACGCCGCCGCGGCACCGACCAGCTCGGTGAACCGCGTGAAAAGCGGCAAGGTCACCGACCGCAGATTCTCGCCGGACCCCTCGAGCAGATCGTGCCGGAACATCAGGGTGAACATCTCCGGCCGCCGCGCGGCGAACTCGATGTACTCGGCGCTCATTCGTGCGAGACGGTCGCGCGCCGACGCGGTGACGTCCACGTTCGTGAACCGGTCCAGGAGATCGGCGAATCCACGCGCCGCGATGGCGGCGAGCAGTGCGCGGTGGGTCGGAAAGTACCGGCGCGGCGCACCGTGGGAGACGCCCGCGGCCCGGGTGATCGCGCGCAATCCCAACTGCGCCGCGCCGACCTCTTCGAGCAGGTCGACGCCGACATCGATCAGGCGATCTCGCAGCGACTCGCTCTCGGCCATGCAGACATTGTCTACGTCCACCGCAGGAAGACCGCACCACAGTCGGTAGACACTGTCTACGACATCGGGTAGACAGTGTCTACGCATTCGTCTCCGGGAGGTCCTCATGTGGTATCCGCTGTTCAAATACGTCCTGCTCGGTCCGGTGCTGCGCCTGCTGGGCAGGCCAGAAGTCACAGGGCTGCAGAACATTCCCCGCACCGGGCCGGTGATCATCGCGGCCAATCACCTCGCCGTGATCGACTCGCTGTACCTCGCGCTGGTAGTACCCCGGCGGGTGACTTTCCTCGCCAAGCAGGAGTACTTCACCGGGCGGGGCATCCGGGGCCGATTCAACCGGTGGTTCTACTCGGTGTCCGGACAGGTACCGGTCGACCGGACGGGCGGCAGCGCGGCCGCGGACGCACTGGCCGCCGCAACCCGCATCCTGGAGGCGGGCGGCGTCTGGGCCATCCATCCGGAGGGCACCCGTTCACCGGACGGGCGGATCTACCGCGGCCGCACCGGCACCCTGCGGGTCGCCATGGCCACCGGAGCGCCGGTCGTTCCGGTGACCCTTTCGGGCACCGACCGGGTGAACCCGCGCGGCAGCCGCCTGCTGCGCTTCGGCCGTGTGCGTATCGACTTCGGGACGCCACGGCACTACCCTCCCGCCGACCAACGCCACATGGTGCGCGCCGCCACCGACGAGCTGATGCGCGAACTGGCCGCACGCTCGGGCCGACGGTATGTCGATCGCTACGCGGCAACCTTCCAGACAGCTTCCTCGCGTCCCTGACCTGCGCCCCTGGAAATGGGGTTAACGCTGCGCCACTATGGCGTGATAGTTGGGGGAGGCCGGTTCCCGGCCGATTGTTTGGCGCGGAGGAGTTGGACTTTGAGCAGGTTCACCGACGAGATGTATGCCACGGCGCAAACCTCCGAGCGGGGTCTGGTGACCGGCGAGCCCGCTGCTCCGCTGCGGCGTACGTGGGCGGAAATCCATCGCATCGCCCGGCGGATGGCGGGCGGGTTGGCCGAAGCGGGCATCGGGCACGGTGACGCCGTCGGCGTGCTCGCGGGCATGCCGGTCGACATCGCCCCGGCGTGCCAGGCCATCTGGATGCGCGGCGCGTCCATCACCATGCTGCATCAACCCACCCCGCGCACCGATCTGGTGGTCTGGGCCCGCGACACCGAGACCGTGCTGACCATGATCGAGGCGCGCGCGGTCGTGCTCGGCGCGCCGTTCGAGGCGGCCGAGCCGTTGTTGCGCGAACGCGGCATCACCGTGGTGCGCATCGACCAGTTGCCCGACGGTCCCGATATCGACCCGGTGCCCACCGGCGAGGACGATATCGCCTTGCAGCAGTTGACCTCCGGCTCCACCGGGTCACCCAAGGCGGTGCGGATCACGCACGCGAACTTCTTCGTCAACGCCTACGCGATGTTCGACCGGGTGAAGTTCCAGCTCGACAGCGACGTGATGGTCAGCTGGCTGCCGTTGTTCCACGACATGGGCATGGTCGGATTCCTCAGTGTCCCCATGCAATTCGGCGCCGAAGTGGTGTGCGTGACGCCGCTGGACTTCCTGACCAGGCCGCTGCTGTGGGCGGAGCTGATCAGCAAGTACCGCGGAACCGTCACCGCCGCGCCCAATTTCGCGTACTCGCTGCTGGCCCGCCGACTGCGGCAGGCCGACGACGGCGCGTTCGACCTCAGCAGCGTGCGCTACATGTGGAACGGCGCGGAACCGGTGGACCCCGACACCATGGACGCGTTGGCCGAGGCCGGAAAACGCTTCGGGCTCAACCCGATGGCGCTGACCCCGGTCTACGGCATGGCCGAGACCACCCTCGCCGTCGCCATCCCGGACCCTGGCCACGGACAGGTGGTCGACGTGATCGACGCCGACCTGCTCGAGGCGCTGGGCAAGGCGGTGCCGGTACCGGAAGAGCACGGGCATCCGGCCAACATCCGCAGGTTGCCCACGCTGGGCTACCTGGTCGATCATTTGGAGGGCCGGGTCGTGGACAGCGAACGCCAGCCGCTGCCGCCCCGGTCGGTGGGCGTGATCGAATTGCGCGGCCCCGCCGTCACGTCCGGCTACGTGACGACGGACGGGTTCCTCCCCGCCCAGGACGCCGACGGCTGGCTGGACACCGGCGATGTCGGCTACTTCACCGAGCAAGGCCTGATCGTGGTGTGCGGCCGGATCAAGGACGTGATCATCATGGGCGGCCGCAACATCTATCCCACCGACATCGAGCGCGCGGCGATGCGAGTGCCCGGCGTCCGGGCCGGCAACGCGGTCGCGGTGCGCTTGGACGCAGGCCACAAACGCGAGACCTTCGCCGTCGTGGTGGAGAGCAACAGCCACCAGAACCCCGAGGAGGTCAAGCGCATCGAGCACGAGATCGTGCACGCCGTCTTCGCCGAGGTGGGCGTGCGGCCACGCACCGTCGCGGTGCTCGGCCCCGGCGCACTGCCGAAGACCTCCTCCGGCAAACTGCGCAGGTCCGCGACCGCGATACACCTGCCGCGCGGGTGACGCGGAATTCCCTGCTCAGCGCGGTTCGGATGGCTGTCGCACGTCGGTGCCGACTCGGTCGCCGCGATGGCGTGCCCGACGTTCGACGGCTTGGACCGCGGGGAATCGGTCGGCGAAACCACGGAGTAGCGCGAGTGTGTCGGTCATGGGTTTGCCGTCGGTGAGGTCATCGATTGTGCGGTACAACCGCTCTTCGACCTCGGCGACGCGGGAGGAGAGCTGCTCTCCGGCCGACGTGAGCGAGAGGGTGATCCGTCGGCGGTCGTCCGCGGCGGATTCTCGCTGGACGAGATCCATCGCGACGAGGCGATCGACCAGTCGGCTGGGACTTCCACCGGTCTCGCAGACCAGCAGCTCGCCGAGACCGGCCAGGGTCAGCGGTTGGTGGTCGGCCAGCACCCGCAGAACCTCGGCCTGGGAGGGAGTCAGCCCCAATGGCCGCAGGTCGGCAGCGAGGATTCGATTGCCTTCGCGCTGGACGGCCAACACGAGGTAGCGCAACTCTTCGGCCGGCCGCATCGCAAGCCTCCTTCACCCTCCGATATTGATGCCGTGTAATCGAATCACACGGCATTCAGTGGTGGGATCAGACCCCGCTTCGGCGGTCGGCGCACTGCTGGCTCATGCCGGTGTCGGCGTAGAGATCGGCCGGGTGAGGCCGACATCCTGGAGGAAATCCTCGATGGTCGCCGCGTAGGTTCGCGGATGCGAGAAACGGAACATGTGTCCGGTGCGGTCCAAGACGACCTCACGGGCATCCGGGATGCCTTCACGCAGAACTGTCGCCGCCTCCTCGCCGATCAGCACGTCGTGCGAAGGGGTCAGGATCAACGTCGGCACCGAGACCTGACCGAGGCGAGAGGTGTAGTCGGCGTTCAATGCCGCGACCGCGCGAGCGCCGAACGAGGAGGCGGGCGTGTGCTCCAGGAAGAGCTGGCGACTGCGGCTTTCGCTCCACGGAATCTGCCCTTCGCCGTCATGCGGCGAGGCGAGATTGTGGGCGTGCGCACGAAGCGCCACCTGCCGATAGAGCGGCCCGCGCATCTTTCCCATCACGCGCATGGCCGCCTTCAGAGCGGGCGACGAAATGGGATTGGCCGCGAATCCACCCGACAACACCAAAGCCCGCAGGCCGCGGGGTCGGCGAACCGCAAGCGCCAGGGCGACATTGGCGCCGAAGGAATCGCCGACCAGCACGAACTCGTCCAGATCCGCGACGTCGGCGGCGACCGCGTCGGCATAGGTTTCCATGTCGTTCACGGCTTCGGGCAACCGCATCGTGCGCATAGGACGGCCGGCCAGCGGGGTGAGCTGCTCGAGCTCCCACGGGGCGCCGGAGAAACAAGGGACGAAAACAAGGGTTGAGGTGGTCATGCCATTAGATTACACGACATGTATGTCGTGTAATCTATTCGGTGAGACGGATCACACATGGATAGGGTGGGACGAAAGTTATATGTAGTCGACTGATCGCCTCCCGAGCGTCTCAGCGGTGCGGGAGTCAGGTGATCGAAAACGCTGACGACCAGCGGAGGAGGCTGGGTCGGGGCTGCACATCGAGAGCCCTTGCGGCTCAGTGCAATTGGTTCTGAGCGGTCTCCAGGCCGACGCGCAGCAGGAGTTCCACCGCGTCGGCGGCCTGCTCGACGATTACGGGTACTTCTTTGCGCTCCGGCGCCGAGAACGGCTTCAGCACGTAGTCGGCCGGGTCCTGCCGACCCGGCGGGCGGCCGATGCCGATCCGGGTGCGCAAGTAGTCCTTGGTGGTGAGGGCGCTGGAGACCGAGCGAAGCCCGTTGTGCCCGCCCTCGCCGCCGCCGCGCTTCAGGCGGATCGCGCCGAACGGCAGGTCGAGTTCGTCGTGCACGACGATCACCTCGGTCGTCGGCACGGAGAAGAACTTGGCCAGCGCGGCCACCGGCCGCCCGGACAGGTTCATGAACGATCGCGGCTTGGCGATCAGCACCTGGCGGCCGTCCAGCCGCGCTTGCAGCAGGTCGGCGCCGGATTTCTTGTGCACACCGAAACGGCCGCCGACGCGCTGCGCGAGCACGTCGGCGACGAGGAAACCGACATTGTGCCTGGTGCGCTCGTATTCCGGACCGGGATTACCCAGTCCGACCACGAGCGCGGGCCCGGCGGACGAATCGGTGTTGTTCAGCGCTCTGGCTTCCGGCTTATTCGGCGGTCTCGCCCTCGGCCTCGCCCTCGCCCGGGGCCGGCTCGGCGGCCGGCGCGGCGATGACGTTGACGATCAGGGTCTCCGGGTCGACGGCCAGGGCGACACCGGAGGGCAGCTGCAGCGCGCCCGCGGTGATCTGGGTACCCGGCTCGACGCCCTCGACGGAGACCTCGATGGTCTCCGGCAGGTTCAGCGCGTCGGCCTCGATGGAGACGGTGGTGGCCTCCTGGGTGACCAGGGTGCCGGGGGCGGCGTCGCCGACCACGGTGACGGTCACGTCGGCGGTGACCTTCTCGCCGCGCTGGACGATGAGCAGGTCGGCGTGCTCGATGTAGCGGCGGATCGGGTGCACCACAACGGATTTGGTCAGCGCGAGCTGCTTCTTGCCGTCGATGACGAGGTTCAGCACCGCGTTGGTGCCGTGCTCACGCAGGATGGCGGCGAAGGCCTGGGCGTTGACCGACAGGTGCTGCGGGTCGGTCTGGTGGCCGTACAGCACGGCCGGAACGTTGCCCGCGCGGCGGGTGCGGCGGGCGGCGCCCTTGCCGAACTCGGTGCGTACGGAGGCTTCGAGAAGGTTGACGTCGGACATGACTGGATCTACTCCTACGGCTCTTCCTGGCGGTCAGCGTTTACCCGTCAGGGGTTGCTCACGCCTGACCGGGGGTGGTCTACTCGTCGGGGCGAAGACCGAACGAGGACGGCCGGAAGCCGCGCCGCGTCGATCACGGTGTCGCAAATCTGGTCTGCGGTCACCCTCGCCGAGACAACCCGAACACCATACCCCAGCGCGTGGGCGCTCTTTGAATCGGGTGGTCACCGACGTATCGACGCCGGTTCGCACCGGTCGCGTACGCTGGCGTGGTTGCCGATCGGTCGTCTGCGAAAGGTTGTTTTGCGTTGAGCGCCTCCCCTGAGGGTGTCGTCGCGCCCGCACCCCGCGGGTTGCCCGCCGAGGTCGCCCGTCGGCGGACGTTCGCGGTGATCTCCCATCCCGACGCGGGCAAGTCCACGCTCACCGAGGCGCTCGCCCTGCACGCCAGGATGATCTCCGAGGCGGGCGCGATCCACGGCAAGGCCGGACGCAAGTCGACGGTCTCGGACTGGATGGAGATGGAGAAGGCGCGCGGCATCTCGGTCAGCTCGACCGCGTTGCAGTTCAACTACCGCGCCGCGGGCTCCGACGTCGACAGCGTCATCAACTTGGTCGACACGCCCGGCCACTCCGATTTCTCCGAGGACACCTACCGCGTGCTCACCGCCGTCGACGCCGCGGTGATGCTGATCGATGCGGCCAAGGGCTTGGAGCCGCAGACGTTGAAGCTGTTTCAGGTGTGCCGCCACCGCGGCATCCCGGTGATCACAGTGATCAACAAGTGGGACCGGCCGGGCCGGGCCCCGCTGGAACTGCTCGACGAGATCGACGAGCGGATCGGCCTCACCCCCACCCCGCTGTTCCTTCCGGTAGGCATCGCGGGCGATTTCCGCGGCCTGCTGCGCCGCGGTCCGGACGGCGTTCCGCTCGAATACATCCATTTCACCCGCACCGCGGGTGGCGCGACCATCGCGCCGGAGGAGTCGCTGCGCCCCGAGGCCGCGCAGGAGCGTGAAGGCGAGCCGTGGAACACCGCCGCCGAGGAGAGCGAACTGCTCTCGGCCACCGGCCAGGACCACGACCAGGAGCTGTTCCTCGCCGGGCAGACCTCACCGGTCATCTACGCCTCCGCGATGCTGAACTTCGGCGTGCGGCAGCTGCTGGAGACGCTGGTCGCGCTCGCGCCGCCGCCCGGCGCGCGCCGGGACGTCGACGGGAAACCGCGCGAGACCAGCGACCCGTTCAGCGCGGTGGTGTTCAAGGTGCAGGCGGGTATGGACGCCGCGCACCGCGACCGGCTCGCGTTCATGCGGATCGTGTCCGGCGAGTTCGAGCGCGGCATGGTGGTCACTCACGCGCAGACCGGACGACCGTTCGCCACCAAGTACGCGCTGACCGTGTTCGGCCGCGAGCGCGCCACCGTCGACACCGCCTACCCGGGCGACGTGGTCGGCCTGGTCAACGCGACCGCGCTGGCCCCGGGCCACACGTTGTACGTGGACAAGAAGGTGGAGTTCCCGCCGATCCCGTCCTTCGCGCCGGAGCATTTCGCGGTGCTGCGCGCGCAGAGCGCGGGCAAATACAAGCAGTTCCGCAAGGCCATCGACCAGCTGGACTCCGAGGGCGTGGTGCAGGTGCTGCGCAACGACCTGCGCGGCGACGCCTCCCCCGTGCTGGCCGCCGTCGGCCCGATGCAGTTCGAGGTGGTCACCGCGCGCATGCTCACGGAGTTCAACGTGGAGACCACGATGGAGCACCTCGGCTACACGCTGGCCCGGCGCACCGACGCCGCCTCGGCGGAGGAACTCGGGCGACAGCGCGGGGTGGAGGTCTTCACCCGCTCAGACGGTGCGCTGCTGGCGCTGTTCAGTGACAAGTGGCGGCTGCAATACATCGAGAAGGAACACCCGGCGCTCACCCTGGAGCCCCTGGTCGCCACAGCCGACTGAGTCAGCCGGCCTCGGGCTCCGTCCGCAGCGTGGGGCCGGTGGGTTCGCGTTCGACCGAGGCGATGCCTTCTTCCCGGGCGATCAGGCCCCAGCGGCTGGAGGTCAGCCGCAGGCTGGGCAGATCGCTGAGCGAGAGCACCACCTCGTAGGTGCGCTCGTAGCCGGTGTGGGAGATCCGCCAGCGTCCGTCGTCGCAGCGGACATAGCGGTCGTTGTAGAAGGCCGCGCCGCGCAGCAGCATGTTATGGCCCGGGATGAGGACCGTGTCGGCGAGATACCAGGTGCCGCTGGCGGTGTCGCCGTCGACATCGATCTCCGGGTGGTCGCATCGGTGCTCGGTGATCACGTGCGGACCGAGCGTGTTGCGCATGAACGCGATGAATGCCTCGCGCGATTCGAACTGGAGATATTCGCTGTAGGTCGCGGTCGCCTCGGGAATCATGGTGTCCGCGAACTCGTCCCATGATTTGGTGTCGAGTGTGCGAAGGTACCGGTACTTCAGCCGACTGATCGCCGATACGTCGTCCACGTCCCGGTCTTCTTCGCGGCGACGCGTCACTCTCGGATCGCTGCGCACCTGCCCGAAGTCGATCGGTCCCGAGTCGAAGCGCAACCGCGCGTCCGCTCGATCGCCGCGGGCCTCCTCAGCGGTGCTCGTCCCACGGCCGCCGCGGTCCGGTCTGCCTTGGTCGACGTCCTGAGCTGCCCGCTCCGGTCTACCGGGATCGATTCCCACGCTGCCGCGCTGTTGCCGACCCGGGTGGAATCCCGGGTCGTCGCGCCCCTGCCCACCGGAGCCCGTGCCCCGGCCAGTACGCACTTGCGCAGCGATGCCCACTGCTGGGTCGCCGCGGCCCTGCCCGCCGGTTGCCTGATCCATACCCTCAACAATCCCACCCCGAGTCTGGAATTGGGAGGGTTGTATCAGATTGCTATCACCGTTAGGGCAACATTCTGGCGAATGTCGACGGACGAGGTCAGCTTCCGATCGTGAAGCAGGTGCGGCAGAAATCCTCGCCGAACTCGGTGAGCCGAAGACTCTTGCGGACGATCTTCGGCGCGCGGCCCGCTTTCTTCAGCGCCGCCTCCACCACGGGCTGCACCTCGAGCACCATGTACCGGCTCAGCACCACCGGATCCTCCGAGGTGAGAGTCAGTCCGAGACGGTTGAGGTTGATCAGGTACATCCGCGCGCGGTCCGGATAGCGCACACCCGCCTGCTCGGGCACCGAGGTGAGATCGCCCTGCACGAGCTCGGAACCGATCCCCAGCGGACGGTTGGTGCGCACGTCGACCGACGGCTGCGGGCCGTTGAGCGCCATGAAGCGCAGGATGCGCGCCTCGTCGGGCGCTAGCTCGTCGAGGATGCGGTCGTAGGCGGGGTGCACGTCCTCGGTGAAGTAGACATCCGCGGACCTGGCCAGCAGCGCGTCACCGCGACGGCGCAGTTCCTCGGTGGTGGCCGAATGGAGGTGCGAGCCCACCGCGAGCGCCTGCTGCGCGCCGTTGGAGGTCGGGACGTAGCTGACGATCTCCCGAACCGAGCCCTCGGTGACGCCGAGGGCGCTGCGGGCGATGGAACGCAACGCGTTTCCGGTCCGCTCGGCGATCTCCGCCGAGGACTCGCCGTCCAGCGCCGCCTGGGTGATCTCCTTGGTGACCTCGAATGTGGTGCCGACGGCCCACTGGCTGCCGCGCACGACGGTACCCGCGGCCAGTCCAGCCGCGCGGAACACGCCGCGGATCAGCCGCGCTTCGTTGCTGATCTGCCGCTGTTCGACATCCGAACTGCGCTCGACGGCGCGGTAACCGGGCCGGGCCACGTCCCGTCCGGTCCTGTCGTCTGCCACGTTTTCTCCGATATCGACGGGTGAACGAATCGCTCCACAGATTACTTCGCCTTGTGTCGCGGGTCATTCGCAACGCCCTGACTCGGACAGTGCGACCGGCGCGCGGCCCACAATAAGGTTTCTTTGCCGAGCGGGTGCTAGTTTTGGGTGCCGGTGAGGCGGCGATCACCGGGGTGTCGGCAGGAGGGTGTCGTGTTGGAGAGCGTATTCGGAATCCACCCCACGATCCTGCTCGAACTCGTCACGATACCCCTATTCACCGGTGTGATCGGTTACATCACCAACTGGACCGGCGTGTTGATGCTGTTCAAGCCGGTCGCCTTCCATGGCTTCCGAGTTCCCGGGCTGCGCGCGCTGTACCCATTCCTGCCCAAGCGAATTCAAGTTCTGCCGCTGCTGAGCTACGACGGCCGATTCGGCTGGCAGGGCATCGTCCCCTCGCGCGCGGACAAGATGGCCAGCATCGCGGTCGACAAGGGCCTGGCCAAACTCGGCAGCGTCGCCGACTTCTACCGCGAGCTCGAGCCGGACAAGCTGGCCGAGCATCTCGCGAGCATCGCGGACACGCAGATCAAGGACATCGTCGAAGAGATCCTGCGCCGCGAGCATCCGCAGCTCTGGTACAACCTGCCCGCGCAGGTGCGCGAAGTGGTGCACGATCGGGTGCGCCAGCAGTTGCCGGAGATCCTGCGCGAACTCACCGAGGAACTCGGCGCGAATATCGATCAGCTGCTCGACGTGAAGCAGATGGTGATCCGCTACTTCCAGGCCCGGCCGCATCTGCTCAACACGCTGTTCCAGGTGCTCGGCGCCAAGGAACTGCGTTTCATGCAGAACTTCGGTTTCTACTTCGGCGCGCCCATGGGCGCGGTGCTGGTCGCCGTCCTGCATCTGACCGGATGGTCGAGCCTGGTCGTGCTCCCGGTCGGCGGCGTGATCATCGGCTGGGTGGTCAACTGGATCGGCATCAATATGATCTTCGCGCCCGCGTATCCGAAGTGGTGGTGCCCGTGGCGGCAGGGCCTACTGATCAAACGCAAGTCCGAAATCACCGACGGCTATGCGGAATTGGTTTCCAGCCAGGTGATCACGGTGGCGAATATCGGCGACGAGTTGCTCAACGGACCGCGCTCGGATCGCACCATGCAGATGCTGGAGGACACGCTGCGTCCGGCCGCCGACCGCGCGCTCGGACCCGCGCGGCCCGCGGTCAAGTTCATGCTCGGCAGTCGCGAATACGACTCGCTGCAGGCGACGTTGACCACCGAGGCCATGGCCATCGCGCCGATCGCGTTCGCCGACCCGGAGTTCAACGTCCGCCAGGGCAGGCAGATCAACGAGTACATCGCCAGGCAGATGTCGGCGTTGTCGCCACCGGACTTCGTCGACATGCTGCGCGCCGCGATCAAACAGGATGAATGGCTGCTTTTCGTCCATGGCGGTGTGCTGGGGCTGTTCGCCGGATACGCTCATATCCTGATCTTCGGAACGGGAGTGGCGACATCATGGCTGTAGCGGGTCCGGACGGCGGCGATCTCCAGGCCGTCGAGCACCGCGATGCGACGGAGGCGAATGCCGAACCATCGCGGGAAATCGCCCGGCGGCCTGCTTCGGACATCACTCGCCCCGACGAATCAGCAAGACCGGTAACCATTCCGGTGGCCACGGCGCGCGCCGCCACCGGCGTCGCACGGGTCGCGTGGAGCGCCGTCACGGGCGTGACCGCCTGGGGTGTCGGCACCGCGGTCGGTGTCACCTCGACCGTCGTGCGGCGCAGCATCGAGGGCGCACCGCCCAGAGAAGTGCTCGCCGAGGCCGAATCGGAGGTCCGTGCGGCGATGCGCAGCGCGCTCGGCATCCCGGCCGCCACGCAATCGCCGACCGGGGAGAGCGTGCCGACGCTGCGCGAGCAGGGCGCCGCGCTGCTGAGGTTGTCGGCCAGCCCGCACGGCGAGGACGAGAACCATCCCGCGTTCGCGGGCATGCTGGCCGAGCTGACCCCGGACGAGGCGCGCATTCTGCGCTTCCTGCACTTGGACGGACCACAGCCCTCGATCGACATCCGCACCGGACGCCCGCGCGCGCTCGGCGCGGAACGCGTCGGCTCGATGCTCACGCTGATCGGCGAGCATGCCGGTCTGCGCTTCCCGAACCGGATCCAGCAGTACCTGACCAACCTGCGCAGACTCGGTCTGGTCGAGCACGCGCGCGAGCCGGTCGGCAACCCGAACCGCTACCAGGTGCTGGAGGCGCAGGCAGTGGTGCGGGAGAAGCTGAAGCGTTCCGGATTCGGCACCAAGGTGATCTACCGCAGCGTGGTGCTCACCGACTTCGGCGCCGATTTCGTGCGCAGCTGCCTGCCGGTGGTCGTCCAGGACGGACGCGCCTCCGGGCACTAGGTCCCCCACGCCCGCATCGCCAGCTCGGCCACCCGCTCGAGTTCCGACCGGCTCGCGCCGTCCCTGGCTGCCTGGGACATGCCCTGCATGACCGTGCCGACATAGCGGGCCAGCGTGCGCGCGTCCGGATCTCGCGGCAAGAGACCCGCGTCGATGTCGGCCTGGATTCGGGCGGCGAAGGTGTCGATGTTCCGGTTGCGCATCTCGCGGAGCAGGTCGGCGATCTCGGCGTTGGTGGTGTTGACGCCCGCGCTGATCACCAGGCAACCGTGGGGGCAATCCGGCCGGGTGTACTCCGAGGCCGCCTCACGCAGGATGCGCCGAACGGCGGCCTCCGCAGTGTTCTCTTCGGCCAGCGCCCGCGCGGCGAATCCGCCGTAGCGTGCGCCGAAACTCGCCACCGCCTCGCGGAACAGCGTCTTCTTGTCACCGAACGCCGCGTACAGGCTCGGCGCCCCGATGCCGATGGCCTCGGTCAGGTCGCCGATCGAGGTGGCCTCGTACCCGCGCGCCCAGAACAACCGCATGGCCTGATCCAGCGCCGCGTCCCGATCGAAGGACCGGGGTCGTCCCCGGGTCGTCGTACCCATGCCAAGAATTTTATAGCGGTCACTAGAGAATGTGCTACCCTCCTTTCTGTAGCGACCGCTAGAGAAAGGGGCCCGGTATGGGCACGCTGACGGGGAAGACGGCATTGGTCACCGGAGCAAGCCGGGGCATCGGACGGGCCATAGCCGAACGACTCGGGCGCGACGGCGCACGCGTCGCCGTCCACTACAACGGCAACGAGCAGGCGGCCAAGGCGACCGTGGCGGCGATCGAGGCCGCGGGCGGCGAAGCGTTCGCGATCCGCGCCGAACTGGGTGTGCCCGGCGACGCGGCCACCCTGTGGGCCGCCTTCGACGCACACGCCGACGGGCTGGACATCCTGGTGAACAACGCGGGCATCGACGGCATCCGCGAGCCGATCGCCGGAACCGACGAGGCGGCGTTCGACCGGGTCTTCGCGGTCAACGCCAAGGCGCCGTTCTTCATCACCCGCCTCGGGCTGGACCGGTTGCGCCCGGGCGGCCGGATCATCAACATCTCCACCGGCCTCACCCACGGCGCGCACATGCCGCAGCTGATCGCCTACACCATGACCAAAGCCGCGATCGACAGCTTCACCAGCGTGCTGGCCAAGGAGGTCGGCGCGCGCGGCATCACGGTGAACGCGGTGGCGCCCGGGGTGATCGACACCGATATGAACGCGAGCTGGCTGCACAATCCCGAAGTCGCGGCGACGGTGGCGGCGATGTCACCGTTGCATCGGGTGGGTCAGTCCGCCGACGTGGCCGACGTCGTCGGTTTCCTCGCCTCCGACGACGCCCGGTGGGTCACCGGACAGTGGATCGATGCGACCGGCGGTGCGCTGCTGTAGACGAGCCGAAGGCGGCTGCGCACGCCTCAGCTCGGCCCCAGCGAGCTTCGGGACGCCTTCGTCCGGCCGTGCCCATTAGGCTTGAGCACCGTGTTGTCCGTAGTGCCGAGTCCCGTCACCGTGCGCGCGCCGTCGAAGGTGAACCTCCATCTCGGAGTCGGCGACCTGCGCGCCGATGGCTATCACGACCTGACCACGGTATTCCAGGCGCTGTCGCTGAGCGACGATCTGCAGATCGCTCCGGCGGCGTCGCTCGCGGTTCGAGTCACCGGCGAGGGCGCCGCGGAGGTGCCGACCGACCGGACGAATCTGGTGTGGAAGGCGGCCGTCCGGCTCGCGCACCTCGGCGGCCGCGCACCCCTGGTGGAAATCGCGATCAGCAAAGGCATTCCGGTGGCCGGTGGTATGGCGGGCGGCAGCGCGGACGCCGCCGCGGCGCTGGTCGGCTTGAACGAGCTGTGGGATCTGGGCCTGTCCCGGGACGAGCTCGCCGCGGTGGCCGCCGAACTCGGCAGCGACGTTCCGTTCGCGCTGCACGGCGGCACCGCGCTGGGCACCGGCCGCGGGGAACGCCTGCTGCCGGTGCTGTCACGCAATACGTTTCACTGGGTGCTCGCCTTCGCGAAGGGCGGCCTGCCCACTCCGGCCGTTTTCGCCGAGCTCGATCGGCTCCGCGAGCACGGCGAACCGCCGCGCCTCGGCGAGCCGCAACGGCTGATGCAGGCACTGGCCTCCGGTGATCCACACCAGCTCGCCCCTCTGCTCGGCAACGATTTGCAGGCGGCGGCGCTGTCGCTGAAGCCGGAGCTGCGCCGCACACTGCGCGCTGGCGTGACCGCGGGCGCGCTGGCCGGGCTGGTGTCCGGCTCCGGACCCACCTGCGCGTTCCTGTGCGAGAGCGCGGAATCCGCGATATCGGTGGCCGCCGAGCTCGCGGGCGCGGGCGTGTGCCGCAGCGTGCGGACGGCCAGCGGCCCGGTGCCGGGGGCGCGCATCCTTACCGCCGATGCGTCCGGGAAGCACTGACATCGCCCGCCGCGTCTGCTGACCGGCGGCTCCTGTCGCCTCTCGGACTCGGCCCGGTCTCGAGCAGGCTCCACCCTCTCCGAATGGGCGCATCCATCCGGAGCCGGTGCGCCCTGGGCGATGACGTCAGCGCTGGATCGCGCGTCGGCAATCGTGTTCGCCCCTCTGGACCGCGACGATGGTGGAGCGCGGTCCCGCAGATGCCGCCCGGCGGTCGCCGAGTGGGCCGGGCGAGCGGAAGCCGAGCGGCCGTCGAGCGCGACGTCCGTCAGGAGACGATGTCGGCCAGCCGATCGACTTGGTCGACATCGCGTCCGTAGCAGTAGAGCATCACCTCGTCGGCGCCGAGATCCTCGAATTGGGCCATGGCCGTGCGGATCTCGTCCGGGGTGGTGAGCATTCCGGAGACCATGGACTCGGCGCGTCCGGTGAACCGGTAGTAGGCGCCCATCGCGGCGCGAGCGTCATCGATGACCTCCTGCGGGCCGAGCGCCGCGTTCACCTGGGCGACGATGCGGGGCGCTCCGGACCTGCCGTGGTCCTTCCAGGAACGGCGCACGGTGTCGAACAGGCCACCCGCCCACGACGGCGGCGCGGCGGCGAGAAATCCTCCGCCCCAACGGCCCACGCGCTCGAGCGCCGCGGGTTGGAAACCGCCGAACAGGATTTCGGGACCTTCCGGCCGCAGCGGCGCGGGCCCGACTGGACCGCACTCGTCGCTGTAGGGCGCGCCGGACCATAGGCGGCGCATAATGGCGAGTTGCTCGTCGAGGCGGCGGCCGCGGGTGCGCAGGTCGGTGCCGGAGGCATCGTGATCGTCGGCGCGTCCGCCGACGCCGAGGCCGAGCACGAATCGGCCGCCGGACATCCGGTCCAGGGTGGCGGCCTGTTTGGCGAGCAGCACCGGGTCGCGCAGCGGCGCGAGCAGCACTTCGGTCTGGACCTTGATCCTGGTGGTCGCTCCGGCGATCGTCGCGAGCGCGATCAGCGGTTCGGGGTTGTCGTACACCAGTCGGTCGAGCAGGCCGAGCGTGCGGAAGGGGCCCGCGTCGGCGCGCCGGGCCCAGTCGAGCAGGGCGGCGGAATCGGAGATGGGCAGGCCCAGGCCGACATGCATGGGAGTTCCTCCAGAGGAGCGAAGCGGAATGGGAACGGTGCCGCCCGCCGAACACCTCGACGAGGTGGGGCTCCCATTCTGCGGCTGTACTTCTGGGGAGCGCCGGATCGGTTCCTTGGAACGAACGTTGTTCGTCGAGATGACTGTAGGCGAACACTGTTCGTTCCGCAAGCGCTCCCACTCTCCGGGACGGCGGCCCCGCCACGCCGGTCGGTACGCTGGCCCGGGGCCATCATCGGCCCGTCGCCGCAAGACACGGAAGGATCCATGTCCAACCTGATCAATCTCGAACAGGTCCACAAGAGCTTCGGGATCAAGCCGTTGCTGGACAACGTCTCGCTCGGCGTGCACGCGGGCGAACGGATCGGGGTCGTCGGCCTCAACGGAGGCGGCAAGACCACCCTGCTCGAGGTGCTCACCGGCATCGAGGAACCGGACAGCGGCCGGGTCAGCAGGGTCGGTGGCTTGCGCATGGCGGTGGTGACGCAGCGCGGCACGCTGCCCGAGGGCGCGACCGTGGGCTCGGTGGTCCTGGCCGGTCTCGCCGACGACGCGATGACCGACCAGGTCGCCGAACACGAATGGGCCGCCAACCCGCGCATCCGCTCGGTGATGGAGGGCATCGGCATCGCCGATCTCGGCATGGACACCCTCGTCGACAACCTCTCCGGGGGCGAGCGCCGCCGGGTCGCGCTCGCCGCCGCGCTGGTGCGCGAGCTCGACCTGCTGGTACTGGACGAGCCGACCAACCACCTCGACGTGGAGGGCGTGCAGTGGCTGGCCGAACACCTGCTGAGCCGCCGCAGCGCGCTGGTCGTGGTGACCCACGACCGCTGGTTCCTCGACACCGTCGCCACCAACACCTGGGAAGTGGTCGGCGGCAAGGTGGAAAGCTACGAGGGCGGTTACGGCGACTGGATCTTCGCCCGCGCCGAGCGCGCCCGCCAGGCGGACGCCTCCGAGGCGCGGCGGCGCAACCTGGCCCGCAAGGAACTGGCCTGGCTGCGGCGCGGCCCGCAGGCCCGCACCTCCAAGCCGCGCTACCGGGTCGAGGCCGCCGAAGCCTTGATCGCGGACGTGCCGCCGCCGCGCGACAGCGTCTCGCTGGCCGCCTTCGCCCGCAAGCGCCTCGGGCGCGTCGTCGTCGAACTCGAGGACGCCACGCTCGCCACCCCGGACGGCAGGGAGCTGGTGCGCGATCTCACCTGGCGGCTGGCGCCGGGCGAACGCGTCGGTCTGGTGGGCGTCAACGGGTCGGGCAAGACGACGCTGCTGCGCGCGCTGGCCGGAGACACCGGGCCGAATGGCTCGGCGCTGGCCGCGGGCAAGCGCATCCAGGGCCAGACCGTGCAGATCGGCTGGCTGCGTCAGGAACTCGACGACCTGCCGACCGATCTGCGCGTTCTGGAGGCGGTGCAGCAGGTCGCGCAGCGAATCATGCTCGGCGACAAGGAGATCTCCGCGGGCCAGCTGGCCGAGCGGCTCGGCTTCAGCCCCGCCCGCCAGCGCACACCGGTCGGCGACCTGTCCGGCGGCGAGCGCCGCCGCCTGCAGCTGACGCGCATCCTGATGTCCGAGCCGAACGTCCTGCTGCTCGACGAGCCGACCAACGACCTGGACATCGACACGCTGCAACAGCTGGAGGACCTGCTGGACAACTGGGCGGGCACGCTGGTGGTGATCAGTCACGACCGCTACCTCATCGAGCGCATCTGCGACTCCACCTGGGCGCTGTTCGGCGACGGCAAGCTGACCAACCTGCCCGGCGGCATCGAGGAATACCTGGCCAAACGCGCCGCACTCACCGCTGGGCGAACCCGCGCCACGGCGCCGGAGGCCAAGCCCGCCGACGCGCCCGCCACCGATTCCGCGGCCTACCGCGCAGCCCGCAAAGAGCTGACCCGCCTGGAACGCGCCATCGACAAACTGTCCGATCGCGAGCAGCGTCTGCACGCCGCGCTGGCCGACGCCGCCACCGATCCGGACAAGCTGGTCACGTTGGGTGCGGAACTCAAGCAGGTCATCGCAGAGAAGGAGACCGCGGAGGAACGCTGGCTGGAGCTGGCCGAAGGCGTGTAGTTCGCCGCGCTTGCCGCCGTCGGCCCACTCGAAGTCGGCAGCGATCCTCTGCCGAGCGCTCACGTGCTCGTTCATCCGCCGATACGCGGCGGCCCGACGTGCCCTCGATCAGTCGGCGCGCGCCCAGAGCGGCAATGGGCTGCACAGCGCGGAAACGCGGACGCGAGAATCGATATGGCCATGGGCGATGCTCGGCACGACGATCCCCTTGCGCCACATACCTAAGGGGGGTATCTTTCAGATGTCGGGGATACCCCCCGGATGTATGACAATGATGGAGCGAAGGAGTCGGAAAATGCCCACCACCACCTACACCGTCACCGGGATGACCTGCGGGCACTGCGTCAGCTCCGTCAAGACCGAGATCGGCAAGATCGACGGTGTGACCAGCGTCGACGTCGATCTCGCCAGCGGCGCGGTCCGGGTCGACAGCACCGGGCCGATCGCCGATGCCGATATCGTCGCCGCCGTCGACGAGGCGGGCTACGAAGTCGCCGTCTGAATCCCGTTTTCCGCCTGGCTCCTCGCACACTTGCGAGGAGCCACTGCCGTATGCGGAGCGCTACGCCTGGGCGGCCAGACGGACGAAGGCCGCGGTGTCGAGTGTCTCGCCGCGCGCGGTGGGCGAAATGCCCGCGGCGAGCAGGCGGCGTTCGGCTTCGGCGGGCGAGCCCGCCCAGGCGGCGAGCGCGGCGCGGAGGGTCTTGCGGCGCTGGGCGAAGGCGGCGTCGATGACCTCGAAGACCTTGCGGCGGTGCGCGTCGTCCATCGGCCACGGCGGCTGGGCGAAACGTTCGATCCGGACCAAGCCCGACTCGACGCGCGGAACCGGCCAGAACACCTGGGTGCCGACCGCGCCAGCGCGCCGGACCGTGCCGAAGAAACCCGCCTTCACACTCGGCACGCCATAGACGCGGCTACCGGGCTCGGCGGCGAGCCGATCGGCCACCTCGGCCTGCACCATCACCAGAGCCACCGCGATGCTCGGCAATTCGGCCAGGAGATGCAGCAGTACCGGCACCGCCACGTTGTACGGCAGATTGGCCACCAGCGCGGTCGGCACGGCGGGAAGATCCGCGGCGGTGACGCGCAGCGCGTCCGCCTCCACCACCGACAACCGCGCCGCCAGTTCCGGCGCCCGATCCGCGACCGTGACCGGAAGATGCCGCGCGAGCACTGGATCGATCTCGACGGCGACCACCGAATCCACCACATCCAGCAGCGCGAGGGTCAGCGAACCCAGACCGGGCCCGACCTCGAGCACCACGTCGGCGCGCCCGACGCCCGCGGCCGCGACGATCCGGCGCACCGTGTTCGCGTCGTGCACGAAGTTCTGCCCGAGCTGCTTGGTCGGGCGAATCCCGAACCGTTCGGCCAGCACGCGCACCTCGGCGGGACCGAGCAGCGCGGCACTTCCGCGAGCGGCAATCTCAGGTTCGGGCACCTCGAGAATCTATCAACCGAGTGTCGACGCCACCCTTCCGCTCGCCGCGGCCGGGCCTCCGCAGGACGCGTCAGCTGATGCCGAGCCTGCCGGTGCAGGCGGGCCAGGCGCCCCAGCCCTGCCGTTGCCGGGTGATCTCGGCGATGGCGATCTGCTCCTCCCTGGTCGCCAGATCGGCGCGCGGCGCGTACCGCAGACCGCCCTGCCGCTCCCAGGTGCCCTGGTCGAACTGCACGCCGCCGTAGTAACCGTTGCCGGTGTTGATCGACCAGTTGCCGGTCGACTCGCAGCGGGCCAGCGCGTCCCAGATCGCGCCGTCGCGCACCGGAGGCACCTCGGTGCCCGGCTTGGCGCCCTTGCGGACGGTCTTCGGCTGCGCGGCGACGGTCACCGTCGAGCCGATCGGCGTGCGGTCGACTTCCTGGCCGTTGACCATGGTGACCGCGAACGTGACGTCCTGGACGCCCGGCTTGCCGGGTGATTCCACGACGGTGCGGCTCATGTTCAAGGTCGGGTCTTCGATGACGTTCTCCGGCGGATCCAGCGGCATCGTCTCGGTGTGCCGCTCCACCCGCTTGCGCGTCACCGTGATGCGCAGGCCATTCGTCAGCGGGGTCGACGCGGCGGGTTCGACGGAGTCCTGCTCGATCAGCGGGATGCCCGCGACCTTCAGGAACTCACCGACCGTGGGGGCGGCCAGGCGAACGTCCACCGGGTTGCCGATGCCGTCGAGCAGCGAGACCGTGCGCGGGGTCGCGATGAGCAGCGACGCGCCCTGCAGCGGCAGCTTCTCCTCGCGCGCGGGCGAGACGTACACCTCTTTCGGGATCTTCAGCTGCTCGAGCGCCTCCCCGGCGGTCACACCGGTGGTCCACACCTTCTGCGTCAAGCCGTCGACCGAGATGTCGACTTCCCGTGCCCGATTGAGCGTGATGGTCGCGCCGTTGCCGATGTGCGCGGCCAACGCGGGAGCCACCTTGTCCCGGTCGGTCACGGCGAAGCCCGCGGCCTTCAGGACGCCGCGCACGTCGCGCGACATGGTGGTCTGCAACAGCTTCTCGCCGTCCACGACGACGGTCACCGTCTTGCGGTTCACGATCGCCAGGCCCGCGCCGACGATCAGCGTCAGCAACAGCGCCCCGACCGCGAGGTACAGCAGCGGGGACCGCGACTGGTTGATCCGCGTAAAGGGTGACATGGTCACAGCACGATAACGAGGGTGCCGGGACCCGACAACCGCAAGCTCCGGAACAGGGGCTTTTCAATATCACGATCAAATATCGACGGCGCAGGTAAATCACGGAACGAGATACCAAACGTGACATAGAACACATTTGGGATGGCGGGCTCTCGTCAGCGAAGCGGCCGGGAGCCTTAGATGCGGTAGACGCGACGCGCGTTGGCGGTGGTGATCTTCGCCAATTCCGCGGGGTCCTGCTCGCGCAGTGCGGCCAGCGCTCGCACCGTGTAGGGCAGGCAGTACGGCTCGTTGGGCGCGCCACGGAACGGATGCGGGGTCAGATACGGCGCGTCCGTCTCGACCAGGATCTGATCGTCGGGCACGACTCGAGCCGCCTCGCGCAGCTCGTGCGCGTTCTTGAAGCTCACCGTCCCGGAGAAACTCAGGATGTACCCCTCGGCCACGCAGGACAGCGCCATGTTCGTGTCCGAGGAGAAGCAGTGGAAGATCACGGTGTCCGGCGGGCCCTCGTCCAGCAGCACCGTCAGCAGGTCGTGGTCGGCCTCGCGATTGTGGATCATCAGCGGCTTGCGGACCCGTTTGGCCAGGTCGATATGCCAGCGGAAACCCTCGATCTGCGTCTCGATGTCCGCGCAGCCGTCCAGCTTGCCCGGCCAGTAGTAGTCCAGGCCGGTCTCGCCGACGGCGACCACGCGCGGGTCGGCGGCCAGGCGCTCCAGCTCGGCCTTCGCCGCGTCGTCCAGCGCGTTCGCCCTGGTCGGATGCAGTGCGACGGCCGCGAACACGCGATCGTCCCAGTGCGCGGCCCGCACCGCCCACCGCGCCGCGGCCAGGTCGTCGGCCACGGTGACCACCTGGCCGACGCCGACCGAAGCGGCCCGGTCCACGATCGCCGCGGTGGAGGCCGCGTCGGTCGCGCCGCAGGCGTCCAGGTGGGTGTGCGCATCCACGATCGGCGCGAGCGGCTCCGGCAGCTCCGGCGCGGGACGGGCGGCGCTCATCGACGGCCACCCCCGGCGAGCGCACCGTGGTCGGCGAGCGCGCGGTGGTCACGCAGCGCGGAGGCATCGACCCGCGGATCGACGCCGGGGATATTCACGCGAGCGAAGGAATGCACGAGCATTACAGTAGACACACCATGAGCGAAGCTGACCGCCCCGCCTTCTACATCACCACGGCCATCGCCTATCCGAACGGTGCGCCGCACATCGGGCATGCGTACGAGTACATCTCGGCCGACGCCATCGCCCGCTTCAAGCGGCTCGACGGGTACGACGTGTTCTTCATGACCGGCACCGACGAGCACGGCCAGAAGATGCAGCAGGCCGCGGGCGCCGAGGGCATGCCGGTGCGGGAACTCGCCGCGCGCAACTCCGATGTGTTCGAGGCGCTGGACAAGACGCTCGACATCTCCTTCGACCGGTTCATCCGCACCACCGACGCCGACCACCAGGTGGCCAGCGCCGCGATCTGGGAGCGGATGCTCGCCAACGGCGACATCTACCTGGGCAACTACTCGGGCTGGTACTCGGTGCGCGACGAGGCGTTCTACACCGACGAGGAGACCACGGTGCTGGAGGACGGCACCCGCGTCTCCACCGAGTCCAAGACCCCGGTGACCTGGACCGAAGAGTCGAACTACTTCTTCCGGCTCTCGGCCTACCAGGACAAGCTGCTCGCGCTGTACGACGAGCATCCCGAATTCATCGCACCGGCGACGCGGCGCAACGAGATCGTCAGCTACGTCAAGGCGGGGCTGAAGGATCTGTCCATCTCGCGCACCACCTTCGACTGGGGTGTGCCGGTGCCGGGCCACCCGGACCACGTCATGTACGTGTGGGTGGACGCGCTGACCAACTACATCACCGGCGTCGGCTTCCCGGACACCGAATCCGCCGCGTTCCAGAAGTTCTGGCCTGCCGACGTCCACATCATCGGCAAGGACATCACCCGTTTCCACACCGTGTACTGGCCCGCGTTCCTGATGTCGGCTGGTGTGGAACTGCCGAAACGCGTGTTCGTGCACGGGTTCCTGTACAACAAGGGCGAGAAGATGTCCAAGTCGGTCGGCAACGTGGTCGACCCGCTGGAGCTGGTCGAGAACTACGGCTTGGACGCGGTGCGCTTCTTCCTGCTGCGCGAGATCTCCTACGGTCAGGACGGCAGCTACAGCCACGAGGCGATCGTCGGCCGGATCAACAGCGACCTGGCCAACGAGTTCGGCAACCTGGTGCAGCGCAGCACCAAGCTGGTCGCGCGCGACTGCGGCGGCGTGGTGCCGACACCGGGCGAGTTCACCACCGACGATCGCGCCCTGCTCGACCTCGCGGGCGGCCTGCTGGAGCGCTGCCGCACCGAATTCGACGCCCAGCAGATGCATCTCGCGCTGGAGGCGATCTGGCTGACGCTCGGCGAGACGAACCGGTACTTCTCCGCTCAGGCGCCGTGGGCGCTGGCGAAATCCGGCACCCCGGAGGACCTCGCCCGCGAGGCCACGGTGCTGTACGTGACGCTGGAGGTGCTGCGGATCGTCGCCATCCTGGTGCAGCCCGTGATGCCGGGTTCGGCGGGGCGCATCCTCGATCAACTGGGTCAGCAGAACCGGGCCTTCGCCGACATCGCGACCCCGATCGAGCCCGGGGTCGCTCTGCCCGCGCCGGAACCTGTTTTCCCCAAGTACGTCGAACCAAAGGATTGACTCGAAGGTGTTGCGTGCCGGAATATCAAGGCGCGCAATACTTTCGCACTGTTCTCCCCGGGGCCGAGCCGGGCACCGATCCACCTGCCTTCCCGCGGTGGAATCCGTTGTCGGATAATGAAACACCGGTTCGCGGCCGTGCAGCGCCCCGGACCGTGTGCGATCGGTACGTCGACGTTCCGTTCGGATCGGTTCCGGCACAGAGAGGGCACCCATGCGTCAGCAGCATGCGACGACATCCGTTCAGCGGTCCGGTTTCGCCGAGCGCCATCGCGCCGCGCGCGAAGCCGTGCTCACGTCGCAGCGCGGCAGACTGGTCGAAGCCATGGTCGAGTGTGTGGACAGCAAGGGCTATCCCGCCACCACACTCACCGATCTCGTTGCGCGAGCCCGGGTTTCGCGCACCACCTTCTACGAGCACTTCACCAACAAGGAGGAGTGCTTCGTCGAGGCGGTGCACACGGGGGTCGACATCGTGGCGACCCGGATCGCGGAGGAACTCGCGCAACTGCCGCCGGACGCCGACGCGTACGCGAAGATCGAATCCATCGTCGTCACGTTCTGCCAGACCGTCGCCACCGAGCCGGATTTCGCGCGGCTGGTGCTGGTGGAGTCCTTCAAAGTGAACCAGGCCGCTGTCGGCTACCGCGACCTGGCCGTCGACCGGTTCGCCCAGCTGTATCGACTGTTCTACGACGAGGCACGCGCGGCCGATCCGACGCTGCCGGAGATCTCGGACGAGCTGATCGCCCTGATCCCGGACGCCATCGGCGAGCGCACGCGCCGCGTCATCATCGCCGACGGCCCCGGGCGCGTACCGGAACTGGCGCCGCTGTTCGTCCAGTTCGTCATGACCACGCTGGGGCTGCCGGTTCCGGCCTGACCGGCAGGCTCACTTCCAGCGATCGAGCAGGCGGTTGGTCTCGGTGGTCAAAGCGGCCTGGAGGAACGGGCCGAAGGTGATGCGGGCGACGCCCTGATCGGCGAGGGCCGCCTTGTCGGCCTGATCCGGGAGCACGGTGGCGCTGATCGGCAGCGGCAGTTCGCCAGTCAGGCGGCGCATGTCGGCGTCGGCGTGGCGGCCCACCGGGAACAGCACGTCGGCGCCCGCCTCGGCGGCCAGCTTCAGCCGTTCGACAGCACGGTCGACACGGTCGGCGTCGTCACCGTCTTTGCGCAGGAACAGGTCGGTGCGGGCATTGATCACCACGTGCACGCCCGCGGCGTCGGCGGACTCGCGCAAACGGTGCACGAGATCGGCGTGCTCCTGCGCGCCGCGCAGCCGCTTGCCCTCGCTGTGCACGGTGTCCTCGATATTGAGTCCGATCGCGCCCGCCTCGAGCAGCCCCTCGATCAGCCGCGCGGGCTCCAGCCCGTACCCGGACTCGATGTCGACCGACACCGGCACGTCCACCGCCGCCGTGATCTGCCGTACCCGGGTCATCGACTCGTCGAAGGTCATCCCTTCCCCGTCGGCGCGACCGATCGAGTCGGCCAGCGGATGACTGCCGACCGTCAAGGCCGAAAAACCGGCCTCCACCGCGACTTTCGCGGACCAGGCATCCCATACCGTGGGGAAAACTCCCGGATCCCCCGGCACATGCAGTCCGAGAAACGTCGTGGCTTTGCTCTCCAGAGAAGTCATACCGACGATCATGCCCGCCGCACGAACCCGGGCACACACAGGGCGCGCCTTCCCGCCGCCCTGCTACGAGCCGCGGCGGGCGGTGAGGACCGCGTCGTAGAGCTCGCGGCGGGAAACGGCATGCGCGGCGGCGATGTCGGCGCAGGCGTCCTTGAGGCGGATGCCGGTGGCGGTAAGGGATTCGACCGCGTCGACCAGGTCGGCGGGGTCGGCGGAAGTCGGCGCGGCGCCCGCGAGGACCACGGTGATCTCACCGCGCGCGCCGTCGACCGCCCAGGCCGCGAGTTCGGCGAGGGTGCCGCGGACCACTTCCTCGTAGGTCTTGGTCAGCTCGCGGCAGACGGCCACGCGACGATCCGGTCCGAGGATCTCGACCGCGTCGGCCAGGCAGTCGGCGAGGCGGTGCGGCGCCTCGAAGAAGACACAGGCGCGCGGCTCCGCGGCCAAGGTGCGCAGCCATTCCCGGCGCTGGCCGGATTTGCGTGGCGCGAATCCGTCGAAGCAGAACCGTTCCACCGGCAGGGCCGACAAGGCAAGCGCCGTGGTCACCGCGGAGGGGCCGGGCAGGCAGGTCACCGGCAGGCCGCGCTCGACGCAGGCCGCGACCATCCGATAGCCGGGGTCACTGACCGACGGCATGCCCGCGTCGGTGACCAGCAGCACCGTGCGGCCTGCGGCGATCTCGTCGAGCAGCATCGGGATCCGCGCCGTCTCCACGTGGTCGTAGAAACTGACCACCCGCCCGGTGATCTCCACCCCCAATGCCTTTGCCAGCGCCCTGGTCCGCCGAGTGTCCTCGGCGGCGACGACATCGGCCGTGGACAGCGCTGCACGCAGGCGCTGCGAGGCATCCCCGACATCACCCATCGGCGTCGCCGCGAGCACCAGCCCGCCTCCCGTCGCCTCGTCCGCCACCGCACTCCCGTCCACGTCACGTATCCGGCGATCGCCGCCACCCGCAGCCTATCCGCCGATGCCACCGGCCCCAGCAGACCCCGGCGCGGCCATGCGGTTCGGGCCGCACCGACCGAAGCGAAACGCGGCCGCGATCCCCACCGCGCAACACCTGATCACGCAACTCGCGAGCCACCCAACTAGTACGGCCTGAAGACCCGGATAGGCGGGGCAGCTTACGATCGGGGGCGTGACTCAGGTGACCGACCAGCGTGCGAAGGCACGGTTCGGGACCGTGCCCTCCTGGTCGAGTCCGGCGCCGCTGCGGCCGACGCCCGACTTCGGGCCGACCGACCGGTTGCGTGGGTGGCTGGTGACGGCGTTCCTCACCGCGATCGCGGCGGTGACGCGGTTCACGATGCTCAACTATCCGACCGACGCGGGCACCCCCGTGTTCGACGAGAAGCACTACGCCCCGCAGGCCTGGCAGATGCTCACCGGCGGCTGGGTGGAGGACAATCCCGGTTACGGGCTGGTGGTGCACCCGCCGGTCGGCAAGCAGCTCATCGCGATCGGCGAGGCGATGTTCGGCTACAACGGCTGGGGCTGGCGCTTCACCGCCGCGATTGCCGGAACCGTGCTGGTGCTGCTGGTGATCCGGATCGTGCGCCGGATGGCGCGCTCCACGCTGATCGGCGCGATCGCGGGCATCCTGCTCATCGCCGACGGGCTCACCTTCGTCTCGTCGCGCATCGGCATGCTCGACATCTTCATGGCGCTGTTCGTGACCGCCGCCTTCGGCTGTCTCATCGTCGACCGCGACGAGACCCGCGCCCGGGTCGCCAGGGCGGACGCCGAGGGCCGGATCGGCGTCACCGACTGGGGGCCGCGCCTCGGTGTGCGCTGGTGGCGCTTCGGTGCGGGCGTGCTGCTCGGGCTGGCCTGCGGGACCAAGTGGTCCGGCATCTATTTCATCGCCGCCTTCGGCCTGCTGAGCGTCTACTTCGATCTCTCGGCGCGGCGGGCCTATCGGGTCCGCCGCCCCTGGCTCGGCGTCGCCGTACGCGATATCGGCCCCGCGCTGTACGCGCTGGTGCTCGTGCCGCTCGGGGTCTATCTGGCCAGTTACTGGGGCTGGTTCGCCAGCGAGACCGGCGTGTACCGGTACATGCCGGGCAATCCGTCGGCTCCGACGGACCCGATCGGCACCGGCGGATTCTGGTCGCATGTGGTGCCGGGCGCCCTGCGTTCGCTGTGGTACTTCAACGCCAGATCGCTGGAGTTCCACACCGAGCTGACCAACTCGGCGGGCAACCATCACCCCTGGGAGTCCAAGCCCTGGACCTGGCCGATGGGCCTGCGCCCGATGCTGTACTACTACGCCGACAGCGGCGTCACCGGCTGCGGCCAGACCCAGTGCGTGAAGGCCGTGATGCTGATCGGGACGCCCGCCCTGTGGTGGATCGCGATTCCGGTGCTGGCCTGGATGCTGTGGCGCGCCGTGGTCCGCCGCGACTGGCGCTACGGCGCGGTGCTGGTCGCCTACGGCGCGGCACTGCTGCCCTGGTTCGCCACACTCGACCGGCAGATGTACTACTTCTACGCCGTCCCGATGGCGCCGTTCCTGGTGATGGGCGTGGCGCTGGTGCTCGGCGACATCCTGGGCCCGGCACGCCCGAGCCCGATACCGCGCAGCCCCGCCGGAACCTACCTGTCCGCGCCGCCGAGCGAACGGCGCAGCCTCGGCCTGCTCGCGGTCTGCCTGTATCTCGGGCTGGTGATCGCCAACTTCATCTGGCTGTGGCCCATCCTCACCGCCCTGCCGATCACACCGAGCAACTGGCACGACCACCTCTGGCTGCCCAGCTGGCGGTAGCTGTGTCTGATTTGCAGCGCCTGCGGCGCTGCGTGTTCGCGGAGAATACTCAATCTCGCTTCGCTCGAAACCGGGAGTTGGGCTGAGTAGTTGCGTAAGACGGCAACTGCAGCCCAGTTCGCAAGGACGCAGATCGAGCGGCAATGGAACGCAGCCGCCACTGTTCAGGCTTCCAGCGCTGCCCGCACGTAGCGCAGTGCCGTGTCGTCGTCCAAGCCCAATCTGCGCACCGTCGCGACGTACGCGGTGGCGGCCCGGCCAGCCACGTCCCGCGTCGGGTCCCCCGACGACGCGATGAACGACCCCTGTCTGCCTCGGGTCTCGACCACTCCGTCGGCCTCCAGCTCGCGGTAGGCCCTGGCCACCGTGTTCGGGGCGAGACCGAGCTGGGCGGCCAGCGCACGGACGGTGGGGATCTTGGTTCCGGCTGTCAGCTCACCGGAGCGCACCTGGGCGATGATGCCGAGGCGCAGCTGCTCGTAGGGCGGCACGGCCGACTCGTGCGACACCGTGATGGTGAACATGGCGACTCACACGTCGTCTCGGGACAGCGGACAGGACAGGCACCGGGGTCCACCGCGGCCGGAACCCAATTCCGAACCGGGGATGCGCAGCACCTCGATGCCCGCGTCCTCCAGTCTGGCGTTCGTCATCTCGTTGCGCTCGTAGGCCACCACCACGCCAGGGGCGAGGGCGAGGGTGTTGTTGCCGTCGTCCCATTGCTCGCGTTCGGCGGTGACGCCGTCCAGCCCGGTGTCGATCACCCGCAGCTTGCCGATGCCCATCGCGTCGGCGGCGGCGGGCAGGAACGGGTCGGGACCGCGCATCGCGACCCGGCCGCCGCCCTGCCGCCCGCCGTAGTCGTCCTCCTTGTGAATGGTGAACGCGCACAGCGAGTCCCGCACCGCCGGGTACATCACGACGGCGTCGGCGTCGACCATGGTGCACACCGTGTCCAGGTGCATGGTCGCGCGGGTCTGCGCGATCGGCACCACCAGCACGGTGTGCGCGAGGTCGTCGTCGAACAGGCTGCGGGCCAATGCTTCCGCCCCCGCGGGGGAGGTACGCTCCCCGACGCCAACCGCGACGACGCCTTGGGACAGCAGCAGCACGTCACCGCCCTCGATCGGAGCGGTGTGCGATTCATAGGCGCGCCGCACCCCGAGGAAACGGGGGTGGAAGGCGTAGATGAGATCGGTCAGCGAAGTCTCGCGGCTCCGGGCGGGCAGTGCCAGCGAGGTGATCGCGACGCGCGGACCGACCCAGAACGAGGAATCCCTGGTGAACAGCAGATTGGGCAGCGGATCGATGACGAAGTCCGCGCCGTGGTGCATGCGGCGGACCAGGGAGGTGTGGTCGGGCCCGAACGGCAATTCGTCGAACGTCATGCCCGCCATCAGGATCTCGGCCAATTCCCTCGCCGGGACCCCGCGCAGGAAGGCGGCCAGCTCGTCGGCCAGCGTGTGCCCGAGCCTGCGCGCGTCGACCGCGGCCGAGATGCCCTGGATGCGGGCGGCGCCGCTGACCGCGAGCGTCTCGGCGAGCAGGTCCGACAGCAGCAGCACCTCGGTGCCGCGGGCGCGCAGGACGCCGGCGAAGGTGTCGTGCTCCTGCTGCGCGCGTTCCACCCAGGGGATGCCGTCGAACAGCAGTTGATCGTTGTTACGCGGCGTCAGCCTGCGCAGCTCGTTGCCGGGCCGGTGCAGCAGCACCGTACGCAACGCACCGACTTCGGAGGTCACCGCGAGGCGCGCATCGTCCCGCTCGGGCCCCTGCGGGTCCGGATCTTCGCGCCGCGCGGACACAGCATCTGCTCCCATGATCAGACCGTAGTTCGCCGCGGCCTCGAGAGCACGGAATTCTTGCTGATCACCCGTGCTGCTGAATCCGCCCCCCGGCTCACCTAACCTGAAGTATTGTTGAGGTGATTGGAGGAGTGTGCATGTCGACAGCCGATTGGCGGGCGAAAGAGCTGACCCCCGGCCAGCTCTCCGAGCGTAGTGGAGTCGCGGTCTCCGCGTTGCACTTCTACGAACGCGAAGGGCTCATCACCAGCAGACGCACCAGCGGGAACCAACGGAGATACGCTCGCGAGACGCTGCGCCGGGTTGCCTTCATCCGCATCTCCCAGCGTGTCGGCATACCGCTGAGCGAGATCCGGGCCGCCCTCGACCAGCTGCCCGAAGGCCGCACCCCCACCCGCCGCGACTGGGAGACCCTGTCGACGGCCTGGCGTGCCGATCTCGACGACCGGATCACCCAACTGGTTCGCTTGCGCGACAACCTCACCGGCTGTATCGGCTGCGGCTGCCTGTCACTGGGCAGCTGCCGCCTGGTCAACGAGCACGACCGGCTCGGCTCCGAGGGCCCGGGCGCGCGCGTGCTCGACGTGCAGCTGAACTGCCCGTCGAAACCGGCGGCCTGCTGACCGGCGGTCGGCCCGGCTAGCGGCCGAGCACCTCCAGCATGCCCGCCACCGCCCGCGGCCAGGTGAACTGCTCGGCGCGGCTGCGCGCGGCCTTGCGCCGCCCGGCCTGCGGCATGGCCAGCACGTCGGTGACCGCCCGCGCGAACGCGGACGGATCGTCGGCGGCGACCGCGCCGCAGTCGGCGGTCACGATGTCGGCCAGCGCCGAGGATCGGCTCGCCACCACGGGGGTGCCCGCCGCGAGCGCCTCCAGCGCGGCCAGCCCGAACGTCTCGTGCGGACCAGGGGCCAGCGAGACATCTGCGGTGGCAAGCAATTTCGCGACCATCGCCCGCTCGGAGATGAAGCCGGTGAAGTGCACGGCCGGCACCCCACCGGGCAGCGCGGGCAGTGCCCGTGCCCGCCGCTGCAAGGCATCCCGCCGCGGACCGTCTCCCGCGACCACCAACCGGGCCTCGATGCCCGCTTCGCGCAGCGCGCCGACCGCCTCGATGCTGCGATCCACCCGCTTCTCCACCGACAACCGGCCGCAGTGCACCAGCAGCGGATGTCCCGGCACCCCGAGATCGGCACGCAGCCTGCGGTCGCGCCGCCGCGGGCTGAACAACTCCAGATCCACCCCCAGCGGGACCAGCTCCACGTTCGACGCACCGATGCGCTGGAATTCCTCGCGGGCGAATTCCGTCGTGCACACGACCCTGTCGTACTCGCCGGCGGTATGCCGGTTGGCCACGTCCGCGCAGCGCCGCGCCACCGGTCCGGGCAGCACCTGGCCGAGCAGCCGGTCGAGGCGCTCGTGCGAGATCATCACGCCGGTCACCTCGCGCCGCCGCGCCCAGCGACCGAATCCGCGCAACGTCAGCCGATCGGAGACCTCGAGCACGTCGGGCCGCAGCCCGGCCAGCACGTCGGCCACCCGGCGCGGGTGCGCCGCCCGATAGCCACCGGTCCACGGAATGGCCAACGCGGGCAGCGTGATCCGCACGACCCCGCTGGGCAGGATCTCCTCCGATCGTCGCGGACCCGGCACGATCAGCACCACCTCGTGCCCGGCGGCGGCATACCCCTCGCCCAGGTGGTGCAGCGCGGTGCGCAGCCCACCCGAACGGGGGCCGTAGAAGTTCGCCAGCTGAACTATGCGCACGTCGCCGATCGTGCAGCGGATCGGGTTACCCGCGCCGAACGACATGTGAACAGACGTGAAAGAACGGGCGAACCAGCTGATTCGGCCCGGGAGGACGACCACGGCATGCGGTCCGGCCGCCGGGATTCAGTGCGCGGGCAGCCCACGACCGGCTCGGGGCAGATCGAGGTCGAGCGGAATCCGGCCCGCCGCCAGATGTGCTTCGACCTGTTCCGCTGGCATGGGCCGTGCGATGAGAAACCCCTGCGCGCGATAGCACCCGAGGCCGACCAGGGTGCGTGCGGCGACCGCCGTCTCGACGCCCTCGCCGACGACGCCCAAACCGAAGGAACCGGCCAGGCCGATGATGGATTTCACGATGGCCAGATCGTCGGTGCTGGCGCCGAGCCGCTGGACGAAGCCGCGATCGATCTTCACCGCGTCCACCGGCAGCGCTTTGAGATGCGACAGCGAGCTGTATCCGGTGCCGAAGTCGTCGATGGCGATCTGCACGCCCATGCGCTTCAGTCCGCGCAAGGTGACCTGGGTGCGGGCCAGATCCTGCACCACGACGTGCTCGGTGATCTCCAGACACACCGAACTTCCGTCGATGCCGAAAAGGCGCAGGATGTCTTCGATGCGCTCGACGAAATCGAGGCTGACCAATTGCACCGGCGACACGTTGATCCGCATCACGACGTTCCCCGCCATGCCGCGGCGGCGCCACTCCGCGAACTGCGCGCAGGCCGACCGAATCACCCAGCGCCCCAGCTCGCCCGCCAGGTTGGTGGCCTCGGCCACGGTGACGAACGCGGCGGGCGGCAACAACCCCCTGGTCGGATGCAACCAGCGCACCAGCGCCTCCAGCGCGACGATGCGGCCGGTGCGCAGGTCGACCTCGGGCTGATAGTGCAGCAGCAGCGAACCGTCCGACACCGCGCCGCGCAAGTTGAGCTCCACATCGTCCTGGAGCTCGAATTGGGCGCGCATGGCGTCGGTGAACACCGCGACTCCGTTGCCACCGCCGGACTTCGCCGACAGCAGCGCGTGATCGGCGCGGCGCAGCACGTCCGCGACGGTGGTTTCCCCGGGAATGCCGAGCGCGACCCCGACGCTGGCGCCCCGGCTGACGGACTCGCCGCCGACGGTGACCCGCCGGGCGATCAACTGCTGGATGCGGTTGGCCTCGTACTCGGCGGCCACCGCGTCCATGGGTTTGGCGGGAACGATGACGAATTCGTCGCCGCCGAGCCGGGCGATCATGTCGTTCGGGTCCAGGTTCTCCCGCAACCGCGTCGACAACGTGCGAATGAAGTTGTCCCCGGCGGTGTGACCGAGGAAATCGTTGAGTGCTTTCAAGCGATCCAGGTCGAGGAAAAACGCGGCCACCGGACCGGGACTGCCCGCGCGTAGTCGTTCCTCCATATGCTCGAGCAGCGCGCGTCGATTCGCCAGACCGGTCAAATCGTCGTGCAGCGCGATATATCGGAGCCGTTCTTCCGCGACGACCCGCGCCTGCAATTGCGCAAAGAGCGCCGCGATGGCCTTCAACACATTGAGCTCCCGATTGCTCCACTCTCGATCACCCGCTTTGACGAACCCGAGCGCACCGGTCGGCTCGCCCCGGGACAGCAGCGGCACGGCGGCCGAAGTGACTCCCGCGATGCCGGAGGCCCGGCGAACGGTCTCCTGATACTCGGCGAACTGCGGGGTCGGACGCGCGACCAAGGGCTCGGTCGCGTTTTCCAGCGCACGGAACACGGGGTCGGCGCTCTCGAAATAGATCACCCCGAGCGGGTCGGGGTCCGGCACGTTCTGCCGGTGCGGCCACTCCGCGATGAGCACGGTTGCTCGACGTTCGCGGTCGGTGTGTCGCACATAGCTGAAGTCCACGTCGAAGTACTCGACCAATTTCGCGAGCACGCGCTCGGTGGCGGCGACCATAGTGGTGGCGTCCACACCCATGAGCTCGGAGGCGACCTGGGTCACCAATGAGTCGAGGGTACGCCGTGGCACATTGTCTCCGATCGCGCTAACTACTGGCGTCCACGCCGAGCACCGGACGCCGCCGACTGCGTACGGTGGCGGCGGAGGCGTAGCTCAGGCGAAGCACCAACGCCATGGTCTCATGCTCGGGCACTTCCAGCAGGTTCAGGAAACGACCTTGAAGTGACGCTAGTGTATCCGCGAAGTCGGGGGAAATCGCGGTAAGTTCGCCCGGGCGTCGGGCGTACAGGTATACCGGCGAAATCGGTTGCACACACAATCCGAGGCGCTCGGCCTGCACCCAAACCTGCGCGACCGCCGCCCCTGCCTCGGCATAGTCGCTCAACCGAGGCTCGGCGCCGTCGAATGTCACGGCCAAAATGGCGGAGCTGGATCGCACGCGGTCGGCGGTGTATTTCCCCAGAGCCGCACCGCCGGACCAGGATCGCAACTGCGCCATCACATCGGCGCGCGTGATGATCTCGAACGCCGCCCACTCGTCATCGGTGAGTTCCAGGCTGCGCGCATCGATCCCGGTGTCCGGATCGTCGTCCGGCCACCGAACTTCGGCGAGCATTTCCTCGTATAACCGGGGCGTGAGATAGCGGATTCGGTCGGAATCACCCAGCAAACGTGCAGCTTCTTCGATTCTCAGCCGATCCACCACCGCGCGCAGATGCGCACCGGCCGATTCGGCGACCGCCGCAAGGGAATCCAGCACCCCGTCGGCCAGCGGGGCGCCGGTGCCGACCCGGCGATTGGTCGCGCGGCGCAGCACGGCCGGATAGTCGGCGGCGAGTTCCGGATTCCGTTCACCGCCCAGGCGCAGCCGCGCGACGAGCTCACCGGACCCGGCGGCGCCCTCGCTGAACTCGTACGGGCCGAGGATGCCGTGTGCCGCCGCGGCGGCGCGCGCGTTGTACAAGGCGGCCCCGAGCGCGACGGCGCTGCCGCGATAGCCGACGTCCATCGCCGAGCTGTACTCCGGAGCCAGCTCGATGCGGATGTCGCTCGGCCCGGCGCGCAGCGTCCACGGCTGCATGTTTCCCCCGGAGGGCGCCCGCTGCGCGCAGGCCAGCACGCTGTCGATGGGTCCTGCGGCCGATTCGGGCGCGACCTCCGCCCAGATCGGTTCGTCGGTCGGCGGCGGGTCGGCCAGCTCGTCGAGATGCCGTTCCATGTCCACCCGGACGCGGCCGGAATCCAGCTTCGTGCCGAGACCGATGCGCCGCACGGCGGCGACCACACTCGCGGCGCCGAGGGCGACGTCGCCGCCCAGTTGCGGCCAGCTGGTCACCGTCTCCCCGACTTCGACCATGCTCGCGCCCAGCCGCGGCGACAGCCCGGCGGCGCCGAGCAGCTTCACCACGAACGGCGCCTTCTTCCTGGGCGTCAGCCCGCGCAGATCCGCGGCGCGAATGTCCCCGAGCAACCCGTGAAACGCCGGGCGCTGGGGTTCGAGATCGAAGCGCTCGACATCCAGCAAACCACGGTCGCTGGTCTCCATGAGCAACGGAATGCCGTGCCGAGCCGCCGCCTCGCGGACCAGTAGTTTCATATCGAGCGAATCACATTCCTCGACGACGACGTCCAAGCCGTCCAGGAAAGCGTCCACCGAATTCTCGTCGACTCCGGCGGCGAAGATCTCCACCGGCAGATAGGGATCCAGTTCGGCAATACGCCGCGCAGTCACGACCGCTTTGTTGACGCCGATGTCGAACAGCGTTCCGGGAACCCGGTTGAGATTCGACAACTCGATTTCGTCCAGATCGGCCAAACGCAGCCCGCCGCAAATGCCTTCGAGTGCGAGCAGATGCGCGATCGCGTGTCCGGCGCTTTGCCCGATGATCCCGATCGTGCTTTCGGCCAGACGATCCTGTTCCGCTGTGGTGAGTTTGTTCCGATTGCGATCCAGCCGAATCATCCGGAATGTCCGCCGTCCCGGCAACCCGATCACGGCGGCGCGCCACGGGTAGTAGATCCACCGATCCGCCTCGGGGCCCTCCGAGATATCCGGGGCGGCAACCATTTTGCCGAGCTCGGCGCGCAGCGACGCGCGCAGGTCGGTGAATTCGACGCGCGGATCGTCGCGCAGCGTGGCGAGCGTCCGAGCGTCGCCCGGATCGGTGCCGTCCAGGACCAGGGGCCGGTGCGGCGCCACTCGGCTGCGGTCACCGCCCATGTCGGCGCCGATCCCCCGCTCCCCGGACGCCCCCGCACGGGCCATCGGGTGTTCGGGCAGCCGGTACGCCGAGCGCCTTCTGCTCGGCCTGAGCCAGGGACCGTTGCGATTGCTCGGCGAATGCCGCGTAGGACCGGGTATCCCACCACAGCGGCACGGTCTGGTAGCGCTCGTCGGGATACGGAACCGCGGGGATCCCCTCGGCGGGCACCGCGCCGCACGACTGATGGCGGCCTACGGTGAACGACGCCACCGTGGCGAAACCGTAGCGCGCGCCGAGCAGGCGCGCCGCGTGCAGCACGGAGCGCGAGATGGCCGCGCTCAGCTCGGCGCGGTTGGGCGCGTCCCGGGCGACCCACGCGCCTTTGGCTTCGATCACACCCTCCGGTATCCGATCGGCAATCATCCGGTGCAGCTCGTCCGCTCCGGGGTGACCCGCCCATTCGACCAGCGCGTGCGCCTGCCGTGCCGCGGTATACGGGCCTTGCATCCGCACTCCGGCGACCATCTCGCCGCCCGCGTCGAGTGCCGCGAAGAACAGCGACGTCGACCGGCCATCGGCGACCGACTCGTATTCGAGCGCGTGTTCGACCCCGAAGCGCTGGTAGACCTCCAGCGCACCGTCCAGGTACCGGTGCCAGAGCTCCGGCTGAACGCTCGGTTCGGCGACTGAGAACGCACACTCGGATTGCGCGTCGTAATACCGAAACACTCCCCGCCCAAGGGAGTTCGTCGGCACGACTGCAATCAGATCCACAGTCATGTTGTTCCTACTCCATCGCCGCGCTGTTATGCGCGTTGGTCCAGCCTCATGCAGCACCCCACGGCCATGAGCCGAGACGAAGTTGCCCAGGGCAGTATCCGTCATCCGATAGGAATTGACCAGCCGTCCGGCTAATCTTCCGGAAACTCTGCGGTACGCATACTGTTTCCGCAGGTCAGAAGCGGTGTGGTCAATATCGGAAATAACGGGGAGACCAGTCGGTTCTGCTGTAGCTACCTTTCAGCAATCTATACGAGGATGGAGATGAACAGTTCCACGGACTCCGGTCCGTGCCAGATCTCGATCTCTTCACGGTAGGCACGGGTGATCTCCGCCGACGCCGTCGCGTCGTCGACCTGCGCCCACACGTCCTCCACCGGATCGTGATAGTCGCCGTTCGGCGCGAAACGCGCGTAGACACCTTTCGGCACCCGCACCAGGACGTCGCCCACCGGCACGGCGTCCGCGGCGGGGTACTCGAAGCACACCACCGCGTTGTAGTTCCCGGCCGGATCCGGCACGTACACCGTGTACATCGGCCGATCCTCGCCCGCTCGGTCGCGCAGCCGATCCTTGAGGAACTCGATCAGGTCACTGTTGCTGACCTTGAAACTGGGGCGCACTCGCGGGACCACCAGCCCGCCGTAGATCGCCTCGGCGCGGACCACGATCGCATAGCTCATCGGGCCTCGACCGCCAAGTAGAGATCGATCTTGTAGGCGTGTGGATAGCACTCGAAATCGCCGGTATAAGTCCGCTTGATCTGGTTGTGCTCCTCGGCATAGGCGATTTGCGTCCACAGGTCGGTCATCACCTGCGGGAAGTTACCGACCGAAGAGAACCGCGCATAGGCGCCGCGCGGCAGGCGTGCCACCAGGTGCCCGCGGGTGACGTCGTCGAAGGACGCGCACTGGTAGCCGACGATCTGTGTGTTGTAGGTGCCGAGCTCACCGCTGTAATCGGTGTAGGCGCTGGCCAGCGGTCCGCCGAGCTCCTGGTGCAGCACGGCCGCCCAGGCGGCCTCCAGGTCGCGGTCACGCAGTTCCCCGAGCGCACGCTTTGGGCTGCGCACCGGCAGCCCGGCAACCCACGTCTCGTCCCGCTCGACGATTTCAAACTGCATGGAAGACTCTTTCGAATGAAGCCGGCGGTGAGCTACCCGCATCCGGTCGGTCGGAACCGCCATGCTACCAACCCGGACCGGGTGGTACCGATCACATCTCCGGCTCGATATCCGGCCCGCCACGCCGCTGAACTGGACAGATGTCCGAGGGCGTCGGTCGGGATGGGACGGATCGGCTGTGAACAACCGAGCTGAGGCAGAGTGGGAGTACCTCCGAACGGAATTCCGATGAACAACAGTGAGATCTCCGGCCGCGTGTGCCGCAGCGTCGCCGAACTCGACGCCGCGGTCGCGGATTGCTTCGCCTGCCCCCGCCTGGTCGCCTGGCGCCAACTCGCGGCCGAGCAGAAGCGCCCCGCCTTTCGCGACCAAACGTATTGGGGACGTGCGGTTCCCGGATTCGGCCCGGACGACGCCCGGATGCTCATCGTCGGGCTCGCGCCCGCCGCGCACGGCGGCAACCGGACCGGGCGCATGTTCACCGGCGACCGCAGCGGGGACGTGCTCTACGCCGCGCTGCACGCCGTGGGCTTGGCCAATCAACCGACGTCGACGAGCATCGACGACGGGCTGCGGCTCACCGGCGTACGGGTCACCGCGCCGGTGCACTGCGCACCGCCGGACAACAAGCCGACCCCGGCCGAACGGGACCGGTGCGGTCACTGGTTGGACACCGAAATTCGCCTGCTGACCCCGACCCTCCGCTCGGTGGTGGTGCTCGGAGCATTCGGCTGGCAGGCGCTGTTCCCGGTGCTGGCGCGGGCGGGCTGGGTCGTCCCGCGTCCGCGACCGAAATTCGGCCACGGCGCGCACGTGGCACTCGCCGCGACCGACGTGGAACGGACGCCGCTGGAGCTGTTCGGCTGCTACCACGTGAGCCAGCAGAACACCTTCACCGGACGACTCACCCCGGCCATGCTCGAGGCGGTGCTCGGCGAAGCAGCGGCGGCAGCCGGGCTCCACGCGCCCGCTCAGCGCGAGTGAGCCGGTCTATCCCTCACGACTGCGCCTCGCTGGCGCTCGGCTCCGTCGTGCGCGAGAGCGCACTGTGTCCTCGGTTCGCTCGCTGACGCTCGCTCACACGTGATCGACCAGGGCCGGGTGGCCTGCTTCGTGGGCGCAGTGCGCGCAGCAGAAGTACTCACCGCGCGCCTCGACACCGTGCCCCAGGATTCGGCACGAACAGTGCGTGCACGTCGGGGCCATCGCGTTGATCGCGCATTCGAAGCTGTCGAAGATGGCGGATTCGCCGTCCCGGGTGATGGTGAATGTCTTGTCGTACTCGTTACCGCAGGTGGCGCAGGTGGCCATGGGAAATCACCGGTCCTCTCGAGTCGATGGACAGCTCGTCGAGATTCGCGGTACCCGCCGGAGACGACGCAAAACGAAGCGCGGCAGGTATCGCTGCGACGCGAGCGCTTCGCACATGCCATGGCCCGCGCAGACGGTGCGATCGGCGACGATCCTCATCGGCCGATCCGTTCCAGCCGGATCGGCAGACCGTCGGCCGGCATCGGGCCGGTCCCCGCGACCAGCGGTACCCGGTAGCCGTCCGGCACACTCCAGCGGTATCGCAACAGCATTTGGTGCACAAGGGCTTTCACCGTCATACCGCCGAAGTAGAGGCCGATACATTTGTGCGCGCCACCGCCGAACGGCGCCCACGCGAAGCGATGGGACTTGTCCTCACGGCGGTGGTCGGCGAAACGCTCCGGGTCGAACTCGTCGGCATCGTGCCAGTACTCCTCGGTGCGCATGATGGCGTAGGTGCCGCACAGGACGAGCGTCCCTTTCGGGACGTAGTAGCCGAGGATGTCGGTGTCGGTGACCGTCTCGCGGATCTGCTGGGCCACCGGCGAATAGATCCGCAACGCCTCCTTGAACGCGAGATCGAGCGAGGGCAACCGGTCCAGATCGTCGTAGCCGAGTGCGGGCTTGCCCAGCGCGACGGATTCGGCGCGCAGCCGCTGCTGCCATTCCGGATGTCGGCCGAGCTCGTAGACCAGCATGGACGCGGCGATGGTGCTGGTGTCGTGGGCGGCCATCATCACGAAGATCATGTGCTCGACCACCTCGGCGTCGGTGAAGGTCTCGCCGTCCTCGGTGCTGGCCCGGCACAGCACGCTGAACAGGTCGTTGCCGTCGCCGGCCCGTTTGGCGGGCAACGCGCGGCGGAAGTGTTGTTCGAGCACCCGCCGCCCGCGCAAGCCGCGAGCCCACACCCCACCGGGGACGTTGGTCCGGATCAGCGCCGCGCCACCGCGCACCGCGTCCTCGAAGGCACGCTCCAGCCGGGCGGCCTCCGCGCCCAGCTCAGCGCCCGCGAAGACCTCGGTGGCCTGCTGGAGCAGCAGTTTCTTGATCGCACGATAGACGCGGAAGTCCGCGCCCGGCCGCCAGTCCGCGATGCCGCGGGTGATCCGCGGCGTGGTCAGGTCGAGATAGCCGATCAATCGCGGCCGGGTGAACGCCTGCTGCATGATGCGCCGATGGAACCGGTGCTCGTCGAAATCACGCAGCAGCAGCCCGCCGCGAAAGAACGGGCCGATCAGGAATTCCCAGCCGCGCTGGGCCGACAGCGCCTTGTTCCGGTCCAGCATCACCGCCTGGAGTCCCTCCGGGCTGGCGATCCCGACCATGCGGCGCCCGAGCAGGCCGAACCATTGGATCGGACCCAATTTCTCCGATCTCGTCCGCGCGAAGTGGATCGGGTCGGCCAACGCCTGCAAGGTGTAGCCGATGCCGGGCAGTCCGAAGTCACCCGGCACCGGTTTGAGTCCGCTGCCGGGTGGCGGATCGGCCAGCGGCCGAACCGGCGCCGGATAACGTTCGGCGAGCCGCGCGCCCGCCCGCTGCGCATGCCAGGCCCACGTCGCCCGCGCCTGGCGGACCGTACCGGAGACCTCGTTGATCGATTGCGGCACAAGCAGACTCATGACGGTCATCCCTTCGCGACACTGCGACGGTTCGACCCTATAGGAAACAGCCGTATGGGACTGCTCGTCCGATAGGCGCAGGGGCCGCTCGTCTCACCGGGCGGCCGGATCCTCCCGCACCAGCTTCGTGATCAGCTGCGACATCAGCGGTTCCCGCAAACCCGGTAGGCCGCCGAAATCGCCCGCGACGATTCGGTTGGTCGCCAGCGCGACGACCGCGCCGATCACCGCCTCGGCCACCACCCGCTGCTCCGGCAGGCTCGCGCCGAGCGCCGCGGCGAATCCATCCACCAAACCGGACTGTGTGGCCAATCGCCGCTGCAGCACCGCCGTCCCCGCCGCGTACACCTCCACCAGGAAGACCTTGGCCACCTCGGGTTCCTGCGCGAGCGTCGAGAAGTAGGCGTCCAGTGCGCGGTCGATGCGTTCCAGCGCGGGACCGCTGGACGTGAGCGCGGCCCCGATCCGGCTCATCACGATCTCCACGGCCATGTCGTAGGCGGCGAGAAAGCATGCCTCCTTGTTCGCGAAATGCTGATAGAACGTCATCCGGGAGACACCGGCACGCTCGAGCACGTCCGCGACCGTCACCGCGGCATACCCTTTCCGCGCCGCGGCCTCGATCATGCCCACCAGCATGCGAGCCCGCTGCGCGGCCACCACCTCTTCCGGCGCGATCCCATGGTTGCCGCCGTGCAGCTTCCCGCCCGCGCGCGCCTTCAGTACCGATCCTGGCTCCACCATCCGATGCTAAGCACTCGCGCGGCCACGGTGCCCGTAAATGGCCGGTCAGCCTTGTGCTTCAGCGGTTTCGGCGAACAGCTCGAGCACCGTGCCCCATCCGCCGCCACGTTCGACGATCGTGTCGTGGATGGCTTTGCCGTCGACGAGGCGGTCGAGATGGCGGTGTTCGAGTTCGACGCTGGTTTGATTCGGGCCTTCCGGGGTGAAGCGGACCTCGATCTCGCTCGCATGCGCGGGATCGGGGTCGTATTGCCAGTGGCCGTTGATCTGCCAGGTCACGACCAGCCGGTGCGGTGGCTCCCAGGTGAGTACGCGGCCCCAGTCGCATTCGGTCCCGTCGACGCCGCGCTCGTACCAGCGTCCGCCCTCGCCGGTTTCGAGGATCGCGTCGGCCATCTCGGCCTGGCCGATGTGGTAGGCAGCGGGCCACCAGCTGCCGAACGATTCGGTGAAGAAGGCGAAGGCTTTCTCGATCGGCATCGCCACGCTGGCTTTGCCTTGCAGGGTGGGAAGGGTCGTGGTCATGAGGTCTCCTGTTCGGGATCGGCCGCCGCGTCCGCGGCCTTCTGAAAACTGGTCAGCGCGTCGTCCCAGATCCGCTGGAAGTACGCCTGGATCGCGGCCAATCCGTCCGGGTTGATCCGGTAGATGCGCCGCGTGCCCTCCGGTGTGGCCACCACCAGTCCCCCGTCCTTGAGCACCCGCAGATGCTGGGAAACGGCCTGGCGGGTGATCGGCAACGACTCGGCCAGATCGCCGACCGAGGACGGTCGCCGTGCGAGTCGTTCGAAGATCGCCTGCCGCATCGGATCCCCGAGGATCGTCAGCTCGACATCTCTGAAAGCAGCCACGTACGCAAGTCTGCGCTTTCAAAAGCTCCCTGGCAAGGGTTTGTCACAGCATCCCCGCCGGGATGGCGGAGATCAGGCCGCCGTCGACCAGCAGGTCCTGTCCGTTGATGTAGGACGCTTCATCGGAGGCGAGGAACGCGACCGCGGCGGCGATCTCGCCGGGCTCGCCGATGCGGCCTGCCGCGACCCCGCTGCCGATGGCAGCCTGGGCCTCGGCCGAGATCTCGGCCCGGAACGCCGGCGTATCGACGTAGCCGGGGCTCACCGAGTTGACCCGGATCCTCCTCGGCGCGAGTTCGGCCGCAAGGGTCCGGGTGAGGTTGTGCACCGCTGCCTTGGTCGCCGAGTAGAGAGCAGCGGAAGGCATCCCCCGATGCAGCCCGAACGACGAGTTGATCACGATCGCGGCTTGATCGGACAGCAGCGGCAGCGTCTTCTGGATGGTGAAGAACGCCGCTTTGAAGTTGATGTCCACGACACGATAGAACTCCGCCTCGGTGACCTCTTCGATGGGCTGGAACGCGCCGATTCCCGCGTTGGCGAACACGACATCCAGCCGCCCATACCGATCCTGAATGGTTGTCGCCAGTGTTTCGAGATCGGCGAGACTCGCTGCGTTACCGGGGATCGCGAGGACCCGCTCGCCGAGCTCCTCGACTGCGGCATCGAGCCGGGTCTTGTCGCGTCCGGTGATGATGACCAGCGCGCCTTCGGCGAGCAACCGGCGCGCCGCGGCCAAGCCCATGCCGCTGGAACCTCCGGTGATCAGTGCGATCTTGCCGTCGAATCGGAAGCTGTTGTGTGCCATGGCCACAGCGTGCCAACCCGCGCGGCGGGCAAACAGTGCGCAGTTATCGTGGGTTCGGCACCACCACGTTCGGACTCCGGTCAAGCCGGGGCGGCGAGACGGATGCGGTGCAGTCGTTCGAGCCGGGCCGCGGTGTCGGTGCCCGGTCGCGGGTTGTACAACACGAGGTGCCAGCAGGGATGATCGGCGACCGTCAGGGTCGTCGCGTCGAAGAACAGCGCACCGGCCTCGGGATGGCGCAGCGCGTTCACCGCCTGGCTCGCGACGCCGACCTCGTGGCGCGCCCACAACTCCGCGAATTCGGGGCTTGCCGCGCTGAGGTCGTCCACAATCCTCCGGAACTCGGGGTGGTCGGCGCAGTGCGCCGTATCGGCGCGGTAGGCGGCCACGACCGCGGGAGCAGCCGCCGCCCAGACATCGCGCATGGCGCGGTATCGGGGATTGGTGAAGAACGTGACCAAGCAGTTGTGTTCGGAGTCGTCGTAGCCGAACACCGTCCGAGCACTATCGTTGAACGCCAGCACATTCCAGTACCGGTCGCGCAACACCGCTGGTCGCCGCTCCCACCCATCGAGCAGTTGCCGCACTTCGGGAGTCACCTCGGCAGCGGGCGCCGCACCGGCGGGCGGCGGATTGAGACCCGCCAGCAGATACAGGTGCACCCGCTCCGGCTCACTCAGCAGCAGGGCCCCGGCGATCGCATCGAGGACCTCGGCCGACACCGTGATATCGCGCCCCTGCTCGAGCCAGGTGTACCAGGACACCCCGACACCGGCCAGCGCGGCGACCTCTTCGCGCCGCAGCCCAGGAGTACGTCGCCGCCCCGCCGCGACGAGACCGACATCACTCGGCGCCAGCCGCGCCCGACGAGAGCGCAGAAAGTCCCGGAGCTGCTCGCGGCGCCGATGCGCGGGTTCGCTGGTCATGATTCACGGTAACAACGGCGGCACGCACAGTTCCACGTCGACGGCCAGCCGGGCCTTTGCCCGGTTCACCGGACCAGCTCGGCAGCCGTTCCCACAACCGGGAACATCCGATACTCGACGTGTATCGACGTGGTCTGCCTGGGTGAGAGCGAGGCGCCGATGAGTCCCGACGGCACCAAGCGGCTGGGCGATTTGCACGAGCTTCCGGCCTGCGCACCGGCGGGATTGAAAGCTCTGTTCACCGCGGCCGAGGGGATTATTCAAACCCAAGTCCAGTTGCTGGGGTCGGGCACACCGTCCAAGGCTCCCGATCTGCGTCAGCTGCTGCGCGCTCGAGGAATCGCCAAACCCGAGGACCAGTCGACAATGATCGACCGATATGGCGACAACAAAGACAAGATGGAGAACGTCACGTCGGGCATCAACCGCAAGGACGACGGCATCGTCGTGCAGACCGCTGGGATCGGGGAGGTCGTCACGAAGGCTTACGGCGCCATCGACACCGCGGTGGGGGAGCTCAACGGAAAGATCGATGCCTCCCACAACGCGGTGCGGACCGTGACCGAAAAAACCGGCGAGCCGGAGACGGATGAGCACGGAAACGTCAAGAAAGAACTGCCGAAAGAAATAATCAACGGCCTGTTCACGGGTGTCTGGAGTACGTTGAACACGACATACACCCAGGTCAGCGGCGTCTCGGACCAGGCAGCGGCCGCGGCGCTCCAGATCCGCGGCGACGAGCCGAGCTTCACCCCCACATCCGGCAACAACAACAGCGGCATTCAGCCGGTGTCGTACCCCACCTCGGGGTACAACGGAACCACCCCGTGGACCCGCAACTCGGGTTCGATGGGCACCGCGATCATTCCCACCGCGGACAAGCCTGACGCGATGGCAATGATGGAATACCTCATCAACACACACCATTTCACCCCGGCGCAGGCGGCGGGAATCGTCGCCAACGCGAAGTTCGAGTCAGGTTTCCGGGTCGATGCCACGGGTGACGACGGAACGGCCAAAGGCATCTTCCAGTGGCGTTTCGACCGAGAAGCGGGGCTCAGGACGTTCGCGAGCAAGCCAGGCGAGAGTCTCGGCAACTGGGAGACCCATGTCGACTACATGGCTCAGGAATTGCGCACCGACCCCGCCTATCAACGCGCCGAAACCCTTATCGACTCGAACCCGAACGACCCCCGTGCGGTGGCGGAGGCCTTCGACCGGTATTACGAGAAGAGCTCCGGATCCTCGATCAACGACCGGCGCGAATACGCGGCGGGCCTCCTGAACGAGTGGAACAAATCCCACCTCGCCGTCTGAAGCCGGGGACGTGAGCACCCATGTCAGCTATTGCTGACCGGCGCGCTCACGTGAGCCGTGCCCGCGCAATACCGAACAGCGTCCAGCCTCAGGACTCGTCGAGTGCGAGTGCCCCGGACGGGCACGCCTCCACGGCCTCCCGCACAGCGGCGTGACTGCGCTGCGGTTCTGGGTCGACCAACCGCACCCTGCCGTCGTCCTCCTGATCGAAGACCTCGGACGCGATGAGAGCGCACATGCCCGAGCCGATACAGCGCTCCCGATCCGCAACGATTCGCATTCTCGTCATCTCCTTCGTGTCGCTCGGCCGACGGTTCTATCGGGCCGATTCCGTCCAGGTGACCGGCAGTTCATGGACGCCGTAGATGTTCATGTCGGTCCTGAGTCGCACTTCGCCGGCGGGGATGGCGAGTTCGAGGGTGGGGAAGCGACGCAGCAGTCCGGCGAAACCGGCGCGCATCTCGATGCGGGCCAGTTGCTGACCGAGGCATTGGTGGACGCCGTGGCCGAAGGACAGGTGACCGCGGGCCTTGCGGTGGAAGTCCAGGGTGTCGGGGTTGTCGAAGCGCCGCGGGTCGCGGTTGGCGGCCAGCAACGAGACGACGACGGTCGATCCCTTGGGGATCGTCTCACCGCCGAGTTCGATGTCGTCGGTGGCGTAGCGATAGAAGATGTCGGCAACGGACAGGTAGCGCATGAGTTCCTCGACGGCGTCGGGCAGCAGATCCGGGTCGGCGCGCAGTTCCGCCAGCTGCTCGGGGTGCTCCAAGAGCGCGAAGGTGCCCAGTGCCAGCATGTTGGCGGTGGTCTCGTGGCCCGCGAGCAGCAGCAGGAAGGCGATGCCGGTCAGCTCCTCGATGGTGAGGTCGTCATGGCGGGCCAAGTCGGACAGCAGGTCGTCGCCGGGTTCGGCGCGTTTGCGCGTGACCAGTTCGGCGAGGTACGTGGTCATCGCGCCGTACGCGGCCATCTTCTCCTCGAGCGACTGGTCCTTGACCAGGAACTTGGCGGAGTTGACCTGGAAGTTCTCCCGGTCCGCGTAGGGCACACCGAGCAGTTCGCAGATCACCAGCGAGGGCACCGGCAGCGCGAACTCCTTGACCAGGTCGACCGGCGGCGCGAGGCGCGCCATCTCGTCCAGTCGCCGCTCGACGATGTCGCCGATGTGCTCTTCGAGCATTTTCATGCGTCTGACGGTGAAGGCGCCGATGAGCTTGCGCCGCAACCGGGTGTGGTCCGGCGGGTCCATGGCGATGAACAAGCCCGGTATCTGCGGGGACGGCTCGGTAGCGGCGGGTATGCCGGGGGTCTCGTACGGCACGTGGACGATGCCGATGTCCTGGCGGGAGCTGAATCGGGTGTCGGCCAGGAGCTGGCGGACCGCGTCGTAGCCGGTGACGAGCCAGCCCTCGTGACCGTCGGGGAAGAGGAGGGGACTGACCGGGCGAACCTCGCGCAGCCGGGTGATCTCGCGGGGCGGGTCGAAGGGCCCCGCATCGCGAGTCATCGGGAGGCCGCGCGGGATGGAAGACGTTTCACTCATGCGACCACGATCACCAGCGAACCTGACATACGACTGTCACGGCTCTGACACCGGCCTGATCGACCAGCCCAGGGGCCGGTACCGCGGCAACTTTCCGCGCCGCGTCAGCAGATCGCCGTGGCAAGATCTGCCAGGTGCAGATCGGGATACTCGGACCATTCGAGATTCGCACGGACGACGGCGCTTTCGCCGACGTACCGGGCGCGCGGCTGCGCGGGCTGCTGATCGCGCTCGCGCTCGAACCAGGTCACCCGGTCCCGAAGGCGACGCTCATCGACTGGATCTGGGGTGAACGGCCGCCATCCGACGCGGCGAATGCCTTGCAACAGTTGGTTTCCCGGCTGCGAAAGGTGCTGCCGGAAGGGCTGGTCGAGGGACAGACGGACGGATACCGGTTGCGGGTGGAACCCGACGCTGTCGACGCCGTGCGGTTCGAACGCCTCATCGCCCAGGCGCACAAGGACGAGGACCTACGACGGGTAGAGCGGCTGCGCGAGGCTCTCGCATTGTGGCGCGGTGCGGCGATGCAGGACGTCGGTCTGCAGGAGAGTGCGGCGTTCGACGCGGCGGTCACCCGGCTGGAAGGGCTGCGCCTGGCTGCCATGGAGGACCGGTTCGACGCGGAGATCGGTCTCGGCCACGGTGCGGAGCTGGTCACGGAACTGACCGACTCGGTGGCCGCGCATCCGGTGCGTGAACGGCTTGTCGCCGCGCTGATGCGTGCCCTCGTCGCGACCGGTCGCGACACCGATGCGCTGCTCGTGTACGAGCGCACGAGAGAGACCCTGGCCGACGAGCTGGGCGTCGACCCCTCCCCCGAGCTGTCCGCATTGCACGTCGCACTGCTGCGGGGTGAGCTGGGACGGCGGGAGAAGAACCGCAAGACCAACTTGCGTGCCGAGCTGACCAGCTTCGTCGGCAAGGACGCTGATGTCGCCGCGGTCCGCGAACTCAACGCCGACCATCGGCTCACCACCCTGATCGGGCCGGGCGGCTCGGGGAAGACCAGACTGGCCACAGAAACCGCGCGCACACTGCTCGGCGACCTGCCGGACGGGGCCTGGCTGGTCGAACTCGCGGCCGTCGGCGCCGACGGTGACAAGGGGGCCGGGAACAACGTCGCGCAAGCGACGCTCGCCGCGCTCGGACTGCGGGACGCGCTGCTCGGCGAGGCGCCGGACGCGGAGCCGACGGATCGGGTCATCGCCGCGGTCCGCGAGCGGGCGATGCTGCTGGTTCTGGACAACTGCGAGCACGTGATCGAGTCCGCGGCGACCTTCGCCCATCGAATGCTCGGAGAGTGCAGGCGGCTGCGGATCCTCGCGACGAGCAGGGAACCCCTCGGCATCACCGGCGAGGCGCTGTGGCCGGTCGTGCCCCTGGCCCTGCCGAAGGGGGACGCCGGGCCCGGCGAGATCGAGTCCTCCCCGGCCGTCCAGCTGCTGTTGGACCGAGCCAGGGCGGTGCGCAAGGACCTCGCGACCGACGCCCACACATTGTCGACTTTGGCCCGCGTCTGCCGGGCGCTGGACGGGATGCCCCTGGCGATCGAACTCGCCGCGGCCAGGTTGCGCACCATGTCCCTCGATCAGCTCGCCCATCGGCTCGACGACCGGTTCCGCTTGCTGACCGGCGGCAGCCGTACCGCTCTGCCACGGCACCGGACGCTGCGCGCGGTGATCGATTGGAGCTGGGAGCTGCTCACCGACGCCGAACGGATGGTCCTGCGCAGGCTCTCGGTGTTCTCGGGCGGGGCGAGTCTGGAAGCAGCCGAGCGGATCTGCGCGGGCACGGGGGCGGGCGAGGAGTGGGAAGTGCTCGAGTTGCTCACCGCGCTGACCGAGAAATCGCTCGTGGTCACCGATGGTGAGGGGGCGCCGCGCTATCGGATGCTCGGCACGATCAAGGAGTACGCCGAGCAGCGTCTCGCGGAGGCAGGGGAATCGGATCCGGCACGCCGGGCGCATCTCGCGTACTTCACCGAACTCGCCGAAACAGCGGATCCGCATCTGCGCCGCGCCGAGCAATTGGAATGGCTCGCCACGCTCGACGCAGAGCACGACAATATCGCTGCCGCGATGCGCGGTGCGCTCGCGGCCGGCGAGGCAGATGGGGCGATGCGGCTCGCCGCTGCCGCCGGCTGGTACTGGTGGCTCGGCGGACACAAGGCGGAGGGCAACGAGCTGATCATGGCGGCCACGGCCCTGCCCGGCGAGGTTGCCGACGAGGTCCGGGCCGTGGTGTACGGATTCGTCATCCAGTTCGTGATTTCCGGGCCGCAGAGTGACCAGTACCGGGCGGAGGAGTGGATCCGCAAAGCTTACGAACTCAGCCGACGTGTACAGAGCCGCCATCCGGTGCTGAGGTTCGCCGCCCCACTGGAACGCATGTTACAAGGGCCGGACGCGATCCTGCCCGCGTGGGAACCGCTGCTGGGCGACAAGGATCCCTGGGTACGCGCCATAGGTCGGCTACAGCTCGGCAAGATGCGGATCCAGCTCGGCCAGGGCGGCCGGGATGTGGACGCATGTCTCGACACGGCGCTCACCGAGTTTCGCGCGCTCGGCGAACGGTGGGGTATTTCGTTCGCCCAAACCGAGCTGGCGAATCGAATCGCCATGCGCGGCGAGTTCGCCGGTGCCTGCGAGCTTTACGAACAGGCGATCGCGGTCGTCACCGAAGTCGGCGCCATCGAGGATGTCGTGCCGATGCGGTCACGGCAGGCCCAGTTGTACTGGCTGCTGGGCGATGCGGACTCGAGCGCGGCGGCCATGGCCGAAGCGCAGCGGTCCGCGGAACGAGTCGCCTGGCCGAATGTGCTGGCCGAGCTGGCGCTGTCGAAGGCGGAGCTCGCGCGCTGGAGCGGCGACGCCGAGCAGGCACACCGGCAACTCGACGTCGCGACAGCGCTGCTGGGCGATGACGCCGATCGGGCGATCGGCCGCGTAATGAAACACGATCTGCTCGGCTACCTTGCCGAGGATCTCGACGAGGCCCGTGAACACCGCGTCGCAGAAGTTCAAGCGGTGTCCGAGGCGGGGCACGCGCCCTTGATCGCCCAGGTGCTCGTCGGGATCGCGGATCTGGCGCTGCGTGAGCACCAGTACGAGCAAGCCGCGCGCCTGCTCGCGGCGAGCGCCGCCGTGCGCGGTCTGCCGGATCGCTCCCAACCGGATGTGGCCAGGATCGAGCAGGCCGCGCGAAGTCGCCTCGGTGACACGCGGTTCACCGAGGCGACGCAGGAGGGGGCGCAGGCCAGCTGGCAGGAGTTGGTCGCGGTCACGCTCGCTTGCTGAACGTGGAACGCGCCCAGAGGTACCCGACGAGAGCGATCCCGGTGCACCAGGCGACGGCGATGATCGCATCGCCGGTGTCGGGTGAGCCGCCCAGCAGTCCGCGCAAGGTTTCGATGATCGGCGTGAAGGGCTGGTACTCCGCGAACTGCCGCAGGCCCGGCCCCATCTTCTCCGCCGGCACTATCGCGCTGCTGAAGAACGGCAGCATGACCAGCGGCACGGAGGCCATACCCGCCGTTTCCGGAGACTTCGCCGCCAATCCCAAGGCGACCGTGAGCCAGCTGGCCGCGAAACCGAGCAGCACGACGATACCCGCCACGCCGAGCCAGTCGAGGAAACTCGCCGCCGGGCTGAATCCCAGCAGGAAAGCCACTCCGATGAGGGCCACGATGGCGATCAGATTGGTCAGCACCGTGGCGATCACATGACCGCTCAACACCGCGCCACGGGAGACGTCCATGACCTTGAATCGGTTGATGATGCCCGTCGTCATGTCGGAGTTCACCGACGTCGCGGTGGCCCCCAGCCCGTAGCAGACGGCCAGCAGGATCAGTCCCGGTGTCGCGTAGTCGATGTAGTCGACACCGACGTCGAAGGCGTCGCCGAACATGTACACGAACATCAACATGATGATGATCGGCATCAGGACCGCGTTGAACACCGAAGTCGGGTTCCGGGCGATGTGTTTGACGTTGCGGCGCAGCATCACCATCGAATGGGATTTCATTTCGCTTCCGCCTCCGTGGCGTGGCCCGTCAGGGCGAGGAAAACGTCGTCTAGGTCGGGTGTGTGCACGGAGAACTCGTCGGCGCTGAGCGAGTACTCGTCGAGCCTGTCCAGCAGAGCCCGCAGCGATGTCGTCCCGCCATCGCTGGGAACCCGCAGGGTCAGTGCCTCGTGGTCCGCCGTGGAGTCGGGGAAGAGACGCGCGGCCGCGTCGAGTTGGGAGACGTGGGTGAACCGGAGCCGGACGTGCGTCCCGGGGATCTGGCGCTTCAGGTCGTCCGGAGTGCCCTGGGCGACCAGGCGGCCCTGGTCGAGCACCGCGATCCGGTCGGCGAGCTGATCGGCTTCCTCGAGGTACTGGGTGGTGAGGAAGATGGTCACGCCGTCGGCCACCAGGTCACGGATGATCGACCACATCGTGCGACGGCTGCGCGGGTCCAGACCCGTCGTCGGCTCGTCCAGGAAGATGATCCGCGGGTTGCCGACGAGCGTCATCGCCAGGTCCAGCTTCCGGCGCATACCGCCGGAGTAGGTCGACGCGGGTTTGTTCGCCGCCTCCACCAGATCGAAGCGTTCCAGCAGCTCCGCGACCGTCTGCTGGCCGTCTTCGGCGGAGACCCCGTTGAGGTCCACCATCAGCCGCAGGTTCTCCTGCCCCGTCAGCAACTCGTCCACCGCCGCGAACTGGCCGGTGACTCCGATCGCCGCGCGCACCGCCTTCGCCTCGGTCGCGATGTCATGTCCGGCAACGCGTACCGACCCGCCATCGGCTTTTATCAACGTGCTCAGCACATTCACCGTCGTCGTCTTACCCGCTCCATTCGGACCGAGCAGGGAGAAGACCGTTCCCGCACGGACATCCAAATCGATGCCGTCGAGCACAACCTTGTCCCCATATTTCTTCCGCAGCCCTGACACCGCGATCGCTGTATTACTCATGCGACCACCATCGGCACCCGGCCTGACACCGACCTGTCACGCGCCTGACACGGTGTGCTACCGCGTCGTGCCAGGCCGCGCAACGTCCTGTCCTGGCGCGACCAGGCGTAACACCGTCTCAGTGGCAGTGTCAGGCGGGTGTCAGGGGGGTGTCAGGCCAGACGCCGACAGTGGTTGCCATGACGAAGAACAGCACGTCCTCGACCGATTCGAAGTGGACCGGCATGGTGCCGGTCGACGATACGGCCCTGGCGGTCACTGACACCGGCGGTTCCGGGATTTCCGTGGTCTATCTCAATGGCCAGTTCGCCACTCAGGGTTACTGGCGGAAGGTCATCGCTGAACTCGGCCCCGGGTTCCGGCACATCACCTACGACGAGCGGGCTCGCGGCAAATCGCTGTGTTCGGCGGACTATTCCTTCGAGGCCGCCGTCCGGGATGTCGATGCCGTTCTTGCGGCCAGGGGCGTGGACCGGCCGCTGGTGGTGGGCTGGTCCTACGGGGCAGTCGTCGCCGCCCACTGGGCGGCCCGGAATCCGGACCGTGCCGTGGGCGCGGTCCTGGTGGACGGCGCGTTCCCCTACGACTGGCTCGACGAGGCCATGGAGCAGCGGATCCGCAAGCTGTTCAAGCGGCTGGGCTGGGTCACCCCGCTGCTGCGTCCCACCGGGCTGACCCCGCGGATGAACGCCGAACAGATGGCCGACAGCAACATCGAGCTCGGCAGGCTTTCCCGCGAGCGCGAACTGGGTCCCGTGCTGGACGACATCACCGTCCCGGTGCGGTATGTGGTTGCTTCGGGGACGTCCTTCGGAAGCCGCGGCGATGAGCAAGAACGGATTCGCGCCAGCCTCGATTCGCTGACCGACCGCAACCCGAACATCCACAGCGCGAAGGTCGCCAGCAACCACGGCGCCATTCTGCGCAAGGACTTCCGCGCGATCGCCGAGTCCGTGCGCGAGGTCGCCGCTTTCGACCGCTCGGTCCGCTGAGACCCTCTCGGGCTTCGGTCGGCACCAAAACGAACACCTCCGTCTTTATTCAATTCACTTTCAGCACAACGAATTCGAAGGAGCACACCACCATGTCCATCACCCTCACCGACCAGGACAAGACCACCCTGCGGACCGCCGCGTACGGCGCCATCGCACTGCTGGCAGCCGCCGATGCCATCGGCTCGCCCCATAAGATCGCCACCGCCGGCTCCATCGCGCTGGGCTCGGCGACCGGCCTGGTCGGGCACGTCCTCGCCGAGAAAGCAAGGGCGTTGAAATCAACGGCAAGTCCGTAGCCGCCATCGCCGACCAGGTACTGCCCGCCCTGACGGAAGCCATGAGCCTGCTCGACAAACAAGACCCGGCCGAAGCCGACAACTTCCGCAACACCATCAACGTCGCCATCGAAGCAGCCACCCGCGCCCGCAAAGGCGAGCCCAGCCCCATCATGGCCGACATGACCCGCAAAATCACCGAAGCCCTCAACGCCGCCTGATCGAACCCCAACGCGCGCAACCAAAAAGGCGAGTGCTCTGCGCGAGCACTCGCCTTTTGGCCGTCTCCTCGGCCACGTCGCCGGTCAGACCTTCGAACAGCACTTTGTGGAGCGGATCACCGAGGCCCGTTTCGAGTGGTAGCTTGCCGTACCCCTTGGTAGGTTTCGGCTTGTTCGCTCAGCGTCGCGCACCACCTTCAGCCTTCGACTCGCGGAACCTTTCCCCCGATCCACAGTTCGTGCGCCTCTTTCGTCGTGGAAGGAGGCGGGAATCGTCATACCCGCCCTGTCTCATCGAGCCCTGGAGAACCGGTGGTAACTGCCCTACCTCACCAGCCCGCGCAACTCGACGCGGTCATCTTCGACTACAACGGCGTCATCGGCCTGCAGCCCACCGTGCCCATGTGGAGCAGGCTCGCCGAACTTGCCGGATGGCACACCGACCAGCTCGGACTCTTCCAGAATGCTTTCTGGAGCGCCCGCGAACCCTACGACTCCGGCGAGTTCGACGACGTGGAATTCTGGACCGCCGTGCTCGGCCATCGCCCCGACCCGGAACTGCTCACCCAGTTGCGTGCCGTCGACACCGCGCTGTGGACCCGCACCGACGACCGCGTCGTCGCACTGCTCCACCATGCCCGGCGGGCAGATCTCCCGATGGTGCTGCTGTCCAACGCACCCCACCCGGTCAGCGACGCCCTCGACGCCTCCGACTGGCGCACTCTGATGACCGACGCCCTCTACTCGGCCCGGCTCGGCATGAACAAACCGCACCCCGACACCTATCGAAACGCGCTCGCCGCGACCGGAGTTCGCGACCCCGGCCGCGTCCTGTTCGTCGACGACCGCGCCGACAACTGCCAAGCCGCCGCTCGCCTCGGCCTGCGCGTCCTCCACTACACCGGTTCACCCGCCGATCTCGAGAATCACCTCCGCCCCGCTACCCTCGCCGCGTAATTCCCGGCGTCGCCACAAAATTTCCGGGTTCGGCGCGACGCCGCTACCGGTCGGTGGCGGCCACGAACCCGGCCAGACGCTCGGCTGGAGTACCCAGCCGAGCGTTTCGCGTGGGGCGCGCTATACCGGTTGCGCGGAGCCGGGCTTCTCCGCGGCTGTGGGGTCAGGGACGGATGATCATCAGGGCTTGACCGTACTCGACTTCATAACCGTTCTCGAGGATTTTCACCACGGTTCCGGCGATGTCGCTATCGACCTCGTTCATCAGTTTCATGGAATAAACAAAGCCCACCGCATACCCCTCGGGCACGTAATCGCCGACTTCCACCAGAGGTTGCGCATCGGCATTCGCGGCCCGGTAGAACGTGCCATTGAGGGGTGAGGTGATGACATGGCCGTCGGATTCCGACGAAGCAGATCCCACAGCAGAGCCTCCTTCGGTCGATGATGCCACCTGGCACCGTCTGATGATGCCCGACTCTTGCTGCAATAAACTCGTACCATCCATGGGACACGCCGCTACCGACATCGGCGCCCCTAGTGCCCCGATACCAGCGGTACGGGTATCGACTCGGCCGGTGATGTCGTGGCCGGACGATTCGCCGATCCCCTCCGCGTCACGAATGCGATGCCCGGCCCGGCGGCATGAAGGCCGACCCGCTGAAAGCCCGTCTGCGTCCGGCGACGCAACATCCGGACTGAGCCCAGCACGGGGGTCCCGGGAAGGCGAAGCCGACCAGGGCACTATGGCGACGCCGAAGGCGAGCCCGAAGGGGGGTCCCGGGGGGCGAAGCCCCTCCGGGCTGGGGTGTGGGGGCTCGGCCCCCACAAAACACGCGGAACGCAAAAGGCTCATGCTCTCTATGAGCATGAGCCTCCGATGCGTGGAGCTAAGGGGAATCGAACCCCTGACCTTCTCGATGCGAACGAGACGCGCTACCAACTGCGCTATAGCCCCGTGCGGTTCCGGGGAACCGCGCTGTGACACTGTATCAGGCCATGCCCCCGGACTCCGAATCGGTGCGCTGACCTGCTCTTATGGTGGTGGTCTATGCGCCCTCCGCGCGGCGGGCGTCACCGGTGGTGCGGCTGCGGAGGGCGCGGGCGGTAGCGGGGTCGAAGGGGTCGAGGTGCTCGAAGAGGGGGTCTTCGTCGTCGGGGTCGACGAGTGCGGAGCGGCGGCGGAGGGCGCGGGCGGTGTCGCGGTCCATGGTGCCGTGCGGGGTGGCGGCTCGGCGCGCGCGTGGGTCGGCTGCGCCGCGGCCGCGGTTGAGGCGGGCGGCGCGCTTGCGGCGGATCTCCTCCTCCATCCGCACTTGCTTGCGCAGGTAGGCCAGGTAGGTCACGAGCACGACGGAGGAGAGCCCGGTGCCCCACCACAGCACGGGAGTGAGCACCAATGCCAGCGCGCCGCTGAGGATGGCGGTGAGCACAAGGCCGAGCACGGCGCGCTGCCGGAAGGTGTAGCGGGCGGCGCGGGCGATGGCGTCGGCCTCGGGGTCGAAGCCGCCGCGGCCGCGGCGGGTGGGGACGAATTCCGTTTCGTCCGAATCGCTTTCGTCGTAGTCGGGGTAGGTCACGCGGGCGGGCGCGGTGGAGCGCGCAGGCGGGATTCTGGCCGCGGCCGGTGCTGGGTGGTGTGCGCCCACGCCGTCATCATCGGTCGCCGCGTCGATCTTCGCAGCGACTTCGGCCGCTTCCTCGTCGTCTTCCGACTCTTCGTCCGGCGCGGCGGTCGCGTCGGCAGCGTCGTCGGCGTCGAGCGCGTCGATGCCCTCCGGTTCGGCGTCAGCGATGTCGGATGCCGCGGCGTCGAACGGCACGGGCAGGTTGTCCTCGTCGGTCTCGGTGACGGGCTCGTCGGCCGGTGTCGTCATCCGGTCCTCCGCATCATCGCTGTGGGAATACTCTCTCGCTACGCGGCGTCCAGCGTGTCGCCCACGGGGCCGCCAGTTCGGATCGGTTTCGTGCCCGGCAGCCGGGCCTTTTCTGAGACGTCGTTTGCCTCCGCCGCGGTGCAGGACCCGGGTCGCCAGCGCGGCGTCGGTGGTCCGGCGGATTCTCGGGTGACGGTCGGCGAGCATCGGGAACAGGACGAAGACCCAGAGCACGACAAGACCGATCCACAGGATCGAATTCGGCATCGCGTCAGCACCTCCGTCCCCGCCTGGATTTCGTCCGGCTCGGCCCGCGAGCGGCGCGTGATACGCCGCGCTCGTCCGGCTCCCCGTCCGACGCAACCGCGTCGACGCCGGACGCCCGCAGGCTCCCTGCCGATGACGCAGGACGCACCATCGACGTCCGTAGGCTAATTCCGGGTAGCACCAAGTTCCGGCAGGCGCGCCGTGCACATCCGCCACACCTGTCACATTTCCACCAATGCCACCGTGTTCGGTGGTAGCGAGCGCTACAGCAGGGTGACGCGCCCCTCTCGCACCAGCCGGTCCAGAACCGTCCCGACCACCTCCTCGATGGTCATGCCGACCAGGAGATGGTCGCGCCAGGCGCCGTCCACGTCGAGGTAGCGCCGTAGTAGCCCCTCCTCCCGGAAGCCGACGTTGCGCAGCACCGCCTGACTGGCCAGATTCTCCGGTCGCACGGTCGCCTCGACCCGGTGCAGGCCCACCGGCCCGAAGCAGTGGTCGAGCCCGAGCGCCAACGCCGCGGTCGCGACGCCCTGCCCGCTGAGATCCTTGGCCACCCAGTAACCGATCCAGGCAGAGCGCAGCGCGCCACGCACGATATTGCCGACGGTCAACTGCCCGCTGAACGCGCCGTCCACCTCGATCACCAGGGGGATCATCGCGCCACGACGAGCCTCCGCCTTCAGGCTCGACCACAGCGAAGGCCAATTGGACGCGTGGTTGCGCGCCTCCCACGACCCCCGGCCGGTCGGCTCCCACGGCTCGAGATGGTCCCGGTCCCGCAATCGGATCCGGCTCCACGCCGCCGCGTCGCGCAGCCGCACCGGACGCAAAGTCACCTGTCCCGCGGCCACCCGGACCGGACCGAGTCGCGCGGGCCACCCTGGATGCTGCGTGACCCGGAAAACGTTCATCGCGTCCACGTCTCAGCCGCGCTGCGCGAGAAAGGCGACCTGAACCTCGTCACCGGTGCGGATCTCGGTGTCGTCCGGGTCGATCACGATCAGGCTGTTCGCCTCGGCGAGCGTGGCGAGCAGGTGCGAGGACGAGTTCGCGCTGCCCAGCGGTTGCACCAGGTATTCGCCGGTCGCCTCGTCTCGCATGAGTTGCGCGCGGAGGTATCCCTTGCGTCCGGCCATGGAACTGATCGGCATGATCGTGCGCGCGCGGACGATCCGGCGCATGGGATGCCTGCGCCCCAACGCGATTCGGATCAGCGGCCGCACCATCACCTCGAACACCACCAGCGCGCCGACCGGGTTGGACGGCAGCAGGAAGGTCGGCACCTCGTCGCGGCCCAGCTTGCCGAAGCCCTGCACCGAGCCGGGATGCATGGCCACCCGGGTGATTTCGAGCTCGCCGAGCCCCTCGAGCGCCTCCCGGACCTGCTCGGAGGCCCAGCCGCCGACCGCGCCCGCGATGACCACGACTTCGGCGCGCACCAACTGCCCCTCGACCACGTCACGCAACCGGCGCGGATCGGAACTCACGATGCCGACCCGGTTGACGTCCGCGCCCGCGTCCCGGGCGGCCGCGGCCAGCGCGTAGGAGTTCACGTCGTAGACCTGGCCGGGGCCGGGCGTTCGGTCGATGTCGATCAGTTCCCCGCCCACCGAGATCACCGACAAGCGCGGTCGCGGATGCACCAGCACCTTGTCCTGTCCGACCGCGGCCAGCAGGCCGACTTGCGCCGCGCCGATGATGGTTCCCGCCCGGACCGCGACATCGCCCGGCTGGACGTCGTCGCCGACGCGCCGGACGTAATCCCCGGAGCGCACCGGCTCGTACACCTTGATCCTGGCCCGTCCACCGTCGGTGAAATCCAACGGCAGAACCGCGTCGGCCAGGGTCGGCATCGGCGCGCCGGTATCCACCCGGACGGTCTGGCGCGGCTGCAACCGGATCGGCTGACGCGATCCGGCGACCACCTCGCCGACCACGGGAAGGGTCAAGTCGACGAGATTGCCCTCCTCGTCGCGGATGTCGGCGCCCGCGGAGGCGACGTCGACGCTGCGCACCGCGTAGCCGTCGATCGCGGCCTGATCGAAGCCGGGCAGCGGACGCTCGGTGACGACGTCCTCGGCACACAGCAGGCCCTGGGCCTCGGAAATCGCGACCCGGACCGGCCGCGGCGCGACGGCCGCGGCGGTCACCTTGATCTGCTGATCCTCAACCGAGCGCATCCAGCCCTTCCTGATCCTCTCCGCACTCCATCCGATTCCGCCTGCGCCCGCGTGCGGGATCGCACCGCGGCGCAAGCGCGTTCGCGCGCACCGCGGTGAACCACCATTCGTACCCGACGGTCCACTCTCGGCGAAACCCCGGACGGTCCCGTCAGTCGTCGGTAGTCAGCTGCGGATCCCAGTCCGGACCGAGGCGGTGCTGCAGCCACTCCCGGAGGGCGGGGCCGTATTCCTCTCGTTCCAGTGCGAAATCGACCGCAGCACGAAGATAACCGCCCGGGTTGCCCAAATCGTGGCGCGACCCACGGTGCACCACCACATGAACCGGATGCCCTTCGGCGATGAGCAGGGCGATGGCGTCGGTGAGTTGCAGCTCGCCGCCCGCCCCTGGCTCGATCCGGCGCAGCGCGTCGAAGATGGCGCGGTCCAGCAGATACCTGCCCGCGGCGGCGAACGTCGACGGCGCGTCGGCGAGCGCGGGCTTCTCCACCATTCCCTTCACGCGCAGCACGTTCGGATTCACGGCGTCCGGCACCGGCGCCACGTCGAATACGCCGTAGGCGCTGACCTCGTCCTTCGGCACATCGATGGCGCACAGCACCGTGCCGCCGCGCTTGCGGCGCACCCGACTCATCACGTCGAGCACACCGCAGGGCAGCACGAGGTCGTCGGGCAGCAGCACCGCGATCGCGTCCTCGTCGGCGTCGAGGACCTGCTCGGCCTGGGCGACCGCGTGACCGAGCCCGAGCGGCTCCTCCTGCACCACCGAGGTGACGTCGAGGAGCGCCGGCGCCTTGCGCACCTTCTCCAGCAGCTTGTACTTGCCGCGCTCGGCGAGCGTGCTCTCCAGCACCAGGTCCTCGACGAAGTGGGCGACGACGCCGTCCTTGCCCGGCGACGTGACGATCACCAGGCGCTCGGCGCCGGAGTCGGCCGCCTCGCTGGCGACCAGCTCGATGCCGGGGGTGTCCACCACCGGAAGGAGCTCCTTGGGCACCGTCTTGGTCGCGGGCAGAAACCGTGTTCCCAGCCCGGCCGCGGGCACCACGGCCGTGCGGAAGCACGACACCGCCGCGGTGTCAGCGGGCTGTCCGGCCTTTGCTGTCATGCGCTTACCCTATCCATCCATCACGCCGCCGGATCGGCGTCGCGCCGACCCGGTACCGGGGTGAGCCTATGGTGATCACTGTGAAGATGCCCGGCGAGCGCGATAAACATGCATGGCGCATCGAACTGGCGGCCCGGCGAGCTGTGATGAGTGCCACTGTCCACGCGGACGAGGCGCTTGCCTTGGCCGCCGCGGTCGGCGCGCTCGGCGCGCGGGAGTGGGTCTGCGCGTACGTGCCGGTGGACCGGGAGCCGGGCTCGACGGCCATGCTGGACGCGCTGCTGACCGGCGGCGCGCGGGTGCTGCTGCCGGTCACCGGGCCGCCAGGGCCGCTGAGCTGGGCCGAGTACACGGGAACGGACGCCATGCGCCGCGCCCGCTTCGGGCTGCTGGAGCCGATCGGCGCGGTGCTGCCTCCGGCCGCGGTGGCCAGGGCCGAGGTGATCCTGGTGCCCGCGCTCGCGGTGGACCGTCGCGGCGTCCGGCTCGGCCGCGGCGCGGGCTACTACGACCGCACCTTGGCGGCCGCACGCCCGGAAGCGCGGCTGATCGCGGTGGTGCGGGACGAGGAAGTGGTCGAGCGGCTGCCCGAGGAGCCGCACGACCTGCGGATGGGTTGGGCTCTGACACCGCGCGGCGGCCTGCGGCGACTCGGCGATAGCGCCGCGGAATGAAATGCCGATTGGCGGTGTTGGCACTGTCGGCTGTAGAGTGCCAGATTGACGAATACCGCGGAGGATCCTGTGCCAACTTACTCGTACGCGTGCACCCAGTGTGACAACCGCTTCGACATCGTTCAGTCCTTCACCGACGAAGCTCTGAGCGTCTGCTCGGAGTGCTCGGGAAAGCTGCGCAAGCTGTTCAACTCGGTCGGCATCGTCTTCAAGGGCAGCGGCTTCTACCGCACCGACAGCCGCGGTGGCGCGTCCACCGCGAGCGAGCCCGCGAAGACCGACGGCGGTTCGAGTTCGTCCTCCGACTCGAGCTCGTCCAGCGGGACGACCTCGGCCGCCACCACGGCCGTGGCCAGCTGATTCGACGTTTTCCACAGGCTCATCGCCATCCACAGCCCCCGGTGACCCGAGGCGGCTGAGTGTGAGTTCGGCCATAGGATCCGGCCATGACTCGCGCACTCGCCGACCTCGGCCGGGGCGGCTGGAATCCCTCCGGATGGCAGCGTCCGCCCTGGGCCGACGCCGTCCTCGCCCGACGGCTGCTCGCCGCCGTCCTCGCCGCGCTCGCGGCCGTCCTCTTCGTGCGGGGTGACCCGGACACCGAGAGCACGACGGTCGTGATCGCGGCCCGGGATCTGGCGCCCGGACGGCTCCTCGAGCCGGGCGACGTGCGCTCCGCGCCGCGTGCGGCGGGCACAGTGCCCGCGGGCGCGCTCGCCGATCCCGCCGCTCTCGTCGGCGCGACGCTGACCGGCGCGATGCGTCAGGGCGAACTCTTCACCGACCTGCGCGTCATCGGTCCGCGGTTGGCCGCGGCAGCCACCGGAGCGCGCGATGCCAGGATCGTTCCCATCCGTCTTGCCGACACCGCGGTCGCGGACATCCTCCGTGCGGGCGATCGCGTCGACGTGATCGGCGCGGAGGACTCGAACGGACCGGGTACCCGCCCGGCCCACACTCTGGCCACCGACGCCGCCGTCATCCTGGTCTCGCGGCCGGGTGACGAACGGGGCGCCTCCGAACGCGTGGTCTTGGTCGCGATGGACGCCGACCACGCCACCACGGTGGCCGGGGCTTCGTTGCGCACCGCGCTCACCGTCGTCTTCCATTGACGCGGGGCGCTGATTCGACTCCGTGTCTGCTCGCCGAGCGTCAGACCAGCGCGAGATCTCACCTGGCACAAGGGAACGGGCCCGTCATGACGACGGACCCGTTCACGTTAAGCGGGTGGATGTTCAGCGCTCAGCCGAGGCTGAAGGGCTGGCCCCACAGCGTCACCCAGGTGATGACATTGTCGGTCTCCACCTCGACGCTGACGAAAGCCCGCGCCTGGGCGTAGCCGCCGCAGCCGTTCAGGCCGATGGTCTCATCGGCCCAGGTGACCGAACCACTGGTGCCCTTGAAGGCGTTGCGGGTCTTGTGCGATTCGTTGCCGAAGTCGTCGGCCTGCTCCAGATCGAGCACGTAGAACGACTTCGCCTGGCCGGGGCCGAGCGACAGGTTGCCGCCGCTGTTGGCGCCGACGCCGCCGGTGACGGTGTCACCGCTCCAGTCCACATTGCCGTCCACACCGCCGGTGGCGCCGCCGCCGGCGATGTTGACCTGGCAGCCGACGGTATAGCCCGGGAAGATCTTGCCACCGGCCGTACCCGACAGCTCGACCTGCGCGCTACCGGAGACCCACGCGTTGCGGTGCAGCGGCGTCGCGCCCATGGACGGGCTGATGGTGGCCGACTCCCCGACCAGACGGATCGTGACCACGGTGCCGTCGGACAACGTCTTGACGAGTTCCCCGCCCGGCAGCGGGACGAAGGTGTCGGCGTTCGCCGCACCCGTCGAGAGCAGACCCACGGTGATGGCCGCGGACGCGCACAGCCCCGCCGCACGCGCCAGTATTTTGCGATCGAACATGATGGTAATACCCCTAGAGGATCGAGTTCGCTTCAGCGAAAAGAGATTTGGCAGGTCGGAGCGGTGTCAGCCGATGCTGAACGGCATCCCGTAGAGGGTGGTCTTCGAGTAGTGATCACCGATGATCTCGACAACCGTGTACGAACGCGCCTGCGCGTAACCCGCACAACCCTGGATCTGAATCTCGGCATCCTGATACTCCACCGAGTACACACCCGGCTTCAGAATGTCCTTGTAATCGATCTGAACGAACTTCACCTCACCCGGCCCGAGGTTGATACCGATCGACCCACCAGCACTCGCGCCACTCAGATTCACACTCCCGGACACACCCGCGGAGATCGCGTCGTCGGCGATGCTGATCTGGCAACCCACGATGTACCCAGTGCTCAACTGCGAAGCACCATGCGTCGAAGAGTTATTCGTCCCCGGATTCCCCGTAGGACCATTGTTCGGACCGATCTCACCTTCCGGCGTCACAGCCACATCGGCAATGGCGTTCCCCGACACCCACACGACACGGCCGGCACCGTTCGCGGCGAGAGAAGGGGAGATCACGGCGCGCTCACCCATGCGGGCGATGCTCACGCCAGGGCCGTTCTTGTGGCCGTCCGGCAACGGCACGAAGACATCGGCATCGGCGGCACCGGTCGACAACAGACCGGTGGCTACGGCCGCCACGGCGGCAGCGCCCGCGACGCGGGCGCCTCGAGACAGACCGTTGGTGCGGTACTTCCTCATCTTTTCCTCATCAGGTTGATCCGCCGCCCCAGGGTGTCGAGGCGGACATGTCCTCCAAGCCGACGCCCGGGTGGTGGAATGTGAAGTCCACCAAGCGATCCGCCGACCATCGCGTCATCGAGCGATATCGGACGAAACAATGCTATTCGGTTTCAACCAGACTTTTCCGGAAATTCGGGCAAGTTACCGCGGCGCGGCAGCGATCCCGCTAGGATCGCCGAACTGTTGCGCGGCAAGAGAATTCATGACGAAATGGACCCGCCGCCGACGCGACGGGCCCATTTCCCTGATGGCTACGGGTTTTTACCCGCCTTCACTCAGCCGAGGCTGAAGGGTTGGCCCCACAGCGTCACCCAGGTGATGACATTGTCGGTCTCCACCTCGACGCTGACGAAAGCCCGCGCCTGGGCGTAGCCGCCGCAGCCGTTCAGGCCGATGGTCTCATCGGCCCAGGTGACCGAACCACTGGTGCCCTTGAAGGCGTTGCGGGTCTTGTGCGATTCGTTGCCGAAGTCGTCGGCCTGCTCCAGATCGAGCACGTAGAACGACTTCGCCTGGCCGGGGCCGAGCGACAGGTTGCCGCCGCTGTTGGCGCCGACGCCGCCGGTGACGGTGTCACCGCTCCAGTCCACATTGCCGTCCACACCGCCGGTGGCGCCGCCGCCGGCGATGTTGACCTGGCAGCCGACGGTGTAGCCGGGGAAGATCTTGCCGCCCGCGGTGCCGGAGAGCTCGACCTGCGCGCTACCGGAGACCCACGCGTTGCGGTGCAGCGGGGTCGCGCCCATGGACGGGCTGATGGTGGCCGACTCCCCGACCAGACGGATCGTCACGACGGTGCCGTCGGACAGGGTCTTCGTGAGCTCGCCGCCCGGCAGCGGGACGAAGGTGTCGGCGTTGGCCGCGCCGGTGGAGAACAGGCCCATGGCGATGGTGGCAGCGGCGCCGACGCCGGCCATCCGTGCCAGGTTCTTACGGTTGAACATAATTGGTTTCCCTCGAGGATTGAGTCCGCTTCAGCGGGAGGATGGTTCGTTGGATTCGACAGACGTCAGCCGATGCTGAACGGCATCCCGTAGAGGGTGGTCTTCGAGTAGTGATCACCGATGATCTCGACAACCGTGTACGAACGCGCCTGCGCGTAACCCGCACAACCCTGGATCTGAATCTCGGCATCCTGATACTCCACCGAGTACACACCCGGCTTCAGAATGTCCTTGTAATCGATCTGAACGAACTTCACCTCACCCGGCCCGAGGTTGATACCGATCGACCCACCAGCACTCGCGCCACTCAGATTCACACTCCCGGACACACCCGCGGAGATCGCGTCGTCGGCGATGCTGATCTGGCAACCCACGATGTACCCAGTGCTCAACTGCGAAGCACCATGCGTCGAAGAGTTATTCGTTCCAGGGTTTCCGGTCGGACCATTGTTCGGACCGATCTCACCTTCCGGCGTCACAGCCACATCGGCGATCGCGTTACCCGAAACCCAGACCACGCGACCGGCGCCGTTGGCGGCCAACGACGGCGAAATCAGGGCCCGCTCTCCGGTCCGGGTGATCGTCACGCCAGGCCCCACCTTCTGGCCGTCCGGCAACGGCACGAAGGTGTCGGCATTGGCGGCACCGGTCGAAAGCAGGCCCATGGCAACGGCCGCGGCAGCGCCGATGCCCGCGACGCGGGCACCGCGGCGCATGGTGCGGTTCTCGCTCATACTTCCCCTCATCAGGTTCAAACAGTCAACCTCGACCGTCGAGGCTGGACGTGGTCCTCTCAGGCCCAGCTCAGTGTGTCGCTCCTTTGTTGCCGGTGTGTAACCGGTTGTTATTTCGTCGCAACGTACTAGCTGGCAACGGAACCGAGCCCAGTTCCGCCGAGCGGCCGCATGCGTGCCGATACCCGGGCCTGCGGGGTCCAAATGTGCGTGGCTCGATGGGGACATTAAACGGTGGATAACGGCGCTCGCAACGCGGCGGTTCGTAAAGTTCAGAGTGACCTAAGTCACAGGTGCGAACATTTGAATATCGCGTGACGTGCATAAATGCAGGTTCGCTACAGCCGAGGCGATCCGAAGCCTACCCAGGGGAGCCGTCGCCACATACGGGACAGGGCCGTAAAAATCTCGCTCGAATTACTTTCGGCCGGAAGCGATCACGGCAGAATCACGAGCAGGATGGTTCGAATACGTAGCTACTACGTAGATAACGCCCTCAGCCGTGGTGCGGAGGGACTTGAGCGCGGAGCCAGTCGTCGGCGGACCGGGCGTCGCCGGGCTCCTCGCCGCGCTCGTCGCTGGTGGTCTCGGGCAGGGTGTCACCGAAGATCTTCGCCAGGCGCGCGGCATCCCTCGCCCGGCGCGCCGCCGGGCGAGGGTCGTCGGAAGAAGCGTGAGCGGTGATCTACTCGACCAATCCGGAGAGCTCGCCGATCACCCGGCTGGCGAGCGGCCCGAGAGTCGCCATACCGTCCCGGATCGCGGATCTGGAACCGGGCAGGTTGACCACCAGGGTGCTTCCGGACACGCCCGCCACGCCGCGGGACAGACCCGCGTCCAGCGACCCGGCCACCCGGCCGGAGGAACGTAGCGCTTCGCTGATACCAGGCAGTTCGCGGTCGAGCACCTGAGAAGTGGCCTCCGGCGTGACGTCACGCGGGGACATGCCCGTACCGCCGACGGAGATCACCAGATCGACCCCGCCGATCACCGCGGTGTTGAGCGCGTTGCGGATCTCGACCTCGTCGGCCTGTACCGACACCGACGCGTCGACGAGGAAACCCGCCTCGGTGAGCAGCTCGGTGACCAGCGGGCCGAGCGAGTCCACACCTCCATGCGCCGTTCGATCGTCGACGACCACCACCAGAGCACGCCCCGCCACAGGAGCATCGATTTCCATGCTGCTCACCGTAGCGCTTGCGTCCAGCAACTCGGCGGCCGCGCCGAGAACGCCGGCGTCCATGTCGGTCAGCGCAGCACGTCCGCCCCGCATCATCGGCCGCCCTCCGCGGGCGCGCCGGACAGGGTCACCTCGACGGTCCTGGCGTTGTCGCCTTGGTCATCGGTGTAGGTCACTTTCACCTTGTCTCCTGGTTGATGAGACCGGACCGCGGCGACGAGCGCGTTTCCGGAATCGATCGGGCGGTCGTCGAGCTTCGTCACCACCGCACCCGGCGGAATGCCCGCCCGGGCGGCGGGGCCGTCCGGCGTCACGTCGCGCACCTTCGCGCCGGACACCTGCTGCGCCGGGTCCTGCTGGCGCGACACGGTGATCCCGATCTGGGCGTAGGTGGCTTTTCCGGTCTTGATGAGCTCGTCGGCGACCCGGCGCGCCTGATCGACCGGGATCGCGAAGCCGAGTCCGATCGAGCCCGTCTGCCCACCGACGGTCTCGGCGGGCCCGAGTGTCGCGATGGCGGTGTTGATGCCGATGAGCTTGCCGTTGCCGTCCACCAGAGCGCCACCCGAGTTGCCCGGATTGATCGCGGCGTCGGTCTGGATCGCGTCGATCACCGGGGTGACCGCCGGGCTCGGCTCGCTGCCGTTGCCCGAGGTTACGACGGGCCGGTTCAACGCCGACACGATGCCCGTGGTGACCGTGCCCGCCAGTCCGAGCGGCGAACCGATCGCGACGACCGGCTGGCCGACCTGCAGACTCGCCGAGGTGCCCAGCTCGATCGGCGTGAGCCCGCTGCGGCCGGACGCCTTGATGACGGCCAGGTCGGAGACCGGGTCGGCGCCGACCAGCGTCGCCGGTGCGCTGCTGCCGTCGGCGAACACGACCTCCATCTTGGCGTTCGGCCCGCCGCCCGCGGCCACGTGATTGTTGGTGAGAATGAGACCATCGGAGGACAGGATCACCCCGGAACCCTCGCCCTCGGCCCTGCTGCTGGCCACCTTGATCATGACCACACTCGGCAGGACCTTCTGCGCGACCGCCTGGGTGGATCCGGCCGGGGCGGTGGAGGCGTTGTCGATGTTCGGCTTCGGCGCGTCCAGGGCGTTCGTGACCGGGGCGCGTCCGTCATCGGTCCGGGTGACCAGCGCGCCGACCGCGCCGCCGACGCCGCCGCTGACCAAGGCGAGCGCGACCGCACCGGCGACAAGGCCGGTGCGGATCGGACGCCGGGGCGGCGTGCCATAGGCGCCGTCGTGCGGCTTGCCGTAGGGCGGGGCGTATCCCCCGAAGGCCTGAGTGGGATTGTGCGGGGGCGGGTACTGCGCCGACGGATGCTGCGGCCCCTGCGCGCCGTACCCGTGGACCTGCGCCTCTCCCGGCGCGAAGGGCCCGCCCTGCGGCGTACTCGCCGACCACGGCTCGGACGGCGCGCCGTGGATCTGCTGCGTCGGCTCCCGGTCCGCACCTGCACCGGCCGCCCCGGATTCCGGTCGGTCCTTCGAGTCCTCGGTCATCACTCCTCGTTTCCGCGCACGTCGTCACCTCGCTGGCGCTCGGCCCGCCGTGCGCATGGCGCGCTGTGTCCATGGTTCGCTCGCAAGCTCGCTCACGTGCCGACCAGGTTGGTCCGAGCGACTGAGAGCGGACTGAGACCGTGCTTTCAGTTTTCCGAGATGTCCCACCGAGACCAGCGTTAGAACCATTGACAAGGCGATGTCTCAAATCATGCGACAAACCCGATCAGTGCAATCTCGAATTATCGATCAATATTTCGCACAGAACTGACCATTGTGGTGGAAATAGACACCCATCGGGCGGTATTCCGTCAATCCGGCGCGGGAGCTCCCGGCTCACCCGGCAGCACGATGCGAACTACGGTGCCGCCGCGTTCGGAGGTATCGACGGCGATGGTGCCGCCGTGTTTTGTCACCACTTGCTTCACGATCGCCAGACCGAGGCCCGAACCCGGCATCGATCGGGACGAGGTGATCCGGTAGAAGCGCTCGAATACCAGCTCGCGCTCGGCCGCGGGAATTCCCGGCCCCGCGTCGTCGATGGACAGTTCCAGCAACCCCGGGCCGCTCTCCCGCATGGCGATGCGGACCTGTGCGCCCGCTGGGCTCCACTTGGCCGCGTTGTCCAGAACGTTGAGCACCGCGCGCTCCAGCCCCGCGTCGTGCCCGTAGACGAACCACGGCCGCAGATCCGCGACGAACTCGATACCCGCGCGGCGGCGGCGGGCCCGCTCCAGCGCGCGTTCCACCACTTCGCCGAGATCCACGCGCTCGTAGACCGTTTCCGGCGCGTCTTCCCGCGCGAGGTCGACCAGGTCGCCGACCAGTGTCGACAGTTCTTCGATCTGAGCCATGACGTCCGCGCGCAGCCCGGCCATGTCCTCGTCCGGTATCCGGGGCGCGCCCGGGCGGCTCGACGCGATGAGCAGCTCCATGTTGGTCCGCAGCGACGTCAGCGGCGTGCGCAATTCGTGCCCCGCGTCGGCGACCAGCCTGCGCTGCCGATCACGCGACTCGGCCAACGCGCGCAGCATCGTGTTGAAACTCTCGGTGAGCCTTGCCAGTTCGTCGTCGCCGGTCACCGGGATCGGCGTCAGATCGTCGGTGCGCGCGATGCGTTCGGTGGCCGCGGTGAGCCGGGCGATGGGTCGCAGTCCGGTCCGGCCCACCGCGGTGCCCGCCGCGGCGGCCAGCACCACGCCGCAACCGCCGACCACGAACAGCAGCCACGCGAGCCGGTCCAGCACCTCCCTGGTCCGGTCCAGTCGTTGCGAGATCACCAGCGTCGCACCGGAATTCGTGTGAACGGCCAGAACGCGCTGGTTGCCGACCGTGCGCAGCGAGGAACTGCGCTCCCCCTCCGCGACGTCCATCTCCTCCGCGCCGACCGGCGGGTCGGTCGACTGCGGTGGCGAATAGGGCTTGAGATCCGGATAGATCAACGCGATGCCCGTGTCGTCGTAGAAGGCCGAGGCGATCATCAGATTCTGGATGTTGAATCCGTACGGATTGCTGGCGATCACGGCGGTGGCGCGGCTGCGCAGCTGCGCGTCCACGTCGTCGTACAGCGCGCGCGCCACGAGGGCGTAGGCCGCGATCGACGTGACCGCCACCGCGATCGCCACCACGGAGGCCGCCAGCAGGGTCACTCGCCAGCGCAGCGAGACCGAGCGGGTCAGCGGCATCGGCGGACGCATGTCGGCGGTCTCGGGCGGTCGCTGGCCGAGTGCGGCGACGACGGGTCGCCTGGGAGGTGTCCGTGCCATGAAAGGGGCCTACGGGGGTGTTTCGCGTAGCACGTAGCCGACGCCGCGCACGGTGTGGATCAACCGCGGCTCGCCCTCGGCCTCGGTCTTGCGGCGCAGATAACCGATGTACACCTCGAGCGCGTTTCCCGAGGTTGGGAAATCGTACCCCCAGACCTCCTCGAGAATGCGACTGCGCGTCAGCACCCGGCGCGGGTTGGCCATCAGCATTTCCAGCAGTGAGAACTCGGTGCGGGTGAGGCTGATCGGGCGGGCGCCGCGGGAAACCTCGCGCGTCACCGGATCCAGCGACAGGTCGGCGAACTTCATCGCCTCCGATGCCTCACCCGGATCGGCGGCCGTGCGGCGCAGCAGCGCCCGCAGCCTGGCCAGCAGCTCCTCCAGCGCGAAGGGCTTCGGCAAATAGTCGTCCGCCCCGGCATCGAGCCCGGCAACCCGCTCGGACACCGAATCTCGCGCCGTGAGAACCAGAATCGGCAAATCATCGCCCGTGCTGCGCAGCCGACGGCAGACCTCGAGCCCGTCCAACCGGGGCATCATCACGTCCAGCACGAGCGCATCCGGTCGCTGGACGGTTGCCTTCTCCAGCGCGTCCACGCCATCCACCGCGAGATCGACGGAGTAGCCGTTGAAGGTGAGCGACCGGCGCAGCGATTCCCGGACCGCCCGATCGTCGTCGACTACCAGAATGCGCATGCCACCAGTTTGACCGCAGCGACTGAGAGGTAACTGAGAGGCCACCCCCGACACGCCGCGACGAGTCCGGCCGAAGCCTTCGGCGCGTCGCCCCGCTCCGACCCCGGGTGACCAGCGGGTTCCACGACCCTGCCGAGAAGTTGACGCGTCCTTAACGCATTCCACCGCGAAAGACGTTCTCTATAGCCATATTCGACAATTTGCGTACCGACTCCCCCGGATTGCCGATGACCACTCTGCACGGTATGTTCCGTGCGGTAAAAAGAAGACCTCTAGTTGGTTCTTTGCGGGTTGAATCAATACTGAACAGCCACGCGCAACCGAGGTCACTGGTGAAGCGGAGGCGACGGAAGCGGATGGAAGCTGCACCGCGGTCCTGGCAATTCAGCCTGTCGAACTGGTCGGTCACCCGCAAGGTCGGCGTGGTGCTCGTGCTTCCGGTGCTGCTGGCCACCGTCTTCGCCGTGCTCCGAATCAACAACGAACTGCGTACCATGACGCAGTTGGACGCGGCCACCGAACAAGCCATCATCATCCGTCCGATCGTCAAGTTCGGTACCGCCACCGAGCACCTCGGTGTCACCGCGACGGCCACCTGGGGCAACACCGCCGACCCGCAGACCGACGCGGCGCTGACGAAGTTCGACCAGGCGCTGGCCGAGCTGGAAGCGGCGCTGCAGAACACCAAGGCCAGCACCAGGGTCACCTCCGAGCTCGCCTCGGCCATCGCGACCGGCACCACGATGCGCAACAGCCTGCGCAACGGCTCGCCCGCGATGGTCGGCGAGCAGTCCGACGAGATCATGGTGCGCATCGGCAACGCGCTCGCGCTGTCACCCTCCGTGGACGACCTGGTGATCCAGCGGTACTTCCTGCAGCTGGCGTCGGTGCAGACCGCACGGCGCGTGCTCACCCAGCAGCGCATGCTGATCGGCTCCCCGGACGCGGGCCGCAACACCAGCGTGCGCCCGCGCGTGCTGGTCGCCGCGGGCGCCGAGATCACCATGATCTACCAGTACGCGCAGATCCTGCCGGACTACGCGGGAAATATGCGCCCGCTGCTGGACGCGGTGCAGACCCGCCTCGGCACGTTCAGCCAGAACGTCGCCGACCCGGCGACCAACCCGGCCGTCCTCGATTCGCTGCAGATCAGTTCGGACACCTACGAGAAGACCACCGCGCAGCTGATCGACACGATCGACGCCGCGCTGGCCGATCGAACCACCGAGGCGCAGATCGGCGCGCTGCGCGAGACGACGATCGTCATCGGCATGCTGCTTGCGGGCCTGGCGCTGGCCCTGTCGGTGGCGCGCACCCTGGTCGTCCCGGTCCGCAGGCTGCGGCGCGACGCGCTCGAGGTGGCGCACATCAAGCTGCCCGACGAGCTCGCCGTGGTGCGCGCCGGCGGCACCACACCGGAGATCACCCCGGTCGCCGTGCACACCACCGACGAGATCGGCCAGCTGGCCCGCGCCGTCGACGAGATCCACGAGCAGGCGCTCAACCTCGCCGCCGACCAGGCCCGGCTGCGCCTGCAGATCGGCAACATGTTCGAAACCCTCTCCCGCCGCAGCCAATCGCTGGTCGAGCAGCAGCTGGCACTGATCGAGGATCTCGAACACGACGAGGACGACACCGAGCGGCTGCAGAGCCTGTTCCGCCTCGACCACCTGGCCACCCGCATGCGCCGCAACGGCGACAACCTGCTGGTGCTCGCGGGCACCGCGCTGCGCCGCGGCCAGCTGCACCCGGTGCACCTGTCGGACATGCTCTGGAGCGCGGTCTCCCAGGTCGAGGACTACCAGCGGGTCGAGATCGGCACGGTGCCCGACGGCATCGTCGCGGGCGAGCCAGCGGTCGACATCGAGCACCTGCTCGCCGAGCTGATCGACAACGCGCTGCGCTACTCCCCGCCGACCACCCCCGTCACGGTGATGGTGTCGCGCGCGGTGGACGGCGGCTACCTGATCGAGATCACCGACCGCGGCCTCGGCATGTCCCTGGAAGACCTGCAGACGACCAACGACCGGCTGGCCTCCGGTGGTGAGGTCACCGTCGAGACGGCGCGCCGGATGGGTCTGTTCGTCGTCGGCAGGCTGGCCAAACGCCACACCATCACGGTCAGCCTGCGCCGCACCTCGACGATGGCGCAGCAGCCCGGCATCACCGCCAGCGTGCACCTGCCCGGCGCTCTGGTCGCGCCGCCGATGGACGCCACCGATCCGGCGGGCAAGCCCCTCGATCTCACCGCCGACCATCAGCTGCCGACGCTCGCCTCGTCGCCCACCGGAGCGCAGCCCCGCAATCTCGTACCGGTGCCGAGCCTGCCGCAGCGCGACGCCGCGCGCTTCGGCGTGACGAGTTCCGGGCTGCCCCAGCGTCGTCCGGCCATCCGGGTCGCCGATTCTCCCGACCAGCCCGCGGTCTCCGCGCCGGTCGGCCGCGCGGTCAATCCGGCGGACCAACCGCCCACCCAACCCTGGCCGGTGCTCGCTCCACGCACGGAGACCGATCGCCCCCCGACCGGTCCGTTCGGTCCGCTGCCGTCGGCCGGGAGCGAACAGTCCGGCGACGCCGAACAGCAGCCCGCGCCCACCGATCTGTGGACCGAGATCCAGGACGACGAGCCGGCCACCGGACCGAATCCGGTGGTGGCGAGGGACAGCGTCGCACCGCAGACCACCGCACGCTCGGGTCTTCCGATCCGCAAGCCGTCCACCGCACCCGCCGACCCACCGCAGGAGGTGGCACCCGAACCCGCGACGGTCACCTCATCCCGGCTGCAGCCGGTGGCCGGCGCCTCGCCCACCCCGATCTACCAACGCATGGTCTCGGAGTGGCTGGTCGAGCCCTCGACCGCGCAATCGTCGGACAGCACGTGGTCCTCGCCTGGTGACGCGGGCTGGCTGGCCGCCGAGGATGCCAGCCATCCGACGACCACCGCGCGCACCGCGGGCGGGCTGCCGATCCGCAGGCCGGGCGCCCAGCTGGTGCCCGGCGGCCTGGCGCCGGCGGAGGATGCCGGAACGCGTGACCCGGAAGAAATTCGCAACAACTTGACCAGGCATCTCAGTGGGGTCCGCAGCGGGCGGGCCAATGCGCAGTACAACGACGGAGGGCTTGCATGACCAACGCGAACAACAGCACCACGGACGAGAATCTGAACTGGCTGGTCGCCCGCTTCACCCGGGATGTGCCCGGCGTGTCCCACGCGGTACTGGTGTCGGCGGACGGCCTGCTGCAGGCCACCAGCCCGCATCTGCCCAGCGACCGCGCCGAGCAGCTCTCCGCCGTCACCGCCGGTCTGGCCAGCCTCTCCATGGGCGCGGCTTCCCTCTTCGACGGCGGCAAGGTGATGCAGTCCATCGTGGAGATGCAGCGCGGCTACCTGCTGGTGATGAGCGTCGGCAACGGCTCCCACCTGGCCGTGCTGGCGAACAAGTCGCACGACATCGGTCGCATCGGCTACGAGATGGCGCTGCTGGTCGATCGGGTGGGCTCGGTGGTCACCGCCACCGCCCGTACCGCCGTCTGAGTGTGAGATGTCCAACCCATACGGCCCCGGACCACGACCAACCACCCGCGTCCGGCCGTACGCCCTGACCTCCGGGCGTACCGAACCGGCGATCGACCTGCCGCTGGAGGCGGTCATCGAAACCTTGTCGTACACTGCACATCTCGACTGGCCGACCGGCGACATCCGCACCGAGATACTGCGACTCGGCACGCATCGGCTGTCGGTCGCGGAGATCGCGGCGCATCTGGACCGGCCACTGGGCATGGTGCGGGTGGTGATCGGCGACCTCGTCGTCGACGGCACCATGCGTGTGCATTCGACCCTGACCGAAGAGGCGAGCTATGACGAGCGACGTTCGCTGATGGAGAGGACATTGCGTGGACTCCGCGCCCTATAGGAATCTGGGGCCCAGTGGAAATCCCGGGCCAAGTGGGAATATCGGACCGGGCAGCGCCCCGGGGCCGGACGGCTTCGAGAACCGGGTCGCCTCGACGAAGATCGTCGTCGCCGGCGGCTTCGGCGCGGGCAAGACCACGTTCGTCGGTGCGGTGTCGGAGATCGTTCCGCTGCGCACCGAGGCGATGGTGACCCGTTACTCCGACGGCATCGACGATCTCGCCGAGACGCCGGAGAAGGAAACCACCACGGTGGCCATGGATTTCGGCCGGATCATCCTGCCCGGCAACCTGGTGCTCTATCTGTTCGGCACACCGGGCCAGCGACGGTTCTGGTTCATGTGGGACGACTTGATCCGCGGCGCGATCGGCGCCGTGGTGCTGATCGACACCAGGCGGCTGGAGGACAGCTTCGCCGCGGTCGACTTCTTCGAGGCGCGCAAGCTGCCGTTCCTGATCGCGGTGAATCGCTTCCCCGACGCGCCGCGCTTCCCGATCGCCGAGCTGCGCGAGGCGCTTTCGGTCCGCGAGGGTGTGCCGATCGTGGACATCGACGCCCGCAACGCGATCGAGGTGCGCCAGGCGCTGGCGGCGGTCACCGAGTACGCGATCGCCCAGCTGAAGGCGAGCGAACTGGAAGGAACCGCCCGGCATGCGTGAGGTCGCGACGCTGGCCGCCGCCGACGGCGCGTCCGTCGATCAGTTCGCACTCGGCTACTGGCTGGTGACGCTGACCTTGGGCGTCTCCGTGCTCGGCGCGGTCGTCGGCCTCGCGTGCCTGGTGCACAGCGCGCGCTCGGTTCAGTTCCGGCTCGTGTGGCTGATTTCCGCGTCCATCTCGCTCGGCGGCGTCGGGGCGTGGCTGGCCACATCGGTGGCCATGCTCGGCCTGCGCGTGCCGGGTAGCGCGATCCGTTACGACTCGGGCCGCCTGGTCGCGGCTCTGGTGGTGTCGATCGTGACGGTCCTGGCCGCGCTGCTGACCATCGGCCGCACACCGCGCCTGACGCTGCTGTTGCCCGGCGGGCTGGTTCTCGGCCTCGGTATCGCTCTCACGCACTACCTGGGCATCGGCTCGATCGCGATCCAGGGTTCGGTGCACGTGACGATCTGGCTGGCCGCCGTCTCCGCCGTGATCGGGGTGATCACCGCGACCGCGACGCTCTGGTCGTTCCAGACCGTGCGGTTCCCGCTGGCCCGCGCCGCGACGGTGCTGCTGTTCGGCGTCGGTGTGGCCGCGACGTACTACACCGCGCTGGCCGCACTGCATTTCGACGTGGACCGGTCGGCGAAGGTACCCGAGGGTGTGGAGTTGTTCGACTTCGTGTTCCCGATGTTCGTCATCGGCTTGCTGTCGCTGGCGGTCCCGATCTCCGCGGTGCTGATCGCTCCGGACCGCCGCGAATTCGCTAGCCCGCCGAAACCGCGCCGACCGAAGCTGCAGCCCGTCAGCTGACCCGCGGCAGCCCGGGCCGGCGAATCGCGCTGCGGTTGGTCCGGTTTCCGCGGCGGCGCTGGTCGACCGCCTGCTCGATTCGCGCTGAGCGTTGTCGGCGGGATTCGGCGATGACCCGTGAAGACCCGTCCGGTCGACTTACAGTGGGGGCCATGCGTTTCGGTCCTGGCTTCGCCACTGGAGGTCCAGCGCGCGCTGTGGAGTTCGATTTCGCGGTGCGAGCCGATGCCAGGGGCGCCTGCCCAGCGAGCTGCTCACCACCGCCGTAGCGTCGACACGCCGTGCGCCGGATGCGTTGCCCGGTGACGCTCGGCGGCACTGCGATGTGCGGCTGTGACCCCATCTCGGCCAGTGGATTTCTTCGAACGGGAGGATCCGGACGTGAATCCGGAACAAGAGGCAGTGCTGCGCGACATCCAGCTCCAGCTGCGCGGCCCGGGCTTGTCCGGCTGGCCGCAGCTGGGCAGCGACGCGGACGGCGAACATCGCACGCTGGTGGACGGTTTGGCCGCCGCGCTGACACGCATCGGCGAGTTGGAACACCAGTCCGCCGAATTGCGAACGCAAATAGTCGAATTGCGGACCGAGATCAGCGAACTGGAGGCGACGACAGCCGAGCTGACCGAGCAGGTGCGGCGGTTGGACGGGCCGCACCTGCCGTGGCCGCTCTCGCTGATCGAGGGTCCCGCCGCGCTGGTCGGTGAGCAGCTGGCGCGGTTGGAGGCGCTGCTTGCGGACTTGGCCGGGTTGCGCAGCCACGACGGCGCGGAGCGGCGAGAGGCCGACGGCGACACCGGTCCCGCGGAGCTGACCTCGAAAAACTGAGCCGCACACGGCCGCGACCGTGACGATGCGCAGATCCGCAGCGGGAGAAGGAAATAGGGAGAGCCGGATCGGCGAAACGCCGTTCAGATTGGCGATGAGCGGGTTCTCCTGGGAACCAGGAGAACCCGCCCTCGAGCACGAGGGTACCGCTGTCCGGCCGCGCGCGCATCATTTTCGGCAGACTTTTTCGTCGCCAAAAACCAACCGGCGGTATCGATTTCATGGCGTAGCTATTTGATCGCAACCGCGCCGGGCGCAATAGTGCGACGTGATGCAGTCCATACCGGTAGCTAGTTGATAGCTACAAGAGGTGTTGGTTCGTTACCAGGTCACGTGACCATTGGTTTTTCGGACAAGCGACCAGCAGCGCCGCGTTTGCCCGCTGTGAGAGCAAACGTTGAGCAGTAGCAAGCCGTCACTCGGAGTCCCACACCGAGGTTCGTCGAAGAAGTCCGTACGGCCGTCACTGTGGTGCTCGACACGACGCACGATCCCTCGCAAATCCTCGCGCCGACCAACCCTCATCTCGTGCGTGCTCGCCGAATCGCACGGGAAAGCAACTGCGACAGAGTGCGTTTGCCCTGGCGCAACGACTCAGGCCCGCCGCCGGTTCGAGCGCAGCGAGAGGCCGAGCATTCCCCGTTCGCGGCCCGGCTCGCGTCCGAGTGGCCGAGGCCTCCGTGACGAAAGCCAGCGGCGGTCACTCGAGCGCCAGCCACCAAGTGCCGCGAACACGCAGTGCCGCAGGCGCTGCCACGGATTACAGCCGATCGAGGTCTATCAGCCCGCGCCGCACGGCCGCGACCAGTCTGCGCGGCACCTGATGCACGACGCCCCCGACGGTGACCGGCACCAGGTCGACCGGTGCGGCCTTCCAGTTCGCCCTGCGGCTTCGAGTGTTCGATCGCGACATCTTCCGCTTCGGCACCGCCATGTCAGGCCTCCCCTCGGACGCGCTTGCCGTACTTGCGCTCGAACTTCTCCACTCGCCCCTGGGTGTCCAGCACGCGGTGCGCGCCGGTCCAGAACGGGTGCGAGTCGGCCGTCACGTCCACGGTCAGCAGCGGATACGTGTTGCCGTCACTCCACTCCACGGTGCGGGCGCTGGTGGCCGTGGAACGGGTGAGGAACCGCTTGCCTGTGCTGACGTCCTCGAAGACCACCGGGTGGTAGTCGGGATGGATTCCCTTTTTCATTTCGCCTCTCCTCTCGGGCTTTTCACGTCTTCGACCGCATGGGCGGCGTCGCCGTCCGAGCAGGGATCGGCGTGCCACTCCCCGAACGGGTCCTCCCACTGGGCCACCAGCTCGGGTGCGTGCTCGACCAGCCGCAGTTCCTCGTCCTCCACCAACGCCCAGTGCAGCGCCTCCCGGATCTCCGCCGGATCGGCGTCGTGCACGAGGATCGCCAGCGAGACGTCCCGGTCCCCGAAACGCTCGTCCCAGCGCAGGGCGGCCATCGCGCGGCGTTCCGGGTCGACCTCGGCCAGCTCGTCCGGGGACATCGCGGCCAGCCACCGCCCCGCGCCGCCCACCCGCAGGCCGCCGCCCGCCGATTCCAGCCAGACGACCTCGTCGGGCTGGGTCGCCAGCCACAGGCGGCCGCGCGCGGTCACCACGCCGTCGAACAGCACGTCGAGCGCCTCGTGCAGGCGGGCGGGATGGAATGGGCGTCCCGCGGCGAACTCCACGAGCACGACGCCGTAGTCGCTGGTCAAGGGCGGGGTGCCGCGCAGCAGCGGTGCGTGCGCGTCGAAGATCCGGCCGCGCCGCGAGTCGGCGGGTATACGCGCGAGCAGCGCTTCCACCCGGGCGGGCGTGAGTTCGCGCGGCTCGTCGATCCAGGCAACCGGCGCACCGGGGACCAGCCGCGCCAGCACCGCGGCGAGTTTTCCCCGATCGGCCCGCGCGTCGCCGAGCAGCGCCCCCTGGGCTTCGACAGCGCCGAGGACGATCACCGCGTCGGCGAAGTCGACCTGGCCGACCGCGACCTGCGCCACCGTGCGGTCGTCGTCGGCGCGGGTGAGGCCGCGTTCGGCGAGTGTCTCGTCCCCCGTCGCGTCGGCGAGCCAGGCCCCGGCGTCCAAGCAGGTGAGCACCGCGTCCACCCGCACGTCGCGACCGGCGGGGCCGTCAACGCGACCGTGCACGCCGGTGACCACGACGTGCTCGATGGCATGGCACACGGCTTCGGCCTCGAAGGCGGGATCGAGCGCGAGCACGATCCGGTCGACCGAATCACGCCGGGCGAGGGTGCACAGCAGCGGGAGCAGGTCCATCCGCAGCGTGCAGGAGACGCAGCCGTGCGCGAGCTCGAGCACGGCGGAGGTCTCCCCCGTCGCGGTGCGCACCGTGCGGTGCACGATGCCTTCGCGCAACTGGGCGAGGTCGTGGCGGACGACGACCGTGCCCGGCGCCGCGCCCAGCGCCGCGGCCGCGCGATCCACGCCCGCCGCGGCGAGTCCGGCGAAACCGGCGAGCACCACCACGGGCGTCCTCCGGTCGGACTCGGGTGGGAACAGGGTGGAATCCGCAGCAGCCACCAGGGAGCCCCTTTCGGTAACGATTTTCATTTGCCGTCGCACCACGGTACAGTCCCGGGCAGCCTTTGTCGAAAACGATTGTCATCTACTGGAGGGAGTCCGCATGTCGGCCCACTGCCAGGTCACCGGGCGCGCGCCCGGATTCGGCAAGTCCGTGTCGCACTCGCACAAGCGGACCAGCCGCCGCTGGAACCCCAACATCCAGCGCAAGACCTACTACCTGCCCAGCGAAGGCCGTCGCATCACGCTGACCGTCTCCGCCAAGGGCATCAAGACCATCGACCGGGACGGCATCGAGGCCGTGGTGGCCCGGATCCGGGCACGCGGCGACAAGATCTGAAGGAGCGACCCATGGCGTCGAAATCGACCGACATCCGCCCGATCGTCAAGCTGAAGTCCACCGCGGGCACCGGGTACACCTATGTGACGCGCAAGAACCGCCGCAACGACCCGGACCGCTTGGTGCTGCGCAAATACGATCCGGTCGTGCGCAAGCACGTCGACTTCCGCGAGGAGCGCTGAGATGGCCAAGAAGTCCAAGATCGCGCGCGACCAGCAGCGCAGGGCGATCGTGACGCGTTACGCCGCCCGCCGCGCCGAATTGAAGGAAATCATCCGGAAGCCGGGCACCTCGGACGCCGATCGGGCGGCCGCCCAGGCCGAACTGCGGCGGCAGCCGCGCGACGCGAGTCCGGTACGATTGCGCAATCGGGACGCCGCTGACGGACGACCGCGCGGTCATCTCCGGAAGTTCGGACTCTCCCGTGTGCGTGTGCGCGAGATGGCCCACCGGGGCGAGTTGCCCGGTGTGCACAAATCGAGCTGGTAGACAACCACTGATCTCCTGAGAAGGAACCCGTCATATGGCAGTCAAGCGAGCACCGTCGAAGAAGGTTCGCGCCGAGCAGGCCCGTCGCCCGAAGAAGAACCCGCTCATCGCCGCGGGTATCGAGACGGTCGACTACAAAGACGTGAACCTGCTGCGCACGTTCATCTCCGATCGCGGCAAGATTCGCAGCCGCCGGGTCACCGGGCTCACCCCGCAGCAGCAGCGCCAGGTCGCTGTCGCGGTGAAGAACGCCCGTGAGATGGCGCTGCTGCCGTTCACCAGCCGGTAGTCGGGCTTTCGCCGCGCGAGGGACCCCCGAGGAACTCGGGGGTCTTTGTCGTTCCCACACGAGGCCACCGATCGCGAAAGAGCTCGCGACTAGGGTTGCGGTATGGATCGGATATCGGCCGGACGCATGACCGCAGCTGTCGCCGTAGCGCTCGCCTGCCTCGCGACCACGAGTTGCGGCGACTCGAAAGACGCGGAGCCACAACCGAAAACGAGCACGACGCAGACCGCGGGGCCGAGCACACCGATCGAGGACCCGAAAGGTGACCAGGGGACGATACTCACCGCCGACCCGACCATCGTCGGCGCGCATCCGATCCCGTTCCGGTCCTGGACCAGGTTGGCGGACGACAGGATAGCGGTGAACTTCGAAACCGGGATCCCGGAGTGTTACGGCGTGGACGCCACGGTCACCGAAACCGATTCGACGGTGACGGTCGAACTGCGCTCGGGCACCCGCGCCGATGCGGTGGGCCGAATGTGCACGATGATCGCGGTTTTCGGCACGCTGGAGGTCCCGCTGAAAGCGCCGCTCGGCAACCGCGCGGTGCTCAGCGCGGTCTAGGGAACGGCGAAGGCCGCGCCGGACCTGGAGCCCGACGCGGCCTTTCGCTGCTGCCCTGCGTCAGTGGGCGAAGTGGCGCGCCCCGGTGAGGTACAGGGTGACACCCGCCTCGCGCGCGAGGTCGATGGTCTCCTGGTCGCGCACCGAGCCGCCGGGCTGGACGATGGCGCGGACACCGGCCTGGATGAGGGTCTGCGGTCCGTCCGGGAACGGGAAGTAGGCGTCGGAGGCGGCCACCGAGCCCTTGGCCCGGTCACCGGCTCGCTGCACCGCGAGGCCGACCGCGTCCACCCGGTTGACCTGGCCCATGCCGACGCCGACCGACGCGCCGTCGTGGGCGAGCAGGATCGCGTTGGACTTCACCGCACGGCAGGCGCGCCAGGCGAACGCCAGATCGGCCAGCGTCTGCGGGTCGGCGGCTTCGCCAGCGGCGAGGGTCCAGTTGGCGGGGTCGTCACCGGCGGCGTCGAGCACGTCGCGCTGCTGCAACAGCGCACCGCCGCTGATCGGGCGCAGTTCGGTGCCCGCGCGCCGCGGCGGCTCGGCGACGAGGATGCGCACGTTCTTCTTGCGCTGCAACACTTCCACGGCGCCGTCGGCGTAGGAGGGCGCGACGATCACCTCGGTGAAGATCTCCGCGACCTGCTCGGCCATCTCCACGGTGACCTCGCGGTTCGCGGCGATTACCCCGCCGAACGCGCTGACCGGGTCGCACGCGTGCGCCTTGCGGTGCGCCTCGGCGATGTCGGCGCCGAGCGCGATGCCACACGGGTTCGCGTGCTTGATGATCGCCACGGCCGGGTCGTCGTGGTCGAAGGCCGCTCGCCAGGCGGCGTCGGCGTCGACGTAGTTGTTGTACGACATCTCCTTGCCGTGCAACTGGCGTGCCTGCGCCAGCCCGAGGCTGCCGTCGCCGTTGGTGTACAGCGCGGCGGCCTGATGCGGGTTCTCGCCGTAGCGCAGCACCGCCGAGCGTTCCCAGGTGCCGCCCAGCCATGCGGGGAACCGGGTCGCCGCGTCGGCCTCGCCGTCGACGGCCAGCACGTTGGTCAGCCAGCTCGCCACCGCGACGTCGTAACTCGCGGTGTGCTGGAAAGCCTTTGCGGCCAAGGCGGCGCGCTCGGCCAGCGTGAAGCCGCCGGACGTCACCGCGGCCAGCACGTCGTCGTAGTCGCGGCTGTCGACCACCACCGCCACCGACGGATGATTCTTGGCCGCGGCGCGCACCATGGACGGCCCGCCGATATCGATCTGCTCGACGCACTCGTCGGGACTCGCCCCGCTCGCCACGGTCTGCGTGAACGGGTAGAGATTCACCACGACCAGCTGGAACGCCTCCACGCCGAGCTCGACCAGCTGATCGACGTGCTCCTGCTTGCGCGAGTCGGCCAGAATGCCCGCGTGCACGCGCGGATGCAGCGTCTTGACCCGGCCGTCGAGGGTCTCCGGGAACCCGGTCAGGTCCTCGACCTTGGTCACCGGGATGCCCGCGTCGGCGATCTTGCCCGCAGTGGACCCGGTCGAGACCAGCTCGATGCCCGCGGCGTGCAGACCGGTCGCCAGCTCGACGAGACCCGTCTTGTCGTAGACGCTCACCAGCGCCCTGCTGATCGGCTTGCGTTCACTCACCGGAGAACCTGCTCATCTGGGATAACTGCCTTTCGTCCGTCGGAGACAATGCCTCTCGTGGCGACGGCGGCGACAACCTCCGCCAGCAACCGTCGCTCGACAACCTTGATGCGCTCGTGCAGGGTGGCCTCGTCGTCATCGGGCAGCACCGCTACCGCCTCCTGCGCGAGGATCGGGCCGGTGTCCACGCCCTCGTCCACCAGATGCACCGTGCAGCCGGTGACCCGCGCTCCGTAGGCGAGCGCGTCGCGCACTCCGTGCGCGCCGGGAAACGCGGGCAGCAGCGCGGGGTGGGTGTTGATGATCCGGCCGCCGAACCGGTCCAGGAAGGCGGGGCCGAGCAGCTTCATGAAGCCCGCCGACACCACGAGATCCGGGTCGTAGGCCGCGACCGCGTCGGTGAACGCGGCATCCCAGGCGGCGCGGTCGGGAAAGTCCTTCAGCGCCAGCCGGAAATGCGGCACGCCCGCGGCGTCGGCGTGGCCGGTGGCGGCGCAGGTGCGGTCGACGCCGACGGCGACGATCTTCGCCGGATAGCCGGGAGCGGACGCGGCGTCCAACAGGGCGCGCAGCAGCGAGCCGGTGCCCGACGCCAGCACGACGACGGTGGCCGGCGCCGCTGCGGGCTTCCACGGGGCGTGCGAGGACGTCAGCGTAATACTCCTGCGATCGATCGGTATGGCGTACGGATGCGGCACCGCCGGGTTAGAGCCTAACGACCGTCCACCCGGTCACTGTCCGGCAGGTCCGTCTCGACCACCTCGGCGTCGAGGATGTCGGCCGGGTGGCCGCCATGGTGCGCATCGCCTGTCTCGATCGCGGGCGGTTCGTCGACGAGTTCGGCGTCGAGTGCGTCTTCCAGCTCCGGCCTGTCGTAGTCGAGGGAGCGATCGTCGCGGTAGTCGTAGTAGTCGTCGTCCGCGTAGTAGTCGTCGTGGTCGGAGTCGGCGTAGTAGTCGTCTTCGTCGTCGTAGTCGTCGTACGAATCGGTGTAGTCGGCAGGTGGGACGCCGAACGGCACGAGGAACCAGCGTGCGAACACCAGACCCGCGTAGCCGGGAATCGCGAGCCAGGCGAAGGTGACCAGCGTGAAGATCGGCAGATCCAGCCCGACCCGGCCGAACGTGCCGAGTTCACCGCCCGCCACCGCGCCGGCGACCGCCAACGCGAGCGACGCCAGCCCGGCAGAGCTGAGGGTCGCCCAGGGGCTGGTCATCTGGTCGGTGGAGGTACGGGCGCAATCGAGCCCGCCGAGCACGCCGACCGCGGCCGGGACGAGCAACAGCACCGGCCACCATCCCTGCGCGGGCCCCGTCGGTACCGCGGCGAGCAGTGGAAAGGCCGGGATCGGGCCGCCGACCACCGAGAACACGCTGAACGAGGCGGCGCCGATATGCGCGCTGGAGCCGACCAGCACACCGACCGCGTGCACCACCAGGTTCGGCAGGTACAGCAGCGCGAGCAGGGTCAGTCCGATCACGCCCACGGCATTGCCCGCCGCCTGGTAGGTGTCGTCGACCCGCGAGACGTGCGCGAGGAACGACACGACCACCACCGCGGTGGCGCAGCCCAGCAGGCGCAGGACCGACCGGCCCGCGCCGTACAGCCCGGAGACGGCCCAGTCGGGCACGGGCAGCAGCACGAACAGCAGTCGCCGGATACCGATGGCGATACCGGTGACGGCGGCCAGCAGGTACAGCACCGCGACCCACCCGAACGCGGCGAGGGTGTTCGGCGGTTGCAGCGCGATGACACCCGACGCGTCTTCGGCGACGGCGAGGCAGACCGACGTGACCAGTAGCGGGCCGCCTACCGCCGCGCCGACGACCCACCCGAGATCGGCCTTGGTGCAGTCCGGTTCCACGGCCCGGGCGCATTCCCGCCCGGCCAGCCAGACCAGGAGTGCGGTCGGCAGCAGCGGAAGCAGGCCGAGGGAGGTCTTGCCGATCACCAGGGGAACCTGGTGCGCGCCCAACCAGCTGGCGGCGACCGCACCCGAGGCGCCCGCGAGATCACTGCCCGAGGTCAGCAGCGTGCCGAGCACGAGGACGGCGAAAGTGGTCAGCCCGAATGCGGCGGGACGGGCCGCGACCGAGACGAGCACCCTGGATCGCTCCGGCGTCAGCGACAGAAACCCCGCCTCGTCCGCATCGGGGTGCGACTGCGGCGCGCGCGACGCGACGGTTCGCCGCGTCGAGGGGGTTCTGGGGGAGCTCATGGCTTTTCAGCGTGGCAGCTTCCCCAGCGCGAGCGGGTCAGGCGCGCCGGGGAAGGATCCGCCACACTGCCGTCGCGCCGGGGAGGCGGCGCGATGTTACTTGTTGTTGTCGTCCGAGGGGCGGAAGGCCTGGGTGGCGTCGGAGGACGGATCGCCACCCTGCTCGCCGCCGAACGGCTTGCTCGGCTGGCTGGGTTGACTCGGCTGGCTCGGCTGCTGTCCGAAGCCCTGCGAGCCGTAGGGCGACTGCTGGCCGGACGGCTGCCCGCCGAAGTGCTGGGTCACGCTCTCGTCCGGGCGCGGCTGCGCGCCGTAGGGCGATCCCTGTTGCGGGGACGCGCCGTAAGCCGTGGTGGGCTGGCTCTGCCCGTAGGGCGACTGCGGCTGGCCGTAGGGCTGTCCCTGCTGGCCCTGGCCCTGCTGCCCTTGGCCGTAGCTCGGCTGGCTCTGCCCGTAGGGCGAAGGCTGCTGCGACGGGAACTGGGGCGGGGCGGACTGGCCGTAGCCGGACTGCCCGTACGGCCCGCTCGGTCCGTAACCGGGCTGCCCCGGCTGCCCCCCGAAGGACTGCTGCGCCTGCCCGAACGACGGCGGCTGCTGGCCGTAACCGGCCGGGCCGAAACCACTCGGCGCGGCGGCCGGGCGCGGCGCGGGCGCCTTCACGATGCCCGCGTCGAACAGCGCAGCGGCGATCGCGACCGCGGTCTGCGCGAACGCGAGGACCAGCAGGATGTACGCGCCCACCTTCAGCTCGCTGCCGTCACCGAAGTTGAACGACTGGAACAGCAGCGCGATGAAGCCCGCGGTCGAGGCCGCGGCGGCAGCGCCGATCCAGTTCTGCTTCGGCAGCAACGACAGCCCGGCGAGCAGGCCGCCGAGCAGCAGCAGTCCGAGCAGCGGCGAGCCGGACGCCACCTCGAACAGGTTGGCCGTCTCCGGCTCGCTGACCCGCCTGCCGCCGAGATCGATCGGCTTGCTGCCGAGGAACGGCAGGAAGCCGAGCAGGAAGTTGATCACGCCGAGCGCCGCTACGCCGACCACCAGGAAGAACGGCAGACCTTTGGCATCGGAACCGGTAGCGCTCGAACCTGAACTGGCGCCACCCGCGGCCGGGCTCTGGCTGGATGGCGCTGAGGGCGAGGGTGTGTTGTACCCGGAGCCCCCGGTCGGGTATGACATGTCGTCGTCTCCTAAATCGAGTCGTTCATGGTCTTCACGGCTGGATTACTTCTGACGCTACTGCACTGCCCGGCCCAGGTCACCCTGCGCCAATTGCCAGGACGAGCGAATCCGCCCGGGTCCCGGCAGGTCGCCGCACGCTTCGGGAGACGTGTCCGACCGCAGCCTCTAGCGAGACCACCGACCGCCTACCTGACTGTTGCCCGCGGTGGCTGTTTTCACACTGCCCTGTTCTCGAGCACGGGGAATCCACAAGGCCGGTGAACCGATCGTCCCGCTGCCTCGTGTCATGAGAAGGAAAGTGCACGAGCCCGGAGACCATCGGTTCCACACGTGGCCGGTCAGGACGCTCGGCTGCTGCCCAAGCCTGAGCCCATCGGCCACACATGACGAAGGCCGCCCCCCGAATTCGGAGGCGGCCTTCGTGCGTGCTGGATCGGATCAGGCGCTGATGCTGGCCTTCTCCAGGATCTCGCGGGCCAGCGCGGCGGTCTCGGACGGCGTCTTGCCGACCTTCACGCCCGCGGCCTCCAGCGCGTCCTTCTTCGCCTGGGCGGTGCCCGACGAACCGGACACGATGGCGCCCGCGTGGCCCATCGTCTTGCCCTCGGGGGCGGTGAAGCCGGCCACGTAGCCGACGACCGGCTTGGTGACGTTGGCCTTGATGTAGGCCGCGGCCCGCTCTTCGGCGTCGCCGCCGATCTCGCCGATCATCACGATCAGCTTGGTCTCCGGGTCCTTCTCGAACGCCTCGATGGCGTCGATGTGGGTGGTGCCGATGACCGGGTCGCCGCCGATGCCGATGGAGGTCGAGAAGCCGAAGTCACGCAGCTCGTACATCATCTGGTAGGTCAGCGTGCCGGACTTCGAGACCAGGCCGATCGGGCCCTTGCCGGTGATGTTGGCCGGGGTGATGCCGACCAGCGACTCGCCGGGGGTGATGATGCCGGGGCAGTTCGGGCCGATAATCCGGGTCTTGGCGCCCTTCTCCACGTTGTAGGCCCACGCGTACGCCGTGTCCTGCACCGGGATGCCCTCGGTGATGACCACCAGCAGCGGGATCTCCGCGTCGATGGCCTCGATGATGGCGTCCTTGGCGAACTTCGGCGGCACGAACGCGATGGACACGTCGGCGCCGGTCTCCTTGATGGCCTCGGCGACGGTGCCGAACACCGGCAGCTCGACCGCGTTGCCGTCCTTGTCGGTGTGCGCGACGGTGGTGCCCGCCTTGCGCGCGTTCACACCGCCGACGATCTGGGTGCCCGCCTTCAGCATCAGGGCGGTGTGCTTGGTGCCCTCGCCGCCGGTGATGCCCTGGACGATGACCTTGGAGTCCTTGTTCAGGAAGATAGACATTCTTTTCGTCCTTACTCGGCCGTCGTTATCGGGCGGCTGCCAGTTCGGCGGCCTTGTCGGCGCCTTCGTCCATTGTCTGCGCCAGCGTCACCAGCGGGTGCGCGGCCTCGACGAGAATCTTGCGGCCCTCGTCGACCCGGTTGCCGTCGAGGCGGACCACCAGCGGCTTGTTCGCGTTGTCACCCAGGATCTCCAGCGCCTTCACGATGCCGTTGGCGACCGCGTCACAGGCGGTGATGCCGCCGAACACGTTGACGAACACGCTCTTGACCTGCTCGTCGTTCAGGATGACGTCCAGACCGGCGGCCATCACCTCGGCCGAGGCGCCACCGCCGATGTCCAGGAAGTTGGCGGGCTTCACGCCGCCGTGGTTCTCGCCCGCGTAGGCGACGACGTCCAGGGTCGACATGACCAGGCCCGCGCCGTTGCCGATGATGCCGACCTCGCCGTCGAGCTTGACGTAGTTGAGGTCGTTCTCCTTGGCCTTGAGCTCGAGCGGGTCGGTCGCGTCCTTGTCCGCGAACGCCTCGTGCTCGGGGTGGCGGAATCCGGCGTTCTCGTCGAGGGTGACCTTGCCGTCCAGCGCCAGGATCTCGTCCTGCGGGGTGCGCACCAGCGGGTTGACCTCCACCAGGGTGGCGTCCTCCGCGACGAACACCTCCCACAGCTTCTGGATGGTCACGGCCGCGGCGTCCAGCACGTCGGCGGGCAGGTGGCCCTGCTCGGCGATCGAGCGCGCGAACGCAAGGTCGACGCCCTTGACCGCGTCGACCGGAACCTTCGCCAGCCGCTCCGGCTTGGTCGCGGCGACCTCTTCGATCTCCATGCCGCCCTCGACCGAGCACATGGCCAGGTAGGTCCGGTTGGCCCGATCCAGCAGGAAGGAGATGTAGTACTCCTCCGCGATGTCCTTGGCCTCGGCGACGAGGATCTTCTTGGTGATGTGGCCCTTGATGTCCAGGCCGATGATGTTCTGCGCGTGCGTGAGCGCGTCGTCCGGGGTGGCGGCGTACTTGACGCCACCCGCCTTGCCGCGGCCACCGGCCTTGACCTGGGCCTTGATCATCACCGGCTTGCCGATTTCCGCCGCGATCGCGCGGGCGTCCTCGGCCGTGTCCGTGACGCGGCCCTCGGACGAAGGCACTCCGTGCTTAACGAAGAGCTCCTTCGCCTGATATTCGAAGAGATCCATGTACTCACCGTCTCGTCTGCGTTGTGATGACAACGTCTTTGTTGGCGGCCCGACGTCGGAAGCGGGTCGGGTCGGACTTTAACCAGTCACATGGAGGGCCAATCGGCCACGTACATCCTAAGTGGCGCAGGTCACGGACCGATGCCGCGCACCGGTAAAACCGCTGGCCAACACTACTGACGAGTAGGTCGCTGGCGACACGCCAGGTAGAGCCACGGAACCCGGAAGCGGGCGGCCTTCTACTACAACTTGTCGTCGACGAATCTCTCCGTCTTGCCCATATCGCGGTGAGATATTCGCCGCGCCAGAAGTGATCAATCTCACATGTTTGTTACGGAATGTCCTCAGCGCTTGTGGGGGTGCAATCGTTTCGTTACCGTCATTGCGGTCGATGTCACAACACGGTCACGACTAGGAGGACGGCAAGCTTTGACGCAGCACAGCGCTCCGCAGCCGGAGAGCCGCTCCGCATACGACCGATCGACGCCGCTGACCAGCGGATATTCGAGTTTTTCCCGCTTCACGATGTGGCACCGCGCATGAACCACCGCTCCACCTTCGCCTCCGATGATCGTCTGGGATCCGGACATCGTTACCGCCAGGACGACGAGTCCTTCGGCGCGGCGAGCCAGTACCCGGGCACCCAGATCGACGGATACGGAGACCCCCGGTACGGCGCGCCCGCGCCGTACGACTACCACGCGGCCGCGAGCCAGGATCCCGGTTTCGCCACCGATCACGCGTCGTTCGAGCCGCCGGTTCACGACGCGGGCTACGACCACGCGGCGTACGACCCCGCGGCGTACGACCCCGCGGCCTACCAGAGCACGGGCTACGACGAGCCCTGGGCCACGAACAACACCTGGTCCCAACAGGATTGGTCGCAGCAGGACTCGTGGTCCGACGGTGGCGCGTGGAACTCCGGCGACGCGTGGGCCGAAGAGCAGCCATGGGCGCCGGAAGCGAAGGAATGGGAGGACACCGGCTGCTGGGCCCCGGAGGAATCCTGGGCGTCGGAGACCGCCGAACCCGAGGGGACCGAAACCGGGACCGGCCTCCCGGCCGTGCCGACCGTGATCCCCGCCCGCCGCGCCGCGAACAAGCGCGGTGGCGCCCACCGGGTGCCCGCACCGCCCGCCGCCCTCAAGGGCCGCGCCGCGGTTGCCGCCGTCGCCGCGGGTGCGGTCGTCGCCGCCGGACAGGCCGCGTTCGCCGCGCCCGAGCAGCCGTCGCAGGCCGTCGACTACGAAGCCGCGGGGCAGATTCACGAGATCACCGCTCAGTCGATGAACGTGGCCGACCCCGGCGCCTCGACGGAATCACCACAGGTGCTGGCCGTTTCGTCGCCCGCCAACCTGGAGCAGTTCAACGACATCCTGCAGAAGGGCCAGAAGTACGCGGAGGATCTCGCCGCCCAGGAGGCCGCGAAACTCCGCCCCCTGTTCACCAAGTTCTTCGCCGCGGGCACCTTCACCTCCGGCTTCGGCGCCCGATGGGGCGTGCAGCACCTCGGCATCGACATCGCGGGCCCGATCGGCACCCCGATCTACGCCGTCGCCGACGGCACCGTGATCGAGGCCGGCCCCGCCGCGGGGTTCGGCATGTGGGTTCGCCTGCTGCACGACGACGGCACCGTCACCATCTACGGTCACATCGACACCGCTACGGTGTCGCAGGGCCAGCGCGTGCTGGCCGGTGACCAGATCGCCACGATCGGCAATCGCGGGTTCTCCACGGGACCGCACTGCCACTTCGAGGTCTGGTTGAACGGCGTCGACAAGGTGGACCCGGTCCCCTGGCTGGCCACCCGCGGCATCAGCCTCGGCCCGATGCGCGACTGAGCGACCCGCCCCACCGCACTGCGGACCCGAACACGGGTTTCGCGGTCAGTGCTGTCCGAATCGCCTGCGACGCGGACTTCTACGGCGCGGCGGCGATCGCGAGCCCGAGCAACGCGACCACTTTGGCGACCTCCAAGCCGATGTACCAGTAGTGGGCGTGCGAACGCGGCAGGTTCTCCCCTGCCAGAACGCGGTCGGCGCGGCGGGTCAGCGGCGGGCGCACCACCAGAATCTGGATGCCGAGCAGCGCCACGGCGACGCCGAGCCAGGACCAGGTGGCCGGACCGGGCGCGACGATCAGCGCGGCGACCACCAGCAGCGTGGCGAGCGCGGCCTCGACGATGTTCAACGCGCGAAACACCAAGCGGCCGATGCCGAGACCGAGCGGAAGCGTCACGCCGGGTGCGCGGAACTTCAACGGCGCTTCCAGGAACGAGATGGCCAGCACCATGCCCAGCCACAGCATGGGCAGAAACCACAGGAGGTGCTGCGCGACCGTGTCCATGCCGCGGACCCTACCGGCGCGGCGGCACCAGGGGCAGGGTCGAAAGGCCCTGCCGCACGGACCGGCCCCCGCTCGGCGCGGGCCGCACGCTCAGAGCTTGACCAGTGTTCGGCTGTACTGCGGGATCAGCCGGATCTTGCCCGCGGTGCCGAAATCTATCGTCACGGTGGCCAGCGGCCCGAAGCCCTCGGCGGCGATCACGCGGCCGAGACCGTATTTGTCGTCGCTGACCCGATCGCCCACGGCGAGCACCAGATTCGTGTTGTTGCGCGTCGCGCCGCCGGGTGCTGGCCTGCGCGGCCCCCGGTCCCGCAAGCCCGGCCGTGGCTCCGACCAGCCGTCGCCGCGCGTCCAGTCCCGCTCCAACCCGTCGTCGTCACCGCCGCGCCGCCGGATACCCCTGGTCGCAGGCGATCCGGCGGGCTCGAGGCGGCGCCAATCGATGAGATGACCCGGGATCTCTTGCAGGAAGCGTGATTCCGGATTGGAAACCGGCTGGCCCCAGCCGGAGCGCACCACCGCTCGCGTCACATACAGGCGCTGCCTCGCTCGGGTGATGCCGACGTAGGCGAGGCGGCGTTCCTCGGCCAGCTCGGTCGGATCGCCGAGCGCCCGCATGTGCGGGAACTGTCCGTCCTCCCAACCGGTTACGAACACAACGGGGAACTCCAAGCCCTTGGCCGTGTGCAACGTCATCATCGTGACGACACCGGAGCCCTCGTCCGGAATCTGGTCGGTATCGGCCACCAGGGAAACCCGCTCCAGGAACGCGGCGAGCGAACCCGGGTCTGGCTCGCCTTCGCCCACTTCGGGCACCAGCCCCTCCTGCCGGGCCGCCTCGGCGTTGTTGTGCGCCTCGGAACTGAATTCCCGAGCGACACTGACCAATTCGTTCAGGTTGTCGAGCCGTGCGCCGTCCTGGGGATCGTCGGAGGCCTCCAGTTCGGCGCGATAACCGGTGCGCTCGAGCACCGCCTCGACGACATTGCCCACATCCGGAAAAGCGGACTCCGCGCGTTCGCCCGCCGCCCGGATCTCGTCGAGCAGGTCGAGGAAGCCCGCGATGGCCCGCTGCGCGCGGGTGTTCAGCAGCGCCACCTTCCCGTCCGCCGCGTCGCGCAGCGCGGCGGCGAAACCGATCCCGCGCTGTTCGGCGTGCACCGCCACACACGCTTCGGCTCGGTCGCCGATGCCGCGGCGGGGGGTGTTGAGGATGCGGCGCATGCTCACCGCGTCGTCCGGGTTCTCCAGCACGCGCAGGTAGGCGACGATGTCGCGCACCTCTTTGCGCTCGTAGAAGCGGACACCGCCGACCACCTTGTAGGGCAGCCCCATCCGGATGAAGATCTCTTCCAGCGCGCGCGAGTTGTTGTTGGTCCGGTAGAACACCGCGACGTCGCCGTAGTTGGCCTCGCCTTGGTCGACCAACCGGTCGATCTCGCGCGCCACGAACGACGCCTCGTCGTGCTCGTTGTCGGCGACGTAGCCGGTGATCAGATCGCCCTCGCCGGAATCGGTCCACAGCTTCTTCTCGCGCCGGTTCTCGTTGCGGGAGATCACCGCGTTGGCGGCGGAGAGGATGTGCTGCGTGGAGCGGTAGTTCTGCTCCAGGAGGATGGTTTCCGCATCGGGGAAATCGCGTTCGAACTCCTCGATATTGCGGATGGTCGCGCCACGGAAAGCGTAGATGGACTGGTCGGCGTCACCGACCACGCACAGTTCGCTCGGCGGGACACGGTCCTGCGGCAGGTCCGCTCCGTCGTCATCCTGGTGCCCGACCAGCTCACGCACCAGGACGTACTGCGCGTGGTTGGTGTCCTGGTACTCGTCCACCAGGACGTGCCGGAAACGGCGCCGGTAGTACTCGGCGACCTGTGGATGGTTCTGCAGCAGCGCCACCGTCTCACCGATCAGGTCGTCGAAGTCCAGCGCGTTCGCCGAACGCAACCTGCGCTGGTATTCGGTGTAGACCCTGGCCACCAGGCCGGGCAGCTCGGCATCGTCGGATTCGGCGTCCGCGGTGGCCCGGGCCGGATCGATGAGCTCGTTCTTCAGATTCGAGATCGCGGTCGCGAGCAGGCGCGCCGAGTACTTCTTGGCGTCGATGTCCAGATCCCGGCTGATCATGGTGAGCAGGCGCCGGGAATCGTCGGCATCGTAGATCGAGAAATTCGAATTCAAGCCGGGCAGCAGCGCGGCCTGGGTACGCAGGATCCGGACGCAGCTGGAGTGGAACGTGGACACCCACATGGCGTTCGCACGCGGGCCGACCAGCCCGCTCACCCGCTCCCGCATCTCCGCGGCGGCCTTGTTGGTGAAGGTGATGGCCAGCACCTGGCCGGGGGTCACTCCGCGCGCGGCGAGCAGATAGGCGATGCGACGGGTGAGGACGGCCGTCTTGCCCGACCCCGCGCCCGCCACGATCAGCAGGGGCGATCCGGTGTGCACAACCGCGGCGCGCTGCTGCGGGTTGAGTCCGTCGAGCAGCCGTTCGGCCTCCTCGGCACGCCGCTTCTCGCGCTCGACCCGCTGCTGTTCGCGCTCGTCGTCCGTCAGCGGCGCCTGCGGCACGAGGGCATGCTGCGGCCGCTCCGCGTCGTTCCACGCGACCAGCGGTTTCGATGTCGGATCCGGGTGCACGACCCGACCCGTCTGCGTCTTGGGAGCCACCGTGATGTCCATCGCCCATCCACGCTACCGGCGGGCACCGACAGACCTGAAGCCCCGGGCGCTTCGGAATCCGTTCGGCACCGGCTCGCAAACGGGATGATCCCCAGTCGTGGGAAGCCGCGGTGAAACGACCTGGGCTTCTCGGGCGATTCACAAATGTAGTCGTTTTGCATACCCCCCAGCCCGTGGCAGACTGGCGGAATGCTCAGCGCTCCCCCGATACCTCCGCTTCGGTTACCTGCCGGATGCCGGGATCGCGGAGCCTATGCCTGAGCGCACCGTCTGGGGGGACAATGCAAGGCCCCACCAGGTCTGTTTCACGGTGAAAGAACCGATCGGTAACGAGCCGAGCGCACGGTCCGATCCACGTTCTGACACGAGGAGATGAATGATGAGCACCCCTGCCACGACGACCGGGTCCGATGCCGCGCTGCCGCAGACCGAGGCCGAGATCGACAAGCTCCGCAAGGAGATCGATCGTCTCGACGCCGAGATTCTCGCCGCGATCAAGCGCCGGACGGAGATCTCCCGGATCATCGGCCGGACGCGGATGGCGTCGGGCGGGCCGCGCCTGGTGCACAGTCGGGAAATGAAGGTGCTGGAGCGCTTCAGCGAGCTCGGCCAGGAAGGCCACACCCTCGCCATGCTGCTGCTTCGTCTGGGCCGCGGTCGCCTCGGCCACTGAGAACCACGCGGCGCGCTCGCAAGACCGCCGCATTCCACCAGGCCGCCCCGGGTGGGCACACCCCGGGGCGGTCGTTTCATGTCCGGATCCGGTGTGTCTGTCGGTGGTCTGGGATAGGCTTCGCCCGCATTGACGAGCCCGCCGGGCCTGGCGAAGGGGGAACCACGATGAATCTCGAACGACGCGTGACGGCGCTGGAAGGTCGCGTCACCGATATCGAGATCAGCTACGGCGAGATCATGTACGAGACGCATCGCCGTGTGCTCGGTGTGGAGATCACACTGAGCCGGATGGCCGACAAGCTCGGAGTCAGCCGCGCGACGGAGGCGGAGATCGACGCCGCGATCGAGGACCGGAGCTGAAGCGAACCGCCCGGGCGGCATACGCTGCCCGGGCGGGTGCGCCTCAGGTGAGGGCGATGTACTTGGTGGACAGGTACTCCTCGATGCCCTCCGTGCCGCCCTCCCGGCCGAAGCCGGACGCCTTGACGCCGCCGAAGGGGGCGGCCGGGTCGGAGATCACGCCGCGATTGACGCCCACCATGCCGGATTCCAGGCCTTCGGCGATCCGGAGGGCTCGATCGAGGTCGCGGGTGTAGACGTAGCTGACCAAACCGAATTCGGTGTCGTTGGCGGCGGCGAGTCCCTCTTCCTCGGTATCGAAGCCGATGATCGGGGCCACCGGGCCGAACACTTCCTCGCGCAGGATTCTGGCTTGCGGGGGAACGTCGGCGAGGATGGTGGCCGGATAGAACCAGCCGGGGCCGCCGGGCGCCTTGCCGCCGATCAGGACCTGCGCGCCTGCCGCGACGGCGTCGTCCACCAATTCGCCGACGGTCTGGAGCTGATCCTCGTTGATCAGCGGGCCGAGCGTCGTATCGGGATCGGTGCCCGGCCCGAGCCGCACCGTGCTGGACATCGCCTCGACCAGCTTCGCGGTGAACTCCGCGCGGACGCCGTTCTGCACGTGGAAGCGGTTGGCGGCGGTGCACGCCTCGCCGCCGTTGCGCAGCTTGGCCAGCATCGCACCCTGCACGGCCGCGTCGACGTCGGCGTCGTCGAACACCACGAACGGCGCGTTCCCGCCGAGTTCCATGGAGGTGCGCAGAAGCCGGTTCGCGGACTTCTCCACCAGTTTCCTGCCGACCTCGGTGGAACCGGTGAAGGTGAGCTTGCGCAGCCGGGGATCGTCCAGCAGCGGCTGGGTCACGGCGCTGGAGCGGCTGGTGGTGAGCACCGACAGCACGCCGTCGGGCAGACCGGCCTCGCTGCACAACTGGGCCAGCAACAGCATGGTCAGCGGCGTCGCGGAGGCGGGCTTGACGATCATCGTGCAGCCCGCGGCCAGCGCGGGGCCGATCTTGCGCGTGCCCATGGCCAGCGGGAAGTTCCACGGCGTGATGGCCAGGCACGGGCCCACCGGTTGCTTGTGCACCACGATCCGTCCGGTGCCGGACGGCGCGTGCAGGTAGCGCCCGTGCACCCGGACGGCCTCCTCGCTGAACCAGCGGAAGAATTCGGCGCCGTAGCGCACCTCGTTGCGGCTCTCCGGCAGCGCCTTGCCCATCTCCAGGGTCATCAACAGTGCGAATTCCTCCGCACGGGCGGTGATCCGCTCGAACACCTTCCGCAGGATCTCGCCCCGCTCGCGCGCCGAGGTGGCCGCCCATTCGTCCTGCACCGCGACGGCGGCGTCGAGGGCGCGCACCGCGTCCTCCGGCGTCGCGTCCGCGACCTGCGTCAACACCTCCCCCGTGGCCGGATTGTGCACCGGGAAGGTGCCTGCGCCGGTGGCGTCGACAGGTCCGCCGATCCACAGCCGCGTCGGCACGGATTCGAGAAGTTCACGTTCGGACACCATGCAGCCAGCCTAAGCCCGCGCCCGGGTCCGACCGAAGTGATGCGGCGGCACAGTTGTCACGCCGCGCGATCAGCCCGGCGGGCTGTCCGACCGACCGACTCTCCGCGGCCGTCCCGTGCGCACTGCCCGACCTGCTTGTAGTCTCGGCGAACGTGAGCAGCGACATCACCGCGACGGCGGCCTGGCGGAAACTGCACGATCACCACGGCGCCATCGCCGGACGACACCTCAGGGAGTTCTTCGCCGAGGACCCGGCCCGGGGCAGGGAGCTGACCGTCCAGGTGGGGGACCTGCACATCGACTACAGCAAGCACCGCGTGACCAGGGAAACCCTGCACCTGCTGGTGGAATTGGCGCGGGAAGCGGGCGTGCCGCAGCGCCGGGACGCGATGTATCGCGGCGAGCACATCAACACCTCCGAGGACCGCGCGGTCGGCCACATCGCGCTGCGGCTGCCGAAGGGCGAGAGTCTGATCATCGACGGCGTCGACGCGGGCGCCGAGGTGCACGAGGTGCTGCGCCGGATGGGCGAGTTCACCGACGCCCTGCGCTCCGGTGAGTGGCGCGGCGCGACCGGCGAGCGCATCAAGACCGTGGTGAACATCGGCATCGGCGGATCGGATCTGGGTCCGGTGATGGTGCATCAAGCGCTGCGCCACTACGCCGACGCGGGCATCGGCGCGCGGTTCGTCTCGAACGTCGACCCGGCGGATCTCGTCGCGAAGCTCGACGGGCTGGATCCGGCCACCACGCTGTTCGTCGTCGCGTCCAAGACGTTCTCCACCTTGGAGACGCTGACCAACGCGACGGCGGCCCGGCGCTGGCTGGTCGCCGCGCTCGGAGAGGACGCCGTCGCCAAGCATTTCGTCGCGGTCTCGACCAACGCCGAGCGGGTCGCGCGCTTCGGCATCGACACCGACAACATGTTCGGCTTCTGGGACTGGGTGGGCGGCCGCTACTCGGTGGCCTCGGCGATCGGGCTCTCGGTGATGGCGACCGTCGGCAAGGAGCGCTTCGCGGAGTTTCTCGCCGGAATGCATGCCGTCGACCGGCATTTCGCCACCGCGCCACTGGAGGCGAACGCACCCGTACTGCTCGGCCTGCTCGGCGTCTGGTACTCGAATTTCTTCGGCGCGCAGTCGCATGCGGTGCTGCCGTATTCGAATGATCTGGCCCGCTTCCCCGCCTACCTGCAACAGCTGACCATGGAGTCCAACGGCAAGTCGGTGCACGCCGACGGCACCCCGGTCACCACGTCCACGGGCGAGATCTTCTGGGGCGAACCGGGGACCAACGGCCAGCACGCCTTCTACCAACTGCTGCACCAGGGCACTCGGCTCATTCCGGCCGACTTCATCGGCTTCGCGCGGCCCACCGCCGATCTGCCGACGATCGACGGCACCGGCAGCATGCACGACGTGCTGATGAGCAATCTGTTCGCGCAGACCAAGGTGCTCGCCTTCGGCAAGACGGCCGAGGAGATCGGCGCCGAGGGGACCGACCCGAAGCTGGTGCCGCACAAGGTGATGCCGGGCAATCGTCCGTCCACCACGATCCTGGCGCCGCAGCTCACCCCGTCGGTCGTCGGGCAGCTCATCGCGCTCTACGAGCACCAAGTCTTCGTGGAAGGCGCCATCTGGGGCATCGACAGCTTCGACCAGTGGGGCGTCGAACTCGGCAAGCAGCAGGCGCTCGCGCTGGCCCCGCTGCTCACCGCGGCGGAAGACCCTGAGCCACAGGATGATTCGTCTACCGACGCGCTCATCCGCTGGTATCGCGCGAATCGCTGAGGCGTGGCCGGACCACGCGGACCGCATAGCCCCCAGCACGCTCACACAGCACCAAATCGGCGCGCGCGCTCGAGGTCGCGACCAGCTCCGCGTTCCATAGGTCGCTGTCGCGGACCTTCTTCGCGGCCGCCTCGCGTGTGCGGCCGCCCCGAATATGCCTGCGCAGCAAGCGATCCTCGATGACGTCCCGGGCCGCGTCCAGGTACCAGCACTCGTCGAGCAGTGCGCGGACCGCCGACCATTGCCGAGTCCCGAAGTCGTCCAGCAGCAGGTAGTTGCCCTCGGTGATCACGATGGATTGCCGGTCGAACACCACGCCACCGGCTACCGGCGCATCGGTCGTCCGATCGAAGGTGGGCCAGGCGACGGGCTGGCCGAGCGGTGTGCTCCGCAGCCGCCGCAGCCCCGCGACGTACCCGTCGACGTCGAAAGTGTCCGGCTCCCCTTTGCGCGCAAGATCTCCCCTCGCGCGCAGAACATCGTTGGTCAGGTGGTATCCGTCCATGGGCGCGATCTCGGCGACCACGTTCCCCACGGCATTGATCGCCTCCCGCAACGCCACCGACAACGTGGACTTGCCCGCGCCCGGCGGCCCCGCGATGCCGAGCAGATACCGTCCCTCCCCGGCCCGATCCAGCACCCGCCGCGCCAGCCAGCTCAACGGCCTCTCGACGAATTCCGCTGCCACCGCCGCCACACTACCGCCGCTCCGGATACCCGCCCGCCGACGACTACCGAAGACGTTGACGTACCTGGGCGCATAGCACGGCCGCGTGGTCGCGCAGCGCTTCGGCGAACGCCTGCCGGAGTGCGGGGGCATCGCGATCACGGCGGTGGACGATGACGGTCCTGCGGACCGCGGACGGGTGATCGATGCGCAGGAGCGCGATCGACGGGGGCAACACGGGGACGGCGATGCCGGGGACCACGGTGACACCGAGCCCCGCCGCGACGAGGCCGAGCTTGGCGAACCAGTCGCGGGCGACGAACGCGATATCCGGTTCCCATCCGGGATCGCGCCAGGCGCCGAGCAGGGTGGAGCCAGGCTCGTGGCTTCCGGCGATCCATCGTTCGTCGCGCAGCATGGCGGGGGTGGCGCTGGGGGCGCCGGCGAGAGGATGCGTGGGCGGGAGCGCGACGAGCAGCGGATCGTCGAGCAGTGGTTCGATCTGGACGCCAGGAGGCGCGGCGTCGGGCGCGGTCACCACCGCTACGTCGAGTCGTTTCCGGGCGACGGCGGCGAGCAATCGGGGACTCAGCCCCTCCCGCAGCGTTATCCGCGCGCGCTGATCGCCGACAGCCGCCATCGCCTGCGGCACGAGGGCGGCCATCGCGGTCGAGAACGCGCCCACCCGTAGCCGCCCGGGTGGTCGGGCCTCCAGGTGGCGGATATTGTGCCGGGCGTTCTCCAGCTCGCCGAGCACTATCTCGGCGTGCCGCACGACGATGCGCCCCGCCTCGGTGGGTTGGACGCCGCGGGCGTGCCGCTCGAACAGCGCACGCCCGGCCGCCCGCTCCATCAAGGCGATCTGCCTCGACACCGCGGACTGCGTGTAACCGAGATTCTCCGCGGCGGTCGAGAACGACCCGCAGCTGGCCGCCTCCCGCACCACGCGCAGGCCGACGACAGTGAACTCACTCATACGAATTACTCATACCAAGCATGCCAGAGTTTCGCTTGTCGCATGTATATCCCGCCCATAGCGTCGGCTGCATGAGCGAGCGAACAGCGGACACGACCGCGATCGAGAACAAGAAGCTGCTGGAAGACATTTTCCAGCAGATGGCCCGCGGCAATACCCGCGCGCTGAGCGACGCCATGGCCGACGACTTCCGCTGGGTGTTCCCCGGCGACTGGTCCTGGAGCGGCACGTGGGAACCGAAGACAACGGTGCTACGCCAACTCCTACGTCCACTCATGGCGCAGTTCACCGAATACCGCAGTGCCGCCGACGCGATCGTGGCCGAGGGCGACCGCGTCGTGGTGCAGGCCCACGCCAACGCCGTGACCACCCGCGGCGAAACCTACGACCAGACCTACTGTTTCCTCTTCCGCGTCACGGACGGAAAGCTGCGCGAAGTGGTGGAGCATTGCGACACGGCGTTGGTCGAGCGGGTGCTGACCCGGCCCGCATGACACACTCCGTTCCCGCATCCCCGCAGCGGACCGAGCGATCTCGCAGCGCGAATCCGCCGGCCCCGCACAGCATGCGACGGCGAGAGCCGCTGACCCACGTCGAACGCGGAAGCGGGCGGTTCAGACGAACGCGCGCTCGATGATCGCGCCCGTGTCCACCCCGGTGGGCAGCGTGCCGAACGCGATGCCCCAGTCGTCGCCCAACCGGGTGGCGCAGAAAGCGTCGGCGACGGCGGGGTGACCGTGCCGAACCAATTGCGCCCCTTGCAGCACCAACGCCATCAGCTCCACTACGCGGCGCGCGCGGTACTGGATGTCGTCGAGATCGGACAGCTCCTTGCCGACGCGGGCGATCGCGTCGTCCAATCGCGGGTTCTCGCCCTTCGCCAGCGACACTTCGTTGAAGTACGCCTCAACGGTCTCCGGTTGACGCCCCATGGCGCGCAGCGCATCCAGCGCGGCGACGTTGCCCGAGCCTTCCCAGATGGACATCAGCGGCGCCTCCCGATACAGCCGCGGCATGCCGGACTCCTCGGCATATCCGTTGCCGCCCAGGCATTCCAGCGCCTCGGCCGCGTGCGACGGCGCACGCTTGCACACCCAGTATTTGGTGACCGCCAACGCGATGCGCCGCAGCGCCGCCTCGGCCGGGTCCTGCGTGGCCCGGTCGGTGGCCCCGGCCAACCGCATCATCACCGTGGTCGCGGCGTCGGACTCGATCGCCAGGTCGGCCAGCACGTTGCGCATGGCGGGCTGGTCGATCAGCTTGGCGCCGAAGGCTTCCCGGTGTCTGGCGTGGTGCACCGCGTACACCGTGCCGACCCGCATGCCGGTGGCCGAGCCGATGACGCAGTCCAGCCTGGTCATGTTCACCATCTCGATGATGGTCTTGACCCCGGCGCCTTCCTGGCCGACCAGCCAGCCGCTGGCGTTCTCGTATTCGATCTCGGAGGAGGCGTTGGACTTGTTGCCCAGCTTGTCCTTGAGCCGCTGAATGCGGATGGGGTTGCGGGTGCCGTCCGGCAGCACCCGGGGCAGCAGGAAACAGGACAGGCCACCGGGCGCCTGCGCCAGCGTGAGGAACATGTCCGACATGGGCGCGGAGGTGAACCACTTGTGCCCGACGATCCGGTACGAGCCGTCCGGCCGCGGTGTCGCGGTGGTGGTGTTGACGCGGACATCGGAGCCGCCCTGCTTCTCGGTCATCGACATGCCCGCGATGAGTCCGGCCTTGGTGGACGGCTCACGCAGCCCGAACTCGTAGACGCGGGAGCCGAGCAGCGGTTCGTATTTCGCCGCCAGCTCCCGGTTGTGCCGCAGCGCGGGCACCACCGCGTAGGTCATCGAGATCGGGCACATGTGGCCCGCGTCGGCAACGCCCCAGGTGTAGAACTTCGCCGCGCGCGCCACGTGCGCGCCCGGCCGGTCGTCCAGCCACGGCGAGCCGTGCAGGCCGTGTTCGACGGCGACGCGCATCAGGTCGTGCCAGTGCGGGTGGAATTCGACCTCGTCGATGCGGTTGCCGTACCGGTCGTGGGTGCGCAGCACCGGCGGGTACTCGTTGGCCAGCCTGCCCCACTGCTGCGCCTCGGCGCCGCCGGCGAGCGCGCCGAGTTCGCGCACCTCGGGTTCGGCCCAGCCCGCGCCTTCCCGGTGCAAGCCCTCGATCAGCGCCGGGTTGCGCGCGACGTCGAACGGCACGATATCGGGAACCTGGTTGAAGACTTCATGCGTCTGCATCGGAAACTCCTGATTCCAGCCGAGCGCCATCGGCGCTGGAGTTGTCGCGCACACCCAGCGCGCGTATCGCGAAAGCGGTGAGTTCGGGGACGACGAATTCCCCGTGCGGTGCGTCGGCGAGCGGGCCGACCAGCACCTCGCCGATCGCGCCGACCAAGGCCGCCGCGCTGATCCTCGGGTCCTGCGGCGGGAGTTCACCCCGCGCGACGCCCTCGGCCACGGCCGATTCGAAGGTCTCCGCGAAGGCGCGCCGGAAGTGCAGCCGTTCGCTGTCGACGATGGCGTCGACCGGCTCGGCGAGTAGCACGTAGGCGAGGTTCGGGTTCTTCAGCGCGCGACCGGCGAAGGTCTCCACCGCCGCGGTCACCCGTTCCAGCGCCGTTCCGTGCGCACCGGCCGCGGCCACCGCGGCGACCTCGCGGGCGACCACCTTGCGGAAGACCGCGCGCACCAGATCGGCCTTGCCGTCGAAGTTCTTGTAGACGGTGCCGGTGGCGACTCCGGCCTCCGCCGCGACCGCGGCCATGGACAGCGCGGCATATCCGCCGCGCGACAGCACCTTGGTCGCTGCATGCACGATCACTCCCGCCTGCGCGTCCAGGCGGGCCTGCACGGCGGGGGTTCTGCGGTAGGCCACACAAGAAGTGAAGCACGAATTCATTTCTTCACACAAGGGTGCTTATACGGCGTATGGTCGAGCCTGTGACGGTACTGATCGAACGCGACGGCCCTGTGACAACCGTGATCCTGCATCGCCCCGAGGCACGCAACGCGGTCGACGGACCGACCGCGGCCGCGCTGGCCGACGCATTCCGCGAGTTCGACGCCGACCCCGACGCGTCGGTCGCCGTGCTGTGGGGCGACGGCGGCACGTTCTGCGCGGGCGCCGACTTGAAGGCACTCGGCACCGAGCGCTCCAACCAGGCCACCGAGGACGGCGACGGCCCGATGGGGCCGACGCGCATGCGGCTGTCCAAGCCGGTGATCGCCGCGGTCTCCGGCTACGCGGTGGCGGGCGGGCTCGAGCTGGCGCTGTGGTGCGACCTGCGGGTCGCCGAGCAGGACAGCACCTTCGGCGTGTTCTGCCGCCGCTGGGGCGTCCCGCTCATCGACGGCGGCACCATCCGGCTGCCCCGGATCATCGGTACCGGCCGCGCCATGGACCTCGTGCTCACCGGGCGAGCGGTCGGGGCGGAAGAGGCGCTGCGAATAGGTCTGGTGAACCGTGTGGTGCCCGCCGGCGAAGCGCGCCGGGCAGCCGAAGAGCTCGCCGCGGAACTGGCCGCGCTGCCCCAGACGTGTCTGCGCTCGGACCGGATGTCGCTGCTCGAACAGGAGGGGATGAGCGAGGAGGCCGCGCTGCGCAACGAGTTCCGGCACGGCCTGACAGCGCTGGCGGGCGGCGCTCTGGAGGGCGCGCAGCGCTTCGCGGCGGGCGCGGGCAGGCACGGCGGTCGCGCCTGACTTCGATGACCCGCCTGAGCGTCGTCGACGAGATCTTTCTGCGCACCCACCGCGGACTCGGCACCCCGATCGCGCTGCAAGGACTGTGGCGGACCGCCGACCGGGTGGACCACGCACTGCTTGCGCGAGTGCACGACGCGCTGCGCGCGGGGCCGTTGGGACGCAGGGTGGCTCGACCGCGTGTGCCAGGCGCTCGCCGATCCTGGCAACCGAACGTCCGCGCGTATCCGATCGCTCACGCCGAGGGCGTCCTCCCCGTCGCGCAATTGCTCGACTGGGCCGACGCGCAAGGCGAGGGGCTCGATCCGGAATACGGTCCCGGATGGCGACTTGCGACAGCGGCGCTGGACGACGGCGGTTCGCTCGTCTCGCTCACCTGCTCGCACGCGCTGGCCGACGGACGTGCGCTGGCGCTGGCCGTGGACGACGCGTTGGGCGGCGAGCGCGCACAGAGGTTCGATCTCACTGCGCGAGAGTCGGATTGGCGCGATGCCTGGCGGCAATGGACGATCGTCCTGCGCGGCACCGCCGCGGCGTTGCGGCACGGGATACCGCGCCAGCCCTCCGCCCCGCTCCGGGACGAGAGGCCGCGCATCGCCTCCGAAACGATCACCCAGAGCGCGATCCTGCAATGTCCTGCCGCGGAATGGGATCGCGTTGCCGCACGAGAAGGCGGCACGGCCAACAGCCTGTTCATCCATCTCGTCGCGACCATGCTGTGGAACAGCCGCTTTCCCGACGAGACGATCGAGGCGAGTCTGCCCGTCGACACCCGCGCCGAGCCCCGCGTGGACAACGACCTCGCCATGACGCGGATCGCGATCGGCCGAACCGACACCCCCGCGACCATCCGGGCACTGGCCCGTTCTGCCTACGAGCACCGCATGTCCGCGCCGGGCGGCATGCCCGAAGAACTGCTCCAGGTGATCCCGGACCGCTGGGCCTACACCCTGTCCAAGGGCGCGGGCGAGCGAGACATCCTGTGCTCCAACATCGGAACGCTGCCCGCCTCCCTGCGCACGCTCGGCCCGCATCGCTGCACCGGCGTCGCGGCACGTGCGATCCACCCTGGCCTGACCGCCGCGCTACTGCCGCGCACCAGGCTCTCCGGGTACCTGTGTCACATCGGCGACGACTACGTGTTGAGTCTGGTGAGCCTGGACCCGGATCGCATCGAGTCCGCCGCGGCGCTACGCGAGTTGGCGGTACGCACCGCGGCCTCGGCCGGGCTGCGGACGCGCCCGTGGTGAGTTCCATGCCCAAGGCCCGCCGCGTCGGTCGACTCGCCGCGCCGGGCCCAATTACCGGCCCCTGAGCTGCACTTCCCGGTAAAGTTTCGGCCGCACACGCCAGAAGAATCCGCGGCGATCATTCGTGTGCGATCCCGTTTGCCTCCGAAGTTCCGTTTCGACAGCGACTCGACTGGAGCATGATGAACCGCAAGCATTCGCGTACTCTGGCCGCGATCACCGCGGTGATGCTGGCCACCATCGGTACTGTTACCGCGGCCGACGCGGAGCCGGGGGAGGTAGGCACCGGCGGGTTGCACCTGATCGCGTCGGTGGATGCCAATCATGTCCTGCCCACAGGTGGTGCTCTCGCATTGGGCGTGCCGTTCGCGCACGCGGCCAAGGTGTCCGGAGATTTCTCGCTTGTCTCCGACGGATCCGCGGCACTACGTCGCGGGCAGATCGCCGCCGGATATCTGATCGGCTGCGCGGTGGACATTTCCGATGGCATCGACGTATCCATCGCCGCGGCCGCTGGTGCCAGTGTCGGCTTCACCCCCGGAATCGCCATCGAT
>NZ_BAGF01000069.1 GCF_000308755.1 Nocardia pneumoniae NBRC 100136
ACCGGGGCAGCTACCCGGTGCGGGCGATCCGGGCGCTGCCCGCTCGGGCGATCCGGGCGCGGCCGCGAGCGCCGGGCAACCGGCGGGTGATCCGCAGGCCGCGGGGTGTATCCCGGCCGGTGTCGGTACCGGCAGCCCTGCCCCCGGCGTACCCGGACCCGGCAGCACGCCGGGCGTTCCCGGACCCGGCAGCACGCCGGGTGCGCCCACACCTGCCGCGCCGGGCACCCCCGGCTCCGAGGCTGCGCCCGGCGGCAATCCTGCGACCGCCACCAGCCCGGAACCGGACCCGGGCACCGAGCCTCAGCCCGAACCGGCCACCGAACCCGCACCCGCACCCGCCCCTCCGCCCGGCATCACCCTGCCCTTCGGCATCGTCATCCCCCTCCCCGGACCACCCGCGCCTCAACAGTGACTCAACCTTCGGGTGCGCTGCCGGGCCGCTGACGTCGGCCGAAACTATGGCGGGCACCGGGCCACTGCCCGGACGGTTACCCGGCCGATCCGGAGGCTGGCTGCCACCCTGCGGGTCCAAGTGCCGGGACCGGCGAGAAACCCACGGCTGGATTTTCGGCATCGTCATCCTCCTCCCGACATCGCCCGTGCCCGATCGTGATTCGAACCTTCGGGTGCGCTGCCGGGCCGCTGGCCTCGGCCGAACCCTACGCCGGGGCGCCCGGTCGGCTACCCGGCCCGGTCGACCGGAAGCTGCCTGCCGCCCTGGTGATCCGAGCGCAGGGACCGGCGAGCAACCGCTGGCCATTTCGCATCGTCATCCCCCGGCTGGGCCGCCGGTTCCTCAACAGTGATTCAAACCTGCTATGAGATCACGAAGCAGTAACAAAAAGGTCTCGGGTGCGGTAATCTTCCCTTCGTCCATAACGAAGGGCTCACAGCGAGCCATGGGAGGGTCACCACACCGTGGGGCGTCACCGAAAACAGCCGCCTGCCACTGTCAGGCGGAGCTCCGTTATCGCATTGACCGGACTGGTTCCCGCTGGGCTCGTCACCGTCACGTCCGCTTCCGATGTCGGTGACGCCGCGCCCCTCGCGGTCGCCGTCCAGACACCGGAAGGCGATCAGGACGCGCACGGCGCGCGACCGCAGACCGCGGAGCCCCTGGCCGCCGCCGAATTCGTCGCCCACGCTATGGCGAAGCGCGCGCCTACCGCGGCGCCGATAGTGAAAACCGTTGCGCTCCCGAGTGATCGGCAACGCGCCACACTGCCCGCAGGGCCGATGGGCATTCCCGGTGTCGCCGTCGCGGCATACCAGAACGCGGAACGTGTTCTGGCCGCGGAGAATCCGGTGTGCGGTATGCCGTGGTCGCTGCTGGCCGGTATCGGCCGGGTCGAGTCCACCCACGCGTTCGGCGGCAAGGCCGATGCCGACGGCAATCCGCTGAGCCCGGTCTACGGCCCGGTGCTCGACGGTTCGCTGGCGGGTAACCAAGTGATCGGGGACTCGGACGACGGCGCGCTGGACGGCCTGGCCGGTTACGACCGCGCGATCGGCCCGATGCAGTTCCTGCCGCAGACCTGGAAGCGCTACGCGGCCGACGGCAACGGCGACGGCATCGCCGATCCGCAGAACCTCTACGACGCCGCGCTGACCGCGGGGCGATACCTGTGTGACGGCGGTTTGAACATGCGCGATCCGGCTCAGCGGACCAAGGCGATCCTGCGCTACAACCACTCCATGGCCTACGTCGCGAAGGTCATGTCCTTCGCGACCTCCTACAGCACGGAAGCCGCACCACGGGCCGGAGAAGTGCCCAAAGTTTGACACGCCTAAAATTCCTGCCATGCCAGTCGTTACGGAATCGGATGTGCGGGGTGCCCTCGCGAAGGTCGACGACCCGGAGATCCGCAAACCGATCACCGAGCTGGGCATGGTGAAAAGCGTCGTGATCGGCGCCGACAGCGACGTCCACGTGGAGATCTATCTGACGACGGCGGGCTGCCCGCTGCGCACCGAGATCACGCAGCGGGTCAGCAAGGCCATCGCCGACGTGCCCGGTGTCGGCGCGGTGACCGTCGACCTCGACGTGATGAGCGACGAGCAGCGCACCGCGCTGCGCAAACAGCTGCGCGGCGACTCGGCCGACCCGGTCATCCCGTTCGCCCAGCCCGGCTCGCTGACCCGCGTGTACGCGGTCGCTTCCGGCAAGGGCGGGGTCGGGAAATCCAGCGTCACGGTGAACCTGGCCGCCGCCATGGCCGCGCGCGGCTTGTCGGTCGGCGTGCTGGACGCGGACATCTACGGCCACTCCATCCCGCGCATGCTCGGCACCGACGCCAGGCCGACGCAGGTCGAGCGGATGATCATGCCGCCGGTCGCGCACGACGTGAAGATGATCTCGATCGCGCAGTTCACCCAGGGCAACACGCCCGTGGTGTGGCGCGGCCCGATGCTGCACCGGGCGTTGCAGCAGTTCCTCGCCGACGTGTTCTGGGGCGACCTGGACATCCTGCTGCTCGACCTGCCGCCGGGCACCGGCGACGTCGCCATCTCCATCGCGCAGCTGATCCCCGGCGCGGAGATCCTGGTCGTCACCACCCCGCAGCCCGCCGCCGCGGAGGTGGCCGAGCGGGCGGGCGCGATCGCCTTGCAGACCCGCCAGCGCATCGCGGGCGTGGTGGAGAACATGTCCTGGCTGGATCTGCCGGACGGCACCAGGATGGACCTGTACGGCTCCGGCGGCGGCCAAGCGGTCGCCGACCGCCTGACCCGCGCGGTCGGCGCCACCGTCCCGCTGCTCGGCCAGATCCCGATCGAACAGGCGCTGCGCGAAGCGGGCGACGAAGGCACCCCCATCGTGCTGCGCGACCCGGAGAACCCGGCCGCCAAGGCGCTGCTCGAGGTCGCCGACAAACTCGCCGTCCGCCGCCGCGGCCTGGCGGGCATGTCGCTCGGCATCGACACCACCCGCCACCTGTAGCGAGACCGAGCACTGCCCGTTCGCGGCCCGGCTGCAAATAGGATCACACCATGCTCACCATGCTGCTGTACGTGCTGATCGTCGGCTTGGTCGCCGCGGTGCTGTTCCTGCTCGCCAGTGCGGTGTTCGGGCGGTCGGAGGAGCTGGGACCGCTGCCGGAGGGGACCACCGCCACGGTGCTGCCCGTCGAGGGGATCACCGGGGCCGACGTGCGGGCGCTACGCTTCCAGCAGGTGCTGCGGGGGTACAAGGCCGGTGAGGTGGATTGGGCGCTGGCCAGGCTGGCCGCCCGGATCGACGAGTTGCAGCATCAGCTGGCCGAGGCGCAGGCCGCGCGGTGGCAGACGCCGATCGCGCCGGAGTCGAAATGACCGCGCCTGTCGACGACGGCCTGGTTCGCTGCGCGTGGCCGCTGGAGACCCAGCTCTACCGGGACTATCACGACTACGAGTGGGGCACGCCGCTGCACGGCGACGACGCGCTGTTCGAGCGGCTGTGCCTGGAGGCGTTCCAGTCCGGCCTGTCCTGGCTGACCATCCTGCGCAAGCGCCCGGCCTTCCGTGCGGCGTTCGCCGGATTCTCGATCGAGCGCGTCGCGGAGTTCGGTGCCGCCGACGTCGCCCGGCTGATGGCCGACGCGGGCATCGTCCGCAACCGGCTCAAGATCGAAGCGGCCATCGCCAACGCCAGGGTCGCGCGGCGCCTGGACATCGGCTTGGACGAGTTGCTCTGGTCGTTCGCCCCGCCGCCGCGCCCGCGTCCGCGCACCGGCGCCGACGTGCCCGCGACCACGCCCGAATCCGTAGCCATGGCAAAAGAATTGAAACGGCGCGGGTTCCGCTTCGTCGGCCCGACCACCGCGTACGCGCTGATGCAGGCGACCGGAATGGTCGATGATCACCTGGCCGACTGCTGGGTGGGCAGCGGGGTGTCCGGCACCGGCTGACCGGTCAGTTTTCGAACTCAGCTATCCGTCCACATCCGCGATAGGGAAGAATGGGACGGGTGTAGCTCGCCAAACGCCGGCGGGCTCGCTGGTTGGTGACAACTGGAGTTCCAAGAAAGTGCGCAGCAGACCGCGCAGATCTGGAGGGAGCAGAGGATGGCGGCCATGAAGCCCCGCACCGGGGACGGTCCCCTCGAGGCAACCAAAGAAGGGCGTGGAATCGTTATGCGGGTTCCACTCGAGGGTGGCGGGCGTCTGGTCGTCGAACTCACGCCGGACGAGGCGGCGGCGCTCGGAGACGAACTGAAGAGCGTCACCAGCTGAGTGGCCCAGGCTGAGCACTCGGCTCTCGCCGTTGCCGCCGGTCTCCTGGCCTGCCCGGAATGTGTGCGGGCGCACCGGAACGTTCCGGCGCTCGCCCTCGAACCGCGGGACCGGGCGCTGCGTTGTGCGCGCGGGCACAGCTTCGACGTCGCCAGACAGGGGTATGTCAGTCTCCTGACCGGCGCGTCGACCAAGATGACCGGTGACACCGCGGCCATGCTCGACGCGCGCGCCGCCTTCCAAACGGGGGGATACTTCGCGCCGATCGCCGACGCGGTGACGCGTGCCGTCACGGCGCGACGGAAGGACGGCGCGGTGCTGGAAGTCGGCGCGGGCACGGGCTACTACCTCGCTCAGGTGCTCGACGCCGCTCCCCCGGCCGTCGGCATCGCGCTGGACGTGGCCAAACCGGCCGTCCGGCGGTGCTCTCGCGCCCATCCGCGCGCCGCGGCGGTGCTGGCCGACGCCTGGCTCGGGTTGCCGATTCGCGACGGCGCGCTCGACAGCGTGCTGTCGGTGTTCGCGCCGCGCAATCCCGGTGAGGTCGCCCGAGTGCTCGCCGAGGACGGCCGCTTCGTCGTCGCCACACCCACCGAACGCCACCTCGGCGAGTTGGTCGGTCCGCTGGATATGGTGCGCGTCGACCCGGACAAGAACCGCAGGCTCGACGCCGCGATGGAGGGATATTTCGAGCCCGTCGAACAGACTCTGGTCGAGTATTCGATGAAGCTGCCCAGAGCCGACGTCGCGAACGTCGTCGGCATGGGACCGTCCGCGCATCACGCGGTCGCCGACGACGCGCGTCTGGCGCGGTTGCCGGAGAGCATCGAGGTCACCGCGTCGGTGGTCGTCGGCGCCTACCGCCCGGCGGCCTGACGGCTCGGCGGTGCCTCAACCCTTGCGGACCTTGTCGTAGACGTCGACCGTCCGCGCCGCGATCCGCGACCAGTCGAACTCGGAGACGGCTCGTGCGCGGCCCGCGGCGCCGAACTCGGCGGCCAGCGCCGGGTCACCCGCGACTTCGTTCACCGCGGCGGCCAGCGCGTGCTCGTAGTCCTCGGCGGCGCCCGCGTCATAGTGCACCAGTCGGCCGTTGCGGCCGTCGGCCACCACTTCGGGGATGCCGCCGACGTCGGAGGCGACCACCGCCGTCGCGCAGGCCATCGCCTCCAGGTTCACGATGCCCAGCGGTTCATAGACCGACGGACACACGAACACCGACGCGGCGGCCAGGATCTGCCGGATCTGCTCGGTCGGCAGCATCTCGCGTACCCAGAACACGGTGCCGCGCCGTCGCTGCAACTCCCGCACCGCCGCGGTGGTCTCCGCGGCGAGTTCGGGGGTGTCCGGGGCGCCCGCGCACAGCACGAGCTGGATGTCGGGATCGAAGTCGCGGGCGGCGGCCAGCAGATGTCCCACGCCCTTCTGCCGGGTGATACGACCGACGAACGCCACGATCGGCCGGTCGGTGCGCACGCCCAACTGCGCGAGCACCGACGGCGCGTCCTCGGACGGCGGGCCGGGATGCCAGACGCCCCCGTCGATGCCGTTGTGCACCACATGCACCCGGTCCGGGTCGACGGACGGGTATGCGTCCAGCACGTCGCGGCGCATGCCCTCGCTGACCGCGATGATCGCGTCGGCGTGCTCGACCGCGTTGCGCTCCGACCACGACGAGATCCGGTAGCCGCCGCCGAGCTGCTCGGCCTTCCACGGCCTGCGCGGTTCCAACGAATGCGCGGTCAGCACGTGCGGGACGCCGTAGAGGGTGCCGGCCAGGTGCCCAGCCAGGCCGGTGTACCAGGTGTGCGAATGCACCACATCCACCTCGCCGACCGCGTCGGCCATCCGCAGCTGCGTGGACATCATCTGCAGCGCGGCGTTGGCGGCGTAGAGCGACGGATCCGGTTGGTGCACCACGGCATCCGTGCGGTCGGCGCCCATGCAGTGCACGGTCACCTGGCACAGCTGACGCAGATGCGCCGTCAGCTGGGTGACGTGCACCCCGGCACCGCCGTACACCTCGGGTGGATACTCGCGGGTCAGCATCGCGACCCGAAGCCGGTCCCGCTCGCCGGAATCCACCGACGCGCGTCCGCCATCCGTGCCGAAACTCACCGATTCAAACTAGACGTTCAACTGCTCGTGGGCCACTCACTACCGTTTTACCCGGTAGTTTGGCAGATGTGAGGAGCCAGCCGCACGTACTAGGAATCGTGCTCGCCGGTGGCGAGGGCAAGCGACTCTTTCCACTCACGGCCGACCGCGCCAAGCCCGCCGTTCCGTTCGGTGGCGCCTACCGCCTCATCGACTTCGTGCTCAGCAATCTGGTCAACGCGGGCTTCCTGCGGCTGTGTGTGCTCACCCAGTACAAATCGCACTCTTTGGACCGGCACATCTCGCAGACCTGGCGGCTGTCCGGCTTCGCGGGCGAGTACATCACCCCGGTGCCCGCGCAGCAGCGGCTCGGGCCGCGCTGGTATACCGGCAGCGCGGACGCGATCATGCAGTCGCTGAACCTGATCTACGACGAGGACCCGGACTACATCGTGGTGTTCGGCGCCGACCACGTGTACCGCATGGACCCGGAGCAGATGGTGCGCCACCACATCGATTCCGGCGCCGGTGTCACCGTGGCGGGCATCCGGGTGCCGCGCAGCCAGGCGAGCGCCTTCGGCTGCATCGACAGTGACGAGTCCGGCCGCATCACCCAGTTCCTGGAGAAGCCCCCGCATCCGCCGGGCACCCCGGACGACCCGAACGTCACGTTCGCGTCCATGGGCAACTACGTCTTCACCACCAAGGTGCTGGTGGACTCGATCAAGGCGGACGCCGACAACGCGGACTCCGACCACGACATGGGCGGCGACATCATCCCGACCCTGGTGGCGGCGGGGCAGGCGGGCGTCTACGACTTCGCCGACAACGACGTGCCCGGCGCCACCGATCGCGACCGCGGCTACTGGCGTGACGTGGGCACCATCGACGCGTTCTACGACGCGCACATGGATCTGGTCTCGGTGCATCCGGTGTTCAACCTCTACAACCGGCACTGGCCGATCCGCGGCGCGGCCGAGAACCTGCCGCCGGCGAAGTTCGCCCAGGGCGGGCTGGCGCAGGAGTGCATCGTCGGCGCCGGCAGCATCCTGTCCGCCGCCACGGTGCGCAATTCGGTGCTCAGCGCCAACGTCATGGTCGACGACGGCGCCACCGTGGAAGGTTGCGTGCTCATGCCCGGCGTCCGGATCGGCCGCGGCGCGGTGGTGCGGCGCGCCATCCTGGACAAGAACGTGGTGGTCGGCGAGGGCGAGATCATCGGCGTCGACCTGGCGCGCGACCGCGGCCGGTTCGCCGTCAGCAACGGCGGCGTGGTGACGGTCGGCAAAGGCGTCTGGGTCTAGGGCCCGCCCGGCTCGGGGGCCGGGGATCCGATGCAGAAGGGCGCACAGGGCCCCGGCGTGCGCGGGACGGTCGTCTTCGAGGCGTCGCCGAAATCAGCGGTGCTGACCAAATAGACCGCCAGCACGGCGAACAACAGCACCGCGGCGAAGGCCACCATCGTCCGGCCCCAGTGGATCGGACGTGGGCGACGCTCGTCCTCGTCCCACAGGAACATCATCACGGCACCGCACCCCTCTTCCGGCCCACTCAGACCATGACCCCACCAGTATCCTGCTCACCCGCGCTCTGCTGAAGCATGCGCCGAACCGTGGTCGTACGGAGGCGGATTCGCGAACTCGCTCGGCTTGGCAGGCAATTCATCCGCACTACGCCACGGCGATCAGAACCGAGCAAGTCTGGAAAATGCTCTATGGCAAGGACATACGAGTGGGCGCCGACCGCGGAGAAAATCGGCTCGGCGCCTGACGACTATGGCCCGGGCGGGGCGACTGTTTGGGTGCAGAACGGCTCGCAAGGCCCCTGCGTCGGAGTGACTTTGGCGGGCCCGGTGTCGAAATCGGTATTGCTGACCACGATCAGCACCAAGACGGCTCCCAGCAGCACCAACGCCAGAGCCAGCATGGTCGGCCGCAGCCAACTCGACCGACGCTCCGTGACGACATGCCCCAGGGCACCCATCTCAATGGGATCCAATTCACGCATAACCGATAACCTCGCTGACTTGTTTCTCAGCGCATACCCGCGATTCGGCCGCGAAAACGACTCCGCCCGTGGCGACTATCGTCCCGCCCAGGAGAGGCGAAAGAGCATCATCAACCGCGCGAGGCGCAAAGCAATCCGTCACCGACCGGAATCAGCACACAGGTGAGTTCGGGATTCTCCGCGATCGCGCGGGTCGCGGCGCGGACCGCCTGGGTCGCCGGATCGCGCTGCGCCGGGTCGGGCACCCGGCCGCCCAGCAGTGCGTTGTGCAGCAGAATGGCCCCGCCGGTGCGCAGCAATCGCACCGCTTGGGCGACGTACTCCGGATGCTCCAGCGGCGCGGCATCGATGAAGACCAGATCGTAGGCGCCGTCGGCCAGCCGCGGCAGTACGTCGAGCGCACGCCCGTTGATCAGACGGGTGCGCGCGGGCGGGATGTCGGCGGCGCGGAACGCCTCCTTGGCCGCGCGCTGGTGCTCCGGCTCCGAATCGATGGTGGTCAGCGTGCCGTCCTCGCGCATGCCGTCGAGCAACCACAGCCCGCTGATGCCCGCGCCGGTGCCGACCTCGACCACTGCCCGCGCGCCGAGCAACTGCGCGTACATGCTCAGCAGCGCGCCCACCGAGGGCGGCACGGGCACGACGCCGAGTTCGGTGGCTCGCTCGCGCGCGCTGACGAGGATCTCGTCTTCCACGACGGATTCCTCCACGTAAGCGAGATTTCGCTCCAGATTCGATGCCACGGGTATGAGGCTAACGCCGGGCGGGTGGTCTCGGCGTTCCGGACAACACGCGCCGCCGCCAATTCCACGGCCATTTTTCTCAGGTGTCCCTCAGGATCTCCATAACCCGGCCATATCAGGACCAGAAAGAGTATGGGCAACGCAAGACCACCGACCGTGTATTAACACAGGATGCGGGAACAACGACATACAGCATGTCGGTTGTATCCGTACGTGAAGGCCCGTGACCCGGCCCTGAGCGAGTCCCCGCCTGTGCGGTCCCTAGTAGGAGGTAGCCCCATCCACATGGTCGATGCGGCGCGTGAGTACGCCACCCTTCCCGAGCAGATTCCGCCTGTCGAAGCCGACACCGTCTCCGAGCCCGCCGAGCTCACCGGGACCGCCGCCTTCGATGCCACCGGTGACCGGTCCGCCATGCCGTCATGGGACGAACTGGTCCGCGAGCACGCCGACCGGGTCTATCGCCTGGCCTATCGCCTCTCCGGCGACGCCCAGGACGCGGAGGACCTCACTCAGGAGACGTTCATCCGGGTGTTCCGTTCGCTGTCCAGCTACCAACCGGGCACGTTCGAGGGCTGGCTGCACCGCATCACCACCAACCTGTTCCTGGACATGGTCCGCCGCCGCAACCGGATCAGGATGGAAGCGCTGCCCGAGGACTACGACCGGGTGCCCGCCGAGGGGCCCGGCCCCGAGCAGGCGTACCACGACGCCCGCCTCGACCCCGACCTGCAATCCGCCCTGGATTCGCTCGCGCCGGAGTTCCGCGCGGCCGTGGTCCTGTGTGACATCGAGGGCCTGTCCTACGAGGAGATCGGCGCTACGCTCGGCGTGAAACTGGGCACCGTGCGCAGTCGGATCCACCGTGGGCGGCAGGCGCTGCGCGACTACCTTGCGCATAATGGAAGTGAGCAGCGGTTCGCCGCTGATACGAACATAGGGTGATTCGTCGGAAGCCGGCATCGCCCCACGGTCGATGTCGGTTGGAAGGGTGAGCACCGAATGAGTGGCGACTTCAGTACGTCCGGTCGTCGTCCGCCTCGCTTTCGCCCCACCGAACACCTGGCGAGTGAGGCGATCGCGGCGTACGTGGACGGCGAGCTGCGGATGAACGCGTACCTGCGCGCCGCTCAGCACCTCTCGCTGTGCCCGGAGTGCGCGGCGGAAGTCGATGCCCAGCAACAGGCTCGCATCGCTTTGCGGCATGCGGGCAACGTCGCGATTCCCACCGGACTGCACGACAGCTTGACCCGGATTCCGCTCGCGGAATTGCCCGGCGGCGCGTCCAGCGCGCGCACCCCCACGTCAGGAAGCGGCCAGACACCCCGCAACGACGCGGTTTTCGGTTTTCTGACCGATTCCTTCACCGCGACTCGGTGGACAACCTGGTGGCGCAAGTAGAGTTTTCCGAGTGACCACCGAATCGACGAATTCCGGATCGGCCGACACCTCGGATTCGGCGGCCAACCGCGGGAATCTCCGTCCACCGGACGCGCCCGTGCTCGGCCCGCGCCCGGTCTACCGGCCCCATGTCGACACGCACACCGCGCGCGCCTTCCGCAGGCCGTCCGGCCTGTCCGGTTCGTTCGCCGAACCGCCCTCCGCCCGTACCGCGGGCGCGGCACAGAGTGGCCCGGAACCGCAGAACCGTCCGCCCGACGCCGTGCTGGCCGAGGCGTTCGGCCGCCCCGAGGGTTCCACCGAGCTGTTGCAGCGCGATCCCGATGCCGCCGGCGGTGCCGCCCCGGTCGCCGGTCCCGCCGATCCGTGGCGCGATCCCGACGCCGTCGCGCGGCTGGGCGCCCCCGCGGTGCCCACGCCCAAGCCGGAGGCCCTGCCCCAGGCCGAGAAGCTCAGCGCCCGCCAGGTGCTGTTCGGCGACCGTGTCGCCCCCAAGGCGCTGGCCCTGCTCGCGCTGGTCGCGCTGGTCATCGGCCTGCTCGGCGGGCTGGTCGGCAGGCTGACCGCGGAAACCGCCTCGACGCTCACCTCGCGCAAGGTCACCCTGGAGCAGACCGGCGACGGCGATCGCCCGCACGGGCTCATCGCACAGGTCGCCAACGCGGTGCTGCCCTCGGTCGTCTCCATCCGGGTGACCGTCGGCGACAACGGCGCCACCGGCTCCGGCGTGGTCATCGACGGCGGCGGCTACATCGTCACCAACAACCACGTCATCTCGATGGCCGCCCAGGACAAGAGCAACCGGGCCGCGATCCAGGTGCAGTTCTCCGACGGCACCCGGGTGCCCGCCCAGATCGTCGGCCGCGACCCGAAGACCGACCTGGCCGTGCTGAAGGTCGATGTGAAGAATCTCACCGTCGCCCAGCTCGGGAAGTCGGGCAACGTTCAGGTCGGCGACGACGTGCTGGCCATCGGCTCGCCGCTCGGCCTGAGCAAGACGGTCACCTCCGGCATCGTCAGCGCCCTGCACCGGCCGGTGAAGCTGGAGGGCGAGGGCAGCGACACGAAGGCGGTCATCGACGCGGTGCAGACCGACGCGTCGATCAACCCCGGTAACTCCGGTGGCGCGCTCGTGGACATGGACGGCCGGGTCATCGGCATCAACACCGCCATCCGTAGCGAGACCGGCGGCTCGGTCGGCCTCGGCTTCGCCATCCCGGTGGACATGATGACCGAGGTCGCGCAGACCTTGATCCGTGACGGCGCCGTGCACCACCCGATCATCGGCCTGAGCGCGCGGACCAAGCAGGTGGCCAACGAGGTCATGAGCGGCGCGGCGGTGGCCGACGTCACGCCGGGCGGTCCAGCGGCGAAGGCCGGGATCGTGGAGGGTGACGTGATCGTCAAGGTCGGCGACCGCGAGGTCACCGGTCCGGACGAACTGGTGGTCGCCGTGCAGTCGCACAGGATCGGGGAGACGGTGAACGTGCAGTTGATCCGGGATGGCAGGCAGGTGGACGTGCCTGTGACGCTGGAATCCGACTGACCCGCCGACCGGATCGCCGGGTAGCCTGATTACGTGTTCAGCAACATCGGCTGGAGCGAGATGGTCATCCTGCTCGTCGCCGCCCTCGTGATTCTCGGACCGGAGCGTCTGCCCGGTGCCGTGCGCTGGACCACGCGCAGCCTACGGCAGGTGCGTGACTACGCCAGCGGCGCCACCTCGCAGCTGCGCCAGGAACTCGGGCCCGAATTCGAGGATCTGCGCAAGCCGCTGGCCGACCTGAACGAATTGCGCGGCATGACTCCGCGCGCGATGGTGACCAAACATCTTCTCAATGGCGACGATTCGCTGTTCAAGGATTTCCACAGCGCATTGCCCGACCCGAAGGACCTGTACAGCACGAACAGCGGTATGCCGGACTATCCGATGCCGAAGTTGGATAAGCCGTTGGAGCGCAACGAACGTCCCCCGATCGACTCCGACGCCACCTGATCCGTCAAGAAGTCTAGACACCATGCGGTGTTCAGCTGTCTAGACTTCGCACATGTCGGCCGATGACGTGGCGCGCGTGTTCGCGATCGAGGACAAGGTCGAGCGACTGAAAGCGGCCACCGATGGGGTGGCGGCGGCCCAGCAGACCATCAACGAACTGACCAGGATTCGGCGTGCCGTGATCCGCGAACTCCACGCCGAAGGCTGGACGTTCGCCAGAATCGGTGCGGCGGCGGGCCTTTCCCGTGCCCGCATCCATCAGGTGAGCACGCAGGGGCCCGCGCCGGAAGGACTGTTCTTCGGGCACGGTTCGCTCACCGTGCTCGTCCCGGAGGTGCGCGCAGGACGAGTGATCGGCGCACCGGATCCGGCCGCGCCGCAACGGTTGGCCGAACTACTCCGCGAACTCGGCTTCACGGTGGCGGTCGAGCATTTCCTCCCCGGCCGCCCGGTCGATCTGCGCCGCGACGGACTGATCGTGCTCGGCGGCCCGGAACTATCCCCCAGCCTGCGCCAATTGGTCGCCGCCGACCCGCGGCTGCGCCGCGCCGTGGCCAGAGTGGGCGACACGCGCCGGGGAATCGAGGACCGGGCGGCCCGGCGGGTGTACCGGCCGGGCGGCCCGGAACCGCACGACATCGCCTATCTGGCCAGGCTTCCGCGTCCCGACGGCCGCGGCACCGTACTGATGATCGACGGCATGCACCCGCCCGGCTCGCTCGGCGCGATCCGCCTGCTCGCCACCCGGCTGGCCACGCTGCACGAGCGAGCGAGCAACCACCTGTTCTCGGTATTGATCGCCTGCCGCTTCGACCGCGCCACCGGTGAACCACTCGAGGCCGAACTGCTCACGCCCGTTTACCGCCACGACCCCGAAATCCGCTCCCACGCATCCGGTCTGCGCCGCTGAGCCACGGCATGTCCGGAGCAACGGCTAGGACTCCAGCGCAATCGGCCGGGTCGGCACCGAATTCCCCAGGGACGTCGCCGCGATACGGCGAGCAGGCCGAATATCTACTGCACGGTAGGTCATCCAGGAAGAGGATGACGGCGGTTCACTGAGCCGCATGGCCTGCATCACGCCGTGTGCAGTTCGAGGGTCAGCCCCGTCTCAGAGGCCGGATTCGATTGCTCGCATCGGTTCACATGCTCAGGGGAGCGTCGGATACGGTCGCACAACGGAATTCAGCAAACCGCCCGCCACACACGTGCGGATGCCACTACCCCCAGCGATCGCTGACGGGACGGCGGAGACGAACGGTCTTCGACACTCCGGGCCGTCGCAAGAAGCCTGTTCATTCGCATCCGGCGGGCCCGTACCGCGCCGAACCGGGGTGTGGTGCTGGTCACCCGACCTGCCGATGTCACGCTCCACGCAGGCTGGCTAAAATAGCTGAAAGATAACGCGCGAGCCGCTCGACCCCGTGGTGCCTGCCGAGACCGACGCGCCCTATCTCCAGCTCCGCCAAACGGACGTGCGAGACGTCCGGCAAGGAGGAAATAGTGAATCCGCTTCTGCTCATCGGTGCCGCCATCCTGGTGACGGGACTGCTCGTCCTGGTCGCCACCATGCTGCTGCGGCCGACGTCATCGCGCACCCACCTCTCCGTAGCCGAACTCCAAGCCCGGCTCGCGAAGGAGCAGGAGGACGCGTCACCCGCGCCGGAGAGCTCCGAGAACGCCGAAACGGTGTCCGGCGAAGACACCCGGTCGGAGGGCACGACGCGCCTGACCATGCCACCGGTCCGTCGCCAGCTCCCATACCCGATCGCGGATGCCGACGGCGCGACGAGAGAACCCGCGTCCGTGACGAACGACGACGGAACCACGAGCGAACCCGCGTCCACGGTGACCGACGACGGCGCGACGAGCGAACCCGCGCCCATGCGGGCGGCCGACGACGTGGACCCGGTGCAGGCGCAACGCAGGGCTGCCGCGGCGGAGATGCTGCGCCGCATCGCCTCCGCCTGACTAGGCTGGCGGTACGGCGGAAACTCGCCGTACCGTCTCGGGCCCGATGCGCTCCGGCCGGACCCGCTCGGGAGAGGATCGGTTCCTGGTGCGCGCGATACTCGGGCAATTGATCACTCTGCTGCGGCGCGAGCCCGTCGCGCTGGCTCGCGTTGTGGATGCCACGGGAGCAGGGCCGCGTGAGCCGGGCGCGGCGATGATCGTCGCCGCGTCGGGCGAGGTCCACGGTTCGCTGTCCGGCGGGTGCGTCGAGGCGGCGGTCGTCGCGGCGGCACACGAGGTGCTGGCGGGCGGGCAGGCGGTGACCGACCGGTTCGGCTACGCCGAGGCCGACGGGTTCACGGTCGGGTTGAGCTGCGGCGGCGAGATCGAAGTGTTCGTCGAACCGGTCTCCGGCGACCGGCTGCCTCTGCTCTCGGCGCTGCGGCGGCGGATCGACGACGGCGCCCCGGTGGCCGTGGCCACCACGCTGGACGCCACGCCGGAATGGAGACTTCTGCTGCCCGGGGACACCGCACCGTGGCACGGCGTGGATCGCGACGCGCGGGCACTGCTGGACGCGGGCCGCAGCGGCATGGTCGGCGCCGACGAGTGCGCGCCGCACGGCTCGCCGCGCCCACGGACGTTCGTGCAGGTCTTCGCGGCCCCGGCGCGCATGATCCTGGCGGGCGCCAACGACTTCGTCCGAGCGCTCAGCCGCACCGGCCGCCAGCTCGGCTATCGGGTCACCGTGGTGGACGCCCGGGAAACGTTCGCCACCGCCGCCCGTTTCCCTTCCGCTCACGAGGTGGTGGTGGACTGGCCGCACCGGTATCTGCGCGCCGAACAGCAGGCCGGGCGGATCGACCATCGCACGGTGGTCTGCGTGCTCACCCACGACGCCAAGTTCGACGTGCCTGCCCTTGCCACGGCGCTGGCCTTCCCGCGAGTCGGCTTCGTCGGCGCCCTCGGTTCGCGCCGGACCCATGCCGAGCGCAGCGCCAGGCTGCGGGACTCCGGAATCACCGAAGACCAGCTCGCCCGGCTGAAGAGTCCGGTCGGACTGGATCTGAACGCGCGGACGCCGGACGAGACCGCCATCTCCATCGCCGCCCAGATTCTGGCCGAGCGCGGCGACGCGTCCGCCCGTCCGCTGGACCGCACCGACGGTCCCATCCACCGCTGACGCGCTCGAAGTCTCTTCCCGCGAGGCGGATTGGATTCCGATTTGCCGGGAATACCCGCCACGTCAGCCGGTCGCGTGGCGCGCTTTCTCCCCCTTGCACGCCGTGCCCGTTCGGACCACACTTGATTTGCTGAAAGTTAGCTAGACCAGGTGACGGTGCGTTGCGCTTCGGCCCCGCCACGCTCTGCCAGGCCCGCCCCATCGAGAGGAGAATGCGCCGTGACCGCCACCCAGATCGCCGTCCTCTGCTCGCTCGCGGGCGCCGCAAGTCTGGTCGCCACCATCGGTCTGCTGCACGGTCCGGCGACCCGGCGGCGCCGAGTGGGCGTCGCCGAGCACGGGATCGCGGAGCAGGTCACCCCCCTGCTGCCGACCTGCCCGATCGGGCGGCCACAGCAACTGCCCACCGAGCCGCTGACCGTGGCGGAGGCCCACGAACTCATGCAGCGCCACCGGATCTGCGAGCCCTCGGAATGCGTCTACAAGAACGCGGCCTTCCGCACGCTGATCGAAGCCGGGTACATGCGCGACCCCCGGGCCAAGGGAGTCTGACTCGAAACCAGGACATTCCGGTGGGCGCACCACACGCCGTGGGCACGACACCACGCCGAATCCGGCCGCGTCGCGGAGCGCCTCGAACCGCCGCCTAAGGCACGGGCGCGGATGCAATGCTCGACGTGACAGCAGAGTGCCGACGCTCGCGCCGCCGCCTACACGACGAGCGCAGAGCGGTATCGAATCCGACAGCAGAGCGCGGACCCCCAAGCCGCCACCCACCCACGGGCGCACACGACACCGAACCCGGCGGCAGACCGCCGACGCTCACACCGCCAACCACCCACGGGCGCACACGACACCGAACCCGGCAGCAGAGTGCCGACGCTCAGGCCGCCGCCCACGCGGGCCGCAGAGTGTTCATCGGCGGACGATCGACCAGCGACACCTCGGTGCGGTGCGCGGTGAATTCGTCACCGATCAGCGGGAATTGGGTCAGCGCCGCGCCGGAGTCCTGGACGCCGCTGCGGCCGAGCACCGTGCCGAGGATCTGGCGGCTCATCACTCCCAGATCGGCCAGCGGCCGGTTCCGATGCGTGCGAACGCCCAGGTTGACCTGGCCGATCGCGGACATCCCGAGCCGGTCGTAGGTGTCGAGCAGCAACCCGATCTCCACGCCGTAGCCGGGCGCGAACGGCACCGAGGTGAGCAATTCCCTGGTGCCCGCGTACTCCCCGCCCAGCGGCTGCAAGACCTGCGACAGCTCCGGCCGCAGTGCCGCGAGCAGCGGGCGCGCGACCAGCTCGGTGACCCGTCCGCCGCCGTGCGCGTCCACCGCGCCGCCTTGCCGCAGCGGCCTGCGGTAGTAGGCCTTGGCCAGGTGCATATCGTCGACCGTCAGCAGCGGGCCGAGCAGTTTCGGCACGAAGGCCGGGTCGGGGTCGATCAGATCGGAGTCGACGAAGGCGATGAGGTCGCCGCTGGTCACCGCCAGCGAGCGCCACAGCACCTCGCCCTTGCCGGGAAGCGGCTCCAGCTCGGGCACCGCCTGCTCCCGGCTGATCACCTCCGCGCCCGCCGCGCGAGCCCGCTCGGCGGTAGCGTCGGTCGAACCGGAATCGAGCACGATCAGCTCGTCGACCAGCGTGCCGAGCAGCGGCCGGATGCTGGCCACCACGTCGGCCACGGTCCGCTCTTCGTTCAGCGCGGGCAGCACCACCGACACGGTGCGTCCGGCTTTGGCGGTGACGAGCTCGTCCACCGTCCAGTTCGGGGTGTCCCAGGTATTGGTGGTTGCCCAGGCGGGCTCGAAGGATTGGAATGTCATACCAGACCTCGCAAGGTTCGTGCGGGGGGCCGGATGCCCTGGATCGCGGCGATCATGTCCACGACCCGCCGGGTCGCGGCGACTTCGTGGACACGAAAGACTCGGGCGCCGGCCGCCGCCGACCATGCTGTTGCCGCCAACGTGCCCTCCAGCCGCTCGGACAGACCGACACCTAAAGTCTCCCCGATGAAATCCTTGTTGCTCAGCGCCATCAAGACTGGCCATCCGGTATTTACAAGAACGTCGATTCCGCGCAACAGTTCGAGCCCGTGGTAGGTGTTCTTGCCGAAGTCGTGGGTCGGATCGATCAGGATCGAATCCTCGCGCACGCCCGCCGCACGCGCGTTCTCGGCGGCGCGCACCACCGTCTCGGTGACCTCACGCACCACATCGCTGTAACGGACCCGATGCGGCCTGGTGCGCGGCACCGCACCGCCGGTATGACTGCACACCACGCCCGCACCCTGGGCCGCGGCCACCGCGACCAGTTCCGGATCGGCCCCCGCCCAGGTGTCGTTGATCAGATCCGCGCCCTCGCGCAGCGCGGCCAGCGCCACCTCGGCGCGCCAGGTATCGACGCTGATCAATAGCTCGGGGAATTGCGCGCGGATTGCCGCGACGAACGGCACCACCCTGCGCGTCTCCTCGGCCGCGTCGACCAGATCGCCGGGCCCCGCCTTCACACCGCCGATGTCGACCAGGTCGGCGCCCTCGTCCACCGCGCGGGCGACGGCGTCCATCGCCGCCGCGTCGGTGAAGGTGGCGCCGCGGTCGTAGAACGAGTCCGGCGTGCGATTCACGATCGCCATCACCAGCGCCCGATCCGTCGCCACCAACCGCCCGCACAGCGTGGGAAACCGCGCCGGAATCGAGCTCGACATATCGCTCCCCCGCCTCTCCGCGAATTCAGGCCGTACCAGTCGGGAGCCAGGGGATTCGGTGGCTCCTGGCGCCACTCCTGATCTGCAGACCGTACCAGCCGAGTAACGCGGGATTTGCGTTCAGGTCGCCCGGTGGAGGCTCCCCCGCCTCGAGCGGAAACCTGGTGGCTGAGCGGTCAGTTCTTCGGGGCGCGTCCTGCGGCGACGTCGGCGGGGTAATCGTCGTAGACGGGGATGTAGCCCTCGGTGCGTCCGGCGAGAACGTACAGGGCGCTGTCCGGATTCGGGGTGTAGCCCTGCTTGCGGAGTTCGACCTTGCGGCTTTTGAACGTGGAGGTGTGCTCCAGTTCGGGGACGACGCGCACGAACAGGGGCACGGCATATCCGGGGAGCTGATCGTAGGCCAGTTTCGCCAGCGCGGCGGGATCGAGCTCCGCGCCGGGGTGCAGCGTGACGGCGGCCATGCCTGCCTTGCCGTCGGTTCCGGGGATGTCCACGCCGTAGACCACGGCTTGGGCGATCGGCTCCGCCCTGCTCAGCGCGCGCTCCACCTCCGTGGTCGCCACGTTCTCGCCCTTCCAGCGGAACGTGTCGCCGAGCCGGTCCACGAACGCGATGTGATGCCAGCCCTGATCGCGCACCAGATCGCCGGTGTCGAACCAGATGTCGCCGGGCTCGAAGCCGTCGCGCACGAGTTTGGCCTCGGAGGCGGCCTTGTCGGTGTAACCGTCGAACGGGACGCGGTCGGTCACTTTGGCCAGCAGCAGGCCGACGCCGCCGGTGCCCACCCGGCGCAGCCGTCCGTTGTGGTCCCGCTTGGGCTTTCCGATGTCGTCGTCGTACTCCACCACGGCATACGGCAGTGGGCAGAACCCCGCGGTGCGGTCGACGCCGAAGGCGTTGGCGAACCCGATATTCGCCTCGCTGGCACCGTAGAACTCCACGATCCGCTCGATGCCGAAGCGGGATTCGAACTCGTCCCACAGTTCTGGGCGTAGTCCGTTGCCGACGACGAGCCGGACCAAGTGCTGCCGATCGGTCGGTTTGGCAGGCTGATTGAGCAGGTAGCGGCACAACTCGCCGATGTAGATGAAGGCCGTCGCCTGTTCACGAATGACCTCGTCCCAGAACCGCGACGCGGAGAATCCCCGCCCGAGGGCCAAGGCGCCGCCGGAGGCGAGCACCGCCGACAACGCGACGGTGACCGCGTTGTTGTGATAGAGCGGCAGGCAGCAGTACAGGGTGTCGTCGCCGCGCAGGCGAATGCCGAGACCGCCCAGCCCGGCCATGCACTTGGCCCACCGCAGATGGGTCATCACGCTGGCCTTCGGCAGCCCTGTGGTGCCGGAGGTGAAGATGAGGAACGCACGCTCGCGTGCGGTGACCTCGCCGCAACTGGGCGGGTCGGCGTCGTCGGCGCTCTCGGCCGCCCGCTGGAGTTCGTCGGCCGCCAAGAGGTTGTCGAGTGGCTCGGGCAGCGAGTTGATCGCCTCCGCGCATTCGGCGCCGACCACGGTCAGCACGCTGCCGAGCAAGCCGAAGCTGTGGGCGAGCACCCGGTCGCGCTGGTGGTGGTTGAGCAGGCCGACGGTGGCGCCGAGTTTCACCGTGGCCAGCACGACGAACAGGGTCTCCGGCCGGTTGGTCATCAGCACGCCGACCACGTCGCCGCGCCGCACACCGCGCGCCGCCAGCACGCTCGCATAGCGGTTCACCTGCGCGTTCGCCTCGCCGTAGGTGTACGTCGCGCCCTCGAACCGCAGGAACGGACGATCCGGATGACGATGGGCGCGGCGCTGGAAGTACAGCCCGATCGAGGCCTTGGACTCCGGCTGCACCAGGATCTCGCGCGCGTTGCGCAGCATTCCCGGCACGTCCAGTGCGATGGCGGGCAGATTGCGGATGATATCGGCCAGGCTCACCGTCGAGCGTGCGTTGCTGCTCACGTCTTCAGTTCTCCTCGTCAAGCGGTACGCGGCGCCTCCAGTGCCGCGAACGCGGACGGGAGATCGGTCACCACGGTAATCCGGGACAACGCTGTCTGGGGCACGAACTTTCGGTCGTACAACTCATCCAGCCAGGAGAACAAACCGCGGAAGAATCCATTGGGATTCAGCACAACAACCGGCTTCTCGTGCTGTCCCAGATAGCCGCCGGTCCAGGTCTCGAAGAACTCCTCCAGCGTGCCGATGCCGCCGGGCAGGGTGAGGAAGGCGTCGGCGCGGTCCTCCATCACCTGCTTGCGCTGGCGCATCGTGTCGGTGACCACGAGTTCGTCGGCGTCGACGTCCGCGACCTCGCGGTGCACCAAGTGCTTCGGGATGACGCCGATGGTCTTCGCGCCACCGGCGCGTGCCGCGGTGGCCACCGCGCCCATCATCGAGACGTGACCGCCGCCGGACACCAATTGCCAGCCCCGCCGGGCGATTTCGGTGCCCACCCGCGCGGCCAGCGAGAGGTGGTCGGGGTCGGTGGTGCTCGCCGAGCAATAGACGCACACGGCGAAGGGCTCGTCGTTCACCACTCGTCCTCCGTACCGATCGCGTCGTCGGCGCCGCCCGCTTCCACGTTGGCCTGGATGATGCTCACGAGTTCCTCGACGCTGTCGGTCACGTGCAGCAGGCCGAGGTCACCGGGCGAGATCTTGCCGGAGCCGCCGAGCGAATCCCGCAGCCAGTCGACCAGCCCGGCCCAGTACCTGCTGCCGAACAGGATGATCGGGAAACGGGTGATCTTGCGGGTCTGCACCAGGGTCAGCGCCTCGAACAGTTCGTCGAGGGTGCCGAAACCGCCGGGCAGGCAGATGAACGCCTGGGAGTACTTCACGAACATCGTCTTGCGGACGAAGAAGTAGCGGAAGTTGATGCCCAGATCCACCCACTCGTTGAGGCTCTGCTCGAACGGCAACTCGATGCCCAGGCCGATGGAGTACCCGCCCGCCTCGCAGGCGCCGCGGTTGGCCGCCTCCATCGCGCCGGGCCCGCCGCCGGTGATCACCGCGAAACCGGCCCTGGCCAGCGCGGCGCCGATCGCCAGGCCCGCCTGGTACTCGGGATGGTCGACGGGCGTGCGCGCGGAACCGAAGACGGTCACCGCGCGGGGCACCTCCGCGAGCGCGCCGAATCCCTCGACGAACTCGGCTTGAATGCGCAGCACGCGCCAGGGGTCGGTGTGCACCCAGTCCGTGTCGCCGCGCTGGTCCAGCAGATTCCGGTCAGCGGTGGAGATGCCGTCCTTGCGGTCGCGGCGAAACATGATCGGCCCCCGGAACTTCGCTGTCGACTTCGGCTTGGTGGTGACCTCACGGTCGGCGGCGTCGGTGGACATGCGTTCCACGCTACCGTCCGGAAACGATCACACACTGGCTGGACGTGAGAAGTCGTCCGGCGTTCAGCCCGGCGCAGCGCCGGTGAGACGCAACCGCAATCTGCGCCATCGGCTAGCGGCTGTGACAGGGATCGTGCTGGCAGCATGCTGTTCGGCCCAACCGACCGCGCTTCGTCCGGGGCCGACGCGATGATCCCTCCGGCCCGGGACGTGAGCGTGTTGCGACACCGGCCGGTCGCGCGTCAGGTCTCTCAGCCCGCGGTGCCGGTCAGGTAGTGGCGCAACATGGCGGTGACGGCGGTGATCTGGTCCACCGGGACGTGCTCGTCGCGTTTGTGCGCGAGGTTGGGGTCGCCGGGACCGAAGTTGACGGCGGGGATGCCGCGGGCCGCGAACCGGGATACGTCGGTCCAGCCGTACTTGGCGCGCACGCCGCCACCACCGTGCCGCTGCACCGAGGCGATGAGGTCCTTGGCCGCCGGAGCGGTCAGTCCGGGCAGCGCGCCGGGTGCGGAGTCGGTCACGTCGAAGGAGAGCTCGAGTCCGTCGAACACCTCGCGCACGTGCTCGACCGCTTGGTCCACCGTGCGGTCGGGAGCGAAACGGAAGTTGACGTCCACCTCGGCGGCGTCGGGCACCACATTGCCCGCCACGCCGCCCGCGACGCGGACCGCGGACAGCCCCTCTCGATAGACGCAGCCGTCGATGTCGACTTCACGCGCCCGGTACTCGGCCAGCCGTTGCAGGATCGGAGCCAATCGGTGAATGGCGTTGTCGCCCAGCCACGCCCGCGCCGAATGCGCCCGCAGGCCCGAGGTGCCCAGCCGAACCCGCAGCGTGCCTTGGCAACCCGCTTCGATCCACCCGGCCGACGGTTCGCCCAGTACGGCGAGGTCGCCGGTGAGCCAGTCGGGCAGGTCACGTTCGATGTGGCCGAGTCCGTTGAACTCCGCGGCGATCTCCTCGCCGTCGTAGAAGATCAAGGTCAGATCGTGCACCGGATCGGCGACCGTCGCGGCCAGGTGCAGGAACACCGCGTCACCGGATTTCATGTCCACCGTGCCGCACCCGTAGAGCACCTGCTCGCCGCCCGGGTTCATGGCGAAGCGGCTGGGCACGTTGTCCGCGATCGGCACGGTGTCCAGGTGCCCGGCCAGGATCACCCGGGTCGGCAGCCCGCGATCGGTGCGCGCCAGCACCACGTTCCCGTGCCGCAGCACCTCGAATCCCACCGTCTGCTCCCGCAGCGCCCGCTCCACCACGTCGGCGATGGGCGCCTCACCCAGCGAAACGCTCGGTATGTCGACGAGCGCGGCGGTCAACGTGATCGGGTCGGCATGCAGGTCGATGGTCACGCCCTTCACCCTACGGCGGTCGACCAGCCGTGCCCGCGCACCACGTCTCCAGACGGGATTGCGGTGTATCACTCGTTCGGCTGGCTCCCTCGGGTGCTCGAGCGCCGGAGCTTCGTCAGCGCCTTGTGCCACCGGGCGCGCTGCCAGGGCGGTTGCCGATTCGGCGGGCTGTCCCCCGCCGAATCGACGCCACCGGATCTCACCCGACGCGGACGATGCTCTTACCGCGGGTCGCTCCGTCGGCCAGGTTCGCGATCGCGGTCTCGACGTCGGCCAGGGCGTATTCGGCGGTGACGTCGATGCGCACCGACCCGTCGGCAACCATCGCCATGGCGTGGGCGGCGCTGTCGGCCAAGCGCTCCGAGTGGGTCCGGCTGGCCAGGTTGCTGTTGTAGGTCAACAGCGACTGGCCCTGCATCAGCAGGTCGTTGGCCGACACGGTGACCGGTTCGAAGGTGGCGATGTTGCCGTAGACCACGACCCGGCCGTGCGGAGCCAGCCGCGCCAGATTCGCCAGGCGGGTGGGGCCGCCGATCGGATCCAGGATCACGTCGAACTTCTCGTCGCCGATGGCATCCGGGAACTGCTCCCGCACCAGCACCTCGTGGTAGCCGAAACGGCGGGCGTAGTCGACCTGACCGGCGTCGCCGACCACTCCGACAATCCGCTCCGCACCGGCGGCCGCGGCGAACTGAACGGCCAGCGAGCCGACGCCACCGGCGGCGGCATGGATCAGCACGCTGTCCCCACCCCGTACGTGAGCGACGGTGTTGATCAGGTCGTATGCGGTCGGCGCGATCCACCCGAACCCGGCGGCATCGCGCAGGCCGACGCCAGCGGCGTTGATCGCCAGCACCGCGGGCGCGGTCACCACTTCGGCGTAACCACCCCCGCCGATCAGCGCGGTGACCTGCTCACCGAGGCGCGCCTCGTCCACACCGGCACCGACCGCGACGATCGCACCGGCGGCCTCGAAACCCGGCACGAATGGGCGCGGGATCGGGAAGTGCCCCGCACGCACCAGCACGTCGCCGTACTGCACCCCCGCGTACGAGACCCGAATCGCGACCTCGCCCGGACCTGGCGCGGGTTCGGGCACGTCCGAGAGGCGGAACCGGTCGTCGGCGTCCAGAACAACAGCTTTCATCACATACAACCCTTTGTCTCGACTCAGTATCCTGATACAGGAACTCAACCATTATCAGATACCTGAGTCAACTTAGAGAGTTGTGATATGACGGACGTGCCTGTCGAGGAGTACGTATGCACCCGGATCCGTCGCGCCGAACAGGCGCTGATGGGCCATCACGAGAGCGTGCTGCGCGCCTACGGGCTGACCATGACCCAATACGCGGTGCTGCTGACCCTGTCGCGCGAGGACGACATGTCCGGCGCTCAACTGGCCCGCGCCTGCGGGGTCACCCAGCAGAGCATGGCCACCGTGCTGGCCGGGATGCAGAACAAGGGACTCATCGCCCGGAATCCGTCTCCCGTGCATGCCAAAGTCATGATCGCGACGCTCACCCCAGCGGGCCGTGATCTGCTCGATCGCGCCTACCAGCAAGTCATCGTGCTCGAACGCGCCCTCACCGACCGCTTCACCCCCGAGGAGCACAAGCTGTTCTGCGAATTCCTCGACCGCGCCACAGCCACTCTCATCGAGCAGACACCCACCTCCCATACCGGCTGATCGAAGCGTGCGCACCGGAGCAGCCGCACGCCCGTCCGACGCGGGTGGGTAACCTCTAGTGACGTGAGCATCCAGGGAGCAGCAGCAGTCGGCATCGCCAATGTGACCGCGGACGGGACCGTGCTGGACACGTGGTACCCGAACCCACAGCTGGGCGAGTTCTCCGAGACCGGCACCAAGCGACTGGACGAGGCGCCCGCCGAGTACGCGGCGCTGCTCGGCTTCGACGACGCCCGCGGGGTCGACGTGATCGCGGTGCACACCACGATCGCCGACCTGTCCGCCGCCCCGGTGGACGCGCACGACGTCTACCTGCGCCTGCACCTGCTGTCGCATCGCCTGGTCAAGCCGCACGGGGTGAACCTGGACGGCCAGTTCGGCCTGCTGACCAACGTGGTGTGGACCAACCACGGCCCCGCCGCGGTGGAGGGCTTCGAAGCCACCCGCGCCAAGCTGCGCGCCCGCGGCCCGGTCACGGTGTACAGCGTTGACAAGTTCCCGCGCATGGTCGATTACGTGCTGCCCTCCGGCGTGCGCGTCGGCGACGCCGACCGCGTCCGCCTCGGCGCGCACCTCGCCTCCGGCACCACCGTCATGCACGAGGGCTTCGTGAACTTCAACGCGGGCACCCTCGGCGCGTCCATGGTCGAGGGCCGCATCTCCGCGGGCGTCGTGGTCGGCGACGGCTCCGACATCGGCGGCGGCGCGTCCACCATGGGCACGCTGTCCGGCGGCGGCACCACCGTGATCTCCATCGGCGAACGCTCACTGCTCGGCGCGAACTCCGGCCTCGGCATCCCGCTCGGCAACGACTGCGTCGTGGAGGCGGGCCTCTACCTCACCGCGGGCACCAAGGTCGCCACCCCCGACGGCACCGTGGTCAAGGCCGCCGAACTGTCCGGCCGCGACAACCTCCTGTTCCGCCGCAACTCCACCACCGGCGCGGTCGAGGTGGTCCCCCGCAAGGGCACCGGCATCGAACTCAACGCCGACCTGCACGCGAACGACTGAGGGATCTCGGGGACGCCGGACGCTGCTGAGCTTTTCTTCAGGTCAGCAGCGTCGTCCGGCAACGGCTCCGGGCGTGATCGACTGCCCGCCTGCTGACGCGAATGCACTACGGCGTCGGGCAGTCCGCGAAGACCTCATCGAGACTGTTGGCGGTGACGGCCCGGTCTATCAGGTGTTGATCGGATCGAGATCGGTGCACTCGGCAATGCGACCGGCGGTGGCCTCCGACACCGTGAAGCCGCGCGTCCGCAGAACGCGCAACAGCGCCGCGGCCTCACCCCGGGAGTAGTAACGCCGGGCGAACTCGCTCTTGTATTCGCGGAGTTCGACATCGATGCTCACATGAGTTCCGATACGGTCGCCTAATCGCTGAAGACTTCGTCGAGGTCGCGGGCGGTCAAGGCACGGTCGAGCCAGGTTTCGATCTGGATCTGATCAGTGCACTCTCGGACCCGAGTCTCGGTCGGCTCGGGCACCGTGATGCCACGACTGCGCAAAACCCTGAGCAGCGCTTTGGCCTCACCAAGGACCTCGCCCTCCGCCTTGCCTTCGGAGTAGTAATGCCGAGCGAACTCGCTTCTGTACTTGTGCGTTCCGGTGGTCGGCATGAGGCTCTCCAAGAAGTGCCGGGCCGCCTTCGGGAGAACGGCCATTACCAGGTCAATGTACAGATCGCCGTTGGCCGCGTCGACCATGTTCTCGGGGAGAGTGTACCCATGCCCACAGACAGGAATCAGTGACGAGGCACGCTGGAGCGTCGACGAGTTGTATTGCGCTGTCTAGGATTTCGTGTCGGCGGCGCCGAGACGAACCGGCTGGATGGTCAGCTCGGCTGCCACCATCTCGATCTGGACCATGCGCCGGTCGAGCACCACGAAACAGCGCTATAGGTCAACCGACAACCGAGGGTGATCGAGCAGCGCTCGCCATGCGGCGGCCCATGGGAAGCGGTTGATGTAGTCGTTGCCTGCTTTCGGCTCGTGTGGTGAATCTTCGGTCAGCATGGTCACGCCCCACTCTGAGAGCTTGTGCACCGCATCCTGCACGGCGGGGAAGCTGAGCAGTGCTCGATTTGCGAAGGGCACTGCCACCACTGGTAGCCGTAGCCCAACGGCTTCGACCAGCAGGCCGAGCGGCAAGGTATCCGAGATACCTGCCGCCCATTTCGCGAGTGAGTTGGAGGTGATCGGCGCGACGATCATTCCGTCGGCTGGCGGCAGGACATCCGGGGCATCAGGTTTCTTGTACTCACTGCGCACCGGATGGCCGGTCCTCGCGGCAAGAGCATCGGCGTCGATGAACCGGAGGCCGTTCGGTGACGCGATCACACACACATCCCAACCGTCTGCGCTAGCCAGATCAACCAACTTGTCGACGTCTTGGGCGACGCGCGCCCCAGTCACGATCGCGTACAGGACGGGAGCTCCGTTCTCGTTCACGACCACATCGTCTCAACGCCGACCGCCTTGCGCCCACAGGAATGATCGCAAATCCGTTCCGACCGCTAGATATTCCCTTCTTTCGTGCGGACCTGACGCAGTTCCTCTGCCAGGGCATCGAGGGCGTCGTTGGTCTTCCATTTGGCGGACATCTCGCGGTGGAGCGCTCGAATGAATCTGGGCAGCCTGGATCCTGGCGTCGCAACGGCGACTCGGAGTGCGTCCGACGCTCGAGCGCATGCGGCTTCGGGTTCCCCGGCACCTGCGAGCGCGCATGCCAACTCCGCGACGTACCAGGTGGCCCACTCGGAGGTGAGTGTGTCGGGATCGAATCCCGCCAGGCCTCGGTTGAGCGATACGACGGCCTTGTCCCACTGCCGAGCCAGGCGATATGCCAAGCCGCGCTGCATTTCGATGAACGAGTCGGAGTAGAAGTATTGGGCATCGGGCTGCTCGCGGTCGCCTTGCGCTACGAGTTCGGCGGCCTGATCGAGTTTGGCTTCCATCGCGTCGAGATCACCCTCGATCGCATGTCCACGACCTTCCTGCTGAACGGCCAGCGCGAGGACGGTAGGGCTCAGTGCGTCGCCATCACGCTGTGCCGCTCGAGACAAGCCGATCATCGTGCCGACCTCGCCCGCCATCCATGCGACGTGACCCCGCATCGACAGCGCTGTGGAGATCATGTCCCGGTTGCCGCTCTCGGTAGCCAGTTCGAGCGCCGCGCGATAGTGCTGGACTGCGGCGGCATGGTATCCGAGACTGGCATGGAGCCATCCGGTGAACTGCTGCCATCCAGCGGCGACGTCGACCATATCGGCGCGCGCCGACTTCCGAGCCTCGACGGCTAGCGCTGACGCCACCCGAGTTTGCCGAACTGCCAGCGGCAGAACAAGTTTGGATCCGACTTGGTCCTCCAGCCGTCGAGTCTCCGACAGCAGCTTCGAAAGGTCCTTGACCAATCCGCGATCGATGTAGCGCCGCTCCGCCAAGGCAGCTGACTCATGCGAGCGCAACAAGTTCGAATGATCGACATCGGTGGACGCGACAACCAGACTCTCATAGATGACCGCGAGTGCCCCGTCGGATTCGAGGATGCGATCAAGCTTCCGAACGATATCCGCCGGGGGTTTGCGACGGCCGTTCTCGAAACGCGAGACCGCGCCTGGGTCGTAGCTGAGGCTGCGCGCCAGTTCTCTGACCGACAGACCCGCCTGCGTTCGAAGCCGTCGCAACTCAGCTCCGAACGCTTCCCAATTCTCCATCCAGCCCCCTCTCCAGACCGCCCTGAGCAGCGTTGCAGCATCGACGAATCATTTGGCAACGCCTTGGCCACAGTGCAACGCTAGCGCGAATTCCCTGGTCGCAGGACGCTTCTGGTAGCCCCGCCGCCGGGTTGATCCGAACTTTCACCGGTTTCCCCGGCGGCGGGTGCTCACCACTTGGAGCGACCAGGAAGCAGGGGTTCGGGATGGGCAGAAGACTTACTCACAGCGGTCACCGCAGGCCGTGGACGACTTCCGTCGAACTGCGGAAGGCGTAAAGGATGGGGTTCAACTGGTGGCGAGAAGCCGAGCCGGACGAGACATCGCCGCAGGCGATCATCGACCGTGTGCAGGCCGAGTGGCGAGCCGAGCGTCACCGTATCGAGGCCGGGGATGCGCGGCCCGCCGACGCCCGGCTGTGGCCGCAAGGTTGGCCGCATGAGGCGCCCGAGTATCCACTCAGCGTGCCCGAGGCGCACGCCACCATGCAGCGCCACCGGGAATGCCGCGTCCAAGACTGCCCACGCAAGGCAGCAGCACGGCAAACGCTGATCGAGGCGGGCCGCATGAAACCGGACACGTCACGGGATTACTGAGTTGATGCGGTAACCGTCGGCACGGCACAGGTTCTCCCGCGATCTCACCGCGGAATACGCGCTAGATGTAAGAACCTAACGGCAGGTTGAACAAATCACGTTTCATAGTCCCTCGCGTGAGCCCTCACGCTATCTTCTGCCCTGCTCGCAGTGCAGCGAGCAGATCGGAGTTCAATTCATGCACATCACCTCGATCACGCGCCGCATCGGGATGGCCGCGATCACCCTCGTCGCAACGGCTACCGCTTCACTCGGCATCGCCACGCCGCAGGCGGCTGCGGCGCCGGCGCGGGATCCGATCCTTTTCGTCCACGGATGGCAGGGATCGGCGTCGGACTGGAATTACATGTGGGGCCGATTCCTGGACGCGGGGTACTCCGCGGACGAGATGGCACGATTCAGCTACGACAGCACCCAGTCGAACAAGGACATCGCGCTGGAGGTGAAAGCGCAGGTCGATGCGCTGCGCGCGAAAACCGGTGCGGCCAAAGTCGACATCGTCACCCACTCGATGGGCGGCCTCAACAGTCGCTGGTACCTGAAGAAGCTCAACGGCCTCGATTTCGTCGACGACTGGGTCTCCATCGCCGGCCCCAATCACGGCACCGACACCGCCAACGGATGCCTCGACGCCTCCTGCGTGGAGATGCGGGCCGGCTCAGCCTTCCTGACCGAACTCAACAGCACCGACGAAACCCCCGGCCGGGTCAACTACGGCACCTGGTGGTCACCGTGCGACGAGATCATCAACCCCGATCAGAGCACCATTCTCAGTGGCGCCACCAACACCCAGACGGCGTGCATCGGCCACATCGCGCTGCTGTCGTCGTCGACGGTTTTCGAGGGCGTGCGCGACTTCGTGAAGTAGTCGGCTGAGCCCCAGCCCGGCCCCGTCTCGCATCCGCGAGGCGGGGCCGAATCCTTGGTCCGTGGATGGCCGCGACATCGGGAGCGCAAAGCCGGGCTTGGTGTTGTCGGCGTCGTCGCCAGCGTGAGCAGGCCCAGGGGGTTTGGCGGCCAGAGCCGAACGGTGCGCTTCCACCGCTACGAGCTGTCGCGGCGAAGCCGAGGCGGCATGTCCCACTGTGGCGTGTGGCCCGGTGGGCCGGGGTCGGCCGGGATGGCGTCGACGCTTTTGCCGCGCGCGAGCGCGACCGTCGCGAGAATTACCGTCGCGAGCGCGGCCGCCAGCACCGCGACCAACTCGATGTTCACGTCCAGGTATTCGCCGAGCGCCAGGAATCCGAGGGTGGCGACCACCACCGGTTCGACGACCGTCGCCGCCGGGAACGACGCGTGCAGGCTTCCGGCCCGATACGAGTACTGCTGCACCACCGTGGCGGCCAGGCCGACGACGACCAGCGCGTATGCCTCGGCCGAAACGAGCACCGCGTTCGCGCCCCGGCTCGCGGTTGCCATCACGCCCTTGACGAGCACGGCGGCGAGCCCGAACAGCGCACCGGAGATCAGGCCCAGCAGTACCGCCCGCCGTGGCCCCGGCCACGCACGGGCACCGAGCAGCGCGGCGGTGAACAAGGGAGCGGCGACGATCACTACGATTACCCAGTGCAACGTCTCGGCGTGCGGCCGACCGGGCCGGGGATCGCCGACCACCACCAGAATCGCGATCCCAGCGGTCAGCGCCAGCGCCCATACCCACTCGCCAGCCGATACCGAGCGCCCGTTGAGCCATGCGCCGAGCGGCAGCACGAACAGCAGCGACAGCACCAGCAGGGGCTGCACGAGCATCAGCGCGCCCCTGCCCAAGGCGGCCGCCTGGAAGGCGAATCCACCGACGCCCACGAGCGTCCCCAGCCACCAATCGGAGGACCGGAGCAGGCCACCCATGGCCGTGACCGAGTCAGGCATGTCGACTGTTCGTGCGGCGGCACGCTGGCGGATCGCCGCCCCGAGCGCTATACACACGGCCGCGCTGAGGGCGAAAACGATGGCGACCTGTGAGGACGACACGCCGGTAGCCTACTCCGGGGCCGCGCCGTGCCGCGGTGCTCCGCACTCCACCGAGAAGCCTTGCGGGTGCCGCATTCCGGTGTGCGCTCGACATGGCGAAATCGGCGATCGGCAGGGCTGGAGCGCTGGTGCCGCCCGTAATCGTCCGCAGTGCAGGGGATGCCATCGACGTGTGCGAAGGTTGCGGCAACGCGTGCCGTGTGTACGGCAGATAACAGTGGTTCTACCGCCGCTCAGGAAGCGAAAGCCGGTCTATATCGACATCCCCGCTCTCGGCCTGGAGTAACAGAATTCGCGCGATGGAAGCAATTTGGGAAACACTAAACCTCGACCTTGCGTCTACCTACGATAGCTGTGCGATCGGGCGCGGATCGCGAATTCACCGTGAATTTTCTTCGCCCGACGTGATCAGGTGGCCGTTCGGCGGATTCGCCGCCCATTCGCCGGGCCGGATGTGGCTACCCAGCCGTTCTCCGGATCTATTTATGCTGCTCAACGGGGGATTGGAGAGGCGCGACGCGGGAGGAAAGCGGACACCGCGACGGGCTGGCGAGCGGCCGACTATTGCGGCGACAGTGCGGCACAGTCGTATACTCGCGCTATGTCGGATGAACCGTCTTCCACGGAATTTCCCGACGCACCGGTACTCGTGGTGCAGACGCGAGAACGCGTCTATCGCCTACGCGCTGGAGGCGCATACAATATCGGCCGGGATCCAGCAGCCGACATTGTCGTGAATGATCCCCGCGTATCTTCCGTGCACGCCGTCCTCGAGCGGAGTTCCGGCGGTTGGGAAATCGAGGACGCCGACAGCCTCAACGGGACCTTTTTCGAGGGTCACCGGGTCGGGCGGATGGTGATCGATCACGACGAGACGTTCCAGCTCGGTCACGCCGTGGACGGTGAACAATTGGCCTGCTCGCTGGAGGCACCACCCGGCCACGACTCCGATGGCGAGATCGGCGGAGACACGATGGTCGTCCCCGATCCCGGCTACGACCTCGACGATGAAGCAACGGTCACCAAATTCGAACCGGGCCTGCCCCGGCGGGTTTCGCGAGCGTCCTCGACGGCGGCACACCCCGGCGCGGTCGTCCGGATCACATCGGGCACGCTCCGGATCGGGCGTGCCGCCGACAACGACATCGTCGTACCCGACCTCATGGTCTCCCGCCATCACGCCGAGCTGCGGGTGACCGACGCGGGCCGGTACCGGATCGTCGACCTCGACAGCCACAACGGCACCTACGTCAACGGCTCCCGGGTCGACTCCGTCGAGCTCTCCGACTCCGATCTGATCGGCATGGGGCACACCACCTTCCGACTGGTCGGCGACGAACTGCGCGAGTCCGTCGACACCGGCGACGTGTCGGTCTCGGTGCAGAACCTCACCGTGCGGACACCTGAGGGCAAGGTGCTCCTCGACGAGGTGAGCTTCCCCATCCCGGAGCGCTCGCTCGTCGGGGTCATCGGGCCGAGTGGTGCGGGCAAATCGACGCTGCTCGGCGCGGTCACCGGGTTGCGGCCCGCGACGGAGGGGACGGTCCGCTACGACGGACGCGACCTGTACACCGATTACGACGAGCTCAGGCACCGGATCGGGCTGGTCCCGCAGGAAGACATCCTGCACAGCCAGCTTCCGACGCGGCGGGCACTGCTCTACGCGGCCGAACTGCGGTTCCCCGGTGACACGCACAGCGAGGAGCGCGAGCAGCGGGTCGACGAGGTCCTAGAGGAACTCGGTTTGGCCCGGCACGCCGATACCCGCATCGATAGGCTTTCGGGCGGGCAGCGCAAACGCGTGAGCGTCGCGCTGGAGTTGCTCACCAAGCCGTCGCTGTTGTTCCTCGATGAACCGACCTCCGGCCTCGATCCGGGCCTGGACAAAACGGTCATGGAGATGCTGTCCGAGCTGGCGCATGACGGGCGGACCGTCATCGTCGTCACGCACAGCGTCGCGAATCTCGATGCCTGTGACCGCTTGCTGGTTCTGGTGCCCGGCGGGCGGCTGGCCTATTACGGGCCGCCCGCGGAGGGATTACGGCAGTTCGGGCAGCGCAGCTGGGCCGAGGTGTTCCAGGCGTTCGACCGCGAGGACGAGCGCGACTGGGCCGGTGAATTCCGCGCTTCGCCACGCTTCCAGCAGCACGTGGCGACCGGACTGACCGACGACGTCGGCCCAGCGGAAGTGCAGACCCCACCGGCGCCGCCGCCCGCGCCGCAATCCAAGTTCAGCCAGCTCAGCACACTGTGCCGACGATATCTGGCGGTCATCGCCTCGGACCGAAGCTATCTGGCGCTGCTCGGCGTGATGCCGCTGCTTCTCGGTGGCTTGATCGCCGCGATACCTTCGGGCGAGGGTTTCACCGGGGCGCCAGGGACCAACACCGATGCCCCGACCAAGCTCATGATCCTGATATTCGCCGCCTGCTTCGTCGGCACCGGCAACTCGATTCGCGAGATCGTCAAAGAGCAGACGATCTACCGCAGAGAACGCGCGGCGGGCTTGTCGTCGGGGGTCTACTTGATGTCCAAACTCCTGGTCTTGGGCGTGATCACCATCCTTCAGTCGGTGGTGCTGTTCTTCATCGGCACCATCGGCGAGAGTATGCCTGCCAAAGGGATATTCACGTCGGTCGAACTAGAGCTGATCCTGGCGATGGCGATGCTCGGCATCGCGTCGCTGGCGCTGGGCTTGCTGGTGTCGGTGTCGGTGAACACCTCGGAGAAGACGCTGCCACTGCTGATCGTGCTGTCGATGGCGCAACTGGTGCTCACCGGCGGTCTGGTGCGGCTGCCCGGCACTCCCGTTCTGGAACAACTGTCCTACCTGTCGCCGTCCCGTTGGGGCTACGGCGCAGGAGCCGCCACGCTCGATCTCGACACACTCTCACCGCACACGGGCGCACCGGACCCACTGTGGAAACACACTCTGGGCACGTGGCTGCTGGACATGGGAGTCACGGCGGGTCTAGGGGTCGTCTTCCTCGCGCTGGCCTGGTACCGCCTGTATCAGCTGCGGCCGCGGCGCCGCGGCGCCCGCCAGGCGCGGCTGTGACGCCGCGACGACGGCGAAGCCGCTCGGAGCGATCAGGCGTTGTCGAGTGCTTCGCCTGACAAGCCGAAAGCGATGACGCGATCCGGGTGTATGCGGATCATTTCGCGGGAGACGCCCGAGATGTAGGGGTCCACGTCGGTGAGCGGTTCGGCGGTGCCGCGGATTTCCAGGCAGCGGACGCGCCAGGGTTGGACCGAGGCGATGTCGTCGACGACGAAGGCGACATGGGGGTTCGTGGTGAGGTTGCGGAACTTTCGGGAGGCGCCCATGTTCCAGCCCGCGATGTCGATGGTGCCGAGGTCGGCGTTGTAGCGGAAGCCGACCGGGTTGTTCTGCGGTGTGCCGTCGGGGCGGACGGTGGCCAGGCGGCCGAGGCGCTGGGTGTGCAGGTAGTCGATCTGTTCCGGGGTCAGAGTCGTGGTCATGGGGCGACGGTAGAACCTCGAGCTGACTCGAGGTCAACCGCTCAGCTCAGCAGTTTCTTCTGCACCTTCCCCATGGCGTTGCGGGGCAGCGCGTCCACCACGCGGATTTCGCGCGGGCGTTTGTGCACCGAAAGCTGTTCGGCCACATGGTCGATCAGCTCGCGCTCGGTGGCCGCGTCGCGCAGCACGACGAAGGCGGTGATGCGCTGGCCGAGGTCGTCGTCGGGGAGGCCGACCACCGCGGCTTCCGCGACCGCGGGGTGGCCGAGCAGCACCGTCTCCACCTCGCCCGCGCCCACGCGGTAGCCGCCGGACTTGATCAGGTCCACCGATTCCCGGCCGACGATGCGGTGGAAGCCCGCCGGGTCGATGACGGCGACGTCGCCGGTCCGGAACCAGCCGTCCTCGGTCCAGCACTCCGCGGTCGCCTCCGGACGGTTCAGATAGCCGTCGAAGAGCATCGGGCCGAGCACCTGGAGACCGCCGATGCTTTCGCCGTCGTGCGGGACCGGAGCGCCGGATTCGTCCCTGAGCCGGGTTTGCACCCCGCGCACGGGCGTGCCGACCCAGCCCGGTCTGCGCTCGCCGTCGGCCCGGGTGGAGAGCGTGATCATGGTTTCGCTCATGCCGTAGCGCTCGATCGGCGCGTGCCCGGTCAGCTCACGCAGCCGCTCGAACACCGGGACCGGCAGCGGCGCGCTTCCGGAAACCAAGAGCCGGGCGTCGGACAATTGCTTTGCCGCGTCGGGGTCGTCGACCACCCGCGACCACACGGTGGGCACGCCGAAGTACAGCGAACCCTTGGCCGCCGCGTATGCCTGCGGAGTCGGTTTGCCGGTGTGGACGAGCGGACTGCCCACGCGCAGCGGGCCGAGCAGGCCGAGGACCAGCCCGTGCACGTGGAACAGCGGAAGTCCATGTACCAGAACGTCGTTCGCGGTCCATGCCCATGCGTCGGCGAGCGCGTCCAGACCCGCCGCGATGGCGCCCCGGCTCAGCACGACGCCCTTGGGCAGACCCGTGGTCCCCGACGTGTACAACACGAAAGCCGTTGTGCCGGGATCGGGTTCGGGATAGGTGTGCCACGACCTCGCGTGCCGCCGCACCGGCACCCGCGGCAGCTCGCTGTCCTCCGGAGCCTTCCCGAGCCACGCCTGCGCGCCGGAGTCGGCGAGGATGTGCGCGCGCTCAGCGGTTCCGGAGTCCGGCGGCACCGGCACCACCGTGACGCCCGCGATCAGGCTGCCGACCACCGCGAGGACGGTCTCCACGGTCGGTTCGGCCAGCACCGCCACCCGTTCCGCACGCGCGACGCGTTCGGCCACCGAAGTGGCGGCGCCGAGCAGGTCGCTGCGCGAGAGGGTGGTCCCGTCGATGGTCACGGCGTCGGGGATGTCCGCGCCGCCTGCGACGGCGAGCGGGTTCAGCGAACTGAGCAGCAGCGGCGGGGCGAACGGCATTCGACCACGCTACTTCGTCGGTTCCACGGCGTAGCGGCGACATCCACGCCCCGCAGCTCGTTGACACCCTGCTGACGCGGTGAGAAAGTTGTTGCATAGCCTTCTCAGCACTGCGAGGTCAACGATGACCAGGCCACTTCGCGCGACGCATCGGCCCGAATCGCCGGACTCCTTCGACATCGGGCAGTACATCGACGGCCTCGCCGGATTCCTCGGCGGCACCGCGAACGTCATCATGCAGCTGAGCGCGCCGCCGGTCGGCTACGGCGTGGTGGAGAGCACGGTCGACAGCGGGAAGGTCATGCTGCACCCGGTCAAACGGTTGCGCACCACCCTGACCTATCTGTCCGTGGCGATGCTCGGCACCGACGAGGAGCGCGCCGCCTACCGAGATGCGGTCAACGTCGCGCATCGCCCGGTCCATTCGACCGCGTCCAGTCCGGTGCGCTACAACGCCTTCGACCCCGCTCTGCAACTGTGGGTCGCGGCCTGCCTGCACTGGGGCGCGAAGGATCTGTACGAGCGGATGCACGGCCCGATGGACGAGGCGACCGCCGACGCCTTCTACCGGCTCGGCGCCCGGCTGGGCACCACGCTGCAAATGCCCGAGACGATGTGGCCCGCCGACCGGCGCGCCTTCGACGAGTACTGGGCCACGAACCTCGCCGAGACCAGCATCGACCCGACCGTCCGCGCCTATTTCTACGACCTCATCGACCTGCGGATGCTGCCGCGACCGGCGCAACTGGCGTTCGCGAGGCTACACCGCTTCTTCGTCACGGGCCTGCTGCCCCAGCACCTGCGCGACGAAATGAGCCTGGCCTGGACCGCACGCGACGAACGCGCGCTCGGCCGGATCCTGCGCGCCGTCGGCGCCGCGGAGGCCAGGCTGCCGCGGCCGATCCGCGTCTTCCCGTTCAACGCCTATCTGCTGGATATGCGCATCCGGCGGCGGCTCGGCCTGCGCCTGGTCTGAGACGACCGGGTCGGGTCCACCCGTTTCATTCCGGCAATCGCTGGGCAATCGCTCCTCCAGCAGTCCGATTCCCTCTGACGAGCCAGGAGGAACGATGGGCTATCGCATGACGACGACCGCGCTCATCGCGGGCGCGTGCCTGGCACTGTTCGCGCCGGTCGCGGCGGCCGAACCCGAGGAGAGTGGCGCGGAGTCCGTGCCGCCTCGCACCGCGATCTCCGTGCGCACCATCTTCGGCATCGGGTGGGGCACCGCCAACGAACACGAATCGCGCTCGAGCCTGTCGCTGGCCAAGTTGTTCATGGCCGACTACGCCCTGCGCCACGGCGACGGGTCGGCCGAAGACCGCGGCTTGGCCGAACGGATGATCCGCTATTCCGACGACGGGGCCGCGAGCCTGATGGAGGCCAAGTATCCGCAGGCGGTCGCCGCCATCGCGCAGGAGTACGGCCTCACCGAGACGGTTCCCGGTCCCAGCTGGGGCGCGGGAGCGACGAGCGTCGCGAACGTGTCCGACTTCCTGGTCGCCAAACTGCGCACCGATCCCGGATCGCCGATCTTCGAGTGGATGGCCGCCGCGGGTTCGATGGCCCAAGACGGCACCGAACAGGATTGGGGCACCGCGCGCTGGCCGTTCGTGCTCGGCACCAAATGGGGCTGGTCGGATTTCGGCGAGCCGGAGGTCGCTTCGGCGTCCTACGGTCACGGCTTCGCGGTGACGGCGCACACCCGCGGCACCGCGGCCGAGCAGACCGCCGACGTGCTCGCCGCGCTCGGCGCGATGATGAGCGGGCTCCCGCAGTTCCGCTGAGCACGCGGGGGATGAGCGATATCTAGGGCACCCGGAACGACACCACCACGTGGTCGCGCGCGAACTGCCGGATCGCGGCGTCGTCGCCCAGCGGGATCACCGTCTGCGGGGTCAGCGCCAGCGAAAGCGCTGTGCGGGCGATCATCTCGGCCAACGGCTCCGGGTCGTATTCCGGCAGCTTGCCCTCCCGCTGCAACCGCGTGATGAACTCAGCGAGGTAGTCGCGGCCGAGTTCGATGACGGGCGCGCCTTCGGTGGTGAGGTAGGGCAGCACGAGCTCGGGCTCGGTCGCCAGCAGGCGGTGGATCAGCCGGTTTCCACGCAGGCCATTGATGAACGCGGCGAACAGCTCGACGATCTGCTCCTCGGCGCTCGCGTCCCGATCGACCTGCCGTTGCAGCGCGGCGTCGACGTCCTCGATGAACTCCCGGGTCTGGCGCAGCCCGACGGCTTTGATCAGATCGGATTTGCTGGCGAAGCGCCGGTAGAGCGTGGCCAGCGACAGCCCGCAGCGGCGCGCGACCTCGACCATGCTGGTGCGTTTGATGCCGAAGTCCAGGAACGCCACCAGCGCCGCGTCCAGCACACGGGCCTGATTGGGGTCCTCCGGTGCCGCGCTGCGCACGAGCGGCAGCAGTCTGGTCAGCGTGGCCATGCCTCGACCCTCTCCGCGTCGGCGAAACAATGACACTTCCAGCATCGCATACCATCACGGCGGCTCCGCGCCCGATTGACAGACCGCCAAGACGATGAGAAGGTGAGGGCATAATCTTCTCATTGCTCGGCTCCTAGTCGGGCGGATACCGAAAGACGAGGTCAACGATGACCGCGCCGCTGGGCACCACCGAGCACGAGCCGGATCCGGAGCTGATTCTGACCCCGGAGACCGTCGCGGAGTACATGGACGGAATCGCCGCGTTCCTCGGCGGCACCGCCAACGTCATCGTGCAGCTGAGCCTGCGCCCGGTCGGCCGCGGCGTCCTGGAGAGCACCGTCGACAGCGGCAAGGTCACCCTGCACCCGCTCAAGCGGCTGCGCACCACACTGACCTACATCGCGGTGGCGCTGCTGGGTTCGGACGACGAACGCGCCGCCTATCGTGCGGCGGTCAACGTCTCACATCGCCCGGTGCGCTCCACCGCGGCGAGTCCGGTGAAATACAACGCCTTCGACCCGAACCTGCAACTGTGGGTTGCCGCCTGCCTGTACTGGGGCATCGACGATCTCTACACCCGCATGCACGGCCCGATGGACACCGCCACCGCCGAGGCCTTCTATCACTATGCCGCGCGCCTCGGCACGACGCTGCAGATGCGGCCGGAGATGTGGCCCGCGAATCGTGCGGAATTCCAGCGGTATTGGGATGAGAACCTGAAGCAGCGCGCCATCGAACCGGCCCTGCGGGACTACTTCGACGATCTGATCGACCTGAAGATGATGCCGCGTCCGGTGCAGGTGGTCTTCGCCAAGCTGCAACGGTTCGTCGTCACCGGCCTACTGCCCCAGCGCTTGCGCGACGAGATGGGCATGAGCTGGACCGAGCGCGATCAGCGTCGCTTCGATCGGCTGCTGGGGGCCATCGCGGCGGTGCACACTCGACTGCCGAGGCCGGTACGGATGTTCCCGCTCAACGCCTATCTGCTCGACCTGCGCATCCGGATGCGTCTAGGGAAACCGCTGGTCTAGGCCGCGCAGGGGCGTGTCTCACGTGTCCATGTGCGGGTAGCGGTATTCGACCGGGGGAACGAAGGTCTCCTTGATCGTGCGCGGCGCGACCCAGCGCAGCAGGTTCAGCGGCGAGCCCGCCTTGTCGTCGGTGCCGGAGGCGCGGGCCCCGCCGAACGGCTGCTGGCCCACCACCGCGCCGGTCGGCTTGTCGTTGACGTAGAAGTTTCCCGCCGCGAATCGCAAAGCGGCGTCGGCCTGTTCGATCGCGTTTCGGTCCTGCGCGAACACCGCGCCGGTCAGGGCGTAGGGTGCGGCAGATTCGACTTCGGCGAGAATCGCGCTGTAGGCGCCGGGTTCGGCGTCGTCGTAGACGTACACCGACAGAATCGGCCCGAAGTACTCGGTGGCGAACGATTCGTCGTGCGGGTTGTCGGTCAGCAACACGGTGGGCCGGACGAACCAGCCTTCGCTATCGTCATAGCGGCCGCCGACCGGAATGGTGAGACCGGCATCCCGGGCGCGCTCGATGGCCGCCACATTCTTGTCGAACGCACGCCGATCGATCAGCGCCCCACCGAAATTCGACAGATCCGCGACATCGCCATAGCTCAGTTGCTCGGCGACGTGCAGGAAGTCGTCGCCCATCGCACGCCACACCGACCGCGCGATATAGGCGCGCGAGGCCGCCGAGCATTTCTGGCCTTGATACTCGTAGGCGCCGCGAATCAGGGCGGTGCGCAACGCGTCCGGGTCGGCGGAGGAGTGCGCGACGATGAAGTCCTTGCCGCCGGTCTCCCCGACCAGACGCGGATAGCCGTGGTAGCGGCCGATATTCGCGCCGACTTGCCGCCACAGATACTGGAACGTCTTCGCGGAACCGGTGAAGTGGATACCGGCCAGCCGCGGATCGGTCAGCGCCACCTCCGACAGCCGCACACCGTCCCCGGTGACCATATTGATCACGCCGGGCGGCAGCCCCGCCGCCTCCAGCAACCGCATTGTGTAGAAGGCGGACAGGGTCTGGGTGGGCGACGGTTTCCACACGACGGTGTTGCCCATCAGCGCCGGAGCGGTAGGCAGGTTACCGGCGATCGCCGTGAAATTGAACGGGCTGATGGCGTAGACGAACCCCTCGAGCGGCCGGTAGTCCATCCGGTTCCACATCCCGGCGCTGGACTGCGGCTGCTGCGCGAGGATGCCGCGCGCGAAGGCCACGTTGAACCGCCAGAAGTCGACCAATTCGCACGGCGCGTCGATCTCGGCCTGCTGCGCCGATTTCGACTGCCCGAGCATGGTGGCCGCCGCGAGAGTTTCCCGCCAAGGGCCTGCCAACAGGTCGGCCGCGCGCAACAGCACCGCGGCGCGTTCCTCGAACGGCAGCGCCCGCCAACCGGGGGCGGCCGCCATCGCGGCGTCGATGGCTCCGTGTGCTTCCGAATGCGTGGTGTCGGTGTAGGTCCCCAGCACGTGTCGGTGCCGATGCGGCGCGACGATGTCGTGCCGTTCGCCGATGCCCGGCCGGTGCTTGCCGCCGATCACCAGCGGCACGTCGACGGGCTCGGCGGACAACTCGGCCAGTTTGCCGAGCAATAGCTCTCGTTCCAGGGTGGCCGGGGCGTAGGAGTGCACCGGCTCATTGCTCGGCGTGGGGACAACCGTGACAGCGTCCATACTTCAGGCTAGCTCTCCCGGCCCGACGCGCGCGGCCGCCGACACACCGGTTTCGACCGGCCCGACCATCTCTCGCGACAGCGGTTGCCGCGCAGGGGCGGCGTTCCCAGACCGGTTTCGTCCAGCCGCGAGCGTCAGCCCGCGGCGTGCTGTTCCGTCACCGCGGCGATGCGCTCGTCAGCGGCGATCAGCGCGATCCGCACGTGCTCTGCCCGTGTACATGCGTTCGGCCGCAGCGGCAACCCGCTCGCCGATCGCGATCAGCGCGATCCGCAACCGCCCAACCTCAGCCCGCGGTGAGACGTTCGGCCGCAGCGGCAACCCGCTCGCCGATCGCGATCAGCGCGATCCGCAACCGCCCAACCTCAGCCCGCGGTGAGACGTTCGGCGGCCGCGGCGACGCGCTCGTCGGTGGCGGTCAGCGCGATCCGCACGTGCTCGGCGGCGGCGGGGCCGTAGAAGTCGCCGGGCGCGGCGAGGATGCCGCGGTCGGCCAGCCAGTCCAGCGTGGTGCGGCACGGCTCGCCGCGCGTCGACCACAGATACAGGCCCGCCTCCGAGTGATCGATCCGGAAACCGGCCTCCAGCAGCGCCTTTCGCAACACTTCGCGGCGCGCCCGGTACCGCTCGCGCTGCTGCGCCTCGTGGGCGTCGTCGCTCAGCGCGGCCGTCATCGCGGCCTGGATCGGGAAGGGCACCATCATGCCCGCGTGCTTGCGCACCTCGAGCAGCTCGGCCACCAGGGTCGGGTCGCCCGCCACGAATCCGGCGCGGTAACTGGCCAGGTTGGAGGTCTTGGACAGCGAATGCAACGCGAGCAGGTTGGTGTGATCGCCGTCGCACACCTCGGGGTCGAGCAGCGAGACCGCGCGACCCTCCCAGGCCAGTCCCAGGTAACACTCGTCGGAGGCGACGATCGCGCCGCGTTCACGCGCGAACGCCACCACCTTGCGCAGGTGATCGACACCGAGTACCCGGCCGGTCGGGTTGGACGGCGAGTTCACGTAGATCAGCGCGGGCGTCTGCGGACCCAGCCGGGTCAGCCCGTCTGCGCGCAGCACCTGCGCGCCCGCCAGCAGCGCGCCGACCTCGTAGGTGGGGTAGGCGACCTCAGGGACGACCACCAGGTCGCCGGGGCCGAGACCGAGCAGCCGGGGAAGCCCGGCGATCAGTTCCTTGGTGCCGATCGCGGGCAGCACCGCCGCCGGATCGAGACCGGTGATCCCATAGCGCCGCTTCAGCGCGTCGACCGCGGCCGCGCGGAGCTCTGGGGTGCCGTGCGTGGTCGGGTATCCGGGCACTTCGGCGACCGAATTCAGCGCCGCGCGGATCAGCGGATCGACCGGGTCGACGGGGGTGCCGACGGACAGATCGACGATCCCGCCGGGATGAGCGGCCGCCTTCAGCTTGACCGAAGCGATGGTGTCCCAGGGAAAATCGGGCAGCCGACCACTGACCCGGCCACGCGGTGACACGTCAGATCTCACTCGCTCGCCATCGGGGGCAGTTCCTTGATGAACGGCGGGTCGTAGTCGACCTTGCCGACCTTCGTCGCGCCTCCGGGTGAACCCAGCTCGTCGAAGAAATCGACGTTGGCGTTCACGTATCCGCTCCACTGGTCCGGGGTGTCGTCTTCGTAGAAGATCGCCTCCACCGGGCACACCGGCTCACATGCACCACAGTCCACGCACTCGTCGGGATGGATGTACAGCATGCGACCACCCTCGTAGATGCAGTCAACGGGGCATTCCTCGATGCATGCCTTGTCCTTCACGTCAACGCACGGTTCAGCGATGATGTACGGCACTGCCGCTCTCCTAGTCTGTCCTCGCCTGCGGGATAGTCCGCCCGGCGAAACCCTATCCCGGCACCCCACGTTACTACTGGTCAGCCTGCCCTAACTCAGGGTGGTACGCACTAGATTCTGGGGCCGAGCGACCGGCGCGGTGGCCGGGTCGCCGAGTGCCCCGTCCCCGAGCGGCTTCGCTCATCACCGCACGCCGCCGATTCGCGTTCACCCCACCGTCAAGGGGAGCGCCGTCATCTTGTGCTGCGGCACGCCGTAGGTCGTGGTCCGCTCCCTGGCCGGGCGGCCGATGCCCGCGGCGATCTCGACCAGCTCGGCGACGGTCTTCGCCGAGCCGTGCTGTGATCCGGCCATCCGGGAGATGGTCTCCTCCATGAGCGTGCCGCCCAGATCGTTGGCGCCGCTGTTCAGCATCACCCGGGTTCCGGTGGTCCCGAGCTTGACCCAGCTGGTCTGGATGTTCCGGATCCGGCCGTGCAGCATGATCCTGGCCAGCGCGTGGGCGGCGCGGTTGTCCCGGTTCGTCGGGCCGGGACGCGCGGCGCCGGCCAAGTACAGCGGCGCGCTCTGGTGGACGAACGGCAGCAGCACGAATTCGGTGAAACCGCCGGTCTCGTCCTGGATTCCGCGCAGCACCCGCAGATGCCCGACCCAGTGCTTCGGATTATCGACGTGGCCGTACATCATGGTCGAGCTGGACCGGATGCCCACCTGGTGCGCCGTGGTGATCACCTCGATCCACGCCGAGGTGGGCAACTTGCCCTTGGTGAGCACCCAGCGCACCTCGTCGTCCAGGATCTCCGCGGCCGTGCCGGGAATGGTGTCCAGACCGGCTTCCTTCAGGGCGACCAGCCAGTCCCGGATGCTCTGGCCGCCGCGCGAGGCGCCGTTGACGATCTCCATCGGACTGAACGCGTGCACATGCATCGACGGAACTCGCTGCTTGACCGCGCGCACCAGGTCGGCGTACCCGGTGACCGGCAGGTCGGGGTCGATGCCGCCCTGCATGCACACTTCGGTGGCGCCGTCGACGTGCGCCTCCCACGCCCGGTCGGCGACCTCGTCCATGCTCAGCGTGAACGCGTCGGCGTCGCCCTTGCGCTGGGCGAAGGCGCAGAACCGGCACCCGGTGTAGCAGATATTGGTGAAGTTGATGTTCCGGTTCACCACATAGGTGACATCGTCGCCGACCGTGTCGCGCCGCAATTGATCGGCCAGCGCGGCGACCGCCTCGAGTTCGGCGCCGTCGGCCGTGGCCAGCGCGAGGTATTCGGCGTCGCTGAGCCCGGCCGGGTCGCGTTCGGCGGCGCGCAGCGCGGCGAGCACATCGGAGTCCAGCCGCTGCGGCGTCGCGACGGCGAGATCACGCGCCTGTTCCCGGATCGTGTCCCAGTCGCCGAAAGCGCCGACCACGTCCTGGCCGAGCCCGGCGTCGCTGCGGTGCTCGGTGTTGCGGCCCTCGGTGTCGATGGCGGTGTTGAGATCGACGCGTCCGGTCGATTCCCATGACTCGTCCGGCTCCTGCCACGGCAAACCCACCGGCATCGCGTCCGGATTCGCCAGCCCGGTCGCCGGGTCGGTGAGCGCCGCGACGTGCGCGCCGATGCGCGGATCGACCCACGGATTGCCCGCCCGCACGTACTTCGGGTGCGCGGAGGTGCGCTCGACGAGTTGATAGCCCGCCGCCTCGGTGATCTCGCGCAGCGTGTCCAGGTTCGGCCACGGCCGCTCCGGGTTCACGTGGTCCGGCGTCACCGGCGACACACCGCCCCAGTCGTCGATGCCCGCCTCGATCAGCGCGCGGCACTCGGCATGCGACACCAGGTTCGGCGGCGCCTGCACCGGGACGTCGGGTCCGAGCAGGATGCGGGTGACGGCGATGGTGGCGAGGAATTCCTCCAGGCCCGCGTCCGGCACGTCCCGCATCGCAGTGTCGTCCTTGGCGCGGAAGTTCTGGATGATGACTTCCTGGATGTGCCCGAAAGCCTTGTGCTGCTTGCGGATCGCCATGATCGACTCGGCCCGCTCGGCCATCGTCTCGCCGATGCCGACCAGGATGCCGGTGGTGTAGGGCACCGAGAGGCGGCCCGCGTCGGTGATGGCGCGCAGCCGCACCGCGGGATCCTTGTCCGGGCTGCCGTAGTGGCAGTTGCCCTTCTCGGTGAACAGCCGGGTCGCCGTGGTCTCCAGCATCATGCCCATGGACTGCGCCACCGGCTTGAGCCGCGCGATCTCCTCCCACGACATCACACCCGGATTCAGGTGCGGCAGCAGGCCGGTCTCCTCCAGCACCATGATCGACACGGCGCGCAGGTAGTCCAGCGTGGAGTCGTAGCCGCGCTCGTCGAGCCACTGCGCGGCCTCCGGCCAGCGGTCCTCGGGCCGGTCACCCAGCGTGAACAGCGCCTCCTTGCACCCGAGCGCCGCGCCTCGGCGTGCGATGTCGAGCACTTCGTCGGGTTCGAGGAACATCCCCTTGCCCTCGGCGCGCAGCTTGCCCGGCACCGTGACGAACGTGCAGTAGTGGCACTTGTCCCGGCACAGACGCGTCAGCGGGATGAAGACGTTGCGGGAATAGCTGATCGTCTTCGGACGACCCGCGGAGGCGAGCCCGGCGTCGCGCACCCGCGCGGCACTGCGACAGAGGTCGGCGAGGTCGTCACCGGTCGCGTGCAACAGCACCGCGGCCTCGTCCACGTTCAACGTGACACCGTCGCGGGCCCTGCGCAGTGCCCGGCGCATGGCCGATGGACTGGGCTGCGACGGCGGGACGCTCGGGTTCGGTAGGTCGGTCACGCCCTCGATCATGCGCTACACATCCGGAACTGTCTCCCTCCAGTGCTCGAGAGTGAGGCGAAGCGGACCAGCCGCGCTCACTGCGGCGCCCGCGCTGCACGCGGGCGCCGTCGAGCGTTGACAACTGCGCGGCGCCCGAGGCTATTCCGGGGTGGCGTCGGCGAGCACCGCGTCGCCGCGGTCCGCGGACGATTGCCTGCGACAGCGGGTGCGCGATCGTGCAACCATGGCAGCATGTCGCAGTCGCGCACGATCTTGGCCGACCCGGCCTGGCGCCCGAGCCCGAAGGCGAAGCTCCTGTGGACCGTGCAGGCGGCGCTGGCCTGGGTGATCCCCTTCGCGGCGCTGATCGTGTGGGCGATGCTCGACTCCGCGCACCGCGGCTGGCAACTCGGCGTCTTCCTGGTCACGGTGGCGCTGGCCGTGCTGAACGTCGGCGTCGTGCCGTGGTGGCGGTACGCCGTGCACCGCTGGGAGGTGACCGACGAGGCGGTGTACACCAGGGTCGGCTGGCTCAGCCAGGAGAGCCGGGTGGCGCCGATCTCGCGGGTGCAGACCGTCGACACCGAACGCGGACCCCTGGAGCGTCTGCTCGGCCTGGCCACGATCACCGTGACCACCGCCTCCTCCGCGGGTGCGGTGCAGATCAGCGCCCTCGATCTGCCGGTCGCCGAAGAGACCGTGACGCGGTTGACCCGGATCGCCGCCCAGCACCGCGGGGACGCGACATGAACGGGCGACCGGCGAACTCGGACGAGCACTCGCGCGTGGTGGCACGCAGTGCCACCGAGGGGCGACAATGAGTGACCCCGGCGAGCGAACCGCGAACCCGGACGAGGTGGGCGCCGCGCAGGAGGGCCAGCCGTGGCAGCGGCTCGACAAGCGGATGCTGCTGGTCCATCCGATCACCGAAGTCGTGAAGTTCATCCCGGTGCTGGTCGGTTCGGTGATTCTCGGTACGAGCAGCGGCAACCATGTGTGGAGCATCATCCCGGTGGTGCTGATCGTCGGGTTCGCGCTCACCCGTTGGTTCACAACGACGTACCGGGTCGGACCGACGCACGTCGAGTTGCGCACCGGGTTGCTGGAGCGCAAGAAATTGTCGGTGCCACGCTCGCGCATCCGGTCGGTGGACATCGAAGCGGATCTGCTGCATCGGGTACTCGGGCTCGTCGTGCTGGCGATCGGGACGGGGCAGCAGGCGGATTCCGGTGAACAGTTCAAGCTCGACGCCTTGGACGCGCGCGTCGTGCCGCCGTTGCGCGCCGCGCTGCTCGCGCACACGGCGGGCGAGGTCGAGGAACCAAAAGTACTGCCGGAGAACACATCCGCCGGTTTCGCCACGATCCGAACGCCCAAGCGCGAGATCGGGCATTGGCGTCCGGCATGGGTCCGGTACGCCCCGCTGTCGCTGACCGGGTTCGCGATCGTCGCCCCGATCGTTGGCGTCGCGTTCCAGTACGGACTCGGCGAGATCGTGTTCCGGTCGGACGCGGTGCACGATGTGGAAGACGGCGGCGCGCTCGCACTGGCGCTCGCCGGGGCCGCGCTGCTGTGCGCCGTCGTCCTCGTGGTCAGCGCCGCCGCGTGCGCGCACTACCTGACCACCTATTTCGGGCTGCGCGTCAGCGATGACGGCAAGACCTTGCAGTTGCGCCACGGCCTGTTCACCACGCGGCAGATCACCCTCGATCTGGCCCGGCTGCGCGGGGCGACGGTGAAGGAACCGCTGCTGCTGCGCTTGGCGGGCGGCGCCGAGCTCGAGGCGATCATGACCGGCGAGAATCCGCGGCAGAAGATCCTGCCGCAGGCGCCGCGCCGCGCGGTCGAGCACACCCTGAGTCATCTGCTCGCCCCGGACGAGCTGCGCGACAACGATATTCCCGCACCGGCGGATGCGATTCCCAGTGGCGCCGGGGCATCGGACGCCGGTCCGGCGCCGGGCAGCGCGCCGCTGATCGCGCACGGCCCGGCCGCACGGCGTCGCAGGTACACCCGCGCACTCGCCCCGGTCGCTTTCCTCGCCGTCGTGCTGGCCTACCTCGCTCTTGCCGGGGCGGGTTATTCGCCGTGGTGGTGGTTGCTGCACGGCCTCGCCGTTCCGGTGGCGCTCGCAGTGGCGGAAGACCGCTACCGCGGCCTCGGCCACGCCGTGCTTCCCCGCACGGCCACCAGCCCGGCCTGGCTGATCACCCGCTCCGGATCGCTGGACCGGGACCGGGACTGCCTGGAGGCGCCCGGCGTGATCGGCTGGACCGTGCGTCAGACCTTCTTCCAGCGCCGCGCCGGAGTCGCCACGGTGGTCGCGGCGACCGCGGCGGGCAAGAAGCGCTACGCGGTGGTCGACATCCCGATCGACCAGGCATGGGAGCTCATCGAGGCCGTCACACCGGGGCGGCTCGGCATACGCTGACCCGCACCCCTGGCGGTCGGGCTTCCCTGAGTTCAGCGCGGACGGAAGACGTGGGCGTTCATCTGGAAGTAGATGTAGGCCAGCGGCGGGAGCAATCCGCCGAACAGCAGCAGCGCGGTGCGCCAATCGCTGCCGAGCAGGATGTCGCCGCCCGGGCCGACGCTCGCGCAGACCAGGAATCCGAGCGCCCACGCGGCCAGCGGAAGCCCCATGGCGGCGGTGCGCGGGGTGAGCGTCCGCACGCCCGCGACGAGCAGCACGTTCACCGCACCGGCCAGGACAGCGGTGATCGGAAACGCGGTGGCTCCCAGATAGGTCGGCAGATACAACACCTCGATCGACAAGGTGAGCAGGCCGTCCAGGACCAGGACAACGAGGATCACCTGGGCCAGGACGCGGCCGACCGCGAGACGAGCGGCGCCGGATGCGGCGGGAGCCTGATCGTCGACTTTCGTCGTCACGGCACCGGCGGATAACCGAGGAGGGTCAACAGGTGGCTCTGCATGTCGACAAACGCGTACAGCACCGTCATATACAGGTCGTGTTGTTCCTGCCAGTGCGGCTTCATGCTGTCGACGAACGCCGCGATCGCGTTCTGGAGCTCCCAGTTGTACATACTGCCGAGTCTATTCTGGTGTTCCCGCGCGCATGATCAATTCTCGCCGTCCAGCGGGAGGTTCGCGACCACCGGGAAGGCGCCGGTGTGCCCCTCGCGCCCCGCCGCGATGGCGAGCACCCGCTTGCGGGCGGCGAACCAGCCGACGACCAGCGCGGGGATGATCAGGGCGAGGGTCGCGACCGTCCAGGTCCCGACGGGATAGTCGAATCCGGTGAGCACGACGACCAAGACCAGGAACACCAGCGTGAGCAGCCCGGTGTAGGGCGCTCCGAACATGCGGAACGCCGGACGCTCTATGCGCCCCTGCGTGGACCAGCGCCACAGTCGCAGCTGGCACAGAACGATGGTGGCCCATGACGCGACGATGCCCAACGAGGCCATGTTGAGCACGATCTCGAAGGCGCGGTCCGGGACGACGCCGTTGATGGCGATGCCGACCAGCGCGATCAGGCTGGTGAGCAGGATGCCGCCGTAGGGAACGCCATTGCGGCCCATCACGCCGGTGAATTTCGGCGCGCTTCCGTTCATCGACATCGAGCGCAGGATGCGTCCGGTGGAGTACAGCCCGGCGTTCAGGCTGGAGAACGCCGCGGTCAGCACCACGAGATTCATCACGCTGCCGATGCCGGGGACGCCGAGCATGGTGAAGAAGGTCACGAACGGACTCTCCTTGGCGGTGTAGTGCGTGTACGGCAGCAGCAGCCCCAACAGCACCAGCGAACCGACGTAGAAGACCGCGATCCGGGCGATCACCGAGTTGATGGCACGCGGCATGACTTCGGCGGGCCGCTCCGTCTCCCCCGCCGCAGTGCCGACCAATTCGACTGCCGCATAGGCGAATACGACGCCGGACACGACCACGACGAGAGGCAGGAGACCGGTCGGGAAAAGCCCGCCATGGTCGGCGATCACGCTCGGTCCGGTCGGACTGCCCTGCACGGTGAACCGGCCGATCAAAAAGATCGTGCCGACGATGAGAAATGCGCTGAGCGCGAACACCTTTACCAACGCGGCCCAGAATTCCATTTCGCCGAACCACTTCACCGAGATCAGGTTGACGCCCAGCACGAGGACCAGCGCGACGAGCGCCAGCACCCACTGCGGAATATGGGTGAATCCGGACCAGTAGTGAAAATACTGCGCGATCGCCGTGGTGTCGGCGATGCCGGTCATCGACCAGTTCAGAAAGTACATCCAGCCCGCGACGAAAGCGGCCTTCTCACCGAAGAACTCACGTGCGTAGGAGACGAACGAACCGGACGATGGCCGGTGCAGCACCAACTCGCCGAGCGCGCGCAGGATCAGGAACGCGAAGAAGCCGCATACCCCGTAGACCAGGAACAATCCGGGTCCGGCACTGGCCAGCCGCCCACCGGCGCCGAGGAACAGGCCGGTGCCGATGGCACCGCCGATCGCGATCATCTGCAGCTGTCGCGGCTTCAGGCTCTTGTGGTATCCGTGGTCCTCGATAGTGAGGTGGGTCTTGTCGCCGACCGCTGTCATGAAACGCCGGATCCTCCATGTCGCTGTCCCGGAAATCACCGGAACGGTACCCGGCGCACGAATAGCCCGCGCGGGCACCCTCCAGCGATGAGAAATCGCCGTGGCGGAGGTTTTCCGGACCGGAGGGCGGATTATGCGAAATGTGCGGAAATCAGCGGTGTTTTGCCCGCCTGGATTCCGTCAGTCCAAACCCGCGAACAGGTCGTGCTCGCGCCCGTCCGGCCCGAGCGGCCCGCGCGGCCCGCGCACGAGGATGAAGTGCTCTTCCGGCAGCACCGGTTGAGCGACATTGTTCGACAGCGCGAATTCCCGCCCGGATGGCGCGACGGTGATCTGGGTGGCGTGCGCCCGCAGTGCGGCACGCTTGGCCGTCAGCACGTCGGAGACGTCGACCGTGGTGGTCACCGCGTGGCTGGGCACGCTCGCGAGCTCACCTTCGGCGGGCAGCCGCCAGCCCGGCGGCAGCGCGCCGGGCAAGCCCTCGACGGTGCGCCGGGCCAGCGCGGCCGTGTGCAGCCGCAGCATGTCCGCGTCGGTGACCGTCCAATAGAACTTCGGAGTGTCCCAGCCCTGGTCGGCCGCGGCGTGCACGGCCGATGTGGTGATCTCGTGCGCCCGGATGTGGTCGGGGTGGCCGTACCCGCCTTTGGGGTCATAGCCGACCACCACTTGCGGCCGCAACCGCAGCACCACGTCGGTGAGGGCCTGTACCGCCTCATCTCCGGAGCGCACGAACACCCGCGGTTTGTTCGCGGCCGGGGTGCCCGCCATGCCGGAGTCGCGCCAGCGACCCGCGCCACCGAGAAAGTGCGGCGGGCCCGCGTCCAGCGCGGCCAGCGCCCGGGTCAGTTCGAGGACGCGATAGCCGCCGAGCTGGTCGGCATGGTCGGCGGCCAGCAGCGCCCATTCGTCGCCGATCACCTCGCCCTCCTCGCCGAGGGTGCAGGTGATCACGGTGACCGGCACGCCGCGACGGCGGTAGTGCGCGATCGTCCCTCCGGTGGTGATCGATTCGTCGTCCGGGTGGGCGTGCACCAGGAGCAGGCCGCCCGTCGCCGCCGAGGTCACGGGATCCTGCGCCACAGGGACGCGTCGCCGAAGATGCCGACCTGGATGGCTCCGCTGAGCGAGGCGCCGTCCACCCGGGGGCCGGAGGCGGCGACCGCGTTGTCCTGCACGATCGGCAGCACCGTCGCCATGGCCCACAGTTTGGGCTCGGCCTCGGCGACCACCCGGCCCACGTCGACGCCGCGCAGCGCTTCGTCGATCGCGGGCTGCAGGGTGGGATCACACACGCCGGACAGGTTGCTCGGCGCGCGCTGCGCCGCCTCGGCGATGGCCTGCGCCGTGCCGGTGATCCCCGGCAGCGCGGGCGGCGGGCATCCGTAACGGGACGCCAGCACCGTCGCCGGGTCCGAACCGGCCACCTCCCAGCCGACGATGGCGTCGACCGTGCCCTCGATCAATTCCTTGCCGTACAGCTCGTCGGCGGCGACGCTGCGCACCGTCGCGTCGATGCCCGCGCTGCGCAATTGGTCCGCGGCGGTATTGGCCACCGCGAGCGCGGTGGCGTCCTTGTCGACTGCGCCGATGCGCACGGCCAGCGGCTTGCCGTCCTTGCCGACGGTGCGCGGTTGCGGCGCGGGCGAGGTCGGCGAACTAGCCGGCGGCGGCTCCGGCGCCCGGCCGTATCCCGCGGCGGCGAGCAGCGCGAACGCCTCGTCCGGGGATGGCCGCGGCGGCGCGGTCGGAGCGTAACCGGGATCGGACGGCGCGAGCACCTGCGCACGAGCGGGCTCCACCCAATTGCCGGTCTGCGCGCCGACCGTGGCCAGCAGGTTGGGGTCGAGCAGCGCGAGCACGCCCGAGCGAACACGCGGATCGCTCAGCTCGCCCTTGCGCCCGTTGAGCACCAGCTGCAGCACACGAGATTGCGGCATGATCGCGGTCCGCACCGACGGAATCGCGCCCAGTTGCGCCTGCGTCGCGACGCCGCCGTGCACCAGGGCCATCTGCACGTCGCCGGTGCGCAGCGACCCCGCCAGCTGCGCGGTCGTGCCGCCGCGGCGGAGCAGGATCTGGCCCGGCATGGCCGGGGTGCCCCAGAAGCGGTCGTTGCGTTCCAGCAGCATCTCGTCGCGTCCCGGGTCCGCCGAGCGGATCCCGAACGGGCCTCCGGACACCCGGACGCCGTTGACCTGGCCGTTCATCCCGCGAGCGAATCCGCCGGGAGCGTCTTTCAGCAGATGCGAGGGCAGCAGATCCGTGAACAGCTCCCGCCAGCCGGGATAGGGCTGCGACATCACGACGGTGACCGTCTTGCCACCCGCCGACGAGTTCACATCCGAGATCAACCGGTATCCGGCCGGATCGACGACGCCGGGTTCGGAGATCATCTCCTGCCACAGGTAGCGGAAGTCCTCGGCCGCGATGGGCGCGCCGTCCGACCAGGACGCTTCATTGCGCAACTTGTAGGTGATGGTGAACGGTTCTTGCGCGGTCACGTCGGCGGAGACCAGCAACGACGAGTCCGGCACCCAGGCCGTCGCTCCCGGCGTGGTCGGGCTCGGCACCGGACGGAACGGGCTCGGCAGCACCAGCGAGGCGATGGCCGAGGTGGCGGCGGACTGGTCGGAGCGCAGATGCGGATTGAAGGCCGTCCCGATGGTGTCCAAGGCGACGACGACGGTGGTCTCCGCGGGCTTGACCGGCGTGGTCTTCGGGCTGTCGGTGCTTTCGATGGGCGGCGGCGGGTTGGCCGCGCAGCTGCTGATCAGCGCCAGCACCGCCATCGTCGGCAACAACGTGCGCCACGCTGCGCGTTTTCCTGCGCCCACTTTCACGCTCGGGAACTCTACCGTAGAGTCCGGTCCGATTGCAGATTCCTGATGTCACGAGAGTGATCGAGGATACCGATCCGATATCACGGCCAGAGGAAACCGCAAGCGCACCGCCGGATCCGCGACGCGGTGCCACGCCAACCCGGTCGACAGTGGGCAAATAATCGGCGCATCCGCGACAGCCGCCATTCGCAATCGCAAGTGCCGAGCGCAATCCATATCCACGGCAATAGCGCCGACAAGCCGTCGGCAGATGGCTCAGCGCGCGAAAGTGCACAATCGCGGTGCCACGGCGAACGGGAAGGAAACCCAGGCGCACATGCGCGGTCGCAGCACAGACACCGCCTCGGTCCCTGGCTGTCACACGTCTTGCACACCAAGGTTTCCCGAGCCGAACAGCGCTATCACACCTAGTGGAACAGGCAACCGCATGCAGGATGCACGGCATGGGTGGCCGATATACGGCGCACAGCCTCCCGAGCTGCGCCGAGCCCGGCGTTATTCGGCGAATTGACTCGGCGGCAAATTCCGGTCGCGCCGCTCCGGCAAGACAGCGGCCGCGGTCGAAACCAATTCTTCGAATAAGTCAGGAGGGCACGTATCGGTGCAGGACCCTCGAGCAAGCGAATGGTCGCCGAAATAACCTGAACACCGGCCTCACCAATCCCCGGCGAATGGACTACCCAACCAGCGCAATCCGGATACGAAGCAATCCGACCATTGCGGAATGGTCCTCGATAGTGAATTTCGCGGAAAGTCGCGATGAATTGTCCTCCCAGGGCGACCAGGCGACTATTCGCTGGTATCCGCTCGACCGACGACCCGACGCAGGCAGTCGGCCTCCACCATGCAACCCCGGTCGGGGAACCGGCGCCACCACGACGCCGGATCCCCTTCCACGGCAAACGATTACAGCGCCGCCCGGTCGCGCGCCTTGCGCCGGGACAGCTCGCGCGCACGCTCGTTCTGCCCGAGGATCACCTTGCGCACCCGGACCACCTCCGGTGTGACCTCCACGCACTCGTCGGCGGCGCAGAACTCCATCGCGCCTTCCAGATCCAGCTGCAACGGCTTGGCCAGCGTCTCGATCACGTCGGCGGTCGAGCTGCGCATATTGGTCAGCTTCTTCTCGCGGGTGACATTGATGTCGAGATCCTCCGCTCGCGGGTTGACGCCGACGACATGGCCCTCGTAGGTGTCCGCGCCGGGCTCGACGAAGAACTGGCCGCGGTCGGCCAGCTGGATCATGGCGAACGGCGTCACCGTGCCCGACCGGTCGGACACCAGCGAGCCGGTGTGCCGGGCCCGGATCTCCCCCGCCCACGGCGCGTAGCCGTGCGACACCGCGTTGGCGATGCCGGTACCGCGGGTCTCGGTGAGGAAGTCGGTGCGGAAGCCGATCAGGCCGCGCGAGGGAACGATGAACTCCATCCGCACCCAGCCCGCGGCGTGGTTGCTCATCTGCACCATCTTGCCCTTGCGCGCGGCGAGCAGCTGGGTGACCGCGCCGAGGTACTCGTCGGGGCAGTCGATGGTCAGCTCTTCGTACGGCTCGTGCACCTTGCCGTCGACCTGCTTGGTGACCACCTGCGGCTTGCCGACGGTCAGCTCGAAGCCCTCGCGGCGCATGGTCTCCACCAGGATTGCCAGCGCCAGCTCGCCGCGGCCCTGCACCTCCCAGGCGTCCGGGCGGCCGATGTCCAGCACGCGCAGCGACACGTTGCCGACCAGCTCCTGGTCCAGCCGCGCCTTCACCATACGGGCGGTCAGCTTGTGTCCCTGCACCCGGCCGACCAGCGGCGAGGTGTTGGTGCCGATGGTGACCGAGATGGCCGGCTCGTCGACGGTGATGCGCGGCAGCGCGACCGGATTGTCCAGGTCGGCGAGGGTGTCACCGATCATGATGTCCGGGATGCCCGCGATGGCGACGATGTCGCCCGCGACCGCGACCTCGCCGGGCTGGCGCTCCACGCCGACGGTCTGCAACAGCTCGGTGATCTTCACCTGCTTGACGCCGTCGGCGTGCATCCACGCGACGTTCTGCCCCTTGCGCAGCTCGCCGTTGTGGACGCGGACCAGCGCGAGGCGGCCGAGGAACGCCGAAGCGTCCAAGTTGGTGACATGCGCCTGCAACGGCGCGGCCGGATCGCCCTTGGGGGCGGGGATGTACTCCATCAGCACGTCGAACAGCGCGTCCAGGTTCTCCGCGTCCGGCGCGTGCCCGTTCTCCGGACGCTCCTTGGACGCCTTGCCTTCCCGGCCCGAGGCGTACAGCACCGGCAGGTCGAGCGCGAGCTCGGCGGCCTCGGCGGCGGCGTCGTCCAGATCGGAGGCCAGATCCAGCAGCAGGTCGTGGCTCTCCTCGACGACCTCCTCGATGCGGGCGTCGGGACGGTCGGTCTTGTTCACGACCAGGATCACCGGCAACGACGCGGCGAGAGCCTTGCGCAGCACGAAGCGAGTCTGCGGCAGCGGTCCCTCGGAGGCGTCGACCAGCAGCACCACGCCGTCCACCATGGACAGGCCGCGCTCCACCTCACCGCCGAAGTCGGCGTGGCCGGGGGTGTCGATCACGTTGATGACGGTGACCGAACCGTCCTGATGGTGGCGGTGCACCGCCGTGTTCTTGGCGAGAATGGTGATGCCCTTCTCGCGCTCCAGGTCGCCGGAGTCCATCACGCGATCGACGGGCTCGGCCCGCTCGGCGAAGGCGCCGGACTGGCGCAGCATGGCGTCGACCAGCGTCGTCTTGCCGTGGTCGACGTGGGCCACGATGGCGACGTTGCGAAAATCGCGTGCAGACGACACGCCTGAATCCTCCTGCTGTTAGGTGTTGGTGCTCGGCCGACCCCTGCAAACAGGTGGAGAATCGAAACTCACCGGGCATCGCGGCCAGGTACACCCTACCGGCTGTCGGGTTCCCGCAACGTTTCAGGCTTTGTACTAAGGGTATGCTAACCGCCGTGGGCAAGGTCAAAGCGAAGAAGGTTTCCAGTCTGAAACCGAAGAAGAAGTGCTGTCGGAAGAAGACGCGCTGCTTGAAGTGCCCCGTTGTCATCATGCGGATGAAGAAGTGCGAAGCCGCCGGGATCACCGGCAAGGATCTGAAGAAGGCACTCAAGCAGGCGCGCGCAGCCTGACCAGCGCCGCGACCCTTTCGGGGCGGCCCGATGCGAGGAGTAAAGGAGCTATGGCGCAGCAGACACTGCTCTCCGATATCGAAATCGCCGAGGCCCTCACCGAGCTGCCCGAGTGGGCTCGATCAGGCGACAGCCTGGTCCGCACCGTGAAAGCGCCCACATTTCCCGCGGGCATCGAACTCGTGCGGCAGGTCGCCGAGGTCGCCGAGACCGCCAACCATCATCCGGACATCGACATCCGCTGGCGCAACGTCACCTTCACCCTGTCCACCCACTCGGCGGGCGGGCTCACCGCGCTGGATGTCGCGTTGGCGCGCGAGATCGATCGTCTGGCAGCACGAATTATGTAGATTCACAGCGATCTCATCGCCGCGTGTTCGCGGCCCACTTGCGCGTGTCCGAGTGACCGCCCCGTGCGACTTCGTCGCTTGCGCCTCGACCACTCGGACGCGAGCCGGGACGGTAGCCGCTCGCCCTCACTTCACTCGAGTGGTCGGGCCGGAATGTCGTATTCGCGGCGCAAACCCTGGATACTTCCCGCGGGAACTGGTGCCGCGCCCGGCCGCAGGCGACTGTGTCTATGCGCCGCGCGCCCGGCCTTCCGCGGATACGCGAATGTCCTCCGGGGCCGCCCGCACGCGGTGGCGCCCGGAGCGGATCACCCAGAGGTAGAAGACCAGCACACCGAGCACGTCGACGGCGCCGAGCCAGGCCAGCGCACCCGGACGCGAGATGGTCCAGATCGAGTCCTGGAAGAAGGACAGCATCCACGGCACGCCGACGAGCATGGTCACCACCCAGAATCCCGCGATGACGCGCGCCCCTGCCACCGAACGCAGTGGCCCGTACACCAGCCACAGCACCGTCGGCAGCAGCCACACCCAGTGATGCGACCACGAGATGGGCGAGATCATCAGCCCGAACAGCTGCACCACGATCAAGGTGCCGAGCCGGTCGTCCGGCGCCAAGGCGCGCCAGGCCAGGAATCCCAGCACCGCGACCAGCAGCACGGCCGCGATCCACCACGGCCCGGATTCCACGTCGTGACCGAGGATCCGGCTCAGTGCGCCGCGCAGCGACTGGTTCCACACCGAGCCCACCGGCCCGATCCGGTCGGCGTCGCCGAGCAAGGTGCCGAAGTACTGCCGCGCCTCGATCGGCGCGATCAAGAAGCTCACACCCACCGTCGCGCCGAAGACGAGCGCAGACCACGCGACGGTCGCCCACCGCCGCCGCGCCGCGAAATACAGACCGGTGATCGCGGGCGTCAGCTTTATCCCGGCGACGACGCCGACCAGCCCGCCGGAGACCCACCATCGCGAACTGCGCACCGCGAGCATCGCGCCGAGCACCAAGAACACATTGACCTGGCCGTAATCCATCGTGGTTCGCACCGGCTCCAGCCACAGCCCCAGCGCGGTCCAGCCGACCGTCGCCACCCGCCACCGCGGCGCGCGCAGCGTCTCCGCACCGAGCACGAGCTCGAGACTGATGTGCACCACCGCGTACAGCGCCGCGGCGATGGCCAGCAGCCAGGCTACCGCGACGGCGGTGAACGGCAGGTAGTGCAGCGGGAAGAACACCAGTGCCGCGAACGGCGGATAGGTGAACGGCAGCGGGAAGTCCGGCGTCTTCTCCGCGTAGGTGAAGTCGTAGAGCTGATCGGTCAGCAGCGCGGCCGATCCACCGACGTAGACGTGCAGGTCGACCAGGTTCATCCCATTCGGAGACAGCAACATCCAGAGCAACCGGGCCAGCACGGACAGACCGAGCACCGACACAGCCCATCGGAGGTGACGATTCAAATCGCTGCTTTCGGCTCGGGTGCGGTGTGTCGGTTCGGCACGCCCGGACTTCGGAGTGTTCCGACGACAGCGCGGACGGCACGGATTAGATTAACCGCAGCGCGAATCCGCTCGGTGCCACCCTCGAACCACCGGTAACATTTGCATCAAATTTCACACCAGTAACACCAGTGGCGCACTACAGTCTGCTAACACTGATCGTCCACAGCGCCATTCGGACACTGCGGCTGTACACGTAGCCGCAATGTCCCTAGAGTGACCCCCGAAACGATGGCTTTTAGCAATCGAACCGAGTTGTACCCCGAGGTAAGGACGGCCAGACCAGTGCTTCGCACCCGAGGATCGCGGATCGCATTGACCGCACTCGCCCTAACGGCGAGTGCCACGCTCGCCGCACCGACGACAGCAATCGCTGCCCCCGCACCCGCGGCGACCACGCAGAGCGTTCCGATGGTCCCCGAGGGCGTGCCGGTGGACGCGCTGGCCGCGCTCGCCCCCGCCATCGTCGGGGCCATCGCGGGCCCGGCCGACATCGCGAGCCCCGCGGGTATCGCGGGCCCGCAGTCGGCGATTCTGGACCAGGCGCGCAGGCTGCTCGCCACGTTGAATCTGCCGCCGCAGATCAAGTCGACCCTGGAGCGGATCATCACCTTCCTGGACGGCAGCGGCGGCGGTGGCCCGGAGGTCCCGCAGGACGGCCCGGTGATCGCGCAGTTCCTGTACCCGACCATCGGCAAGGGCTGCATCAGCCCGACCGCCGACTCGGTCGGCACCGCGCTGGCCGTGCCCGGCCCGGCCACCCTGCCGCCGCCCGGCCCGCAGGCCGGGCAGACCGGATTCGTGTTCACCGCGCTCGGCACCAAGTCGCCGACGCCGGAGCAGAACCCGCCCATGACGGTGCAGTGGCTGAACCTGGACACCCGTCAGTCCGGCGTCCAGCCGCTGACCGACGAGGCGAAGATCAACCCGGACGGCCCCGCCACGCTGTCCGCGATCGCCAACACCGGTTCCGGCCGGGTCGTCGCCGTGATCGGCGGTTCGCTGACCACCAAGGCCGGTGACGCCGAGCCGCGGACCTGCTCGTTCCTGCCGACGCTCGGGTTCTTCACCGTCGCCTGAGTTTTCCTTCGAGAGCGGCGACTCCACCGGGGTCGCCGCTCTCACTCCTACCCGCGGCCGCCGACATCCTGGATGATCTGCCGCGATGACGCATACGTCCGCCGGGACTGTGGTAGACCGCTAACTATGGCGACCATCGATCGTTCGATACACCCGGGGCATTCCATCCGCAGCAGGCGCTCGCACCGCTCGATCCTGTCGATCCGCTCGGAAGGTTCGATTCTGTCGATCGGCTCGGCCTATTCGATCCTGTCCATCGGCAGCGTCGGATCGGTGCTGTCGATCGGGTCCGTGGGATCGTTCGGGTCGGCGATCTCGTCGTTCTCCTTCGCCAGCCTCGGTTCGGCGTTCTCCGGCTTGTCCCGGTGGTCGCTGTTCTCCTGGCTCGGCAACCACGAGGCGCCGGACGGCCGCCCGACGCTGCGCGTCGTTCCCGACGACGAGCCCGACTTGCGCGTCGCACCCCTGAGCCACTGCCAGACTTAGCCCGCGATCACCACTGCCCGTATTCCGGGGCGAGCACATTGTTCAGATCGATGCCCACCCCGTCGATGGATCGTTTGTCGATCTCGAATTGGTGCAGGTGGGCGGCGGGGTGCACGAAACCGTCCGGCGTGCCCCAATCGTGCTGCCAGTACCAGGAGCACAGTCCCGCGGCGGTAGCCAGCTCGATGGTCGGGGCGTTCGCGTAGACGCCGGTCCTCTCCTTGCCGAGCACGGTCTGCCAACCCAGCAGGTACGGCGCGATCATGGTGGCGAAATCGGCCGCCGACGGGTTGTCGTCGATGGACGCGTAGATCGGCGCGTGGTCCGGACCGCCCGCGGCGCGATGCAGCGCGAGTCCGCGCTCGGCGTGCCGCTTGCCCGCCTCCAGCCCGCCGCGCCAGTCCGCGGTCGCCCCCTTGCCGAACTGGTAGCACGACACGATCCGCAGATCCGCCTCTCGCAGCCGCTCGACTTCGGCGACGCGCAGCGGCTTACCCGCCATCCATTCGGCGCCGGGCCTGCGATCGGAGACGTAGCGGATGACGCCGAGGTGCCCCGCCTCCTTGATCGCCGCGGGCGAGGGAACACCGCCCGCGTAATCGATGAGGGTGCCGAGCGAGGGCCGGGCGGAGGCCGGAGCCGCTCCGGCGGCCACTCCGGCGACGGCCGCCGCGGCCGCGTAGACGAACAGGTCCCGCCGGGATACCGAATGAGAACGCATCGTGGACTCCTTCGCGCAACCCGACATGGATGGCAGCGTGCCCGGCGCGCCTTCCCCTATCCACGCGCGCCGGGAGCCTCGAACGTGAACTCATTTCACCACATTCACAAGGGAACCGCCAGACCCAGGAGGCACATATTTCACACTGGTCACACGCCCGAGTCGGGCGGCAGGCTGGTCAGGCTATGCCGTCGATACGAGCGGCAACGTCGATGGTTCGCATCGACGGGTTGGCCAGTTCCTTGCTGATCACCGCGACGACCTGCGCCACGATCTGCTTCTTGATCCCCGCGAGCGCACCGAGCGTGGCCGCGCGAGCGCCCTGTGCGGTGAACTCCATGCGAACGCCGGCGGGGTCCGGCGGCGGAACGTCGATCACCACAAGCAACGGGTCTGCCGCTCGAGCGGTGAGCACCAACGGCACTTCCACATCGGCACGATAGCGATTGGCTTTCAAGACGTCCACGGTGATATCCAGGCTCACCGGCAGCGTCAGGTCGAACGCGACGGGCTCGGCGGATCGATCCGCCAACTTGGGGACGCGCACCGCTCCGTGGACCGTCACCGTCGCGGCGCCCCGCGGTCCGGTCCGCAGCGGACCGACCTCGATCGGCCTGCCCGCCAATCGTTCCACCACGTCGAACACCCGCTGCCGGGTCACGATGTGGGAGAAGAACCGATGGCCGAACTCGTCGTAGCAGATCCAGTCGAACTCGGCGGAGTCCCGATGCGCCGAAGCAGTGCCGCCGACCATCGCCTCGATGTCGAATACCAGATTGCGGCGGGTCTGCGGATCGGCCAGCATGGCGTTCACCCGGGAGGCGACCTCGCGCTGCACCACCCCGGCGATCGGGTCCAGCAGCCACTCCCAGGCCGAATCCACCGCCTGGGCGCGCAACACGAAGCTGATGTCGCGCTGGGTGATCGGCGGGATATCGATGACGATGAGCACGGGTTCCGCGGTGCGGGCGTGCAGCGTCAGATCGATCTCGACCCTGGCCTCCAGCCGCAGCTTCCGGCCACCAAGCAGCACCTTCAACGTCAACGACACCGGGACGGTGACCTCGAAGGTCACCTTGGGGCCGCTGCGCAGGACGCGCGGCGCGCCGACCTTGCCCTCGGCGACGAAACCGGCGAGCCCGGCCGGGCCGATCGACACCGGGCCGATGGTCAGCCCGCGGCCCGCCATGCTGGAGATGGCGGATTCGATCCGGGCCGCGGTCACGGCGTGCTTGACGAAACGCTCGCCGAATTCGGCATAGTCGATCCAGGCCGGCTCACTACGCGGTTCGTCGGTCGGCTGCATCAGTAGTTCCGAAACCCTCACCTCTCGATGGACAACCGACACGGTACGCGACCGATCTTGCGCCACCGTCGCCACGCGCGGCCCCACCCGAGATCCCCGTCCTGCCGATGAGGGGGAAGCAGGGCGGGGATCGGCGACGGCGCTGCCGGGCGCCGCCAACTCCATCGTAGGACTATCCGGCGCGCTGTTTCACCCGCATACCGGGCGGATTTCCGCGTGCCGGTGGTGACCGGTCACAATCGCCCGAAACCGACCACGCCGGGCACGTCGGCCAGGGCGAACCGATGGATGCGCACCTGGTCGAACTCGTTGCCGCCGATCGTCGTAACCTGGCCCGCTGCGGCTCGCAGGACGATGTTCGTGTGCTGCCCGAACGGGCTGGACTCCCGGTAGAGCAGCACGTCACCGGTGCGCGGGTGGTAGTCCGCCCCGATCGGGACGAACCGTCCCGCGCTTTCGTAGTACTCCTGCAACGTGTACACGCCGGGAATCCGCCACGACCCGGAGTTCGGGTTGACCAGCGAAGCGCCCGCCTCACGCAGGACCCAGCTGACGAAATCGGCGCACCACGCCTCGTCGACGCCCTCCGCGTACTTCGTCCCGGCACCCGGATCGCTGAACTCACGCTCGGCGACCGCGACGATTCCGGCCTGGATCGGATCGAGCGTCGAACGATCGAGCCGGGGGAACTCGGTGAGGCGCTCGCCCACCACGGTCTCGCTGTCCGACCGCTGCTGCCACCAGAGACTCCCGGCGATCCCGGCGGTGGCCAGGACGAGCAGCACCGAAGCGAGCGCGATCCACGGGCCGTACCGCGCTCTCAGCTGCTGTGTCATCGCTCCCCCGGTTCATCCGTGTGGCATCGATATTTCGTCTTATCAGGTTCGACGCGCGAAAGCACCGAACGGTTCCCGGCACCATACGGTTGTTTCGATTACCGCGGCCGGGCACCCGTACGCGCCGGAATCGCTTCCCGCGCCGCGGAAACCGCGATAGTGTCTGGCGAACAGACCAGCCGATGGGGAGGTCCGGCCCTGGACACGCTCTGGACGTTCGTCGTGCACCGGCGGCACCAATTGCTCGTCGACTCCTATCTGCACGTCTCGGCCGTGGTGCAATCGGTGCTGCTGGCCACGGCGGTGTCGGTGCTGCTCGGAATTCTGGTCTACCGCAGCCGATTCGGCTCCTCGATCGCCACCGCGCTGGCCAGCGCGGTGCTCACGGTTCCATCGTTCGCGCTGCTCGGCCTGCTGATCCCGATCCTCGGTCTCGGCGTCGCACCGACCATCACCGCGCTGGTGGTGTACGCGCTGCTGCCGATCCTGCGCAACACCATCATCGGACTGGCCTCGGTGGACCCCGCCGTCACCGACGCGGCACGCGGCGTCGGGATGAACCGGCTCCGTGTGCTCGCCCGCATCGAACTCCCGCTCGCCTGGCCCGCGATCCTGGCCGGTATGCGGGTGAGCACCCAGTTGATCATGGGCATCCTCGCCATCGCGGCATACGCCAAGGGCCCCGGGCTGGGCAACCTGATCTTCTCCGGACTCGCGCGCCTGGGCAGCCCCAACGCGGTGCCGCAGGCCCTGGTCGGCACGATCCTCATCGTCGTGCTCGCACTCGTGCTCGACGGGATCTACGTCCTCGTCGGGCGGCTCACCACCTCGAGGGGAATGGCGTGACGGACACCGAAACCCGCGGCGGCCGAGCCGAAGCAGCCGTCTCCGGCGCCGAGATCGTGCTCGATTCGGTGACCAAACACTATGCCGGACAACATGATCCGGCCGTGGACCAGGTCTCGTTGACCATTCCCGCCGGTGAGATCGTCGTCCTGGTCGGGCCGTCCGGCTGCGGCAAGACCACCACCATGCGGATGATCAACCGGCTGATCGAGCCCACCTCGGGCACCATCACGATCGGCGGCCGCGACGCGGCCACGATCCATCCCGACGAACTCCGGCGCGGCATCGGCTATTCGATTCAGCAGGCGGGCCTGTTCCCGCATCTGACCGTCGCGAAGAACGTCGCCACCGTGCCCGGCCTGATCGGCTGGGACCGGCGGCGGATCGCGGCGCGAGTCGACGAGATGCTCGCGCTGGTCGGCCTCGACCCGGACACCTTCCGCGACCGCTACCCGCGTCAGCTCTCCGGCGGCCAGCAACAGCGCGTCGGCGTGGCGCGGGCGTTGGCGGCCGATCCGCCCGTGCTGTTGATGGACGAGCCGTTCGGCGCGGTCGACCCCATCACTCGGGGCCTGTTGCAGGACGAGTTGCTGCGCCTGCAAGGCGAACTCGGCAAGACGATCGTCTTCGTGACCCACGATTTCACCGAGGCGGTCAAGCTCGGCGATCGCATCGCCGTGCTGGGCGACCGGTCCAGGATTCTCCAGTACGACACGCCCGCGGCGATCCTGGCCGATCCCGCCGACGAGACGGTCGCCGGTTTCGTCGGCGCGGATGCCTCGCTCAAGCAGCTCACCTTGACCAGGGTCAGCGACGTCGAACTCGGCGAGTGCCCCACCGCGATCGACGAGGACCCGGTCGACGAGCTGCGCGGCGCGCTCGCGGGCCGGGACTGGCCGTGGGCGCTGGTGCTCGACCGCCAGCGCCGACCGCTGCGCTGGGTCTCGGCCGAGCAGCTGGCGCACGCGGACTCGTTGCGCGGGATCGGTGCACCGCTGCGGGAGACGTTGTCGCTGAAGTCGACGTTGCAGGACGCGCTGGAAGCCCTGCTGGCCCATCAGAGCGCGACCGCGGTGGTCACCGGAACGCGCGGCGAGTACGTCGGGTTGATCACGATCGACACCCTGGTCGCACACCTGTCGGCGCTGCGCGCGGAACACGGCGGCGACCATGCCTCGTCGACGGATGACGCACCATGACCACCACGGCTTCGCCCGCCACCCAGCGCAGAGCCGAGCGCATCCGGCTCTTCGCGCAGCCGGTGATCGTTCTCGTCCTCACCGCGGGTGTGCTGGTGTGGGCGTTCGCCCGCGACCTCACCGCCACGCAGCAGGCCAGTCTGAACGCGGGCACCATCGCGACCGTCACCCGTCAGCACGTGCTGATCACCGCGACGGTGGCGCTGATCGTCGTGACGGTGGCCGTTCCGCTCGGCACGCTGCTCACCCGGCCCGGATTCCGCCGCCTGGCACCGGTTTTCCTCGGCATCGCGAATATCGGCGCGGCCGCGCCCGCGATCGGGCTGATCGTGCTGTTCTATCTCGCCACGCACACCACCGGCTTCTGGATCGGCGTTGCGCCGATCGCGTTCTATTCGCTGCTTCCGGTGCTGCGCAACACGATCCTGGGCTACCAGCAGGTGGACCGGACCCTCATCGACGCCGGGCGAGGTCAGGGCATGTCCGCGTCGACGGTGTTGCGCCGCATCGAATTCCCGCTCGCCGTGCCGTACATCCTGGCCGGACTGCGCGTCTCACTGGTGCTCGCCGTCGGCACCGCGACGCTGTCGTTCCTGGTGAGCGCGGGCGGGCTCGGCATTCTGATCGACACCGGTTACAAACTGCGTGACAACGTCACCCTGGTGGTCGGCGCGGTGCTGGCCGTAGCGCTGGCTCTGCTGGTGGACTGGATCGGCGCGCTCGCCGAAGAGTTCCTCGGGCCGAGGGGACTGAAATGACGCGGGTGTGGCGCACGTTCGCGCTGGCGCTGGGCCTGGCACTGCTGGCAGCATGCGGGCTGCAATCAGGCAGCGCGGTGCCGCTGCGGGTGGGTCCGGGGAGCATCCGCCCGGCGCCCGAACTGGCGGGCGTGCGCGTCACCGTGGGCTCCAAGGACTTCACCGAGCAGAACATCCTCGGATACCTCATCGAATTCGCCCTGTCGGCGGCGGGCGCCGACGTGCGCGACGTGACCAACATCCAGGGCTCCAACAGCGTGCGCGACGCCCAGCTGCACGGTCAGATCGACATCGCCTACGACTACACCGGCACGGGCTGGATCAACTACCTGGGCAACGAGACGCCGGTGCCCGACGAGATCGGCCAGTTCGAAGCGGTCCGCGCCGCCGATCTAGCCGAGCACGGCATGGTGTGGACGGCGATGGCGCCGATGAACAACACCTACGCGCTGGTCATGAGCGCACAGACAGCGCGGGAGACGGGGGTGCGCACGTTGTCGGACTACGCCCGTCTGGTGGACGCCGACCCGGCCGCGGCGGCCATCTGCGTCGGCACCGAATTCAACGTCCGGCAGGACGGATTCCCCGGCCTGACCCGCAAATACGAGATCGACGCGGGCAAGGTGCGCAAGCAGATCGTCCAGGACCCGGTGGTGTACCAGGCCACCGCGGACGGCAAGCAGTGCCGCTTCGGCTCCGTCGCGGCCACCGACGGCCGCATTCCGGCCTTGAATCTCGTGCTGCTGCAAGACGATCGCGGCTTCTTCCCGAAATACAACGCGGCGCTGGTGATGCGCGAGGATTTCGCCGAGGAGCATCCGCAGATCGCCGCGATCATGGCGCCGATCTCGCAGCGCCTCACCAACGAGGCCATCACCGAACTCAACCGCCAGGTCGACGTGGACGGACGCGAACCGGCCGAGGTGGCGCGGGATTGGATGGTCGCCCAGGGGTTCGTCACCGCCCGCTGAGCGCCTGCTCCCCGCGCGACCATCACGACCAGGCTGCCCCTGCGGCGCAGCACGCCGCCCGGCGTCAGCCACGGCGACACGCCGCGCTGCTCGGCCCGAATCACTTTGCCGCAGCAAATCAGGCACGCGGATCGCGGCCGAGGTAACGCAGCAGTTCCGCGACCGGAGTGCTGTCGGCCGGGCCGTCCACGATCGCGGCGTAGGCGCCCCACTGGCGCAGCGGTTCGATGATTTCGGCCGACGCACCGCCGCCGGGGGCCGGATGGACGGTGCGGGCGGCGGTGAGCAGGTGGGTGGCGAGCTCGTCGGTCAACGGCGACGGCTGACCGGTGGCGATCGCGATGTCCCAGGCATGGACCGCCGCGTCCAGCGCGCACAGGACCGCCGCGACCGGAGTGGCGAGCGCGCCGTGCGGCAGCGGCGTCGGCACCGTCTCGGTGGCGTCGTCGACGGTGGCCCACGCGGCGGACGTCTGCTCGATCGCGTCCCGCACCAGGGTCGACGGGGAACCGTCGATCGCGCCGGACGGCGCGAACGGGTTGTCGGTCGGGCCGTCGCCGATACCGAGGAACTTGGCATACGCCAGCTGATCCCCCGCGGCGTGCTGAACCACCTGCGTCACATCCCATTCCGAGCACGGAGTGGGCAGCTGCCACTGGTCGGCACGGACCCCGGCGACGACGGTCTCCAGCGCCTCGTAGGCGTCGGCGAGCACGTCCCGCCAAACAGGAAAAAGGTTCGCGGCGGTGGTGGCGTTCATGTCGGAGCCTTTCGGTTGTTTTCGTTGCTGACATCAGCCTATGCGACCATTAGGCTCATTTCGTTCCTAATTACGCAGGAGGAAAAGGTGGCCTCGACCACTCCGCGATTGCTGCGGTTGCTGGCACTCCTCCAAGGCCGCGCCCACACCGGCCGGGAGCTGGCCGAGCGCCTGGGCGTCACCGACCGCACTCTGCGCAACGACATCCAGCGGCTGCGCGAGTTGGGTTATCCGGTGCACGCGGAGCGCGGCGCGATCGGCGGCTATCGGCTCGGCCGCGGCACCACCATGCCGCCCCTGCTGCTGGACGACGACGAGGCGGTGGCCGTCGCGGTCGCGGTCGGGCTCGCCGAAGACGGCTCCACCGGCATCGCGGATATCGCCGAGCACGTCACCAGGGCGCTGGGCAAGCTGGACCAGATCCTGCCGAAACGCTTGCAGCGCAAGGTGTCCGCGCTGCGAGAGGCCACCGCGATCGGCCCGGCGACAACCGGGTCACGGGAACCGGACGCCCCGGTTCCCGCCGCCGTCCTCACCACCCTGGCGGGCGCCATCCGCGACGGCGCGACGGTCCGCATACAGGAGACCGCCGCCGAATCCGCCGTGGAAATCGAGCCCTATCGGCTGATCAACTGGCAGCGGCGCTGGTATCTGGTCGCCTACAGCCTGGAAAACCATTCCTGGCGCGCGATTCCCGTCGCCCGGATCACGCGGGCCGAGGCGAGTTCCCGGCGCTTCGCCGCGCGCTCGCTTCCCGACGACAATCTGGTCGCCTTCGTCATGCGCCACATCGCCACGACCGGCTGGAAGGTGCAGGCGCGGGTCACCGTGCTCGCCCCCGCCGACGTCGTGATCGCCCGCGTCAATCCCGCCGTCGGCGTGGTCGAACCCGTGGACGCCCACACCTGCGTGCTCCACACCGGCGCGGACGCACTGGAGACCATCGCCATCTACCTGTCCATGCTGATGATGGACTTCCGGGTGGACGGCCCACCGGAACTCGTCGCGCATCTGCGCACCCTCGCTCGGCGGTACGCCGCCGCGATCGCCGACGCGCCGGACGACTGAGCACGCCGCGAACGCCGGGCCGCCGCCATCGCGACGGGGGGTGACATAGTGAGGCCATGTCCGATTCCGGTCCCGCCGACAACACAGCGCTGACCCGCCTCGCTTTCGAACTCTCGCTGCTGTCCAGGCACTTCCCCGCCGCCCTGGCCCGCCGCCCCGGCTTCCGGCTCGACCGCTCGGCGTATCTGATCCTGACCAGGCTGGAACTGGACTCCCCGCTGAGCCTGCGCGAACTGTCCGAAGCGTTCCGATTGGACGTCTCCACGATCAACCGCCAGGTCGCCGCGATGCTCAAACAAGGGCTGGTCGACCGGGTACCCGACCCCGAAGGTGGCATCGCCCGCAAGATCCGCGCGAGCGCGAAGGGCTTGGAATTACTGGCCGCCGACCGCAAACAGAGCCGTCAAGGCATCGAGACGGTAGTGGCCGACTGGCCCGAGTCCGACGTAGACCAACTCAGCAAACTCATCTCCCGCTTCAACCGATCAGTAGAGGAGAAAGAACACAACCCCTGGCCCCGCCCGCCAGGGTGAGTGTGGGTCAGACTTCGAGGTCCTCTTCGATGCCCTTGAGGCGGTGGCGGGCGAGGGCCAGGTTCGCCCGGCCTCGGTCCAGGGCGAGGTAGAGGAACAGGCCCTTGGATTTGCGGTCGGTCATCGGCCGGATGATGTGGTACTGGCCGGACAGTGTGATGAGGATGTCCTCGATGTCGTCCTTGAGACCGAGCTGGTCCATCGTGCGCAGCTTGGCGCGCACCACCTCGGTGTTGCCCGCGCCGGCGACCTGGAGATCCAGGGACTTGGAACTGCCGAGCATGCCGAGGGCCATGCCGCTGTTGTAGTCCACGACGGCGGCGCCGATCGCGCCATCGATCACCATCATGTCTTTGAGGGCCAGATCCATATTGGACATATCCGTTCCTTTCAGTGGGTTTTCGTTGCCTGTTCTTTTCCGGAGTCGTTCGCCATCGGCGTCAGAAGGTCGGCGATAGCGCGCGCTACCGGACGCGATTCCAGGTGTAGCCGACCGATGTTCACTTCCGGGCTCGCCAGCACGGTCAGCGAGGTCCAGCCCGCGGCGTAGATGACCACGTGCCCGTCGGTGCCGTGCACCACGACCTCGCTGAACCCGCCGCCGTGCGCGGTGCCGGCCAGCCGGTGCGACAGCGCCAGCTGGGAGGCGGCCATCGCGGCCATTCCGTTGGGTTCGATGTGCGTCGGTAGGTCGTGCGCGACGAGCAACCCGTCGTTGGACGCCACGAGCGCGCCGGTCAGCCGAGGGACGCGATCGCGCAGGGCCTTCAGTTCGGCCAGCACCGCCGCGTTCGGTTCGGGTCCGGACATCCCCACCTTCGTCAACCTTCCCATCAGTTCGCCGAGCCTTTTCTTCCGCGCGGTCACGCGAGTTCCTCCAAAGCCGCCCGCAGGCGGACGAGTAGGTCGCGGTCCGGCGGCTCCAGGCGGTCCGGGACGGGAACCGATGCGGTCGGCCGCCGGACTCTGCGCCGAGGAAGCCGACCGGGCACCCCCGCCGCGACAGGAATTGCCGGTTCCGGCTCGGCAGGTGTGACGGGTTCGGCGGGCAGTGGCGTCACGAGAGGCCGCTCGATCAGCCCCGCTTCGGTCAAATCCCGCACCGCCATCAGACAGCCATACGTGGTGCGGCCGAGTTCGCGGCCGATCCCCGCGATACTGCGCCGGGCATCGGCGGCGGCCAGCACCTCGGCTTGGCCGCCGGTGAGCATCACGCGCCGACGTCGGACCCGGCGCACGGGTACGACAGGGGCACTGTCGACCAGTTCCGCAGGCCACGGCCCCCATTCCGGATCGCCGCGCCGGGCGCACTCGTGAACGAGCGCACGCGGCGTGATGTGACAGACGGGGGCGAGCCAGTGTGGCGGCGCGGGCTGGAACTCCGGGACGGCGGGCGAGGCCAGTAGGAAGTAGGCGGCATCGAATACCGCCAGCAATGCCAGAGTTTCCAGCCGTGGCCGCCCCAGCACGCGGCCGGGGTCCCCGGCTCCGGCGCGCTGCCAGTCCTCGGCCGTGGCCACGCCCGCCTCGATCACCAACCGGTCCAGTCCGGTGGTGCGGCCGCAGTCGGCGGAGACGATCGCGCCCTCAGCGAGATGAAACGCGCCGTCCGCGGCGTGCAGCACGCCGGTGCGTCCTTCCTCTTCCAGTCGCCGCAATTCGACCGCGAGCTCAACACCCATGACCGTCCTCAGCCAATTCGGCCAGAATTCCCCGGAGCTGGAATCGCGCCATCGCCAGATTCCCGGTGTCCTCGTCGAACAGCACGTGCACGAAAAGCCGTCCGTCGAAGTCGCCGTTCACCAGATTCAGCAAGTGATAACCACTGGTCCCGCAGACGATGATTTCGGTGACGTCGTCGCCGCCGGGTCCCGTGGACAGCGCCGGGCAGCCGAGCACCGCGCGCACCACGTCGGTGGTGGCCGCGGCGTCCTCGTGCTGGTCGACCAGCTCGTGCACCCCGGCCGCGGCGATCGCCAGGCCGCTCGCGCCGTCCACCAACGTCACACTGCGCGCACCGGGAATGTCCATGATGCGTTTCAGACAGCCGTCAATACCGATCACGCGCCACCACTTGTCATGTGCGGGTGTTTACGGGTTCCAGACGCTACACACGACAGCGGAGTGCTGTACAGCAAATTCGGGAGAAATTTCCGGTAAAAAACGTTTGCCCTGGCTGGAGGGCAGAAATACCATTCGGTATTCAATACCTATTGGTATTCAATACCTTTCGGTTTTCCTTTCCGCCGACAGGCACGAGCAGGCGAATCCTTCGAACGGATGCTCCGCCGCTCCGGCTCACCGACGCGCGACCTCGGCGACCTCACAAGACACGCGATATCAGCGGTGACGCAGCGGCTTTGGTACCTCGTTTCGCCGCTGGGCAGACCGCTGCGCACGGTGTCGTCACGCCTTGCAGCCATCACGTAGCAATCGAGCGGAGACTTGCCGCTGTACGCAGCCGACTCGGTACACCGGCCACGATCTAGCCTGTGTTTTGGAAGTGAGGTGGCTGGTGTGCGCCGCTGCGCGGCGCAGACGAGAGGATGGTTGAAAGGTGTTGTCGGCGTCGGTGTGTCGGTAGCCAGGTATGGGTGAGGTCTCCGGTATGCAGTTCAGCGACCAAACAGAACGAATACTGGAGACCTCGTGCCCAGCGTAGTAGTGGCGGGGCGAGCGGATCTGACCGATGCCCAGTGGGCGCGGCTGGAACCGCTGTTGCCTCGCGGGAAGAAGGCGGGTCGCCCGCCGATATGGAGCAAACGACAGCTCATCGACGGCATCCGGTGGCGGATCCGGTGTGGTACTCCGTGGCGGGACGTGCCCGGACGCTACGGGTGCTGGCAGACGGTCTAGGGGCTGTTTCGCCGTTGGCAGCGCGCGGGAGTGTGGGTGTGGATCTGGAAGATGCTGCAGGCGTTCGCCGACGCGGCCGGGAAGATCCGGGCTGATGTCACTGACGCGTCGATGCAGAGTCGCCCGCGTCCCGCTCCCGGCTCGACACCTCACGTCTACGCCACGCGCATCTCTGTCGGCGGGTCAGGGGCCGGAAGGGTCGATGAGGCGGCACGCACGTTCCTGGGCCTCACGGATTTTCTCCGTGTGAATTTCCCGGCGACGTTCTCGGAAATCTCTGTTCTGGATGTGCACAGTCAACCATGCCGGATTGTCTTCGTCCGGCGCTGAATCGTCTTCCTCCTGGATCGGCTCGTCGAGATCTTCTAGTTGGTTCAGCTCGAGATTGGTGAGAAAGGTGACGACCTCCGGGCGGGTATCGGGCGCTGACACGATGTCGCCAAGGGTGCGGGTCGGAAATCCGCAGAAGTACCGTGCCCCGTGGTATTCGTCGACGATGCCGAGAGAAATCGAGTCGAGGCTGGGAAAGGACTCCTCATCGATCACTTCGGGTGGCAGCGCGCTGCGAGTGCTTCTCTTGCGGGCGTTCCAGCAGTCCTGTTCGAGGTCGAGTTCGAGTAGCCGGACGGCTGCGCGGGAGGTGGCCAGCGCGATCAGTCCGTCGTCTCCGATGATGTTGTCGTGCAGGTCGAGTTCCCACAACTGTGGCAGTACCGGCCACGAGGCCAAGGCCGTCGCGCCGCGCGACCCGACGCTGTTGTACGCCAGCGACACACTGCTCAGGTGGGGGGCCGTCGTGCCCGTGAGAACTTCGATATCGTCGTCGCCGATTCCGCATTCGACGAGGTTCAAGGTTCGCAATGTGTGCCACACGGCCGAGGTGTGCATGGTGTCGGGCCAGCGGCCCATGGGATTCCAGGACAGGTCCAGGGTCTCGAGTTGCTGGAGTAGTTCCGACCTCATCAGCGCCGTGAGCCCGTCCACACTCAGTCCTGTGGCTGCCACGTTGAGGTACTTCAGATTCGTGGAATTGTCCGACCTGGCCCACGCCATGAGTCCTCTGTCGCCGATCGGTTGGACCGTGTGGCGACCGTAATACGGCGAACCGCCTTTGATTCCGCTGAGGTCGAGGTGCTCCAGTACCGGCATCGTGACATTGGTTGCCAGGTGCTGTGCGCCTGTTTCGCTGAGATAGTTACCGCTGAGGTCGAGGTAGCGCAGGTGCGGAAACTCCGCTATCTCGGAGAATGTCGTTGCGGTCGCATCTGTGCCGACAAGATCGACGAGCACCAGCTTCTCGATGCGGTCTCTGTTGATCCCGCTGAGGAAGTGTGCAATTCCCGTGTCACCGATAGGCAACTGTTCGAGGTGCACCTCGGTGAGTTGTTGCAGAATGCCGCTCGCAGCGATGGCGCTCGATCCGCGAGTGCCCAAACCTTCGCGGTATTCATTCTGTTCGGTTCCCAGTATTGCCAGGCTGCGAAGGTTCGCGAGGTCGGCGTGTGTGAAGAAGGTCTCGCAAGCGTCGTCGTCTTCGTCGACAATGTTGTCGCAGTGCAGTATGGGCCACGGCCCCTCCCTGTTCTGGCTACTGCAGAATCGGATTCCCAGCCGGTCGAGTTGGGCGAGGGCGGCGCAGTCGGCGAGTGCTCGCGCCTCCGCGGGATTGGTGACCGTCACCTCGGCCGAGCGCAGGTCCGGCACAAGGCCCGCATGGATCAGGTGAATCAGATGCGGTGCCCGCATTTCGGCGTGCCGCAAACGCAATGGCTGCCCGGCAGGGGGCCGGAATGATGGGTTGTCCGAATCCCCCACATGGCCTCGAAGTTCCCGCAGGGTCAACGACTCGATTCGGGCGAGAGCATCGTGGTTCGCGATTTCGGCCAGTGAATCCCGGTCGTCGATGTTGAGCCGAAGTGTCCGCAGATTCTCCCAGAGGTCGAATCCGTCGACCAACGCATTGAGAGAATCGAACGCGTCCCAGCGATAATCGAATGCGTTCCAGCTGATATCGAGATGCGTCACGCCGCGCACCTCCGGATGGGAGCGCGGATCGGGCAGGACCGGATCGAGCATGCCGAGGCCCTCCGACCGCACGGTTAATGACCGGACCAGCGACCACGTCGGCTTCGTGAAGTCGGCATCGAGCTCGCGCAGCCACGACGCCGGCGCCTCCCGCACGGCGTCCGGCCACGAGGCGAGTCGATCGTCGCACAACGAGACGAGATCGTCGGGGTAGTCCGCCATGCCCAGCGTCGCGCACAACGATCGAAAGGCGAGTTTGCTTGGCGGGCCGTCCAGCAGCCGCTCGATCTCGAAATCGATCACAATCGAAACCTACCAACAGCCTCGGTTTCGGTGCCCAACACCACCGCGGATACCAGAACACCAATATCCGGTCTGCGGGATCTGCTGGACGCTCGAAAAGTCTTCTGGGCATACCGCCAGGGTGACTCAGCGCTCGACCGCCAGGCAATCGATCTTCCCCTGAAGACGAGCTACTCCCATGTGGCATTCGGCCGGTCGAGTTCCGCGCCCACTTGTGAAACACAGCGTAGTCGCGGTCCACCGCAGCAGACCCTTCCCTCCGAACGGCCAAATGATCCCAGCTGGCATGGAGTCGGTGCAGGACAGAGGCCCGTAAACGAGCGCAGGCCGTCAGCCGCCCGTGATGCCGGTGGAAAGTTTGACCACGACCTTGTCGTTGCTGACTTCCTGCACCGTAACGGTGCGCCCCTCCGCGGACTGGGTTTCCCCGACCGGAACGGTGACCTCCTGACCGCCCACCGATAGCGTGACCAGATTGCCGTTCACCGCCACGAGTTTCGCCTCGATGCCCAGGATGCTGGCTTTGGCGTCCACACCGCGGGCGAACGTGACCGTGCAACCACTCACCGCGCAGTCGGTCTTCGTGCCCTGCCCTTCCGCCGTGCAGGCCGCCCCGAGCGCGGCCGACAAGATGAACAGGGACACAGCGACGAGCCGACGAACAGACACGCGACGAGTGTAGAGGCAACGGGCAACGCCGTCCGGCATCTGGCCGTAATCCCTTGCGAGGTCCGTCAGCCGCGTCTGCCGCGCAAGTAGTCGCTCACCACGGCGGCGCCCAAACCGTCGAGGTCCGGTGCGACGACGCGGCCGCCGCTGCGGCGGGCCATCAGGTCGACGAACGCGGCCAGCCTCTGGTTGTCGCCGAGCATGAACACCGTTACCGACGCGCCCAGTTTGGCCAAGGCGTCGACCTGGGCCATCGTCGCGGCCAGGGTGCGCGACTCGGGCGGCCAGTTGAAGTACGCCTCGCCGTCCGGCTCCAGATGGGCCGTGGGCTCGCCGTCGGTGACGACGAGCACGACGGGCACGGCGTCCGGATGCCTGCGCAGGTGCGCCGCGGCGAGCAGCAGTGCGTGGTGCAGATTGGTGCCTTGCTCCCACACCCCTTCCAGCGCGGTCAGTTCCCCGATGTCGACCGTCGTGGCATACCGGCCGAACGTGATCACGCTCAGCGCGTCGGAACGAAACCGGGTGCCGATCAAGTGGTGCAGGGCGAGGGCGGTGCGCTTCATCGGCACCCATCTGCCGTCCTGCACCATCGACCAGGACGTGTCGACGCACAGCGCCACCGCCGCCCTCGATCGCTGCTCGGTTTCCATGATCTCCACGTCGGAAACGTCCAGCGCCACTCGGCGACTGCCCGCCGACGCCGAGCGCAGCACGGCGTTGCGCACGGTCCTCGGCACGTCCCACGGTTCGGTGTCGCCGAAGCGCCACGCTCGCGCCGCACCGGTCGGCTCACCGGCCGCACCGGCCAAGGCCGTGTCCCGCTCGCCGCGCCGAGACCGCAACCGCCCGACGACATCTCGCAGCGCCACCTCGCCGAGTCGTCGTAAAGCCTTGGGCGTCAATCGGAGCGAGCCGTCTTGCGCGCGTTCGAACAGACCTTGCCCGCGCAGTTCCCGCTCCAGCTCGGCGAGTCGGCCCGCGTCCACCCTTGCCTCGTCGCCGAGATGACGGGCCAAGGCGTCCAGGTCGATGTCTTCCAACCTGGCACCGGGGTAGGACTGGGCGAGCTGCTCGGCGAGCGCGTCCAGTTCGGCGAGGTCCTGCAGGGCCTGCGCGCCCGCACCGAGCCCCAACGGGTCCTCGCCGCGGAACCGCCGCCCGGAGACCCAGTCCTCCCCTGGACGCAACGCCCGCAGATTCGCGTCCAGCGCGGCGACCTGCTCGGCGATCCTCGGGTCGCCGAACGCCTGGCCGATCAGCTCGGTCAGCTCCGCCCGCTGCTGCTCGGACATCGAGTTCATCATGCGTTGCGCGGCGGCGGCGCGGGCGGCGAGCGCGTCGATCAGTTCCTCGGTGTCGCGCGGGTTCTCGGGGAAGAAGTCGCCGTGCTCGGCCATGAAATCGGCGAACCGCCGCTCGGTGTTCTCGCCTCGCGCATGGGCCGCGAGCAGGTCGTTGAGGTCGGCCATCATGCGTCCGACCCGCTCGACGTCCTCGGGCGTGGTGTTCCGCAGCGCCTGCTTCATGCCCTGGAAACGGGATTCCAGCAGTTCCCTGCCGAGCAGGTCGCGGATCTTCTGGTAGTTCTCCCGGCCGGTTTCCGATCGCCATGGGTAGTCGGCGAGTTCGTTGACGGCGGCGGCCGTGCTGGACGGCAATGCGTCCAGCTGGGCTTCGGCGAACCTGGCGTCATCGGATGGATCGGGGAACAGGGCGCCGCGCTCGGCGTCCAATGCCTCGTTCAGCAATTCGCGGACCTGCTGCAACGTTCCGTCCAGCCGGTGCCGCCGGGAGATCTCCGACCGGCGCTGCCACACCCGGCGGGTCAGTTCCTCCAGCCCGGGCATCGTGCTGGTGCCGCGCCGCAACAGCTCCTGCAATGCGCTGCGCGGCGAACTGCCCTCCATCACGTCGCGTCCGATCCGGTCCAGCGCCTCGCGCAGATCCAGCGGAGGCGCCAGCGGATCGGGCCCGTCGTGATAGGGCCCGTAGGAGTAGCGATCGGCGGAGGTCACGATGCCTCGCTGGGAGTGGTCATCGCCCGTACACCGCCATGCCGTCGTCGGAGTCCTTGGCGATCTGGCGGGCCAGATACAGGGCCTCCAAAGCGAATTCGACGGCCGAGGCGATGCGCGGCGGCGGATCGGTGGCTGCGACGCCGAGCCGGCCTGCGACCTCGTGCAGGACGGGTAGCTCGGGCAACGCGGACAGGACCTCCTCGCCGGGCACGCGTTCACCGGTGGTGACCAGGTGACCGTCGCCGACCGCCTCGGCCAACGGCCGCAGATTCAGTCCGCCGAGCAGCGCCCGCGCGGTCTCGGCGAACGAGCGACGCAGCAGATGCGTGAGATGTTCCTGCTCCCGGCCCTCTTCGCCGGACTCGAACTCCAGCTTGCCGCGCAACACCGCGGGCACCGATTCCAAGTCGACGGGACGGGCGACGGCGGGTCGCTCGCCGGTCACCGCGGATCTGCGCAGCGCGGCGGCGGCCACCGTCTCGGCCGCGGCGACCGCGAACCGCGCGGACACTCCGGACCGCTGGTCGATCGCGGACGATTCGCGCAGTTGCCGCACGAACCTGGCCAGCACCTCGATCAGTGGATCCCCCACCTCGGCCACCAGGTCGGCCTCTTGACGCACGAGGGCCACCTCGGCCTCCACGCTGAGTGGATAGTGGGTGCGAATCTCCGCGCCGAACCGGTCCTTCAGCGGCGTGATGATCCGGCCGCGGTTGGTGTAGTCCTCCGGGTTGGCGGTCGCGACGAGCAGCACGTCCAGCGGCAGGCGCAGGGTGTAGCCCCGGACCTGGATATCGCGTTCCTCCATCACGTTCAGCAGCGCGACCTGGATGCGTTCGGCGAGGTCGGGCAGCTCGTTGATCGCGACTATGCCGCGATGGGCGCGCGGCACGAGCCCGAAATGGATGGTCTCCGGATCGCCGAGACTGCGTCCCTCGGCCACTTTGACCGGGTCGACGTCACCGATCAGGTCACCGACGGACGTGTCCGGTGTCGCGAGCTTCTCCGCATACCGCTCCGACCGGTGCCGCCACGCGACGGGTAGGTCGTCGCCCAACTCGGCCGCCAGCCGACGCCCTTGCGGGCTGATCGGCTCGAGCGGGTGCTCGCCGAGTTCGGCGCCCGCGATCACCGGCGTCCACTCGTCGAGCAGGCCGACCAGCGTGCGCAGCAGCCGGGTCTTGCCCTGACCGCGCTCCCCCAGCAGCACGACATCGTGCCCGGCCAGCAAAGCGCGCTCCAACTGCGGCACCACGGTCCGGTCGAAGCCGACGATGCCGGGCCACGGCTCGCCGCCGGAACCCAAGAGCGCCAGCAGGTTCTCGCGAATCTCGGTCTTCACCCCACGCGGCAGATAACCGGCCGAGCGCAGCTCGCCCGCGGTCGTGGGCAGGTGTGCGGGAACTTTCACGAATTCGACGCTACGTGCATTCGGCGATCAGGTCGATGTGGAACTTCTCGAGGAAACATGCCCGAAAAAATGTTGACAGCCCGGCTCTGAGCAGCTTCGCCTTGTCCGGACGACCAGGACAGCACCCGGAGCCATGTGATTCGACGCCCGCGGCCACCTTGTTCATAATACGGTCGGACGTATGCTTAGATAACAGTGGGTCGATCGGAAGGACGCTCCATGGAACGTCGGCGCATGTTCGCACTGGCCCAAGCCCTGGCCATTGCGAAGAATCCCAGGTCGACCCGTCGCGCTACTACTTCCGGACGACCCCGCTGTTCGAAACCGGTTCGAGCCGGTACTCCTGGCTCAACGACAGCGTCTGCGTCGGTTCGGGATACGTGGTGGACGGTGGCGTCGCCTACCACGTCGAGCAGGTGCTGTAGCGGCGACTCGCGGCGAGCGATCCGAAGCGGATCACCCGCACACGGGCCTTCGGAAGCTGGTTGAGCTACCGAGCAGTGAGCTCGGGCTCGTCGGCCACGCGCGGTGCGGTCGCGGCGAGGGCGTCGCCGTTTTCGTGCGCGATCGGTCCAGCCGCGATCAGTGCGTCCTGTTCCAGGCGGGCCGCGCGATCGTCGGCCGCGCTCGGTGCGCGGTTCTCGGCGGCACGCGTGGTAATCGACTCCCACGCGTCGCGCGGGATCGATTCACGGTGCGGCACGGCTGTCTCCACACCGGCGACATGCTCGTCTTCCGTCTCAGCGGAATCAGAGACAGTCCGATCATGCGGCACAACGGGGGCACGCTCCGCCGAGTGCTCGGCGGGCATGGGTAACGGCGGGTGCTCGGCGGGCACGGGCGACGCCGAGTGCTCGGCGGGCACGGGCGACGCCGAGTGCTCGGCGTACACAGGCACGGCCGGGTGCTCGGCAGGCGCGGGCTCCCTCAGGTTCTCGGCGGGCACGGGCTCCACCTGCTCGCTGATCCGGATCCGGTGCAGTGTTTTTCGCACCGCCGCCGCCAACCGCGCATCCAGCTCAGCCTCATCCGTACCGCCGTCGGCCGAGGCTTGCGAACCGCTCGGGGCCGCCGCGTGCGGCGGTTCGGCCGCCGGGAGCGGTGTTGTGGCCAGCCACAGCTCAGTGAACTCGGGTGCGGGGGGAGCGGCGGCCGCCGCGTTTTCGGCCTGGACGGTGGGTTGCTCCGCGGTGTTTCGTTCGTGGTCGGCAACGGCAGTGGGAGGCTGTGCTGGTGGAGCCGGGTGCCCCGCGACGTCAGGCTGCCCGGTACCACCGGCAGGCTGCTCGCCAGCGCGGCTAGCGGACGTAGGCGTGAGAATGCTCGGCAGGATTTGGTTGGCGGCTCCGCCGACCTGGGTCAGCGCCGCCAGCCGCTCTTGGAGATCTTCATGGTCGGGTACGGCCGCGGTCGCCTGCTCGATCGCCCGCCCATATCGCTCGGCGATGAGCCGGTGGGTGACGAGCGCGACGCCGATCATGATCGGCGCGATCATATGGATCCCGATGCCGGCCAGGTCACCTACCCGGAAGTAGGGGAACGTGTTCAGCGCGATGCTCGCTGTCAGCAGGACGCCCTCGACGGTGTAGACCTGCCACAGCCGGTCGATCACACCCCACTCGGCAGTATCGGCGGTGGACAACATCAGCGCGACGAGTACCGCGCTGATCAGTGCTTCCAGGCCGTAGGACAGCCAGAACATCGGATTGGTCGCGCCGCCGGTGGGTGCGATGTTCTGCTGCACCGTGACCGCGGAGAACAGCATGGAGAACCCGACCACACCGGCGAGCAGCCCCAGCACACGAGGCTTGCGCTGGTGCAGACGAGCGACTTTCGCGTGCGGACTGCTGCTGTGCCGCTGCTCCCCGATCGCCTGCGCGGCGCGCAGCAGGTCGGCGGCCTCGCGTTCGGCCAGCTCGGCCGCCGTGCGCCGCACCCGCTCCGCGGCATCGGCGGCCGCCTGGATACGCGCACGCTGTTCATGGCGCTCATAGTCACGCACGAGCTCGGCCAACTCGCGCGCCGCGGCGAGCTCGCGCTCGGACAATGCTTCCAGCAGTGCCGGATCGTCCTGGTGCGCCAACCGCTCATGCGCGATCTGCACCCGGTCCGGCAGAGCACCGGCCACCAGATCATCCACAGGCTGCGCCACATCGGGCGCTTGGGTCGTGAAACGACGGAGCATCAGCAAAGAACCTTTCCGACGATCGAGTGTTCCAGACGCAGCGCGCCAGAGCAGCTCCGGCCGTCCACGTCTCTGGCGTCGAACGCGACGACCGCCTCGGCCGAGACCGAAAAGATAACTCGTCATCGAAAACCGTTCGACCCGACGAGCAATCGACTCGCTGTTCGTCCACCGAGCCGGATGTCCGTGACACGGCAGCTCCGGACGCCTCATCGTCGGGCCAGCGGCAGTTGCAGGCCTGGATCGATAATTCCCACGACAGCTTCGAAATCGGCGCGCTGGGCCTGACACCACCAGCGAAACGCTGGTCGGCCGAGCCCAGCAGCCACGAAGCAGATCGCTCAGACGCTCAGAAACGATCCTTGTGTTCGGTTACCCATTCAGCGAAAGTGCGGGCGGGTCGACCGAGTATCCGCTCGAGGGTGCCATCGGGAGTCCGCGCTGCCTCCGGTGGATCGGCGTACCAGCCGACGACGTACTCCGCATCGGTCCGCGATACTCCCTTCTGCTGTAGCCGCTCGATGGCCTGCGCATAGCCGATCTGTTCGAAGGCGAGGTCCCGCCCGATCGCGTCGGCGACCATCGCGACGCGCTCGCTCGTGGTCAGCGCCTGAGGTCCGTTGAGGTTGTAGGCCCGGCCCGCATGCCCGTCCTCGGTCAGGGCGGTCGCGGCCACCGCGCCGAGATCGGCCTCGTGCACAACCGCGCTGGGGAAGTCGAAAGGCTCACGCACCACAGCCTCGGCTCGGATCGAGTCGACCCAGGTGAGTGCGTTGGACATGAACTCCTGCGGCTCTAGCCTGGTCCAGGCCACACCCGATTCCGCCACCGCGGTTTCCGCGGGACCGACGTGCCCGCCCCACAGGATGGTGATGCGCTCGACTCCTGCAGACACCGCCCTGCGGACCAACTCGGGTCCGGTCTCGGCCACACCTGCGGTCACGGTGATGTGCAGCCCGGTAGCACCGTCCAGCGCGGCATCGAGTGTGCCCGGCTCGGTGTGAGTGCCCGCTACCAACTCCGCGCCCGCGGGCAGCAGAGCCGCGGCACGCTGTGGATCGCGGGTCAGCGCACGCACCGATCGCCCCTCCGCAGCAGCTCGGCCACCACGTGCCTTCCGGTGTTTCCCGTTGCGCCCGTTACCAATATCGTCACAGTGAACTCCCTTCCGGCGACGACGCTATGACCTCAACGAACATTGAGGTCAAGCGATATCCACCGGCGCTACGCTTCTGGTGCGAGCAGTACTTGGCGGGGGCCGAATCTGGAAGTGCGGCAGCACTCTCGACGGCGTTCAGGCCGACAAAGCGGAATAGCCGAGTAATCTCCGCGTTCCGCGGCGGCATCCGAAGACTCGAGGGGTCTGTTTGCGCCCTTGCCATCGCCGTGCGTGGTGCATCACCGCTTAGGGAGGAGTTGGTCGTCCACACCGGACGCCAAAGGCAAGAAGACTCCCTCCCACTTTCAACATATAGCGCACCGGGGGTCTTGCGGCAAGACCCCGGTCGTGGCGCAGAATGTCCGGCCGAGGCCAGAACCTGCGGAAATCAGGATTCCTGATCGCGGGTATGCGCCGCCGAACTGTGCGGAGCGGCTGGCCGACAATCAACCTCAGGAATGGGCGGTTCATGTTCGACGTAATCGTTGCCGGCGGTGGACCGACCGGCTTGATGCTGGCCAGCGAGTTGCGGCTGCACGGCGTGCGGGTGCTCGTGCTGGAGAGGCAGGCGGAGCCGACGGGGTTTGTCCGCGCGCTCGGTCTGCATGTGCGCAGCATCGAGGTGATGGCCCAGCGCGGTCTGCTGGAGCGGTTCCTCGAGCACGGCAAGCAGTACCCGCTCGGTGGTTTCTTCGCCGGTATCGAGACACCCTCGCCCGACCGGCTGGACACCGCGCATCCCTATGTCCTCGGCATACCGCAGACCACCACCGATCGCCTGCTGGCCGAGCGCGCCATCGAGGTCGGCGCCGAGATCCGGCGCGGCTGCGAGCTGGTCGGGCTGAGCCAGGACGACCACGGGGTGACCGCTGAGCTGGCCGACGGTACGCGGTTGCGCTCGCGCTACCTCGTTGGCTGCGACGGCGGCCGCAGCACGGTGCGAAAGCTGCTCGGCGTCGGCTTTCCCGGCGAGCCCTCCAGGGTCGAGACGCTGCTGGGCGAGATGGAGGTGGACGTGCCACCGGACACGCTGACTGCGGTGGTGGCCGAAGTCCGCAAGACCCAGAAGCGGTTCGGGCTCGCGCCCTTCGGGGAGGGGGTGTACCGCGTCGTCGTGCCCGCCGAAGGGGTGGCCCAGGACCGCGCGGTTCCGCCCACACTCGAGGAGTTCAAGCAGCAGCTGCGGGCGATCGCCGGCACCGACTTCGGCGTGCACTCACCGCGCTGGCTGTCCCGCTTCGGCGACGCCACCCGGCAGGCCGAGCGCTACCGGGTCGGCCGGGTGCTGCTGGCCGGTGACGCGGCGCACATCCACCCGCCGACCGGCGGGCAGGGGCTCAACCTCGGGGTGCAGGACGCGTTCAACCTGGGCTGGAAACTGGCCGCCGAGGTCAACGGCTGGGCTCCGGAGGGATTGCTGGACAGCTACCACACCGAACGGCACCCGGTAGCCGCCGATGTGCTGAACAACACCCGCGCGCAGATGCAGCTGATGTCCCTCGAGCCGGGCGCCCTGGCAGTGCGCCGGTTGGTGTCGGAACTGATGGACTTCGAGGAGGTGAACCGGTACCTGATCGAGAAGATCACCGCGATCAGTGTCCGCTACGACTTCGGCGCGGGGCATGACCTGCTCGGCCGACGGATGCGGGACGTGGGGCTGAAGCGTGGGCGGCTCTACGAGCTGATGCACGGCGGCCGCGGACTGCTGCTCGACCAGACCGGCCTGCTCTCGGTGGCGGGCTGGGCGGACCGGGTCGACCACGTCGTCGACGTCAGCGAGGAACTGGACGCGCCCGCCGTCCTGCTGCGGCCGGACGGCCACGTGGCGTGGGTCGGTGACGATCAGCAGGATCTCCTCGACCAGCTGCCTCAGTGGTTCGGCGCCGCTGTCGGCTGATTTCGTGGGTGGGCTAACGCGGCGGGGTGCGGTACCGCACCCCGCCGCCCCATGTCCCGGTGGTCGCCCATCCAGCTGATCGCGCTGATCAACGGTTCGCTTGCTGCTCGTACCAGGTGCGCAGCCGTTGCAGAGCGGATAACAGGGTGCCGTCGCCCAATGCCGCCAGGATTGCGCCATCGCAGAAGCGCTCGCCACGGACCACGGCGGTGAGCACGCGGGCGGCATCGGCGACCGGGGCGGTATCCAGGCCCTGACCACCCGGGTAAACGCTCTTGAAGTCCCATTTCATCCAAGGGAAACTCACGATCGCATCTACGCCATGCAGGCTCTCGATCATTCGACGGATCGCATCGCTGTAGTCGGCATACGGCAACGCCAAGGAGCCGTCGGGGTTCTCGAACCGCCAACTGGCCTGGGACTCCGCGTCCTCGGTGCGGACTTCGTCGACGGCGGACCACAGCCGGTGCCATGCTTCCGGCCGTGCGGCGCGGAGGGCGGATTCGATGGCGGGATTGTCGCTCGGGTCGGGATGATAGGGGTCAGCCCGTAGTTCGGCCTCGGATTGCCGCAGCTTGCGGTTGAATTCGTCGAGCTGAGCCTTGATTCGGGCCATCTCGTCCTCGGTGTAGCCGGGTGGAACATGTCCGGAGCTTCTGCCGAGCAACCTCTTCCACGATCCGGCCACGGTTCTTCCTCTAGGTTGATGTGAAATAGACTGTGCCCCAAGTAGTATCAACCCTATTCGGGTTACGCAGACAGCCGCCATCGGGGTCCGATCGGGCAATTCAGAGCTAGCCGGCACGAGAGGCGGCCGCCGGTTGAGCGATTCATGCGACGTGCGATGGAGTTGTTCACCCAAGGCTGGGGTATCGAATTGACCAGCGGAAAAACCGGGCACTATTGCGTGTTGCGCCTGGTGTCGCTACTGTAGGTGCGGTCTCCATCTTGTGGATGTAGGTGACAACTCCCTCCCACAAGAGTCCACATTCACCACGGCGGTCTCGTATGCCGTGTACTCGCACCGTGTTCGGACTGGACGGATTCCAGCCACATCACATCGGTGCGTGCGGCGAGCGTCATTCCAAGCAGGCGGCATTCACGGCCGCATCCCACGAGCTGATCCCCAGGAGTAGAAACCATGCAAGCCAACAGTATTCACACACAAGACAGCGCAGCCGGAGCGAGCCCGACGACGTCGGTCACCGGCATCCTCGACATCACCCACAACCACGCCTCGCTGCTCGTCGACGGCTATCTGCCCGGACCGCGAGACGCACGTGTGCCAGCGCGTTTGGTACGCGAGCACGGACTCCGCCGCGGCGATACCGTCACCGGCACAGTCGGGCACAGACGTGATGGCGCCGAACGCGCACCGCTGGTCCGAGTCGACAGCATCAACGGCCTGCCACCTGGCAATGCCAGAACACGACCGCACTTCTCCGAGTTGGTCCCCATTTATCCGCAGGACCGTCTACGGCTGGAGACCGAACAGCATGAGCTGACCACACGCGCCACCGACCTGGTCATGCCGATCGGCAAGGGACAGCGCGCCTTGGTCGTCGCCCCGCCAAAGGCTGGCAAAACGTCTGTGCTCCAGGCTATTGCGCACGGCATCGCCAAGAATCATCCCGAATGCCAGCTGATGATGGTACTGGTCGGGGAACGCCCGGAAGAGGTCACCGACCTGTCCCGCGCGGTGCCGGCCGAGGTCGCCGCCGCGACCTTCGACCAACCGGCCCTCGAACACATCGCGCTCGCCGAATTGGCCATCGAACACGCCAAACGCCGCGTCGAAGCGGGCCACGACGTCGTCGTGCTGCTGGACTCGCTGACCCGGCTGGCCCGCGCCTACAACCTGGCGGCCGCCGGGTCCGGCCGCATCCTCTCCGGTGGCGTCGACGCCGGGGCACTCGCGCCACCGAAGAAATTCCTCGGCGCCGCTCGCAATATCGAGAACGGCGGCTCCCTCACCATCATCGCCACTGCCCTGGTCGAGACCGGTTCGCTCGCCGATACCGTCATCTTCGAGGAGTACAAGGGAACCGGAAACGCCGAACTGAAGCTCGATCGGCAACTCGCCGACCGCCGCAGGTTCCCCGCGATCGACATCACCCGCTCGAGCACACGCAAAGAGGAACTGCTGCTGTCCACCGATGAGCTAACCGCCACTCACTCCCTGCGAAAGACGCTCTCGGGCCGCGACCCGCATCAAGCGCTGGGACTGCTGCTGACCGGCCTCGGACAGACCGAAACCAACTCCGAATTCCTGACCCAGATCCGCACCGCAGGCTGAGACGGTGTCCTGTCTGCTTCGAGTGGCCCTGTCGACAGCTACACGTTGAAGCGGAACTCGACGACGTCGCCGTCGGCCATGACGTAGTCCTTGCCCTCCATGCGGACCTTGCCTGCGGCCTTGGCGGCGGCCATGGAGCCGGCTTCGACCAAGTCGTTGTAGGCGACGATCTCGGCCTTGATGAAGCCGCGTTCGAAGTCGGTGTGGATGACACCGGCTGCCTTGGGGGCGGTGTCGCCCTGATGGATCGTCCAGGCGCGGGCCTCTTTCGGGCCTGCGGTGAGGTAGGTCTGGAGGCCGAGGGTGTGGAAGCCCGCTCGGGCGAGGGCGTGCAGGCCGGGTTCGGTTTGGCCGATGGATTCGAGGAGTTCGAGGGCGGATTCGTCGTCGAGTTCGAGGAGTTCGGCTTCCACCTTGGCGTCGAGGAATACCGAATCGGCCGGAGCGACGGACGCTTTCAGCTCGGCGACCTTCGCTTCGTCGGTGAGGACCGATTCGTCGGCGTTGAAGACGTAGAGGAACGGCTTGGTGGTGAGCAGGGAGAGCTCTTTGAGGAGTTCGGTGTCCACCTTGTCGCTCGCGGCGAACAGGGTGGTGCCGTTGTTGAGGATCTCCTGGGCGGCCTTGGCGGCGTCGGCGACCGGTTTGCGGTCCTTCTTGACCTTGGCTTCCTTCTCCAGGCGGACGACCGCCTTCTCCAAGGTCTGCAGGTCGGCGAGGATGAGTTCGGTCTCGATCACCTCGATATCGGCGGAGGGGTCGACGCGGCCGTCGACGTGCACCACGTCGTCGTCGGCGAACACGCGCACCACCTGGCAGATGGCGTCGGCCTCGCGGATGTTGGCGAGGAACTTGTTGCCCAGGCCCGCGCCCTCGGAGGCGCCCTTCACGATGCCCGCGATGTCGACGAACGACACGGTGGCGGGCACGATGCGTTCGGAGCCGAAGATCTCGGCGAGCTTGTTCAGCCGCGGGTCGGGCAGCGGAACGACGCCGACGTTGGGCTCGATGGTCGCGAACGGGTAGTTCGCGGCGAGCACGTCGTTCTTGGTCAACGCGTTGAACAGCGTCGACTTTCCGACGTTGGGCAGGCCGACGATTCCGAGGGTGAGACTCACGAGGAACAGAGTCTACGCGGCACGCGAACCCCCCTCCCCGTCAACTCCCCCGAGAGTGGCACATGGTGGAGGGGTCTTCTCGGACTTCACCGCAACCATGTGCCACTCGCGGGGTGTGGTTAGGGGGTTAGGACTACTTTGCCGAGGTTGGCGCGGGTTTCGATGGCGGTGTGGGCTTCGGCGGCGTCTTCGAGGGGGTATTCGGCGTGGATGGCGGGGCGTAGCTGGCCGGAGGCGAAGTATTGCCACAGCTCTTGGCGCCAGTGGTCGTAGGTGTCGGGGCGTTCCCGGGCGATGCGGCCCATCTGGAAGCCGACCACCGATTTCGCGCCGATGAGCAGGTCGTATGCCTGGATGGTGCCGCCGCCGGAGCTGTAGGCGACCAGACGTCCACCGGGAGCCAGGGCGGCGATCGCGGGCGTGAGCAGGTCGCCGCCGACGGCATCGAGGACGTAGTCGACGGGCGCGCCCCAGGACTCCTGGCCGTACCCGACCACGTCGTCGGCGCCGAGCTTCTGCACGAACTCCGCCTTGGCGAGATCCGACACCGCGCCGACCACGCGCGCCGCGCCGCGCACCCGCGCCAGTTGGAGCGCGAGGTGGCCGACGCCGCTCGCGGCGGCGGTGATCAGCGCGGACTCCCCTTCCTTGGGTGACGCCGCGTCGAGCGCACCGAGCGCCACCAGCCCGCTGCGCACCAAGGCGACGGCATCGACAGCGGAGGCTCCGTCGGGGATCGGCGAGGCCATGGCCGCCGAGAGCAGCGCGTAGTCGGCGTAGCCGTGGCCGAACACCAGGCCGGTCACGCGGTAGCCGGGCGCATACCCGTCGACGCCGTCGCCTACCGCGACCACCTCACCGGCGATCTCCCCGCCCAGCGGGATCGGTTCCCGCTGCTCGCGCACCTTCCGCACCACCGGCAGGGTCACCCCGACCGCCTCGACGCGGACCAGGAGCTCGCCCGGCCCTGGCGTCGGGACCTCGACCGAGACGAGCTCGAGCACCTCGGGACCACCGCTGCACTCGTATTGCACCCGCCGCATCGCACCTCCAGAAATCGTTAGAAGGGGCAACGGTAACGCTCGACCGCACTCAACTACACGCTGTAGTGCTGCATCTCACCGTCTCTTGCCATCGGCTGAGAGGTTGCCCACAAATCCTGCGAATCGGGTCGGCGCACCGTCAGCACGACTGGCCCAGGCCGCGAACCAGAGTCCGGCACAAACCGCGAGCGAGTTCGTCCGATGCCGGTTCGGCGTCCGGACCGTACTGGTAGTAGCGAAGAAACGCCGGATGGAAGCAGGTCCCGTCGAGCAAAGACGCGGCGGCGATCACGTCAATGCCGTCCTGCGGCACAGCTCGGCCGATATGGCCGCCGCGGAGCAGGCGGTTCGCGATTCGGCACTCGACTGGACGATCGTCCGCGCGCCGCAGCTCACCGACAACGCGGCGAAGGGCTCATACCGCACGGCGGTCGAGCGCAACGTACTGTTCGGCATCCGCATCACCCGCGACGACCTGGCCACCTGTCTGCTCGACCTGACTGCCGACCAGGCAGCGATCCACAAACATGTCAATGTCGCGAACTGATCGCGCGAGCTTCACGGAGCCGACGTTGCGACAGTAGCGTGACCATATGGAGCCGACCACGGAGGTGGTGACGGCGCGTCCGGCACCCATGCTCGCGGCGTTCATCGACCGCTATCTCGGCTACCGCATGTCCGGGTTCGCCGCGTCGATCCATCGCGGGTTGCCTTCGCGGCATATGACTTTCATCGTGGCCATCGGCCCCACCATTGATGTCGTCGAGCAGACCGATCCGCGTCAGTCCCCGCAGAACTACCGGTGCGTGCTCAGCGGTCTGCAGGCGAGCACCGCGCTGATCGCACACGACGGCTACCAGGAGGGGGTGGCCGTGGCGTTGACGCCGCTGGGCTGTCGAACACTGTTCGGCATGCCCGCCGCCGCGCTGTGGGATACGTCGGTCGAATTCGCCGACGTGGTGGGGCCGGTGGGCGTGCAGCTGTGGGAGCGGTTGCAGCACGCGCCGACCTGGCCGGAACGCTTCGCCGCCTGCGACAGCGTGCTGTCGGCCCTCGCCGATCCCGATCGCGTGGTCGGTCCCGAGCTCACTTGGGCATGGCGCGCGGTGGTCCGTTCCGGCGGCGGGATCGCGGTCGGCCCGCTGGCCGAGGAGATCGGGTGGAGCAGGCAGCATCTCACCCGCCGGTTCAGTCGAGAATTCGGGTTGAGTCCGAAACTGGCGGCCCGGATCACCCGTTTCGAGCGGGCACGCCGGATGCTCGCGCACACCCCATCCTTCATCACGATCGCCCAGGTGGCGGCCGCCTGCGGCTACTACGACCAAGCCCATCTCGATCGCGACTTCGCCGACCTGGCGGGGACCAGCCCGACGGCCTGGCTGGCCGAGGAGGTTCCATCCGTCCAAGCCTCCGACGAGGCCGCCGGATGACGATGAGGGGCATGACGAACCCGATAACAACCGAAACCGGCACCCGCACCGCCGTCTGGCCCACCCTCACCTTCCGCGACGCCGCCGCGATGGAAACGTTCCTCGTCGAGGCGTTCGGATTCCAGCAGACCGCGCGCTACACCCGCGAGGACGACCCCTCCATCGTCGAACACGCCGAACTGCGCTGGCCGCTGGGCGGCGGCATCATGTTCGGCTCGGCGGGCAAGGACGACAGCCCCTTCGGCACCCGCCCGCCCGGCACCGACTCCGTCTACCTGGTCTGCGACGACCCGGACGCCCTGTTCGACCGCGCCACCGCCGCGGGCGCCGAGGTGGTCCGCGGCCTGCGCGACGAAGATTACGGCTCCCGCGGTTTCACCGTCCGCGACCCGGAGGGCAACCTCTGGAGCTTCGGCACCTACTGGGGGGCATAGCCTTCGCTCGGCCCGCTCCGGGCCGATCGAAGGCTCGAGGCAGCCGCTTGTGCGCCGGGCCGAGCGAAGTCGAGGCAGCCTCTCAACGGCCGCCGAGTCCCGACATCGCGATGCCGCGGATGAACGCGCGCTGGGCGATCGCGTAGATCACCAGCAGCGGAAGCAGGATGACGACCGCGGCGGCCATGAGGATCGGCCACTGGGTGTGGTACTGGCCTTGCAGCCGGATCAGGCCCAGTGTCGCCGTGGCGACGTCCTCGCGCTGGATCATCACCAACGGCCAGAGGAAGTCGTTCCACACGGTGATCCAGGTGAGCACGGCGAGCACCATGAGGGCCGGACGGGTGTGCGGGAGCAGGACCCGCCAATAGACCTGCCAGGTGGTGCAGCCGTCGAGGATGGCGGCCTCTTCCAGTTCCGTCGGCAGTGTGCGGAAGAACTGGCGCATCAGATAGGTGCCGAACGCGCTGCCGAAGAGGCCGGGCACGATCATCGCCCACGGGGTGTCCACCCAGCCGAACGCGCGCATCAGCAGGAACTGGGGAATCACCGTCACGGTCAGCGGCACCATCAGCGTGGCGAGGTAGGCCAGGAACAACATGTCCCGACCGCGAAAACGCAAGCGCGCGAACGCATAACCGGCCAGCGAGCAGAAGAAGACCTGCCCCGCCGTGACGCACAGCGCGTAGACCGTGGTGTTGAGCAGCATTCGCCCAAGCGGCAGCAGCTGGAAAACCTTCCCGTAGTTGGACCACTGCGGCCGCTCCGGAAGCAACGCGGCGTCGGCGATCTCACCGTCGCACTTCAGCGACCCGGACACCGCCCACAGGATCGGCAGCAGCGCACACCACGCGACGCCGACCAGCGCGGCGTACACGGCGGCACCCCGGACCACCCGCCGCACGATCGCCCGCTCGGCCCGGCCGCGCGCGACAACCGCGCCGCACCGCACCGGGAGCGCGCGCCGCACCACCTCGACAGCGTTCATTGCTCGACCTCCGCCCGCCGGGCCATCCGCAATTGCAGCAGGGTCAGCAGAAACAGCATCGCGAAAATCACCCAGGCGAGCGCGGAGGCGTAGCCCACCTCGTAGAAGCCGAACGCGTTCTGGAACAGCATGATCCCCAGCAGATAGGTGCCGGTCTCCGGACCGCCGTTACCGCCGGTCAGCGCGTACGCCTGATCGAAGGCCTGCACCGAATTGATGATCGTGATGATGAAGACGAACGACAACGGCCCTCGGATCAGCGGCAAGGTGATGGCGGAGAACCGCCGCAGCGCTCCGGCGCCGTCGATCTTCGCGGCTTCGTAGAGTGTCTCCGGCACGCCCTGCATGGCGGCGAGCAGGACGACCGTCGCGAACGGCACGCTCTTCCACACGGTGACGATGCTCAGCGACACCAGCGCCCAGTCCGGGTCGGTCAGCCACGGCACCGCGTCGATGCCGAACCAGCCGACCGCGACGTTCAGCAGACCGTCATCGGTGAACAAGAACCGCCACACCACCGCCATGGCGACGGCGGAAGCGACCAACGGCAGGAACGCTATCGTCCGGAAGATGCCGATACCGGCCAGCTTTCGGTTCAGCACCGCGGCGACCGCGAGTCCGATCACCACGGTGGGGACCAAAGTGAGCACCGTGAAAACAGCCGTGTTGCGCACCGCGATGAGAAACAGCGGATCGGATCCGAACAGCCTCCGATAGTTTCCCAGGCCGACGAACCGCATGGGGCCGAACAAGTCCCACGAATGGAAACTCAGATAGAGCGAAAACCCCAAGGGGAACAACAGGAAAACCGCTACGGCTCCCACATTGGGCGCGACGAATGCCCAACCAGCCCGTTCCCGCCGCCGCGCCAAGCGAGATGGTGCTTTGCTCGTGGTTTGCGATCGCTGCGCTCGGCTCATCGCGCCGCCAGGAGAGCGTCGACGTCGGAGGCGAACCGGCCGTTCAAGGAATCGGCGGTGGCGGCACCGCGCAGGACGCGGTTGGAGCCCCGCTCGAGCAATGCGGAAACCTTGCCCCAGACAGGTGTCACCGGCAGGGGCCGCGAGTTGGCCGGGCCGTCGGTGAACACCTCGAGATTCCGGATCTCGCGGTGCGCGGCGGCGAACCCCGGCGAACTCATGGCGGACTTCAGCACCGGAACGAACAGGCCGGACGCGGCGATGATCTCCTGTCCCACCGGCCCGGTCGCGAATTTGACGAATTCCCAAGCCTGTTCGATGCGCGGACTATCCGACGCAATGGACAGTCCGGTGCTGCCGACGTCGGTGATCGCGCCCGGACCGCCGCGCGGACCTGCGGGCAGTACCGTGACGTCGATGGCGAGATCATCGTGCCCGGCGAATTCGGAGTACAGCCAATGCCCGCCCAACGCCATGGCCGCCCGCCCCCTCCGGAACAGGTCCGGCGCCGAAACCGACAGCGTATCGGCGGCTTTCGGCGCCACGCGGTGGCGCACCGCGAGGTCGGCGTAGAACTGGAATCCTTCGGCGAAACGCGGATCACCGATATTGGTCCTGGTCGGATTCACCGACGGGGTGAACCATTCGGCGCCGTTGTTCATGCCGAAGCAGGCTGCTGAGAAGTAGGGCACCCAGGCGTCGGCGAAGCCCCACCGGGTCCGCCCCGACGAATCGCGCTCGGTCAAAGCGCTGGCGGCGGCGAGGAACTCGTCGAACGACCAGGCTTCCCGCCAGCGAGCGGGCGGCGTGATTCCCGCGTCGGCGAACAATTCGCGGTTGTAGTAGAGGAATACCCCCGACCATTGCTCGGGCAGGGCGTACTGACCACCGGCGTAGTTGAAGGTGTCGTAGAGTGCCGGGTAGCTGTCGACGCGCAACTGGGCAGCGTACTGCGGATCGCGCTCCAGCAGCGTGTTCAGATCCAGCAGCACACCGCGATCGGCCAAGCCGGAATACAGCAGCTCCCAGGCCATCAGCACGTCCGGGCACTTGCCGCCCGCGCAATAGGTGAGCATCTGCTGCATCGGGTCGGGACCCGACATGATGGTGCGAATCCGGATGCCGGGATGTCGCTTCCGGAACTCGTCGATGATCTTCAGCCGCACCCGCGCCTCTTCCGGCCTGGCCTGGAAGAAGAACGTCAGCGCGTCGTCATCGGAGCCGCAGCCGCCGGTCGCCAGCAGCGGGGCGGCCAGCGCCGACCCGAGCAGCGTCCGGCGACGGACCCGGGCGACGGTATCGGCAGGCAACACAGCCCTCCTCCAGGGCGGATGTGGACCTTCTTCGAACCGCATGGCAGCATACGTTCGGCTATCACAAGGTGACGGCTGACACATGAACAATATTTCACGCTGCTCGCCTGGCGGCCGGAATCGGCACGACGGTGATCATCGATCGGATACGTTGTCACGTGTTTCAGCAAGATCCTGCGCGTTTTACAGGAGAGTAGGCAGATGGCGACAATCGAATATCTGCGGACCGATCCCGATCTGCCGCCCGTCGGCGTGGTCGACAAGTCCCCGATCACGCCAGGCAAGAAATTGATCTTCGCCGGGATCGCCGTACTGGGCGCCATAGCCTGGGCGGTACTCGCCATCTCACGTGGCGAATCGGTCAACGCGGTGTGGATCGTGATCGCCGCGGTGAGCACGTACATCATCGCGTATCGGTTCTACGCCAGGTTCATCGAACGCAAGATCACCAAGCCGCGCGACGACCTGGCCACGCCCGCCGAAATCCTGGAGAACGGCAAGGACTACATGCCGATGGACCGGCGGGTGCTCTACGGGCACCACTTCGCCGCCATCGCGGGCGCGGGTCCGCTGGTGGGTCCGGTGCTGGCCGCGCAGATGGGCTACCTGCCCGGGACCATCTGGATCGTGGTCGGCGTGGTGCTGGCCGGGGCGGTGCAGGACTACCTGGTGCTGTGGATCTCGATGAAGCGGCGCGGCCGCAGCCTCGGTCAGATGGCGCGCGACGAGTTGGGCGTGATCGGCGGCTGGGCGGCCATCGTCGGCATTCTCGTGATCATGATGATCCTGCTCGCTGTGCTCGCGCTGGTGGTGGTGAACGCCCTCGCGCACAGCCCGTGGGGCGTCTTCTCGATCGGCATGACCATCCCGATCGCGCTGTTCATGGGTGTCTACCTGCGGTTCCTGCGGCCGGGCAAGGTCGGCGAGGTGTCCGCGATCGGGTTCGGTCTGCTGCTGCTGGCCATCGTGGGCGGCGGCTGGGTGTCGGAAACCGACTGGGGCGCGGACTGGTTCACGCTGTCGCCGGTGACCATCTCCTGGCTGCTGATCGCCTACGGCTTCTTCGCGTCGGTGCTTCCGGTGTGGTTGCTGCTGGCGCCGCGGGATTATCTGTCCACCTTCATGAAGGTCGGCACGATCGTCCTGCTCGCGGTCGGCATCCTGGTCACGCTGCCGGTGTTGCAGGCCCCTGCGGTGTCGAGCTTCGCCGGTTCGGGCAAGGGTCCTGCGTTCGCGGGCTCGCTGTTCCCGTTCCTGTTCATCACCATCGCATGCGGCGCGCTCAGCGGTTTCCACGCGCTGGTCTCCTCTGGAACCACGCCGAAGCTGCTGGAGAAGGAATCGCACGCGCGCATGATCGGCTACGGCGGCATGCTGATGGAGTCGTTCGTCGCGGTGATGGCCATCATCACCGCCTCGATCATCGACCAGCACCTGTACTTCGCGATGAACGCGCCGGTCGGGCTCACCGGCGGCACCGCGGAGAAGGCCGCGGCCTACACCAACAGCCTCGGCCTCAGCGGTCCCGCCGTGACGCCCGCGGAGCTGAGCCAGGCCGCGAGCGACGTCGGCGAGACGACCATCATCTCCCGCACGGGCGGCGCGCCGACGCTGGCGGTCGGCATCTCCGAGGTGTTCCACCAGTTCCTCGGCGGCGCGAGCATGAAGTCGTTCTGGTACCACTTCGCGATCATGTTCGAGGCGCTGTTCATCCTCACCACGATCGACGCGGGGACCCGGGTGGCGCGGTTCATGCTGTCGGACGCCCTCGGCAATTTCGGCGGCGCGGCCGAGAAGTTCCGTGATCCGTCCTGGCGGGTCGGGGCGTGGCTGTGCTCGGCGGTCGTGGTCGGCGCGTGGGGGTCGATCCTGCTGATGGGCGTCACCGATCCGCTGGGCGGCATCAACACGCTGTTCCCGCTGTTCGGCATCGCCAACCAGCTGCTCGCGGCGATGGCGTTGACCGTGGTGCTGGTGATTCTGGTGAAGAAGGGCCTGGCCAAATGGGCCTGGGTTCCTGGTATTCCGCTGGCCTGGGACCTCGCGGTGACCATGACCGCGTCCTGGCAGAAGATCTTCTCCGCGGATCCGAAGCTGGGTTACTGGAAGCAGCACAGCATCTGCCAGGCGGCACAGGAGGCCGGGAAACTGTGCCTGACCGCGAAGACCCCCGACGACATGAACGCGATCGTGCGCAACACCTTCATCCAGGGCACGTTGTCGATCGTGTTCGCGGCGCTGGTGCTGATCGTCGCGGTGGTCGGCGCGGTGGTCGCCTTCCGCGCCTGGCGCTCCAGCGAGACGACGACCACCGAGACTCCGGAGGAGCCGTCGAAGATCTTCGCGCCCAGCGGATTCGTCGCCACCGCGGCGGAGCGGGAAGTCCAGAAGCAGTGGGACGAGCTGATCGCGACCGGACAGGTGCGCGCGCCCGGCGCGGCGCACGTGCACGCGCAATGAGTAATTCCGCCGCCACGGGTGCCGACCGGTCCGCGCGACTGGTCGGCGCCCGGCTGCGCGCCACGGCCCGCGCCTGCGGGAACGGCGTTCGCGCCGGGATCTGGTGGTTCAACTCGATCCTGGGCGGGCGGGACTACCAGCGCTACGTCGAGCACCTGCGTCGCAGGCATCCGGACTGCGCGATTCCGACCGAGCGGGAGTACTGGCGGCAGCGCCATGCCGAGGCGGATCGCAACCCGGCCAACCGCTGCTGCTGAGCGAATTTTTTTCGGTGCGCGCCGCCGCATGTCGTTTTGGTGCTTCGCACTACTGCGCACCACGTATCAATGGTGCGATGTCATGACGCTTGTGCGAGGTGGCGACAGCACCCTGCATTGATGGCGGATTTCCGCTAGCACGGGTCCGCCGTAGCTGACATTGTGGTTGGCGTGACGATCACGGCATTGGACTTCGAACGGTGCTATCGGGCGGTGTCGACCCGAGACTCGCGATTCGACGGTCAATTCTTCACCGCGGTGCGAACCACTGGAATCTATTGCCGCCCTTCGTGTCCGGCGATCACCCCGAAGCGGGCCAACGTGTCGTTCCTGCCGACCGCCGCCGCGGCGCAGCAGGCGGGCTATCGGGCCTGCCGCCGCTGTCTGCCGGACGCCGCGCCGGGTTCACCGCTGTGGAACACCAGGGCGGATCTGGCCGCGCGGGCGATGCGGCTGATCGGTGACGGCGTCATCGAACGGGGTGGGGTGCCGGCGCTGGCCGCCACGCTCGGCTACTCGCAGCGGCAACTCACCCGGGTGCTGACCACCGAGCTCGGCGCGGGACCACTGGCACTGGCCCGTGCGCATCGGGCGCACACCGCGCGGCTGCTGATCCAGACCACCACGATGCCCATGTCCGATATCGCGTTCGCGGCGGGGTTCGCCTCCATTCGCCAGTTCAACGACACGGTGCGCGAGGTGTTCGCGGTCAGCCCCACCACCATGCGGACCGAGGCCCAGCGCGCGAGATCCGACGCGCCCGGTCGTGCGGCACCTCCCGCCAACGGCTCGCTCACACTGCGGCTGCCCTATCGGGAGCCGCTGGACCGCGCGTGGCTGGAGTGGTTCCTGTCCGCGCACGTCGTGCCCGGCATGGAGCTGTGGGACAGCGGCGCCTACACGCGGAATCTGCGCACGCCACACGGGCACGCCACGGTGCGGCTGAGTTTCCAGCGCGACCACGTGCGGGCCGAGTTGTCCCTGCACGACATGCGCGATCTGGCGCCGACGGTGGCGCGGCTGCGGCATCTGCTGGATCTGGACGCCGATCCGGTCGGGATCGATGAGGCGCTCGGCGTCGGGCCAGGGGCGCCAGGGCCGTCCCTGGAACGGCTGTCGGAGCACCACACCGAGTATTTGCCGGATGCCGGTGCGGGCTCGCCGCCGGATGCCGAGGCGATGCCCGAGGCCGACCGGTTCGGCGCGATACACCCGTCGTTCACGCCGGGTATCCGGGTACCCGGCTGCCTGGACGGTGCGGAACTGTTGCTGCGCACCATGATCGGGCAGCAGATCTCGGTCGCCGCCGCGGCCACGCACACCGCGCGGCTGGTCGAGGCGCTCGGCGAGCGAGTCGACGGTCCGATTCCGCTGCTGTTCCCGGCACCGGAGGTGATCGCCGAGCGCGGCGCCGAAGTCTTGACCGGCCCGGCGCGGCGGATTCGCTCCATCGTCGCTGCCGCGGAGGCGCTGGCCGCGGGTGAGCTGCTGCTGCACCAGGGACGTACCGCCGCCGACCTGCGCCGGGATCTGCTGGCGCTGGACGGCGTCGGGCCGTGGACGGCCGACTACGTGACCATGCGCCTGCTCGCCGATCCGGACGTCCTGCTGAGCACCGATCTGGTCGTCCGCCAAGGCGCGACCGCACTGGGCATCGATCTGACGGATACCGCGCGCTGGGCGCCGTGGCGGTCATACCTGTCGATGCACCTCTGGAAAGCGGCCCTGACCGACCGCGCCACGTCTACCAAAGTCCACGCGCTCGCCACCACGAAAGGCAGTGTCGAATCATGAACGCCAGCATCGCCGTTTCCTCCCCAGTCGCCGGAAAGGTCACCGGTACCGCGGATTTCGCGACTACCGACACCCCGCTCGGGCCGTTCACCGCGCTCGTCGACGCGGAGGGCGCGGTCTTGGCCTCCGGCTGGACTTCCGACGCGGAGAACCTGCGCGGCTTGATCCATCCCACGCTGCGCCCCGACCAGCTACGGCACCGCGATTCGCTGGGCGAGGTGACCAGCGCCGTAATCGCCTATCACGAGGGCGACCTCACGGCGATAGACCCGATTCCGGTTCGCCAGCGGTCCGGGGAGTTCCTGGTGCACGCCTGGGAGGTGCTGCGCAAGGTCCCCGCGGGCAGCCCGCTCACCTACACCGAGTTCGCCTCCCGCTCCGGCCGTCCCGACGCCACGCGCGCCGCCGCCAACGCATGCGCCCGCAACGCCGCCGCCCTGTTCGTGCCCTGCCATCGAATCCTGCGCATCGGCGGCGCGCTCGGCGGATTCCGCTGGGGGTTGCCGGTGAAGCGCTGGCTACTCGACCACGAAGGGTGAGCATCCTCGCCCCGGACCAGCCCGAGTCAGGCGATGGTCGCCTGTAGGCGGGAGCCGTTGCGGCCGCGGAGGACGTGCAGGCGGCTGGGGATGCGTTGGCGCATTTCGTCGACGTGGCTGACCACGCCGACCACCCGGCCACCGGCGCGGAGTTCGTCGAGGACGCCCATGACGGCGTCCAGGCTGTCGGCGTCCAGGCCGCCGAAGCCCTCGTCGATGAAGAGGGTGTCCAGCACGACGCCGCCGGATTCGGCCGCGACGGTGTCGGCTAGGCCCAGCGCCAAGGACAACGCGGCCATGAAGGTTTCGCCGCCGGAGAGCGTTTTGGCGGGGCGGATGGCGCCGGTGTAGTCATCGCGGATGTCGAGGCCGAGTCCGCCTCGGCGACCACGCGGACCGGCCTTGTCGGAGTGGACGAATTCGTAACGGCCGCCGGACATCTTGCGCAATCGCAGCGACCCCGCCTGTGCTACTTCTTCCAGGCGGGCGGCCAGGACATAGGAGTGCAGGGACATGTGGCGGTTGTTCGCGCCGCGCCCGGCGACCACCTCGGCGAGTCCTTTGAGCTCCTCGAAGGCCTGCTGGGCCGGTGCGATCCGGTCGACGGCGGCCCAGAGCTGGCCGCCAAGTTCCTCGAGCTGGCTCGCCCGCCTGCTGGCTTCGGCATGGGCGGCCACCGCGGCGTTCAGGCTGCTCTGCGCGGCCGCTACCTGCGCGTCGAGTTCGGCCAGGTCACCGGGCTCCAGCGTCGCCGCGGCCTGGATCTCCGGTTCCGCGAGCACGGCTTCCGCGTGGGCGCGGGCCCGGTCGGCCGCCAGGAGTTCGGCTTCGATCTCGGCCTGCCGCTCGGGCGTACGGGACGCGGCGGCGACGACCTTCGCGTATGCGGTCAGCAAGGCCACGTCGTCGCGCGGACCGCTCGCCGCGGTATCGCCACCCACTACGCCGGAACCCGGGTCGCCGCCTTCCACCGCTACGGCGGCGTCGACGGTCCGGCCTGCGCTCTCCGCCTGCTCGTCCGCGGTAGTCGCCAGGTGTATTGCGGGTAGAGAGCCGCCGACATCGGACGCGGAATCGCCGACTTGTCCTACTCGCTCGTCCCCGGCACCCGCCGGGAATGTTGCCGGCACGGAACCGCCGACACTGGACGCGGAATCGCCGACTCGCTCCTCCGAGGCACCCGCCAGGCGTGTTTCCGGTACGGAACCACCGACACCGGCGGCGGAGCCGACGACCTGCCCTTCCGTCACGAAACCGGCAGCGCGGGCGAGCTTTTCGACGCGATCGGCGACAACCGAGACCTGCTCGCGCGCCGCCACTGCCTCCGCGCGGGCATCGCGCAGCGCGGACGCTTCGGCGACGAGGGCGGTGAGCCGGGCGCGGCGGCGCTCGATGGTCTGGTCGGCACCGGCTGCGCTGCGCAGCCGCTCGGTGAGCTCGGTCAGGCGCTTCTCGGCGGAGTCGATGGTGGCGGCGACCGCGCTGCGGCGGGCGTCGCATTCGCGCAGCTCGTCGTTCAGGCGCGTCTCCTCGTCACGCAGACGGGCGAGCTCGGCGTTCAGGTCGTCGGCGTGCGCGGCCAGTTCCGCCGTGTCCTCGTAGCGGTCGGTGGCGGCGCGCAATGCGGCGGCGAGCTCGACGCGGTCGGTGTCGCCGCCACGCGCCACCAGCGCTTCGATCTCGCGCTCCAACCCGGTGATGCGGGCCAGCGCGCGGTCGCGGGTGTCCTCGGCCGCGCGCTCGGCGGCCGCGGCGGTCTCCTCCTCGTCCTTGGACACCGCGGTCGCGGTGGGCCGGGCGGGCGCGGGATGGTCAGCGGAACCGCAGACCGCGCACGGTATTCCGTCGACCAGTTCACCGGCCAGCTCGGCAGCCATTCCGGACAGCCTGCGCTCGCGCAGGTCGAGCACGAGTTCCTTGGCGTCGAGATGCGCGGTGCGGGCGGTGTCGAACTCGATTCTCGCGTGATCGAGCGCCGTTCGGCGCGCGGCCAGTTCGACGGCGGCGGTCGCGGCCGTCTGCAGCCGCTCGGTTTCCGCGGTCAGGCCGGGCAGCGCCGCGGCCGCCTCGGTCGCCTCGCGCGATCTGGCCTCCGCTCCGGCGAGCGCGGCGGGCAATGATTCGCGTCGCTGGGTGATTTCGACGATGCGTTCGGCAAGCGTGCTGTCCTCGGCCCGCAGCGCGACGAGCTCGTCACCCAGCCGAGTGGCGGTAGCCGCGTCGGCGCGCACTTCGTCCAGAGCGCCGATCTGCCCGCTCCACCGCTGGATCGCCGCGTCGATGTCGGCGTCGTCGCGTACCTGAGCGTCGTCATCGGGCCGGAGCAATTCGGCGCCACCGAGGTCGGCGCTCGCCGGTTCCCGCAGCCGTTCGGCCAATCGGATTGCAGCGCTTTTCTTTTCGCTTTCCCGCTGCCGCTGGTTTCGGACCGCCGCGCGCGCCTCGTCGATGGCCGCCGCGACCGGTTCGGCCCGGCGCGCCAGCTCGAGCTCGGCTCGCAGCGCGCCGCGCCGTTCGGCGTCGGCCGCGTGATCCTCCAGTTGCCGACGGGCCGCCGCCATGCGGCGGTGCAGGTCGTGCAGTCGACGCTGTTGTTCGGCCCGCTCACGGGTCCGCGCCGATTCCTGCTGGCAGCGTTCCAGCTCGGTGGCGGCGGCCGCGAGGTCGACGCGCGCGGCGGACAGCAGATCTTCCGACCAGGTGACGCACTCCGGCACCCCGGCCGAATCCGCCACCGCGGCTGCCATGCCGATCTGGGTGATCAGTCGCTTGATGCCCTCGGTGCGTGCGTCCAGATCGGCTTCGGCGGCGCGGCGTTTGTCGGCGAGCCACTGCTCAACGGTGCCGAAACGCTTGGTGTCGAAGAGCTTTTCGAGCAGCTTTTCGCGGTCTTCGTTGTCCGATCGCAGGAACCGCGCGAAGTCACCCTGTGGCAGGAGTACCACCTGGAAGAACTGGTCGGCGCTCATGCCGAGCAGGCGAAGGATCTCCTCGCCGATATCCACGATCCGAGCGAGATTTTCGCCGCGGCCGTCCAGCCAGGTCAGCGTGGCCTTGGCGGGCACGGTGCGCATGCCGGTGCCGTCTCGTTTGGGGCGCTCGAATTCGGGGCTGCGGGTCAGCCGCAGTCGCCGACCACCCAAGGTCGCCTCCAGCATCACCTGCGGCGGCGTGTTCTCCGGGGCGTGATCGGAGTGCAACCGCTTGCTTTCGCCGCGGGCACCGGGCACCTTGCCGTACAGAGCGAACGCGATCGCGTCCAGCACTGTGGTCTTCCCCGCTCCCGTCTGACCGTGCAGGAGGAACAGCCCGTCGGCACCGAGCGCGTCGAAGTCGACGACCGTGGTGTCGGCGTACGGGCCGAACGCGGTCATCTCGAGTCTGTGCAGCCTCATGCCGCCGCGCCTGAAGTGACCGCGCCTCGCCAGCGCTCGGATCCATCATGCGCGGTGCGCGCTGTTTCGATCATCAGCTCGGCCCTGCCCTGTGCTTGTGCTCGATTCCGGTACGGCAGCGCTCGGCTATGTCCATGGCTCGACCGCCGCGCTCGACGATGCTCGACTCTCGTACATGCGCGCGCTCGACTACGTCCGTCTACGTCCGTCGCGTCGCCGCACTTCCTCATTCCGGCAGCCCAGCGACGCCAAGTTCCAGCACACGCGAGCGCTCGGTGGAATCCCTGGCTCGCTCGCCGCGCACGCTCATGCGGACAGTTCCTCGGGCGCGGTCACCGCGGTCACCTGCTCGCGTTCCGCGACGGCGGCGGCGAGCGCGCGCTCCAGCCACGTCATCTCGCTCGGGGTCGGCGCGCCGCGGACGTCGGTGAGGAAGCTGCGGGCTACTTCGGTGTCGCGGCGGCCGTGCACCCGCTCACGGTAGCGCAGCTCCGGGTTGCCCTCCGGCCGCGCCCATTCCACGTGCACGGCATAGGGGAACCGTTCCCGCAGCTTGCGCATGGCGTCGACCGGGCGAGCGATATCGGTGAGCACCGCGGACACATAGTGCTGTTCGGCCGCGGTGTGCTGCTCGTCACTCAGCAGCTCGTCCAGGGTTCCGGTGAGTTTGCTCAGCCCCCGGATGGTCGGCAGATCCCGGCGCCGCACCGCAATCGAGCCGGGCGCGTCCAAGTCGACGATCCACACCGCCTTGCGATGCGAGTTCTCGGCGAACGAATACGGCAGCGGCGAGCCGGAGTAGCGGACCGACTCCGCCAGTGTCTGGGGCGAATGCAGGTGGCCGAGCGCCACGTAGTCGATGCCTTCGAAGGCGGCCAGCGGTACCGTCTCCACTCCACCGACCGAGATGGACCGTTCCGACCCGGTGGCCTCCCCACCGACGACGAAGGCATGCGCCAGCACGACCGTCCGCGCGCCCGGCCGCCGCGCGATGTCGGCGCGGATGCGTGCCATGGCCGCGTCCAGGATCTCGGCGTGCGAGCGGGCCTGCGGCACATCGAGTTCCGCCCTGGTGATCTCCGGTTCCAGGTACGGGATGCCATAGAATGCGACGAGCCCGTGCTCGTCCTGGAGGACCACCGGACGATCGGCGTCGGCGACCGTAGTGCGCAAGTGCAACCCGCCCGCCGCGGCGAAACTGGCTCCCGCGCCCAGCCGGGCAGGCGAATCGTGGTTGCCCGAGGTGGCGACGATCTGCGCCCCGGCCGCGCGGATGGCCTCGAACCCCCGGTTGCACACCGCGATCGCGTCGGCACTCGGGATCGACCGGTCGTACACGTCGCCAGGCAGCACCACCACGTCGACCGACTCCTCGGCCACCAGCTCCGCGATCGCGGTCAGTGAACGAGCTTGGTCGGCAAGCAGATCGACACCGTGAAACGTGCGCCCGATGTGCCAGTCCGAGGTGTGCAGCATCCGCATGCCGCGAAACCGTAGGGCAACCCACCGACAGACTTCAATCGCCCTGCCCGCTGTGTCGGGTTTGCCCAGCCACCGCACGGCGTGTCCGCCGGGACGGGAGCCATGTGTTCGGCCTCAGGACCTCGGTTCGGCCTGCGAATCGAATCATCGCACTTACGTTGGCCTTCCGAGCGCCGGACCACTGGCGACTCCAGATGCCAAGTCGCCATGTGGTATGTGGTCGAACGGCGACGCGATACGACACGGTTGCTCGCGCTATTTCTTGTCGGTGGCATGCGGCACTATCCGAGCTATGACCGCACCGATGCTCGCCGCGACACGGTATCCGCGGCCGGATTCCGCCTCGGGCAACTGGCGGGGCATACCCCACGGCCCCGGGCACCGCGCGCACGGCAGGGACGCTCGCCTCGCTCCATCGGCCAACAGTCAGCGCTTGCCACGGCAGTCGAGGTGGCCCGTATGACTGGGCCGTGATTTCCAGCCACCGGAGAGCGCGGACCATGGCGAGGACGACCGCTCGGGCGTCGTCGCGGCGCACCGCCGCGCTTGCACAGGTAGATACCCCTCGCGGAAAGGACTGGGTTGCGGCGCGGTGTCCCGAGCCGCCGCAGCGGTCGGCACTATCGCGTTCCGTGTGGTGGCCTTGCCGGGTGAGGAGCCCATCGTGGCAATCCGTGCCCGGGGCACGGCGCTCATCACTGGCGCGTAGTTGCTGAAGAATGCCGGTCGGCCGAGCTGCGTCATCGTGACGGTGACCCCGTCGCTGGGCGGCCTCGGATGGCGCAAGGGCTGGCCGGTCTCGGGCGGCGGTGCAGACCCGGCTGTGAGCCACACCACCCACCCCGGGTGACTGGCGATCACCCCGGAACGGATGGCCGCACAGGCGGCAGGGTGGTGGATGCTCTCGACCACGCCATGGCCTCGGTGGATGTCCAGGAGATGGTCATATGGCCGTGCCGCGACGCCGCCGAGCGCGGCGGCAACTAGGGTGCATAGCGTGGCTGCTTCCGAACGTGCGCGATCCCGGGTGCCCGCGCCGCAACGCTCGATCCTGCCGTCGGTGCCGGGGATCCCCGTCGGCGCGGCTGTTCTGATCGCGGTGGCCTGCACGTTTGTGGGATTCCTGATCGATGCCGGCGGCGGAGGCGGTGAGCTGACCGGCACGTTCGCCACCCTGTACATCCTCGGCTGCGTGGCGGCCGTAGCGGCCGTGCGCTACCGCGGGCTGTTCAGCACCATGGTGTTGCCGCCGCTGCTGCTGTTCGTCGCCGTGCCACTGGCCTATCAGCAGCTCACCGGGCGCGGCTCGACCTCGATGAAGGACATCCTGCTGAACCTGGCGATCCCGCTGGTGAACCGCTTCCCGACCATGGTGCTCGCCACGGTCGCCGTGGCCCTGATCGGCGGCGC
>NZ_BAGF01000068.1 GCF_000308755.1 Nocardia pneumoniae NBRC 100136
TCGGCTTCCTGCGCCTCATCCTTGCGATTGCGGTCGGGTAAGTAGCATCCCGAGATCGCTAGTCCGACAATGACGTACTGCCCGGTCCAGCTCCGGATCCAGTCGAGCACACGTTGCTCGGATCGCGGTGCCGTCGTTCGTTCGTTGATGACCAGCATCAGCGGTCACCTCCATCGCGTCCCATACAACCGACCACTCAACGGTATTCGGCGCGATATCCTACGGAACGCGAAAGGCACTGTAAGAGCGGGGGATTGGCGGCACAAGGGCACTATGCGTTCAGCGTGTGGGCAGGGGTCACATGACACCGCGGTATCGGCTGCGGACGCAGCCCTTGGGCCGGTCGAGCTGTCGGCAGGCTCCTTGGGAGATGCCGTGATCCAAGGTGTCCGCAGGGGTCTTGGTGGATGTACCCGACGATGAGGGTTTCCGCGGCCACGACCATGTCCGCACGGAACTCTTGCGGTCCACGGGCACGACTGCAGACCGACGGGCGACGGCCCCAGCTACGCCAGAAGACGCAGCCATCCAGACCGCTGCCTGCGGCGAGGTGGCGATGCGTGCCTGCGCGCCTCAGCTGCGCAACGCGGCCGCCAAATCCGGGTCAACGGAAAACGCTATGGCGATCAGCGATTCAACCAGCAGGTCGATGTGTTGCTCGCGGGAAATAGGCTCCGTGCGCAACCACGTAAGCGTGGTTTCCTCCACGAACGCGATCCACCCACGCATGGCGAGCATGAGCCGCGGATGGTCCGCGTCGGAGATCGGCACCGGGACTTCGGCGAGGATGATGCCGACGATCGCGTCGCGGGTCAGGTCGACCAGGGCCGCCAGGTCGGGGCTGACGCTGGTGGGGCCGCGCAGCAACGCCAGGTATGCGGTGCGGTTCTCGCTGACGTAGTCGATGTAGCGCTCCATCGAGTCGCGCAGCATCGCGGAAATGCCCAGGTTGCGGTCGGGGGCGACGCGCTCGAGCAGTTCGGCGTTGGCGTGGCGGACGATCTCCAGCAGGAAGTCGTGCTTGGTCGGGAAGTAGTGGAACAGCAGGCCGCGGGAGATACCGGCCCGCGCCGCGATCTCGCTGACGGAGATGTCGTCGATGGTGCGCTCGCCGAGCATCTTCGCACCCAGGGTGATCAACTGCTCGCGCCGTTCCTCCGGGCTGAGCCGGGTGCGCTTCGCGGTCTCGTCTCGGCTGATGGTCACCGGATCATCCTACTGAACGCTGCTCAATACACTGTTGACTCGCGCTCAATAGCACCGTAGTCTCGATTATATGAGTCGCAAGGTCACAGACAATGCTGTCGCCGGCCGACCCACACGCCACGCCAGGACGATCATCATCGGCAGCGGGTTCTCGGGTCTGGGTCTGGCCATCCGCCTCGTGAAGGAGGGTCGCAACGACTTCCTCGTGCTGGAGCGCGGCAGCGATGTCGGCGGTACCTGGCGGGACAACACCTACCCCGGCGCCGCGTGCGACGTCCCCTCACACCTGTACTCGTACTCGTTCGCGCTGAATCCGAACTGGTCGCGGTCTTACTCCCGCCAGCGGGAGATCCAGCAGTACATCCAGGACGTGTCCAACCGCTTCGACGTGCGCGACAAGCACATCTTCGATTGCGACGTGACCGGCGCCCGGTGGAACGACGACACCGCGCTTTGGGAGATCGAGTCGACCCAGGGCAGGTTCACCGCGAACACGGTGGTCTCGGCGGTCGGCGCGCTCTGCGAACCCGCCCTGCCGGACATCAAGGGCATCAGCCAGTTCGAAGGCGAGGTCTTCCACTCCGCCCGCTGGAACCACGACGTCGACCTCACCGGCAAGCGGGTCGCCATCATCGGCACCGGCGCGTCGGCCATCCAGATCGTGCCCGCGATCGCCCCGAAAGTCGGCCGCCTGGACGTCTACCAGCGCACCGCGCCGTGGCTGCTGCCGCGCTTCGACCGCCCCTACACCAAGGCCGAGCGGCTCGCCTTCAAGCACATCCCGGGCTTCCAGCGACTGTCCCGCGCGGCCATCTACGCCGCGCGCGAAACACAGGTGGTGGGTCTGGCCAAGGCGCCCGCCCTTATGCAGCTGTTCGAGATGATCGCGAAAGCCAAGTTGCGCTATGAGATTCGCGATCCGCAACTGCGCGCCAAGGTCACGCCGAACTTCCGGATCGGCTGCAAGCGCATGCTGATCTCCAACGACTACTACCCGGCGCTGTCGCGCCCCAACGTCGACGTGATCACCGACGGCATCGCCGAGGTGCGCCGCAACTCGATCGTCACCAAGGACGGCACCGAGCGCGAGATCGACGCGTTGATCGTCGCGACCGGCTTCCACGTCACCGACTCGCCGACCTACGACACGATCGCGGGCCGCGACGGCCGCACCCTCGCGGAAGTGTTCGACGAGATCGGCCAGCAGGGCTACAAGGGCGCCTCGGTCGCCAACTTCCCCAATATGTTCTTCCTGCTCGGCCCGAACGTCGGCCTCGGGCACACGTCGATGGTGTACATGATCGAATCGCAGATCAACTACATCGCCGACGCGCTGGCCACCATCGATCGCCTGGACCTGCGTACCGTGGAAGTGCGCCGCGACGTGCAGGATGCCTACAACGCCGACCTGCAGGCGAAGCTCGGCCGCAGCGTCTGGCTGACCGGCGGGTGCTCGAGCTGGTACCTGGACAAGCACGGCAACAACACCACGCTGTGGCCGGACTTCACCTTCGAATTCCGTCGGCAGACCAGGACATTCGACGTGTCGGCGTACGACATCTCCATTTCTCGATCCGATCTGAAAGCAGTGGCACGGTGAGCAAGGACGCTTACTTCAAGAACAAGGTGTGTGTGATCACGGGGGCGGGCTCCGGGATCGGCCGCGCATTGGCCGAGAATCTGGCCCGGCGCGGCGCCAAACTGGCGCTGTCCGATATCGACGTCGAGGGGCTTGCCGAGACCGTGCGCCGCTGCGAGCAGCTCGGCGCCGAGGTCAAGTCCGACCGGCTGAACGTGGTCGAACGCGAGGCGGTGCTGCTCTACGCCGACGCGGTCAAGGCGCATTTCGGCACGGTCCACCAGGTCTACAACAACGCGGGCATCGCCCACCACGGCGAGGTGCTCCGCTCGGAGTTCAAGGACTTCGAGCGCGTCATGGACGTCGATTTCTGGGGCGTGGTCAACGGCACCAAGGCGTTCCTGCCGATGGTCATCGAATCCGGCGACGGGCACATCGTCAACGTGTCCAGCCTGTTCGGCCTGATCGCGATCCCCGGCCAGAGCGCGTACAACGCGGCGAAGTTCGCGGTGCGCGGCTTCACCGAGTCGCTACGGCAGGAGATGCTGGTCGCGCGGCATCCGGTCAAGGTCACCTGTGTACACCCCGGCGGCATCAAGACCGCCGTGGCGCGCAACGCCACGTATGCCGAAGGCATCGACCCCAAGTCGGCCGCGTCGATGTTCGACAAGAAGCTGGCCATCCACACCGCCGACATGGCGGCGCAGACCATCACCGAAGGCGTGCGCAAGGGTCACGGCCGCGTGCTGATCGGCTGGGAGGCCAAGCTGCTGGACCTGTTCGTCCGGGTGACCGCGTCGGGTTACCAGCGCATCGCGGCCAACGTCGAACGCCGCTTCCTGCCCTGATCCGGATTCGAGGAACATCGTGCGGGACATCGACCTTCCGCTGCCCGTCGCACGGGCGGTACTGAATCCCCTCTTCCGGGTCACGCTCAACAAGCGGTTGCCGTTCTCGATGCAGCGCAGGCTGCTCGACATCGGTTCGCGGGCGCAGCTGCTGCCCGAGGGCAGCATCGTGCATCGGCTGCGCCTGGGCGGCAGGCCCGCGGAGCGGATCAGCTTCGCGGACACCTCCGGCCACGGCGCCGTCCTCTACTTGCACGGCGGCGGCTACGCGGTCGGCTCGACGGCGACGCACCGCTCGCTGGCGGCCCGGCTGGCGCGCGACACCGGCTGCGCGGTCTACGTTCTGGACTACCGCCTCGCGCCGGAGCATCCGTTCCCCGCGGCGCTCGACGACGCCGAGGCCGCGTTCCTGGAGCTGATGGCGAGCGCGGGCTACCACGCGGGGCAGATCGCCGTCTCCGGTGATTCCGCGGGCGGCGGTCTCTCGCTGGCGCTCGCCCAACGCCTGATCGCGCGGCACGGATGCACTCCGGCCGCGCTAGGCCTGATCGCACCGTGGGCGGATCCCAACCAGATCCCCGATCGCCAGCGCGACCTGGTGATCAACAAGCCGTGGTCGCGCGCCTGCGCGGCCGCCTATCTGGGCGACGGGGACCCGGCCGACCCGGGTTACGCGCCACTGACCGGCGAGCTGCGCGGGCTGCCGCCGACCTATGTGCAGGTCGACGTCAGCGAGCTGCTGCACACGCAATGCGTGGATCTGGTCGCCGCGCTGCGGGCGGCGGGCGTGCACGTGCAGTTCACCGAGAGCAAGGGCTTGTGGCACGTCGCACAGCTGCAGGCCGCGCTGGCGGCGCCCGCGGCGGCCGCACTGGGCGAACTCGCCGGATTCCTGCGCGAAGCCATTCAACCCGCGGACCTGCGCGAACTAGGATGAGCAGCGGAGCGGGTCCGTACCGGTCGGTAATGTGCGGGGCCGCTTGCGGTGGTCGACCTCACGGCCCTGGCGCAGGTGTCGTAGATTACTGGCGAGTAAACCCACGTGGAAGGGCACTGATGCGAGAGTTCGAAGTCCCGGCTTCTTACACCATCCCGGATGACGCGAACAATTCCGACAACGTCTTCCGCCATGCCGAGCAGACGCCGAACACGGTGCTGTTCAACGTGCCGAACGGCCGTGGCGGCTGGCAGGACGTCACCGCCGCGGAGTTCGCGACGACCGTCACCGGCGTGGCGAAAGGCCTGATCGCCTCGGGCCTCGACTTCGGCGATCGCGTCGCCATCATGGCCCCCACGCGGTACGAATGGGCTGTCCTCGATTTCGCGATCTGGGCCGCGGGCGGCTGCACCGTCGCGATCTACGACAGCTCCGCCGCCGAGCAGGCCAAGTGGATCCTGCAGGACTCGACCACCAAGCTCCTGATCGTGGACAGCGACAAGCACCGCAAGGTGATCGACGAGATCGAGTCCGGATCGATGCCCGACCTGCGCGAGATCCTGCAGATCGACAAGGGCGCGCTGGACGAGCTGATCAGCCGCGGCGCCGACCTGGACGACCAGGCCGTGCACGACCGTCGCGCCCAGGTCGGCGCGCAGTCGCCCGCCACCCTGATCTACACCTCGGGCACCACCGGCCGCCCCAAGGGCGTCATGCTCACCCACGCGAACCTCTACGCGGAGTCCAAGTCCGACCGGATCGCGCTGCACAAGTACGTCGCCGAGGGCAAGAAGACCCTCATGTTCCTGCCGCTGGCGCACGTCTTCGCCCGCGCCGTCGCGCTGGCCGCGTTCGACGCGAAGGTGATCGTCGCGCACACCGCCGACTGGTCCACCCTGGTCGAGCAGTTCGGCAGCTACCAGCCGCACTTCATCCTCTCGGTGCCCCGCGTGTTCGAGAAGGTGTTCAACAGCGCCAAGCAGAAGGCGCACGACGGCGGCAAGGGCAAGATCTTCGACGCCGCCGCGGACACCGCGATCGCGTGGAGCGAGTCGATCGACAACGGCGGCCCCGGCGTGCTGCTCAAGCTGAAGCACGCGCTGTTCGACAAGCTGGTCTACGCGAAGCTGCGGGCGGCGCTCGGCGGGCAGTGCGAGGCGGCCGTCTCCGGCGGCGGCCCGCTCGGCGCGCGGCTCGGCCACTTCTTCCGCGGCGTCGGCGTGACCATCTACGAGGGCTACGGCCTCACCGAGACCACCGCCGCCATCGCCGTGAACACCCCGGAGCACATCCGGGTCGGCTCCGTCGGACGGCCGATCGAGGGCCACGCCGCCAAGATCGCCGAGGACGGCGAGCTGCTGCTGCGCGGCTCGGTTGTGTTCAGCGGTTACTGGGGCAACGCGGAGGCCACCGAGGACGCCTTCGAGGACGGTTGGTTCAAGACCGGTGACCTCGGCGCCATCGACGCGGACGGCTTCATCACCATCACCGGCCGCAAGAAGGAGATCATCGTCACCGCCGGTGGCAAGAACGTCTCCCCCGCGCTGCTGGAGGACTCGCTGCGGGCGCATCCGCTGATCAGTCAGGTGATGGTGGTCGGCGACGGCCAGCCGTTCATCGGCGCGCTGATCACGCTGGACCCGGAGACGCTGCCCGGCTGGAGGGAACGGCACGGCCTGCCCGCCGACACCCCGATCGACAAGCTGATCGAGCACCCGGAGCTGATCGCCGAGGTGGACGCCGCGGTGGCCGAGACCAACAAGAAGGTCTCGCACGCCGAGCAGATCAAGAAGATCCGTCTGCTGACCATCGACTGGACGCAGGAGACCGGCGAGCTCACCCCGAAGATGTCGCTCAAGCGTGCGGTCGTGATGAAGCAGCACGCCGACGACGTGGCGAAGATCTACAACTGAGCTGGTGTTTCGAAGGGCGCTGTCCGCAAACGATTGCGGACAGCGCCCTTCGCGTTCAAGGAGCTGGAGCAGGCTGCTCGACCCGAATCGGAGCCGACATCGTCGAGGACATCGGAGGTTTGCGATGACGCAATCGGAATGGACACTGCCCGCACGAACACTGCTCAACCGGATCCAGGCAGAGCTGGCGCCACACGACGACGACAACCGCCTTGTCCCGCTGATCGCGGCGGGAACGGCGCCTTTGGCGGTGTTCGCCGCCATCGCCGCCGAGGAATTGCGCATCACCCGTAGCGACTGGCGCAGTGTTCACACGCTGGCCGCACGGGCCGACGAGCCACATGCCCGCGCTTTCTTCACCGCGCTCGCGCCGGGCGAGCAAGAGGCGCACCATTTGCTGGACGGGCTGGTGGCGGCGGCCGGTCCGGACACCGCCGCCGAGCAACCGCGACCGGGCTGCCAGGCGTATCCGGCTTTCATGGCCTGGTTGGCGCTCAACGGCGCCGCCGCCGCGGTCATTGCCGCGTTGTATACGAATCTCGCCGCCTGGGGCCGGTATTGCGGGGAGGTCGCCGCCGCGATGCGCACGTACTACGGCTTCGACGACGACGCGTGCGCGTTCTTCGACTTCTACACCGCCGACGTCCCGGAGATCGAAGCGAAAGCCCTCGCCGCGGTGCAGGCCGGGCTCGATTCCGGACAGCTCGACCCTGACGAAGCCCGGACGTTCGCGCGGCTGTTCCAGAGCTATGAGCTGATGTTCTGGAACACCCTCGCCGACGAATTCGCCGGATAGCGACGGACGGTCGGCGCGGCAGTAGCCTCGAAGCCATGACCGTGCTGCGACTGCGGGTGGTGGCCGGGATCGTCTCGGCGGGACTGACGCTGGGCGTCGCCGAACTGCTCGCGGCCTTCTTCGGTGCGGGTAGCGCACCACTCGATTCCCTTGGCTCGGCCGTGGTCGATCACACGCCCGACGGTCTGCGCGAGTGGGCGATCACCACGTTCGGCACGAACGACAAGGCCGTGCTGTATCTGATCATGGGCGTCGTCGCCGTGATCGTCGCGGGGCTGGCGGGAGCGGTCGAGCGCGGCACACGCGCCGCGGGATCGTGGTTGTTCGTCGCATTCGGGGTGATCGCCGGGGGCGTCGCCATGGCGCGGACCGGCGTCGGCGGGGCACTGCCGACTGTGATCGGCGTCGGCGTCGGCATCTACACGCTGCGCGTGCTGACCCGCAGGATCGACCGGGCAGCACAGCGGTCAGCTGCCGACGAGCAGACCGGTGCGTCACCCTCGGACACCACATCCGCATCCCGGACCGCAGCGGCGGACCGCACAGCGCTCAGCGGACCGGGCAACACCGGCGATGATCTCGGACACGCGCGCGCGGATCACGGTCCGCAGGACTCGGATGCCGCCCGAGCCGCGCACGCCGGACCCGCATCGGCGCCGGATCCGGTAGGCCGACCGGCGGCTCACCCAATATCTGGGCAAGACCGCGAAGAACGGCGGGCCGGAGCCGAATTCGAGAGCTCGGCGGATGCGCAGGCGCACACAACGAGCACGGCCCCCGTCCCGCCGTCCCGGGCAGGGGGCGACGACACCGCTGACGCGCGGAGCTCACGGCGGCAAGTCTTACAGGGGCTGCTGGTTGCGGGGGGCTCGGCCGTGGTCACGGGTGTCGGTGGGCGCCTGCTGGGCGTGCGGCGGCAGGACGTGTCGGGTGAGCGAGCCGCGGTGCAACTGCCGGAGCCGACCGCGCCCGCCGCGCCCGTGGCGCCCGGTGCGGACCTGCGTGTACCCGGGCTGACACCGTATTTGACCTCCAACGACGACTTCTATCGGATCGACACCGCGCTGATCGTGCCGCAGGTGTCCAAGGACGACTGGTCGCTGCGCATCCACGGCATGGTCGACCGGGAAATCCGGCTCGGCTGGGCGGATCTGGCGCATCGGCCGGTCGAGGAACGCCTGATCACCCTGGCTTGCGTGTCCAATCCGGTCGGCGGCGACCTGATCGGCAACGCCCGCTGGCTCGGCTACCGCCTGGACGAGTTACTCGCCGAGGCGGGCCCGCACCCGGACGCCGACATGGTGCTGTCGCACAGCACCGATGGCTGGACCGCGGGCACTCCCCTCGCCGTACTCACCGATGGACGCGACGCCCTGCTCGCGGTCGGCATGAACGGCGAACCCCTTCCCGTGCAACATGGTTACCCGGCCCGGCTGGTCGTGCCGGGCCTCTACGGCTACGTCTCGGCCACCAAATGGGTGACCGAACTCGAAGTCACCCGCTTCGACCGCGCCACCGCCTACTGGACCCGTCGCGGCTGGTCGGCGCTCGGCCCGATCAAGACCGGCACCCGCATCGACACCCCACGCGGCCGCAAACGCCTCGCACCGGGTCGTATCCCCATCGCAGGCGTCGCATGGGCACAGCATCGCGGCATCCGCGCCGTGGAGGTCCAGATCGACGACGGCCCATGGCAACCGACCCGCCTGTCCGACGAACAATCCATCGACACCTGGCGCCAGTGGGTCTTCGAGTGGGACGCCACCGCGGGCCCGCACACCATCCGCGCCCGCGCTACCGACGGCACCGGCGAAACCCAAACCGCCGAACGCCGCGACGTAATCCCCGACGGCGCGACCGGCTACCCCTCTGTCACCGTCCAGGTCGGCTGAGCCCGCCGCCGGAAACCCTCGATGGCGGTTAGCCGCTTTGACGACGCGTGCCGACTCGCGCACCGGCAGTCGATGACGCCCCCACGTCATCCGAGGACAGGGCCCGACTCGGTTGCTCGACTGATCTGGGGAGTGTCTGTTCAACGGCTCTGGTGCACATTCGGTGGTGCCGACGAAAGGGACTTCGATTGCCGGGCCGCCAGTGGTCGGTGCCGGGCGACGATTCCTTCTCGACCCAAGGGCGAAAGTCAGTTGGCCAGACTGATTCGATGGGGGTGGCTTCGGTCCGGGGGTGGATAGTGGCGGTGCGAGAGAAGCGCGGGCCGGGCAGCACACAGGCCGATGTGCCAACCCAGCCTTAAGGGCGTCATAAGCTCGACCGGCGATCGTGGCGGAGTAGGAACGCAGCAGACGAATGGATCCCGATGTCACGCACCGAACACCCCTACAGCGCACAGCCGGGGCATGCTGTCACGCCTCCGATGGCGGCGCCCCGCGCATCGCGCCGCCGACTATGGATCATCCTGCTGATTGTGGGACTGGCCTTCACCACTGCCGCAGCGGGCGCGTTTGTCGCACTGTACTCGGCCAAAACCGGCAAACTCCCCTGGACGAGGTGGACCTACGCCGCCGAAAAAGCGAAGGATCCGTGCTCCCTCATCGACGGCTCGGTGCTACAACAATGGACCGGTGACAGTAGGACCACACAAGATAACTCTCTGGTCGACACATCGTGCACCGAATCGAGCGCCCCGTCCGGCTCCGCTCGATCGGCATCGATCTCCGTCGACGCCTCGGTAGAGCCCGCACAATGGAAAGCCCGCATCGCCTATGACCTCGCGAGAGGCTTCTGGACACTGAAGACCGACATCACCGAGACCACTTCGCATGGTGACCTGCCGAATCTCGGGCAAGAGGCGTACTTCGGGCGCGAGATCATCAGGCACGGCGGGAGCACCTGGGTCACCTATGAGGTCGGCGTCCTCGACGACAACCTCGCAATCGAGGTGACCATCCGCGTCGAATTCCGCCACAACGAGGGCGCCGCACCCGAAACTCCTGCCGATCTCGACGACATCCAGCGGATCACCGAACAGCAGACCCGCCGCGCGATGGACCAACTCCGGCGGTAGCCCGAGTCTGAATAAGCTTCCGATCGACGGCCGGCTGGTCGTCTTGCGGGTTGTCAGAAATCCGTCGGCAATGGCATGCAGCGCGGTCCACCTGGCAGGTCGTACCGATTCGGATGCGATCCGATTGTGTTGTACGGCAGATAGTCTCCCGACTCACCTCAGCTGGCGGCTACATCGGGCCGGGACGACCCGCAACCCCGGATTTCCGGCCGATGCTCTACCCGCGAGCAGCACTTGATTGCCGTCGAGGATGACGTCGTCGATGAATTCGAATCGGGAACGGACACGTTGCGCGGCACGTGTGCGGTGCGGCACGGTGACAGTTATGGGCGGTGGGCTGGACGCAGCGTGGCGGTCTGTGCGCGATTTGCTCGGCGCGGCAGCCAAGGACTACAGCGCCGCCGTCGCCGCAGCGCCCGCGCAGGCCGCCCGTGGCGTCACCGAGACCGTTGCCAGGGTCGTGGATGCCGATGCGGCGAACGGATCGGCTCTGCGGGCCCCATTCTCCGACGTGTCCGGCGGTATCGCCAGCACCGCAACGTCTTCCACCTACGTGCGTGGTCGCGATCTGATCGACGAAGTCGACTACAGCGCACTGCGGCGGGCAAGGGGAACCGGGTCCTTGGGGAGCTACCCGACGTTCGAAGAGATCCAACGGCTGCAAGGATTCGACGGCCCCCTCACCATCGCCACACCGCACGAGGTGGACGCGGCGATCGCCGCGGGCGGGCAAGAGCTGTTCCGGGGGTTCGAGGAGGATAGCTACCTCGACGCCTTCATCGCCGGCCCGGTGCGACCTGGCGGCGGCCCCACCGGATCCGGGACGTATGCCTCGCCGCTGAAGGACGTCGCACTCCACTACGCCGATCCCACCGGCACGCAGGACCTCTCCACACGGCAGGCTCGGGTGGTGCGGATGGCGCTACGCCCCGGTGCCAACAAAATCACTCTCCGCGCACTCCAGTCCGAACGTACCCACACCCTGGCGCAAGTCGAGCGTGAACTACGGGATCTGCGCAATACAGCGGACCGCACGCCCGAGGAGACAGCTCGCTACACCGCGCTGCAGGACAAGGAGCTGGCATTGGCCGACATCGGCCAATACGGCGCCTTGCGCGGCTGGGACGCCATCGACGGATCCGACACCTTCTCGAACAAGGAGTGGGTCGTACTCAACCCGACCGCCCTGTTGATCCAACGCTGAGCACCCACCGCCGGGCACGCTCCGGGTGTGTATCGATATGCCGATCCGGATCGGCCTCGAATGGAGCAGGCTGAGCGGGCTGGTTCGCTGACAGCGCTGTTGCCCCGCAGGCGATATGTGCCTCCGGGGCAACGTGTTCGCGGAGTCAGCTGGTCAGGGAATCGGCGGTTGCCCGGGCCTGTTTCGGTGCCGCCGGGGCGGACTGGCCGCCATGGCGGATGAATAGCGCCGAGGCCAAGACGCCGATCAACAGGATGCCCGCGGGGAGCAAGGTGGACTGGCTCAGCGCGGTGCTGAAGGCGTCCTTCACGAACCCCGGGAGCGGGCCGCCCTGGCCCGCGCCGCCCTCGGCGACCGGACCACCGCCAAGGCCGTTCGCCGTCATCCTGGCCGCGACGAGAGCGCTGATCGCCGCACTGCCGAGCACCGAACCCACCTGGCGGGTGGTGTTGTAGACGCCCGCGCCCGCACCGGCCTGCTGCACCGGCAAGTTATGCGTGGCGGTCGCCGCCAGCGGCGCCCAGATGCAGGCGTTGGCGAATCCGCCCAATGCGGCGGCGGCGAGGAACCAGAACAGCGACGAGTCGGGCTCCATCAGCGCCGAGAAGCAGAACACCGACCCCGCGAACAGACCGAAGCCGACCGTGGGCACCGCCCGCGGGTGCAGCCTGTCGGCGAATCTGCCGATCAGCGGAGCCGCGACACCGGTCACGATCGCCATGGGCGCGAAGACCAAAGCGGACTTGGTCGGCGACATCTCCCGGACGGCTTGCAGATAAAAGTACGCCGGGACCATCAGCGAGGTCACCGCCGCGCCCATCGCGGCGATGGCGATATTGGACAGCGCGAAGTTGCGGTCCCGGAACAAGCCGAGCGGCAGCAGCGGCTCACCGGTGTTGCGCGCCTGGTTGACCACGAACGCCGCGAGCACCAGCACGCCCGCGCCGATCATCAACCAGATCCGCAGGGACCAGTCGTAGCTGTTGCCCTCCTGAATGCCGAACACCAGCAGGAACATGCCCACCCCACTGAGCAGCACGCCCGGAATGTCGAACTTGTGCTCATGCGTCGGCAGCGCGGGCACCAGCCAGACCGCAAGCGCGAAGGCGACCACACCGACCGGCACGTTGACGATGAAGATCCACTCCCAACCGAGACCGTCCACCAGCACGCCGCCGAGGATCGGACCGACCAGCGTGGCCAGTCCCGCGACGCCACCCCACAGGCCCATGGCCGCGCCGCGCCGGTCCGGCGGGAACGTCCTGGTGATCACGGCCATGGTCTGCGGCGTCATCAGCGCGGCGCCGACCCCCTGCGCGGCGCGTGCCGCGATCAGCATCCCGATGCTGCCGGACAAGCCGCACCACAGCGACGCGGCGGTGAACACCGCGAGGCCGATCAGATAGATGTTCTTGGGGCCGAACCGATCACCCAACCTGCCGGTGACCAGCAGCGGCACCGCGTACGTGAGCAGGTAGGCGCTGGTCACCCAGATCACCTGGGAGATGTCGGCGTGCAGGTCGGTCATGATCGCGGGATTGGCGACCGCGACGATCGTCATATCCAGCAGGATCATGAAGAAGCCGACGACCAGCGCGATCAGCGCCAGCCACGGATTGCGTTGGGGTGGCATGTATTCCGTTCCTAACTCGGTTTATCTGAAAGACTCGGTGCGGAGTTCGGCACGGCACCGCCCGGCACGGGTGGCCGCGCGGTACCCGCGGACCATGCGTTGCCGGGTTCGGAGCGCGCGCCGGTCGCGGGATCGAAGTCGTCCCATTCGAGTGCGCCGCTGTCCAATTCGGCGACGAACTCCTTGACCCAGGCCGCTTCGGCGGCGAGGGTGGCCCGCACGAACGGCAGGGCGATCCAGTAGCGGCGGGGGACCTCGTGTTCTTCGGCCCACGCGATCAGCATGTCGGCGTCGGCCAGTTCGGTGTCCAGCTCACCGATCCGTTCGCGCAGCAGCGCGAGCACGTCCGGCTTGGGCAGGTTGTGCAGCTCTCCCAGGGCCACGGGGAAGACCGGATATTCCGGGATGGGTCGCCGCACGATCTCGGCGATACGGTTGCGCAGCGCGTCCGTGCCGCGCGCGGTGATCCGGTAGGTGGTGCGCTCGGGCCGGTTACCCGCCCGGTCGACGCCCTCGGCACGGACCAATTGCTGGTCGGCCAGCCGCGACACGGTGTGGTACAGCGAGCCCGGCCGCACTTTGACCAGCTTGTCCTCCCGCCGGGAGATCAGCGTCTGATACATCTCGTACGGATGCATGGGCCGCTCCTCGAGCAGCGCGAGCACGGCGATCGCCAGCGGTGTCACCGATGGTTGCGCCTGCCCCATGCTTCGTTACCTCCTGGTCGTCCGTCTCAACCGTCAGCCGAGTCCGCGTCTCGCACGCTAGCCCTGGGAACCGACATGCTCCGCGCCGTATATTCCACGTGGAATATACGGCGCGGAACAGTCGGCCGACAAGATCCAGCTGCCGGTGATCGGCCACACATTTCCTGTCCGACAGCTATGCACGACGAGAGGCCACCGAGAACAAGTTCTCGATGGCCTCTCGTTCAGCTCCCGTCGACCCGGCCGACATCGTTGGCGGCCTCTCCAGCGCCTTTGCTGGATGCGGGACTGCTCATAGTCCTCTGTGTCAGGCGGCCCACAGGGCCACAACAAGAACACTAGGTCGAGCACCGCTCGAGGGGCAGTGTCGGAGCCGACAACTTTCGTACGATTTCCGACATCTACTCGGGGTCACGCGGACGGGGTGGCGATGTTCGCGCAGGCGACATCGACGCGCAGACGTCCTACAGCGCGTGCGCGTCCAACCAGCCGCGGGCCACATCGCCCGGCGCGGCACCCTCATCTCGGACCCGCCGGATCATGGCCGCCAACTCGTCGGTCGTCAGCTCACCCGCGACATAATTCAGCTTCTTGATCTGCCGCTGGTCGAGCAGCCCCTTGCGAAACACCGGCAGCACGTTCTCCGCGCGCACGGCGTAGTCGTCGTCGGAGAGCACGGTCATCCCCTCGGTCGCGCCCGGCGCCAGCTCGGGCGGCCCGGCCAGCAGACCGGCATCGATCTGCCCGTCCAGCAACGCCTTTCGCAACGCGACCGGATCGGAGAAGGCCACGGTGGACGCGAAGTCGCACCCGGTGACCCGATCGAGCGCGGCCGGACGCGGCAGCAAACCCGGCGCCGACGCCACGCCTACGGTCAGCCGTCCGCAACGGGGTGCGAGATCGCCGACGGACTTCAGCTTGTCGCGCGCCGCCGCCTCCGCGGTGACCACCACACGCGGCCGCAGATCGGTGCCGTCGGCGATGTCGGAGACCACCAACCCCTCGGGCAACGCGGCGCTCAACGCGTCCGCCACCTTCTTCGGTGGGCGAGCGGTGGCGTGCTCGTCGAGATGGGCCAGCAGCGCGCCGGTGTGCTCGCCGACCACCTGCACCCGGTCGGCGTCGAGCGCCGCGAGGTAGTCGGCGCGACCGCCCAGACGAGCCGCGACCGCGGTACGCGCACCGGTTCGCGCCAGCGCGCCCGCATAGACTTCCGCCAGCACCGCCGACTCGGCCGAGTCGCCCGCCCCGACGGTGATCGACGGCCCTGGTTCATCGTTCCCGCAGGACACGACCAGCGCGACGGACGCGAGGACCAGAAATCGAGCCAGCACCCGCTGTGACGCGGCCAACACCATCCGGCGACACCAACTCTCCGACGATTCGACGCAGGCAACGTTAAAACCTGGAAGCGGGCAGTATGGACAACCAGAATGTACCGGCGGCAGCTCGGTGCCGAGACCGCGCACCGCCGTCATGTCGGAAGGACTCCTGTGAAAACCACCCGCACCCTCGATGCTGCCGGGCATCATCGCCCCGCGCTGCGCGTCGCGCTGCGTGCCGCTCGCGTCCTCGCCGCCGCCGCGGCCCTCGCCGCCGCGATGGTGCTGTCCGCGTGTGGCAATTCCGATCCGCTCGCCGCGAGCGGCAGCTGTTCGGGGGACGGGCTGATCGTGGGCTCGGCCAACTTCCCGGAGTCCGAAACCGTCGCCAACGTGTACGCGGAGGTGTTGCGCGTCAACGGGTTCGCCGTCGACACCAAGCTCAACATCGGCAGTCGCGAAGCCTACATCCCGGCGGTACGCCAGTGTGCCATTTCGGTGATTCCCGAGTACACCGGCAATCTGCTGCAGTACCTGGACAAGAACGCCACCGCCACCAGCGCCGCGGACATCGACAGCGCGCTCGGCGCGGCGCTCGGCGACGGCCTGGCCATCGGCACGCCCGCGCCCGGTGAGGATTCCGACGCCGTCGTGGTCACCCGCGCCACCGCCGAACGCTGGAACCTGCGCACCATCGGCGACCTGGCCGCGCACTCGGCCGAGGTGAAGTTCGGCGCGCCCGCCGAATTCCAGGAGCGCCCCGGCGGCCTGCCCGGCCTGAAGAAGAACTACAACCTCGACATCGCCGCGAACAACTTCGTGCCGATCGCCGACGGCGGCGGCCCGGCCACGGTCCGCGCGCTGGTCGAGGGGCAGGTGACCGCGGCCAACATCTTCACCACCTCGCCCGCCATCGCGCAGAACAACCTCGTCGTGCTGCAAGACCCCAAGCACAACTTCCCCGCGCAGAACGTCGTCCCGCTGCTCAACGCGGCGAAGAAGTCGGACAAAGCGCTGGCCGCGCTGAACGCGGTGTCGGCGAAGCTCACCACCGCGGAGCTGATCAAGCTGAACGAGGCCGTCTCCGGTACCAGCAAGACCGAGCCGAAGGCCGCGGCCACGGCCTGGGTCGCCGCTCAGGGGCTGAACAAGCCGGTCGGCTAGGGAGGGGAAGAACTGTTGTCCGATATCGAGTTCTCCGGGGTCGGCAAGACCTATCCGGACGGCACGCACGCGGTCGCCGACCTCGACCTGCGCATCGAATCCGGGTCGTTCACCGTGTTCGTCGGTCCGTCCGGCTGCGGCAAGACGACCTCGATGCGAATGATCAACCGCATGATCGTCCCCAGCTCCGGCACGATCAGCATTGCCGGACAGGATATTTCGACGGTAGACCCGGTGCGTCTGCGCCTCGGCATCGGGTACGTCATCCAGAGCGGCGGCCTGCTGCCGCACCGGACGGTCCTCGACAACGTGGCGACCGTCCCGGTGCTGCGCGGCGACTCGCGCCGCGCCGCCCGCGCCGCCGCGCTCGAGGTGCTGGACCGGGTCGGCCTTGACCGGTCGCTGGCCGGTCGCTACCCGGCGCAGCTTTCCGGAGGGCAGCAGCAGCGCGTCGGCGTGGCCCGCGCGCTGGCCGCGGACCCGCCGATTCTGCTGATGGACGAGCCGTTCAGCGCCGTCGACCCGGTTGTGCGCGCCGAATTGCAGGTCGAAATGCAACGACTACAGGCCGAATTGCACAAGACCATCGTGTTCGTCACGCACGACATCGACGAAGCGATCACCCTCGGCGATCGGGTGGCGGTGTTCGGCCGCGGCGGCGTGCTCCAGCAGTACGACCCGCCGCAGCATTTGCTGGCCCAGCCCGCCACCGATTTCGTCGCCGATTTCGTCGGCCGCGACCGCGGCTATCGCGGGCTGTCCTTCCGCACCGCGAAAAACATACCGCTGCACGAGATTCCGACCGCCGTCGCGGACGAGGTGACCGCGCTGCGGCTGGACGCGGGCGAGTGGGTGCTGGTGGTCGACGCGGCGGGTAAGCCGCTCGGCTGGGTGGACGTGACCGGCGTCGAGGGCTTACGCGCCGGGCGCGCGCTGACCGACAGCATGTCGGCGGGCGGTTCGCTGTTCACCCCGGCCGGTGACCTGCGTCAGGCACTGGACGCCGCGATCTCCGCGCCGTCCGGAATCGGTGTCGCCGTGGACGATTCCGGTGCCGTGCGCGGCGGCGTGCTGGCCACCGAAGTGCTCGAACAGTTGGCGGGTCAGCGTGCGCACGAGGACGCCGAACGCAACCGGCACTTCTTCGAACAGCACGTGCCGTGAGCCGGAGAGCGACATGAAATATCTCGTGGAGAACTTCGCGGAGATCATGGGGTTCACCGCGACCCACCTTTACCTCGCGCTGGTACCGCTGCTGCTGGCGCTGGTGATCGCGGTCCCGGTCGGAGCGCTGGTGCGGCGGGTGTCGTGGCTGCGGCGGGTCACGGTGACCGCGGCGAGCCTGGCGTACACCATTCCGTCGCTGGCGTTGTTCGTGATCATCCCTCCGCTGGTGGGGATTTCGACCATCGACCCGCTGAACGTGATCATCGCGCTCACCGTGTATTCCACGGCGCTGCTGGTCATCGCGGTTCCGGCGGCCCTGGATTCGGTACCGGTCACCGTGCTCGACGCGGCCGACGCGGTCGGCTACAGCCCGCTGCGCCGCACGCTCACCGTGGATATGCCACTCGCCGTTCCCGTTTTCGTGTCCAGCCTGCGAGTGGTGGTGGTGACCAATATCGCGATGGTGTCGGTCGGCGCGCTGATCGGCGTCGGCGGGCTCGGCAAGCTGTTCACTCAGGGCTATCAGCGTGACTATCCGGACGAGATCATCGCCGGCATCATCGTGACGCTGGCACTCGCGCTGCTCGCCGACCGCGTGGTGTATGCCCTCGGCCGTTTGTCGACACCGTGGGTGCGCGCGGACGCCAGGATGGGTAAAGCGAAAGGCGGGGCCGCGTGAACCTTTTCATCGACGCCTGGCACTACCTCACCAACGGCGCCAACTGGGGCGGACCATCGGGCATCGAAACCCGCATCGTCCAGCACCTGTGGTACAGCCTCCTGACCGTCGCCGTCTCGGCGGCGATCGCGGTGCCGCTCGGCCTGGTCATCGGCCACACCCGGCGCGGAGCGGCGGTCGTGGTCGGCTTCGCCAATGCGATGCGCGCGCTACCGACACTGGGCCTGCTGACGTTCGTGGTGCTGCTGCTCGGGCTCGGGCTGGTCCCGCCGCTGCTGGCGCTGGTCACGGTCGGCATCCCGCCGCTGCTGGCGGGCGCGTACGCCGGAATCGCCAACGTCCCGGCCGATGTCGTGGACGCCTCGCGCGCCATGGGCATGACCGAGCGGCAGATCCTGTTCCGGGTGGAAGTGCCCAACGCGCTGCCCATCCTGCTCACCGGTCTGCGCGGCGCCACGCTCCAAGTGGTGGCCACGGCGACCATCGCCGCCTACGTCAACCTCGGCGGACTGGGCCGCTACATCTTCGACGGCATCAGTCTCTACCGCTACGACCGCGTACTCGTCGGCGCGCTGCTGGTCGCGGTCCTCGCGATGCTGCTGGACGGTCTGCTCGCGTTCACGGTATGGGCCAGCACGCCGGGGACCGGCCGTTTGCGCCGATCACCGCGGCTGGCAATCGCTCCCGCCACGGATTTGCGGACCGCGGACTGAGAATTCATGCCGCCCCGACGACAAGGGCGCCTCGTTCGATGCGAACGGGGCGCCCTTGGTCTCTGCGCGGAAGACTCGCCTTACGCGACACCCTCGGCGCGGGCCGCGGCCGCGACCGCCTCGGCGACGGCCGGGGCGACCCGCGGGTCCAGCGGGCTCGGGACGATCTTCTCCGGACCCAGCTCGTCGAGGACGACGCTGAGGATGGCGTCGGCCGCGGCGATCTTCATGCCCTCGGTGATCCGGCGCGCGCCCGCGTCCAGCGCGCCCTTGAAGACGCCGGGGAAGGCCAACACGTTGTTGATCTGGTTCGGGAAGTCGCTGCGGCCGGTGGCCACGATCGAGGCGTACTTGCGCGCCACCTCGGGGTGGATCTCCGGGTCCGGGTTGGACATGGCGAACACGATCGACTCCGGCGCCATCGACGCGATGAGCTCCTCGGCGATCAAGCCCGCGGACAGGCCGAGGAACACGTCGGCGCCGGTCAGCGCCTCGGCCGCGCCGCCGGTCAGGCCACGCGGGTTGGTGCGGGTGGCCAGCTCGACCTTCACCTCGTTGAGGTCGCCGCGGTCACGGCTCACGATGCCCTTGGAGTCGAGCACGGTGACGTCCCGGACACCGGCGGCGAGCAGGATGTTCGTGCACGCCACACCGGCGGCGCCCGCGCCGGACACCACGACCTTCAGGCCCTCGATGCCGCGGCCCTGCACCTTGGCCGCACCGTTGAGAGCGGCCAGCACCACGATGGCGGTGCCGTGCTGGTCGTCGTGCATGACCGGGCAGTCCAGCGCCTCGATGACGCGCTTCTCGATCTCGAAGCAGCGGGGCGCGGAGATGTCCTCCAGGTTGACCGCGCCGAAGCTCGGGCGCAGGCGGATCAGCGTCTCGACGATCTCGTCGACGTCCTTGGTGTCCAGCACGATCGGGATCGAGTCCAGTCCGGCGAACTTCTTGAACAGCGCGGCCTTGCCCTCCATCACCGGCAGCGAGGCGCGCGGGCCGATGTCACCGAGTCCGAGCACGGCGGTGCCGTCGCTGACCACGACCACGAGCCGATCGGTCCAGGTGTAGCGCTTGGCCAGCGCCGCGTCCTCCGCGATCGCCCGGCTCACCTGGGCGACGCCCGGCGTGTAGGCGATGGAGAGGTCGCGCTGGGTCTCCAACGGCGCGCTGAGTTCGACCGAGAGCTTGCCGCCGAGATGTCCCGCGAAAATTTCGTCGTTGGTGATTTCGGAAAGGCTTGCGGTGGCATTCGGTGCGTCAGTCACAGGTGACACGATTTCACTCCTGCTCGGGTCGGGCTAAACCGGGGGACGGTTACCACCGGGTAATGGGTATAAGACGTTTCACTACGCTCATCGAGTGCGCTGACCGGGATGTTTCGAGCGGCTGCGAGCGAACACGGCTTGCCGATTCGATGGCATGGCGCGGCACTGATCCGCGAAGCAAGAACCGGACGGGTGGGTCCGGATAGAACATGCGGTGTGATCCCTCGGGCCGCGACGGTACGTCGCGAGGCGAAGGCCTCCGTAACTCCCCTACCCGGCGGTGGCATAGGTAAGGAATCCGACACATTCTGCCAGCCCGGTGGGCGACTTGCCAAACCGGTTCCCCTTGGGCTGTGTCGCGCGTCATCATTTCACGGTAGGGTGCGGGAATTACCGTGAGGTAAGCGGAAACTCGCATCTCAGGGCCGTGACGCGGTGAGTTGTCGCACCGACCGGAACCCTGTGCGTGTGAGACCTCGGCGGTGCCTCGGCCTCCCCCTCGGCCCGGCGCGGATTGCCGACGAACTCCGCCCGGCCGCGCCCATTATGCGACTGCTTCACCCTTCGCGCGACCCGACACGCGCTACCTTGTCCGACTGCGCTCGTCGCGCCGGTGCCTCCGCGTTCGCTCGACATGACGGGGACTGCAGACGAATCTTCTCCGACTGCGCCCATCGTGCGGCTGCCTCAGTCTTCGCTCGACCGACGCTCGAACTACAGGAAATCTCGCCCTGCCCCAGCATTGACGCGGAAACGGACGGATCTCGCTCGACTGCGCCCACGGCGGCCCCAACCCTTTGTCGACCCCACGCGTACCCGAGGCGAAGCCCGCACTACTGCTTCTAGGCGACGATATCGCGCGCCTGTTCCTCCGCCGTCGTCGTCGGCGCATCCGGACGCACCCACACGTTCCGCACCCCGCCCGATATCAGCCGCACACGCCAATGATCGGTGGCGCCAGGATGATCGGTGCGGCGGTGCATGCCCCGGCTCTCGGTGCGCGTCAGCGCGCTGTATTTCGTCCACCGCGCCACGGCGAGCAGCGCGGCGGCCTGCCGGGCACGCAGGCGATCCACACCGCTTCCGCCGAGATCGAACTCCGCGCCGGGCCACATCGCGTCCAATTCGCGGATGCTGTCGCGCAGGCTGCCCGCGCTGCGCCAGTAGCTGCGCCGCAGCGGCAAGGTGTGCTCCTGCACGAGCCCGACCACCGCCCTCGGGTCTATCCGCGCCACGGCGCCCAGCCCGGCCCCCAGCACCTCGTGCGCCGGAGCGCGCCGGTCGGCAGCACGGGCGAACGTCGCCGCGCCCGCGCCCGCCCACACGCCGGAGGCGATGGCCCACGCGCCACTCAGCCCGCTGAACCCGCTCACCGCACCGGTGATCGCCTCGCGGCTGGCGACGTCACCCGCGGCGAACAGACCCGCGACGGTCGTGGCGCAGTCCGCTCCGGTGACGCGCAGTCCCCCGGTGCCGCGCACCGTGCCCTCCAGAACCGCACGCAGCGGCACCCGCCGCGCCCGGTCGGCGACCCCATTGCGCGTCAGCCGAGCGTGCCCGGCGACCGGCGCGTCGTCGAGCGCGGCGAACACCCGGCGACCATCGGCGATGACCGCGAGCGCAGCCGAGCCGTGCCCTGGCAGCTCATTGCCGGACTCGTCGTAGAGGGCGGCGAAGTGCAGCGCGAGACTCGGCTGCGCGGCCGGTTCGGTATGCCCTACCGGGGTCAGCCCGTAGGCACTGGAGAACTCCATCCCGGACAGCTCGGCGCCTGCCTCCGCGGCTAACAGCAGTCCGTCGCCGGTGTCCACGTCGGTGCCGGTTCCGCCGGACAGGAACGCGCAGCCACCGGTGGCGACCACGACGGCACCCGCGCGCACGGTCCAGCGCCGGAACCCGTTGTGGTGCTGGAGCCCGGTGGCGCCCGCAACCACCCCGTCGCGATCGACCATCAACTGCAGCGCGGGATGATGATCGAGGACGCGGACCCCCGCTTCCCGCACGACGCGCCGCATCCGCCGCAGGTACCCGGCGCCGTCGAGATAGACCCGCCGCGTCGGCGCGCCCGTCGTTTCGGCGGAGACCCGATGGCCCCACCGGGTCAGCTGCTCGACCCGCTGATGGGTCTCTTCGAGCACCCGATGCATCCAGGCCGGATCGCCGAGCCCGCCGCCGTGCGCGTATCCGCGTCGCACCGCTTCGTCCCGAGCGGGGCCGGGCGGAACGTGCCAGATCGAGATCGCACCGCGGGCGGTCGGTCCGCTCGATCCGCATCGCGCCTTGTCGACGAGCACCACGGTCGCGCCCGCCGCCGCGGCCGAGACGGCTGCCCAGGTACCGGCGGGACCACCGCCGATGACCAGTACATCCGTCTCGAATTCACCCACAAAGACAAATGTTCGGGCACAATTCACCGGCCCGCAACCAAAGCGGATGCCTCAGCTCCACCATTGCGTCCACAGCAATAATCCAGCAGCGAGGAAAACCACCGCCGATCCGGTCACGGCGGCCACACCCCGATGCCGGTCCGCGTAGAGCTGCGCCGCGAGTACCACGGCGGCGGCCGCCACGTGCCAGGCGACCGACTCGCCGCCAGGCCCGGGAAACCCGCGCCGATCCGCGATGACGGCGGTGCCGACCACGACGAGCATGCCCGCGAATGTTCCCGCGGCGACGAGGCCGCTGAGCCCGCGCACCAGTCTCACGAGGCGATCACCGGCACTCCGCTGGCCTTGCTCACCAGCTTCTCGAATTGCGCCGGGTCGGTGGTGAATTCGCCGAGCCGGATGGATTTGTTCGCGCCGTGGTAGTCGGAGGAGCCGGTCGTGAGGAGACCGAGTTCGGCGGCCAGGTCGGTCAGCAGGGCGCGGTCGGCGGCGGAGTGGTCGGGGTGCGCGATCTCCAGCCCGCCGAGTCCGAGTCCGGCCAGGTCGCGGATGTCGTCGAGGGCGAGCAGCCTGCCCCGCTTGCGCGCCCTGGTGTGCGCCAGGACGCTGACCCCGCCCGCGGTCGCGATCATGTCGACCGCGCGGTGCAGCGGAGTATCGGCCTTCTCGGCGTAGTAGCGGCCGTGCGGGGCGAGCAGCTCGGTGAACGCCGCGCCCACGCTCGGCACCACACCGGCTTCGACCAGCGCTCGCGCCAGATGCGGACGCCCCGCCGACGGCCCGGCCGAGGCCAGCACGGCGTCCGGATCGATGGGCAGTCCGTCGGCGGCCATTCGCTCGGCCATGGCGCGCAGACGCTCGACCCGCTCGGCGCGCAGGCGCTCGCGCTCGTCGGCGAAGCAGCGATCGGACGGGTCGAACAGATACGCCAGCAAATGCACCGGAACCGGCCAGCCGTCCTCACCCAGACCCACGCAGGACATCTCCATGCCGCGGACCAGCGTGATCCCCTTCGGTAGCGCCTCGACCGCCTCCGCCCATCCCGCCGTGGTGTCGTGATCGGTGATCGCGACGACGTCCAGGCCCGCCGCGGCGGCGTTGCGCACCAGTTCGGCCGGAGTGTCGGTACCGTCGGACGCGGTCGAATGGGTATGCAGGTCGATACGCACGCCCTCAGTCATACCGTGTGGGGACATCGCGCCGCACGCGCAGGCGGCCTTCGGCGCACCCGTGAGCGAGCGTCAGCGAGCGAACCGAGAACACAGCGCGCAGTCGCGCACGACGCAGCCGAGCGCCAGCGAGGCGGAGTCGTGAGCGAGCGTCAGCGAGCGAACCGAGAACACATCGCGCAGTCGCGCACGACGCAGCCGAGCGCCAGCGAGGCGGAGTCGCGAGCCCGTAGCATCGTCAGGGTGCCGTCGTTTCCCCCGCTCTCGTCGTTTCGCGGATCCGGCCGAACACCGCAACAGCGGTTCATCCCGGTGCCGACCGAACGGGCGATCGTCGACTGCGCGGTCTACGTGGAGGGCAAGCGCCTGCCCGGCCGGTTCACCCACAAGCAGGCGCTCGCGCGCGTGCGCGACGAGGCGACCGGATTCGTCTGGGTAGGCCTGCACGATCCGGACCCGACGCAGATGGCCGACATCGCGGCGACATTCGGGCTGCACCAATTGGCCGTGGACAACGCGCTGCAAAAGCACCAGCGGCCCAAGCTGGAGCGCTACGACGACCTGCTGATGCTGGTGCTGCGCACGGTCAGCTACGTCGAGCACGAGATGAACACCGTCAGCGAGATCGTGGAGACCGGTGAGATCGTCGTGTTCACCGGCCGCGACTTCGTGGTCGCGGTGCGGCACGGCGAGCATTCCGGGCTCGCCGAGGTACGCAAGGCGTTGGAGGAAGACCCCGCGCAGCTGTCGCTGGGGCCGGGCGCCGTGCTGCACGCGATCATCGACCGGATCGTCGACTCCTACATCGCAGTGGCCCAGTCGGTCGAGAACGACATCGACGAGATGGAAGAGGAGACCTTCACCCCGCGCAGCAAGGTCACCGTCGAATCCATCTACCAGCTCAAGCGTGAGGTGGTGGAACTGCGGCGCGCGGTGAATCCGCTCGCCGCGCCGCTGGAGCTGCTCAGCCACAACCCGGACCTGCCGGTGCCCAAGGAGGTTCGGCGCTATCTGCGCGATGTCAGCGAGCGCCACACCGGAGTCGCGGAGCGGATCAACGACTTCGACGAGGCGCTCAGCGCGCTGATCAGCGCGGCGCTGGCCAAGGTCACCGTGCAGCAGAACACCGACATGCGCAAGATCTCGGCGTGGGTCGCGATCGCGGCCGTGCCGACGATGATCGCCGGTATCTACGGCATGAACTTCGAGCACATGCCGGAGTTGAGGCAGGTCTGGGGTTATCCGGCGGTGTGGGTGGTCATCCTCGTCATCTGCGGGGGTTTGCTCATCACCTTCCGCCGGAACAAGTGGTTGTAGCCGCGGCTCACAGGCTGGCCGCGCCGCGTCCCGGATCGCGCACGTCGATCCCGGCCTCCTGCCAGGCATCCCGCAACGCCTGCGCGCCGCGCACCCGCACCCACGCCGCCTCGGTGGCCGTCACCGGCGTCACCGCGAAGTACCGCACCGGTTCGGCCGGTTCGGGCAGCACGACGTCGGGAATCTCGCTGTCGCCGAGCAGAACCGCGGTGAAGGGCGCGTCGCGCCACATCGGCTCACCCAGATCCATCAGCGCGTCCGCTTGCAGCACAACGCCTTCCACGGCGGGCGCGGCGGCCAGCACGCCGAGCGACTTGGCCAGCCCCGAGCTCGCGCCGACGCCGGACCGCAGTGTCAGCACCAGTTCCGCGCGCGGCCCGCGCACCGGATCCGCGTGCAGCGCGGCGGGATCGCCCATCGGGTGCCTGGACCCGCCCAGCGTCGCGTAGTGCACCAGATCGCCGTCGACGATGCGCAGGATCTCGATCGGCTCCAAGCCGAGGAAGGTCACCGACGCCGCGTCGACTCCGGCGGCATCCACCCCGAAATGGCCCAGCACCGCGGTGCGGACCGTCTCCAGTACTTCCATGCGTCAGATGGCCAGCCGCGCGAGCATATCGCGCGCCTGCTCGGCCGACTTCGGATCACACAGCACGTCGTAACGGCCCGCGACCAGCTGCATGGTGGACGCGAAATCGCGCTGACCCCTGGTCGCCGCGTACGGGATCGTGGTCGAGATGACGCCGAAGATGATGCCGCCGATCAGGCCGACCAGCAGCGGCCCGAACGCGCCGCTGGTGGTGAACAGGCTCAGCAGCAGACCGAGGAACAGGCCCAGCCAGGCGCCCGACACCACGCCGCCGCCGATCACCTTGCCCCAGGTCAGCCGATAGAGAACCCGCTCGACCTGCATCAGGTCGACGCCGACGATGGTCACGTCCTGCACCGGGAACTGGTTGTCGGCCAGATAGTCGACCGCCTTCTGCGCCTCGGCGTAGGTCGGGTAGGAGCCGACCGGCCAGCCCGACGGGGGCGTCGGAAGGCCCTGCCGCGCGCGGTTCGAGTTCCCCAAGGGATTCGTCATGTCTCTATTCTGCTATCGCTACCGATCCGGCGTCGGGGTGAAACGCGTGGTGCGCGTCATTCCGGCGGCCCGGCCCTTCTCCGCGATCACCTGGGCCATCTTGGCGCTCGCCTCGTCGATCATCTCGTCGCCGAGCATGACCGCGCCACGGGCCCCACCGGCGGCGGAGGTGTGGAAGGCGTACGCGTCCAGGATCTCTTCGGCGCGGTCGTAATCGGACTGGCGCGGGCTGAAGATCTCGTTCGCCGCCTCGATCTGGCCGGGGTGCAGCACCCATTTGCCGTCGAACCCGAGCGCCGCGGTGCGCGCGGCCGCCCTCCGGAACCCTTCGACATCCCGGATCTGCAGGTACGGGCCGTCGATCGCCTGGAGTCCGTGCGCGCGGGCGGCGAGCAGGATGGTCATCAGGATGTGGTGGTAGGCGTCGCCGGTGTCGTAGCCCTCCGGCTGTTCGCCGACCACGAGGGTGCGCATGTTGATACTGGCCATGAAGTCGGCTGGACCGAAGACCAGGGTCTGCACCCGTGGGCTCGCGGTGGCGATCGCATCGATGTTGCGCAGTCCCAGCGCGTTCTCGATCTGCGGCTCGATGCCGATCCGGCCGACGTCCAAGCCGCAGGTCTTCTCCAGCTGGGTCAGCAGCAGGTCGAGGGCGCGCACCTGACCGGCGTCGGTCACCTTGGGCAGCAGAATCGCGTCCAGCGCCGCGCCCGCGCCCTCGACCACGGAAATGACATCGGTGTACGTCCATTCGGTGGTCCAGTCGTTCACCCGGACCACGCGCAGCTGCGATCCCCAGCCGGAGTCGTTCAGCGCCGCCACGATATTCGCCCGCGCCTCGGCCTTGGCCACCGGCGCGACCGCGTCCTCCAGATCGAGGAACACCTCGTCGACGGGCAGCGTCTTGGCTTTCTCGATCATCTTCGTGTTGCTGCCCGGACAGGCGAGCACCGAACGGCGCGGCTTCATGATCACTCCCGTCGATCGTGGCGCGGGGGTCGGACACCCGCTCGCGAACCTCTAGCCTGGCAGCATGGCAGCAACCAGGGTGTACGTCGCCAGGCTGGCCGGCCTGGTGGTGCTGGGACCGGACGGCGAGTCTATCGGCCGGATCCGTGACGTCGTCGTGGCCATCCGCTACGACCACCAGCAACCCCGTGTGCACGGACTCGTCGTCGAACTGCCCACCCGGCGGCGCATTTTCGTGCCGATCCTGCGGGTCACCGCCATCGAGCCGGGGATGGTCACGCTGAACACCGGGACCGTCAGCCTTCGGCGCTTCACCCAGCGTCCCGGCGAGATGCTCGCGCTGGCGCAGATCGTCGATTCGCTGGTGCGGGTGCAGGACCCGGACCTGCCGGATCTGGCGGACGTGGACGTGCACGTGGTCGACCTCGGCATCGAGCAGACCCGCAGCAGGGATTGGCTGGTCAGCCGGGTGGCGGTGCGCGGACACCGCAGGCTCGGACGCAGGCGCACCGTGCACGTGGTCGACTGGACCAGGGTGTCCGGCCTGACCCCCTACGAGATCGACCGGCGCGGACAGGACGTCACACAGCTGCTGGAACAGTTCGAGGGCATGCGCGCGGCCGACGTCGCGCATCTGCTGCGCGAGCTGCCGGAGAAGCGGCGCGTCGAAGTGGCCGTCGCATTGGACGACGAACGCCTCGCCGACGTGGTGCAGGAACTGCCCGACGACGAGCAGGTCGAGCTGCTCAGCCACCTGGAGACGCGCAGAGCCGCCGACCTGCTGGAGGCGATGGATCCCGACGACGCCGCCGACCTGCTGGGCGAACTGCCCGAGGGCGAGGCCGAATCGCTGCTGGCCCTGATGGATCCACAGGAGTCCGAGCCGGTCCGCAGGCTGCTCGAGCACTCGCCCTACAGCGCGGGCGGTTTGATGACACCGAAGCCGGTCATCCTGACGCCGTCCACGACGGTGGCCGAGGCGCTGGCGCGGGTGCGCAATCCCGACCTGACCCCGGCGCTGGCCTCCATGGTGTTCGTGGTCCGTCCGCCCACCGCGACGCCGACCGGTCGCTATCTCGGTTCGGTGCACATCCAGCAATTGCTGCGCGAGCCACCGGCCCATCTGGTCGGCGGCATTCTCGACACCGACCTGTCGCCGCTGCGCCCTGAACTCCCGCTGGCCGCGGTGACCCGCTACTTCGCGACCTACAACCTGGTCTGCGGTCCGGTGGTGGACGAAGAGAACCACCTGCTCGGCGCGGTGAGCGTCGACGACGTGCTCGACCACCTCCTGCCCGAGGACTGGCGTGATCAAGAAGCCAACGACGAGAGAGGCGGGGCATGAGTGACAGCGACGCCGGCGTGCGGATCGGCTACAGCAGGGCGCGTCAACGCCTGGAGACGCCACTGGAAAGCCGCTTCCGGCTGGAGTGGGACGCCGAAGCGATGGCCCGCAGCAGCGAGCGGGTGGCGCGATTCCTCGGGACGGGACGGTATCTCGCGGTTCAGACCATCGTGGTGGCGGTCTGGATCCTGTTGAACATCTTCGTGGTCACGCTGCGGTGGGACCCGTATCCGTTCATTTTGCTGAATCTGGCCTTCTCCACCCAGGCCGCGTACGCCGCGCCGCTGATCCTGCTGGCGCAGAATCGGCAGGACAACCGGGACCGGGTCGCCTTGGAGGAGGACCGGACGCGGGCCGCTCAGACCAAGGCGGACACCGAGTTTCTGGCCAGGGAACTCGCGGCGTTGCGCCTCGCGGTGGGCGAGGTGGCTACACGTGATTACGTGCGCCGCGAATTAGAGGAAATAAAAGGAATTCTGGACCGGATCGAGTCCGCGGAATCAGCGGAAGGCGAGATTCGCGCGGAAGGAACGGGAAAGGCGGGACGCAAGAAAAGCTCCGGCCGAATGTCCGCTCCGGCACCGGTTTCACCGCCGATAAGCGATGATTGACCGGAAATACCCGACAACGACCTGACTGGTGGGTAACCTGGACACCGTTGTCCTGAGCGACCCGGGCAGGGGATGTCCCGGACAACCGCTCCCGTGAC
>NZ_BAGF01000067.1 GCF_000308755.1 Nocardia pneumoniae NBRC 100136
AAGTCGGCGCCGTGACCCTGGACTGCGACGTCCTCAGCGTCGACGGCAGCGACCTGCGCATCATGATCTACACAGCCCAACCCGGCACCGAAGACGCCGCCCGCTTGGCGCTCCTGAGCGTCATCGGGACGCAGACCCTCGTCGAATAGCCCCCGGGGCGATGCGGAGCGCGGACATGTGTGCCAAGGGTCGTCAACTCCGAATACCTGTGATCTCGCCGAGGCGTCAGCCCGTGTGAACACCCGCTCCGCGGTGGGGTCCCCCCGGCGAGGCCGGTGATCAGTCCGGGGCGTTACGCGGGCGAGGCCGGGGGCCGATCTGATCGAGTAGCGCGTTGACCTCGTCCGGGAAGCCATTGGTTACCGGCTTCGGGGTCTTGTTCGGAAAGCGACGCGCGACGTGTTCCTCGGCCGCGGATCCCGGGAGCACGTAGACGGGTTCCGGTTTGTTCTGCAACGGACGCACGACCTCGTCCAGATGCCCCTTCCGGTCGTCGAGGAAAGCGCCGATCACGTCCTCACCGGCCGGGCATACGGCCATGCAGTAACCGGCCTTGTAGCTGGGTTTGAACGACAGGCTCTGCCACATCGAAAACGACTCGCCCGTGGTGACGCGTTCGCGATACTCGTCGCGGTCGGCGCTGTCGGCGATGGTTTCGGCCCAATCGGTGAAGCCGCCCATGAACTCGCGATAGTTGTGCGTGTAGCACGCCTGGAAATCGAAACCACCGTCATTGGTGATCGCGCCGACCGGGCACGCGGACACGCACAGCTTGCACTCGAGACACGGGTTGAAATCCAGGGCCGCGCTCGGCTCATCGATCACGGCATCGGTGACGACTGTGCCGAGCAGGATGAAATTGCCGAACTTCGGGTGAATAACGTTGCGGTGTATACCCATGACGCCCAAGCCCGCGGCCTGCGCCACCACCTTGTGGGCGATCACCCAGATGCGCCCCGGGAACTGAGCGACCTCCATCGGATATCCGGGCGCGGGGTAGACAGCGCGGTAACCGGCATCTTGGAGCGCCCTGGTGATGCGGCGCGACACTTCGTTGGTTTCGTCGTCGGCGTGGTTGAACTCGGTATTGGCGAGGCTGCGCTGCGGACTGCGCAGATTGTCGCGATTCATCCGCACGCAGAACGCCACGAACGTGCGGGCTGCGGGCAGGATCCCACGCGCGTGCTCGAATTCCTCCGCCACCCGCGGATCGTCGACCGGAACGAAGCCCACGTCGTCCGCACCGGCGGCGAGACAGATCTCGCGCAGGCGGGAGGTGGTCAGTACCGGATCGGGCGTCGTCCGCGCCCGATCGGTCATCTTCTTGACGGTCGGGTGGTCCGCCAGCCGCCGCCTCGTTGGTTCCTGCTCCGTCGACATCGGTCCCTCCTGATCTTCACGAGACCGAAACGGCCTCAACAAGATAGACCCCGCGAGTCACCGAAACTCATCGCTGGCTCGCCGCCGTTTCCGGGCTGATCGATCGGTCCAGGTGCGGGGACACCGAAGCGTGACTGTTCGCAGCCCGGGATTCGCACGCCTCGCTGGGCGGGCGTCGTTCCGGATGTCACTCACCCTTCCCGATTGCCGAGGGCGCACTAGGTTGGATTCGACACTTGTTCGGCGATCACGACAACCGATGGAGCTGAGAATGGCGTTCGGAACGGTAGCGCGCGGATTCAACGCCGGGTTCATGGCACTCACCAAGGCGCCGTGGATCGGGCCGCTGGTGAGCCGGAACATCACGGAGATCACCTACGTCGGCCGACGGTCCGGACGGACGATCAGCACACCGGTCGCATTCCGGCGCTCCGGCGACGAGGTCACGATCAATGTGGCCCTGCCGGACCGGAAGACGTGGTGGCGCAACTTTCTCGGCGCGGGCGGTCCCCTCTCGCTGCGGCTGGACGGCGTCGAACGATCCGGGCATGCCGTCGCCCGGCGCGATGACAAGGGCCGGGTCAGTGTCGAGGTGCGCTTGACCGACGGCGACTAGCCTGCGGCAATGCCATCCCCGGCTGGAGCCGACGGCTCGGCAAGACGACAACGTGGCGGCAAAGCGGAAGAGTCGAGCACCGGCAGGCCGGCGGGAACGGCGGGGTCGACCACCGATCTCCGATCGCCGCCGTACCCGCCCCGAGGGAACCAGTAGCCTAGTGCGCCAGGCGGATTCGCAGAATCGTGCCACCCTCGGTGCTCGCGAGCAGTTCATCCGGGCGGCCGGGGATGGCGGCGACGGCGGTCAGCGGCTGGCCGTTGAGGACCGCGCACGCGGCGCCGGTGGCGGGATCGACGCGCACCAATTGGCCTGCGAGGGTGCTCACGTAGAGGACGCCCGCCTGGTCGGCCAGGAGGTCGTCGGCGAAATCCGGCAGACCGGGCAGCGGCGAGGTCAGGTCGGCGACGGTGCCGCGGTCGGCGGGCGCGGCGAGCGGGATGCGGACGATCCGGCCCAACGGGCCGCCGTTGGCGGTCACGTAGAGCACGCCGTCGTGGACGGCCGCGCCGTTGGCGGCCAGCCCGGCGACCGACTCGCTCCACGCGGCGTCGACGACTCCGTCCGGACGCACCTTGACAACGCCGGAAAGGGTCGCGACGTATAGGTTTCCGGCCGGGTCGAACACCGCGCCATTCGGCATCGTGAAGCCGGAAACGAAGATCTCCGGCTTCGGCACGGCCGCGCTCGGATCGAAGCGGATCACCCCGCCGGGCCGGACGACGCTGACCGGCGCGTCACCGTAGACCACGTAGAGCAGTCCATCCGGGCCGAGCCGGACCGCGCCGGGAAATTCCACCGGAACGGTCGCGGTCAGCCTGCCCGCGGCGTCGTAGCGCTGGACCTCGTTGCGGTACAGCCGGGAAACCCACAGATTGCCCTGCGCGTCGTACCCCAGGTTCTCCGACCAGTCGAGCACCGGCAGTCCGGCGGGCACGGCGGTCGCCGCCACGGCGGGCGCGCAGGAAGCGACGGACGGCGCCGCGGCGGCGGGCGCGAACGCACCGGCAAGGATTACCGCGGCGGCGGACAACAGCAAGGCGCCTGGACGGCAGAACGTTCGCAACGGGCACCTCGGCTCGGGATAAGGGGCGGTTCGCCGCGCAGTGTAGCCGCCATTCGCCGAAAATCGTGCGACACCATCAACGACACGATTTTTGGCACTATCGGTGCATGCCCTTCTTCGACGGCACGCGCGGCCGGATGCACTATCGGCGGTGGCCGATCGGAAACGCGCTGTACAGCGTGGTTTTGTTACCTGGCATCGGGCAGCACAGCGGTCACTATCACCGCTTCGCGCGCGCCATGAAATCCGCCGATGCCGAAGTGTGGGCGTTGGACACCTTCGGACATGGGTTGAGCGAGGGCGATCCACAGCGGCCGGGCACTCTCACGGAGCTGGTGGAGGACGCGACGCGGTTCGTCGAGCTGGTCCGAGCTGAACGGCAGCCCGTGATCCTCATGGGTCACTCGCTCGGCGCGGTCACGGCGCTGGCCATGTTGGGTGCCGCCGTGCCGGACCCAGCGGAGGCAATACCGGATTCGGCCGCCAGGGACTACCCGCTGCGACCCGCCCTGCCCGCGCGGGAACTGGCGGGACTCGTACTGTCCGGCGTCCCGAAGCGCGCGCTCGGCGGTGGAGCGCCGGGCGCGCCGGGAACCCCACTGCCACGCGAACTTCCAGTGCTCGCCGTGCACGGCGTGGATGATCGGCGCGCGCCGATCGATGCGATCAGGGTATGGACTAACCGCCACGAATCGGTAGATTTGCGGGAGTACACCGACGCAGGGCACGACCTGCTGCACGAGCCGGTGCATGCGCGAGTCACCGCCGACATCGCGAACTGGATGCAGGGTGTCGTCGTGGGGTTGGCACGACATCCGTGAACCGAACACGCTCTTCGGATGAGGAAGGGGGACGCAGATGCCATCGCAGGAGAACGGGTTCGGCGGAGAGCCACCCGCGGAGGTCACCGCGCCCGGTATCGATGTCGCCGCGCTGAACCGGGCGGTCGACGAGGGCGCACTGTGGATCGACGGCCTGCTGGTCGCCGACGGTGCGCACGAGCGGTGCGCACGACAGTACGAGCAACTCGCCGACCGCGTCGAGGCGCAGATTCGTATCCTGAGCGCGGCCACCTCGCTACCCGGTTTCGGCGGATTCGCCTCGGGTGACGCGCTGCGCGGCGGCTTCGAGCGCAAGGCCGACGGCGCGATCGCCCGGCTCGCCGAATACGCCGCCGGGGCACGGGAACTCGCGCAGACCTTCCGTGCCGCCGCAGCCGCGTATCAGAACGCCGACCACGCGCTCGCGGTGGCGGTCGAACGGATCGACGTGACGGGAGCCGCTCATGCGTAGGATGCCGCGCGCCGGTGAGCGGGCCACGCACCGGCGCACCGACCCCGCCTACTCGCCGAACGTCGAGGTCTTCGACAACCTCACCCACGCCGAGATCCACGCCAAGGTCCAGCTGCTGGATCCCGGCGTTCTCTCGGGTGGCCAGCAGGCCTGGAGAGACGCGGCGGCGAACCTCGCCGACGCGATCTGCCAGGCGCACACCGAGATTCGCGCCGCCATCGCCGACGGCTGGCGCGGCACGGCCGCCGAGAGTGCGGACGCGGTGGTGCGCGTGTTCGAGCACAACGGCCAAGAACTGGCCGACGTGTTCGCCGTGGTCGCACAACGCCTCGGCCAGGCGAGCGACGCGGCGGAGGCGCTGCGGGCCGCGGTATCCGAACCCGCCGACGGCACGCCGGATCTCGGTGCCGCGCTGCTGGATCCAGATCGGGCGACCAGCAATGTCGAGGGCCAGAAGGCCAGCGAGCACGCGCGTCAGGATGTCGTGCGCGCGATGAACGACATCTACGCGGGCGTGTTCATCCGGACCGGCACCGACGTGCCCGCGTTCCCCGACGAGCTGGACGACCCCGCGCCCGCCCCGTCCGCTGCCGCACCGGCGAACAGAATCACCGGAGCCGAGTCGATTTCACGTGATGGGCAGGCTTTTTCGCTCGAGAACACCCCGCAGGGGCTGAACCGGACAGCGGACTCGAGTCCGAGCTCGAGCGCGGCAACCACCGCGACAACTCCCGCTGACGACAATCCGGCGACGACAACCGCGGGCGTCACGCCGACCGGCGCCCCGGTCGCGGGCGACTCACCGACGGCCACGCCCCGGGTCGTGCCCGCCGCCGATACCCCGCTCTCGACGGTCCCGGCCGCATCCGGAGTCCGCACCGTTCCCACCGCGAGCGCACCAGCACCGACGACCGCCCCTGTCTCGGTGAGCGGCGAGCCGGTCATCGTGCCCGGCTCGGGGAGCCAACTCGCGCCCGAGGACCAACGCAAGCGTGACGAGCGGCGCAAGGACAACGACGGCGGCGACGCGGTCACCGGCCTCGGCGCGGGCGCGGTGGGCGGTCTGATGGGCGGCGCGCTGGCCGCGACCGACACCCCGCGATCGGGAGCGAGCCCGGCCGCGAACGCGGCGAGCGCACGAGCCGTGCCCGTCGACGACGAAGACGACGAGTTCGACCTGGACGACGTGCCGACCTTCTTGGAGCCCTCCGACGACGGCGGTGAACTCATCGGCTCGATGGATCCGACCACGCCGCCCGTGCTGGGCGAATGGGCCGAGTACGAGTGAACTGGACGCTGACCCCGGACCAGTTCGCACTGGCTTGGTCACGCACCGACGGCGATCGAATCCCGTATCCCCTCGCCGTGCGCCTGTCCGCACGCGACACCGGCGAGCGCACCGCGCAACTGCCCGCGCTCGAGCGCTGGTGCGATGATGTGCTGGACGCGGATCTGGAAGCGGCGCTGCGCGTTCTCGCGCAACCCGACCTGCGGATCGAGGTGTTCGGTCAGCGTGATTCGGCACCGGCCCCGCCGGCCTCCGTTCCGCACCGGGATGAGCCGCTGACGCCGCCTCCGGCACCGTCTGCGAATGGCGGGCAGGCCTCCGGCGCGGCTTCGCGGCCGGTCCGGATTCTCGGCGCCGTCACCGGCAACGTCGCGGTGGTCGCGGCGCAGCGCGCGGGGGCGACGGCGGATCGCGGGGGTGACGTGCGGTTGTTCGTCGGCACCTCGAAAACTCTGTGCCCACGGGTGGTTTCGATGCTGCCGGAAAACGTCCCCGGCACCCTCGGGCGCCTGACCGCTCCCCTGGCCCAGGTCGGCGAGGACAGCCGCAACCTGGTCACGGTTCCGGTCGCCGGTCCGTCCACACCGGCCCGGATCCGCAAGCTGCTGAAGCAACCGCGCGACGGCATCGGCCAGATCGTCGTCTCCGCCCGCCGCGGCACCGGCGAGCCGCGCCCGTTCGGCGTGCTGTGCTGGATCGACGTCGTGGCCGACGGCCGGTACGCCGTGCGCACCGGCACCGACGTCGACATCGTCGCCGTGACCGCGGACCGTTTCGCCGCCCAGCTGCGCCCGCTGGTCAGCGCCGCCGCGCGCACGTCCACGGCCTACGCTCAGCGCTGAACCGCCCGACGGGCCTTCGATGGAACTCCCCTGATCAGCGCGCGGCCCGGAACGATCACGTCCCGGGCCGGATCCGCGGCGCACTGGCGGTTGGAGTTCAGATGGCCGCCTGCAAAGCCAGAGTGGCGATCGCCGGGGCCATGTACAGCAGCGGAAACGGAGTGGTCTTGTAGGAGCGCGCACGCAGAGTGGTCACCACGGCACCGGCGAAATACAGGATGAGACCGATGGCCGCGGCGACGCCGACGGCCGGGATGAAGAAGCCGACCACGAGGCCTACCGCCCCGGCGGCTTTGGCCGCGCCGAGCCAGATCCACCAGGACTCCGGTACGCCGTACTCCACCAAGGGCTCCACGACGAACTTCTGCCTGGTGAGGAGGGAATAGGCGGAGAAGCCGATCCACAAGGCGGCCAGAACACCAACGATGTAATAAGCGGTGGTCATCGGAATCACGTTCCCTTCACAGTTCGTTTTCACGTATCTGTCGAAGTGACGACGTACCGGGCGCGGGTGTGACATGCGATGACAGCCATGGGACGTGGTAGCGGGGCGCAGTGGCTATCGGAACGGCCGATCGGGGTGACCGGATCGACGGCGTGATCGGACCGCTTACGGTGTACGAGTGCCACTCTACGAATTCGAAGGCAAACGGCCCCAGGTCGATCCCTCGGCGTTCATCGCGCCGACCGCGACGCTGATCGGCGATGTGCGGGTCGAGGCGGGCGCGTCGATCTGGTACGGCGCGGTGCTGCGGGCGGACCTGGCGCCGATCGTCATCCGGGAACGCGCCAATATCCAGGACAACGCGGTCCTGCACGTGCCGCCGGACGTGCCGATGGAGATCGGTTCCGGCGCCACCATCGCCCACAGCGTGGTCTTCCACGGCGCCGCGGTCGGCGCCGAGGCCATCGTCGGCAACGGCACCACGGTGCTGGACCTGGCGAAGATCGGGGCGGGCAGCATGATCGCCGCGCACTCGCTGGTTCCGCCCGGCGCCGAGATTCCCGACGGCGTGCTCGCAGCGGGATCGCCCGCCGAGGTGAAGCGCCCGATCGAGGGCACCCAAGCCCAGATGTGGGTGCGGCTGAACCCCGGCTTCTACGCGGAGCTGGCGCAACGCCATCGCAAGGGCATCACCGAGATCTGAGCGCGCTCAGCACAGCAGCGCGGTGACCTCCGCGTCCCCGAGCTGATGGAAGTCACGGTAGGCGCCGCCGACGCCGCCGAGCGAGCGCGGCACCCAGGGACAGATCACCTCGTCGGCCTCGTCGGCCACCCGGCGCATCGCCTCCGTCGAGGCGACCGGGACCGCGGCCACCACCCGTGCGGGCTGGTGCAGGCGCGCGACCCGGCAGGCGGCCGCGACGGTGGCGCCGGTCGCCATCCCGTCGTCGACGATCACCACCGTGCGCCCCTCCAGCGGAATCGGCTCGGCGTCGCCGCGCAGCACCCGCTTGCGCCGCTCCAACTCGGCGCGCTCCCGGGTCTCGATCGCGTCCACATGCTGCTGCGAGACGCCGGTGTGCGCCAGCACGTCCGAGTTGAGGACACGCACGCCGTCCTCGCCGATGGCGCCCATGGCCAGCTCCGGCTGCCACGGCACGCCCAACTTGCGGACCAAGAGGACGTCGAGGTCACCGCCGATCACCTCGCGCACCGCGGCGGCCACCGGGACCCCGCCCCGCGGCAGGCCGAGCACCAGCGGGTTCGACGCCCGCAGGTGTTCCAGATGCGCACCCAGCGCGCGGCCGGCCGAGGTCCGATCGGTGTAGACCATCGATCCGAACGCTACTCCGGTCCGCGCTCGGTGATGGAGAATCGGCGCAACGCGAGGCTCGGGTTGGTGACGCGCACCTTGCTCAGGTACGCCAGGTCGATGCCCGCGGTCAGCACACCCGGCTCGTCGCCGAGTTCCGCGAGCACCGCGCCGGTGGGGTCCACGATCATCGAAGCGCCCGCGCCGCGCGGCGCCGCCTGATCGGCGGCAGCCACGTACACGGTGTTCTCGATGGCGCGCGCACGCACCAGCGTGCTCCACTGGTCCACCTTGCCCGGCCCGGGAATCCACTGCGCTGGCAGCAGCAGCACCTGCGCGCCCGCGGCGGCGACCCGCCGCACGCCTTCCGGGAAGCGCAGATCGAAGCAGGTCTGCATGCCGAATGTGACATCCCCGACGGTGAAGGTGGCCGGCGCCTCGATCGCACCCGGCTCGACCACGTCGGATTCGAGGTGCCCGAAGGCGTCGTAGAGGTGCACCTTCCGGTAGCGCGTGACCAGGTCGCCGTCGGGTCCGAGCACGACGAGGGTGTTGCGGATCCGGTCGCCGCCCGGGGCGACTCGCTCCACCGTCCCGGCGACCAGGAACACCCCGAACTCGCGGGCGATATCGCCGAGGCCGGTGACGAACGGGCCGGTCAGCGGCTCGGCGACGGCGACGACCCGCTCGTCGAGCCGGGTCACGGCGAACATCGAGTACTCCGGCGCCACCACCACGCGCGCCCCACGCTCGCGGGCCGTGCGCACGTGGTCGCGCAGCGCGACGAGGTTGGCCGAGGGGTCGGTCGAGGGCGCGAACTGGACGACCGCCACGTCCAGCAGATCCGGCGTCCGTTCCTGATGCGCGGGCGAGTCGTGCAGTTGCATAGGTCTCACCGTATTGGGGCGGTGGCCGGGACGACCAGCGCCAGGCAGTAAACTCCTGGTCAATGAGTACCAATCAGGTCGACAGCGTTCCTGGCGACGACGACAGGGACACCGACGGCCCGTCCTTCGCCGATCTCGGTATCGATGACCGCATCCTCGCCGCCATCGCCGACGTCGGTTACGAATCGCCTTCGCCGATCCAGGCCGCGACGATTCCCCCGCTGCTCGCCGGCGCCGATGTGGTCGGTCTCGCGCAGACCGGCACCGGCAAGACCGCCGCCTTCGCCATCCCGATCCTGATGGGGCTGGAGGCCACCGGCCGCAGTCCGCGCGCCCTCGTGCTGGCCCCGACCCGTGAGCTCGCGATCCAGGTCGCCGAGGCGTTCGGCCGCTACGCCGCGCACATCCCCGGCCTGCATGTGCTGCCGATCTACGGCGGCCAGAGCTACGGCGTCCAGCTGTCGGGCCTGCGCCGCGGCGCGCACGTCGTGGTCGGCACGCCGGGCCGGGTGATCGACCACCTGGAGAAGGGCACGCTCGACCTGTCGCAGCTGCAGTATCTGGTGCTCGACGAGGCCGACGAGATGCTCAAGATGGGCTTCCAGGAGGACGTCGAGCGCATCCTCGCCGACACCCCCTCGGACAAGCAGGTGGCGCTGTTCTCCGCGACCATGCCCGCCGCGATCCGCAAGATCTCCAAGCAGTACCTGCACGATCCGGTCGAGATCACGGTCAAGGCGAAGACCTCGACGGCCACCAACATCACCCAGCGCTGGGTGCAGGTCTCGCATCAGCGCAAGCTGGACGCGCTGACCCGGATCCTCGAGGTCGAGTCGTTCGAGGCGATGATCATCTTCGTCCGCACCAAGCAGGCCACCGAGGAGCTCGCCGAGAAACTGCGCGCCAGGGGTTTCTCCGCCGCCGCGATCAACGGCGACATCGCGCAGAACCAGCGCGAGCGCACGATCGGTCAGCTGAAGTCGGGTTCGCTCGACATCCTGGTCGCCACCGACGTCGCCGCCCGCGGGCTGGACGTGGACCGCATCTCGCACGTGGTCAACTACGACATCCCGCACGACACCGAGTCCTACGTGCACCGGATCGGCCGCACCGGCCGGGCCGGTCGCAGCGGTGAGGCGCTGCTGTTCGTGGCGCCGCGCGAACGGCATCTGCTCAAGTCGATCGAGCGGGCCACCCGGCACCCGCTGACCGAAATGCAGCTGCCCAGTGTGGAAGACGTCAACGCCCAGCGCGTCACCAAGTTCGGCGACACCATCACCGAGAACCTCACCTCGTCGAATCTCGCGCTGTTCCGCAAGCTGATCGAGGACTACGAGCGCGAGCACAACATCCCGCTGGCCGATATCGCGGCGGCGCTGGCGGTCGGCTCGTACGACGGCGACAACTTCTTCATGGAGCCCGAGCCGGAGCCGGTCGAGCGCCCGCAGCGCGATCGTCCGCTGCGCGAGCGGCCGCCCCGGCGGTTCGAGGACGACCGCGGCGGCTCGCACCATCGCGTCAGCGGAACCGAGCTGGCGACCTACCGGATCAGCGTCGGCAAGCGGCATCGCGTGGTGCCCGGCGCGATCGTCGGCGCGATCGCCAACGAAGGCGGCCTGCGCCGCAGCGATTTCGGGCACATCAGCATCCGTCCCGACCACAGCCTCGTCGAGCTGCCCGCGCAACTGCCCGCGGAGACGCTCGAGGCATTGCGGCGCACCAGGATCAGTGGTGTGCTGATTCAGCTGCAGCTGGACTCGGGTCCGCCGCAGCATCGCTCGTTCAGCCGCGGCCAGCGCCGGGAGCGGGAGGGCGCCAAGCGACCGGAGCGCCGTAAGCCACGCTCCTGAACCGGGGAGGGTACGCCGAGGTAGACGCGGAACGCAGCCGGACGAAGTCCGTCCGCAGGCCCATGCCGGGCCGGGCGAAGGCTCGAGCAGCCGCTCATGCGCCGGGTCGAGCGCAGGCGAGGCGGCCGCATAGCTACAGTGTTGCCGTCCGTGCGTAACGAGGCGCACACGGCAGCGGGTGTCCCGCGAAGACACAGGAGGGCCGCGATTGTTCGTGTTCGGTGATCGTGTCGTCTGCACCGCCGTCGATCTCGTGCGCGCGGCGCACTGCGAGTTCGCAGTATTGCGCGCCCTCGATACCGAACTGGGCACTCTCCCGGGCGAACCCGGCATCGCCACACCGACGCCCGAACTCGCGCCCGGAATCGATGACGCTCGGCGACGCCGTCTCGCCGACTACCGTGCCCGCTTCGGCGGAGCGGTCGTGGAGATCGACCGGCCACCGGACAACCTCGGAGATCCGGCCGAAGTGAGCGGTCGCGCATCGACTCCCAGCGATGGAGCGAGCGGTCGCGCATCAACTCCCAGCGATGGAGCGAGCGGTCGCGCATCAGCGCGGATCGCGGCCCTGACGGCCGCGCACAATGACACGGTCGCGGCCCTGCGCGCGGGCGCGCACGTCGTCTACGGCGCGACCTTCTTCGACGGCCGTTTCCACAGCTCCTGCGACTTTCTGGTCCGCGCGGAACATCGAGTCCGCTACACCGTGCACGGCGCCGCGCCCACGGCGGCGGATCGCGTGAGCACCGCGCTCGAACTCGCCGCCTGCGCCGCCGCCCTCGACCGTTCCGGCGCGCTGTCCGCGCCTTTCGTCCGGCTGCACGTGGGCGAGGAGAGCGTGGCCGAGTCGCTGAGCGAGTTGCTGCCGGTGTACCGGGCGCGCAGGCGCCGGGTGGAACGCATCCTGGACGAGAAACTCGGCGAACTCCTGCCGGTCCAGTGGGGCGACCCGCGCTATCTCGCCTGCGGCAGCTGCCGCACCTGCACCGCCGCCCTGTCGGCCGCGCGCGATCTGCTGCTCGTGGCCGGAATGCCGTCGGCGGTCCGCGCTCGCCTGCGGGAAGCGGGAGTGAGCACCATCGACCGGCTGGCCGCCGCCGAGGTCTCGGTGCCGGGTGTGCCGCCGCGCACCGTCACGGCGCTGCGCCGCCAGGCGGAAATCCAACTGGTGAGCGAAGTTTCGGGCGGGCCCAGGTACGCGCTGACCGACCCGACCGCGCTCGGCGCGCTGCCGCCATCCTCCCCCGGCGACCTCGCACTCACCATCGGGGGAGGCGGACGGATGCCCCGCACGGTCGAGATCGGCGGTCCGGACACGGTGCACCTGTCCCTGCGCGGGCCGTCCGACCCGAACGAGCCGGGCGGTGCGACCAAGGAACGCCGCGCGGTCGAGCAGGTGCTCGACTATCTGGCGCAGCGGCGGCAGACGTATCCGGACCTGCACATCTATCACTACACCTCGGCGGTGCGCACGGCGCTGCTGCACTGCACCGGACAGCACGGCGTCGGCGAGGAGTTCGTCGACGAATTGCTCCGCGCAGGCGTCCTGGTCGACCTGTACCCGGTCGTCCGCAACGCGATGATCGTCGGCGAGCCGTCCTACGACCTGGACACACTGCGGCACCTGTGGCCCGATGCGGAGTCTTCGAGCGACACTCACCCCGTATTGCGGCTGCGCGATTGGCTGCTCGACCGTGCGTCCGAGCACCGCATCGCACGTCATCCCCGAGACCGTTCGTGGAGCACGGTGCCCATCCCAGGCCAGGCGGAGCCTGCGGTACCGTCCCGGCGACCGTCACCGGGGGCTGCCGCAGCGGAATACGCCGCGCGACCCGAGGACGCACCACATCCTGCCGACCACGCCGCCGAACAGTACATCGCACCGCACGCACGCCCCAGTTCATGGAGCGCGACGGCCGTCCCGGGCACGCCCGACCCCACGCCGACATCACGGCCATCGTCGCCAGGGGCCGCCGCAGCGGAATACGCCGCGCGACCCGAGGACGCACCACATCCTGCCGACCACGCCGCCGAACAGTACATCGCACCGCACGCACGCCCCAGTTCATGGAGCGCGACGGCCGTCCCGGGCGCACCCGAGCCCGCGTCCACGTCACAGCCACGGTCGCCGGGGGCTGCCGCAGCGGAATACGGCGCGCGACCGGAGGACGCACGACATCCAGCCGACCATGCCGCCGAGCAGCGCAACGCACCGCAGGCACGACCCAATTCGTGGTCCACGGCGGCCGTCCCGGGCGCGCCGGAGCTCGTGCCGCCGTCACGGCCATCATCGCTGGAGGCCGCCTTGGCGGAATACGCCGCGGGGCTGGGCGATTCCCTGCACCCCGCGGCCTTGATGGCCGCCGCGCTCGGCTATCAGCGGCGCGAGCGGCAGCCGCTGTGGTGGGCACACGCCGATCGGCTCAGCCATCCGGTGGACGAATGGACCGACGCGCCAGGCGTTCTCGTCGCCGACTGGGGCACCGTCGACACCAAATGGCATCGCCGCCCCGACCGCCCGACCATGCGGCGGTATCTGACGCTGACCGGCCGGATCGGAACCGGCTCGAGCGGCGCGGCCGGGCCGAGTGTCCTCGCCCCCGGCACCACGGTCTACACCTTCTACGACCAGCCGCCACCCGGGGGCATGGTCACCGCGGTAGGCCACCGGGCCACCGCGACGGCGACGGTGCTCGGCTGCTCGGTGAACACCGAGTTCGACGACACGGTCCGGCTGGAGGAATTGCTGCCCGAAGGCTGCGAACCCTACGACGAGCTGCCGACCGCCATCGCGCCCGATCTGCCCGCATGGGACGAAAACGCCGAACTCGCGGTCGAACTGGCGGCGCAACAATTGCTGATGACCCTCCCGGACACGCCGCGGGAAGCGGTCTTCGACATCCTCGCGCGCCGCCCACCCCGGCTCCACGGCGGGACAAGGCTGCCGGAAGTGCACGGCGATCACGCCGCGGCGATCACCACGGCCGTGCGTGCGCTCGACCGCTCCTACGTCGCGGTGCAGGGTCCGTCGGGGACCGGGAAGACCTCGACCACGGCCCGGGTGCTGGAGCGCCTGGTCACCAAGCACAACTGGCGGGTCGGCATCGTCGCGCGCGACCACGCGACCGTGGAGAACCTGCTCGACGCGATCGTGCGGGTCGGCGTGCTGCCCGAGCTGGTCGCCAAGAAGGACGCGGCGGCCGTCGCCCCGGAATGGGCCGTGATCGACGCCGCCCGCTATCGGCGTTTCCTGGACAACGCGATCAGCGGCTGCGTACTCGGCGGCACACCGGCCGATTTCGCGGACGAGGATCTGGTGCCGCGCGAGAGCCTCGATCTGCTTCTGATCGCCGACGCGGGCCGCTTCGCGCTGGCCGACACCGTGGCCGTCGCCGCGAGCGCACGCAACCTGCTGCTGCTCGGCGATCCCGTGCCGTCCACCGCGCGGGGCACCCATCCCGCTCCGGTCGGCGAATCGGTGCTCGGCTGGCTCACCGAGGGGCGCCAGACGCTGCCGCCCGAGCGCGGCTACTTCCTGGACCGCACCTGGCGGATGCATCCCGCGGTCTGCGAGCCCGTCTCGCGGCTGTACTACGACGGACGCCTGCGCTCCAATGAAACGGTCACGCTGGCAAGGCATCTGGACGGCGAGGAGCCCGGTGTGCGCACCGTCCTGGTCGACCACCACGGCAATGCCACCACCTCCCCCGCCGAGGCGCGTGAGGTGGTGCGCCGGGTCCGCGCGCTGCTCGGCATGTCCTGGACGATCGGCGCGACCACGCGCAGGGTGCACCCGCACGACATCTTCGTGGTCGCGCCGTACGCCGCGCAGGTGGGACGGATCCGGACCATGCTGGCCCGCGCCAAGATCGAGGACGTGCTGGTGGGCACGCCGGATCGATTCCGCGGCAGGGAAGCGGCGGTGGTGCTGCTTTCGATGACCACCTCCAGCCCCGCCGACGCTCCTTACGGCATGCGGTCGCTGCTGTCGCGGGGGCTGATCCGCGCCGCGCTGTGCCGGGCCATGTGGAAGGCGATCATCATCCGCTCACCGCTGCTCACCGAATACCTGCCCGCCGGTATGGATGAGCTGGCCGACCTGGGCGCGTTCCTGCGGCTCGGCTGACCGCGGTCAGCCGAAGCAGACGCCTTCGCCGCGGTAGGTCGGCACGGAGACGCGGGTGCCGTCGGCGTCGACCAGATGCAGCGTGTCGAACCGCTCGCACAGTTCACCAGCCTTCGCGTGCCGGAACCACACCCGATCGCCGATCCGCAGTTCCGCGGCACCCGACAGCGGTGTCTGCACCTCTCCAGCGCCTTCGGTGCCGAGCAGCTTCAATCCGCTGGGCCACACCGGTTTCGGTACCCGGGACGGCCCGGCCGGGCCGGAGGCGATGTAGCCGCCCGCGAAGACCGTGGCGATCTTCCGCGTCGGCCGCCGCAGTACGGAAGTCGCGAAATACAGGGCGGGCCTGGGGGTGAACGATCGGTAGTGGTCGAACAGCGTCGGCACGTACAAGCCTGATCCGGCGGTCACCTCGGTCACGTCCCGGTCGGCGACGCTGACTTCGATGGATCCGGTGCCGCCACTGTTGACGATCTCCAGCTTGCCGGTCACCGAGCGGACCGCGTCGAGCACCTTCGCGCGCCGCTTGACGATCTCCGCCGCCGATGCCCGCTTCACCAGGCGCACCGCGGCGTTGGCGTCGGGCAGCCCGGCGATCTGCGCCTCGTAGGTCATCACGCCGACCACGTCGAAACCGCAGCGCAGCGCGTCGCGTGCCAGGGCGGCCGCTTGCTGCGGCGTGCGCACCGGGGATCGGCGGACACCGAGGTGCAGCGGGCCGATGCGCAGGGAGGCGTCCACGTCCAGGCAGACCCTGGGGCGCACCCGGTCGGTGCCGAGGGCGGAGCGGGTCAGGTCGAGCTGGGCGGCGTCATCGATCATGAGCGTGATCGATCGCAGCAGGATGTCGTCGGCGGCCAGCTCGGCGAGCGCGGCGCGGTCCACGGTCGGATAGCCGAGCAGGACGTCGCGTGCCCCATGGCGCACCAGCCAGATGGCCTCACGCAGGGAATAGGACATGATGCCCGCGAAACCGCCCGCGGCGGTGAGATCGGCGCCGAGGACTTCGGCGAGAACGGCGCGGCAGCGCACGGATTTGCTGGCCACGCGCACCGGGACGCCACCGGCGCGACGCACGAGGTCGGCAGCGTTGGCGCGCAGGACGGTCAGGTCGAGGGCGGCCAGGGGCGGGTCCAGCTCGGCGGTGGCCGCGTGCAGCCCCGCGATCGGCGACGTCTCGGTCACCAGGACAACTCAACCATCAAACTGGTCGATCGTCCAGTATTCCGACGCGCTAGCGATCGATACCTTTCGCGGCCATGGCGCCGACCAGATCGTCCAGCACCACCAGCATGGCCTCGTCGTTGCAGTCGGCCAGCCAGCGCAGAATGGCGCCCCGGACGAGCGAGACGACATAGGCGGAGATCGACTCCACCGGTTCGAGCCATTGCGTGCCCGACCGCTCAGCGCACAGCTCCAGGAACGCGGCGACCTCGGTTTCCATCCCCTGGTAGGCCGCCGACGCGATCGGGTCGGCAACTCGGTCGGTCCGCATGTCCCAGCGGGCGCGCAGCAACTGGACTGCCGCCTCGTATGCTTCGATGTGCTTGGTCGGGGCCTCTGTGATCAACGGCCAGTACGCACTGACACCGGCATGCAGGAGCACCCGCAGGGCGCGAACCCCCGTGTAATCGAGCGTGGCCGCTGCCGCTTCGACCGCCTCACGTATGGCAGGCCGTAGCCGGTCCTTGGTTATTACTTCTCCACCTGCGCTCAACGACGACTCCCTCGGCGAAAGAACACTTACGCACCTCGGTCGGCACGACTCGCTGAACATGGCGGGCAACTTCGGAAAACTCCACGCTGCCCGGTCCAACGTTCATCAATGTTAGAGGTTTTTCCGAGTTTAGAAACGGGTTCATTGGGTATTTCCGGACTGTAGGAATGTTTTGTTACGTAACCGGGATCGCTATGCGATCAGGCCGTGTCGCCCGGAATCCTCGCTACGGCGGGGGATCTCAGCCCGCGCGCCGTTCGACAGAACGTAGATGAGGTTACGGTCCGAAGCCGGGGCGCCCCAAATTTTGTGACGAACCGCACACTGGAACCGCACAAATCGGTCAGCTTATTGTGCAGGGTTCGATCCGCGATGGACATCCTTTCGTTCCGCGGGGCCGATAGCCTGGATCGGTGACTCTCTCGCCGCCCGCCGATCAGTACTTCCTCTCCGGCACCTTCAACTTCCGGGATACCGGCGGCCTGCGCACCGATGACGGCGCCAAGGTCCGCCCCGGGGTGCTGCTGCGCTCGGCCCAGCTGAGCGGACTCGACGAGGCTGGCCACGCCGCGCTGGGCGAACTGGGTGTCACCGACGTCCACGACCTGCGCGGACACCGCGAGATCCAGCACATCGGCGCCGACCGGCTGCCTACGGGCGTCCGGCTGACGGTCACCCCGTTCGACTCCAGAATGGCCGAGGCGCCGCCGCACGAGGCCACCGCGCGGACCGCCTACACGCACATGCTCGAGGTCTACCGGATGTTCCCCGCGCTGCCCGAGGCGCACACCGCCATCGCGGCGCTCGCCGAATCCATCGTGCGCGGCACCGGGGCCGTGCTGGTGCACTGCGCGGCGGGCAAGGATCGCACCGGCTGGGCCGTCGCGACACTGCTGCGCGCGGTCGGCGTCACCGAAGCCGACGTGCGGGCCGACTACCTGGAGAGCAACGGCGCCGTCCCGGCGCTGCGCTCCTTGATGACGTCGAAACTGCTCGGCGGCGAGGAGCTCTCGGTGGACCTGCTCGGCGTGCGGGAGGAATACCTGGAAACCGCCACGGAGTCGATGCGGGAACTGCACGGCGATCTGCGCGGCTATCTCGCGGCCGTCGGCCTGACGCCCGATCTGCTCGCGCGCTTGCGCACGCGCATGCTGGAATGAGCCGGGATCACTCGGCGGGCACCGCTTCCCGGCGCACCAAGCCGTCGGCGCCGATCGTCACCTGATCGCCGGTGTGGAACCAGGTTCCGGTGAACCGCGCCGCGGTGGTGGTCGGGTCGTCCCAGTAGCGCGGCGTGACGTTCGGCCCGCGGCACAGCAGTTCCCCGTGCCCAGCCGTCGCCTTCGGCCCCCACAGCGCCAATTCGGTACCGCCGAACGGGAATCCGAGCACGGCGTCCCCGTCCGACGGGTCCGCCGCCTGCTCGGCGTCGTCCACCGCGAGACCGATGCCGCTGGTCTCGGTCGCGCCCCAGACCGACCACTGCCGCGCGGCCGGGAACACACCGCGCAGTTCGGCCGTCAGATCGACCGGGGTAGTCGGCGCCGCGGCTCGTTCGGCACGGTGACCGGCCTTGCTGATCCGCGCGACGCCCTCGGTGCACAGTCCCTCGGCGCGCAGCTCGGCCAGCTCGGGCACCAGGCCCGCGAAGATCCGCGGCGTCGCGGAGACCATGTCGATGCGCTCGGCCGCGATCGCCTCGGCCATGCCGCGGCTGTCCCTGGCGAGCACGACCGTGCCACCGACGGCGAAGGTCGGCAAAAGCTGATCGACACAGCCGCTGGCGTGCGCCAACGGCAGCAGCACCAGATTGCGCAGACCGTCGGTCGGCAGATCCAGGGCGGCGACCATCGAGCGCACCGCGGACAGCAGGTTCTCGTTGGTCAGCTCCACGCCCTTGGGGGTGCGGGTGCCGCTGGTGTAACACAGCAGCGCCAGATCACTCAGCGCCGCACCGTCATCGATGTACGCGGCGCCGTCGGGCAGCTCGGCCTCGCCTCCCGGACGGCCGAGCACGAAATCGGCGCGGCTGTCGATGATCACTCGCTCGGCCACCGCCTCGGGCAAGCCGTCGTGCACCAGCACCGGCACCGCGCCGCTGAGCAGGGCGCCGAGGAAGGCTTGCACCCAGCGCGCGCCCGAGGGCATGTGGATGGCGACCCGATCGCCGTAGCCGATCCCGTGCTCCTGCAAGCCGCCCGCGATCCGGGACGCGGAGTGCCACAGCTCCCGATAGGTCAGCCGCGGGCCGCCGACCTCCACCAACGCCTCGCGGGTGGAAAACGCGTGAACCTGGAGATCCAATAGCTCGGTCAGCGCTGGGGTGAGGTTTCCGTAGCGCAGCACGCCGTCGGCGCCTCGGGCCAGCGGCTTGTCCCAGACATGCGGGCCGGTCAGGGGGTATTCGACGAGCAACTGCGACATTCGTCCTCCGCGTGCCTCGAGGGAGCAGGCACTGCGACTATATGACTCGGGTCACAATCTCGCTGGGATAGGCGACGAACGTGTCCGACCTGTCACCGGCCGGTGTAGCTGGCCTTGCCCGGACCCACCTCGAGAAAGCTGCGCACGGCGCCTTGGAGATCGTCGGTGCCGAACAGCACGCCGGACACCTCCGGTGTCACCGAATCCGCATGTGCCACACCGCCGGAACGCCACGCCTCGATGATCCGCTTGGTCGCCGCGTGCGCCTTCGTCGGGCCGTCGGCCAGCCGGTGGGTCAGCGCCATGGCCGCCGCGTCGACGTCGTCGTGCACCGCGTTCACCACACCCCACTCGGCCATCGTCGCCGCGTCGTAGAGGTCGCCGGTCATCACGAACTCGCGCGCCCGTCCCGACCCGGCGCGCTCGGCCAGACGCTGCGGGCCGCCCATCGACGGCGTCAGTCCGACCACGGTCTCCACCAGCCCGAACTTCGCCTTCGGCGCGGCGAGCAGGATGTCGCAGGCGAGCGCGATCTCGAACGCCGCGGTCAGGGTCAGCCCGTGCGCGGCGAACACCACCGGGCACGGCAGCGCCTCCAGCGGGTGGATGATCCGCGCGAACAGCGTTCGCCACAGCTCGGCGCCCTGCTCGACGGTCAGGCCGTCGAAGACGTGCACGTCCACGCCACCGGACACCACTTTGCCCTCGGCGCGCAGCAGCACCGCGCGCGGCGGTCGCGCGGACAACTCGGCGATGTCGGCGATCAGCGCGTCCAGCATCGCCCGATCGAACAGGTTGAGCGGCGGATGGGCGAGCGTGAGGGTCGCCACCTCGGCTCCGGCGTCGGTGCGGTCGCGTTCCAGGCGGGTGGCCTTCGTTTCACTCATCCGGCCAGCCTAAGCGCACGCTCCGCCAACGCTGCGGCCCTGCGCGGGCTGAGGACGGACTAGGTCCGACAGCGCCCACCAGGGCCTGGATCTGCGAAACTGTCCAGGTGACCAAGTCGGCTAGCGAAAGCGGTTCCTACGTCGAGCCCGGCGAGTTCAAGAGGGACACGAACTACATCACCACCCGGATCACGGCCGACGGCCGCGACGGCTATCCGGTCGAGCCGGGGCGCTACCGGCTCGTCGCGGCGCGCGCCTGCCCGTGGGCCAACCGCACCGTGATCGTGCGGCGTCTGCTCGGGCTCGAGCAGGTGCTCTCGCTCGGCCTGTGCGGTCCCACGCACGACAAGCTGAGCTGGACTTTCGACCTGGATCCCGGCGGCGTCGACCCGGTGCTCGGCATCCCCCGGTTGCGCGACGCCTACCTGGCGCGGTTCCCGGACTACCCGCGCGGCATCACCGTGCCCGCCATCGTGGACGTGCCGACCGGGCAGGTGGTCACCAACGACTACGCCCAGATCACCCTGGATTTCTCCACCGAGTGGACCGACTACCACCGGCCCGGCGCACCGCGGCTGTACCCCGAACCGTTGCGCGCGGAGATCGACGAGGTGAACCTCGCGGTGTTCCGCGACGTCAACAACGGCGTCTACCGGTGCGGGTTCGCCGGTGCGCAGGACGCTTACGACGCCGCGTACGACCGGCTCTTCAACCGGCTGGACTGGCTCTCGGAACGCCTTGCGGGACAACGCTATCTGGTCGGCGACACGATCACCGAAGCGGACATACGACTATTTACCACGCTGGTGCGCTTCGACGCCGTCTACCACGGGCACTTCAAGTGCAACCGGTCCAAACTCACCGAGATGCCGGTGCTGTGGGCGTACGCGCGCGATCTGTACCAGACCCCCGGCTTCGGCGACACCATCGACTTCGGGCAGATCAAGACGCACTACTACGTCGTGCATCGGGACATCAACCCGACCGGAATCGTCCCGAAGGGGCCCGACCTGGCGAACTGGTTGACCCCGCACGGCCGAGAAGCCCTCGGCGGCAGACCATTCGGCGACGGAACCCCGCCGCCCCCGCCACCGTTGGCCGAACGCGTACCGGCGGTGCAGGGCCCCGCATGACGGTCCCCGGCCGTAGCCGAACAGGCAGAGGCAGCCGACCGGTGGAACCGATCCGCCTGGGTACTTCGTTGTCATGACGAGCTGACGGCAACCGGTGCCATACAGTTCAACCCAGCAGACCGGAAGAGGAGGATGCCGCCGATGCTCAAAGGTGCGTTCGAGAAAACGGTGGTCGAGCTGCTCGATACCGGGTCACGCTTGCAGGCGCCCGCGGTGGCCAAGTACGTGGATCGGATCCGGCGCTCCCACCCCGACGAAAACCCCGCGCAGATCATCGAGCGGTTGGAGAAGCAATACCTGCTCGCGGTGACCGGCAGCGGTGGCGCGGTGGGCGCGACCGCCGCGCTCCCCGGCGTCGGCACCATCGCCGCGGTCGCCGCGGTGAGCGCGGAAACCACCTTCTTCATGGAGGCGTCGGCGGTGTTCACCCTCGCGGTGGCCGCGGTGCACGGCATTTCGCCGCAGGATCAGGAGCAGCGCAGGGCCTTGGTGCTGGCCGTGGTGCTGGGCGAGAGCGGCATGGAGATCGTGCAGAAAACCGTCGGCACCTCCGCGAAGAACTGGGGCACGGCGTTCGCCAACCGGATTCCCGGGCTGTCGAGCATGAACGATTCGCTGCTGAAGCGGTTCATCATCCGATTCATCACCAAGCGCGCCGCCTTGATGGCGGGCAAGGTGCTGCCCGCTGGCATCGGCGCCGTGATCGGCGGCGCGGGCAACCGCGCGCTCGGCAAGGCCACGATCACCAACGCGCGCAAGGCATTCGGGCCGCCACCGGTCACCTGGCCCGCCGACCGGCACCTGATCATCGACGCCGATCCGCTCACCGCGATCGACCCGGCGAAGCCGCAACCTCCGGCCACGCCACGATGAGCGCGGCTCGTCCGGTCGCGTTCGCGGTCCGGGGATTGACCAAGCGGTACGACCTGGCGACCGCCGTGACGGACGTCAGCTTCACCGTGCCCTCCGGCACCACCGCGGCACTGGTCGGTCCGCGCGGGGCGGGCAAGACCACCATCCTGCGGGCGCTGCTCGGACTCGTCGCCCCCAGTTCCGGCACCGCGTCACTGGGCGGACCCGGCTCGGCGCGACCCGACGCCGCTGTTTCCGCGCGGGTGGTCGGCGGTGTGCTCGCGCCCCGTGGACTGCTTCCGGCTCGGACTGCGCGGCAGCACTTGCTGATCTACGCGGCCGCGGCGGGTCTCCTGGACGCACGCGTGGGCGAGGTGCTCGAACTCGTCGGGCTGGACGAGCACGGCGCGACCAAGATCGTCAATCTGTCGATCGGGCAGCAGACCAGGCTCGCGCTGGCCGCCGCGCTGCTCGGCGATCCCCCGCTGCTGGTGCTCGACGATCCGATGGACGGGCTCGACCCCGCCGAACGCGGCTGGTTGCAGGAATTCCTGCGCAGGCACACCCGCCGCGGCGGCAGCGCCCTGCTGTCCAGCGAGAGCCTCGCCGCCGTGCTGCCCGGCGCCGACCACCTGATCGTGCTGAACGAGGGCGCGGTGGTGTACCAGGGCAGCCCGGCTCGGCTGCGGCGCGGACATCCGGACCGGCTGGTCGTCGCCGCGTCACCGCCCATCGCGCTGGCGACCATGCTCGCGGCACAGGGATTCACCGACGCGGTGATCCGCCCGGATGGCCGCCTCGCGGTCGCCGAGGCCACCGAGGCGCAGATCAGAGCGGCCGCGACCGCGGCGAAAGTGCGGATCGACAGCATCGTCGCCGACCCCATCCACCCCGACCGGGTGCTCGCGTCGCTGACCAGACCCACCGCCGCGCCCGCGCCGCACTACCCCGGCCTCGCCGCGCCCAGCACCCAGCAACCGTCGCCGCTGCCCTACGGAATCCCACGATGATCGCAATCCTGCCCGCGGACCTGGTGCCGACCGTCAACTCCGAGATCCGCAAGGTCGTCACGATGCCGCGCGGCCAGGTACTCGCGGCCACCGTGCTCGCGATCGCGCTGATCGCGAGCATCGCCTCGGCGAGCCTGGCCGGACCACCGGACCCGCGCGGCGAGCCCGCCACCGGCGCCGCGACGATCGGGCTCTACGTCGCTCTGGGCGTGGTCGCGCTGGCGGCCGCCGTCTTCGGCGCGGTGGGCACCGGGGCGGAGTACCGGTACCACACGATGCCGGTGAGCGTGCTGTTCACCGCAGACCGCGATCGGCTGGCGGCCGCGAAGTTCCTGGTCATCGGGAGTTGCGCGGTGGCGGCCGGGGTGGCCGTGGAACTGGTCTCCCTCGGCGGCCTGTTCGGCGCGGGTCGCGACAAGATCGCCGTCACCGCGGAGTTGTTCGCCGTGCTCGGCGGCGGGCTGCTCGCCGCGGTGTGCTGGTCGCTGATCGGCGCGAGCGCGGGCATCCTGGCGCGGTCCTCCGCCAAGGCGGCAGCGCTGCTGCTCGGCTGGATCGGACTCGCCGAACCCCTGCTGTGGCTGGTCAGCCGTGGTCTCGGCATCCCAGGTGTGGTGACCGTGCTGCCCGTCTCCGCCACCGTCGGCACCATCGCCGTCGGCTCCTTCCCGGACAGCGATTTCCTCGCCCCCACCCCGGCCGCCGTCGTAGTGCTGCTGCTGTGGACCATCGGCCTGGGCGCCGCGAGCTGGTGGAGCCTGCGCACCCGCGACCTGTGACGTGACCCCACGCCGGGAACAACGGCCTGTCGGTGGGCGTCGGTACCGTCGATGAGGAACGCGGTACGACGAAGGGGGCGAGCGGACGTGGTCGACGGGGGCGGCAGACCGGGATGGATACGCAGGGTGTGGGCCGAGTGCCGGCCCCACCGCGCGGTGCTCGCCGGGATCGCGGCGGCGATTCTCGGCGGCGCGGTCATCGAGACGGCCGGGCCGCTGCTGACCAAGAAGGCGATCGACGCGGCCGGGATCGGTGACACCGCGGCGATCGGCGCGGTCGCGGGCCTGTTCCTGGCGCTGGCCGTCGGCCGTTCCGCGGCCGGATTCGGGCGGAGATTGCTGGCCGGACGGCTGTCCCTGGACGTGCAGCACGCGCTGCGCGTGAACCTGCTCGGGTCACTGCAACGGTTGGACGGCATCGGCCAGGACACCTTGCGCACCGGGCAGGTGGTGTCCCGGTCGATCACCGATCTGCAGCTGGTCCAGGGCCTGATGGCGATGGCCCCGCTGTCGGGCATGGCGCTGCTGGAATTCGTGCTGGCCGCCGTGGTCATGATCTGGCTCTCACCGCCCCTGGCCGCCGTCGCGCTGCTGGTGGTGCCCGCGATCGGACTGGTGGTCTATCGGATGCGCCCGCGCCTGCACGCGGCGACCTGGTCCGCCCAGCAGCGCGCGGCCGACCTCGCCCAGCACGTCGAGGAGACGGTCACCGGGGTGCGGGTGGTGAAGGGCTTCGGTCAGGAAGCCCGGATGGTCGACCTGCTGGAGCGCCACGGCCGCACCCTGTTCGCGGAGCGGATGCGCGCCGCGAAGATCGACGCCCGCTTCGCGCCGACGGTCGCGACGATTCCGCAGCTCGGCATGGTCGCGGTCATCGCGCTCGGCGGACTGCTCGCCCTGCACGGCAGCATCGGGATCGGCACCTTCGTCGCGTTCGCCGCGTACGTCGCCGTCATGACCGGCACCGCGCGCATCCTCTCGTCGGTGATCGTCATGGCCCAGCTGACCAGGGCGGCGGCCGAACGGGTGTTCCAGGTGATCGACACCGCGCCGGTCATCGCCGACCCGGATCGCCCGGTGGAGCTGCCGGACGGACCGCTCGGCATCGAACTCGACGCGGTCACTTTCGGTTTCGATCCCGATCAGCCCGTTCTGCGCGAACTCGACCTGCGCATCCGGCCCGGGGAGACGGTGGCCGTCATCGGCCCCGCCGGGTCGGGCAAATCCACGCTGGCCCTGCTGCTGCCCCGGTTCTACGCACCGGACTCCGGCCACATCCGGCTGTTCGCCGATGCCGCGCCGCGGCGCACCAACCCGGGCGATGGGTTCATCGACACCTGGAACAGTCCACACCCCGCGCCGCGCACCGACTCGGCTGACCCGTTCACCGTCACGCGGAACAGTTCACGCACCGCGGCGAACACCGACATGGCCGACGCATCGGCTGTCAATCGGAGCCGGTCGAGCAACGCATCGAGCGCCGATCCGGCGAACGTGTTCACCGCCGCGCGGAACAATCCACACCCCTCGCCGCCCACCGACTCGGCTGACCCGTTCACCGTCACGCGGAACAGTTCACGCACCGCGGCGAACACCGACATGGCCGACGCATCGGCAGCGATGCGGCCGAGCACGGACCCTGTGGATGCGTTCACCGTCGCACGGAATGGCGCACGCGCCACGACACTCACGGCGGAAACGGTCGGTGTCGACATCGCCGACGTGCGCGCCGCCGACCTGCGCGCGGCCATCGGTGTCGTCTTCGACGATCCCTTCCTGTTCTCCGACACGATCGCCGCCAACATCGCACTCGGGCGGCCGGAGGCCACCGACGAGGAGATCAGGCAGGCGGCCGTGCAAGCCGCGGCCGACGAGTTCATCACCGAACTTCCGGACGGATACGACACGGTGGTCGGCGAGCGCGGCCTGACCCTCTCCGGCGGCCAGCGGCAGCGGATCGCGCTGGCCAGAGCACTGCTGGCGCGCCCGCGCATCCTGGTGCTCGACGACGCCACCTCGGCGGTGGACGCGGTGACCGAGGCGGCGATCTTCGACGCGCTGCCCGACCGCGGCGGGCGGACCACGCTGATCCTGGCGCATCGGGAATCGACGCTCGCCCACGCCGACCGCGTGATCAGGCTGCCCGCGCCCGCCGGACACGTCGCCCCGGCGCCGGACATCACCGCGTCCGGGGCCGAAAAGGGGCGAGCACCAAGTCGTTCCGACGGCGGCCGCTTCGCGGGCGCGGCGGCCGACGTCAGCGAGACCCCGGAACTACGCCGCACCATCGAGCGCCTGCCACCAGCCACCGAGCAACCCGGCCTGGACGTCGATCGTTTCCGTGCGCCCGATCCGCGCTTCGGGCTGCGCCGCATGCTGCGCCCCGTGCGCTGGCTGGTCCTGACGGTCATGGCGCTGCTGGCGGCCGACGCGGTGATCGGCATCGCATTCCCGCCACTGGTGCGTTACGCGATCGACGGTGGCGTGCTGGGCGAGGATTCCGCGGCGCTGGTCCGCGCGACGCTGCTCGGCGCGGTACTCGCCGCCGCGGGGTGGGCTGTCGGCGCCGCGACCACCGTGCTGACCGCGCGTACCGGGGAACGGATGCTGTTCGGCTTGCGGGTCCGCAGCTTTGCGCATCTCCAGCGACTCGGGCTGGACTACTACGAACGCGAGCTGTCCGGGCGGATCATGACCCGGATGACCACCGACGTCGACGCGCTGTCGACGTTTCTGCAGACCGGGGTGGCCACCACCCTGGTCGGCCTGCTGACGCTGGTCGGCATCGCGGTCGCGTTGCTGGTCATCGATGTCTCGCTGGCGCTGGTCGTGCTGGCGACGGTGCCCGCGCTGGTGATCGCGACGGTGCTGTTCCGGCGGGTGTCGTCCATCGCGTACACCGTCTCGCGAGAGCACGTGTCGGCGGTCAACGCCGACTTCCAAGAGAACGTGACGGGGTTGCGCGCGGTGCAGGCGAACCGGCACGAGCCCCGCGCGGCCCGCCGCTTCGCGGAGTATTCGCAGCGCTACCGCGACAGCCGTTTGCGAGCCCAGCGGGCAATCGCGCTGTACTTCGCGTTCGTCGTCGGATGGGCGGACGTGGCGCTGGCCGCGGTGGTGTTCTTCGGTGCGCGCGAGGTCGCCGCCGGTGCGACCAGCGCGGGGACGCTGGTCGCGTTCGTGCTGTATCTCCAACTGCTGTTCGGTCCGATCCTGCAGCTGTCCCAGGTCTTCGACAGTTATCAGCAGGCCAGAGTCGGTCTGCGCCGGATAGGGGATCTGCTGCGCACGCCGTCCTCGATCACCGCCGATCCGGCCGATCCGGTGCCGATCGCGCAGGGTTTGCACGGCGATGTCGCCTTCGACAACGTCCGGTTCCGGTACGCGGGCAGCCGGGTTCCGGCCCTGGACGGCGTTTCCCTGCACATCCCGGCGGGTTCCACCCTGGCGCTGGTCGGGCCGACCGGCGCGGGCAAGTCGACCGTCGTGAAGTTGCTGGCGCGTCTGTACGACCTGCCCCGGCACGCGTCGAACCCGTCCGGCGGGCACCCGGAAGAGCTGGATTTCCCGCAGACCCCAGCGGCGGCGGCCAGCGCGCCACAGCACAGGGCCGCCAGTTCGAAAAGCAACGGTGACCGTGACTCGGACCCTGGCGCGATCCGTGTGGACGACGCCGACATCCGCGATTACCGCCTCGCCGACTACCGGTCGCGGCTCGGCATCGTCCCGCAGGAAGCTCACCTGTTCACCGGAGACGTGGCGAGCAACATTGCATTCGGGAAACCATTCGCGACCGCCGAGGAGATCGCCGCGGCCGCCGCCGCGGTGGGCGCGACCGACATGATCGCCGCCCTCCCGCTCGGGATGCGCCAGCCGGTCGGCGAACGCGGCCGCGGCCTGTCGGCGGGCCAGCGTCAGCTGATCGCGCTGGCCCGCGCCGAACTGGTGGCCCCGGATTTGCTGCTGCTCGACGAGGCCACCGCGACGCTCGACCCGGAGACCGAGGCATCGGTGCTGGCAGCGAGCCGATCGCTGAGTCGCGACCGCACCACCGTGATCGTCGCGCACCGGCTCGGCACCGCCGCGCGCGCCGACCGGATCGCCGTGGTCGACCACGGCCGGATCGTGGAATTCGGCCCCCACGCGGAGCTCCTCGCCGCGGGCGGACCGTATGCCCGACTGTGGGCAGCGGCGCGCGAGTCCGGGGGAATATTCTCGAGTACTGACGAGTCGTCACCTATGAGGTCGGGGGTGTCGGGTGGTCAGTGAATCCGCCGATTTGCTGCTGGGCCTATCCTCAGATAGGGCGCATCGGCGCGCATCCGCTGATCCCCGTGCCGGGCACGTCACAAACGTCGCAGCGCGAAGAACGAAATGAGGCGAACACCTGCTGTGAGCAGCTCAACTTCCCAGTTCGGTCAGAATCAATGGCTGGTCGACGAGATGTATCAGAAGTTCAAACAGGATCCATCTTCCGTCGACGAGAGCTGGCACGAGTTCCTGGCCGACTACACGCCTGAGGCGAGTGGCGACTCCGGCAACAGCCAGACCGCCCCCGCTCCGGCGCAGGCCGCCGCTCCGGCTCCGGCTCCGGTCACCCCGGCCCCCAAGCCTGCCGCCGCCAAGCCTGCCCCCGCTCCGGCCCCCGCGCCCGCGGCTCCGAAAGCGCCCGCCCAGCCCGCTCCGAAGCCCGCGGCGGTGACCGCCCGCACTCCGCAGACCACCCCCGCGCCCACGTCGAACGCCGCGCCCACCTCCGGCCCGAAGCAGCAGGCCGACACCGCCACAGACGAGGCCAAGGTGCTGCGCGGCGCCGCCGCTGCGGTCGCGAAGAACATGGCCGCTTCGCTGAGCATCCCCACCGCGACCAGCGTGCGCGCCATCCCGGCCAAGCTGATGATCGACAACCGTCTGGTCATCAACAACCACCTCGCCCGCACCAGGGGCGGCAAGATCTCCTTCACCCACCTGCTCGGCTACGCCATCGTGCAGGCGGTCAAGGCGTTCCCCAACATGAACCGGCACTACGCCGAGATCGACGGCAAGCCGAACGCGGTCACCCCCGCGCACACCAACCTCGGCCTCGCCATCGACCTGCCCGGTAAGGACGGCAACCGCGCACTGGTCGTCGCGGCCATCAAGGGCTGCGAGGAGATGACCTTCGGCCAGTTCCACACCGCCTACGAGGACATCGTCCGCCGCGCCCGCGACGGCAAGCTCACCGCCGAGGACTTCTCCGGCGTCACCATCTCGCTGACCAACCCGGGCACCATCGGCACCGTGCACTCGGTGCCGCGCCTGATGAACGGTCAGGGCGCGATCATCGGCGCCGGCGCGATGGAGTACCCCGCCGAGTTCCAGGGCATGAGCGACGAGCGCATCGCCGAACTGGGCGTCGGCAAGCTGATGACGCTCACCTCCACCTACGACCACCGCATCATCCAGGGCGCGGAGTCCGGTGACTTCCTCCGGACCATCCACCAACTGCTCATCGCCGACGAGTTCTACGACGAGATCTTCCACGGTCTCGGCGTGCCGTACGAGCCGGTCCGCTGGCGCAAGGACATCCGGGAACGCGGCGTCGACAAGAGCGCCCGCGTGCTGGAGATGATCGCGGCCTACCGCAACCGCGGCCACCTGATGGCCGACACCGATCCGCTGCGGCTGGTCAAGGACAAGTTCCGCAGCCACCCGGACCTCGACGTCACCCAGCACGGCCTGACCCTGTGGGACCTGGACCGCACGTTCAACGTGGCGGGCTTCCACGGCCAGGAGCGGATGAAACTGCGCGACGTGCTGTCCATCCTGCGCGACGCGTACTGCCGCCACGTCGGCGTCGAGTACACCCACATCCTCGATCCCGAGCAGCTGCAGTGGATCCAGGAGCGGGTGGAGCAGAAGCACGCGAAACCCACTGTCGCACAGCAGAAGTACATCCTGAACCGGCTCAACGCGGCGGAGGCCTTCGAGACCTTCCTGCAGACCAAGTACGTCGGGCAGAAGCGTTTCTCGCTGGAGGGCGCCGAGGCCGTCATCCCGATGATGGACGCGGTGATCGACCAGTGCGCCGAGCACAGCCTCGACGAGGTCGTCATCGGAATGCCGCACCGCGGTCGCCTCAACGTGCTGGCCAATATCGTCGGCAAGCCGTACTCGAAGATCTTCACCGAGTTCGAGGGCAACATGAACCCGGCGGCCACGCACGGCTCCGGCGACGTGAAGTACCACCTCGGCGCGCAGGGCACCTACCTGCAGATGTTCGGCGACAACGAGATCGAGGTCTCGCTCACCGCCAACCCCTCGCACCTGGAGGCGGTCGACCCGGTCCTGGAGGGCCTGGTCCGTGCCAAGCAGGACCTGCTGGACAAGGGCGACGGGCCGGAGGGCTACTCGGTCGTGCCGCTGATGCTGCACGGTGACGCCGCGTTCGCGGGTCAGGGCGTGGTCGCCGAGACGCTGAACCTGTCGGGTCTACGCGGCTACCGCGTCGGCGGCACCATCCACATCGTGGTGAACAACCAGATCGGGTTCACCACCTCGCCGGAGAACAGCCGCTCCACCGAGTACTCCACCGACATCGCGAAGTTCATCGGCGCGCCGATCTTCCACGTCAACGGCGACGACCCGGAGGCGTGCGACTGGGTGGCGCGTCTCGCGGTCGACTTCCGGCAGAAGTTCCGCAAGGACGTCGTGATCGACATGATCTGCTACCGCCGCCGCGGCCACAACGAGGGCGACGACCCGTCGATGACCCAGCCGTACATGTACGACGTCATCGACACCAAGCGCTCGGTCCGCAAGGCGTACACCGAGAGCCTGATCGGTCGTGGCGACATCTCGCTGAAAGAGGCCGAGGACGCCCTGCGCGACTACCAGGGCCAGCTGGAGCGGGTGTTCAACGAGGTCCGCGAGCTGGAGAAATACTCGCCGGGGCCGAGCGAGTCGGTCGAGGGCGACCAGCCGGTGCCCGCGACCGTCGTGACGGCCGTGGACAAGGCGGTCCTGCAACGGATCGGCGACGCGTTCCTCAACGTGCCCGACGGCTTCAACGTGCACCCGCGCGTCAAGCCGGTGCTGGAGAAGCGCCGCGAGATGGCCTACGAGGGCAAGGTCGACTGGGCCTTCGCCGAGCTGCTCGCGTTCGGCACGCTGATCGACGAGGGTCGCGCGGTGCGCCTGACCGGTCAGGACTCCCGCCGCGGCACGTTCACCCAGCGGCACGCGGTGATCATCGACCGCAAGACCGCCGAGGAGTACACCCCGCTGCACAACATCGGCAGCGAGAACCCGGGTTGGTTCGCGGTGCACGACTCCGCGCTGAGCGAATTCGCCGCCGTCGGCTTCGAATACGGTTACTCCCTGGGCAACCCCAACGCCCTGGTGTTGTGGGAGGCGCAGTTCGGTGACTTCGTCAACGGCGCGCAGTCGATCATCGACGAGTTCATCTCCTCCGGTGAGGCCAAGTGGGGCCAGCTGTCCGACGTCGTGCTGCTGCTGCCGCACGGCCACGAGGGCCAGGGCCCGGACCACACCTCCGGCCGCATCGAGCGCTTCTTGCAGTTGTGCGCGGAGGGCTCGATGACCGTCGCGGTGCCGTCCACCCCGGCGAACTACTTCCACCTGCTGCGCCGCCACGCACTGGACGGCATCCGCCGCCCGCTGATCGTCTTCACCCCGAAGTCGATGCTGCGCAACAAGGCCGTGGTCTCGGATCTGAAGGACTTCACCGAGAGCAAGTTCCGCTCGGTCTTCGACGAACCCGCCTACGAGCAGGGCATCGGCGACCGCGGCAAGGTCAAGCGCATCCTGATGACCAGCGGCAAGCTCTACTACGAGCTGGCCGCCGAGAAGGCCAAGCAGAAGCGCGAAGACGTCGCCATCGTCCGCATCGAGCAGCTCTACCCGCTGCCCACCTTCCGCCTGAACGAGGCCCTCGGCGGCTACCCGAACGCCACCGACCTCGTCTGGGTCCAGGAGGAACCGGCCAACCAGGGCGCCTGGCCCTTCTTCGGCCTCAACCTCCCGGAAGTCCTCCCCGACCGCCTCGGCAAACTCCGCCGCATCTCCCGCCGCGCCATGTCGGCCCCGTCCTCGGGGTCCAGCAAGGTGCACGCGGTGGAACAGGCGGAGATCATCGCCGAAGCGTTCGAGCCGACGGCGTAGTCCCCTGACCCGAAGCCGGGCCGAATCGCTTCTTACCCAAAGCGATTCGGCCCGGTTCGCGTTTTCGGAACCCGACGGTTCAGAGCGCCGGAACCAAGCCTCGCTGTCATTGCGGATGAGTGCCGTCCATGGCCATTGCCGTCAGCGATCACCACGACGTCGGGATCGAGCTGCCGAACTGCGACGGCAAGCGGAGGGGCCGGGCTATACCCTGCCCGGCCCCTCCTGTTTACGAGCGGGATTCGAACCCGCACTCGTCGGATCAACAGTCCGATGCTCTGCCGATTGAGCTATCGCTGCACCATCTGTGACCACTGCGCCCGCGAGTGCGGCTCAGCATGATGTACCCCGCGCGTTGCCTTTACGCTACAGCGCCACGGAGAGGCGCTGCCCGGACTCGAACCGGGATTTCGGGGGTGCGTCGCGTCCACACCCATGAGCTCGAGGTCGATGGTGTTGTTGAGCTTGGAGCAAGAGCTTGAGTCTCATCGGCTGGGCACTGCCCGGCCGTCAGCTTGAGCTTCAATTTCAGCTTGTGCTCCATCCCCCCGAAGGGGGAGTCTGTGGGCCCCGGTTATCCGAAGAGGTAGCCGAGGATTGCCTCGCCCGGCTCGACGTCGGTCACCGCGGTCGAATTCGCTGCCTCCCGAGCGTACTTCACCGCATCGGTCAGCTTCCCGAGCCGAGCACGCATCTCGCTGACCTCCTTGGCCGGCAACGCTCCCGAGAACTTCGTGGTCGTCCAGCGTCCGACCACCACGTCCTCGTGATAGACCTGCACCTGGGCCGGGTGCTTGTCGGTGGCGGCGGCCAGCACATGGTTGCGTGGCACCTTCTTGGTCCGCACCGTCTGGCTGGGCTCGGTCGCGAAGCAATCCGCGACCTCGTCGAACGACCAAGCCTCGGCCGGGTCGAGCGTCGGCAGCTTGGCGATGAACGACTTCAGTTCACCCAGCTGCTTCTCCAGGAACAGCAGATAGGTCACCGGCAGGTCCGTGGCCAGTGTGTTTCCGTCCACCACCAGGTCGGCCTTCGCCGAGCAGTTGGCCACGTCCTTCGTTGCGGTGACGTTCAACAGCCTGGTCAGGGTTGCCGTGACGTCCGCGATCACCTCACTGACCCGGACCTGCACCCGCTTCGACTCCGGCGGGAGCGCCTCACCTTCGTCGTCCAACGGCCGGTAGGTACGGGCAATGCCGGCCAGCAGCTCGGTCTTGCTCACCCGCTGGTACGCGGCGGCCAGGTCGGCGTTCGCCTGAGACTTCACACCCTTCTCGACGGCGATGAGCTGGTTCAGCTTGGTGGTCACGATATTCCTCTCCGTTGCCCGATCCGACAACGGTGCTACCGTAGAGGAGCCGAGATCGCCTACACCAGCGAATTTCCCGTTCTGCCAATACTATTGGGCAGGATCAGCCCCTGACAGCCTCTGTTTCCAGGGTGGCGAGGCGGCGGAGGACAGCCGCCACCTCGCCGTACACCGGAACAGTCGGCCCTGGGTTCGGACCGTCAGGACGGCGCGAGCGCCTTCATCAGCGCAGCAGCGGTCGCCTCGTCGATGCATGTCGGCTTACCACCGTTGTCGGAGTGGTATGCACCGCCTTTGGTGTTTCCGGTGAAGTAGCACAGCGGGAACGCCGGTTTGCCTTCCGGGAAGGTCAGCGGCGGAGCGAGACCGTCGAGGGTCTCGTCGCGCAGAGCGCGCAGCCCCTTGATCACATCGGCGCTCGTCGAAGACGGGGAAAGGTTGGCGGCTTTGGCCGCCGCCAGGAACAGCTGCCCGCCTGCCCACGGCCACAGCAGCGGCGCGCTGAAGTCCCCGCTGGCCCGAAGGCCGGGAATGTATTCGTCGAGTGCGTCGCCGAAGGCCTTGATGGCCGGATTCGAGTCATCGGTGTACAAAGCGTTGGAGCCTGCGAAGATGCTGCCGTCGAAGTTCGGGTCCGCCGCCCATCCCTTCTGGAGGCTCGCGCCGGAAGGAGCCTGCATCGGTTGGTAGCCTTGCTGCGCGCACGATGCCGCGATGCGCGAAATCGCCTCGACCGAGACGGCGGGGAATACGGCGTCGACACCCTTGTCCCTGAATGCCAGGCATGGAGCGATGTAGTTCGGCGCGGCGATCGCGACTTTCTCCGCGGCGAATCCGAGACCGGCCTGTTTTGCCATCGGCTCCAGCATCTGTGGAAGCTGCTCGCAGACCGGGATCTCGGCGCAATAGAAGACGCCCAGGGTCTTGGCGCCCGCCTTCTTGGCCTGGGCCACCTCGCCCAGCATCAGCACCGGCAGCGTGGTGCCGGAGGCGAAGAAGTTCGGATCGGCGATGAACGGGGCATCGACGGGCTGTCCGCCGATGACCGGAATGCCCTTGCTGTCGACGTAGCTCTGCCAACTCGAAGTGACCAGGCTCGTCTGGCCGACGATCGCGACCACCTTGTCCTGTTCGACCAGTTTCTTCGCGACCGCCAGCGCTGTCGTCGGATTCTGCTCGTCGTCGTAGGAGATGAGCTTGACCGGGTGCCCATTGATTCCGCCATGATCATTGACCGAGGACGCCCAGGCCTGCAGCACGTTGGCGGCGTGTCCGAGCGATCCGGCGGCAGGGCCGGTGCAGCTGCAAATCGACCCGATGAGAATCGGATCGCCCTGAAGCCCGCCGTCGGAAACTTTCACCGGGCCAATGGATGTGGACCCGTCGCTCGTCGAGTCAGCGGAACATGATGTGAGCGCGAGCGCTGCCGCCAGCGCCGGAGCCACGTACCACAGGAACCTTCTCTTCTTCATTGCTCCACTCCTCTGTGGATACCGAACATTCGATTCGCTACGCCCATGGCCCGGTAACGGTTCATGGGTGTCCCGCCGGCGATGCCGGCAAGTCTGTGTGCCCGCTGTCGATGCCGAGATAGTTCTCCAGCACGGCATCTCGGTCGATCTCCGTGGCGGGTCCGGCGAACGCGACCGTGCCGCGGCTGAGCAACACCACGTGGTCGGCCATCGTCAGGGCGTGGTCGACGTACTGCTCGACCAACACGATCGCCGAGCCGGTGGTACGCAATTCGCCGAGCGCCGCGAAGATCTCCTCCACAACCAGGGGAGCCAGGCCCATGGAGACCTCATCGAGCAGGACAACCGCCGGATCGGCCAGCCACGCGCGTGCCAGTGCGAGCATCTGCTGCTGCCCACCGGACAGCGAACCCGCCCGTTGATCGAGCTTCGCCCGCAGTGCGGGGAAGACGTCCAGCACCTCGTCGGCGCTACCTCGGCGCCACGGCGGTGTCAGCAGGCGCAGGTTCTCGCGGACCGTCAGATCTGCGAACACCCCTCGGCCCTCGGGGATCAGGCACAGCCCCGCGCGGGTGCGGCGGGCAGGGGGAGCGCCGGTCAGATCGGCGCCGCCGATCGACACTGTCCCCGATCGCGGCCGCAGTAGCCCGGAGGCCACCCGCAGCAGCGTCGACTTTCCGGCACCGTTCGGCCCGAGCAACGCCACGACCGACCGAGGTGGCACCGCCAGGTCGACGTCGTGGAGCACGATCGTGGAGCCGTATCCCGCCGTGATCGAGCGCAATTCGAGTGCGAAGTCGGTGCCGGTCATGCTACGGGTACCTCCAGCCGTTGTTCGTCGGTAACGGGCTCGCCGAGGTAGGCGTGCTGCACCAGCTCCGAAGCCCGGACCTGCGCGGGTGAGCCCCGGAATATCAGGCGACCGAAGTCGAGGACGAAGATCTCGTCGCAGATCTCGAGCACCAGCGACATGTCGTGCTCGACCAGGACGATCCCGACGCCGCGCGCGGCGACGACGTTTCGCAGGATCTGCCCGAAGCGCGCAGTCTCCGAGCGATCGAGGCCCGCGCTCGGCTCGTCGAGCAACAGGATCCGATACGGCCCGGCGAGACACCGGGCGAGTTCGACCAGTCTTCGCTGCCCGGTGGACAGCGCACCGACGCGGGTATGCGCGATGGATTCGATACCGCACAACGCCATGGCGGAAGCCGCCGCGGTGCGCGTCTTCCGGTAATGTCCATGGGCCGCGAACAGGTGTGCCAGCGGGTTCGCCCCGGCGAGTGGCCCTTCGGCTCCCATCGCGACGTTCTCGGCGACAGTAAGGGAATCGAACAGCTCGGTCCGCTGAAAGGTTCGCCCGATGCCGAGCCGCGCACGGCGTGCGGTCGACGCTCGGCTGATCGCCCGATCCTGCAGTCGCACTTCGCCATTGGCCGGTACGAGACCGGTGCAGGCATCGAACGTGGTGGTCTTGCCCGCCCCGTTGGGGCCGATAAGTCCGGTGATCCGCCCGGTGTGCGCCTCGAACGAGAAGCCATCGACGGCCACCACACCGCCGAAGCGGACCGAAAGATCGCGAACCACCAGCGCGGTCGCGGGCTGCCTGGTGGGCGGCTCCGCCGCGACGACCGCCGATGACCGGTCGCGGCGAAACGCGCTGTCAAGCCAGGACCGGATCGGTCCGGGAACCTCCAGGCGGCTCGCGGTGGCGGCACGGAGCACCACCAGGATGCCGAACAGGACCTGGAGCCACTGCGACATCCCGGCGACCGGAAGATAAGACGGCACCAGGACGAGCGCCGCCGCGGCCAGCAGCGAATACCATGGCTCCCGGCCCACCATGATGACGATGACCGCGAAATAGGTGACCGAAAGCAGCGGCTGGTAGTTGGTCGCCGAGGCGGTGGTCTGCGCCATTCCGGCGAGTGCGCCACCCAACGCCGCGAGGAACGCCGAAACACAGAAGACCAGAACGCGCGTGACTTCGATCGTGACACCGTTGGTCCGCAACGCGGTCGGCGATTCGGCCAGACCCCGGAGCAATCGTCCGAGCCTGCTCTTGTCCAACGCCACCACCAGCAGGGTGCCCACGGTGGCCAGCACCAGCACGAGCCGGTAGAACGCCGGGTCGGAGTCGAGCCCGAATACGCTGGGGCGCGGCATCTCGAGGCCGAGGCCACTGGTGCCGAACATATAGGGCTGGGAATAGAACATCACTTGCAGCACGACGCCGAATCCGAAGGTCGCCAATGCCAGATACAGGCCACTGAGGCGAATGGCTGGAATCGACAACACCGCACCGATCGGCACGACCACGAGTCCGCAGCCGATGAGCGCCAGCGGCCACGGCAATCCCCGATCGACAGCGAAGTGCGAGAACGCGCACGCACCGATGGCGGTGAACGCCACGTGGCACAGCGAGACCTGCCCAGACGTGCGGACCAGCAGGCCCAGCGACAGGAAGACGAGCGTCATCGCCAGCGCTACAGTCCAATCCGTCAGGTGGATGCCCGCGAACGACGGAACCAGCGCGAGCACCACCAACACGATGGCCCCGCCAACGGATTGCACCGGTGTCGGAGTAGTCCAGCCGGATCGGATCCGCCGGACCGCCCGTTCCCGGTCCACCAGGTAGCGACGCGGCATCATCAGCAATACGAGGAACAACGCCAAGAACGGCAATGCGGCGGGGACTCCCGCAGCCAGCCCCGTGGTGAAGTAGCGGGTAGCCAGCGCGGCAAGCACTCCGATGACCAGTCCTCCGCCGAAACTCCATGGCAGACTGGTGAATCGGCCGATGGCCGCCGCTCCGAACGCCTGGACGACCAGCAACGTCAGCTGCATGGGATCGAGCGGAATCAACGGTGCGAACAGCACCCCGGACAACGACGCCAAACCCGTGCCGATGCACCAGGCCCATCGTCGCGTGCTCACCGGGCTGGTTCCGGCCAGGTCCAGCAACGCGGCATTCCCGACGACCGCACGCATGGCTATGCCGCGCCGGGTGAACCGCAGCGCGGCCGACAACGCGGCGGTCGCGACTACCGCGACCACGAACGTGGTGACATCCGACCACTGCACCTGCACGCCGAAGGCGGCGAATCCCCCCTGCGGCAGAACGACCGGGACGATGCGCGTCGTCGTCCGCCCGTAGAACAGCGTCACCCCCGCCTCGACAACCAGCAGAACGCCGACCGTCGCGGCGATCCGCAATTCCACTGTCGCGCGGTCGACGACCCGAGCCAGCAACTCCAGCGCCAACCCCATGGCCGGACCGACGCCGAGAACACAGATCGCGGCGGCGAGCTGCCAGGCGACGCCATTGACGACGTGCAATGAGTAGAACGCGTACGCCGACACCGTAGCCATCGCACCGTGGGCGAAGTTGAAAACTCCCGACGTCTTGTAGGTGAGCACCAAACCCACCGCGGCCAGCCCATAAACCGAGCCGGATACGATTCCCGCGATCACGAACGGCAAGAGATCTGCCACGATGTACTCCAATTTCCGCTGATCATCGGCACTGCGAGACTGTGCGGATGCGTCGGCGCTGTCTTGCCCGACTCGGTCGGCTACTGGTCGAGCGACCACCCGCACGGAAAGGGCGTCAGCGCTCTTTGGTATAAATGGTTCTGTCGGTGAAGAACTGGACGATTGACTCGGTGATGCCGTCTCCGGGGTTCGATGGGACAGATGACACGCACTGGGGTGAATGCGTGCCAGCCAGTGTTGATCGTTGTCCAGCGCCACACCATGCAATCCCGTAGCTTCTGCCTCGCAACCGAATTCGACGGCATCAAAACGTAAATCCCAAGGTCGATGGTTCAGTCGCCGAACTCAGCTGTCTGCCGAGCGGCCAACTGCGTGCCGTATCTCCCGCCGCGCCATGTCGGCCCCCTCCTCGGGTCCAGCAAGGTGCACGCGGCGGAACAGGCGGAGATCATCGCGGAGGCGTTTGGGCCGACTGGGTAGTCCTGACCGGAACGGGGCGGATCTCTCTCTTTCGCAGAGTGATCCGGCCCGGTATTGCAGTTTCAGGAGACCAGCTCCACACGTGGAAGTCGGCAGTAGACACCCTCGAGACTCCCCCGGTACCCTTCGGCGTATGAGCGACGGGGGGAGTCCGGGACCTGGTCCGAGCTTGTCGGTTGTGCCGGAGAAGGTGCGCGAGGTAGGCCAGTACGTCTACGACGTGGCCGAAGCCCTGCGCTCGGCGCTGGATTCCGCTGCCAAGGACGTGGATTCCCTGGTCAATGGCTCTTGGACTGGTGATCTGGCAGCTGAATTCGGCCAAGGGTGGACCGAAGTCCATGACGGCGGCGTCCAGATCATCACCGCGCTGACCGGCATGGCCGAAAAGCTCGGTGTCACCGCCGACACCTACCAGGCCCGCGACGAGAACACCGCCACCGCCCTGAACGCCTCCAGCCTGGATCTGCCATGAGCTCGCAGTTCTCCGTCGACCTCGACCACCTCGACCAGATCGTCGCCCGCCTGTCCGGTCTTGCCGGATTCATCGCCGACCACCTCGACGAAATCGACGACAAAGTCGCGACTTTGCAGGGCAGCGGCTGGGAAAGCGTCGCCGCCCAGGCATATGCCGACGCCCACCGCCAATGGGCGACGGGTGCACGCGAATTCGCCGAAGGCATCCGCGACATGAGCGATGCCGCCCGCACGGCGCACGAAGACTACACATACGCGATCGAGCTCAACCGCAAGATGCTGCGAGGCGGCCAGCCGTGATCGTCGACTGGCAGGTCTACTACGACGCCGCCAAGAAGTGTCATGATCTCGCCGCCGACCTCCGCCGAGCCGACAAACCAGTGCACGACGCCGTGAAAGGCGAATGCGCGGGCATGGCCGGTGACGCACCCGGCTGCAAGCAATGGGGCGAGAAATATGATCAAGTCGCGCGCAGCACGATGCAGACGTGCACGAACCTGGCCGATGCCCTGACCAACTACGGCTACGTCCTCGCCGCGAACGGCTACAACCACGGGATCAGGAACAAGAGCAATCCGCCGCCGCCACGCCCAGATGTCCGTGCGATGACCGAATACAAGGTCACGATCCCGACATCGGTGCGCGACAACGGAAGCGGTGTAAAGCACAACGGGGGTGTCGAGGAGTTCTTCGCCGTACTCGTTGCCAAGATCCTGGAAGAATTCGGAAAACTTCCCAACGGAGACGTCGACAAACTCGCCAAAGCATCTACCACCTGGGATAGCTTCGGCAAGAACGAAACCATCACCGGCGCCGCCGCCCGCATCAGCGCGATCGCCGCCATGTTCGACGGCATGGACGATCCGCTGAATCGACAGATGATCCAGGACCAGTTCAATGTCTTGCGCACCGCCGCCGACGGGGTCGCTACGGCATCACTCAACGTTGCCGCGCCCGTCGCGAGCTACCACACCGGAACCCTGGACGTCAGCCGCGGCATCCAATCCGCGATCACCACCGCCGAGTGGGCAATCGGACTGATCGTGGTAGCCGCCGCTGCCACCGCCCTGCTCAGCTTCGGCGGTAGCCTCGCCGCAGGGGGAGGAGGCGTCGCCGCCGCCGTCGCCGAAACCATCGCGACCATCCGCAGCCTCTACCAGGCCAGCAACCTCATCAGGGTGGTCGGCCTCACTGCTGCCGCAGCCGGTGCCGTCGGCGTCATCAGCGCCTTCGACAAGGTTCCCGACCTGACCTCCATCTCCACCTCCCTCGCCACCATCATCGCCATGCGGGTGCTGATCGATGGCGATGACGACGAACGAGCAAGCGGCGGCCCCGACGTTTCTTCGCAGATCCAAAATCCATCGCTGACCGACAAGTCCGAAGAATATGTCCGATCGAAACACTTCCCAGGCGGAAGCCAGGTGACCGACAAGAAGAGTATCTTCTATCCCGAAGAGGATATAGATGCGCTGGTCGAAGCAGCCGAGAACCAGCCTGCAACAGGCCCGAACAAGAACGGAAATTATGAGCGGATAGTGGAAGCTGACCACAGCATCGGCAATCTATCGAAGTCAGCGGGCGGTGCGCCGACCAGACGCTACGTGGTTGTGCAGGACAAGTACGGCGGCGTGATCACCATGTACCCGATACCATAGAAAGAGAATCGTGGCAATCGATATCGTTCTTCAGGCGCAGGACCATTCGCCCATCGCCAGCGCCGACCCAGACCCGACCGGGATTCTCGGTGATCTCTGTGCCGAAGCTCCCCAAGGCACGTTGCTTCAGTCGATACATCCGCATGCAGACACCATGTTCAATGCGTATCAGCTGAAGACGCTGGTCACCGAAATCGATACCATGCTGGCGCGTTCCGAATCCCATCGGCCTGTATGGGAGGGCTTGCGCTCTCTGGCGATCGAAGCGATCCAGTGCCGTGGATATCTTTGGTTCAGCGGCGACTGAACAACACTCCCCTTCACATTCCGCCATTTCTGAAGAGCTTTGGCTGTTCGAAAAACTATCTGAGACTGAACCTCACACTGGCGCTTACGGCTTCCCATCAGGGAATGACCGTTGGGAAACCACCTAGCCGCAGGGCCTGCACGGGCCACAACCTGCAGGAACCGCCAGTACCGGATGTTCTCACGACACCGCCGTCCACTGCACCTTGCGATCCCCGCTGCGCAGAGACGAGATGCGTATCCTCAGCTGTTCGGCCGCCGCGGACTTGTCAGGTGCCAGCCGGATATACGCGCCGATAGAGTGCAGTTCGGCGATATCACGGAGAAGATGCCAATGTGGCCAAGCCAAGAGGTCATATCCGTAGGCGTCGAGGAACCGACGCCGGTCAATCTCTGGGGCGTGAAAGTGATCTGGCAGTCCACTGATGAGATCCAGTTCCCGTGGGCCGATGCAGCACTGATCCCAGTCGATCAGGACGAACCCGTGATCTAGCTGGACAGCGTTCTCGGAGTGGGCGTCTGCGTGGATCAGGCCATAGCCCAGCGGGAACTCGGCGGCGTAGTACGCCTCGAGGAGTTCCGCGGCGCGGGTGGCGATCCATACACGGTCATCGATGTCCAGCGCAGGCCGCGTCCGGCTGCCGTCCAAGGCGAGCGCCTCACGCAACCGATGCAATGGTCTGTATTCAGGTACCGGGAAGGGTGGCCGCGGCAGGCGGTGTAACCGCCGGAGCGCCTGTGCGATATCAGTCGACGTCGCTGGCGTGCGCGTCGGACAGTATGGCCAAAAGGTGGCCACCGCCCCGGCCGCGATGACGGGTTGCTCACCGGGAAGCGGGCATAGCCCGATCGGATGACCGCCTTGTTCGTTCAGCCACCGGGTGACGACGATGCTCGTGTTGGCACGTGCTCGCCGAAGGTTCGTGTCCGGAGCGAGCCGCACGATCACGTCGCCGTTGTCCGAATCCGATAGCAGGTATACCGCGTTCGACCGGTGATGCAGCAGTTGCGCGCCATCAGCGGCGATCCCGAATGCCGCGCATGCCGCTTTCAGCGCATCAGGGCCGGAGAGTCCACTGTCGTCGGTCACAGCGCGACAGGAGTAACCATGCGGATCTCCTCCCGCATGTCAGTGCCCAAGAGGCGGGATCTCAGAGCGACGAGCGATGTTCCGATTCCAACATGGGCCACTTCAGACGCCAAGATCGTCGAACTCGCCCGCTTTGCACCCCTCCAGCCAGGCGGCGAACTCGGCGCGGGTGAACTCCAGGGTCCGGCTTCCGTACGTTGCCCTTGCGGACCAGTACGCCGCCCAGAGTTGCGACAATTCAAAGACAAGTCTCTGAGTTGGTGAAGCTCGACCTCCACGGGTCTAGGCTGTCCTTCAGCATCTCTCCGGCTCGAGCACTGAACCCCGGCCTGGCTCGGTACGATCCCTACTCCAATTCTCGGCCAGCCGCAATATGTACTGACGTGAGTCCTTTGGAGACAACGCGATCCGGCACGCGTGGTCGAATACAGCTGAGAAAGAGGCGACTTCGGCCGCATCGGTAATGAACTGTCCACTACCATGCCTTTCGAAATGCACCCGTTCAGAGCCTCCCCACGGGTGGGCCATGATCGTGAAGTCCCCCATCCGCAGGGCTTCGTACATTCCTGTGTCGAAGGTGCTGATTCTGATCGTTACGTTCGGCAGGTCCGCTAGTTCGGCCATCGCAGTCAACTGCTCTGCCATCACCGAACCGTCGCCCATACGAAGATGCAGAACCGACTCCGGCTGGACAACGTCAATCGACAGATCACCATTGCGTACACGCTTCTGTCTATGGAGTCGCTGGTCGATCATCCGTCGGGTGGATGTGTCCGACATGCCAACAATGCCCACCGTGCTGCACATGCTTGCGAGATACCGAGGCGTCTGCAGTAGCCCGTGCACCGCCCTCGGCTCGTGTGTGCGAATCTTGGTCGCGGACTGCTCCATTGCGAGGTACGCCACCAACCACTCTGGTATCTCGTCAACCTGTGGCACGATGCCATTGAGCATCGCATCCAACTCCCGCATGGACACACCTATCGCCTCGGCATACCGCTCCCGCTGGGTCAGTTGCGGCGTGGATTCACCACGCTCCCACTTACCTAGCGTTGTTCTGTCGACCCCCACGAACTCTGCGATCTGCTCCTGAGTCTTCCCCGATGCCTTCCGCGCGTCGATCAGCCGCTTGCGTCGCATGGACGCATCATAGACATCTCTTGATCGCCGTGGATCACATTCGTTTGAAGCGTCAAGCTATCAATGCGCCCGGGAGGGAAGTGACGCCGCGAAACCCTTCGCAACCCGATCCGACGCCGTCATCACGTCGGCCGGGCGCACCCACAGACATGAACAGGCATCCAGGGGGTCACTATGTCCGCATCCGCCGTAGCGGACGCGCTCGGCCGCTGTCACTACTACCGCACCGTGTGCCAATTGCCGTGCCACATCGATGGATCCGGACGGATCGCGGTCACTATCGGCGGTCGAGTCCGCGCGCTCACAACTCCGGAACCACTTGGCCGCGCGATCAGTGAATATCTGCTTGCCCGGTCGCTGGCAGGACCGGTCGTGTGGCACCGATCGCGGCGATACACGTTCCTCGCAGCCTATTCCGCTGAGTCCGAGGACAATTCGCTGTACGCACGCACTCTGCTGCGCACCAACTCGCTGATCATCCCGCCGCTCGGCCTTGTCGCACTCCCGTCCCCCAGTGACCACGTCTACCGCCGATGGATAGAACCGGCTCGCGACGGCTACCGGCCATGCCTGAAGACTGTGCTCGACGCCCTGATTGCCTGCGCGCCATGAGCGGCCCCGCGACACCTCGTCCTGGCGAGCCCGACTTTCACCTGAGCATCATCCTGCGGGGAGCCCGGCTGGACTACGCCGCCTGCCGCACCGCAGCACTCCGCTTCATCACCGAATGGCACGCCCGCCAGCACGAACCGATCACCGTCATTCCCGGCCCTACACACGGCCTCGTTCGGCTGCCCTGCGAGCGACTCTACCTCGGGCCATGAACCTGTTGCGGTTACTCGGAAGGTCCCCACCTGTTCGTCCGGCGTCGACAATGCCGTTCACCCGGCCGGGACGGCATCGTGGTGTTCATCTGACCGACGTGTTGGCGTTCCGGCAGTACCGCCGTGCCGAGCGTGCCGCCGGATTGTCCGAGCTGACCAGGATTTCCGAAGATTTGGGTCTTTACGACGATGTTCCCTCAGAACCGCTCAGGCGACATGACTGATGCAGCGGGTATTCCTCGAGACTTGCGTCCACGGATCCGGGCTTGGAGCATCGCTGACCGCCCGCACACCGCCACACGGTCTCCAGCAGCCGACGGTGTCAACAATCAGAGCGGAACGGGAGGCACAGCGGCAGTAGATCGAATCGAGCCGGGGTTTCGGTGACGGTTGGGGGTGGTGGGACCACCTCGGTGGTGGGCGGGGGCTCGGTGGTCGGTGGGGGCAATGGGGTCTGCTGTACGGCGTCGCCCTGCGGGGTGGAGCAGGCGGCGGCCAGCACCCAGATGGTGCCGATGACGACTGCGATCAATGCCACCGCCGCGATCTGCTGGGGACGGTGGCGGACCGGGCCTGGTTGGTCGGGCGTGCTGGTGCGCGTGCGTGGAGGCACAGTGATCATTTGCCGGAGATCGGCGATGCGTGGGCGACGTTCGACGAGGCGCGGTGCGGTGGGTCGTCGCGGTGGACGGGCTTCGGTCTGCTCGTCGGACCACCATTGCGGCAGATTCGGCAGAGGTGACGGTGTGGAGTGAGGGCGCGATGGCTGGGCGTCGGACTCGATCCACGACGACCACCGGTCCGTGAAGGGTGACGACAACGGAGCTGCTGGTTCTGCGACATCCGGCGTCGCATCCGACCGCGTGGGTTCGGGTGCTACAGGTCCCGATGCAAAGGAGATTGGCGCATAGGGGTCGGGCTCGGCGCGTTGCGTCTGTGCGTACCTTTGGGCGAGCAGACCGTCGAAGTGATGCGGCTTCGATATCGGTTCCGCCTCATTGCCTTCCGGCTCCTCCGCGATATCGAGCGATTGCCGATCCTCGACCGACGGCGAAGTGTGTGCGTGTTGACGGCCTACCAGGTCGGGATCGACTGTCGCGTCTGACGCAACAGGTTCCGACGTCTCGGACCGCGCCCGGATGTGTGCCGCGGCGAGCGGCGGTGCTGGCCGGTCTGATTCGACCGCCGCCCTATTCCCTAGGTCCTCGTTCTCCAGCGGTTGCATCGAGCCGGATGCGCTGAGTTCCGGTGCTGTTGGCACCACGTCCGGCCGCTCGAGTGCGGAATGCGACGACACCTCCACATCAGTAGCCACGCCGACCGCATCCGAGCCTTCCACGGAAAGCGTGCCATCGATTGCCGTTGGCACCACACCCGGCCGCTCGAGTGCGGAATGCGACGACACGTCCACATCAGCAGGTACGCCTACCGCATTCGAGCCGTCCGCGGAAAGCGTGCCATCGATTGCCGTTGGCACCACACCCGGCCGCTCGAATGTGGAATGCGACGACACGTCCACATCAGCACGCACGCCTACCGCATCCGAATCTTCTGCGGAAAGCATGCCGTCAATTGCTGTCGGCACCGATTCCGGCCGCTCGAGCGCGGAATGCGACGACGGCACGTCCACATCAGTAGCCACGCCGACCGCGTCCGAGTCTTCCGCAGAAGGCAGCCCCTCGACCGGCGCTACTCCTTCGAGCACCACCGCGCTCTCGTCGCACAACGTCGACTCCGGCGGAAAACCGTCCGCGACAAGGTCTTCGACGCTGACCTGATCGGCGAGGTTCAAATCGCCCAGCAGGGCGTGCACGCGTTCGGCGGTCCAGATGAGCTTTCGGCTCGCCGTGCGGTGGAACCACGCACGCAACTCGACGGGAGTGTTCCCGAGTACCACCCCGCAACCCTTGCGCCGGGATTCTATGTTCAACGTGACGGTCGATTCCCGGGGCGGCACCACCACGATCAGGCCGTCGACGTACGCCTCGGGGTGGTGCTTGCGGACCAGTTCCTTCAGGTTGAAGACGTTGTTCGTCACCTGGTCGAACGGGCTGCTGTCGTCGTCGCCGACGGGGATCGGGTCGCCCTCGAACCCGGACAGCCGCCAGCGGCCGTTGGCCTGGACCGAGAGAACGCCGGTCATGGCTTCCGGCGCGGTGGCCTTTACGTCGATCACGACCGCCGCCCTAGGGGTGATCACGACCAGA
>NZ_BAGF01000066.1 GCF_000308755.1 Nocardia pneumoniae NBRC 100136
CGCTGTGGTCGCCATGCCGTTGATTGTGACGAGCAAGTAGCTGCCTGTCCTGGTACAGACATTCCCAGGAAAACGGGTCTACTGCCTGATCACGCGTTAGGAGCCGACCGTGGAGGCATGACAGAAACACGAACACCCGCAGGTCCCGTCGTGGGGTTCATCGGGCTGGGTGACCAGGGCCTGCCCATGGTCACGAAAGGAACACCACGCATGAACAAGCTCGCCCTCGTCACCGGCGCCACCTCCGGCATCGGCAAGGCATTCGCCGAACGCCTCGCTGCCGACGGCCACGACCTGATCATCGTCGGCCGCCGCAAGGACCGTCTCGAGCAGTTCGCCGCCGACCACCCCGAAGTCACGGTCCGCACTGTCGCCGCCGACCTGTCCACCGACATCGGCATCGACACCGTTGCCGAGATCTGCGCCAGAGAGCCGCTGACCATGCTCGTCAACAACGCCGGCGTCGCCCACTACATGCCGCTGGCTCAACTGCCCGCCGACAAAGCCCGCGAACTCGTCCACGTCAAGGTCGTGGCTCCCACCATGCTCGCCCGCGCCGCCGTCACCGGCATGCAGGAACGCGGCGAAGGAAAGATCATCAACGTGGCCGGGATGATCGCCTTCAGCGGCCCCGCAGACGGATCCGTCATGCCCCGCCGTGCCGTCTACGCGGGCACCTTGGCCCACCTCGTCGCCATGTCCCAGACGCTCAACGCCGAACTGGACGGCACCGGCGTCCAGGTCGAGGTCCTCTGCCCCGGCATCGTCGCCACCGAATTCCACGAGCGCCAAGGCCTCGACCTGAGCGCCGTGCCCCGCATGACCGCCGACGAGGTCGTCGCCGCCGGACTACGCGGCCTCGAGCTCCGCGAAGTCGTCTGCGCCCCGGGTGTGGAGGACGCCGGCCTCCTCGACGCCGTCTTCGAAGCCGACCTCGCTGTGTTCAGCGGACAGAGCCCCGAACTCGCCTCCCGCTACCGGGCCAACTGAACCAGTCCTATCTCGCCCAGCGGCAGAAGGAGGCGCACGCACAGTGAGTCGTGACGGCACACCGGCCGTCCCGGCTCGACGTTGTGGCTGGTGGCCGACGCACCAGCGCACACGGCACGAGCCCGGTTCCGCCAACCAACGGGCGGACACCTCGATGGTTGCCGCAGATCAGACAGGCGTCCCGCACCTCGGCCCCTCGTTTGTGGTGACTGCTGCGCGCTGGGCGCGGTCTGCGATGGCGCGCAGGTGCGTGATCAGTTCCGGTGGCTCGTGTACCTGGAAATCCGCTCCCAGCCCGAGCAGTCGATGTGCCAGCCATTCCGGCGAGTCGTCCCGGACGGCGTCGAGGCGGCAGGAGTGATCGTCGACCGCGACGACCTCGCCGGGTCCATCGCCCAGCCGTCCCGCGACGCGGTCGGCCGGAGCATCGATGGTCAGGCGGAGACGGAATGCCGGTGTCCCCCAGTCGGTTCGGCGTCCCATGACGTAGGCGGCAGCGTCGGCGGCGGGTAGCGCACGTGGGGTGAACCGCGCGGCGGTGGGCTGCGGCCGGGAGATCCGGTCGACGCGATAGACCCGCCAGTCGGCGCGGTCGAGGTCGTAACCGAGCAGATACCACCGCCGCCGAGCGGGCACCAGACCCATGGGCTCGGCATTGCGCCGGGTCTCGGTGCCCGCCTCGTCGCGGTAGGCGAAACGCACACGTTCCCGGTTGGTCACGGTCGCGGCGAGTGCGGCGAGTACTTCCGGGTCCACCGCGGGGCCGTGGCCGGTGGACGGGATGAGGGCGGCGCCCAGGACACGCACTCTCCGCCGCAGCTTCGCGGGCAGCACCTGCTCCAGTTTGGCCAGGGCTCGGACCGAGGCTTCCTCGATTCCGGTCACGGCGGACCCGGCGGCGGCGCGCAAACCGACCGCGATGGCCACCGCCTCGTCGTCCTCGACCAGCAGCGGCGGCATGGCCGCGCCCGCCACCAGTCGATAGCCGCCCGCCGCGCCCAGCGTCGCGGTCACCGGATAGCCGAGTTCGCGCAGGCGGTCGATATCGCGGCGCACCGTGCGGTCGGTGACGCCGAGGTGTTCGGCCAGTTCGCTGCCCGGCCATTCGCGGGGAGTCTGCAGCAGCGACAGGAGGCGGAGCAATCGAGCGGGGGTGTCGTTCACGAGGTTCAGAATCGCAGAAATCTAGGACGTGAATGGTCCTAAATGCTCCTTACCGTCGTCGTTGTACCGCAGGACCGACCGGCAAGGAGCCGCACCGATGACCAGCACGTCCACCGATATCCGCCCGTTCCGCATCGCGATCCCGCAGACCGACCTGGATGACCTGCACGATCGCCTCGCCCGGACCCGGTGGTCGGCCCAGTTGCCGGGGCGCGGGTGGGATCGCGGCGTGCCGGTCGACTACCTGCGCGAGCTGGCCGAGTACTGGCGGACCCAATTCGACTGGCGGCGGCAGGAGGCGGCACTCAACGAGTTCCCGCAGTTCATCACGAATATCGACGGCCTCGACGTGCATTTCCTGCACGTTCGCTCGCCGGAGCCGGACGCCACGCCGCTGATCCTCACCCACGGCTGGCCGAACTCGTTCGTCGAATTCACCGAGACCATCGGCCTGCTGGCCGATCCGCGCGCGCACGGTCTCGACCCGGCGCAAGCATTCCACGTCGTGGTTCCTTCGGTTCCTGGCTTCGCCTTCTCCGAGGGACCGCGCGAGGCGGGTATGACACCGGGGAAAGTAGCCGAGATGTGGCTGGTGCTGATGGACCGGCTCGGTTACCGGCGCTTCGGCGCACAGGGCGGCGATCTCGGCGCCTACGTGGCTCCCGAACTCGCCATCGCCGCGCCGGACCGGGTGATCGGCGTGCACCTCGACGGGGGAATCGGGATGCCCACCGAGGCCGACGTGCCCACCATGACCCCGGACGAACGCGCCGAGTGGGACCTCATGCAAACATGGATGACCGGCGTGAACCACCACGTGCTGCTGCACGACGCCCCGCAGACCTTCGCACACGCTTGGACCGACTCCCCGGTGGGCCTGCTCGCCTGGCTGATGCACAAGTTCACCGAGTTCGCCCCGCTCGCCGACCGCGTCGAGGACGTGATCAGCCGTGACCACCTGCTGACCAACATCAGCCTGTACTGGTTCACCGACACCGCGGCCTCGTCGTCCTGGCCGATGTACAACGGCCTCGGCGACGGCGGGTTCGCCTGGCCGAAAGGCCAGAAACTGGTCCCCACCGGCACCTACGGCGGCGGCTCCGCGCTGATGCGGCGGCTCGCCGAACGGGACAACACCATCGTGCACTGGCCAGAGGGCAACACCGGCAACCACTTCGTCGCGATGGAACGCCCGGACGCGCACGCCGCGGACATCCGGACGTTCTTCGCGCAGCTGCGCTGAGCGCGGAGGAGACGACCGAGGCGCGGTCTTCCACCCCACCGCGACCGCGAAGTTTTGTTTCGGGGCGTCGCAATCCGTCCGCGAGGTCGTATTCGGGAGGTGACCCTGGAGGCGCGATCGATCAGCCCTTCCGGATACTGCGGTCCTCGCCCGCATAGACGGTGGGTGCTCACATCGGTGACGGAGTGTGAAGCGAGTGTGCGGAGTCCGGGACCTGGCAGTGCTATGGAGTGGCCGGTGCGGGTCCGGCGCCGTTCGGGCCGGGCGGGGCCGGTGCCGGTGCGGGAGGCGGGAAGTTCGGCACGGTGAAGAGGCCGACCGTGGGTGTCATCACACAGTGCGCGAACGGGTAGTCGATGATGCCCCACATCGAGGCCAGCACGGTGCCCGGTCCGCTGTCGACCGTCTTGGACAGCGACGGCAAGCGGTATTCGGTCACGTCGTCGAGCGGGGTGATGCCGCTGGCGCCGGTGTTCACGTTGACCCACGCGACGACGAGCCCGGAGGCCAGCGGCGCGCCGGAGTGCGAAGGGGTGGCGCTGAACCGCAGCGCGCCGGGCGGGACGTTCAGGTCCCGGGCATTGCCCGAGCCGTCGGTGGTCGCGGCGGCGATGACCGTGGTGATCGGCCCGTTGCTGCCGCAGCCGAAAGTGGGCGCGGCGTAGGCGAAGGGAGTGAACACGCTGGAGACGTCACGCAGGTTGGCGGCGTCGACCAGGGTGGCGTACCGGGTGAGTGCGGCGACGCCTTCGCGCGCGGCCGAGTCGGGTCCGGCGATTTCGGTCAGGTGAGCCAGGCCCGTGTCCACGGGCGCGGGGGTCTGCTCGGCGGCCGCCGGGACGGAGAGAGTCAGAACCGCGCCGATGCCGAGAGATGCCGCGGCCGCCGCGGCGCGTGCGATGGTCCTGCCGTTCACTCGTTCTCCTCGATACCGAATCCTGCCTGGGCCCCCGACCCACGAGCAGCAACGTACCAGGTCGCGGGTCCGGTCGTACGGGATAGGCGGCTGCCTCGCCTTCGCTCGGCCCGGCGCAGTCTACGGACGGACTTCGTCCGGCTGCGCCTTTTGTGCGGCTGCCTCGCCTTCGCTCGGCCCGGCGCGGTCTACGGACGGACTTCGTCCGGCTGCGCCTTTTGTGCGGCTGCCTCGCCTTCGCTCGGCTCGGCGCGGTCTGCGGGCGGACTTCGTGCGGCGGCGTCTTTTGTGCGGCTGCCTCTGCCGTCGCTCGGCCCGGCGCGGGCGGAGGGCGGATTTCGTCCCGGCTGCGGCCCTGGACGCCGCCCGTGCACCAGGCCCGCGCAGCCAGTCGGTGTGATCCAGTCGACAGTGGACGTTTGCCACGGGGTACGTTTGACTCGGGACGTACGAGACACACAGGGAGCTACGTATGAAACTATCCTTGTCCCCCGACGACGTCGCCTTCCGCGACGAACTGCGAAAGTTCTATCGGACCGAGATCCCGGAGGACATCCGCGAGCGCGTGCGCACCGGCCGGGAGCTGACCCGCGACGACATCGTCACCACGCACAAGATCCTCAACGACCACGGCCTCGCGGTGCCCAACTGGCCCGTCGAGTGGGGCGGCAAGGACTGGACGCCGATGCAGCGCCACATCTGGCAGGACGAGATGCAGCTCGCCTCGGTGCCGGAGCCGCTGACGTTCAACGCGCAGATGGTCGGCCCGGTGATCGCCCACTTCGGCTCCCAGGAGCTGAAGGAGCGTTTCCTGCCGCCTACCGCCGCGCTGGACATCTGGTGGTGCCAGGGCTTCTCCGAGCCGGACGCCGGCTCCGACCTGGCCTCGCTGCGCACCACCGCGGTCCGCGACGGTGACTCCTACATCGTCAACGGCCAGAAGATCTGGACCACGCTGGCCCAGTACGCGGACTGGATCTTCTGCCTGGTCCGCACCGACCCCACCGCGGCGAAGAAGCAGTCGGGCATCTCCTTCCTGCTGTTCGACGTGAAATCGCCCGGCGTGACCATCCGCCCGATCAAGCTGATCGACGGCGGGTACGAGGTGAACGAGGTCTTCTTCGAGAACGTCCGGGTGCCCGCCGATCAGCTGGTCGGCGAGGAGAACATGGGCTGGACCTACGCGAAGTTCCTGCTCGGCAACGAACGCACCGGCATCACCGGCGTCGGCCGGACCAAGGTCAAGCTCGGCGTCGCGAAGCAGTACGCGGCGCAGACCAGGTCGGGCAACGGAACGCTGCTGGAGGACCCGGTGTTCGCCGCGCGGATCGCCGAACTGGAGAACGAACTGCTCGCGCTGGAGCTCACCCAGCTGCGCGTGGTCTCCAACTCCTCGGACGGCAAGCCGAATCCGGCCTCGTCTGTGCTGAAGCTGCGCGGCTCGGAGCTCCAGCAGGCGGCCACCGAGCTGCTGCTGGACATCGCTGGTCCCGACGCGATCCCGGTGGAGGCGGACGACATCGCCTCGCCAGGCTGGGCGCAGCGCAGCGGCCCCAGCTACCTGAACTACCGCAAGACAACCATCTACGGAGGCTCCAGCGAGGTGCAGCGCACCATCATCGCCTCCACGATCCTCGGATTGTGAGGCGTCACCATGGATTTCGATCTCACCGATGAACAGGTCATGCTCCGCGACACGGTTCGCGACCTGCTCGCACGCACCTACGACGCGGAATCTCGGCTGAAGGTCACCGATTCCGACCTGGGCTTCAGCCGCGACGTGTGGCGTCAGCTCGCCGAACTCGGCGTGCTCGGGCTGAGCTTCGCGGAGGAGGACGGCGGCGTCGGCGCCGGTCCGGTGGAGACGATGGTCGTGCTGGAGGAGGTCGGCCGCAGGCTGGCGCCCGAACCGATCCTGGACGCGGTGCTGGTGCCGGGCGGGCTGATCGCCAAGGCGGGCAGCGCCGAGCAGCGGCAGCGGATCCTGCCGGAGGTCGCCTCGGGCGCGAAACTGCTCGCCTTCGCCCACGCCGAGCCCGGGGTGCGCTGGCCGTCCACCGAACTGGCGACCACCGCTGCCGCGAACGGTGATTCGTACACGCTGACCGGTGTCAAGAACCCCGTTCCGCATGGTGACAGCGCCGACGAGCTGGTGGTCAGCGCGGTTTTGCCGGACGGTGGGGTGGGGCTGTTCCTGGTCGCGCCGGACGCGGCGGGCGTGGTCCGCAAGTCCTACCGCACGGTGGACGGCCAGCGCGGCGCGCAGCTGGAACTGACCGACACGCCCGCCGAGCGGCTCGGCGAGGGCGACGCGGCCGAGGTGATCGCCTCCGTGCTCACCTACGCGCAGGCGAGCCTCTGCGCGGAGTCGGTCGGCGCGATGGAAGAGGCGCTGCGGCTCACCACCGACTACCTCAAGCAGCGCAAGCAGTTCGGTGTCACGCTGTCGAAGTTCCAGACGCTCACCCAGCGCGCGGCGAACATGTACGTGTCGCTGGAGCTGGCCCGCAGCATGAGCCTGTACGCCACCGCGTCGCTGGCCGACGGCGCCGACGACCCGGTGATCGCCTCACGGGCGCGCTTGCAGGTGGGCCGATCGGCGCGCCACATCGGGCAGGAAGCGATCCAGATGCACGGCGGCATCGGCGTCACCGCCGAATACCCGGTCGGCCACTACGTGGCCCGGCTGACCGCGATCGAGCGCACCCTCGGCGGCGGGCTCGAGCATCTGCGGGTGCTCAGCTCCCGGGTCGGCGACTACGAGCTGCCCGAGCTGTAGGACCGTGCGGTGGTGTGCGTTTCGCGCACACCACCGCGGGTCACTCGTCTTCGTCTCGCGCGGTGGTGGTTCTGCGCTGCGGTGCGGTCGGCTCGTCGGACGGTTCGGCCGCGCGCGTGGTGGTGGGCGGCCGCGTGTCCTCCGGCGGCGCGGCGTGCGCGGGGTCGTCGACTCGGCCGGAGGGGTCGGCCGAGGTGCTGGTGATGAAACCCGCGAACGGTGTTGCGCGCTGCTGGTTGTACGGCGCGACCTTCCAGGTCGGCGAGGGCGGGATGATCACCCTCGGGGTCGTCGGGCCGGTGGTGTCCTCCCGGACGACCGGCTCGGCATGCTGACCCGCCTTCAGCGGCGGTGGCGGGACGTAGGTGTCGTGTTTGCCGACCCCGCACGCGCCGATCAGGACGAGTCCGATGGAAACCGCTCCCGCGGCGATCGCCGGACCGGCGATCTTGGCCCTGCTGCTCTCCATCGGTGACACTCCTCGTGTGTTTCGAGTGGCCCCACCTTACTCGAGGCCGATTGGTCGAGCGAGGTGAGCGGTCGCTGGGTATGCGCCCGCAAGCGCCTTAAACGCTGATAATTCAGATATCGAATTGGTCTCGTCGGCGTGTCGCGGGCACGTGTCGCTATCCTCCGGCGTCCCGGAGTCGTAGCGTGTGTGAGCAAAGTTACGCGTGAGACGCCGGTATCGGGCTGAGAGACACGTTGTGTGAGAACGTGAGAGTGGTTCTCTGACCGGCGTCATCGAGGAGTAGATGATGGGAGCTTACTCGACAGCGTCCCGGCGTGGTTCATCCCGCGCCGCGGAAGATGCGGTGTCGGCAACTGCGCAGCATCTGGCGTCGAATCAGCAGGCGCGCACGCTGTCCACGATTCTGTCGCGGACGCTGGCGTGGCTGATCTTCATCGGCGGACTCGTCGGGGCGGTGCTCGGCATCGCGGGCCTGCACGTCGAAATCACCGTGGCCGGACTCATTCTCGCGTGCACCGCGGGTCTTGTCCTGCTCAAGCTCCGTGCGGGTGGTGGCGAAGCCGACTGACCGGTCCGGCCCGCCGCCGAGCGTGCTGGTGCGAAAAACCAGGGTGCGCAACACTTTAGGCGCCTACCGTGATCTGCATGAGGATCGAGATCACCACCGACGCCACCGAGTTCCGCTCGCGCGCCGAGTCGTTCCTGCTGCGTGATCCGTTGCGCCATACCGTGATCACCACCAGCGTCGCCAATCACGTCACGGGCATCGATGCCTCGGCGGAGCCGTCGCGATTCCTCTCGGTCCACGACGACGACGCTTCGGTGATCGGCGCCGCCATGCGGGTGGGGCGTCGGGACGTGTACCTCGGTGAGCTACCACCCGACAGCGTTGCCGCGGTGGCCAGGGCGCTGGCCGACGTGGTTCCCGAGAGCGCGGGTGTCGAGGGGATCGTCGGTGACGCGACCGCCTTCGCCCAGCACTGGTGTGCTCTGTTCGGCACGGGATTTCACCAGTCCTACGCCACCAGGCTGCACCGGCTCGGCGCCCTACGGATTCCGGACGTCGCCGGAAACCCGCGCCCGGCGATGGAATCCGACATCGCGTTGTGCGCGCAATGGCTGGCCGCCATGAGCGACGAATCCGAGGAGCTCTCGCCCGCACTGGACGAGGCCGCGATCCGGCGCCGCGTCCTGGCGGGCCGCTGGTGGCTGTGGGAGCGGGACGGCGAGCCGGTGAGTCTTGCCGCGCATCAGATCCCGATCCACGGCTGGTCGCGGATCGGACCGGTCTACACGCCGCCCGCCGCACGCGGGCACGGCTATGCCAGCGCGGTGACCGCGCACGTGGCGAAGCTGCTCCGCGGCGAGGGCCTGGACGTCTGCCTGTTCGCCGACACGGCCAACGCCACGGCCACCCGGATCTACCGCACGATCGGCTTCCACCCGACCCACGACTTCGCCCACTACGTCTTCGATTAGGAACGCTCAGTTCAGCGGAGCCGCGTTCCACCAGTTCATGAACTCGGCCTCGGTGGCGATGAAGCCGGTGCTGTACATCAGCATGGCCGCCCGGCGCGCGTCGCCGGGAAACGCGGTGACCATTCGCGGGCGCAGGTTGCGACTGCCGTGCAGGGTGTAGTTCGTGTAGGTGTGGCCGCTGTTGTTGGTGGCGGCCGCGCGGTCGTTGGCGGGCAACGCGTCCAGCACGGCCTGCGCGTCGGCGTGGGAGCCGTAGAGGTAGAAGTCGAAGGCCGCCTTGTTCGGTCCGCCGAAGCAGCTCCACATCAGTACCCACGCGCCCAGATCCGGGTCGTCGTGGTCGGGAGTCGCCTCACCCGGTTCGTGGGCGAAGCAGCCCGCCTTGTTGTATCCGGTTCCGGCGTGCACCAAGGTGTCCGGCGTGGTCGTGGGCAGCATGTCCGGGAAGGCGGCGCTCAGCTCCGTGGCGCGGGCGCCGATCGTGGCGCGATCGGTGGTGGCCGCGACGCTTGTGGCCGGGATGGTTGTGGCCGGACGTCCGCTGGGCGAGGGCACGATGTTCTGGGCGCGCACCGTCGTGGTGGGTGTGGTGGAACCGGAGGACCCGGTGTCGTCGAGCGTCGCCTTGACGATGAGGCCGATCAGGCCGAGCACCAGCAGCAGGCCGAGCCACCCACCCACCGAGGCATGCCAGCGGGACCGGCGCACCGGGCCGAGATAGGCGCGTGCCTCCCGCCGCCCCGCCGAGGGATCGATCTGGAGGACAGGGGGATTCGGCGGAGGCGGCGGCTGCCACGACGCGGGCGCCGTCAGCGCCTGCCATGCCGCGGCGGCGAATTCGGTACAGGAGTCGAAGCGGTCGGCCGGATGCTTGGCCATGGCCTTGGCCAGCACCGCGTCCAGCGCCGCGGGCAGTCCCGGACGCAGCCTGCTGACCGGCGGCGGCGGTGCGCTGAGATGTCCCTGGATCACCGCCACCGGATTGGTGGCGTCGAACGGCACCGTGCCGGTCAGCAGCCGGAACAGCGTGCAGGCCAGGGAATACTGATCCGCCCGGTGATCCAGCACCGCCCCGGACAACTGCTCCGGCGCCGCGTAGGCCAGGGTGGCGGTGAAGGTGCCGGTCTGGGTGAGCCGCCCGGTGTCGTCCCGGAACCGAGCGATGCCGAAGTCGGTGAGGTACACGCGCTCCGACCCGCCCTCGGCGCGTTCCAGCAGGATGTTCGCCGGTTTCACGTCGCGGTGCAGCACGCCGCGGGCGTGCGCGAAGTCCAGCGCCTTGGCCGTCTCGGCGATGATCTGCACCGCCCGGTGCGGCGGGAGCGTCCACGCGTCCACCGCGGCGGCATCGGTGCCGTCGATGAAGCGCATGCAGATCCACAGCCGCTCGCCCTCGACGCCGCGGTCGAACACCGTGACGATGTTCGGGTGGTCCAGCCGCGCGACGAGATCCGCTTCCCGCTCGAAGCGGGCGCGGATCTCCGTGTCGTGGAAGAGCTCCGGGTTCAACAGCTTCATCGCCGTCAGCCGGGGCAGCCGCGGATGCCGCGCCAGGTACACCGAGCCCATCCCGCCGCGGCCGAGCAGGCGTTCGATCGTGTACCCGGCGAAGACCTCACCGGTGTGCAGCATGGGTCAGTTCAGCGGAGCCGAGCGCCACCAGCGCAGCAGCTCGTCGATCGTCGTGAAGCTGAAGCCGTCGGTGTACATCAGGAACTGGGCGCGATCCGGGTCGCCGGTGAACGCGGTGACCATCTTGGCGCCGTCATCGGTGTATTTGTAGTTGGTGTAGGACTTCCCGCCATTGGTGTCGGTGGACTTGGCGGCCTGCGACGGCAGGCCCTTCAGCACCGTCTGCACGTCGGCGGGTGTTTTGTAGGCGTAGATCCGGTAGTACGGATCGTCGTTGTTGCCGCCCTTGAAGCAGCGCCATTGCACAGCCCAGTCGCCGAAATCCGGCTCGCCTTTGGACGGTGACGGCGGCGAACTCGGTGAGGCCAGCCAGCACTCGGCGCCGTTGTAGCCGATCTCCTCACTCTGGGAGGCGGGCACCATCCGCGGGAACTCCGCGCTGACCGCTTCCGGGGTCGGATCGACGATGTTCGGCTTGACAGCCGTAGTGGTCGTCGAACCGGCATTGCTCGAGCCCGAATTCGAGACCGCCCCGATGATGCCGAGCGCCACCACGATGAGCACCACGACACCCACCGCGATGCCGACGATCAGACCGGTGTTCTTCTTGCCCGGCGGTCCGGCCGAGGGATGCATGCGCGCGCCGTGCGGCGGAGCCGCGAAGCCCGGGAAACCGGGTTGCTGGGTGTAGGGATTGGCGGCCGTGGGCTGCGGCGCGGGGCCGGTGTGCGGATGGGAGTTCACCAGCGTCGCGGGTGGCGGAGTCATCGGCGACGCTGTCGCGGCAAGCGAATTCGGTCCGCTGGTCTGCGGGCCGTTCACCTGATAGCCGGGGCCGCTCACGTGCGCCACCGGGTGCGGCGTGCCGGTCGTCGGGATCTGCGGGCCGGTGGTCGGGCGCGGACCCATGGTCGGCTGCGGTGGACCGGTGACCGGCCGGGGACCGCCGACCACCGGCATCGACGGCACGCTCGGATTGGTCAGCGCCTGCTTGGCAGCCGCGGCGAACTCCGCGCAACTGCCGTACCTGTCGTCGGGACGCTTGGCCATCGCCTTGGCCAGCACGCCGTCGAGCGCGTAGGGCAGTCCGGGCCGGACGCTGCTCAACGCGGGCGGCGCGCCTTGCAGGTGCCCCTGGATGACGGCGGCCGGGTTGGTCGCCGAGAACGGGCCGGTGCCGGTGAACAGCCAGAACAGCGAGCAGGCCAGCGAATACTGGTCGGAGCGGTGGTCGAGCGCGGCGCCGGTGAGCTGTTCGGGCGAGGCGTAGGCGAGGGTCGCGGTGAAGGTGCCGGTCTGGGTGAGATGACCGGTGTCGTCGCGCAGTCGCGCGATACCGAAGTCGGTGAGGTACACCCGTTCGCCGCGTCCGGCGGTGGAGCGGGCCAGCAGGATGTTGGCGGGTTTCACGTCGCGGTGCAGCACGCCGTTGCCGTGCGCGTAGTCCAGCGCGTCGGCGGTCTCCTTGATGATCTGCACGGCGCGTTCGGGCGGCAGCGACGCCGGTTGCACCGAGGCGGCGTCGATGCCGTCGATGTACTGCATCGAAATCCACAGTTGCTCGTCCTCGAGCCCGCGGTCGTAGACCGTGACGATGTTCGGGTGATCGAGCTGCGCGACCAGATCCGCCTCCCGTTCGAACCGCGCCCGCACCTCCTTGTCGAAGAACATCTCCCGATTCAGCAGCTTCAGCGCGGTCATCCGCGGCAGCCGCGGATGTTTCGCCAGATAGACCGATCCCATGCCACCGCGGCCGAGTTGCCGCTCGATGACATAGCCGGCGAAAACGTCACCGCTGGCCAGCATGACTGCTCCACTTCCCGCCGCTCGCCGGGACCCACCGGCGAACAGGCGTACAGCATTAGAACGCGCGGTCCGAGATGGGCCGGACCACGGAAAACATCGAAACCTTAACAGTAGTCGCGCGGCCGCCTGTCGCTCGTCGAGCGTGGCGACACGCGGTCGGCGAACGGCGGCCGGGCCCGCTCGGGGGCGGGCGCGGTTCTGGGGGTTGCTGGTGCGGCCGCACCGCTGACCCCGGGCGCATGGGGATGTTCGGCAGCTCGATCATGCCGGGATGGACGGGTCGGCGCGGCGGTGGGAAGCTCGGGCGCGGTGGCGCGGGCCGAGGAGGTTCCGGTGGCGTCGTTGGGCGCGGCGCGGGATGCGGTGCGGTGTGCTGTGTCGGCGGCGCGGGATGTTGCGGTGCCGATGTGTGCTGTGTCGGCGCGTGCCCGTCGGTGTGGACGCCGAGGTGCGGCGCGGCGGCGGGCGGTGCGGTGCGCTGCCCGGCGATGGCGTGCTCGGCCGCGGCCGCGAACTCGGCGCAGCTGGCGAACCGATCCGCGGGCCGCTTCGCCATGGCGCGGGCCAGTACCGAATCCAGCGTGGGCGGCAGGCCGGGACGCACCCGGCTCAGCACCGGGATCGGCGCGTAGAGATGACTGTTCACCACCGCCGCCGGGTTGGGGCCCGAGTACGGCGGCGTGCCGGTGAGCATCCAGAACAGGGTGCAGGCCAGCGAATATTGGTCGGCCCGGTCATCCAGCGGCTGGCCGATCAGCTGTTCCGGCGCGCCGAACGCCAGCGTCGCGGTGATCGTGCCGGAGGAGCGGATCGTGGTGTCGGCGCCGCGGATGCCCGCGATGCCGAAATCGGTGAGCAGTACCCGTTCCTGCTGCCCGATCGGCGCCTTGGCCAGCAGGATGTTGGCCGGTTTCACGTCGCGGTGCAGCACCTGGTTGGCGTGCGCGAAATCGAGTGCGGCGGCGGTGTCGGCGGCGATCCGCACCGCGCGGGCTGGCGCGAGCACGTCGACGTCGGCGCAGGAGGCGTCCGCGCCGGGCACGTACTGCATGGAGATCCACAGCTGCTGGTCCTCGGCGCCGCGATCGAACACCGTGACGATGTTCGGATGATCCAGCCGCGCGACCAGATCGGCCTCGCGTTCGAAGCGGCGGCGGATGTCGGTGTCGGCGTACAGTTCGCGCTTCAGCAACTTCAGGGCGGTCAGCCGCGGCAGCCGAGGATGCCGGGCCAGATACACGGTGCCCATGCCGCCATGGCCGAGCACGCGTTCGATGACGTAGCCCGCGAAGACATCGCCGGTCTGGAACACCGTTACACCCCCCTTGTCGAGTCGAGCGCGCGGACACTATCCATGTATCTCGCCGGGCCACCGGGATGCAACAGTCGCGTGCGAGCTGCGCTCGCTGTCGGAGGCAGTAGTTAGAGTGACCGCATGCGCATTGGAGCACATGTCCGGCTCGACAGCGACCCGATCGGCTTCGGCGAGAAACTCGGCGCCGACCTCATCCAGATGTTCGTGGTCGATCCGCAGAGCTGGGACAAACCCACCCCGCACCCGCGGACCGAGGAGATCCTCGCGAGCCCGATCGAGGTCGTGGTGCACTCCTCGTACCAGATCAACGTGGCGAGCCTGAACAACCGGCTGCGCATGCCCTCGCGCAACGCGGTGGCGCAGCAGGCGAAGGCGGCCGCCGATCTCGGTGCGTTCGGCCTGGTGGTGCACGGCGGACACGTGCGCTCCGACGCCGAGTTGGAGACCGGGATCGACAACTGGCGCAAGCTGTTCGAGCGCCAGCAGGACAAGGGCGGCTTCGCGGTGCCGATCCTGATCGAGAACACCGCGGGCGGCAACCACGCCATGGCCAGGCATTTCGATGCCATCGCCCGGCTGTGGGACGCGGTCGGCGACTACGGCGCCGGGTTCTGCCTGGACACCTGCCACGCCTGGGCGGGCGGTGAGGAACTGGTCGGCGTCGTCGACCGGATCAAGGCGATCACCGGCCGGATCGACCTGGTGCACTTGAACTCCTCGCGCGACGAGTTCAACTCCGGCGCCGACCGCCACGCCAATTTCGCCGACGGCACCATCGACCCACAATTGCTGGCCGAAGTGTGCAAAACGGCGGGCGCTCCGGTGATTCTGGAGACCCCCGCCGAGGGCGTCGCGGACGATATGGCCTACTTGCGCGAACACTGTGCTTGATGTGCAGCGCCTGCGGCGCTGCGTGTTCGCGGCCCCGGGAAGTCTCGCATCCGAGCGACCGAGACTCGCGCCTGCGGCGCATGCGCTTCGGTCACTCGGACGCGAGACGGGCCGCGAACGGTGCTCGTAAGACTCGCACCCGGTGGGGCTGGGCGGGCTTCATCGGTTACGTGATTGTTCGGCAGTGATCGGCTGTGGTGTGCGGGCCAGACTCGGGTCGGCTTCGATCTCCGTTTGTGATCAGCGCGACGAAAACCCTGGTCGGCGGGGTGGCTTCGGTGATGTGCTCGGGTGAGCAGTAACCGATCTCGACAGCGAAGGTGATCCCATGACGGTCGCGCCCGCCACCCCATCCACCGCTTCCGTGACCAGGCTCGGCGCCCGCATCGGCGCGCGGGTCGACAATGTCCGGCTCGGCGGCGACCTGGACCCGGCCACCGTCGACGTGATCCGTCGCGCCCTGCTCCAGCACAAGGTCATCTTCTTCCGCGGGCAGGACCACCTCACCGAGGACGGGCAATACGAGTTCGCCCAGTTGCTCGGCACGCCGACCACCCCGCACCCGACCGTCACCTCGCACGGCGTGAAGAGCCTGGCCATCGACTCCGAGCACGGCCGCGCCAACAGCTGGCACACCGACGTCACCTTCGTCGACCGCATCCCGAAGGCGTCCATCCTGCGCGCGGTGCACCTGCCGAGCTACGGCGGCGCGACCACCTGGGCCTCCACCGTCGCGGCCTACGACTCGCTGCCGGAACCGTTGCAGCGGCTCGCGGAGTCCCTGCGCGCGGTGCACACCAACGTCTACGACTACTCGGCCCGCACCGGTGAGGCGCCGCGTCCGAACGCCGCCGCCTACCGCGCCGAGTTCGAGTCCACCTATTACGAGACCGAGCACCCGGTCGTGCGGGTGCACCCGGAGACCGGGGAGCGGGCGTTGCTGCTCGGCCACTTCGTCAAGCATTTCGTCGGGCTGTCCAGCACCGAGTCGCACGCGCTGTTCCGGTTGTTCCAGGATCGGGTCACCCGTCTGGAGAACACCGCCCGCTGGAACTGGGCGCCCGGTGACGTCGCCATCTGGGACAACCGCGCCACCCAGCACTACGCCATCGACGACTACGACGACCAGCCGCGCAAACTGACCCGCATCACGCTGGCCGGAGACGTCCCGGTCGGCGTCGACGGCGTGGCGAGCACCAGCATCGCGGGCAACGCCGAGCACTATTCGATCATCGAGGACCCGCGGCTGCTCGCGTCCTGAGCGAGCGCCAGCGAGGCGGAGTCGTGAGCGGGGACCCCGCATGGTTGTGGCGGTGGTTCACATCGCCACAGTTGAGGGGCCATGCGGTGTCCATGACGCCGGTCAGGTAGATCCGGGCGAGCCACGCCGCTGCCGGGCGGCGGGCACGTCCGGCAGCGGCGGACCCGGTCCGGTAGCGCATCGTGTTCAGATCGCCGATCCACCGTGCCCGGGCCTGGGGACGCCGGGACGCGAGGTCACGCCACGCCGTCGCTGAGGGCGCGGGTAGCGCAGAGGCCGATGGTGGCATGGTCCACACTGGTTGCCATGAGTATTAGGCCGCTGGACGGGGTGCGCGTCCTGGAACTCGGCAACTACATCGCCGCGCCGACCGCCGGGCGCATCCTCGGCGATTTCGGCGCCGAGGTGATCAAGGTGGAGCGTCCGAAGGTGGGGGACGAGCTACGCAACTGGCGGCTCTACGGCGGCGACACGTCGATGCTCTATCGGACGATCAATCGCAACAAGAAATCCATCACGCTGGATCTGCGCACCGAAGCGGGGCGCGGCGTCGTGCTGGATCTGATCCGGCGCTGCGATGTGCTGCTGGAGAATTTCCGGCCCGGCATGCTGGAGAAGTGGGGTCTGGGCCCGGAAGTGCTGAACGAGGCGAATCCGGATCTGGTGATCACCAGGATCTCCGCGTACGGGCAGACCGGGCCGATGTCGGCGCGGCCCGGATTCGCCGCGGTCGCCGAGGCGGTCGGCGGCCTGCGTGAGCTGGTGGGCGACCCGGATCGTCCGCCGGTACGCACCGGCGTCTCGATCGGCGATTCCATCGCCGGTATCTACGCCGCGTTCGGAACCGTGATGGCGCTGTTCCAGCGGGAGCGCCGCCCCGACGCGGACGGACCGGCTCCGCTGCGGGAGCGGGTGATCGACGTGGCGCTCAACGAGGCGATCCTGTCGGTGATGGAGTCGCTGGTGCCGGACTACCTCGCCTACGGCATCCAGCGCGAGCGCGTGGGCGGCCGGATGGAGGGCATCGCGCCGAGCAACGCCTACCCGTGCGCCGACGGAACCAGCATCATCATCGGCGGCAACGGCGATGCCATCTTCCAGCGCTACATGCAGGTCATCGACCGGCCCGACCTGGCCGCCGACCCGGAACTCCAAGACAACGCGGGCCGCTGGCGTCACCGCGAGCGTCTCGACGCGGCCATCGGCGAGTGGACCATCCGCCACACCCGCGCGGAAGCGCTGAAACTGTTGGAAGCCGCGGCCATTCCGTGCGGCCCGATCTACACGGCGGCCGACATCGTGGCCGATGAGCAGTACCAGGCGCGCAATATGATCCAGCCGTTCGCCGTTGATGTCGGTGCGCCGGAACCGAAGACGGTCGGCTTCCCGGGCATCGTCCCGGTGATCGGCGAGCAGTCCCTGCCCATCCGCTCCATCGGCCCCGATCTCGGCGAGCACACCCGCGAGGTGCTGTCCGGGCTACTCGGTATGAGTGACGCCGAGATAGACGCGTTGGAGGCGCGATGAGCACACAGCCGCACGACCGCAGGCGTCCCCGAGGACGTGCCGCATGGGAACTGCGTTCGCCGCTCAGCAGTAGGCCCACGGTGCAGCCGAATCCGACCGGGGCGGGCGAAAAGCCTTGGGGCGGTGTGATGTGCGGCCGCCGCCAGGCGCGGGAGCAGCGATGACCGCGCCGCTGCTCCGGGATGTCACGCTGCGCGACGGCTTGCAGTTGACCGGCAAGCTACTGCCGGTGCAGCGCAAGGTGGACGTCGTCCGGCGGCTGCTCGCGCTCGGAGTGCCCGCGCTCGAGATCGGCTCGATGGCCCGCCCGGACCTTGTTCCCCCGATGGCGAACACGATGGAGCTGGTCGCCGCGCTGACGCCCGAGGAGTTGAGCCGCTGCTGGGTGTGGGTGGCCACCCCGCGGCATGTCGAGAAGGCCGCCGCGGCGGGCGTGCGCAACTTCCAGTACTGCTTCTCGGTCTCGGACGCGCACAATCGGGCGAATATCGGGCGCGACACCGAGGCCAGCATCGCCGCCATGCCGGACGCGGTGCGCTTGGCCCGCGAGGCGGGCGGGTCGATCCAGCTGTGCCTGGCGACGTCCTTCACCTGCCCGTTCGACGGCCCGATCGACCCGGAGCGGGTGCTCGCCATCGCCTGCGATCCGCGCACCGAAGGCGCGGACGACATCGTCCTCGCCGACACACTCGGGCAGGCGCATCCGGGTCAGGTGGCTGCGTTGGTCGCCGCGGTACGAAATCGAACACCGCAGCGCCGCATCGTCTTTCACGGCCACGACACCTGGGGGATGGGCGTGGCCAACACCCTCGCCGCCATCACGGCGGGCGCGGACATGGTCGACGGCGCACTCGGCGGACTCGGCGGTTGCCCCTTCGCGCCGGGCGCGAGCGGCAACACCGCTTCCGAGGACATCCTGTTCGCGACCAGACCACCATGGTTCACCCCGGCAACACTGGCCGAGTTGGTGGAAATGTCCGAGGACCTGCTCGCCGAACTCGGCGAACCCAACCGCTCCCGCGCCGCCGAAGGCGCCCGCTCGAAAGCCTCTGCCTTCGAATGGGTCGTCGACAGTCAGCGTGCCAGTCGGCAGTAGGCGCGGAAGTCCTGGAGGCGTGGTCGCTTCCCAACGACGAATACGCCCCGGACATCGAGGATGCCCGCGCCCGAGGGGGAGCGGACATCGCTCGGTGACGTGTGCTAGGGCTGCGGCCGATCTCGCAAACAGGTCCGGTGTAGCGGTGTTATGCCGATCCCGTTGAACGTAGATGTGCCTGCCAAGTCAGAAGCTGATGCCCATCGGCGGCGCGCCGTTCGGGCACACGAAACCGACGACGTGGACGCCGAGCGGCAGGATCAGCGCATTGATCGGCACGGTGTGCCCGGTGGCACACACCGCCGTTCCGCTCACCACCTGCGGTACGGAGGTCGAGTTCACGCACGTCATTCCCGCGCAGAACACCCCGGACGGAATCGCCGCCGACGCCGGAGCCGCCGCGAGCACGGCAGCACAGACCGCACCGGCGACCGCCGTCACGATGGATGCGACACGCTTCATTCCCTGTCCTCTCTTGTCATGTGGGGCAATTCATGAGCAAACACTGTGTCCGGGTCAACGTACCTGCGGCTACCCATTCGACTCACTCGACTCGCCGCTGACTTCCATGGCACAAGCGCTGTGGAGGAGGACCGTCAGCCGAGGTCGGCGAGCTTACGTTGCAGCACGGCGCGCTCGCGCTGGTTGCGGCACAGCCGCGCGGCGAGTTCCAGTTCGGTCCGCGCCTCGTCGGTGCGGCCCAGCCGGGTGAGCAACTCCCCGCGAACCATCGGCAGCAGGTGGGAGTTCGCCAGTGCCCCGGTGGCCTTCAGGTGGTCCACGATCGGCAGCGCCGCGGCCGGTCCCCGCGCCATCGAGACGGCGACCGCCCGGTTGAGGTCGACCACCGGTGACGGCGCGAGCCGGCCGAGCGCCTCGTAGAGCAGCACGATGCGCTCCCAGTTCGTCGCATCGAATGACGCGGCGGCGGCATGGCATTCGGCGATCGCGGCCTGCAAGCCGTAGGCGCCCAAGCCTCGGCCGACCTCCTCCGCGCGGGTCAGCGCCGCTCGGCCCCGGCGGATAGCGGCGCGGTCCCAGCGGCGGCGGTCTTGGTGTTCGAGCAGCACCGGATGGCCGTCGGGCGCGGTGCGGGCGGGGAAGCGCGCCGCGGTCAGCTCGAGCAGCGCCAGCAATCCGTAAACTTCCGGCTCGTTCGGCATCAGCCGGGCCAGCACCCGCGCCAGACGCTGTGCCTCGCTCGCCAGGTCGAGCCGGAGCAGATCGTCACCGGAGCTGGCCGAGGACCCTTCGGTGAAGATCAGGTAGACCACGCTGAGCACCGAGCCGAGCCGCTCGGCCCGCTGCTGAGCCGACGGCACCTCGAACGGCACCCGCGCTGCCGCCAGGGTCTTCTTCGCCCGGGTGATCCTGGCCTGCACGGTCGCGGTCGGGACGAGAAACGCCTTCGCGATCTCGTCGCTGGTCAAACCGCCGACCACGCGCAGGGTGAGCGCTACCCTCGCCTCGCGCGACAGCACGGGGTGGCAGGAGATGAACATCAACGCGAGCACGTCGTCGTCGATCTGATCCGGATCCCACAGCACGTCCTGCTCCGGATCCGCGGGCACGCTCCCCGCGACGGCGCCGCCCTCGCCCAAGTCGCGGGCGAGGGCGGCGTACCTCTCGTCGAGGGCCGAGCGTCGGCGGAACGCGTCTATCGCGCGACGTCGGCCGACGGTGAGCAACCACCCCGCCGGGTTGCGCGGCACGCCCTCGCGGGGCCAGGTCACCAGCGCTTCGGCGAGCGCCTCCTGGGCGAGGTCCTCGGCCAGCGCGAAGTCGCCGGTGTACCGCGCGAGCGCACCGACGATCCGTGCCGAGTCGATCCGCCAGACGGCGGCGACGGCCTCACGGCCGGTGGGATCGGCCATCGCGGGTCGGTCCGTTCACAGTTGACCGGTGGCTTCGCGCCATGCCCGCTCCTTCTGGACCCACTCGTTGTCCTGCGGGAATTCGTCGATGGTGGTGACCCGGCGGATTTCGGTCTTGAAGCCGGGCCCGGTGATCGGCGCCCGCTTGGCCCACTCGATCGCCTCCTCCTTCGAGGCCACGTTGAGGATGTAGAACCCGCCGAACAGCTCCTTGGTCTCGCCGTACGGTCCATCGGTGACCACGGGCGGCTCGGAGGAGTAGTCGACGACCACGCCGTCGGCGGCGTCGTCGAGACCTTCCGCGGCGACCAGCACCCCGGCCCGGATCATCTCGTCGTTGTACTTGCCGACGGTCTCGAGCATCTCGGTGAAGTCGGCATTCGCCATCCCCGCGAGGGCCTCGTCGGTCGCGCGCCAGATCAGCATGTACTTCATGGTTGTCTCCTCGGATGATCCGGGTCCGTCTCTCGGACCCTCTCATCCCTAGGTCGAACGGGGAATGCCGGAGATCGACACAACCGCTGATCAATTTTTCCGACCTGGCGGATGCCCTGGTCAGGTGAGACTGTCCACCACATATGCGGCGGCCTCCGCGAGGAGGGCCTCGTCGTATGCGGCATCCCGGTCGTTTTTGCTGGACATGATCGCGATGACCAGCGGAGCGGAACCTGGAGGCCACACGATGGCGATGTCGTTCACAGTCCCGTAGTCACCGGTCCCGGTCTTGTCGGCGACGGTCCAGCCCTGCGGGATCCCGGCCCGGATTCGTCGAGCACCCGCACGCGTGGCGTTGCGCTCCAGGAGATCTCGGAGGAAGGCGCGCTTCTCGTCCGCCAGGGCGTCGCCCAGCACGATCTTGTGGTAGTCGGTGCCCAATGCCCGGGGAGACGACGTGTCTCGCGGGTCGCCCGGAGTGGCCTCGGTGATCAGCGGCTCGATCCGGTCCATCCGGGTCACCGTGTCGCCGAGACCGCGGACATACGCGGTCAGCTCGGCCGGACCGCCGAGATCACGGAGCAGTAGATTGCCCGCGGTGCCGTCGCTGTAGCGGATCGCGGCGTCACACAGCTGACCGATGGTCATCCCCGTGGCCACATGCCGCGGCGTGATGGCCGCGTTCTTCGTGAGGTCGGCTTCGGTATAGCTGACGACGGTATCCAAGTGCGACAACGGATTACGTTGCAAGACCGCCGCGGCGGCCAATCCCTTGAACGTCGAACAGAACGCGAATCTCTCGTCCGCTCGGTAGGCGACGGTGACACCGGTGCCGGTGGCGAGGGCGTACACCCCCAGGCGCGCGTCGAACTTCCGCTCCAACTCGGCCAGGCGGACGTCGGAGTCGGGCGCGAGTGTCGTTGTGCCCGATCCGATCGCGTCGGATGGGGGCGTCGTGCGGCTCGCGCATCCGGCCAGCGGAAGAAGTAGTGCCGCGCCGAGCAGTGTGCGGCGAGCGATGGGCGTCGAAGTCACTGTCCCGCCTTACCTGAGCGCCTCGACGGCGGCGCGGGCGGCTTCGGCGACAAGCGGGTTGTCGGCTTGGGCGTTCTGCTCGAATCTCGTCGTCAGGACCGCGATGACGAGCGGGGCGCGTCCGGGCGGCCACGCGATGGCGACGTCGAGGGCTCCGCCATATGCGGGGCTGCCGGTCTTGTCGCCGACGGTCCACCCTGCGGGCAGC
>NZ_BAGF01000065.1 GCF_000308755.1 Nocardia pneumoniae NBRC 100136
AAGGTCGACGTCGCCGCCGACGGCACCCGCCCCGATTGGGCGCAGGCGCTGCCGGAGGAGATGCTGGCCGCTCCGTCCGAGTCGAACATCGCCACGCCCGTCTTCGACGGCGCGCGCGAAGAGGAGCTGACCGGGCTGCTGAGCTCGACGCTGCCCAACCGCGACGGCGAGCGCATGGTCAACGACGACGGCAAGGCCACGC
>NZ_BAGF01000064.1 GCF_000308755.1 Nocardia pneumoniae NBRC 100136
TGTCGCCTTACCGTCTGCCCCGACCATGATCTCGCCGTCGCGGTTGGGCAGCGTCGACGCCAGCAACCCGGCGAGTTCTTCCTCGCGGGCACCGTCGAAGACCGGTGTCGCGAGATCGGTATCCGGGGCCGCCGACAACAATTCGTCGGGCAATCGCTTCGCCCAGTCCGGGCGGTCACCGTCGACGAGCTGAATGT
>NZ_BAGF01000063.1 GCF_000308755.1 Nocardia pneumoniae NBRC 100136
ATGGTCCGTGCACCGACAACGGTGAGATGGCCTTGGGTAAGAACCTGCTGGTGGCGATCATGCCGTGGGAGGGTCACAACTACGAGGACGCGATCATCCTGTCGCAGCGGCTGGTGGAGGAGGATGTGCTGACCTCGATTCATATCGAGGAGCACGAGATCGACGCTCGCGACACCAAGCTGGGTGCGGAGGAGATCACCCGGGATATCCCGAATGTCTCCGATGAGGTGCTGGCCGACTTGGACGAGCGTGGCATCGTGCGTATCGGTGCGGAGGTCCGTGACGGTGACATCCTGGTCGGTAAGGTCACCCCGAAGGGTGAGACCGAGCTGACGCCGGAGGAGCGGCTGTTGCGGGCGATCTTCGGTGAGAAGGCGCGTGAGGTGCGTGACACGTCGCTGAAGGTGCCGCACGGTGAGTCGGGCAAGGTGATCGGTATCCGGGTGTTCTCCCGGGAGGACGATGACGATCTGCCGCCGGGTGTCAACGAGCTGGTGCGGGTGTATGTGGCGCAGAAGCGCAAGATCCAGGACGGTGACAAGCTGGCCGGTCGGCACGGGAACAAGGGTGTGATCGGCAAGATCCTGCCGACGGAGGACATGCCGTTCCTGCCGGACGGCACCCCGGTGGACATCATCCTGAACACCCATGGTGTGCCGCGTCGTATGAACATCGGCCAGATCCTGGAAACCCACCTGGGTTGGATCGGCAAGGCAGGCTGGG
>NZ_BAGF01000062.1 GCF_000308755.1 Nocardia pneumoniae NBRC 100136
TGGCCAGCGCGGCCCCGAATTCGGGCGCGGCAGCCGGTGGCACGACGGTCGTTCTCACCGGAACGGATCTGACGGGAACTACGGCAGTCGATTTCGGTGCGACACCGGCGGCCTCGTTCACCGTCGACTCCGCGACCCAGATCACGGCAGTCTCTCCCGCAGGAACGGGCACCGTGCAGATCACCGCCACGACAGGAGGTGGGACCAGTAACGGCGTCGCCTTCACCTTCATCTGACAGGTGATTCGGCTGGGCCGTCGGCACGTTGCGCCGGCGGCCCAGTCTCATATCTGTGGCGCTGTTCGAACCGAAGAATCGATTTACCCGACTCAGAGGTCGAGGCTGGACGATTGCGACGTCAGCTGGGTACTCCTCGACTGGTCCTGCGACTGGAGGTTGTCGGCCGCGGCGGTTAGCGATTCGGAAAGCTCGCCGAGGTTCTGCTGCAATATGTTCCGGCGGCCGTCCAGATAGGCGGCGAACCGCGCGAACGCGCTCGCCGCCGAATCCTTCCATCCGTCCCGGCTTTCGGCGATCGCTTGATCGATCTCCCGAAGCTTCGTGCCCGAGTCGTTGAACATGACGTCGAGCCGACCGGCCGCACCGCGTAGCAGTTCAGGATCGACAGATACGGAATCAGCCATCAAACGCCCCCTGTGTCTAGCGAATACGCGTAACTGCCCGCTACGATACCGGGCAGCACAAGCGATGCGATTTCTATGGGGGGACGCTGGTCGATGCTGTTACCGGACATCCGTTGGTGGAACGAACTCGCGCTGGAGATGCTCGAAACGTCGCTGTCTCGCCGTCTCACCACACTGGAAGATGTCGACAAGCAGCTCGCGGACATCGGCAGACTCCCAGGCTGGCAGGGCGAATCAGCGGACGCGGCGCGCCGCCGTTTCACCGTCACCGCTGACCAGCTGACCGACGAGGCCGCAGCGCTCGGCGCGGTCCGAGAACTGACGAAACAAACCAGGGAAGCCGTCAAGCACTTGAAGGCGACCCTGGCCACGATCGACCGGACGGCCGCCGCGCACGGTCTCGAAGTCTGGGACAACGGGCACGTCACCATCGCCGACCGACCCGGCGCACCCGATGCGGCGTCGGTGGAGGCGTTGCGACTCGAGCTGATCGACGCCGCACGCGCCGTCATGCGCCAAGCCGACGACATCAACGCGGACGCGGCCGCGGTACTGAACAAAGCCGCGGACGGACAGATCGACGACAAGGACGCCGCCGACGTGGCCGCGGCCTCCACCACCGGCGCATCGCAAGGCGGACTGACCGCCCCCGCTCCCCCGGAGAACGCGACTCCGAGGCAGAACAAGGAGTACTGGGATGCGATGGACGAACAGCAGCGCCGCGAGGTCATCGAGCAGCACCCCGAATGGATCGGCAACCGGGACGGCATACCGTCCATGGCTCGCCACGAAGCGAACGTCAACCGGATCGATGACGAACGCACTCGATTGACGCAGGAACGCGACAGACTGCGAGAGGAGCTGAAAGACGCGCCCGACGGGTCGAGGTATCCGAATGCGCCCGATCCGTATGGCAAGGACAAAGCGGAATTGGCCCGCGTCGAGGCGAAGTTGAAGGATCTCGACGCGATCGAGGGCATCTTGAAGGACCGTCCGCTCGACCCGGCCAACCCGGACACAGGTGCCCGCCTGCTGTTGCTGGATATGCAATCGGGAGAGAAAGGGATGGCCGCGATTGCCGTCGGCGACCCTGATAACGCGGACCACGTCTCGGTTACCGTTCCTGGCGTATCCACGACCGTTGAATCGTTGGGGGGAATGACCCGCGAGGCAGAAGCGGTGCAGCAAGAGGCGAAAGACCAATTGAACAGGGCTGGCCGTTCTGGCGAGCGGGTGGCGTCGATCGCGTGGCTCGGTTATGAGCCACCACCAGAAATCGGACCTGAGGCGGCAAGCTCCGACCGGGCCAAGGAAGGTGCACCCAAGCTGGCAAACTTCTTCAGCGGTCTGGATGCCGCCTCCAACAAGCCAGATCCTCATATCACGGCATTGGGCCACTCCTACGGGTCCTATACGACAGCACTCGCTTTGCAGGATCCAGGTCCCGGCCAGCCCGTCGACGACGCTGTCTTCTATGGCTCCCCCGGAATAAACGCCGACGACGAGCCGGATCTCGGCCTGCCACAGGGCCGTGGTTACGTGATGCGCGCACCCGATGACCCGATCACTTGGGCAGATGGCACCGGTATATTCGGACCCGATCCCGTGACGACAAAACTGGATCAACTCTCGGTTGCCGAGGCTACGACCAGCGACGGCGTCCATCGTGAGGACTCGAATGGCCACAGCGAGTACCCGCGGCTGAGTGCGAACGGCGAACTTCGCACAGCCGGATACAACATGGCCGTCATCATTGCCGGACTGCCGCACCTGGCGGTGCGCTGACATGGCGATCAAGGCTGCTGGACGAATCATGGCATCGATCGCCATCGCGGCGATCCTGAGCGGATGCGGAAGCAACTTGGACGACCCAAACCACCCCGTGACGAAAGACGAGATCGCTCACGCCGAGGCCATGATGCGACAGTTGCCGTCTGTGGAAGCCACCGAGCAACAACTCGCCGCGATAATTCGGCAGATCGCGGATGCCGCGAAAACTATTGCGCCTCAGTTGGACTGGCGAACAGTCATCAATCGAGGACAAGGGAAGCTGGGCTGCCCATCACCGTACCTGGAAACCGACGGGGTATCGATGACGACCGACTCCCTCGTCTCATCGATCCCGATCTCCGACGACCAATGGACCAGAGTCCTGAATATCGCACGCGATATCGCCGCACAGAACGGCATAACATCACTGACCATTCGCGCCGACAAGCCTGAAAATCACGACGTAGTTATGCATTCCCCCGACAACGGCAACGAGATCAAGCTCGGGACTTACAAAGCCGCTCTCATCACCGGTTCGACAGGCTGCCGCTACCGCGAGGAAGACCTGCGCAAGCAACCCGGAAACTGATCACCCCACCTCCGCGCCTAGGCCCACTCGATGGATCAGCAGATGCACAAGGTCGGCGGGCAGAGACACCGTGGCGGCTCCACGGTCCTCCGGTTCGGAACACTCCGTCGAGCACGGTGGTCAATAAGGTAGGTGGACGCCGTCGCGCACTTCCGTGACAGTTCGGTTGATCATCTGCTGCAAGGTGGTGGCGACGCGCTGATCGGTGGTGGGTTTGATGGTCAGCGTGTCGGTGCCGAAGGTGACGTAGCGGCCGTCATTTTCGACGTCGTTGAGCTGGAAATCCTTGCGGCCTCGGATGTGTCGATTGTCGACGCTGCCCATGGCGTAGACGCCGACGTGACCGATCAAGGTCATCGCCTGGGTGAAGAACCGTTCGAACTCCTCCCGTGGCGTCGGCCGCCACGCGTCGCGGACCGGCGGCCGTGGGCGTCCCAGCTCCTCGGCCGTGACCTGCACTTGCTTGCCTCGCCCCGCGGCGCAGCTGGGGAACACGTCGACCACCGTCCGCGCCACCTCACCGGCGGGCAGCAACGTCAGCACGACGTCACCGCCTTGTTCCGGGTCCGGGCCCGGCTCCTGCACCGCGACCGCCCCGTGCTGGTAATGCACTCCTGCGTGCGCACGCAACCTGCGGTCGCGCCGGGCGCCGACGAAGGCAGCCAGTTCCACCCGCGCCTCCGGCGCCAGCAGCACTTCGACCGTGCGCAGCAGGTCGTCGTCGATGCGCGGGCGCAGCGACCGCGCCGCCTCCTGCCGCAACCGCAGACTCTCCGACCGGAACTCGGTCGTGTACTGGTGCCGCAGCGGATAGGGCAGCACGTCGCGTCCCGTCGACTCCCACAGTGTCCGGAATTCGAGCGCGGTGAACCGCCAGCTCCGCACTTCAGGCATGGGCGATGTCCTTACGATGCCGGGTTGTCACCGATGACCGGCGGCACCGTCCTGGGCAGGTCATCCAGGCCGGTGAGCTCATCGCCGTGTTCCTGAGTGATCAGGTAGTCCGGAATGCCCTTGCTCGACTCGTCATCGGACTTGCCGCCGCGCGCGCCAGGACCCATCCCGCCCGGCACGCCGCCCATGCCGGGCCGTCCGGATGGGTTCCCCGACCGCGAGGCGGCCGGGACGGCTCCGGTCGTGTTCGGTGTGCCCGGTCGCCCCGAAGGGGGAACGGAGACACCCGGCGCGCCGGGACCGGTTGGGCTTCCGGGGCTGCCCGGCGCGCCGAGCTTCGGGCTGCCGGGAGTGCCCGGGGCGCCGGGCGTGGTGGAGGCGGGTGTGGTCGAAGCCGGTGTCGTGGAGGCCGGATCGGTGCTGGTCGACTGCGGTGTCCCAGCCGGGTTGTCCGTCGACTGGGTGCTCGAAGGAGTGGTCGAGTTGTCGGGCGAGTCGGTGCCAGGCGGGTTGGAGCCGGGCGACGGCGTGCCCGACGGGTTACCGCTGCCGGTATTCGTGCCGCGTGGGCTGGGACCGCCGGTGTTGGTGTCGCCCGGATTCGTGACCGGCGCCGGACGCGGAATCACCGGCACGTTGGTGTCGGACTCCATCACGACCGGCGCGTACACGGTGCGCAGCACCCGCAACGCTTCGGCCTTCGCATTGTGCTCGGCGACATCGTCATTGCGCCAGCCACGCCCGGCCACCCAGGAACGGAGATTGTCCACGCCACTGCGATGGTCCGGTGCGTGCGGGACCAGCTGCACGGTGGGCTCCAACCCGGTCCGCAATTCGGCCAGTTTGCTGCTGGTCAGGCGGGCCGCATTCGTGACCTGCGCACCCTGGGCGGCGTAGTCGCGGACCGCGCTCGCCGCCGCGTCGCGCGCCGCGCCGCGCCAGACGCTCTCGTCGGTTCCGCGCGCCATTTCCTTCGTGAAGTCGGTCAGCGAATTATGGTTGCGGTCAGCGATATTGTTCCAGCTGGTGATAAGGTCATTGACCGCGGCCAAGCCTATTCGATCGACTTTTTGGCGCAGCGTGGCAACGTCGTACCTTTCGAACTCGTCCGCATCGAGCACTTCCCTGGGCCGGAATTCCCCCTGGAAGCCGAGGCCTGCGCCCTGACTGCGTACGCTGTCGCGCTGCCGGTTGTATCTGTCCTGCACAGCGGCGGGATCGACATCGGGCCGCAACTCTTCACCGGAAATCCAGTTGGTGACGTTGCGGAGCACCGTCGAACCCAGATCGAAGTTGAGGACCTGTAGACCACTGAACGGGTTGCCCATCACCGCACCTGCTCGGTACTCGATGTAAGCGCAAAGCCGGGCAGCACCAACATGATTCGACGGCCCATCCCCACCCTCTCGCCCGCGACGAACTCAAGCTGCGCCAACAGTAGCAGACGACCAGCAGGGTCTCACTCGTACGCGACGCGGTCAATCGCACTATGCCCGGCCGAACCGCTGTGAGAGCTCACTCGAATGGACACCCGAATCCTGTGACAATCACCATGATCGATAACAGGCACAAAGCCATTCCGCAGTCAAGCCTGTACATTTCGGACTCCCGTCAGTGCGGACGGCTGCGTATTTTTCGATTCACACCGACACCCGAGAGCGGCCGCGTGCAGTCACGACAGATCAGACCCGCTGATCATCGGCATGTTCTTACGGTGTCAATCCCGGCACACCTGGAGCTATACGCCGATGAGCAATCCCCCCTCGACACCGGTCCTGTCCGTCGTCATCCCCGCGCTGAACGAAGCGGCGGGCATCATCCGCACACTGGACCGCCTCGCCGCGCAGGACGCGATCGGCGAGATCATCGTGGTCGACAACGGCAGTACCGACGACACTCGCCGGATCGTCGCCGAATACGCGATCAATCAGCCCAAGGTCGTACTCATCGAGGAACTCCGGAGGGGTGTCGCCCGTGCGCGCAACACCGGATTCGACAAGGCACGCGGTGATTTCATCGGCCGCACCGACGCCGACACTCTGGTCGCACCCGACTGGGGCGAGGTCATCACACGTCACTTGACGGAGTACCGCGACACCGCTGCGGTCACCGGCATCACGACCTACTACGACTCACCGGTCGGCTTCTTCCTGAAATTCGGCTACTACTTGCAACAACGGCGCGGCAAACTCGGCGGCCGGGTCGGCAATATGCACGGGCCGAACATGGCTATTCGCCGAACGGCGTGGGAGAAGGTCCGCACCGAGACCACGACTCGGCCGGATGTGATCGACGATCTGGATCTGGCGCTCTGCTTGACGAAGAACGACCTGGTCATCGACCAACTGACGCACATGCGCGCGGAGACCTCCGCCCGCCGCCGCAGGACGAGCCCGCGCCGTTGGTGGCATTTCCAGCTCGCCGGTCTGCGCACCATCACCAACCAGGGATATACGGTGCTCCCGTTCCACCGCGCCGTCATCGTCGGCGCGTGGCTGACCCACACCATCCAGTGGCCGATCTACCGACTGTGGGACTTCGACCGACGGCGCTTCACACTCCGACCGAACGCAGCCCGGGAATTCCCGCTCTCGAACTGAACCCCGCGAATCCGGCCGTCCGATCGACACGGCCGGGGCCGCATGCCCAAAGCCCGCGTTCGCCCACGGCTACCGCAGCGCAACCCGCGGTTGTAGTCAGCCGCGACCGTGACGATACGTGCTGTGGGGATTTCCGTTGGTGCTGGTTATCGCATAGTCGGCGTTCGTCGAAATCGTTCTCCGGCATGAGAATACCGGCCAGATATCTGGAGGAGCCGCATACGATAGCGTCGTTGACCACGAAATCCCGAGCCGATAGTCCCCGAAGAGTGGACGCGACCCGGGCCGGGGAGGAAGTCGATGGATATGCGTTCGATTGCTGTCACGACAACTGTGGCTGGCGTCCTGACAATGAGCTCGGCAGCGGGTGGTGCTGGGCCGGTGTCGGCGGCAGCGTTGCCACCGGAATGCACCGCGGAGGGGTATCACGTCACCTGCACCTACACCGCCAACCACCCGCTGCCGGTCGGCTATGGCAGCGGCACATTCCTGCCACTGCCGATGTCTGTGGTCCAGGTGCGCATCGATGCCGTCGGCGCTCCGGGCGGGGACAGCTGCTGCCACACCATCGCGCCGGGCGGACGCGCCGCTCGCGTGGCGGGGGAGGTCTGGGTCCGTCCCGGTGCGCGGCTGATCATCCGGGTTGCCGAGCGTGAGAGCGGCAGCCGTGGTGGGCGAACGCGCCCATATCCGGGCGCAGATCCGGCCGCCTATCCGAATGTCATGGGCGGCAATGGTGGTGGCGCGTCGTCGGTATGGCTGGACCTCGGTGTCGCCCTCCCGCCCAGCGCGGTGCCCGGCACTGCCGAACTCGCCACTGCCGCGGGTGGCGGCGGCGGCGCCGCGACCTGGGATGGGCGGTTGTCCCCGGGTGGCGACGCGGGCATGCCAGGTGCCGGTGCTCGCGGCGGCGCGGCGGGCGGTCCGGATATTCCGCTGGCACCGGGCGGCGGCAGGGACGTGTTCGGTCCCGAGTCGCATGCGGGCGGCGACGGCGGCCCCGGATACGGCGGCTGGGGCGGCGACGGGGTCGCGGGCACCGGCAGTGGGATCGGTGGCGGCGGTGGGGGCGGCGGAGGTTGGCGTGGCGGAGGTGGGGGCGGGGTCGGCGGACAGAGCAACGACGGTCGCGGCGACCCGGACACCCCACCCGGCGCCGGCGGTGGCGGCGCATCACTGATTCCGCCCGGCGGCGCGGTCTCGCTCGCCGAGCGCGACGAACAACCGCGCGTCGTGATCAGCTTCGACGTGCTGCCGATCCCGGGCAGCTAGTTGTTGCAGGCCATGAGGTTGTAGACGGCTGGCCGTCATCGGAGCGGTGGCCCCGCAATGCCGCCGACTTGCGGGTTGTCCCGTCCGCTGTGCGGCCCAGTGTTGCCGGGTCGCCGGGGGATCTCGGCCGAGCCCGAGGGTGGCGGCACCTCAACTTCGAGGAGGCGACACCGCTGGCTCATCCGTGATACCTCCGCTCCCCGATCTCAGCACTCTCGTTCAGGACCTGCCGCAGGAAGGGCCCGGGTGGCCGGTCGGGGCCCTCTGGTACATCGAGCAGGGCTGCTGCGACCGGCGCGATCGCGGGGGCGTTGTCCACGGCCACGCGGACGAGACCGAGTTCGGCGCACCGAGAAAGTGCCGGAGCCAGGCAGGCCATCGCCTGATCGATCCGTCCGGCGGCGCACAGGCAACCGCCATAGAGCAATTGAGCCTGCAACAGAGCGCGGGGGCGAGGTTGGGTACGGATTTCCGAGAGGATCCGTTCGGCGTCGGCGGCGGCGCGCTCGGCGGCGTCCGGTGACTGTTGGGAGAGCAGTAGACGAATGGCCGATTCGTGGGTGAGTTCGGCGGTGACCGCGAGTGGGTGGTTCGGTTGCCGCTGGTACGCGGGTAGGTGCTCGAGCGCGTGCCGGTCTTCGTCGCTGATCGGCAGACCCAGTCGTACCCGCTCGTTCACAATCCGGGCGGTCAGCCGTGGCAGCGCGAGATGCTCCGCAACCGTCTGTCCCTCGTCCAGCCGTCGCCGTGCGGCCTCGAGGTCGCCGCGCATTGCCGTCAGCCTGGCACCGGTTCCGTAGGTGGCGACCAGGAATTCCATAGCACCGGCATCGACGCCGGGACCTGGGGCCAGCAGCTCGGCGGCTTCGGTGTATTCCCCTTTCTGGTAGAGCAATTCGCCGAGCAGGCCACTGGCCAGCCTGGTCGCGTGGGACTGGCTGCCGGTATACCGGGCGAGGTCGAGCGCGGAGCGGAAGATCGTCTCTGCCTCGGCGATGTCGAGCTGTTCCGCGGCGGCTTCGCCGGCGATGCTGGCGCCGTACACCACGCCGGCCGGGCCGTTGGCGCGGGTTCGGTAGGGCGCGGCCCACGCGTGCCACCGGCGGGCACCGGCGAAGTCGAAGCGATAGAACGCGGCCGCTTCCGCGGTAGTGGCCGCGAGGCTGGCGAAGAACGACCGTCTCGGCTGCCGCAGCCATGCCACAGCGGCATCCGGGAAATCCTTGAACCGGTCCGTCACGAGGTATTCCGCGGCTCGCGTCACATCGGCCTGGATGCGCAGGTCCGCGGTCGCGGGATCGTCCGGTGCGGCGGTGGCCAATGCCGCGTCCACACGATCCAGCGCGGTCCGGATGGCGGCGGGGCGCTGGAGCGAGATGTTGGCCCAGGCGACCGACAGTTGCAGCCGTGGATCGGCAACCGTGATCGCGCTGGGCAGCTTTTTCACCAACCCGAGGAAGGTGGCCATGCGGGAATCTTCGATCAGCGTGTCGGCGTGTTCTTGCACCAGTTGTTTCGCCTGCTCGGCGGCGCCGGCCGCGAGTGCGTGATCCACGGCTTCGGACAGCATGTCGTGCTCGGCGAACCAGATCGACGCGGTCAGATGGAGCTGTTCGAGCAGACCGGGATGCTGCCGGACCAGTCTCCGGCGCAAGAAGTCCGCGAAGAGGCCGTGGTAGCGGAACCACCGCAGCTCGTCATCGATGCTGCGCAGGAACAGGTCTCGGCGCCGCACCTCCTCGAGACGTTCCTGCCCCGATGGCACGCCGGTCAGCGCTTCCGCGAGATCCCCGCAGATGGTGTCGGTGACCGCGGTCTGCATGACGAAGTCGAGCATCGCCGGTTCGAGCGCGCTGACGACGTTTTCCATCAAATATTCCCCGATGGCGTAGTGCCGCCCCGAGATCTGATCCAGGTACACACCGGGATCCTCCTTGCCGCGCAGCGACAGTGAGGCGAGCTGCAGCGCCGCCACCCAGCCCTCCGTCGACTCGCACAGCCGGTCGACGTCGGCATCGGAAAGGCGCAGTCTCTTGACACCGACCAGGAAATCCGCCGCTTCGCCGCAATCGAAGCGCAGTGCGCTCTCGTCGATTTCCACCAGCTCGTCCTGGACACTCATGCGCCCCAGCGGAAGACCGGTGCGAGCGCGGCTGGTGACGATCAATCGCAGATGATGGCACCCGTTGTCGAGCAGGAACTCCATCGCGGCGAGGGTGGCCGGACTGGTCACCAGGTGCCAGTCGTCGATCACGACGGCGACGGGCTCCCCGCTGTCGTGGATCTCGTTGATCAGGGCCGTGATCACCTGCTGCGCCGCGCCGGCGGAACGCTCCTCGAGAATCTGCGTCAGTTCGATCGCCAGCGTGGGACGAACCTGCCGAATCGCCTCCACCAAGTGGCTCAGGAACCACACGACGTTGTTGTCGTCCTCCGCGATCGCCAACCAGGCAGTCCGGACGCCGTCCTCGTCAAGGGCGTGCGCCCACTGCGCGGCCAGGGTGGTCTTGCCGAAACCGGCTGGGCCATGAATGAGGACCAGCCGTCTGGCATGTCCCTCCCGTAAGATTTCCAGCAATCTCGGGCGACCGACCAGTCGGCGCAGCGTCGTCGGCGGACGGTATCGAGTCTTCGGCGTCGGTTGCGGGCGCACCGCGGTGGCAGCGATTGTCGTGGTCGGCGGGATCGGCCGGTCTCCGGCGGGGGAGACGGTTTCGACGGATCCGTCTTGCGCCGGGGCGGCAATCGTGTCCACCGGCAGCCCGCAGGAGAACTGCACGCTGCGCAGCCGCTCGCCGAAATCCCGGGCAGTGGCCGGCCGGTCGGCGGGATCGGTGGACATCGCGGCTTCGATGGCGGCGCACACCGCCGCCGGTACACCGGCGGATCGCAGGTCGGGGACCGGTTCGGAGGTGATGCGCACGAATTGCGCCACCATCGACTCACCCGCCCGGCGCTCGAACGCGGCGTGGCCGGTGAGGGCCGCGAACAGGGTCGCGCCCAGCCCGTAGACGTCCGAGGAAACCGTGGGAGGTTCGCCCCGCAGCACCTCTGGAGCCGTGTACGCCGGGGTCCCCGCGACGAGGCCGGCCGCCGTCTCGAACGCTCCGCCGACGCGCGCGATACCGAAATCCGCCAGCTGCGGTTCACCGTAGTCGGTGATCAGGACGTTGGCGGGATTCACGTCGCGGTGGATGACGCCGGAGGCGTGCGCGGTCGCCAGCGCGCCGGCCAGCTTGACGCCCACGGACAGCACCTCCTGCCAGGGCAATGGTCCCTCGGCGCGAATCCGCGCGTCGAGCGAGCCTCGGGTGTGCAGGGGCATCACCAGGAACGGCCGTCCGGTCGCGGTGATATCGGTCCTCAGCACCTGAACGATGTTCGGGTGGGTGGAGAACTTCCCCAGCGCGCGTTGTTCGCGCAGGAACCGGGTCCGGTCTTGATCGTCGACGGTGGAATCGAGAACCTTGACCGCCACGGCGCGCTCGAGTGCCGACTCGACGCACTGGTATACCGTGCCGAAGCCGCCGCGACCGATCTCCTCGGCGTCGGCGAACCCCGCCGCGGCCAATTCCGCCGCGACGCCGAACGTCAGGTCGCGTTGCGTCCTTTCGCCACTACCCTCGGACACCGGCCGCTCGCTCGATCACCGGCGCTGACCTCCCCGGAAACTCCGGCGTCCGCGCCGACCTACCACCCCGACCGCACCATGAGTAACTCATGTACTCACCCCTGGAGGCGAAAACCAGCTGGCCCCGACAAGTCGATCATAAGCCGTCGCGACGGGGGCACAGCGTGTCGGCCGTCGAACCGGCCGCGGCGACTTCACCGGCAACGCCCGCTGCATTCAGCCTGGGGTGACGGTCCCGGCCGTATGTTTTCTTTGCTATTCGTACCGTTGCGGGGCACGAGAAGCCGGTGTCACTGCTGCTGTGAGCCTGGTTTGCCGATGCTGGTTGGAGTACCGATCCAGTCCCTTTGTTCGTAGAGGTGCCGTCGTGACCGAGCCAGTCATCCAGCTCCCCACACCCGGAGAGCTCGCTTTCGCAACATTCGACCGAATTGCCGAACGTGGCCCGGTCGTTCCGATCGAACTTCCGGGAGGTGTGCCGGCCTGGGTCGCGACCAGCCATCGAGCGGTCAGCGAAGTCCTCGCCGGCGACGACAAACTGTTCAGCAAGAACGCGAAGAACTGCCCTGCTCTGCACGACGGCACAATCCCGGCGGCCTGGCCCTTGCGCGCTCTCACCGACCTCGACCACATGCTCAACAAAGACGGCGCCGAGCATCGCCGGCTGCGCAGGACGATCAGCCAGGCATTCACCCCCGGGCGGGTGGCCGCGCTCGAGCCGCGGATCCAGAAAATTGCAGCCAGCCTCATCGATGACCTTCCCGAAGGTGACGAGATCGACATAGTCGACTCCTTCACGACACCACTTCCGGTCCGCGTGATCTGCGAATTGTTCGGTGTGCCGGAATCCGATCATCCGCAGATCCGGCAATGGGCCACTACGGTCGTCTCACACACGAGCACAGCCGAGCAAATGCAATCCGCGGTGCAGGGCATGCTCGGTTACCTCGCCGAACTGCTCGAGCGTAAACGAACCGAACCGGGCGATGACCTCACCTCCGCGTTGTTGCGGGCCAACGCGGAGAACGACCTGTCGATGCACGAGATGGTCAATATGCTCTGGTTGACGCTCATCGCTGGGCACGAGACCACCGTCCACCTGCTGAGCAACGCGATCGTCACGCTGTGCGCCCACCCCGGACAACGAGCGATCGCGCTCGCCGAAGATCGATGGTCCGACGTCGTCGAGGAAATGCTCCGCTACCGCTCATCCGTCACCATCCCCTTCGTGCGGTACGCGCTAGGAGATGTCACGATCGCCGGATGCCGGATCCCAGCGGGCAGCTTGGTGTTCTGGTACGCCGGCGTCGGAAGAGATCCGGAACACTATCCGAATGCCGATGTGTTCGACATCGATCATGACCACCGCGACCAACTGGCATTCGGCCGAGGGCCGCACTTCTGCCTCGGCGCCCCGCTGGCGCGGCTGGAAAGCCGAATCGCGCTCTCCGCGCTATTCACTCGATACCCCCGGTTGAGCCTTGCCTGCGATCCGGGCGATGTTCCCTTCGGGCCGCAGTTTCTGACCGTCGGCCCATTGAGCGTTCCGGTTCGACTCGTTCCCGCCGTGTGACCAGGGCGGGGGCCGGATCACACGAACCGAGATCCGGCCCCTCAGCGGCGATGGTCGGACTCTTATCGAGCACCGATTCGCGGAACCTGCTGGTTGCCGAGTTCGGCCAGCCTGCGCCGCCGGAATTCGCCCGGAGTTTCGCCGTAGCGCGCTTTGAACGCCGCGGCGAACCACGTCGGAGCGAAGCCGCTGCGGACCGCCACCTGCCGGATGGACATGGCATCGCGCGTTGGGTTCTCCAGCAGGTCGCGAGCCGCCCGCAGTGTCTCGTCCTGACGCACATCTCGGTATGTCGTTCCGGACTGCCGCAGCACCGACCGCAATTTCCGAGGCGACCATCCGAGCGCGTGCGCTACCGCAGGCAGCCGAAGGTCACCGACGCCGACGTTATCCCGCACATATCGCCGGATGGCCTCGGCTGTCTCGCGCAGGTGAACCTGCTGTGGGTGCATATCGCCCACGGAAAGCATGCACAGCAGTTCACTGATCCGCTCACAGACCGCGTTGAATTCTCGATCGGAAAGATGCGATTTCTCGGCATGTACGCTTCGGATCATGTTCTTTGCGACGCGACCGAGCCCGGAATTCAAATTGTGCACCCGTCCCAGCCCGACGGGCGGCCCGACCCGATGGTCGACTTCCGCACGCGGTACTTGGAAGGCGTAGCTCACGGAAGACGGCATGTGCAACTGACATACCTCGTCGAATCGAATGATCATGAACCCGCCCGGCATAACTCGCATGGTTTCGTCGCCATACCGAACCGAAAAAGAGCCGAACTCGGGAAGGATTATCCAGTAGATCTCATCGGCCGGAAACCTGCGGACATGCGACGGGGTGCGATACGAAATCCGGTCACCGCGCTGATTCCAGTGCAACATGCTGTAGGCCGCCGTTTCCTGACCGAGCAGCCTCGCATGCCATCGTCCTGGTTCGCGGTACTTCTGCTCCATCGGCATGAAGCTGTCGCTGACTTCCGTCCAGATTCTCGAATCGTCCACGGTAAAGTCATGGTATTTCACAGCGAGCACCGCCTCGTCTTCGACATTCCACGTACGAAAAGCTGGGCACGCCCGGTCGACGACTCGGGGCGCCAGCTCGAGCGTCGAGTCCGAGCCGGGCCGTCGCCCAGAACACACACCGCCACGAGGCAAGCCGCCGACCAACACCATCGATGACCTTCACCGGGTAGAACCCGGCGGTATCGGCGTACGACTGGGCGACGGACGCGGTCATGCCCTCTCCACAAAGCAATCAACAGGTGACACACGCGCCCGGCAAAACACGTGTCAGATCAGTGTCGATGATCGCCGCACGCCGCACGGCGATAATCGGCGTTTCCGTGCCCCGCGCCAGCATTCGGCGGCACGAATCCATAACGCCGCGAGGCGAGGGCGATGATGGGGCCGCACCGTCGACATGCCGGTCCGTTCACGCTTCGTCGCAACGACAACCGATGCCGCTAGTTGATCGTCAGGCGAAATCTCCTGGCTACGGCGACCTCACCGTCGCCAGAACACGTGATGCACCACCCCGCTGGGGCTCGGGATCCGCTCCAGATGAAAGCGGTCGACGAGTTCGTCGGGGCTCGCCCACAACCGTTCGCCGCGGCCGAGTTCGACCGGCGCGACGGCGACATGCATCGTGTCGATGAGGTCGGCGTCCAGGAACTCCCGGACCGTGGCGACACCGCCGCCGATTCGCACGTCCTTGCCCTCCGCGGCATCGAATGCCTGCGCCAGCGCGTCCTTCGGTGACGCATTCAGGAAGTGGAACGTGGTGTCTCCCAGAGTGATCGAGGGGCGCTCATGATGCGTGAGAACGAACACCGGCGTATGGAACGGTGGTTCGTCGCCCCACCATCCTTGCCAGTCGTAGTTATCCCACGGTCCGCGCTGCGGGCCGAATTTGTTGCGCCCCATGATCTCGGCGCCGATGTTGTTGGTGAAGTCGCGAGTGAAGTAGTCGTCGAGGCCATAGGTTCCCCCGGGGTCGGTCCGGGTGGGCCAGTGCGCGGTGGCGCCCGCCCAGGACATGAGCTCACCCGGATCGGCATGGCCGAACGGCCGCTCGAGGCTTTGCCCCTCCCCGGCGCCGTATCCATCGCTGGACACGGCGAAGTTCTGAACGCGGACCAACTGAGTCATCGACATCCCTTCCGGTTGCAATCTGCAATCGGTTGGAATCTACCTATACTGATCTCATGTCGCAACCAGTTGCTCATGACAAGCTGCCGGTGGCGCCGGGCAAGTCGGGCTGTCCGATCAATATGACGATCGAACTGCTCGGAGACCGGTGGAGCCTGATCGTCCTGCGCGACATCATGTTCGGCGGCAAGACCCACTTTCGTGAGCTGCTCGCCGCGTCCATCGAAGGCATCGCGTCGAACATCCTCGCCAGCCGGTTGGCGAAACTCGTCGACGCGGGCCTGCTCACCCGCGACGACGATCCGAGCCACCGCCAGAAGGTCGAATACCACCTCACCGAGGCCGCGATCCAACTCGTCCCGGTGATGGCCCAGCTGGGCGCGTGGGGCGCACGCTGGTTGGACACGGAGCCGGAACTGACCGTGCGAGCCGAACTGCTGGCCGCTGGCGGTCCCCCACTATGGGAGCGATTCATGGCGGAACTCCGCGCCACCCACCTGGCCGGAGCGCCGATACCCGCGGATGGCGTGCTCGCGGAACTGACCGCCGCCTATCTCGAAGCAGCCGGACGCTCACACCAGACAACTGGATAGAGCGCGTATCGCCGCAGACGTCAGTGGCGATCGGCGCGTTCGGACGCTACCCGAACCGAATTGGGGCGGCCCGCCGAACAGCTCCTTGGTCGCGTCGTTCGCCGGTGTCCTCCGCGTACTGACGCCTAGGAAGAGAAGCTCAGATTTCAGAGATGCTCAACCTACCGAACGCGGCTGCTCATCAACCCGACTGATCGGTGGTGTTCGCGATCTGGGTCGCGTTCTCGATGTCTTGGCCGGTGATGCGCTTGAAGGAGATCGCCATGACCTCGCGCATGTTCTTCACGGTCTCGATCTGCTCGAGGATTACCTGGTCGATCGAATTAGGTTCGCCGGTAGCCTGCTTCAGGAATTTCTTTTCCAGATCGTGGCCCATCTTGAAATCGCCGAAGCCGGATACGTTTTGCACGTCTTGTGCAGCAATCGCTAGATCTTGAAGGTCTGCTATGTGCTGATCACATGCTTTCGCGCAGTGGTATGCCGCGTTCGCGTCATCGAGGTACAGGTCCCCGGCGCGAGCCTGGCTGACCAGCCGACTCCACACCGCCGCATTGTCCTCGCTCAATGATCCCTCCCTGATCAACGTGGCAGCACAGGAACAATCGACTCGCCGACTCGAGACAGCGTCGTGCACGGATCTTCGTGATTGTCGAGGCCTGCCAAGTTGGATATCCGCAACTGCACGACGCCTTGGGATGCGGGGAACAAAACATCACAGAGCAGATCCTTGGAAGCCCCTTCGACCTTGAACTGCCGACCCGCCCGGCCTGCGACTGTGACGTCCCGGAACTCGACGTTCCCTGGCTTATTCTCGAACTCGGATACAGTGCGAGCCGTCGAGAACACAGTCATGGAGTAGCGGCTCCCCTTCCACCGGCAGATCTCCCAGCCGGACTGATCTACTCCAGCTACGCCCTTGTCTTCAGTACCCGGGTCGACCCCGGCAGACCGCAACGCAGCATCAGGGATTTGCGTGCACGGGTCGAACAAGGCCTTGGCCGCAGTGGTACTCGTAGTCGGCGAACCGCTCGTGGTGTCTCCACAGGCAACAGCACCCGATGCCAGCAGTGAACCGAGCAGCACCAAGGTGATTCGACGGCCCATCCCCACCCTCTCGACCCGTGATGACGCAGGTTGTGTCAACAGTAACAGACGACCGCCTCGACGGTGGTAGCCGGAATCCGGACGGCCGCCTGCTTGTGACACGGTTCAACTGATCAGGCAGGCCGGGTGAATTCGCTGTTCATCACGCCTGCGGTGAAGGCGTCCCACTCAGTCGGCGTGAAGATCAGTGCCGGGCCGGTCGGGTTCTTCGAGTCACGGACAGCGACGTGACCAGCCTCGAGCCACGCGACTTCGACACACGCATCAGCTTCGCCGCTGCGGACGGACTTGAACCACTTCGCGCCGGATAGCTCTGCGGTCATTGGTCGTATCTCCTTGCTATGTTCCTGAGCAGGTCTCGCGATGGTCGTTCTTCCAGCGCAGCACCACAGATGGATTCGTGGATCGACCGAAATCGGTTTACGTCGTCATAGTACTCGAAAATCATTGTCCCTATCGCACCTTCGGTGTAGACAACGGACGGCTCGCGCCCTGGGAAGTCGATGATGATGTACGGCGGGATCGCCAAACCCCCTGGGAAGCCAGCAGTAAACGGAACGACTCGGATGGAGACGTTGTCCAGCGTACTCATGTCGGCAAGATGGCGGCATTGCGCAGACATGATTCGATCGCAACCCACGACAGTACGCAGCACTGACTCATGCAGCAGGAATTCTGCTCGCATCGGCTTGTGCCGCCGGGTAAGAATTGCCGATCGTTGTATCCTCCGATCTACGAGCCGATCTGTCTCTTCTGCGGAGATGCCGGTCGACGCAGACGCTCCCACACTTCTGGCGTAGTCAGGGGTCTGCAATAGACCGGGTATGACGAGTGATTGGAAGAAGCGCAACTCCGTTGCCGCTGCCTCCAATTGCAGATACGTGTTGAAGCCCGGTCGGATCAGGTTTCGGAAGTCTTCCCACCAAACTCGCGAACTGGAGTTCGATACAAGCAGCTTCAGATACTCGATCCGCTCCTCGGGCAGCCCGTAGAACTGACAGATGTAATCCACATCCCGAGCCTTGACCTTCTCGTTCTGGCCGAGTTCCAGTCGACTCAGCGTAGACCTGCTGATATCCAGGACTTCGGCTACCTGCTCGAGGGTGTAGCCGTTGGCCTGGCGCGCGTCGCGCAGCGCTCGGCCCAGCTGGCGAAGCGGCAGCGTCGTCCTGCTGAGATCTCGCTTGGCACCCACCATTGGCCTGTTTCCTCCCCTGCTTCCCACGTTGTGGCCTGTGTTTTCCCACGGAGAGAGTCCCCGTGCGCCGAACTCAGGAAGCTTTCAGGGCATACACACCGATTGCCGCGCACCAGCCCGTTCCGGGCCTCGCTTCGTGAGTACGCCCGCAGCATAGGCGCATGCCCGAGCAACACGGAAGAAAACTCGAGATCATGACGAATTCCCGTCTGGCAGAGGGGACTACATCTGGACTCCGATCGGAGGCAGTGTGCCAACTTACCGAGTGGGCACGCGTCGCCGCACCAGCGCAGACCGTCGAAGTGGTGACGGGGCGGTGAACCAGGATTCCCTGCTCACCCCACCCGAGATGTGTGGACACGCTGATCTGCGGTTGGCGCACGCACAGATGCAGGCGCATCGCGCCTGTCGCGTCCAGCGGTGCGTGTGGAAAGCGGCGGCGTATCGCACGCTGGTGGCGGCGGGGCGGCTGACACCCCAGACACTCAGCCCGCGCGAACGCGCCGCCGCGCGAGGCATCCAGTTCCCGGCCCATGACGAGCGGGGTGTCGCCGACCGGAACCCGTCCGCGCGCACGCTGCGGGAGGTGCTGGAACGGCTGTCGGAGCTGGCGACACCACCGGAACCGTTCCGGGGGTGAACATTGCATCGGACCACAGTCGACGACACCCACGCCGGATGGCGGTTGGTGGGGCATCGCATCGAGATCCTGTTCTTGCGCGACGACCGCGACACCACACCCGCCTACCGGCTGCGCAACGACGGCGGCACGGTGCCGATCCCGTTGGGCCAGTGCGGACTCATCGCATTCGACGAGCGCGCACTCCCGGACCTGGCACAGGTCCGGGAATGGTTCCCCCGCCACTTCCAACTCTGGGACGCCGTCCGCAAGCACTACTGGCAGATCCTGCTACCCGCCAACAGCACACGCACCACATACGTCCCCCTCCCACCCCACCCGCCGCACACCCCAGGATGAATCCGCGCGCAGCACCGCACCCGCACCCGCCGCTACCGCATCGAGTGGCACATGGCTGCGGCAAAACGCGAGTAGCCCCCTCCGTGGTGTGCCACTCGCGGCAGACACAGAGCCTCCCCCGCCCGTCGCACACGCCGGGCGTATTCGCCCGCACCGACGACCTGGTGCGGGTCCATTGATCGAAGAGCGAAAATGGCCAAACGACGAAACAAGCCGAAAACCCGACGGAAAGCACCAACGGCGATCACCATCCGGTATCCGCCGAACGCCACGATCGACGCGCTACTGGGCACCATGATGGCCGAGCGCGGCAACGACCTGGATACGGACGTCATTCACTTCTGGGGGTTCGCCAGCACCGACCATCCGGCCAACCAAGAGGCGGCGCACACCGCGATCGTCCTCGACCCTGACGCCCAGCGTTCCCCCGTCCTGGACGCGGCCGAATGGCTCATCCGCAGATTCCACAGGCGCCTATGGGGATTCGGGCTCGCCTACCGGACGATCGGCGAAATGTTCACCGACCCCGGCGGCGTCCCGCACGACGCGATACAGGCAGCGACAACGGGCACGCTGCATGAACGCGCCGGGGCCGACGACATGTACGCGGCAACCATCTTCGACGCCCGTGGATTCACCCACACATCGCTCACCTACGCCCATCTCCCCGAACTCGGGCCGACTCCGACTTCGGTGAACGACACCCGCGACAACACCGACGCCTGGATCGAATTGTTCGATCGACGCGTCGTCGCGGCACATGCCTGGGCGGCGGCGATAACACTGGACCCCGAGACCAACCACGCGGCCATAGCCCGGCTACGAACACCATGAGCGGCACTCGAATTACGGACCGCCCCAGGCTCGATCAGCCGCGACGGTCGGCCTACGCGCAGCGTGCCGAACACCGCTCTGCCGTAGTCGGCTCCATCCAGTAACACCCGTACCGCAACCTGGTGGCAACAAATCCCCGATCCGATTTTGTCCGTTTTCAGATGGGCCCGATCCAGAGGGAGCGGAAACCCTTCCCCGCCAAGATGATTGCGAAGCTCCTTTGGCCGTCTCCGGCCGGTGAACCACGTCCGCGCTCTACTCTGGAAGCTGAACGCACAGCGGGGTGACAGGGGTGAGCGTTTGACCATCGCGAAAGGTGTTGGGGCGCCGGTGTTCCGGTCTGCCGTTCTGGCGGACCTCGGGGAGATCGCCGCGCTCGAGCAGACCGAGTTCGGGGAGCTGGCGTATCCGTACTTCGCACTGCGCCAGCTCTTCGATCTGCATGGAGGCCATTGGGTCGTCGCCGATCTCGACGGCACTATCTGCGGTTACGCGATGGTGGCGCTCGGCTCGCCCCAGTGCGCCTGGGTGATCGGGCTCGCGATCGCGCCGCGGTGCCGCGGCCGCGGCTACGGGCGGGCACTGCTGGATGACGCGCTGGAACGCTGCCGGATCGCGAAAGTGGAGGATGTGTTCCTCACCGTCCGGCCGACTGATCAACCGGCGTCGAACCTGTACAAGACGGCCGGATTCGTCTGGACCGCATACGAAGACCACTACTTCGGCACGGGTGAAGCGCGCGACGTCCTGGTACGGCGAATCCAGCACAGCCCCGGCGCACCGCCGATCACCGACCCCGCCTCGGACATCTGGCGCAAGCGCGGCCGACGCCCGGAATAGGCGGCCGACTCGCCTTCGCACGGCCAAGCGCAGGCAGACGGACTTCGTCCGGCCCGCGCTTTCAGCCTCCGGGGTCCGCCGCAGGGCTACCAACGGACTTCGCCCGGCGGCGCCTTACGGCAGCCCCGGCCTCCGGGCGGTCCAGCGCGGGGCTACCGACGGACTTCGTCCGGCCGGTCTTGCGGCTGCATCGGCCTCCGCACGGCGCAGACGTGCGAGGGAGCGGTTTCGTCCAGATGCGCCAGTTATTCGGTGAATACCGTTGGTATGGTGAATGTTACGCCGTCATGACAGGCAGGCCGCGGGGGAGGACGTCGCAATGACCGACTACGACAATCCGGTCACCCATGTGCAGTTCGGGAACTCACCCGACATCTGGATCGACCAGCACGCCACCGGCTACGCCCAGGAAGTCGCGGACTACCTGGACGAGCTGAGCGCGGGGACCAGGCAGCCGGACGAGAAGCCGCTGCTGGATTCGTTCAACAATCACGTCGAAAAGGTCGTCACCGCTTTCGATCACACGAAGATCAAGCATCGTGGTGACAGCCTGCTCTTCTCCGATATCTACGCCGCCGCCGACGACAACACCGCGATGGACGAGGTGCTCCAGCGCGCGCACGTCGAACTGCTGATGGCGCTGCTGGCCGCGGAGGTCGAGCTGCGCGGACCGCTGAGCCTGAGCCGGACCCAGAACATCCGGCTGGCCGAGATCTACGAGGACCTGGGCCACCGCCTCCTCGCCGCCACGCCGCCCGGCCGGCGGGCCAAGACGTTTCTCCCCGGGCACGCGGCCATGGCCTTCCTGCGCGCCTCGGGTCTGCACGCGCTCAACGAGGACGTCGACGCACAGGACCGGTGCGGTCTCGCGCTGGCCAGAGCACGCAGGTCGGCGACCTATCCAGCCTGGCGCCGCGGTGTCGGCTGGGTCTCGGATCTGTTGTGCGGCTATGGCTATCGGCCGTTTCGGCTGCTCGGCTGGATCACCGCGCAACTGGTCCTGTTCACCGTCGCGCTGTGGCTGAGCACGTCCCTGCCGATCACCACAGCGCTGCACATGTGCCTGATCAATTTCCTCAATCCGGTGGGCCTCGGCGACCTGCAAGAGGTCGGCCGGATCGGACGCGGCCTGCTCATGATCGAGGCGTACGCGGGGATCGTGTCCACCTCGGTGTTCTTCGCGCTGCTGGTGCGCAAGTGGTTCCGGCTGTGACCGGGATTCAATCCGGTGCGTTGATCGTGGAGGCGCGCATGGCGGCCAGTGTCGCCACCGACATCCGGTCGCGCAGCTGGCCGACCCGCGCCGACCATTCCTTGGTGAAGCCGGGGTCGCGATCCAGTTGCTCCCAGAGGCCGCGCAGCGCCGCGGGCGCGTGGGCGCCGGGCATCCACAGGTGCGCCAGGTTCGTCAGCAGCGGCGCGATCAGTGCGGCCGACTCCGCGCTGGACGGCGGGTAGAGGTCGGCCTCCTCGACCACCGTGTCCGCGACGGTGAGCAGCCAGTCGTGCAGTGCGAGGTCCTCGCAGAAGCGGTGCGCCACTGCGAGTTCCGACTCGTCACGCACGGTCACCAGGACCGTGCGCACCAGTTCGTCCTGCAATTGGAACGTCAGCATCGGCCGGGGCACCTCGGCGATCCGCGCGGCCCAGCGCAGCCGCGCCGTCCGTGTCTGCATCGGCGCGTGCTGGTCCAGGCGCATGTCCATCCGGATCTTGGCCAGCAACCGCTGACTGATCGAGGCCAGATCCAGGACGCCGTCCGGTTGCTCGCCCGCGGCGAGGAAGCCGTCGGCCAGCTCACCGCTGGTCGCCTCGGTGACCTTGGAGACCACTTCGGTCACCCCGACCCTGGTCAGGTAGTGCGACCAGGTCTGCCGCTGCTTCACCTCGGCGGGGACGACCGTGGTGTGCGCCGAACTCTGCAGCACCCGTCCGCCGACGATCACCGCGTTGGTCGCCACCGTCCCGATCGCCCGCACGCTGCCACGCGGCTTGGTGGCCAGCTGGCAATCGACGCCGACCGCGGTGGTCGGTGACGTGGCCAGCGTCGTCGGACGCTCCCGCCACAGCACCCGGCGGCCGGGTATCAAGGCGAGCAGTTCCTCCAGCAGATCGCGTCCGAGCGCCGTCGAATCCGGCACCAGGCAGGTGCGCACCTCGCCCAGCAGAATCAGCGGCCCAGCGGCCGAACGTGCGGGCCCCGAGACCGGTTCGGGCACCGCCCGCGTGGACCTTCCGGCCAGCGGCGGCCTCCGAACCGACCGGTGATCGCGCCTGTCCCTGGCCACGGCCGCCAACCGGCGCAGCCGCTCGCCGTGCGAGGGCTGGTCACGGTCGGAACAAGAGTGTGACGCCGTGCTCATATCAGGACCCATCCAGCAGATAGTGGCTCATCCGCTCGGTCACCTTGCGCGGCACGGCAACCGGGACGTCCTCGTCGCCGCCGCGCGCGATGATCTGCTCGACCACTTCCTCCTCGAGATCTATGTGATCCAGGATTACCCGCACCGCGTGTTCGATACCCAGATATCGCTGCGGCAGCAGCGACAGCGACCGGTAGCCGGCGAACGGTTTGGCCTGCGGGTTGAGTTTCACCACGGCGGGCATCTCCCACCACTGCGGCGGCCAGCCGTCCTCCGGCCGCCACAGCTGCGGGTCGACGATGGGGTCGCCGTCGTAGCGCAGCATCCCCAGCCGCAGCAGCTGCCAGATCGACGCCAGGAACGGGCACGACCATTTGGTGTGCACCTCGGCCCGGCCGTTCACCTTCTTGGTCTGCTTGCTCCACATCTGCACGTCGAGGAAGATCGAATGCTCGCGCCTGCCGAATTCCTCCGGCGGCTCGTACGGCAAGCGGTGCATGGCCTGCCCGGGCTCGTCGTCGGAGGCCCTGCGCCCGTTGCACAGCCAGCCGGACTCCGCGGTGGGCGGACGCCGTCCGTTCGAACCCTCCGGCGGCTCGGCCACGATGCGGGCGGCCACCATCTCCGCCAACGGGATACGACGATCACCGGCCGACGGCGCCTCGAAGCATCCCGCCTCGCGTGCCAGATAGTCGATGGTCACGCCGCATTCCGCGGCGGCGCCAAGTAGCTTGCCGAGGATCTCGGCCGGATCGGTGTCGTGCCGGAAGTAGTCGTCGATCAGGAAGCAGGTGCTCACTCGCGCGCGCGGCCCGAACTCGGCCTGCGCCGCCGCGGTGAACGCCGGGATCAGCGGAGCGATCTTGCGGAACTGCGCGCGGATACGATCCTCACCGTTGCTGAGGTCGTTCATGTAGAAGTGGCCCACCTCGATGGACAGGTGGGACAACGGGACCTGGGCGACCCGCGGACGCTCGGTCGCCTCGCTATAGCCTGCTACGTGATCCAATGCTGATCGACAACCCTTCCGGGATCGTGCTTTCGCGAAAGCGTGGGCGAGGTCGGATCTATTCCCAGGTGGCGGCGTGCAGGAGACGACCGGCGAGCTGGTTGAACGCGGCGGCGGTCTCCTCGTTGGCGATGCTGTTGGCCACGTCGGCGTCCAGGATGATCTGCTCACGCCATTGCAGCACGGGCTCCACCGGCGTTTTGCCGAGCAGCGACGTCGCGCCCAGCCGGTTCTTGCCCGCCAACGTGACCAAGGCCCCGTTCTGTTCCTGCAACCACTTGACCTGCGCCGCGCCTGGGCCGCCGGTCATCTCGTTGACCTGTGGCACCGCCGTGCGCACGTAGCGGATGTTCGCGAGCAGCTTCCTCGGGTCGTGCTTCCAGTGGCTGCCGGTCTCCAGCAAGCCGTGCGGACCGTGGACCAGCCCGCTGGCCGCCAGAATGTGCTGGCGGGTCCAGCGGTGGAAAACCAGCCACCGCACCGTCTTCGAGGCCAGCTGCGGCGCCGCCGTCGCGCGCAGCGCCAATTCCATCGCCAGCGAGCGACCAGCGCTCAGGTCCACGAAACAGACCTTGAACTCCTGTTCCAGGCCGACGAACAGTTCCGTGCAGCGGCGGACCACGTCGTCGTTGATGCTGTCGAACTCCGCGCCGCCTTCGTCACCGGGGAACAGCACCAGCCGCCCGGTCCTGGTGCGCATCTTGCGCAAGCCGACGCGATCGGTCTTGGCGCGCACGTCGATCTGCCTGGCGATGCCGTTCTTCCCGAGCAGATACTCGTGCAGCCCGTCCCCATCCGGTGTTCCCCGCTCGACGGACCCGATTTCGAACAGCGCGCCCGCGGTCGGCGAACCGAAGTCGAAATCGAGATAAGCCACGCTCATCCCGCTGAGGCACAGGCGGTAGGCGAGATTGCAGCTGGTCACCGAACGTCCGGTACCGCCCTTGTCGGAGGTCGCGAACACGATCATGGTTATGTCGCCCTTGTCGCGTCCATGCGGGCATAGGCCAGTTTGTGCAGTTCGCGCAGCGCGTCGGCGGCGAGCACGAACGCCGTGCCCGCCTGCCTGCGGGCCACCAGCTGCCTGGCTTGCTCGAGGTTCTCCTCCACCCGGTCCAGGGTGATCCGGTTCTCCGAGACGTCATCGATGCTGACGCTCAGCATCTCCTGGTTGAGCAGGTGCTCGGCCTCGTTGAGCAGTTCCACCGCGCGCACCACCATCGCCGGGGAGGTCAGCGGTGGCTCGCGGAACGTGCGATCCGCGCTGACCAGGCATTCGATCACGCGCTCGGTCATGTACCAGGACGGCCGCGTCTCCCGCGCCGTGCCGTTGCCGAAGACTCCGGACGGATCGTCCCAGAGCCCGGCCGCGGGACCGGAGGTGATGATGCGCGCTTCCAGATGATCCATCGTCGATTTGGCCAGATCCATCAGCCGGTCGCGGGCGGTGATGTTGCTGGAGAGCCGGGCGGCCTGCAACAGACGCTTCAACAGCACAGCGGCGAAATCCGAGACCTCCCACTGCAACAGCGGCCCGTCGTCGACGGTTTCCGTGCCGCGCAAGGACAATCGCACACCGGGCGCGTGCATATGCACCGCGGGATCGTCGCGCGTGGTCCTGCGAATGATCCGGCCGCGCCTGGCCAGTTCGTCGAAAATCGAGACGGCTCTGGTCAAGTCGTCATCGGAGGCGGTGCGGTTGATCAGATCCTGGATCAGCACGGCGGAGACGATGAGACTGAAGTAGTCCGATTCCTCGCCGTCGGAGGTGCGCCACGGGATGTCCTCCAGCGGCCATGCGCCGGAACCGTACCGGGCCACCGTCGACCAGTAACGCTGGGTCAGGTCCCAGCGAATCCGCAGCGCCTCGGCAAGACGGTACTGCTGCTCGTCGAGCAGGTCGAGTTCCCTGGTGCGCTGGGAGATCAGGTCGTTGATGCCGTCCAGCGCGATGACGGTGAAATACAGGTAGGGGCGCGGTTCGGCGATCCCTGGCTGCATGGCGATGGCGGCGTCGACGAAGCCGACCGGAGCCGCGTCGCGAACCAGGCTCCAGCTCCACCCGCATTCGAACAGCAATTCCTCGTCGTCCAACTCGGTGTCGGGGGTCTGCCCGAGCGTGATGTCGTTGCGCAGCCGGGCGCGTACCCGCTCCAAGCTGCGTGTGATGCCCTCGGCGACCGTCTTCTGAGGCAGATCGCTCTGGTTGAGCATGCCCAGCATGACCTGTCCGGCCTCGGATTTCGGCTCCACCGTATTGACCACGAAACTGCGGACCAAGCCGGTCATCGCGGCGGTGAGGCGGGCGCTGAGCCTGCCGGTGAGCTTCTCGATCCGGTCGATGAGAGCGGCGCGGCCCTCCGCGCGCACCCAGCCCTCGTAGACCCGCAGGAAGCGCAGCCCGGCCAGGCACAGCGTCAGCGACATGGAGTAGGAGTCGACGACCTCGATATCCCGCTGCGCCGCAGTGGGTTCGCGCTCGTCGGCCGAGCGCAGGTAGCTGCCCGCGGCGAAGATGGGCTCACCGTCCGGTTCGCCGTCACTGTCCGGTTCGCCGTCCGGCCCCACGCGGTTGGTATTGCGCAGGATGTAGTCCTCCAGCAAGGAGATCACGACGGTGCCGATCTTCGTCTGACCGCCGAACGGCGACAGGACCGAGCTGACGTCGTCGGCCATGCTGTCGGGTCGATCCAGCGCGAGGCTTTCGATCTCCGTCGCCGGATACAGCAGGCACAGCAACTGCTCGGAATCGCTGATCGAATTGGCGGCCATGCGACCGCCCCAGTGCCACGTGGCGCCGTCCCAGGACACGGATAGCGCGGAGCGCCACAGATCCAGAATCTGCTGCCGCGGTTGAATTCTCACCCTGCCCCGTCCTCACACCCCTCGTCGCGGACCGCGCTGATCTCCAACCCGGCGGAGACTCACGGCGGCGATACTGCGGAAAACTTATCACGGGGGCACCCGCCGCGTCGGGCTCCGCCCGATTTCTCCCGCACTGCACGGAAAGCATTCCGAACAGCGAATATTCCGGACTCAGAGCGTCAGCCGGACCATGTCGGCGGTGCGGGCCAGACCGGGGAACGCCTCCGGCGTCGAGCGCGGGTGCAGCGCGTGCACCGCGAGCCGGAACATGACCGCGCGCAACAGCATCTGGGGCCACTCCGGAAGATCGGTCCAGCGATCCAGCAACCCGTCGTCCGCGCCGCCCCAAGCCAGCGCGTCGACCACGATCACCGCCGCCGCCCACGGCACGGGCCGCCAGTACGGGGTGATGTCGGTGAGACCGGGAGTGTGTGAACCGGCGAACAGCACGGTGCCGAAGAGGTCGCCGTGCACCAGCTGCGCGGGCGTCCGCACCGGCTTGCGCAACGTGGCCAGCTGACCGATGAGTTCCAGGCTGCGCTGGCCGTCCGGCGAGGTGGACAGCAGCGCGCCACCGGCGCGCAGAGCGCGCAGCGGCACCGCCTCCCACGCGGCGCGGTCCGCGGCGACGAACACGTCCACGTCCACCCAGGGCACCACCGGCGGCTGCGACAGGAACCGGGGCCGCTCCAACGTCGCCGTAGCCTGGTGCAGCCGCAGCGACACCGAGACCACCTCGTCGTGCCGTGGTTCCGGAGCGCCTTCCAGATACGTGTCCGCACGCCACCCGGACACGACGTAGCGACCGTCGGTGGCTCGCACCGGGCGGGCCAGCCGCAGCCCGTCCACTTGCAACGTCTCCCGCACCTTCGCCGACCACGCCGCGCGCGCGTGATCGGCGACCGGAGAAAGCACCACATCCCCGCAGCGCCAGCCACCCTCCCAGTCGCCGAGGGAAACCGGGGTCACTTCGCGCAGACCGAACGTGGCGCGCACGTGCTCGGGAGGTTCCACAGAAGTCACGGCCCGTACGGTACGTCGTGTCTGATTTGACGTGCTCGCGGCGCGCCGTGTTCCTCTAGTACACCGGCAGTGACTTGTCGATCTGGTTGGCCCAGGCGATGACGCCGCCTTGCAGGTGGGTGGCGTCGGCGAAGCCCGCTCGTTTCAGGGCGGCCAGGGCCTCGGCGGAGCGCACGCCGGTCTTGCAGTGCAGCACGATCGGGCGGTTCTGCGGCAGCTCGGCGAGGGCCTCGCCGGACAGGATGCGGTCCTTCGGGATGAGCTTGGCGCCCTCGATGTGCACGATGTCCCATTCGACCGGCTCGCGCACGTCGATCAGCTCGATCTCCTTGCCCGCGTCGAACAGGTCCTTGAGCTCGCGCGCGGTGATGGTGGACCCGGCCGCGGCCGCCTGGCCCTCCTCGGACACCACACCGCAGAATGCCTCGTAGTCGATCAGCTCGGTGATCGGCTGGCGCTCCGGGTCGCGGCGCAGCTTGATCGTGCGGTAGTTCATGTCCAGTGCGTCGTACACCATCAGTCTGCCCAGAAGAGGTTCGCCGATGCCGGTGATCAGCTTGATCGCCTCGGTCACCATCACCGACCCGATGGACGCGCACAGCACGCCGAGCACACCGCCCTCGGCGCAGGACGGCACCATGCCGGGCGGCGGGGCCTCGGGGTACAGGTCGCGGTAGTTGATGCCGCGCCCGTCCGGTGCGTCCTCCCAGAACACCGAGACCTGTCCCTCGAACCGGTAGATCGAGCCCCACACGTACGGCTTGCCCGCCAGCACGGCGGCGTCGTTGACCAGGTAGCGGGTGGCGAAGTTGTCGGTGCCGTCGACGATCAGGTCGTACTCACGGAAGAGCTCGACGGCGTTCTCGGGCTCCAGCCGGAGCTTGTGCAACCGCACATCGATGCCGGAGTTGATCTCCAGGATGGAGTCGCGCGCGCTGTCGGCCTTCGAGCGGCCGATGTCGGATTCCCCGTGGATGATCTGGCGTTGCAGGTTGGAGGCGTCCACCTCGTCGAACTCGACGATGCCGAGCGTGCCGACGCCCGCGGCGGCCAGGTACAGCAGAGCGGGCGATCCGAGGCCACCCGCGCCGATCACGAGCACTTTGGCGTTCTTCAGCCGCTTCTGCCCGTCCACGCCGAGGTCCGGGATGATCAGGTGTCGGCTGTAGCGGGCTACCTCATCCCTGGTCAGCTCCGCGGCCGGCTCGACAAGTGGCGGCAGGGACTTGGGTGATGACACGTCCAGGACTCCTCGAATCGCTTGGCCGATCGGACGGCGGTATGGCGCCCTTCGCGGGTGCCCCACTGTGCAACACCGTCGACCGGACCCTTCTTCCCGGCACATCGTCCCGTATCACCGACCAGCGACATCCACCGCCCTGCCGATCGCGGGTACCGGGAGGCGAAAAGCCCGTCCGATGTGCGCCCATTCCAGCCCCGGTGGGTGCGAGTCTTACGAGCACCGTTCGCGGCCCGTCTCGCGTCCGAGTGACCGAAGCGCATGCGCCGCAGGCGCGAGTCTCGGTCGCTCGGACGCGAGACTTCCCGGGGCCGCGAACACGCAGCGCCGCAGGCGCTGCAAATCAGACACAGCCCTACCCGCGCGGGTAGGGCCAGGGGTTGAACCGGCAGCGCTTGCCGTCCATCGGGACGACGCCGTGCGGGTCCAGCGCGGCGATGTCGTCGTTCTTCGTGCCGAAGGTCTGCTGCATCATCACCGGCGCCAGCCCACCGTCGGTCTCACAGGGTTGGTGCTGGTGGTAGCCGATGGCGTGGCCGACCTCGTGGTTGATCAGGTACTGCCGATACGACCCGATATCGCCTTCGAACGCCAGCGCGCCACGCACCCAGCGGACCTCGGAGAGCACCACGCGGCGGCTGCTGGCGTTGTAGCAGGAGGTGTCGATCGGGATGTCGAAACCGCATTCCTTGCGGCTGGATGCCCGCGAGGTGAGCGAGATGCGGAAATCGGCCCCGCCCTGGTCGACCCGGAGGAACGCGAACTTGCGGTCGTGCGCCCAGCTCTTCGGGTTGGCGAGGGTGGAGTCGATCATCTTCGCCACGGCCGCGTCACCCCCGAGGGCGGAGGTGTCCACGCCGTCCTCGATCTCCACGGTGTAGCGGAAGACGTTCTGCGTTCCGGCGCCGACCTGGGCGGCGGTGCCCGCGACCACGCGCCAGGTGCCCGCGCCGGTCTCGGCGAACGGACCGCCTTCGGGCAGCGCCCCGGTGGGCAGATCGGTGGGAAAGTGCCCGTCCCCCGGCGGAGCGCCGATGATGCCCACGCTCGCGGTGCGCGGACTGAGGCTGCCGGGTGCGGGGGCCACGGTGACGCTACCGGTGCCGGTGGAGCGGATCGCGTCGACGACCACCAGGACGGTGATCACGACCAGGACCGGGAGGGCGTACGCCCGCCAGCCGTAGGTGGAGACGAATCTGCCGAGGGCGCTTTGCTTCTTGGCGTCCCGGTCCGGACGCGTTCTGCCTCTGCTCTCGTCGGGGGCGGTGGGGTCCCAGCGAGCGCGCAGCGGCTGGTGGGAACGCTCGCCTTTCTGGCGGTAGAGGCCCAGTGGATCGTAGATCTCGACGCCGTCCCGATCCCGCTGCGGCGAGATAGAATCCGGCTGCGGCACAGATGTTTCGGGTGTTTCCGTGGAGCGCTTCCGGTTCCGCGCCGCACGGCCGGGTGAGCCACCGCCCGCACCGGACCGCTTCGCCTCCCCGGTTCGAGCCGCACCGTCCGATCGCGTCTCTGGCCAGGTTCTCGCCATGGGATCCGACCCTACGGAACCGGACGCGCCGGAGCCAGCCGGGTCGCGCGCTCCGCGCCGCCCGGCGGACTCGCTCTCCGGTCGGTCGGTCACGCCCACCAGCGTCTCACAGCACCGACCTCCCACTCCCGGGCACACCGCGCACGGCGTCGATGCGACAATTCTCACCGGGTTGCGTCAGTTCTCCGGCCCCGATCCGCGGGCTGGCGACAACCGGGTATCGTTCATGGGATAACCCGGTGCACAACCCCTTCTGCCGGGGAATCGACTGGGAGAGCCGAAATGACTGATCTCGTGGACCGGATGACGTCCCGCAGGATGTCGTCCGACTTGGCACCTGCCAAACGCGGTACTCGGCTTCCGCGCGACGAGAGACGTCAACAGCTACTCGCGGCGGCAAGCGAAGTGTTCGTGCAGCGCGGCTACCACGCCGCGGGCATGGACGAGATCTCGCAGTGCGCCGGAGTCAGCAAGCCGGTGCTGTACCAGCACTTCAGCAGCAAACTGGAGCTCTACCTGGCGGTCCTGCAGAACTACGTGGACATGCTGGTCTCCAGCGTGCGCCAGGCGCTGCGCTCGACCACGGACAACCGGCAGCGCGTGCGCGCGGCGGTGCAGGCCTACTTCGATTTCGTGGACAACGAGATGCAGGGCTTCCGCTTGGTCTTCGAGTCCGACCTGACCAGCGAGCCGCAGGTGCAGCGCAGGGTCGAGCAGGCCACCGAGGCGTGCGTGGACGCCGTCTTCGACCTGGTGGCGCACGACTCGGGCCTGGACCCCTACCGCGCGCGCATCCTGGCCGTCGGGCTGGTCGGCGCGAGCCAGTTCACCGCACGCTACTGGCTGGAGGCCGATCGGCCGATCCCGAAGGAGGAGGCGGTCGACACCACCGTCTCGCTCGCGTGGGGCGGCCTGAAGCACGTGCCGCTGCACCCGATCAACTGAGCGGGCACACAAAAAAGACGATCGAGCCCCTGTCCCCGAGCGATCGGGGACAGGGGCTCGATGCGTACGGACCGGAGGCCGGGGATCAGACCGCGGCGAAACCGACGCGGCCGCTGGCGGGCGAGCCGATCTCCACGTACGCGACCTTCGACGCCTGAATCAGGAACTTGCGGCCCTTCTCATCGGCGAGCGACAAGACTCCGCCGTCACCGCCGAGCGCACCGGACACCAGCGCCTCGACCTCTTCCTGGGTCTGCGCGCTGTTGATCACCAGCTCGCGCGGGCTATCCGAAATACCGATCTTGACCTCCACGGCCAACCTCCGAACCTGAGAGTCCTGTGCTGTCGATTCCCAGGTTAGTTGGGGTTCGGTGCGCCCTTTACTTCGGCTCTGTCCGCCTCTCCGAGTATTCAGGCCGTACTAGTCAGGTGCAGGAGGATTTGCGTGCAGGTCCTGCGTTTCGCGCCGACCCCGGTTCTGGGCGTACCCGGTGAGTTACCCATGTACTTGCGAGATCAGGCGTCACCCTTCGGCTCGATGAGCTGGATTTCCAGTTCGATCTTCACCGTGTCGCTGAGCATGCCGGGCAAGGGGCCGCCGACGCCGAAATCGGTGCGCTTGATGGTGCCGGTGGCGGAGAACCCGGCGTGCCGGTCGCCGGTCGGGCCGAAGTCCTGCACGCCGCCCCACTCGACCTCCAGGGTGACCGGCTTGGTGATCGTGCCGATCGTGGCCTCGCCGTGGACCTCGAAGGTCTCCGCGACGACCACCGGATGGGTGGCGCGGAAGGTCAGCGTGGGACGGTTGGCGACATCGAGGAAGTCGGCGGTGCGGATGTGCGCGTCCCGGTCGGGGTTGCCGGTGTCGAAGGAGTCGAGGTGGATCGTCGCGCCGATGGTGGCCGCACCCGACTCGTCGACCACGAATTCGGTCTCGAACCGGGTGAATCCGCCACGCACCTTCGAGATGCCGAGATGGCGAATGGTGAAGGCGACCGAGGAGTGCGCGGCGTCCAGCGCCCAGGAACCGGCTTTCAGCTGAGTGGAGGTGGTGGATTCCGAGGTAGATGTCATACCTCCGACAATGATCGGACCACGGTCCGTTAGCCAGACCGGCCTTATCCTGGACCTGACAGGGCGCGGCTAAGCGTCCCAGGACCAGGCACGATAGGACGCATGGCTCGTAACGGATTCGCGGAGTTCCTCATCGCACGGCGCGCCGAGCTGCGACCGTCGGACATCGGGCTGCCCGAGGGCGGACGGCGCAGGACGCCGGGTCTGCGGCGCGAGGAGGTCGCCGTCCGCGCGGGCGTCAGCGCCGACTACCTGGCCCGGCTGGAGCAGGGCCGGGACACCAACCCTTCGGTCGCGGTGATCGACGCGCTGGCCGACGCGCTGCTGCTGCGCGGCGACGATCGCCAGTACTTCAGCATGCTCGCGCTCGCCTCGGGCAACGAAACCCGTTGTCCGGGCAACGAATCCGCCGAGGAGCAGGTGGCCGCGACGATCGAGACGATTCTGCGCGCGTTGCAGCCAACTCCCGCCTTCGTGGTCGGGCGAAAGCTGAACGTGCTGGGCTGGAACCAGGCGTGGGCCGATTTCGTCGCCCCGCTCGGCCTCTTGGACGGCCCCGACCAGCCCAATCTGGCCTGGTACACCTTCACCCACCCCGCCGCGCGGCGCGTCCTGCGCAACTGGGAGCACGCCGCCGACACCTTCACCGCCGCGCTCTGCCGCGCCAAACTCCATTGGCCGGGCGATGATTCGCTGCGCGAGATGATCGAGGCACTGCGCGGGCTCCCGGATTTCGCGGATCGCTGGAAGCCGCATCGGGTCGGCGCCTCCGGCTCGGGCACACTGCACCTCGACCATCCGGTGCACGGGCTGGTCGAGGTGCCGTTCGAAACCTTGGAGGCCGACCGCGACCAGAGCGTCGTCGTCTGGCTCACCGACCGTGCCGGTGTGCACGCGCCCGGCCTGCGGCTGGTGTCCAACCGAGCCGTGAACGACTAGCTAGATGCCCAGGACGGCCATGCGTTCGGCGTGACTGGCCTGCATCCGCTCGAACAGCGCGGCGATGCCGTTGAGATCCCCGGTGGCGGTGAGGACCAGGTCGGTGAGCTCGTCGCGCTGCGCCATGACGTACTGGGCTTGGGTGATCGCCTCGCCGAGCAGCCGCCTGCCCCACAGCGTGAGGCGGTCGCGTTCGGATCGGCTCTCGGTGACCGCCCGGCGCACCTCCTCGACGACGAATTCGGAGTGCTTGGTCTCGGCGAGCACGTCGCGCACCACCGCGGCGACGTCGGGAGCCAGCGCGCCGGCGATCTGGGTGTAGAAGTCCGCGGCGATGCCGTCGCCGACGTAGAACTTCACCATCGACTCGAGCCAGGTCGAGGGGTCGGTGGACGCGTGATAGGCGTCCAGCGCCCGCACGAACGGCGCCATGGCGTCGAAGACGTCCGCGCCGCGCGCGGCCAGCGCGGACTCGAGCGTCTTGAAGTGCTCCATCTCGGCCGCGGCCATCGTCGCCACCGCCACCTTGCCGCGCAGGGTCGGCGACAGCTTCGCCTCCTCGGCCAGCCGGTAGAACGCGGAGATCTCACCGTAGGCGAGCACGGCGAACAGATCGGTGACGCCGGGATGGCTCGCGGGGATGGAGAGTGTTGCTGGGTCGGTCGACGAAACACCTAACGCGGCAGGTGACTGTGCTCCCATGCGCCCCAGCGTAATACTCGGCGCGCTTTATGCGGTCTCGGCCAAGAACTTCTCCAGATAACTCCATGTCGTGTCGCGCGCGGTCGGTCCGGCCAGGATCCCCAAATGGCTGCCGGGCGCGGTTTCGTAGCGGACCAGCGCCGCCCCGGTGAGGATGCGGGTACCCGCCTCGACGGCGGGGGCCGGGGTGATCACGTCGGCGGGCCCGCCGACCAGCAGGACCGGCGCGGTCACCCGCGCCAGCTCGATGCGGCGCTCGCCCAGCCGCACGACGCCGCGTCCGATGTCGTTACCGAGAATCAACCGGCGCCACAGCTGGCCGTAGAAGCGACCGGGATAGCCGGGCATCTCGGCCATGAACCGATCGATGGACTCCATCCTGGCCAGCGCCTCGGTGCGAGCGATATTGCTCGCGACGAACCACGGCCTGGTCAGCTCGCGATCCCAGGCGGTGATCTTGTAGGCGATCCGGGTCAGCGTCGCGGGGACGCCGCCGGTCGCGCGGATGACGGTCGAGGTGACCCGCCCGCCGGTGAGCTTCGCGACCGCGCGCAGCTGCGGGATGCCGGTCATCCGGTCGTAGTCCAGGGGCGAGCCGACCGCCGTGACGGACCGGATGGGCAGCTCGGGGTGCGCCGCGGCGGTCAGCAGGGCCAGCGTGCCGCCGATCGACCACCCGACCAGGTCGACGGGACGTCCGTCGCGGTCGGCGCTGGTGCGCAGCACCGCCTCGGGGAGGATGTCGTCGATCCAGTCCTCGAAGCCCATGCGCCGATCGGCGAAGGTGATCTCGCCGTAGTCGATGACGTACGGACGGTGGCCGATCTCCAGCAGGAACCGCGCCAGGCTCTGGTCGGGCCGCAGGTCGAAACAGGTGGCGGGCGCGGCGAGCGGTGGAACCAGCAGCACGGCCGAATCCGCTTGCGCCGCAGGGCTGTCCGTAGGTTCGAAGCGCCGCAGTTGCCGGTGCGGCTGATCCCACAGCACCGTCGAAGGAGTCGGATCCGGCGCCTCGATGCCGGAGCCGAAGGTCAGGGCCCACGCGTTGCGCGCGGCGAGGGAGGCAGTGTCGGCAAGGCTCACGCCAACGAATGTCTCACATGGCGGTACCGCCGGTAACAGGCAAGTCCCGATTCCGCGGCTACCGCTGCCCCATGCCGACCGGGTTGAGCGGCGGGACCACCGCGTCCTGCACGCTGCGCACCAGCGGCGCGAGCGACGCGGTCAGCTCGGCGATCGCGTCCGCCGACAACACCGCGAGCGCGCCCGTCCACGCGGCCTCGTCGGTGTCGGCCTCCACCCGGGCCAGCAACTCGGCTCCACTGGCGGTGAGCTTCGGCTCGACCGGTTCTCCGTCCACCACACCCTTGGCCCGCAACTCGTCGAAGGCGTCGGCCCATTCCGCCTCCGACACCCCGCGCGCGGGCCGCATCACCGATTCCGGCGCCTTGCCCGCCGCCACCTGCGCGATCAGCGCCTGGCGGCCGGTCAGGCCGTGGGTGACCAACGCGGCGACATGGCCGTCACCGCGATGCTCGCGCAGCGAGGTGGCCAGCTGCCAGAGCGCGGCCACCGGGTCGGCGGGCAGCGGCAAGGCCGCGTTCGCGGCGAACAGCGCCCGGCCGGTCGGGTCGGCCGCGCGCTGCACCGGCGCGAGCAGTTCGACCGCACGCGCGCACACCGCGTCATCCGCGCCGACGCCCCGCAGCAGCCCGGTGACCAGGTCGAGCCGGGCCGCCAGACACCGCCGCGGCGCGGCCCGCTCCCACGCCTCCGGCAGCGCCCGGCGCACCATGTCGGGGTGGAATCCGGCGAACAGCGCCTGCACCGTCGCGGGCGTCACCGCACCCAGCGGAGCGGCGCGGAACGCGAAGTAGGTCTGCCAGTAACCGCGCAACCCGATGCCGACACCCGCCGCCTTGACGCCGGCGCCGAAATAGACGACGTCGTGTAGCGGTTCGAGTGTGGTCCAGATTTGCCGCGCCGGATGAATTGCCATGTGGCGCAGCGTACGTCGGCACCGGGTCCGGCGAAAGGGCGCTGCGGGTTTCCACCATTTTCGATAGCGTGCCGCAGTGGCAATTCGAGCGGCGCACAATATCACGCTACAATCACCGTGGACAACGGAAAGTTTCGCTCGACGGAGTTGCCGGACGCCGCGCTCATGCGAACCCGCGGGGAGGGCCGCTGGGACCGCTGACGGGTTTCGGGTGCGAGTTTTCGTTGGACAGGAAAATGTGCGCGCACCAGTTCCGCGTCACCACTGCGCCGCGCCGATGTCTTGCGAGGTAGCCGCCGTTTTTCGGCAGGCGCCCGGCATCCGGAGCGTGGCCGGGTGAGTATCGCCTGCGGAGCCGTGGTCGTCGCGGACCGACCGGTCCGCCCCACCTCGTGCGTGCGGGACGTGATTACGAGGAAGGCACGAACCTGAGCAAGATCACAGTCGATCAGGAACCGGGACTGGCGGACACCCTGTTGACGGCCGAACTGGACGCAACGCATACCGCCCCGACTTTCGCCGAATTGGGCGTGCGCGCGGAAATCGTCCGCGCACTCGGCGAGATCGGCATCGAACGTACTTTCGCCATTCAAGAACTGACCCTCCCGCTGGCGCTGGCGGGTGAGGATCTCATCGGTCAGGCCCGCACCGGTATGGGCAAAACCTTCGGATTCGGCGTGCCGCTGCTGCACCGGATCGCCACCGCCGAATCCGGCACCACGCCGCTGGACGGCACGCCGCGAGCGCTGGTCATCGTGCCGACGCGGGAGCTGTGCCTCCAGGTCACCCAGGACTTGGAGAACGCGAGCAAATACCTGACCAACCACCAGGGACCGCTGCGTGTGGCGTCCATCTACGGCGGCCGCCCCTACGAGGCGCAGATCGCGGCGCTGCGGGCGGGCGTCGACGTGGTGGTCGGCACGCCTGGCCGACTACTCGACCTCGCCGACCAACAGCATCTGATCCTCGGCAAGATCGGCGTGCTCGTGCTCGACGAGGCCGACGAGATGCTCGACCTGGGCTTCCTCCCGGACATCGAGCGCATTCTCGGCATGGTCCCGGACAAGCGCCAGACCATGCTGTTCTCGGCCACCATGCCCGGCCCGATCATCACGCTGGCCCGTACCTTCCTCACCCGCCCGACGCACATCAGGGCCGAGGAGCCGCACGACTCCGCCGTGCACGACCGCACCGCCCAGTTCGTCTACCGCGCCCACGCGCTGGACAAGAGCGAGCTGATCGCGCGGATCCTGCAGGCCGAGAGCCGCGGCGCCACGATGATCTTCACGCGGACCAAGCGCACCGCGCAGAAGGTGGCCGATGATCTGGCCGAGCGCGGGTTCGCGGTCGGCGCGGTGCACGGCGACCTCGGGCAGATCGCCCGCGAGAAGGCGCTGACCAAGTTCCGCAAGGGCGCCATCGACGTGCTGGTCGCGACCGACGTCGCGGCACGCGGCATCGACATCGACGACGTCACGCACGTCATCAACTACCAGTGCCCGGAGGACGAGAAGACCTACGTGCACCGGATCGGCCGCACCGGCCGCGCCGGGCGCACCGGCGTCGCGGTGACCCTGATCGACTGGGACGAGCTCAACCGCTGGGCGGCGATCGACAGCGCGCTCGGGCTCGGCATCCCCGACCCGGTCGAGACGTATTCGCGCTCGCCGCACCTGTACACCGATCTCGGGATTCCCGAAGGCGTGACCGGTGTGATCCGCAAGCCGAAGCCGGAGCGCGACCAGGACGAGGTCGTGGTCGAGCGCCCGGCCCGCACCCCGCGCAAGCGCAACCGCAGGCGCACCCGTGGCGGTCAGCCGATCGACGGCACGCCGGGCACGGCCACGGCCGACGACAGCAACGCCGACACCACCGGCGAGGACGATCAGGCCGCCGGGCAGACCGACGCCGAAGCGGCCGACCGGCCCGCACGACGCAGGCGCAGGCGGCGCAAGCCCGCCGGTGACGCGGCGGAGGCAGCCACGACCAGCGAAGGCACCGAAGGCTCCGACACATCTTCCGAGGACGGTGCCGACGAGGCCGGTTCCGCCGACCGGCCCGCTCGTCGTCGGCGCAGGCGACGCAAGTCCGCGGAAGGTGAAGCGGCGGCCGAGGGCGCCGAGAGCGCGACCGAGCCCGCCGCTGCCGCGTCTGCCTGACCGTCCCGATCCGCTAGTCTCGCACTCGTGCTCGCACCCGAGCGGCGGACACGCGCCGACATCATCGCTGCCGTGGCGATCGCGGTTCTCGTGGCGGTCGCGGGCGTCGTGGTCTGGGTGCGCGGGGACGCGCACGGCACCGAATCGGTGACCGCGACGACCACCGCGACCACACCCGCCGCCGCCGATCGACTGCCCACCTCGCTGCGTGAACTGTGGCACGCGCCGGATCGCGCGAGCGCGCGAGCGCTCGTGTCCGGCGGCGTCGCGGTGACCGGCGACGACGACACCGTCACCGGCCGCGATCCGAGCACCGGCGACCAGCTCTGGAAGTACCGGCGGGACATGCCGCTGTGCGGGATCGAGGGACAGTACGGCACGGTCGTCGCGGTGTACCGCGACGACCGCGGCTGCAGTCAGACCACGCTGCTCGCCGGGGACAGCGGCGACCGGCGCACCGCGCGCAGCAGTTACATGGACGCCACCGTGCGGCTGTCGGTCGACGGCACCTACGTCCTCGCGCAGGGGCCGCGGCGGCTGGAGATGTGGCGCTCGGATCTGGTGCGCACCGTGGAGTACGGCTTCGTCGACGCGCCGGTGAACGTGAAGACCCAACCGCGCAAAGGGTGCACGCTGCTGTCGGCGAGTTCCAGCCCGTCCCGGCTCGCGGTGCTGGAACGCTGCCCGGCCGACCCCGCCAACCGGCTCACCGTGCTCAACCCGGCTCCGAAGGACAACACGGTTCCCGAGGAGTACGGCTCGCACGTATTGACCGGGCCGGGAACGGATTCCGCCGACGCCAGGGTGGTCGCGGTGTCCGACAGCCGGATCGTGCTGTACTTCCCCGGCATCACGGCGGGCGCGGAATCGTTGCCGCCGCGCCTGGCCGTCTACGACGGAAACGGCAACCCCGTTGTGGTGCATCAGCTTTCGGCGCCACTCGGCCCGGACGCGACGACCACCCGGATCGGCTCGGCCTACCTGGTCTTCACCGGCAACAGTGTGATCGCCTTGAACGGAAGCACTTTCGATCCGCTGTGGACGTCGAGCACGGCCCTCGGCACACCCGCGCTCATGGCGGGCAAGCTGCTGCTGCCCACCAACGGCGCGCTGGCGGTCCTCGATCCGGCCACGGGCGCCGAGGTCGGGCGCATCCCGGTGGAGCGGCCCGGCTACACCGGCAGCCCGATCTCCCTTGCCGTACTGGGCACTACCGTGCTCGAACTCCGTGACGGAGAGCTGCACGCCTTCGGCTGAGTTGGGTGGACGCCACTCGCCCGAACTTGTCGGTGCCTCGAGTCACACTGGCCGCATGAGCGAAACCGAGCCCTCCGCAACGCAACCCGAGCCCGCGATCACGTCCTATGACGATCCGGACGCGCCGTGGAACCAGCAGTATTCCGACGAAGAGATCAACCACTGGAACGACGGTGTGATCCAAGAGTTCCGCGACAACGAGGGCAAGGTGGGTGGCGCCTACGAGGGTGGTGAGCTGTTGCTGCTGACCACCACCGGGGCCAGAAGCGGTAGGCGGCATGTAGTCCCGCTCGGCCTGCTGCGGCGCGACGAAACCTTGTACGTGAGTTCGTTCATCGATGGCAAGTACCCTGCCTGGTACCACAACGTCAAAGCCGATTCTCGCGTGACCATCGAGTTCGGTTCGACCACCTACCAGGGCACGGCGCGTGCGCTGGACGGTGCCGAGTACGAGGAGTTCGCGGGCTGGGTGCTGGCGAACAATCCGTTGCTCGCGGACTACCAGGCCAAGGTCACGCGTCCGTTGCCGCTGGTGGTGCTCGAACTCGGGGAGCCGATCCAGGCGTAACCCGACCTGGTGCGGGCGGCGCCGAGCGGTCGTGGCCATGATGGGAGGCATGTCCGTACACGATGGCGCCCGACTGGTTCTGCTCCGGCACGGCGAAACGGCCTGGTCCCGCGAGCGGCGCCACACCGGTCGCACCGATCTGCCGCTCACCGAACACGGCGAACGGCAGGCCGAGGCCGCCGGACGCCTGCTGACCACACTGAAACTGCGAAATCCCCTGGTGCACACCAGTCCTCGGCAACGCGCGGTGCGCACCGCGGAACTGGCCGGGCTCACCGCCGCCGTGATCGACAATGATCTCGCCGAGTGGGACTACGGCGCCTACGAGGGCCTGACCACCCCGCAGATCCGCGAGTCCGTGCCGGGCTGGACCATTTGGACCGGCGACGTTCCCGACGGCGAGACCGCGGATGAGGTCCGCGCGCGGGCCGACCGGGCACTGGCCACCGTCGAGCCAGTGCTGTCCGAGCGGGATATCGTGCTGGTCGGGCACGGCCACTTCTCCCGCGTACTGATCGCCCGATGGGCGGAATTCGAAGTCAGGGAGGGCCGCCGCTTCGCCATGTCGACCGGCGCGCTGACCGTCCTCGGCTACGAACACGACGCGCGCACCATCCACGCGCACAACCTGCTACCCAACGGAGCGTCACAGTGACCAGAACCGTCGACCCCGCAAGTGGTGCGACCGACCCGAACACCGTGGATCTCGGCGGCGCGGTCTTGCGCCGCGCCGTCCCGTCCGATGTGCCCGCGCTGGTCGAGCTCGTCTACGACCTGGCCGAGTATGAGAAAGCGCGACATGAGTGCTCGGTGACGGCGGAGCAGTTGCATGCCGCGTTGTTCGGGCCGGAGGCGAAGGTGTTCGCGCACGTGGTGGCGGACAAGACGGGTCTGCTCGGCTGCGCGATCTGGTTTCTCAACTTCTCCACCTGGGACGGTGTGCACGGGATCTATCTGGAGGACCTGTACGTCAAGCCGGAGACCAGGGGCAAGGGCTACGGCAAGGCGCTGCTGACCGCGCTGGCGAAGGAGGCGGTGGACAAGGGCTACAGCCGCGTCGCCTGGTCGGTGCTGACCTGGAACAAGCCCTCGATCGACTTCTACCAGTCGATCGGCGCCGTGGCCCAGGACGACTGGGTCGGCTACCGGCTGGCGGGCGAGGCGCTGGGCAAGCTGGCCGCCGAAGCGCGGTAACGCGGATGTCCTGGCTCGCGCCGGTCGACCGGGCGTCCTGGCCCGCCACCGCCGAGGCGGCCATGGCGATGCAGGACGATCTGCGGCCGCTGGTCGATCCGGTGACGCCGCCTGGAGTCCGGTTCCGCACGGTGGCCGGAATCGACTCGGCCTACCACGACACCGGCGCCGTGGCCGCCGCGGTCGTCGTCTTGGACGCCGCCACGCTGCGCCCGGTGTCCTCCGCCGTCGCGCACGGCGTCGCCGCCTTCCCGTACATACCCGGCCTGCTCGCCTTCCGGGAGATCCCCACCACCCTCGCCGCGCTCGAAAAGCTCGACGCGGCACCGGATCTGCTGATCTGCGACGGACAGGGACTCGCCCACCCGCGCCGCTTCGGCCTCGCCTGTCACCTCGGACTGCTCACCGGGGTACCGACGATCGGCGTGGCGAAAACCGTCTGGGGCGACTACGCCGAACCGAGTCCGCACCGCGGCGCCGCCACCGATATCACCATCGACGGCCAGGTGGTCGGCCGCGCGCTACGCACCAGAACCGGCGTGAAACCGGTCTTCGTCTCCGTCGGCCACCGCATCGACCTCGACACCGCCTGCGCACAGGTGCTCGCCTCGACCCCGCGCTACCGGCTGCCGGAAACCACCAGGCACGCCGACCAGCTGTGCCGTGCGGCGCTGCGCGAAGCGGCCCGGATCACCTCCGGCTCGACCCCGTAGTCCTGCGCCATCCAACGCGTGGACGGCGGCGCGAACAGCAACACGAGCGCGGTCACCGCGACCAGGCCGAGCAGCGTCCCCGGAAAGGCTTGGTGCACTCGGTGAGCACCGATCAGAAAACACACGGCATGTCCCCTGCCGCACTGCCCGGCGATAGCCGAGGACTACTCCGGTTCTACCCCGTAGTCCTGCGCCATCCAACGCCTGGATGGCGGCGCGAACAGCGGCACGAGCGCGGTTACCGCGACCAGGCCGAGCAGCGTGCCGCGGACCGGCTCGTGCACTCGGTGAGCAGCGATCGGAAAGCACTTGGCACGCCCACTGCGGGACTGCCCCGCGATAGCCGACTACTCCGGCTCGACCCCGTAGTCCTGCGCCATCCAACGCGTGGACGGCGGCGCGAACAGCAACACGAGCGCGGCTACCGCGACCAGGCCGAGCAGCGTGCCGTAGACCGGCTGGTGGGAGTCGGTGAGCAGCGACCAGGTGACCGGGAGCAGCAGCAATTGAGCGATGACGGCGATGGCGCGGCCCCAGCGTTTGCCGAGCAGCAGTCCGACGCCCGCGGCCAGCACCGCGCCGCCGAGGATGCCGAACCAGGCGGCCGTGCCGTAGCCGCTGGCCGCGGTCTGGTCGTGACCGAGCAGCCCGCGCACCACCAGCACGATCGCGACAGTCACGGCGACCACCCCTTCGAGCGTCACCAACCCACCGGCAGCCCGGACCGTCGTCGGCACGCCCGCCGAACCCGCATCTTTGCCGCTCACGACCGCGCCTCCCGCGCCCGCGTGGTGCGCACCCGCATGCTGTGTCCTCGGCTCACTCCCTGACTTTCCCTCACGACCGCACCCACTGAGCCTCGCCTCCGTGCGCCACCTTGCGCCAGGTCCTCGGACACACCCGCTGACGCTCCGTCACGACCCTCGCGCTTCGCTCCCCCAGCTGCGACCGCATGCTGTGGTCCAGGTTCACTCGATGACGCCCGCTCACGCTCACGCGGCAAGCCTACGACCCGCAAAGACCAGGGCGCGCCCTGGCGTAGACCGACGGCCGCGGTCCCACCCGGGCGTCGCTCGCCGCTTTCCGGCCCGAGCCAGCGGCCAACTAGGCTGCGAACGTGCGGACGCTGCTGATCGTGAACCCGAATGCCACCTCGACTACGCCGGCGACCCGGGACCTGCTGGCGCACGCGTTGGAGAGCCGCACCCAACTGACCGTCGCGCACACCCAGCACCGCGGCCACGCGGCGGAGCTGGCCCAGTGGGCAGCGACCAATGAGATGGACCTGATCGTCGTGCACGGCGGCGATGGGACGGTCAACGAGACCATCAACGGCTTCCTCCCGCTGCCCGAACTGGACGACGGCCAGGCCTGGCTGCCGCGCTTGGGCGTGATCCCCGGCGGCTCGGCGAACGTCTTCGCCAGGGCGCTCGGCATCTCGCCGGACCCGGTGACCGCTACCAACCAGCTCATCGACCTGCTCACGGTGGACTCCGATCGCCGCATCGGCCTCGGCACGGCGGACGATCGCTGGTTCTGTTTCAGCGCGGGCGTCGGATTGGACGCCGATGTGTGCGAGGCGATCGATGCCAGCCGCGCGCGCGGCCGCACCGCCACCCCCGCCCGTTATCTTCGAACAACTGTGCGACAATTCTTCCGGGCAAAGCGTGATGAACCGAGCGTTCAGGTCGAAATTCCCGGCCGTGATCCGGTAGACGGTGTGCATTACGCGTTCGTTACCAACACCACACCCTGGACCTACTTGAACGCCACACCGGTGCACACCAACCCCGGCACCCGCTTCGAAACGGGGCTCGGCGTGTTTGCCGTGCGATCCATGGCGGTGCTCCCGACGCTTCTGCTCGCGCGTCAACTCCTCATGCCCAACGGAAACCCCAAGTCGCGCAATTTATTTCGCGAAGACGACGTTCCCGCCGTACGAATCGAGTCCAAGGAACCCATCGGCCTGCAAATCGATGGCGACTTCATCGGGAAGCGCAACGTGGTGGATTTCACCGCGGTGCCCGACGTCCTCGCCGTGGTCGCTCCGCAGCCGCACTGAGCGCGAAACGCCGGGAAAAACATCGCGGTTGTGCTGCGAAAAGCAGGTGGAGCGAGTACAAAGGACCGGGCAGGCCTCCCCTGCGGGGGCCTTTAGAGCGTGACCTTCCCCACGGTGCACCGCGTGCCTATTGACATCTACGGTGTTCGTGAAAGCATTCACAAGCAACCGTGCGGAAACATTCGAGTCGCACAAGTGAACGATCCACAAACCATAAGGCGCCGTGTGCGGCGCCCAGCAAAGGAGCAGAGGAATGGACTGGCGCCACAAGGCCATCTGTCGCGATGAGGACCCCGAGCTGTTTTTCCCGGTGGGTAACAGTGGTCCGGCGCTCGCGCAGATTGCCGATGCCAAGCTGGTCTGCGCTCGCTGCCCCGTAACCGCCGACTGCCTGTCCTGGGCCCTGAAGTCCGGACAAGACGCCGGCGTGTGGGGTGGTATGAGCGAGGACGAGCGCCGGGCGCTGAAGCGCCGGAACGCGCGCACCCGCACCCGCACCGTCGTTTAAGACGAACCGCCTTACCGGGCCATTCAGCAGCCAGGCCCGGTAAGCATTGTCAGCCCGGCACCCATCGGTGCCGGGCTGTGTTGTGCCTCGGACCGAATTACCTTGCGGCACTGCGTCTTAACCGCCCTACGGGCACAGCACAGCCCGACGCGGAACGAACACTCAGCGGCCGGAGCGGCGCCCCAGCGGCACACGGAGGACGGCATCGGTGCCGATGTCGGCGCCGGGGTGCAGGCCGATGGATCCACCGAGTTCGGCCGTGACCAGCGTGCGGACGATTTGGAGGCCGAGCCGGTCGGAGGACTCCAGGCTGAAACCCGGCGGGAGGCCGCGACCGTCGTCGCTGATGATCACGTCCAGCCAGCGGGCGGAACGCTCGGAACGGATTGTCACCGTGCCGTTTTCGCCGGAATCGAAGGCGTGCTCGATGGCGTTCTGCACCAGTTCGGTCAGCACCATCACCAGCGGGGTCGCGCGTTCGGCGGAGAAGACGCCGAGCGAGCCCGCGCGGCGCACTTTGATGCGCGTGGTGTGCACGGTGGCGACGTCGGCCATGATCGGCAGCAGCCGGTCGACGACCTCGTCCAGGTCGACCTCCTCGTCCACCGACATGGACAGCATTTCGTGCACCGACGCGATCGAGGTGACCCTGCGCACCGACTCGGTGAGCGCGACCTGCGCCTCCTCGTTCTCGGTGCGGCGGGCTTGCAGGCGCAGTAGGGCGGCGACGGTTTGCAGATTGTTCTTCACCCGGTGATGGATCTCCCGGATGGTGGCGTCCTTGCTGAGCAGGGCGCGATCGCGCCGCTTCACCTCGGTGACGTCGCGCACGAGCACGGCGGCTCCGGCCAGTTCACCGTGCGGGCGCAACACGAGCGTGCGCAGCAGCACGGTGGCGCCGCGCGCCTCGACCTCCATGCGCCGCCCGGTCCGTCCGGCCAGCGCGGCCTGGATGTCGCCGACCACCTCTTGCGCGTCGAACGGGTCGGTGATCAGGGATCGGGTGGTGACGGCCAGATCCTGTCCGGCCAGATCGGCCTGCAAGCCCATCCGATGGTAGGCCGACAGGGCGTTCGGACTGGCGTAGACGACGATGCCTTCGGTGTCGAGCCGGATGAAACCGTCCCCCGCGCGCGGGCTGGAATGGGTGGCCGCGCGGTCCTCGGTGGTCGGGAAGGTGCCGTCGGCGATCATCTGGCACAGGTCGTCCGAGCACGCCACGTAGGCGGTCTCCAGTTGGCTGCGGACCCGGGGACGCTGGATATCGGTATCCCGGCTGAGCACGGCGATCACGTCGTCACCGCAGCGCACCGGGATCGCCTCGCGGATCGCGTGCATCGGATGGGGGTGATACACGCCGGATGCCTCGACCTCGCTGTCGGCGCGCACGATCTCGCCGGTCACCAGCGCCTGGAACACCTGGGGGTGGTCGGCCCGCCGGGCGACCGTGCCGACCAGGTCCTCCTGGTGCACGGTGGGGGCGGTGGTCGGGCGGCACTGCGCGACGCAGACGATGTCCGCGCCCTCGGTGATCGGGCCCGCGCCGACCCACAGCAGCAGGTCGGCGAAGGACAGATCGGCCAGCAGCTGCCAATCGCCCACCACCCGCTGCAGATGGTCGACGGCGACACCGGGTAGGTCGGTGTGCTCGGCCAGCAACTCGCTCAGTGTCGCCATGAAGATCTACCGCCGGAATCGATCAGGAAATGACCGCGATGAGATGCCCGGCCTTGATCGCGTCGCCTTCCTTGACGCCGATCGAGGTGACCGTGCCGCTGGACTCGGCGACCACCGGAATCTCCATCTTCATCGACTCGAGGATCACCAGCGTATCGCCCTCCTGGACCTCGTCGCCCTCTTCGACGACCACCTGGTAGACGACCGACACCAGCTCGGCGAGAACTTCCTCCGCCATGGCACCCCATTCCTCGTTGCCCTCTATCCGCTGACGGTACAGCCAACCACACGTGAAACAATGGCCTTCAACCAGAAGGGAGACTACTCATGGGTAAGCGCGGACGTAAGAAGCGTAGCCGCAAGGGAAACGCAGCCAACCACGGCAAGCGGCCCAACGCCTGAGCGCACGCTCGGCCCGCAAACGCGAAGCGGCACGCACTTCCAGCAGGAAGGCGTGCCGTTCGGCGTTATCGGTTCGGTCGGTCGGAGGTCTCGACGGAAGTCTCGGTGACGATGAACGCGCGGCGCAGTTCGACGGTCAGGCGTTCGCGCAGCGACTCGGGCGCGCGGTCACCGCCGCACTTGCGACTGAGCAGGCCCTTGATCTTCTCCTCGATGCCGTAGGCCTCGATACAGGGGCTGCAGTGCTCCATGTGGTGCTGCAACCGGGCCCGGGTCGCTTCGTCGCACTCCCCGTCCAGCATCAACCACACATCCGCGAGAACCGCCGTGCAGTCGAGCTCCATATCCGGGTCCTGGCTCACTGGTTGACCTCCTGGCGTTCCCCCGAACGGTTGAATCCACGCTCGCGCGCCACATCGGCGAGCAAACCCTTCAGCTGTTTCCGGCCGCGGTGGAGCCGGGACATCACCGTACCGATGGGCGTGCCCATGATGTCGGCGATTTCCTTATACGGGAAACCCTCGACGTCCGCGTAGTACACCGCCATCCGGAATTCCTCCGGCAGTTCTTGCAGTGCCGCCTTGATGTCGTCGTCCGGCAACGCGTCCAGCGCCTCGACCTCGGCGGAGCGCAGGCCCTGCGAGGTGTGCTCGGCGGTCGCGGCCAGCTGCCAGTCGGTGATCTCGTCGGTCGGGTACTGCGCGGGCTGCCGCTGCTTCTTGCGGTAGGAGTTGATGTAGGTGTTGGTCAGGATCCGGTACAGCCAGGCACGGAGGTTGGTGCCCTCCCGGAACGACTTGAACCCCTGATACGCCTTGACATAGGTCTCCTGGACCAGGTCCTCGGCGTCGGCCGGGTTCCTGGTCATGCGCAGCGCGGCGCCGTAGAGCTGGTCGAGCAGGGGCAGCGCGTCCCGCTCGAAGCGCTGTGCCAGCTCGGCATCGTCGACGGCGGCGACATCGTCGGCCACCACGTCATCGTCGCTCGTCACACCTATCCCTTCGATCGCCGTACCTGCCAAATCTACCGGCAACGGCATATCGACCGGGAATCCGCCTTCCGTCGGTGACACCGCGGTCCATACCGGACGATCGTCGAGCAGCACGGGCACCGGCATCTCCTTCACGTCTTCATAGGGCCTGCTCACGCGATGGAAATCCCATCCGAGCGCTGTGTATCGCCTACAACATGCGCGGTGCCCGGCGTGTTCCCGCGACCACGATAATGTTTCGGCCATGGCAGCAGGCTCGACACCGGCGATCCGCGCGTTGACCCGGGCCGAGGTGGCCCACCGGGTGCACGCCTACAAACACGATCCGCGCGCCGACTCCTACGGCACCGAGGCGGTGGACGCGCTGGGCACCGAACTCGGCGTCGTGGCCGAGCAGATCTTCAAGACGCTGGTCATCGAGCTGTCCACCGGCGCGCTCGCGGTCGCGGTGCTTCCCGTGCCGCACACGTTGTCGCTCAAGGCCGCCGCCGCGGCGCTGGGCGCGTCGAAGGCGAGCATGGCCGACAAGACCCGAGCGGAGAAGACGACCGGGTACGTGCTCGGCGGCATCTCCCCGCTCGGCCAGCGCAAACAGCTGCCCACCGTGATCGACGACTCGGCGTTGTCCTGGGACCGCGTGCTGTGCAGCGCGGGGCGGCGCGGTCTGGAGATCGAGCTGGCGCCCGCCGATCTGATCCGGCTGACCAGCGCGGTCACCGCACCGGTGATATCGGCGTAATCCAGCCAGAACCGCCGCGATCTGTGCGTTACTTGGAAACGGCCAGATCGATCCGACTCGAGGATGTGATGCGAATGTTCGCGCACCAGCGTTTGCGCACCATGATCGTCGTGTTGTTCGGAACTCTCGTCGTGGCTCTCGGTTCGGTGTCGGTCCTCGCCCCGCAGGCCGCCGCCGCTCCGGGCGCCCCGGCGGTCACGCAGGTCAGCGGTTACCCCTTCGACTTCGGCGGGCAGGACGACGACAGCCCCTTCGATTTCGACGGCAAGGATGACGACGACGCCCTGACCGGCCAGGGCATGTTCAAGAAGGACGAGAAAGCCGAGAAGACCGAGAAGCTCGGCGGGACGCTGACCACCAAGATCATCGATCTCCTCGCCGGGGTGATCAAGTGCGGGCTGAATATCGCCACGCCCAGCGTGAAGTGCTCGCTGTAGACCCGCGACCATGAATTCCGCGCTCGGCTCGGGCGGCCTCATCGGCCCAACCCCGGTTTCGAGCGCAGCGAGATCGAGCATTACCCATTCGTGGCCCGGCTCGGACGCGAGCCGGGCCGCGGTCACAGCAGGCTGATCTGCCCGGTGTGCTCCCGATCCTCTACTCGGGCAAGCAATTCCGGACCGTTGTTGCGCACGCTGTTGACCAGCGGGGGCACCGGGCGCGGCACGATTGCGGCGACCGTCTCCTCGCTCGGCGTCTCCAGCAGCGTCGCCGGGGCCGGGTGATCCGGGTCCAGCCAGGCGTCCCAGTGTTCCTCCGGCATGGGCAGCGGCATGCGGTCGTGAATGCGGGTGAGGTCGCCGACCGCGTCGGTGGTGAGGATGGTGCACGACAGCAGCGGCTCGCTCTCCGGCTGCGAACGGTCGCGCCACACCGACCACAGCCCCGCCATGTAGAGCCGGGAACCGTCGGCGTTGGCCATGTAATACGGATGTTTGACGACCTTGCCCTTCGCCCCCGGCTCGGCGTTCGGTTCGACGACCCACTCGTACCAGCCGTCCATCGGCACCAGGCAGCGCCGGTATTTCACCGCGTCGCGGAAGGAAGGCGTGGTGGCGGCCTTGTCGGCGCGGGCGTTGAACAACGGCTTGCCCTTGACCGGCACGCCGGGCTCGGCGGCCTCGGTCCACACCGGGATCAGCCCCCAGCGCATACGCCGGATCCGACGCTTCGGATCGTCGTCCTTCCGTCCCTGGTCGTGCCGTTCGACCACGGTGAGGATCTGCGTGGTCGGAGCGACGTTGTAGTTGGTGAAGGCGCCTTGGTCCGTGGTCTCGGTCTCGTCGATCGCGTCCAACTCGGCCGCGAGCCTGGCCGGGTTGGTCGTGGTCGCATATCGTCCGCACATATCCCGATACTCCCACCCGGCACCGACAGTGTCGGGGACAATTGGCCCATAACTGATGACCTGTTGAGAGTTTTGACCTAACATTCTCTCATCGTGAGGGGCGGTCTGCCCGTCCATTCCGGCGTGCGCATCGACCGGCCACCGCAGACGGCAAGAGGAGACCCACTGTGACATCAACCGACACCAGACCGGCCGACCACGACACGGCCCTCACGTCGGTGAATCCGGCGACAGGCGAGGTGATCGGCACACACGTCATCGCCGACGACGCCGCGGTGGCCGCCGCGGTCGCGAAGGCCCGCGCGGCGGCGGCCACCTGGGGGGCACTGAGTTTCGACCAGCGGCGCACGCATCTGCTGCGCTGGTCGAGCAAGCTGGTGCAGAAGTCGGAGGAGTTCTGCGCGCTGATCCACGCCGAGAACGGCAAGCCGCTCGACGACGCGTTCCTCGAACTCATGCTCGCGCTCGAGCACATCGCGTGGGCGGCCAAGCACGCCAAGAAGGTGCTCGGCCCCAAACGGATCTTCCCCGGCGCGCTGATGTCGAACTTCAGCGCCAGGCTGGAACTGCGCCCGCTCGGCGTCGTCGGAGTGATCGGCCCGTGGAACTACCCGGTCTACACGCCGAACGGCTCGATCGCCTACGCGCTGGCCGCCGGCAACACCGTCGTGTTCAAGCCCAGCGAATACTCCACCAGCATCGGCAATTTCCTCGCCGACGCCTTCGCCGAGGCCAACCCGGAACTGCCCGAGGGCGTCTTCATCACGATCAACGGTTACGGCCCCACCGGCGCGGCGCTGGTGCGCTCGGACGTCGACAAGATCGCCTTCACCGGCTCGACCGCCACCGGCAAGCGGATCATGGCCGCCGCCGCGGAGAAGCTCACGCCGGTGCTGCTGGAGTGCGGCGGCAAGGACGCGGTGATCGTCGCCGCCGACGCCGACATCAAGGCCGCCGCCGACGCGGTCGCGTGGGGCGCCACCGCCAACAGCGGTCAGACCTGCGCGGGCGTCGAACGGGTGTACGTCGATCGCGCGGTGCGCGACGAGTTCGTCGCCGAGGTCAAGCGCATTCTCGGCGACATCAAGCCCGGTTCGGACGACAAGGCCGCCTACGGGCCGATGACCATGCCGAGCCAGGTCGACGTGGTGCGCCGCCACATCGAGGACGCGCTGAAGCACGGCGGCACCGCGGTGCTCGGCGGCCCCGAGTCGGTCAAGGCGCCGTTCATCGAGCCGGTGGTGCTCGTCGACGTGGACGAGAGCTCCGAGGCGGTGTGCGAGGAGACCTTCGGCCCGACCATCACCATCCGCACCGTCGACGGCGTGGACGAGGCGGTCGAGCTGGCCAACAAGTCCAAGTACGGCCTGTCCTCCGCGGTGTACTCGAAGAAGAGCGGCCTGGACATCGCGCGCAGGCTGCGCGTGGGCGCCACCTCGGTGAACTCCGTGCTGGCCTTCGCCGCCATCCCCGGCCTGCCGTTCGGCGGCGTCGGCGACTCCGGCATCGGCCGCATCCACGGCGAACCCGGCCTGCGCGAGTTCGTCCGCCCACACTCGATCGCCGTGCAGCGCTTCGCCGTTCCCGGCATGGCGCTGCTGAGCTACACCCGCACCGCCTCCACGATGAAACTGCTGCGCAAACTCGTCCCCGTGCTCCACGGCCGCCACAAGTAGAGCCCGGCGGCACCCGGTCCGGGTACTCGACGACGTTGAGTTACCCGGACCCCCTACCGCACTGCTGCCGATCGCGGATACGTGCACTCCGGTGGAGTGGGAAGGCCGTCGACTTCGGCTCGATCGACGGTAGAGCTGTACCTGCGCTGTCAGTACTCCAGCCGCAACACCCCATGCCGCGGTTGTCCGCCGCACACAACCACATCGGCCCAGCCGCAGTTTTCGAGCGAAGCGAGACCGAGCATTCCCGTTCGCGGCCCGGTCTCGAGGTCTGTCGGCCACGATGTGCAGGTCTTCGAGCGCTTTCCCCGCATCTCGCGTCCGGCCGAAATGATCGCAACCAAGGCACGGTGAGTAGTCCAGCCACAACACCCGGTCCCGCGGTGTCCTCCTCAGGCAACAGCATCAGCGCAACCGCGGTTTCGAGCGAAGCGAGACCGAGCATTCCCGTTCGCGGCCCGGCTCGCGTCCGAGCGGCCGCCGCGTCCGCGACGAAGTCGCCAGCGGCGGTCGCTCGGACGCAAGCCACAAGGGGGCCGCGAACACGCAGCGCCGCAGGCGCTGCATAACAAGCACAGTGCATGATGGACGGGTGAACTTCTGGCCAGCGCCCCATGTCGATGTCCCCGTGCACGCGACCGTGACCCTGCCCGGATCGAAATCGATCACCAACCGGGCGCTCATCCTCGCCGCTCTGGCCGATGGACCCTCGACGATCACCGGTGCGTTGCGTAGCCGGGATACGAATCTGATGATCGGCGCGCTGCGGGCGCTGGGTACGGGCATCGAGGGCGAGCGGGACACGGTGACCGTCACCCCGGCGCCGCTGGGTGGTGGCACGGTCGACTGCGGGCTGGCCGGCACCGTGATGCGCTTCCTGCCGCCGGTCGCGGCGCTGGCGTCGGGCGACGTCGCGTTCGACGGCGACGAGCAGGCCAGGATTCGGCCGCTGCGCACCATCCTGGACGCGCTGCGTGCGCTCGGCGCGGATATCGCCGGTGATTCGCTGCCGTTCACCGTGCACGGCAAGGGCGCGCTGCGCGGCGGCACGGTGACCATCGACGCGTCCGGGTCGTCGCAGTTCGTCTCCGGGCTGTTGCTGTCGGCCGCCCGTTTCGACGAGGGCTTGGTGGTGCACCACGACGGCAAGGCGCTGCCCTCGATGCCGCACATCGAGATGACCGTGGAGATGCTGCGCCGCGCCGACGTGCGGGTGCAGGCGCCCGCGGACAGCTTCAAAGCGCAGACCTGGATCGTGGAGCACGGGCCGATCCGCGCGGTGGATTGGGAGGTCGAGCCGGACCTGTCCAATGCCACGCCGTTCCTGGCCGCGGCGGCGGTCACGGGCGGCACCGTCAGCATCCCGCACTGGCCGCGGTTCACCACCCAGCCGGGCGATGTGATCCGCGAGATCCTGGTGCGGATGGGGGCCGAGGCAAGGATCTTCGACGGCGTGCTGACCGTGCACGGCCCCGACCGGCTCGCGGGCATCGACATCGATCTGCACGATGTGGGTGAGCTGACCCCGACCGTCGCCGCCTTGGCCGCGCTGGCCGACTCCCCGACCGTGCTGCGCGGCATCGCCCATCTGCGTGGCCACGAGACCGACCGGCTGGCCGCGCTGTCCACCGAGATCAACCGGCTCGGCGGCAAGGTGACCGAGACCGAGGACGGACTGGAGATCGTGCCCACCGAGTTGCACGGCGGCAAGTGGCATTCCTACGCCGATCACCGGATGGCCACGGCCGGAGCGATTCTCGGCCTCCGAGTGCCCGGCGTCGAGATCGAGGACATCGGCACCACGGCCAAGACCCTGCCGAATTTCGTCGCCCTGTGGGAGCGGATGCTGGATCCGACGCTATCCGACGAAGGAGCGGCGCACTGAGCCGGAGACGCTCCGCGGCCAGCTACGACGAATCCGACGTGCGGGTTCGTCCGGGGCGTAGTTCGCGTCCACGCACCAAGACTCGACCGCAGCACAGCGATGCCGAGTCCGCCATGGTGGTCTCCGTCGACCGTGGCCGCTGGGGGTGTGTGCTCGACGGCGACGCCGATCGCCGCATCGTCGCCATGCGGGCGCGTGAGCTGGGCCGCACTCCGATCGTGGTGGGCGACCAAGTGGACGTGGTGGGCGATCTGTCCGGACGGCCGGACACGCTGGCCCGCATCGTCCGGGTCGCCGACCGCCGAACGGTGTTGCGCCGCACCGCCGACGACACCGATCCATTCGAGCGGATCGTGGTCGGCAATGCCGAGCAGCTGTTCATCGTGGTGGCGCTTGCCGACCCGCCGCCTCGAACCGGGTTCGTGGAACGCGCCATGGTCGCCGCGTATGCCGGTGGGCTGCAACCGATTCTGTGCTTGACCAAACACGATCTGGCCGCCGACTCCGAATTCGCCGCGGCGTTCGACGATCTGGATCTCACCATCGTCTACGGCGGCATCGACGATCCGCTCGACCCGGTGCTCGATCTGCTCAGCGACCGCCTCACCGCGCTGATCGGCCACTCCGGCGTCGGCAAGTCCACGTTGGTGAATCGTCTTGTCCCGGACGCGGATCGAGCCGTCGGCGAGGTCTCCGGCGTGGGCAAGGGCAAGCACACCTCCACCCAGTCCGTCGCACTCCCCCTGTCCGGTGGCGGCTGGGTCATCGACACCCCTGGCGTCCGGTCGTTCGGCTTGGCGCACATCACCCCCGACGACGTCATCGCCGCCTTCACCGATCTCGCCGAAGCCATCGAGGACTGCCCGCGCGGCTGCACCCACCTCGGCCCGCCCGCCGACCCCGAATGCGCCCTGGACGAGCTCACCGGCAAAGAGCACCGCGTGGCAGCCATCCGCCGCCTGCTCGTCGCCCTCACCTCCAACGACCCCTGGTAGGAGAAAGGTCGGATCCGACGATCAGTGCCCGTCCGGCTGGCCGGGCGCGAACGGCCATTCTTCGAACCACGTACACCGACCCGAGTCGTCGAAGCGCAGAATCCACAGGTCCCGCCACTGCGACGGGGTGTCCCGCGCGTATTCCACCTCCACCCGCACCACGGCGGTATCCCCGTCCACCGCGACGATGTGTGACCGCATGGTGAACGGCTCGTCAGGTCCATCCCTGCCGTCCTCCCAGAATTCGGCGAGAGCATCGAGGCCGGTGCGGGGCTGCGCCCACGGCGACACCGAGTACCCGGCGTCGGCGGCGAACAGCTCGGCGAGCTGTTCGGTGCCCGCCGCCCGCCAGGCCCGCTCGTATCCGTCCACCCACGCCTCGACAGCCGCACGGTCCATTCCAGGAAAACTACGCCGATTCGCGCGTTCAGTGGACATGTTCGAGACCCCGGCGCGCGGGGCCGTCGCCGCGTCGCGCCGATCGAGGCAACCGGTCAGCGATTGTCGGGATGGGTGACCGGCGCGACGGTCACCATCGCGGAATGCCTTGGAAGTCAGCGGGATCGACCGAGTGGGCGGTAGGCGCGATCGTAGGCGTCGTCGATGGAGTCGTCGATGAGATCGGCGACGTCCGGTGTGGTCGCTCCCGAGCCGATCCCCGAGAAGACCGCCAGAGCCTCCGCACGGGGCACAGCCATCCGTCGGTGTGCACGTCGATGCGGAATCGAGTCCGCGACCGGATCGCCATCCACCGCCTGCGTCACTCCCGCCCGTAGCGTGGCAGGCAGCCGGTATCCAGGGCGAAACCGAAAGGTTGGGGCAATGGGATCTCGTCGCCGTACGTCCCGTCGAGCTGGCCGTGATACGTGCCGTCCTTGGGATGGGTGTACAGCGCCCACCGGCCGTAGCGCGGATCGACCGATAGCAGCATGCGGACGCCCGCCGCGCTGTACCAGCCGTTCTTGTCCGTGATCTGCTGAGCCTTCTCCGTCTTGGAGATCACCTCGACGGCAAGCTCGACATCATGCGGGTCGGCCAGCCAATCGTCGTCCTGATCCCATGCCTCGGGCAGGACCACCAGATCGGGGGTGCAGTAGTCGTCGTCATCGTCCGGCATCTGGATCGACGAAACCTCGTATGCCGCTAGCCCGCCCTGCATCCGTGCCTCGATCTGTTGCCGCAATCGCCGAATCGTCCCCGCGTGCGTGCCGCGAGGTGTCAGTGACATCACGAGACTGCCGCCAAGGATCTCGACGCGCAGGCCCGTGGCGGGTTCTATCTGCTCAGCGACGGCACGCAGGTGGCCTGGGCGCGGCTGCATGGCAGGGACGGTCACGGATGATCACTCCAACCCGTGCAGACGGCTGCACACGACTTCGCCATACGGCAGAACCGCGTGGACAAGTCCGCGCCGACGCAGCCGTCCGCTCAGTGCCGACGGCGGGACTTCGGGGCCCGCTTGCCCTTCGCCTCCGCCCTGGCCGCCTCGCGGCGCTCGCGGCGGGTGGGGTGGGGGCTGCCGTCGACGCCGTACTCCTCGGCGTCGCTGCGCACCGCGGCGCGGCCGCCCTCGTCGGGACCCGAGTAGCTGAAGCCGCGCGGGGCGGATTCGTCGATACCCCGGGCGCGCAGAGCGGCAGGAGCGGCGTGGCCGTTGGCGACCCTGGCCTCCTCGGTGGGAAGCGGGCGCGGGGCGGCCATGGCGCCGACCGGGGAACGCAGGCCCGGCTCCACCGCGACGCCTTCCGGCTGCGGCTGCGCCACCTCGACCTGCAGGTTGAACAGGAAGCCGACCGACTCCTCCTTGAGGCCCTCGAGCATCGCGCTGAACATGTCGAAGCCCTCACGCTGGTACTCCACCAGCGGGTCGCGCTGCGCCATCGCGCGCAGGCCGATGCCCTCCTTGAGGTAGTCCATCTCGTAGAGGTGCTCGCGCCACTTGCGGTCGAGCACCGAAAGCAGCACCTGACGTTCCAGGTTGCGCATGCTGCCCTCGCCCGCGAGACCATCGATCTCCGCCTCGCGGCGCTCGTAGGCCGCGTGCGCGTCGTCCAGCAGCGCCTCGAGCAGCTCCTCGCGGGTCAGCTCGCCCGCTTCGCCGATCTCGGTCTCGCCGGTCAGGTCCCGGTAGTCCAGGCTCACCGGGTACAGCGTCTTCAGCGCCGTCCACAGCTTGTCCAGATCCCAGTCCTCGACGTAGCCGTCGGCGGTGGCGCCGTCCACATAGGCGGTGATCACGTCGGTGATCATGCTCTGGACCTGGCCCTCCATGTCCTCACCGCGCAGGATCCGGTTGCGCTCGCCGTAGATGACGGTGCGCTGCTGGTTCATCACCTCGTCGTACTTGAGGACGTTCTTGCGGATCTCGAAGTTCTGCTGCTCGACCTGCGTCTGCGCGCTCTTGATGGCCTTGGAGACCATCTTCGCCTCGATCGGCACGTCGTCGGGCAGGTTCAGCCGCGTCATGATCGCTTCCAGCGCGGCGCCGTTGAACCGGCGCATCAGCTCGTCGCCCAGCGACAGGTAGAAGCGGGACTCGCCCGGGTCGCCCTGACGGCCGGAGCGGCCGCGCAGCTGGTTGTCGATGCGGCGCGACTCGTGCCGCTCGGTGCCGAGCACGTACAGCCCGCCCGCCTCGCGCACCGCGTCGGCGTCCTCGGCGGTCTGCGCCTTGACCTGGTCCAGGGTGGGCAGCCAGGCGCGCTCGTACTCCTCCGGCGTCTCGACCGGGTCGAGGCCCTGCTTGCGCAGCAGGATGTCGGCGATGATGTCCGGGTTGCCGCCGAGCACGATGTCGGTACCGCGACCGGCCATGTTCGTCGCGACGGTCACCGCGCCCGGCCGCCCGGCCTCGGCGATGATCTCGGCTTCCTTCTCGTGGAACTTCGCGTTCAGCACGTTGTGCGGGATGCCGCGCTTGGTGAACTGCTTGGACAGGTACTCCGAGCGCTCGACGCTGGTGGTGCCGATCAGCACCGGCTGGCCCTTCTCGTGCCGCTCGGTGACGTCGTCGACCACCGCGGAGAACTTGGCCTCTTCGGTCTTGTAGATCAGGTCGGACTGGTCGGCGCGGATCATCGGCTTGTTGGTCGGGATGGGGACCACGCCGAGGTTGTAGATCTGGTGCAGCTCGGCGGCCTCGGTCTCGGCGGTGCCGGTCATGCCGGACAGCTTGTCGTAGAGGCGGAAGTAGTTCTGCAGCGTGATGGTGGCCAGCGTCTGGTTCTCCGGCTGGATCTCCACGCCTTCCTTGGCCTCGATCGCCTGGTGCATGCCCTCGTTGTAGCGGCGCCCGACCAGGATGCGGCCGGTGAACTCGTCGACGATGATCACCTCGCCGTCGCGGACGATGTAGTCCTTGTCGCGCTGGTAGAGCTCCTTGGCCTTGATGGCGTTGTTCAGGTAGCTGACCAGCGGCGAGTTCGCGGCCTCGTACAGGTTGTCGATGCCGAGCTGGTCCTCGACGAACTCGACGCCCGCCTCGTGCACGCCGATGGTGCGCTTCTTGATGTCGACCTCGTAGTGCACGTCCTTCTTCAGCAGCGGCGCGATCCGCGCGAATTCGGCGTACCACTTCGAGGAGGCATCGGCCGGGCCGGAGATGATCAGCGGGGTGCGGGCCTCGTCGATGAGGATGGAGTCGACCTCGTCGACGATGGCGAAGTTGTGCCCGCGCTGCACCAGGTCGTCCAGCGAGTGGGTCATGTTGTCGCGCAGGTAGTCGAAGCCGAACTCGTTGTTCGTGCCGTAGGTGATGTCGGCGTTGTAGGCCGCGCGGCGCTGCGCGGGGGTCATGCCGGACAGGATCACGCCCACCTCGAGGCCGAGGAAGCGGTGCACGCGGCCCATCCACTCGGCGTCGCGCTTGGCCAGGTAGTCGTTCACGGTGACCACGTGCACGCCGTCGCCGCTGATCGCGTTCAGGTAGGCGGGCAGCACACAGGTGAGGGTCTTGCCCTCACCGGTCTTCATCTCGGCGATATTGCCGGTGTGCAGCGCCGCGCCGCCCATCACCTGCACCTTGTAGTGCTTCTGGCTGAGCACCCGCCAGGACGCCTCGCGCGCCACCGCGAACGCCTCGGCCATCAGCTGACCGAGCGGATCGCTCTCACCGTCGGCGACCATCTCGGCGTAGCGCTCACGGAACTCGTCGGTCTTGGCCCGCAGCTCGGCGTCGCTGAGCTCCTCGTAGTCCGGTTCGAGGGCGAGGACCTGGTCGGCGAAATGCGAGAGCCGCTTCACCATGCGACCCTCACCAATCCGAAGCAACCTCGTCAGTGTCAGCGCAGGCACGGGTCTCGTCAGTCCTCTGGTCGGTGTGTCTGTGTTGTTTTGCAGCGCCTGCGGCGCTGCGTGTCCGCGGCCCACCTGTGGCTCGGGCCGCGGACAGCAATGCTCGGTCTCGCTTCGCTCGGAAGCGGGAGTGTGGCCGAGTGGTCACGCAGAGTGACAACGTCGGGACCTCGACGTTTGCTGGCCCGTCGTAGCCGGATAGGTGACCGCTGCTGGCCACTTTACCGTTTTATACGGCGGCCGCTCAGACGCGAGCCGCCGCCGCGAACAGCAATGCTCGGTCGCGCTTCGCTCGGAAGCGGTAGCCGGGCCGAGTGGTCGAAGCACCATCTCGGCGTTCGCTCGCCCATGGTAGCCGCGGCAGGTGACCGCCGCTGCCGACTTCTCGTGCCGCGCGGCCGCCGCGCATACGCGCCGCAACAGTGCCGCAAACGAACACGGCGTCGACCGTGCATCCCGGTTCTCGCTGTGATCGAATCAGTTTGCGGGGCTCGAACGGAACAAGCGTGCCGTAACAGCCCCGGCACGCGATGAGGCGCGCCGAATTCACAGATATGCCACAACGACCGGGGTAACGGTTGTCGCGGCAGCACAATAGGCGGGGGGCGGCATCGGGAAAAGGAGTACCGGGCAGCGTGATCACGAGACTGACGCCGCAGGACACGGCGTTCTACCGGCTCGAGTCGAGCAGCAATCCGATCCATATCGGGTCTCTCGCGATCGTAAGGAACGCCGAGCCCGGCGACAGTGCCACGCCGATCCTGGACTACGACCGGCTGGTCGATCTGGTCGAGAGCAGGCTCGCGCTGGTGCCGCGGTACCGGCGCAAAGTGCGGGAGATCCCGCTGTCGCTCGGCCGCCCGGTCTGGGTGGAGGACAGCCGCTTCGACATCACCTACCACATCCGACGCTCCGCGCTGCCCGGTCCCGGCACGGATGAGCAGCTGCACGAGCTCGTCTCCCGGCTCGCCTCGCACCCGCTGGATCCGGCCCGGCCGCTGTGGGAGATGTACCTGATCGAACGGCTGTCGGAGGGCCGCTGCGCGATCTTCACCAAGTCGCACTCGGCGCTGGTGGACGGCGAGACCGCCCTGGAGATCGGCCACGTGATCCTCGACACCGGACCCGAGCCGCGCGAGCTGGCCTACGACGACTGGATCGCACCGCGCGAACCAGGCGACCTCGAACTGCTGGTCGGCGCGCTGGGCCACCTGGCGGCTCAGCCGCGCAAGGCGCTGGAGGTGGCCCGCGACGCGAGCGCGAGCGCGTTCGCGGTACTCGGTACCGCGGGCAAGGCGGTGGAGTCGGTGATCTCGGCGGTGCGCGCGGCGGCGACCGGCGCACCGGACAGCCCGCTGAACACCCCCACCTCACGGACTCGGCGCTTCACGGTGGTGCGCACCGAACTGCAGGACTATCGCACGATCCGCGGGCGCTTCGACTGCTCGATCAACGACACGATCCTCGCGGTGGTCACCGGCGCGCTGCGCAGCTGGTTGCTGTCGCGGGGTGAGGCGCTGATCGAGTCCACGACGTTGCGGGCGGTGGTGCCGATGTCGGTGTACGTCGAGGGGGGCGAAGCGAACCAGGCGCAGGCGGCCAGTGAGGTGTCGTCGTTCCTGATCGATCTGCCGGTCGGCGAGCCGAATCCGGTGATGCGGCTGTCGCACATCGCGCACGCCACCGAGCCCAACGGCCGCCAGCGGCATGCCGTCCGCGCGCGGACCCTGGTGCACCTGGCCGGGTTCGCTCCGGCCAGCCTGCATGCGATGAGCGTGCGCGCGGCGAGTACGTTCGCAGAACACACGTTCAACTTGGTGATCACCAACGCGCCGGGTCCGCAGGCGCCGATGTACATCGGCGGCGCGCGGATGCTGGAGATGTATCCGGTATCGCCACTGCTGCGCAATCAAGCGTTGAGCATCGGGATCACGTCCTACGACGGGCATGTCTTCTACGGTCTCAACGCCGACCGCGACGCGATGGCCGATATCGGCGTGCTGACCGCGGCGGTGCGCGATTCCATGGAGGAGATGCTCGGTGCCTGCATCTGATCAGACGAAGCTGAGGGTCTATATCCCGGCGACGGTGCCGATGCTGCGCAAGCTGGTCACCGACCGGGTGCTGGCCGCCGTCGGCGGGACCGCGTTCGCGGTGACGCCCGCGCTGCGCGAGGCGTATGCCTCCGGCGATGACGAGGAACTCGGCGAGGTGGCCATGGCCGAGGCCGCCCGCGCCTCGCTGCGGCTGCTCGCCGCCGAACGCGAGGCGATCGGCGAATCGGCGGACGTCGCCGAAGCGGAGCTTCCGGACGACGCCGCACCGGCCACCGGCGGCGGCCCGGTGTACCGGCGCGCGGTGGTCGCCGCCGACGTGACCGGCGCGAAGCTGCGGCCCGACCTGGACGACGCGGTGGTCCGGCTGGGCGGCCCGATCAGCTACCAGCAGATCGCCTCGGTGCACGTCGATCTGGCCGACGCCGAACCGCAGGTCGCCAAGGCCGTCGACGTGGTCGACGCGGCCGATCTCGGCGACACCGACGCCGAATTCGTCCTCGGTGACGCCGAAGACCACCAGCTGGCCTGGTACGCCGCGCAGGAGCTGCCGTTCCTGCTCGAGCTGCTGTGAAGCCGCCGGGCACGGCGTCGTAGATCGGCACGCTATCCGGGTGCCGCGCGAACGTTCGCGGGTTCACCCACCCGTCGTAACCTACGATGCCGTAACCTTGCTGCCGAGGCCGCGTTCGCTCGCGGAGCGGCCACCCGCAACCGACAACAGGGAGACCGACGGCAGCGATGGGTTCGAAAATTGGGAGCTTCTCGGTGCGAGGTGTTCGCGCGTGGCTGGAGGCGCCCGCGGCGAGCGTCGCCGAGCGCGGCGGCAAGCTGAACGTGCTGCGCGGCGCCGTGGCGCGAGTGACCACCCCGCTGCTGCCGGACGACTACCTGCACCTGGTCAACCCGCTGTGGTCGGCGCGCGAGCTGCGCGGGCGCATCGTGGAGGTGCGCAAGGAGACCGCCGACTCCGCCACGCTGGTGATCCAGCCGGGATGGGGCTTCGACTTCACCTACCAACCCGGCCAGTACATCGGCATCGGCCTCCTGGTCGACGGACGTTGGCATTGGCGCTCGTACTCGCTGACCTGCCCGCCGGACTGGTCCGCGCCGGGGCACGGCGGCAAGCGGCTGATCTCGATCGCGGTGAAGGCGATGCCGGAAGGTTTCCTGTCCAGCCACCTGGTCGGCGGCGTTCCGGTGGGCACTGTCGTCCGGCTGGCCGCGCCGCAGGGCGGGTTCGTGCTGCCGTACCCGCCGCCGGAGAAGGTGCTGTTCCTCACCGCGGGCAGCGGCATCACCCCGGTGATGTCCATGCTGCGCACGATGGACCGCCGTCAGGTCTTCACCGACGTGGTGCATCTGCATTCGGCGCGCACCGCCGACGACGTGATGTTCGGCGCCGAGTTGCGCGAGCTGCACGACCGCAATCCGGGTTTCCGCACCCGCCTGCATCTCACCGCGGAAAACGGCAAGTTCGCGCTCGCCGACCTGGACACCGCGTTCCCCGACTGGCGCGAACGGCACACCTGGGCGTGCGGGCCCGCCGGGATGCTCGACGAGATGGAGAAGCACTGGCGCGACGCGGGCCTGTCCGACCGGCTGCACGTGGAGCGGTTCGAGATCGAGCGCTCCGCGGTGGGCGCGGGCGGCACGGTCACCTTCGGCAAGACCGGACGCACCGCCGAGGTGGACGGCGCGACCAGCCTGCTGGAGGCGGGCGAGTCGGTGGGCGTGCAGATGCCGTTCGGCTGCCGGATGGGCATCTGCCAAACCTGCGTCGTCACGGTCAGCTCGGGCCATGTGCGCGATCTGCGCAACGGCGACGAGCGGCGCGAGGGCGACAAGGTGCAGACCTGCGTCTCGGCCGCCGCGGGCGATTGCACGCTGGACGTATAGCCCGACAGGTACCCTCGATCTGGATCGAGTAGGGAAAGGACCCCGGTGGCCATCACCGATATCAAGGCGTTCGCTCACCTCACGGCGACCGACATCGAGACCCTGGGGCAGGAACTGGATTCCATCCGCCGCTCCGTGGAGTCGTCCCGTGGCGAGCGCGACGCGAAGTACATCCGGCGCACGATCGCGGCGCAGCGCGGTCTGGAGGTCGCGGCCCGCGCCGTGCTGTTCGGCAGCCGCAACCGGTGGGCCTGGCTGGCCGGAACCGCGCTGCTGTCGGTCGCCAAGATCATCGAGAACATGGAGCTCGGGCACAACGTCAGCCACGGGCAGTGGGACTGGATGAACGATCCGGAGATCCACTCCACCTCCTGGGAGTGGGACATGACCGGCCCCTCCTCGCAGTGGCGCCGCGCGCACAATTACTCCCACCACACCTACACCAACGTCCTCGGCAAGGACGAGGACCTCGGCTTCGGCATCCTTCGGATGACCCGGGACGAGCCGTGGCGTCCGATCCACCTGGTGCAGCCGTTGGCGAACCTGCTGCTGGCCGCCACCTTCGAGTGGGGGATCGCGCTGCACGACTGGAGCATCGAGAAGGAGCTGGCCGACACGCCGCGGTGGCAGCTGATGTCGCCGCCGAACAAGGACTTCGGCCGCAAGATCTGCCGTCAGGTGGCCAAGGACTTCCTGATCTACCCGGCGCTCACCGGACCGGCGTTCAAGCAGACGCTGAAGGCCAACGCGATGGCGAACCTGGTGCGCAACCTGTGGGCGTACGCGGTGATCTTCTGCGGCCACTTCCCCGACGGCGCGGAGAAGTTCACCGTCGAGCAGCTGGAGAACGAGACCAGCGGCGAGTGGTACCTGCGCCAGATGCTGGGCAGCGCCAATTTCGAAGCCGGTCCCGCCATGGCGTTCATGAGCGGCAACCTCTGCTACCAGATCGAGCACCATCTGTTCCCGGACCTGCCGAGCAACCGGTACCCGGAGATCGCGGCGCGCGTGCGCGAGCTGTGCGACAAGTACGACCTGCCCTACACCACCGGCTCGCTGGGCAAGCAGTATCTGCTCGCCTTCCGCACCATCCACAAGCTGGCGCTGCCGGACCGGTTCCTCAAGGCGACCGCCGACAACGCCCCGGAGACGTCCTCGGAACGCAAGTTCGCGGGCATCACGCTGCCGTCGATGGGTGGCGTGACGCTGCCGGGCGCGGAGTCCACGCACTGGCTGCGCGTCGATCCGGAGACCGGCAAGCGCCGCGGGCTGCGTTCGGCGCTGCACGAGGCGAAGGTGGTGCTCCAGGAGAAGGCGCGGCAGGAGAAGGAGATGCTGCGCGAGGCGAAGGCGGCGCTGAAGGAGAAGGCCGAGCACGAGCGGCAGCACTTGCGCGACGCCAAGCTCGCGCTCCAGGAAAGAGCCCGCCAGGAACAGGCGGCGTTGCGCGAAAAAGCCAAGCGGGACAAGCCTTTTCGACTCCGCCGAAGGGCACGCTAAATTAGCAGCACCGACCCTGGATTGCAATAGGGGATCCGACACATCCGTGCGACCGACTTCGTAACCTACGATCTCGTAACTTACGGTAAGGTAACCCGCATGGCGATCTCCGATGTCAAGGAATACGCGCACCTCACCGAGGCCGACGTGGAAGCACTCGGCGCTGAGTTCGACGCGATCCGGCGGGAAATCGAGGCGTCGCGCGGCGAGCGCGACGCGAAGTACATCCGCAATGTCATCCGGCTGCAGCGAGTTCTCGAGATCGGCGGCCGAGTGGTCCTCTTCGCCAGCCCGGTGCGCGCCGCCTGGCTGGCGGGGGTCGCCCTGCTCAGCACCGCCAAGATCATCGAGAACATGGAAATCGGCCACAACGTCATGCACGGGCAGTGGGACTGGATGAACGATCCGGAGATCCACTCCAGTTCGTGGGAATGGGACAACACGGGTGCGGCCAAGCACTGGAAGCACACGCACAACTACCTGCACCACAAGTACACCAACGTGCTCGGCATGGACGACGACATCGGCTACGGCCTGCTGCGGGTGACCCGCGACCAGCGCTGGAAGCCGTTCAACCTGGGCAATCCGATCTACAACCTGGTGCTGCAGCTGTTCTTCGAGTACGGCGTGGCCATCCAGCACCTGGAGTTGGGCAAGCTGGCGGCGGGCCGGTACAAGCCGGGCACGCCCGAACGCGCCGAGTTCGAGCGTAAACGCTCCGAGGCGCTCACCAAGATGGGCAAGCAGATCCTCAAGGATTACGTCGTCTTCCCCGCGCTCACCGGCCCGGCGTTCTTCTCCACGCTCACCGCGAACCTGGCCGCCAACGCGATCCGCAACGTCTGGTCCAACGCGGTCATCTTCTGCGGGCACTTCCCCGACGGCGCGGAGAAGTTCACCAAGGCCGACATCGACGACGAGACGAAGGGCCAGTGGTACCTGCGCCAGATGCTGGGCAGCGCCAATATCTCCGGCGGCCCGCTCATGCACTTCATGACCGGCAACCTGAGCCACCAGATCGAGCACCACCTGTTCCCCGATCTGCCGAGCAACCGGTACGCCGACATCGCCGTGCGGGTGCGCGAGCTGGCCGACAAGTACGACCTGCCCTACACCACCGGCTCGCTGCCGGTGCAGTACTTCAAGGCGTGGCGGACGATTCTCAAGCTGTCACTGCCGAACAAGTACCTGCGCGCCACCGCCGACGACGCCCCGGAAACCGCCTCGGAACGCAAATTCCGCGGCCGCACCACCGCCACGGTCGACCCGGTGACCGGCAAGCGCCGCGGTCTGCGCACCGCGCTCGCCCAGGGCCGCCGCCGATTCACCCGGCGCGGGGCCGCCTCTCCGCGTCTCTAGGCTCCGCTCCTCCGCCTCTCCGGGTCTTCAGGCCGTACCAGTCAGGCGACGCGGGATTTGCGTTCAGGTCCTGCGTTGGGTATCACTCGAGTTCTGGGCGTACCCCGCGAGTTACCCATGTGCTCACGAAATCAGTACCTGCGATCCGGTTCGGCCTCCACGCCGCTATCGGCCCCCGGACCGACTGCGGCGCAGGTCACCAAACGTGCCGAGTGATTTCGCAGGTACATGGGTAACTCACCGGGTACGCCCAGAATCCGGGCGGCACCCAGCGCACGACCTGAACGCAATCCCACGCCACCCAACTCGTACGGCTTGAAGACGCGGAGAGGCGGAGGAGACTCAGGCGGTGCATGAAGTTTTGAGCGTCTACGACGTCATACGGCGTCGGCGGGACGTGCGCGCGGAGTTCACCGGCGAGCTCGTCGACGAAACCACGCTGTGGCGGCTGCTCGACGCCGCGCACCGGGCGCCGAGCGTCGGGAACTCGCAGCCGTGGGACTTCGTCGTCGTCCGCGAGCAGGCGACACTGCGCAAGTTCGCCGAGCACGTGGCGCAGCGGCGCGTCGAGTTCCGGGACGCGCTGCCACCGGAGCGGGCGGCGACATTCGAGCCGATCAAGATCGAAGGCATTCTGGAGAGCGGCACCGGCATCGTCGTCTGCTACGACCACGGCCGCGGCGGACCGCAGGTGCTCGGGCGGGCCACCGTGCCCGAAACCGGCGTCTACTCGGCGGTTCTGGCGATACAGAACTTGTGGCTGGCCGCCACGGCCGAGGGCATCGGCGTCGGCTGGGTGTCCTTCTACGACCCCGATTTCCTCGCCGATCTGATCGGGCTCCCCGAGAGCATCCGCCCGGTCGCCTGGCTCTGCGTCGGTCCGGTCCACGAGTTCCAGGACATTCCCGATCTGGAGCGCTTCGGCTGGCGTGCCGGACGACCGCTGACGGACGCGGTGCATCGCGAAACCTACCGCGGTTGAGCCCCGCCAGTTAATTCATGGTTCAATCGCCTGCCGACTGGGTACGACAAGGACGAAACTGCTTCTGACGCAGTGTTCTTCGTTCGTGGTGTTTCCAGGAGGTTTGTGCAATGGCCAATGTCGATGCTGTTCGCCTGTCGAACGAGCTGGGCATCGATCTGGCACAGGCGATGCTGCGCCTGCGCCGGGAGGGCATTCCCGGCGAGACGAAGCACCAGACCTGCCTGCGGATCATCGCCGATGAAGGACGCCACCGGCGGCCGGGCGCTCCGGGCAGGTCCTGAACCATCGCCGGGCTGATCATCGTGGCACGCGCGGCCACCGCAGCGGACAACCGCTCGGTCGCCGGGCGCGGTTCCCGGGCCGAGTGAGAAAAGTTCACCGTCGGCCCCCTTCGCCGACGGTGAACTTCCGCGCAACGGCGATCCCCTCCACCGCCGCTACCGGTCTGCCACGCGCCGTTGCGCGACAGACCGGACGCTCATCCCAGCGAACGCCCCTGCTCGTCCCGGAACCCGGCGCACGGCCGCCCCTCCGGGCCTCAGCGCAAAATTACCGTACCAACTTTCGACAGATTTTCCAAACGCTTTCTATTTGTTTGCCAACCGCCTGCCAGCGGCTTACCATGGACCCACTATGCATAGCCCTTCGGAGCTGTCGCGGCAGAAGAGATTCGGGCGAATCATCAAAGAACGCCGGGACGAGCTCGGCCTCACCCAGCTACAGATCGGCGACCTCGGGGGACCTTCGGCGCCGACCATCCGGAAGATCGAAGACGGCGAGGCGACCATCAGCGTGCACACGCTGAACAAGCTCGACGCGCCGCTGCGCTGGCTGCCGGGCAGTGCCGCACGCACCTACGCGGGCGGAATCCCGGCCGCCGACGAACCGGCCGACACCGCCCAGGGCGACGGCAAGTCGGTGGTGGCCGGACCGGACGCGATCCGATTCGACATCGCCGACCTCACCGGACTGCTCGCCGCCTCGGGCAGGCTGAACGACGCCGTCGAACACGGCCGTACCACCGACCCGCAGGTGGTGGCGGCGATCGCCGAGCTCAATCGGGTGGTCTCCAAGTTGTCGGCGCGCTACGCGACCGCGATGCTCGAACGCAACGGCGGCCCGGGCAGGCAACTGCATCCGCTGGTGGAGATGGCCTTCGCGCACTTGCTCGCGGTGCCCGCGGAGGCAAGTGACACCACCGAACTACAGGAACGCCGGTACCGCCGCTGGCTGGCCGGCCGATCGGAGGATCTCGATGCGGCGACCGAAGCCCAATTCCGGGCACGCTGGCTGGCGGCGAACATGGCGACGACCGCGGTTCGAAGCGGTGCGGACTGAGGGGACGAACATGACCGACGACGGACCGAACGGCGCCGCGCCGACCCTGAGCCACAAGATCAATCGGCTGTTCGCCGTGGTGCACCCGCGATCGGCTCCGGAGCGCAGCACCGCGTCCGTGGCCGCGCAGGTCAGCGAATTCCTCGGGCGCGAGGTGACGGCGAGCTACCTGACGCGTCTGCGCGACGGCGAATTCGACCACGAAAACGGCGGGGGCACAGTCGATATCGAGATCCTCATCGCGGTGGCGCGCAGCTTCGGTGTGTCCGCCGACTACCTCGTCACCAGCGGCCCCGCCGCCGCGGCGATCGATCGGGAGCTGGAATTGCTCGCGACCATGCGGGACGCGAACGTCGCCAGCATCGCCCTGCGCGGTTCCAACGTCGACCAGTCGATGCTGGCCAAGATCATCCAGAGCACCGCGGGCGCCGCCCCGCCGAGTCGGTAACATCTTGCCTACCTGGGCCACTGAGCTTTTGTAGGAGACCGATCACATGGCCATCCAGGCCCGGTTCCGGAGCTTGACACGGGACCTACCGATTCCCCACCCATGGGATTTGTCGACTTACCTCGACGACGTCGCCGCCTACCGTGGCCGGAGCATCAGCCTGCTGCCGATCGACACCGCGCTGCTCGCGGGCACCGGTTGCGGCACGGGCAGCGGGCTGTGGATCGCCAAGCAGGACAGCGACGTCATCGTCTACGGCGCCGACACCACCGAATGGCACGCCGAGCACATCATCGTGCACGAGCTCGGGCACATGCTGCTGGGGCACGGCCCGGAGCAGTCCGATCCCGACGAGCCGTCCGCGAGCACGCCGACCGTGGCCGCGATCGCCGAGCTGCTGCCCTCGATCTCGCCGGAGTCGATCGCGCACGTCCTCGGCCGCACCGACTACGGCACGCTGCGCGAGCGCGACGCGGAAACCTTCGCCGACATGGTGATGCTGCACGCCATGCGCCCTCCGCGCCGCGACTCGCTGCTGCACCGGACCTTCTTCCGCGACCGCAGGCGGTGACATCGCCGATCCCGGCGCCGATCGCGATACCGCTGATCGTTCTCGTCGCGGTGGCCGCCGCCGGGCGGCTCGTCCTGCTGCACGACACGACCGTCGACCGCCTGCTCAACCGGGCGCTGCTCTGGGGTGTCGCCACGCTGATACTGCTCGAACGCGGCATCGCACCGCAGATCGGCAGCCTGCTGCATCAGTTTTCGATGGCCACGCAGCTGATGGCGGCAACCAGCCTGTACGGCGCGGCGAGGCTGTGGTCCGGCGCCGACCCCACCACCGCGCCGGTCCGGCAGCGGGCCTACGACCTGGCCGGTCTCGCCGGTGGCGCGATCATCCTGATCGCCGGGACCACGGCACGACAACACGGGCGTCTGGTCGGGCAGGCCCTGGACCGGCCGACGGCGCTGGTCGCGTTGATCTTGTGGGTTCCCCTGCTGGCCACCGGCCGCCTGGCTTGGCGCGCCGCGGTGCGCGAGCTGCGGTCGGGTGAGCCGACCCCGTCCGAGCGACTGGTCTACGGCATTCTGCTCGCGACGATGGTCGTCGGCTCGGGCGGACTGGCTGTCTCCGCGGTGCAGTCCGCCGGACCGGGTACGTTCGATGATCCGGCGCTGGTGCGCTGGGCCGGACCGACTTTCGGTGTCGCGGCGCTGGGCGCGACGATCCTCGCCGTGCCGCTGGTCGCGCGATTGCGGGCGCGCATGGGCTGGGACCGCGCCGCCCGGTACTGCCGTCGGCTGGAGCCACTGTGGCGCGATCTCACCGCGGCGGTACCGGAGATCGTCCTCGCGTCGGATGCGCCGATCGCCGAAGCCGACGCGCGGCTGATCCGAATGACGGTCGAGATCCGTGACGCGCTGATGCACCTACGCCACCATGTACCCGAAACGGCCGAACACACCGCCTATGCGGAGCAAATCTTGCTGGCCATCGAAACGAAAACGCGCGGCGCGTCGACAGCGGCGCAGACCCATTTCCGGCCTTTCCCGGATTCACGGCCACGCGAGCTACCGCCTCCTGAGCTCAGCAAAGGCATACCGGGCCGATTCGGCGTCCACGAAACTCACCCTGTCGGCGACATCGACTCGGATCTGCGGCTGCTGCTGGCGCTGGCACGCCGATGGCCACAGGCGAGAAAAGGCGTTCAACGCGAATCTCCGGGCATCCAGCCGGTGAGCTGAACACCCGGAGAGTCGGGGACCAACGGTGTCGTCAGGCGAGCCTGATGAGGCCGTAATCGAAGGCGTGGCGGCGGTAGACCACCGAGGGCCGATCGGTCTCCTTGTCCTGGAACAGGAAGAAGTCGTGACCGACGAGTTCCATCTGATAGAGCGCGTCATCGACGGTCATCGGCGTGGCCGAGTGCACCTTGGTGCGCACGATGTGGCCGGGCCCCTCGGCGTAATCCAGCTCCTGCGCCTCCTCACGTTGCTCCTGCGTGGCGCTCGACCCGGTGGGCTGCTCGAACAGCGATTCGTCCACCAGGTCCGCCGTCGCCTGGGCGACCGACACCGGCGTCTTGTCGCCGTAGTGCACCCTGCGGCGATCCTTGGTACGGCGCAGCCGGCTCTCCAGCTTCGCCGTCACGGACTCGAACGCGGCGTAGAAGCTGTCCGCGCGGGCCTCCGCCCGGACGACGGGACCCTTTCCACGCGCGGTGATTTCGACGCGCTGGCAGCTCTTCCGCTGGCGGCGATTGCGCTCGTGGAACAACTCCACGTCGAACAGGAACATCGAGGGGTCGAAGCGTTCTAATCGGGAGAGTTTTTCCGCGACGTAAATTCGAAAATGATCAGGCACCTCCACGTTGCGGCCCTTCACCACGATGTCGGCGCGCATCGCTCGCTGGCGTTCCGCTGGGGGTTGCTCTGGTGCTTCCTGGGTGCCGGCATCCAGCACCGACGGAGCGGGTTCTTTCACTGAAGGTCGTGAAGAAGTCGTCACGCGTACCTCCCGGATCTGGCCGCACAGACCGATTCACGTGCGGCGGGATTGAGCCGTGCCGATCGACAATCGCTCGGCACATGTTGTCCGAGGCGCCACCTCCAAACTCTCGGTTCGGGTGTGTGTTCGCGACGCTAGTACGCCAACCGGCCGATCGCCAGTGTTCACGCAAATTTCCCACCGGTCACGCAGCGCACGTAACCAGAACGCCACGTGTCGGCAATCCGATCAGCGCCAACGCGCGTACCGATTCGCGGGCCGTCGCGCCCGTGGTCAGCACGTCGTCGACTACCACCACCTCGGCGTTCGCCGGAATTCCCAGGTCAGCGGCACGAACCGGTACGGTGGTGACCCGCCCGCCCAGGTTGCGCGAGCGCTGCGCGGGCGTCAAGCCCACCGAATCACGCACCCCCGGCCGCAGCCGCAAGAGGGCTACCACTCGGCTATCCGGCAGCCATCGGCTGGCGACGCGCGCCGAACGCAGCACCGGATCGCCGCCCCTGCGCCGCGCCGCCACGCCCCTGCTCGGGGCGGGCACCAGCACGAGCGGCCGCCGGGCCGACCGCAGCGCGGCGAGCCCGCCCGCGAGCGCGACACCCAGCGGCTCCGCGAGATCCCGCCGCCCGCGTTCCTTCGCCGCGAGCACCGCCCGGCGCGCGGGACCGGCGTACGGCCCGAGCGCCCAGCACGGCACGCCGGGATCGGTACGCGGCCACACCCGCACCGGCGGACCGGCGAGCGCGTCGGCGCAGTCGGCACACCAATCGGCCCCGGAACGTCCGCAACCCGCACAGACGGCGGGGAGCACAAGATCGAGCAGCGTTCGCATCGGCACAGTGTCCGCCCGGCCACCGACAAGCCCGCTCCAGCGTGCCGACGACAATCCGCAGACAGAACGTTGCCCTCCGCGCGGCCAGCTGTTTACGCGGGTCCAGAGACGCCGCCCGGCTCGGGCACGGCACTCAGCCGGGAAGCACGGGGATGGCGTTCACACCCAGACCCGGGACCTCACGCCAATAGGGCTGGCCTTGATCCGGAGCTGAGGTCAGCTCCAGTACGGCGCGCGAGTCGGCGACGTACTGATGATCCGGGCTCGCGCTCACCGAGCGCACCGGCGCGGTCAGATTCTGCGACGTCAGCGGTTTGGGCTCCGAGCCGTCGACCGAGACGGTGCTCACCGGGTCGACATTGCCCTCGCGCGCGATGATGATCGAATCGGCGTCCAGCCAGTCCAGCGACACCGCAGGGGTGCTGAGGTCCACACCCACGGGAAGCGCCGAAGTGAGGGCCAGCTTCCCGTCCGGCTGCGGTACCACCACCGCGACATAGACCTTGCCGTTGGCGATCATCGCCGCCCGCACCCCGGTCCGGGAGATCCGCAATTCCGTGATCGGCAACCGCGGCGCGGTGGCCGACGAGGCCGCCGTGAGCGCCGAGGTATCGACCTCCTGCACCGATACATTTCCGGTGGCCCGGTCGTGCACCGCGCGGATGACCCGCCCGCCGTCGATCACCGCCCATGCCGCGCTGCCGTCGGCGGTCCACGACGGCCGGGTGATGGTGAAACCTTCGGCGACGGGAAACGCGTTGCCGCCGTACGTGCCGACCATGAGGGTGCGCGACGGCTCCCCCGCGGGCCTGCCCGCCTCCGCGACCGCGGCGACCAGCTGGCCGTCCGGGGACAGCGCCGCCGACTGCAGGTTGTTCACCCGACCGAAGTAGCCCGGCGTCGACGCGCTGCCGCCGCTGTCGGTGACCTGCACCAGTCCCCCGCCGCGCAGCGCGTGCAGACCAGCCTGGTTGCGCGTGGACGTGCCGGGATTGAACTGCTGCACGTCCGCGACGTTCCATCCGTTCGCGCCGAACCGCTCGTCCAGCGGTTTGCCGTCGGCGAGCAGCACGTAGGGCCCGAGTATGTCGGCGCCGGAGAGCGTGAGCACCACCTGGGCGGCGAGCAATTCCCGATCGCGCGGATTCAGCGCCGACGCGCCGGCGAAGTCGATCTTCACTCCGCCGAGACCGATGCCGACGCCCTCCGGGTCGCCGTTGATCTTGCTGATCGTGCCGCGCAGCGCGACCGGCGGCGCCAGCTCGTTGCGCAGCACCGACGCGAGGGCGGGCTGCGGCCCCTCGATCAGCGAACTCAGCAACCGCTGGGTCAACTGTCCCTTCGGCACCGAGATCCAGCGCAGATCCGGGACCGCCGTGGTGCCGCCCGGATCGGCGAAGTACAGCGCGTAACGCCGATAGGACTTGAAGAACGCGGTGGAGTCCATCACGACGCCGTCGGGCAGCTCATCGATGCGCCACTCGCCGTCGACCTTGGTCAGTTCGATCTTGTTCTCGACTATGGGGATGTCGTCGCTGGGGCGGTATCCGCCGTCGGCGGACAGCTCGCCGACCTTGCGCGCGCGGATCAGGTAGCTGGCCTTGTCGCCGGAGCGGGATTCCCGCAGGGTGTCCGGTTTCTCCACGATGACGGTGCCCGCGGCGTCGTCCCACTGGGTGGAGGCGGCCGGAGTCATGTACTGGCGGGCGGCCAGATGCCGGTTGGCCGGGTCGGCGGTGGCCTGGAGGAAGTCGCGCAGCAGCAGGTCGGGATCGCGGTTGGCGGCCGGCGGCGGCGGGCCCTCGGGAGTGGGCTCGCGGTTGAGGGTGCCCAGCGCCTCCGGCGCGGAGGACTCGGGCAGGCTGGCACACGCGGTGAGCGGCGACAGGACCACCGCGAACACTGCGACCAGCACGGTCAGCTGCCGCATCCGCACCGACCCGACACGCGTCCTCATGACTGTCCGTCCCCGGATTCGCGCGTGGGGCCGCCACCGGCCTGCGCCGACTCGGCCGCCTGCGATCCATTCGAGCCGGACGCGGGCGCGTCACCGGAGGGCGTGCTCTCGCCTGGTGGCGAGACATCGCCCGCTTCCACGGCCTGCGCCCGCGCCGCATCCGGCTTCGGGGCCTCGGCGCTCACTTCGTCCGTGCGCACACCATCCACTCCGGCAGTGCCCGTCGTCGTACTCGCTTCTTCCGTGCGGACACTATCCGCCCCAGCTGTGCCCGACTGTATGTCCCCCGGTCCGGCCGGTGCGCCGACGCCATCCAGCTCGGAAACGCCGCGCTCCCCCGCATCACGTTCGGCACCCGCCGGGGGCGCGGTGTACGCCTCCGCGCTCGCGCCGTCGGCGGGCGGCTCCTTCTCGACCAGCCGCATCGGCTTGCGGGCGGGCTCCAGCGGCAGCGGACTCGGCCCGAGCTTCTTCCCGCGCACCAGCGGCAAGGTCAGGCGGAAGCTCGCGCCGACACCGACCTCACCCCACGCCTCGAGCTTGCCCTCGTGCAGATTCGCGTCCTCCACACTGATCGACAGACCCAGACCGGTTCCGCCGGAGCGGCGCATCCGGGACGGGTCGGAACGCCAGAACCGGTTGAAGACCAGCTTCTCCTCGCCGGGCCGCAGACCGACGCCCTGATCGCGCACGACGACGGCGACCGCGTTGGCCTCGACATCGCCGCGCATGCGCAACAGCACCGGTTTGCCCTCGCTGTGGTCGATCGCGTTGGCGAGCAGATTGCGCAGCACCCGTTCCACGCGGCGCGGATCGACCTCGGCGACCAGCGGCTCCTCCGGCATATCGGTGATCACCTCGACCCCGGCGTCCTTGGCCAGGTGCCGCACGGTGGAGATCGCGGCCCGCGCGCACATCCGCACGTCCAGCGACTCGACCTGGAGTTCGGCGACGCCCGCGTCGTGCCTGCTGATCTCCAGCAGGTCGTTGAGCAGGCCCTCGAACCGGTCCAGCTCGTTGACCAGCAGCTCGGCGCTGCGGGCCAGGGCGGGGTCGAGGTCGTCGCTGCTGCCGTGGATCAGGTCGGCGGCCATGCGGACGGTGGTGAGCGGGGTGCGCAACTCGTGGCTGACGTCGGAGGTGAACCGGCGCTGCAGGTTGCCGAACTCTTCCAGCTGGGTGATCTGGTTGGACAGGCTCTCGGCCATCTCGTTGAACGCCTGCGCCAGCCGCGCCATGTCGTCCTCGCCGCGCACCAGCATGCGTTCCTTGAGCCTGCCGTCGGCGAACCGGCCCGCGATCCGCGCCGCGGAGCGGATCGGCAGGACCACCTGCCTGGTGACCAGCGCGGTGATCGCGGCGAGCAACACCAGCAGCACGATGCCGCCGACGAGCATGGTGCCGCGCATCAGCGCCAGGCTGCGTTCCTCGTTGGCCAGCGGGAAGATCAGGTAGATCTCCAGGGTGGGGATCTCGGCGCTGGGACTGCCGATGATCAGCGCGCGGCCCTGGTAGCCCTCCGCGTCGGCGACCGTGGCGAACTGGTAGCTGACCTGGTTGCGCTGCACGAACCGGCGCAGTTCCTCGGGCACCTCCTGGATCGGGCCGGTGGAGATCTGCTGCGGCGGCATGCCGCCGATGACGCTCAGCGCCGTGTCGAAAGTGCCTGCCGCGCCGGTGGATTGGCCGGTGCCGCCGCGGTTGGACAGCGCGTTGCGGGCATCCTCCAGCCGCTGCGGTTGACCGCCGATATCGTGCACACCGGACAGCTGGCTCTCCACCGTATTGCGCGCACGATCCATCTCCTCGACCGCCGCGTTGATCTTGGCGTCGAGCAGCCGGTCGGTGATCTGACTGGTCAGCACCACGCCGAGGATCGTGATGACGATCAGCGACAGGGTCAGCGTGGACACGATGACGCGCAGCTGCAGAGACCGCCGCCAGAGGTGGCCGAGAGCGACGCCGACCTCTTGGAACCAGGCCACGACCGGTGCCAGCGATCGTTGCAGACGCGCGATCACGCTGGTGAGATCCGCCGCCCGGTCTCGGCGGGGCCCTTCGTGGTCAGCCAAGCTACCGCCTCCGGGCCCTCGAGTCGGTCCGGATCACGGCGGTCCGGCCTTGTAACCGACACCGCGGACGGTCAGCACGATCTCCGGATTCTCCGGATCCTTCTCGACCTTCGCGCGCAGACGCTGCACGTGGACGTTCACCAACCGGGTGTCGGCGGCGTGCCGGTAGCCCCAGACCTGCTCGAGCAGGACCTCGCGGGTGAACACCTGGCGCGGCTTGCGGGCCAGCGCGACGAGCAGGTCGAACTCCAGCGGCGTCAGCGAGATCTGCTGGCCGCCCCGGCTGACCTTGTGCGCGGGCACGTCGATCACGATATCCGCGATCGAGAGCAGCTCGGCGGGCTCCTCCTCGGTGCGGCGCAGCCGGGCGCGCACCCTGGCGACGAGTTCCTTCGGCTTGAAGGGCTTGACGATGTAATCGTCGGCGCCCGATTCCAGACCCAGCACGACGTCGACCGTGTCGGTCTTGGCCGTGAGCATCACGATCGGAACCCCGGAATCGGCCCGCAGCACGCGGCACACGTCGATGCCGTTCATGCCGGGCAGCATCAGGTCCAGCAACACCAAATCGGGGCGGATCTCGCGAACCGCCGCCAGGGCCTGTGTGCCGTCGCCGACCACGTGCGGGTCGAACCCTTCCCCGCGCAGGACGATCGTGAGCATCTCAGCGAGTGCCATATCGTCGTCGACGACCAGAATCTTCGGCTTCATAACTACTATGTTGTCATCTCCCAGGCGAGGATCGGGCCGCCACGCCAACACTGGTGCGAACCCGCGGCACAGCCAACCTTATCGACCAACGATTTCGATGATCCGCGCGGCCAGCGTAGCGGGATCGTCCTCGGATCGATATCGCCACCACGGCCCGTGCCAGCCGCGTTCGGCCAGCTCGCGGTACACCGCACCGGTCCGGTGCTGGAGGCCGCCGTCGCGCTCGTAGGCGTCGGGCGCGCGTTCGGCGTCGAGTTCGCCTCGCCTGCGGGCACGCTCGACGGCCAGCTCGGTCGGCACGTCCAGCAACACCTGGAGCGCGGGTACGGGCAGGGCGAATCTGCCGAACTCCAATTCGCCCACCCACCGCACGATTTCGCCGTCGGCCGACTGGCCGAGCCGGGCGGCGGAATAGGCGGCGTTGGAGGCGACGTAACGGTCCAGGAGCACGATGTCGTTGTCGGCCAACAACTTCGACAGCTCGTCCGCAGCGCCCGCGCGGTCCAGCGCGAACAGCAGGGCCATGCCGCTGACCGAGTCGGCGAGGTCGCCGTGCGCGCCGCGCAGCGCCTCGGCGGCCAGGTCGGCGTGCACCGAGACGCGGTACCGGGGGAAGGCCATCCTGGCGACGCGCAGCCCGCGACCGCGCAGGTCGGCGACGACCTTGTCGATCAGCGTCCGCTTGCCCGCGCCGTCGAGGCCTTCGACGGCAATCAGCACTCCCATAGCCAGGCAGGGTACCCCGCGGTCCGCTCGCCGCCGACACCGGCTGACCAGCGCGGATGGCTAGCCGGTGCGCCCGGTGAGCGCGGTCCCGCCGACCGGAAGGCCGACGGGACCGGATTGGGTGCGCTCAGTAGCGGTAGTGGTCCGGCTTGTACGGGCCCTCCACGTCTACGCCGATGTATTCGGCCTGGTCCTTGGTGAGCTTGGTCAGCTCGCCGCCGAGCGCTTCGACGTGGATGCGAGCGACCTTCTCGTCCAAGTGCTTCGGCAGGCGGTAGACCTCGTTGTCGTACTCGTCGGGCTTGGTCCACAGCTCGATCTGCGCGATCACCTGGTTGGAGAAGCTGTTCGACATCACGAACGACGGATGCCCGGTCGCGTTGCCGAGGTTCAGCAGACGCCCCTCCGACAGCACCAGGATCGAGCGGCCGGTCTCCTTGAACGTCCACAGGTCGACCTGCGGCTTGATGTTCAGTTTCGTTGCGCCGGAACGCTCCAGCGCGGCCATGTCGATCTCGTTGTCGAAGTGACCGATGTTGCCCAGGATGGCCTGGTCCTTCATCGCCTTCATGTGGTCGAGGGTGATGATGTCCTTGTTGCCGGTGGCGGTGATGACGATATCGGCCTCGCCGATCGCCTTCTCCACGGTCACCACGTCGTAGCCGTCCATCAGCGCCTGCAGCGCGTTGATCGGGTCGATCTCGGTCACCTGAACCCGGGCGCCCTGTCCGGCAAGCGATTCCGCGCAGCCCTTGCCGACATCGCCGTAGCCGCAGATCAATACCTTCTTGCCGCCGATGAGCACGTCGGTGCCCCGGTTGATGCCGTCGATCAGCGAGTGGCGGGTGCCGTACTTGTTGTCGAACTTGCTCTTGGTGACCGAGTCGTTGACGTTGATCGCCGGGAACACCAGCTCGCCCGCCGCCGCGAACTGGTAGAGCCGCAGCACGCCGGTGGTGGTCTCCTCGGTGACGCCGCGGACCGACGCGGCGATCCTGCCCCACTTGCCCCGGTCGGTCTCGAACCGCTCGCGCAGCAGGTTCAGGAACACCTTGTACTCGGCCGAGTGGTCGGCGTCCTCCGGCGGCACCACGCCCGCCTTCTCGAACTGCGCTCCGCGCAGCACGAGCATGGTGGCGTCGCCACCGTCGTCGAGGATCATGTTGGCCGGCTCGTCCGGCCAGGTGAGCATCTGCTCGGCGGCCCACCAGTACTCCTCCAGGGTCTCGCCCTTCCAGGCGAACACCGGGGTGCCCTTGGGCTCGTCGACGGTGCCGTGCGGGCCGACGACCACGGCGGCGGCCGCGTGGTCCTGGGTGGAGAAGATGTTGCACGAGGCCCAGCGCACCTGCGCGCCCAGGGCCGTGAGGGTCTCGATCAGCACCGCGGTCTGCACCGTCATGTGCAGCGAGCCGGAGATGCGCGCGCCCTGCAGCGGCCGCACCTCGGCGTACTCACGGCGCAGCGCCATCAGACCGGGCATCTCGTGTTCGGCGAGACGGATCTCCTTGCGGCCGAATTCGGCCAGCGACAGATCCGCCACCTTGTAGTCGATGCCGCCTCGGACATCGGCGGTCAACGACGTGCGTGCGGGAAGTTCTGAGGTGGTCATCAGCCTCTCCTGGTTCGGCAAGTACCGAGGCAAGGCTAGTCGCTCGCGACCGGGCGCGGACCATGCGGCTGCCACTCGCGCGCTCGGCGCGGCGTGGCTGCCGCCGGTCTTCGTCCGGCCGCGCCGTTACGCGGCCGCCTCGGGGTTCTACGCGATCACGCCGCGGGCGGCCAGGATCCGGCGCCGCTTGCGCGGCTGGATGTTCGCCAGCGTCAGGTCGCCGCCGTAGTGGGCGAGGACGCGCTTGTCCATCACCCACCGCCACAGCGGCGGAACGGCGGCGAACACGATCATGGTGGCGTATCCGGCGGGCAGTTGCGGAGCCAGCTCGGAACTGCGCAGCGTCTGGTAGCGACGGCCCGGGTTGGCGTGGTGATCGCTGTGGCGCTGCAAGTGGAACAGGAAGATGTTGGTGACCAGGTGGTCACTGTTCCAGCTGTCGCGCGGCGAGCAGCGGGCGTACATGCCGTTCGGGCGGCGGGCCCGCAGCAGGCCGTAGTGCTCGACGTAGTTCACCGTCTCCAGCAGGCCGATGCCGATCACCGCCTGCAACGCCAACCAGGGCAGCACCTGGTAGCCGAACGCCGCGACCAGGGCGCCGAACAGCACCACCGTCATCGACCAGGCCTGCAGGATGTGGTTGTCGATGCTCCACCAGCCCTTGCCCTTGCGGGCGAGACGCTCGCGCTCCAGGGTGATCGCCGAGCGGAAGCTCCCGGATACGCTGCGGGGCAAGAACTCCCACAGCGACTCGCCCAGCCTGGCGCTGGCCGGATCCTCCGGGGTCGCCACGCGCACGTGGTGGCCTCGGTTGTGCTCGACGAAGAAGTGCCCGTACCCGGACTGGGCGAGGGCGATCTTGGCCAGCCAGCGCTCCAGGTGCTCGACCCGGTGCCCGAGTTCGTGCGCGGCGTTGATCCCGATGCCGCTGACGAAGCCCAGGGTGGCGGCCAGACCGAGCTTGTCGACCACGCTCAGCTCGTCACCGGCCCACATGTAGCTGGCGATCACCAGCCCGATCAGCTGCACCGGCAGCATCAGATAGGTGCACCACCGGTAGTACCTGTCGTTGGACAGCAGCTCGTAATCCTCGTCCCTCGGGTTGCTGCCATCCGCGCCGATCGTCCAGTCCAGCACCGGAATCACGATCAGCACGATGATCGGCCCGATCCACCAGAACACCTCCACACCCGTGTGGAGCACGAGCTGCGATGGCAGCAAGGCCGAGGATGGCGCCAGCAAGCCGAGGACCCACAGATGGCGTTTGGGATCGGGCGATCCCACCGGATTGCCAACCGTTTGCACTTTTGCCCCACTCAAGAAGACATGAAACTCCGACGACCCGACCCGCCTGAGAATACTTGCAGACTTTCCATTTGTTACACACCGGTTGGCGGTGAAACGTGTCAGCGATTACAAGCCGTGCAGTCGGTTTTCAAGTCGCCGCAGAGATGCTGACGCGTCGCGAGCCGGTTGCCGCGTCCGCTCAGCGCTGTACCCGCGCGGCGAGGATCGCCTCCACGTACGGACTCAGCAGCGCGCTCAACTCCGCGGGCGCGTCCCGCCCCGGACCCGGCGGAGTGGGGATGTAGCTCAGGGCGATCCGCACCAGCGCGTGCGCGATCACGTCCGATTCGGCCTCGGTCGCTCCCACCCAGCTCTGCTGGAAGGCGCGCGCCAACCGCTCGCTCGCGTGCTCGAGCAACGGCCCGGCGTCGAGCGTGATCAGTCGCAGCAGATCCAGCTTCACCTCGCCCGCGACCAGCGACTGGACCAGGGGGTCGGCGGCCGCGTCGACGAAGAAGTTGGCCATGCCGTCGCGGAACGCGGCGCGGGCGTCGCCGACGTTGCCGTTGATCGCCGCGTCCACGTGGTCGACCAGGTCGTCGGCCAGGCGCAGGGCGTAGGCCTGGGTGAGGCCGGTGCGCGAGCCGAACTCGTTGTAGAGCGTCTGCCTGCTCACGCCCGCCCTGGCCGCGATGTCACCGAGCGTGATCTTGGACCAGTCCCGCTCGGTGAGCAGCTCGCGCATCGCGTCCAGGACCGACGTCCGCAGCAGTTCCCGCGCGGCCTCCTGGTAGGGAATCCTGGTTGCGTTGCGCGGCATACCCGCGACACTGTCACGGGGAACTGCCGCAGTCAAAATCTCACGACCGCTCGATTTCGACCATGAAGAAGTCCGCCTTGGCGGCTCCGCAATCGGGACAGGTCCAGTCGTCGGGGATGTCGTCCCAGCGGGTCCCCGGCGCGATGCCGTCCTCCGGCCAGCCTTCGGCCTCGTCGTACTCGAAGCCGCACTGGATGCACTGATAAAGCTTGTAGTCCTGCCCGCCCGTCTCCCGGCCGCCACCCCTCATGGAATCGCCCTGCGATGCTGTAGTCATTTGCTCGCCCCTATCGGCTCGAAGTCGATCTTCTCCCGCACGCCGCAGTCCGGGCAGCACCAGTCGTCCGGCACCGTCTCCCACCGGGTGCCCGGCGGAAATCCCTCGTGCGGCGCGCCTTTCGCCTCGTCGAAGACGTAGTCGCAGACGGGGCAGCGGTAGGAGCTCATGCGCCCCCACCTCCGGCGACCACGTCGTGGACGCCGTAGCGCGCGAGCACCGTATCCCGCTTGCGCGGGTCGATGTTGGCGCGGGTGATGTCACCGCCGTAGTGCGCGAGGACGCGCTTGTCCATGACGCGGCGCCACAGCGGCGGGAAGTAGGCCAGCAGGATCATGCTGGCGTATCCGCTCGGCAGGTTCGGCGCGCCGTCCCAGCTGCGCAGCGTCTGATAACGCCGGGTCGGGTAGGCGTGGTGATCGCTGTGCCGCTGCAGGTGGTACAGGAAGATGTTGGTGACGATGTGGTCGCTGTTCCAGCTGTGCACCGGGGCTGGCCGCTCGTACCGTCCGCTCGCCGTGCGCTGGCGCACCAGGCCGTAGTGCTCCAGGTAGTTGACCGCCTCCAGCAGGCTGAAGCCGACCACGGCCTGCAAGATCAGATACGGCAGCAGCTCGATGCCGAACACCGCGAGCAACGCCGCGTACAGCACGGCCGACATCAGCCAGGCGCTGAGCACCTCGTTGCGCAGGCTCCACGGCTTCGCGCCGAGCCGCTCCAGGCGGACCTGCTCCAGATGCCAGGCCGATTTCAGGCTGCCCCACACGGTGCGCGGCCAGAAGGCCCAGAACGTCTCGCCCACCCGGGAACTGGCCGGATCTTCCGGCGTCGCGACCCGCACATGGTGGCCGCGATTGTGCTCGATGTAGAAGTGCCCGTAGAACGACTGGGCCAGCGCGATGCGCGACAGCCAGCGTTCCAGGTCCACCTTCTTGTGGCCGAGTTCGTGCGCGGTGTTGATGCCGATGCCGCCGATCATGCCGACGGTGATCGCCAGGCCGATCTTGTCCACCACCTGCAATCCGCCGTCGATGCCGAGCCAGCTCACGTCGTTCGCGGTGATCAGGTAGGCGCCCATGAGCAGCGTGGCGTACTGGAACGGCAGGTACAGGTAGGTGAGGTAGCGGTAGTACTTGTCGTTCTCCAGGTACTCCATCACCTCGTCCGGCGGGTTGGAGCCGTCCGGCCCGAAGCAGATGTCGGCGAGCGGGATCAGCACGTAGACCAGGACCGGCCCGAGCCAGAACGGCACGTGCGCGAGGCGGTGCCAGCCGAGTTCGTTCAGCGCCCAGATGAGCGGAAGCCCGATCGTGAACAGGCCGGTGGGGGCGAACAACCCCCACAGCCACATATAGCGCTTGCGGTCGCGCCAAGCCGGTACCTCGACCGGCCGCACGGCCCTGTCGGCGTTCGTCGACATCGTTGTCTCCATTTCCCAAGGACACGTCACATGTGACGTGCGTTACCTCTCACAGTGGACGATAGACGGTCATTTGTCGTCTGTCTAGACAAATCCGACAATTTGTAAACCACTGTGAGGTCCTGGGAACGACAAAGCCCCGGCCGGACGGTGCATCCGACCGGGGCTGGCGCGGGAGTGTCAGCGCAGCAGAACGTCGGCGTCGGCGGGCAGCGCGTGCACCGGCCACCACCGCAGATCGGTGGATTCGTGACTGCGCACCGGGACCGCGCCCGCGGGAGCGGTGATCCGGAACAGCAGGTCGAGGTGCCGGGTGGGCACACCCAGCGAGCACGTGATCGGGTGCGCCTGGGCGCCGTACAGACCCGCCTGGAGCCGCAGACCGGCGATGCCCGACTCCTCGGTCGCTTCGCGCAGCGCGGCGGCCGCGACGGTGTCGTCGTGCTCCTCGCAGTGGCCGCCGAGCTGGATCCAGCGGCCGACCCGCGGATGCAGGGTGAGCAGCACCTCGCGCCCGTCCGCGGAGAAGACCACCGCGGACGCGGTGATGTGGCCCGGCGCGTGCTCGCGCAGGCAGCCACGCGGAGCCGAGCCGAGGAACGCCAGCATCGCCTCGCGCAGCGACCGATCGGAATCGACTGCTGGACACCAGGATTCGAGCAGCGCGGTCGCCGAGGCGTGCAGGGATTCCGCGCTCACCGGCGGCCCCCGAGTTCGCCGGACCCGGCCCGGCCGGGCGCCGTCACAGCTCGACCAGCCCGGAACCGGCGCCGAACACCGGCCGCGGGGTCAGCTCTTCGAGCGGATGACCGATGGCGATCGCGCCCAGCGGGCTCCAGTCCCCGGCCACGCCAAGGACTTCGCGGGTGACCTCCGGCGCGAAGATCGTCGAACCGATCCAGCAGCTACCGATTCCCTCGGCGGCCAGGGCGACCAGCAAGCCTTGCACCGCCGCGCCCACCGCGACGGTGAACATGGTGCGCTCATGGGAACGCCTGCGCTCGTCCGGATAGTCATGCGCCCCGTCCGGCACGCAGAACGGGATGATCACCTCGGGAGCGTCGAACAGGATCCGCCCGCGGGCGACCCTGCGCTCGATCCGCTCCGGCGTGAGCCCGTCGGCGGCCAGATCCGCGCGCCACTTCTCCGCCATCGCCTCGAGCAGCCGGGTACGCATTTCCGGCGTGCGCAGCCAGACGAATCGCACCGGACGGGTGTGGTGCGGGGCGGGGGCGGTCAGCGCGACCGACACCGCCGCCCGGATGCGTTCCGGATCCACCGGAGTGTCGGCGAACTGGCGAATCGAGCGACGCAGCAGGATCGCTTCTCTACGCCCGCGCTCGATCGCCTCGGCGGTGCCGAGCCAGAACAGGTCCTCGGTGCCGCCGCGCAGCAGATCCGCGGCGCTGGATCCGTCGTCGACGACCGGCAGCCCGCGCACCACGGCCACCGGGACACCGCCCAGCTTGCCTTTCACCAGGTCCGCGGCAGCGGCCAGCTCGTCGGCCACGGCGACCTGGGTGACGAACAGCTCATTGCCCTGACCGTCCACCGCGCCCGCGTAGTCGTGCAGCACCCGAAGCCCGGCGGCGCCGATGGCCGCGTCGGTCTGTCCGTTGCGCCACGCCCGGCCCATGGTGTCGGTGACGACCACCGCGACCGTCACGCCCAGCCGTTCGGCCAGCGCCGCGCGCAGCGCCTTGGCGCTGGCGTCCGGATCGGTGGGAAGCAGCACCAACTCGCCCTGTTCGACGTTCGAGCCGTCGACGCCGGAGGCCGCCTGCACGATGCCGAGCTTGTTCTCGGTGATCAGCGTGCGGCCCTTGCGGGCGAGCACTCGCACCGCCTCCTGGTCGATGAGCCTGCGCCGGGCCGCATCGCGTTCCTCGGGGTCCAGCGGCGCGTCCACGATGCGCCCCTCGACCTTGGCGATGATCTTGCTGGTGACCACGAGCACGTCGCCGTCGGCCAGCCACGGCGCGCATCGCGCGATGTGTTCGGCGAGGTCGTCACCCGGCCGGAATTCCGGCAGCCCGGTGATGGGCAGGATGCGCAGCTCCCCGGCCGCGTGATCGGTCGGTGTGGTCGTCACGGCTTCACTCCGGCGAGATCCAGCGCCTGACGCACCATTTCGGCGGTGGTCGGCGGGTCGGTCATCAACAAGGGCACGCTGCGCACCTCCACACCGGGCACGTCGGCGGTGTCGGTGCTGTGGATCAGCCAGCCGTCCAGGATTCCGGTGGCCGAACGCGCGCCGTAGTACCGGCCGATCGCCTCGGCCGAGGTCTGCACCCCGATCACCGACAGGCATTCGTCGGCCATGCCGCGCAACGGCTTGCCGTCGATGACGCCCGAGACGCCGATCACCTTGGCCGCGGTGGTGCGCAGCGCGCCGCGGATACCGGGCACCGCGAGGATGGCGCCGATGCTCACGACGGGGTTCGACGGTGCGAGCAAGACCACATCGGCGGATTCTATGATTTCCGTCACATTTGGCGCAGGTTTGGCTTCCTCGGCGCCAATTGTGGCGAATCCATGGGTCTCGATGTTCGCGCGGTAGCGAACCCACCACTCCTGGAAATGGATCGCGCGTCGTTCGCCAGGGTTGTCCGGATCGGTCACAACGACATGCGTTTCGCAGCGATCGTCGGTTGCCGGGATCAGTTTCACGCCCGGCTGCCACCGGTTGCACAGCGCTTCGGTGACCGCGGAGAGCGGGTATCCGGCGCGCAACATTTCGGTGCGGATCAGATGCGTGGCGATATCACGGTCGCCCAAGCCGAACCAGTCCGGCTGCGCGTGATATTTCGCGAGCTCCTCCTTGGCGTGCCAGGTCTCGCCGACCCGGCCCCAGCCCCGCTCGGTATCGATGCCGCCGCCCAGGGTATACATGCAGGTGTCGAGGTCGGGACAGATCCGGAGACCGTGCATCCAGACGTCGTCGCCGACGTTCACGATCGCGGCGACGTCGGCATCGGGCAGCAGTTCCCGGACGCCCTGAAGGAAACGCGCGCCGCCGACGCCGCCGACCAGCACGGCGATCCGGGGTCCGTTCGCGGGCACGGCGCCCGCTTGTTGTCCAGTCACATCCGCACAGCCTATGCGGTGGCGTGGCAACTCCCGTTCGCGGCAAATTTGCTGTTTATTTGCTATTGCACGGTGCAAGATCAGTTCGGAATGCGGCTGCGGATAGTAACGGAATAGCGACGGCGGCTTGACCATCGACGCGTCCGGCGTGTCTAATCACAGACATGTCATTCCGGGTTCGCGCGAGAGTTCAAGGCGCGGGCGGCATTTCGAACAGATGTTCGCATAGGAATGACAAGCTCGGGGACGTCCGCGGGACAACGTCGCGGGGTATGGCCGTCGGTGCGCGTGTTGGTCCGACGGAAAGAATCATTCTGCGCTAACACACAGTGAGGAGGCGGAGCGTGGCCAATGAGATGGTCTCGCCGACCGATTCCACAGCAGGCGCAGCACGTGGCGTCTGCGCAGACAACGGCTGGAAGGACGGAGAGGGGGGTGACGGAGACGCGGCGCCCCGGCTCAGCCTGGTCGTGACCGGCTTCGACGAGATGTTCGAATCCATCGAAGAGCAGTGGCAGGAGCGCGCCCTGTGCGCGCAGACCGATCCGGAGGCGTTCTTCCCCGAGAAGGGCGGCTCCACCCGTGAGGCCAAACGGATCTGCATGGGGTGTGAAGTACGCGACGAGTGCCTGGAGTACGCACTCGCGCACGATGAGCGCTTCGGCATCTGGGGCGGTCTCTCCGAGCGGGAGCGCCGCCGCCTCAAGCGCGGCATCGGCTGACAGACGTGCGCGGCGCCCGGAGTCGCGGCCCCCACCAGGGCGACTCCGGGCACAGCGACACGACCGGAGACATCTCGCCGCCTCGATGCGGACGGCCGCAGGCGGCTGGCCTAGATTTTGTGTCATGGCACGTTCCCGTAAGCGTCGACCGCCGACCGCCCGGTCGGTGACCCGCCGCGGCCGCGGGGTGCGCGGGCCGATGCTGCCGCCCACGGTGCCGGCGTGGCGGACCCGCGGCCAGAAGTTCGACCGGCTGGTGCTGGAGGCGTTCGCCCCGTTGGACAGCCGCTGGCACGACCGGCTCACCAAGCTGGACATCGCCGTCGACGACGTTCCGAAAATCCGTCCGCTGCACCCGGATTCGGTCACCTGGCCGGACGAGGTGGTCGCCGACGGACCGGTGCCGCTGTCCCGGCTCATCCCCGCCGGCGTCGACCGGCACGGCGCGGCCACCCGGGCGCGGGTGGTGCTGTTCCGCAAGCCGCTCGAGCTGCGCGCCAGCGATCCCGACGACTTGGTCGACCTGCTGCGCGAAGTGCTGGTCCAACAGGTCGCGACCTACCTCGGCGTCGACCCGGACGTGATCGATCCGGAAGCCGAGTGATTCGCACCCATCCACTCCGCGGCGGCCCCCGAATGCGTTGCGGGGCAGGCGCGGGGCGGCCGCACGCGGAAAGCAGACCGAGATTCTTCAAGCGTGTCTTTCCCCATCGATGCGGCAGGGGGGTTACGCTCATCGGCGTGATTCCCATGCGTCGTTGCTGCCGTCCAGGCTGCAAGAATCCGGCCGTCGCGACGCTCACCTATGTGTACTCGGACTCGACGGCAGTGGTCGGGCCGCTCGCGACGGTCGCCGAACCGCACTCCTGGGATCTCTGCGAAACGCACGGCTCCCGGATCACCGCTCCGAAAGGCTGGGAACTGGTCCGGCACGAAGGCGGATTCTCCTCCAGCACACCGGATGACGACGATCTGACCGCGCTCGCGGAGGCGGTCCGCGAGGCCGGGCTACGCCGTCGCCCACCGGAACACGAGCAGCGCGGTCAGCGCGGTTATCGCGACTACGCACCTCCGCCGTCGCGCACCACACGCACCGGCCGCCGCGGCCATCTCCGCGTGCTTCCCGACCCGCCGTCCTGATCCCGGGAAGGAGGGTGTCGGACCGGCCCGGCGCAACCACTAGGGTGTTGGGCATGACAGTCGCCCGCTCTGCCGAATCCGTGAACGCGGTGATCAAGGCTTACGACGTTCGCGGTGTGGTCGGTGATCAGATCGACGCGGAATTCGTCAGGGACGTCGGCGCGTCGTTCGCCAGGTTGATGCGCGCGGAGGACGCGAGCCGGATCGTCATCGGACACGACATGCGGGATTCCTCCCCTGGACTCGCGGCGGCGTTCGCCGACGGCGTGCTCGGTCAGGGACTCGACGTGGTGCACATCGGCCTCGCCTCTACCGACCAGCTGTACTTCGCCTCCGGCCACCTGGATTGCCCCGGCGCCATGTTCACCGCCAGCCACAACCCGGCCCGCTACAACGGCATCAAGCTGTGCCGCGCCAAGGCGCTCCCGGTCGGCCAGGACACCGGCCTGGCCACCATCGCGAAGGAGCTGATCGAGGGCGTGCCCGAGCACACGGGCGAGCGCGGCACCGCGACGGAACTGGATCTGCTCACCGAATACGCGGCCTTCCTGCGCGGCCTGGTCGATCTCGGCGGCATCCGCCCGCTCACCATCGCCGTGGACGCGGGCAACGGCATGGGCGGCCACACCGTGCCCGCGGTGCTCGGCACGCTGCCGCAGGTGACCATCGTCCCGCTGTATTTCGAGCTGGACGGCAGCTTCCCCAACCATGAGGCCAACCCGCTCGACCCGGCGAACCTGGTGGACCTGCAGAAGCTGGTCCGCAGCTGCGGCGCGGACATCGGCCTTGCCTTCGACGGCGACGCCGACCGCTGCTTCGTGGTCGACGAGAACGGCGACCCGGTGTCGCCGTCGGCGATCACCGCGCTGGTCGCCGAGCGCGAGCTGGCCAAAGAGCCGGGCGCGGTGATCATCCACAACCTGATCACCTCGCGCGCGGTGCCGGAGCTGGTGCACGAGCTGGGCGGGACGCCGGTGCGCACCAGGGTCGGGCACTCGTTCATCAAGCAGGAAATGGCCGCCACCGGAGCCGTGTTCGGCGGCGAGCACTCCGCGCACTACTACTTCCGGGACTTCTGGGGCGCCGACTCCGGGATGCTCGCGGCGCTGCACGTGCTGGCGGCGCTCGGCGAGAAGGACCGGCCGGTGTCGGAGCTGATGTCGTCGTACGCGACCTACGCGGCTTCCGGCGAGATCAACTCCACGGTGTCGGACGCGGCGGCGCGGACGATGGCCGTGGTGGATGCCTTCGCGGACCGGGCGCACTCGGTGGACCGGCTGGACGGGGTGACCGTGCAGCTGGCCGACAACGCCTGGTTCAACCTGCGCGCGTCGAACACCGAGCCGTTGCTCCGGCTGAACGTCGAGGCCAGGTCGGCGGAGGAAGTAGACGCACTCGTGACCGAGATCCTGAGCATCGTGCGCTCCTGACTGGAATAGTGGAATCACAGGCCTTGGATTCGCCCGACTCGGTCTCGGTATGGCAACCCGACCGGGTGGGCGTGGGGGCGGAAACGACACAGCGCGATGAGGGGAGGTGGGACGCCCGATGATCGCTGGAACACCGGTGCTCGACCTCGACGATGCCGCTTCACTCGAGGCAGCCGATTCCGGCGGCGCCCTGCGCTCGGCCGCCTCCGGCGGCGCCCAGGTACGCGCCACCGCGGCGGCCGTCGGTGAGGAAGCGCTGGCCCGGCTGGCCGATCTGCGACCGCGCAGCGTGGTGCTGGTCTCCGGTTCCGGGCGTGCCGCGCGGGCCGCGAGCCTGCTCGTCGCCGCCCTCGGCGACCGGGCCGGTCTGCCCGTGGTGTCCGCCGCCGCCCTCCCGCCGTGGGTCGGACCACTGGATGTCGTGCTGGTCGCCGGCGACGACGCGGGCGACCCGCGGCTGATCGACGCGGTCGACCGGGCGCTGCGCCGCGGCGCCGAAGTGGTCGTCGCCGCGCCGCACGAAGGGCCGCTGCGTGCCGCCGCGGCCGGTCGCGCCGCCGTGCTGGAGCCGAGAGTGCAGGTGCTCGGGCACAACCGCCTGCTGCGCTTCCTGGCCGCCGGAATCGCGGTGCTGCGCGCGGTCGACCCGGTGCGCACCGGCGTGGCCGTCCCCGAGCTCGCGGAGCTGGCCGACGTGCTGGACGCGGAGGCGCTGCGCGACGGTCCGCACAACGAGGTCTTCCACAATCCCGCCAAGACGTTGGCCGCGCGCATGCAGCAGCGCGGCATCGTGCTGGCGGGCGATTCACCGGCCGCCGCCGAATTGGCCGAGCACGGCGCCGAGGTGCTGCTGCAATCCGCGGGCAAGGTGGCCACCGCGGTGGACCTGGCCGAGGCCGTGGCGGCGCGGACCACGATGACCGAGGCCGCGGGCGAGTCCGCACCCGATTTCGATCCGCTGTTCCACGACGAGGAACTCGACGGACCCGCTCCGGTGGAGCGCATCCGGGTGTTCGTGCTCAGCGCCGATCGCGATCGCGCCGCCGCGCGCCGTCGCATCGCGGTGTTCGGCGGCGAGTCGAATCTGGTGGACGCCGACCTGGTGAACGCCGACGTCGACCTGCTGCATACCGACATGACCGACCCCACCGCGCCGGGGCCCACCCACGCCGAGGAGTCCGCGCCCGGACAAGGCACCGAACTCGAACAGCTCGCCGTGCTAGCGCTGCGACTGGAGATGGCCGCCGCCTACCTGCGGCTGATCGGCTCCCGCGCCGTCGCGGCCGACAGCCAGGGGCAGTTCGGGGGAAGCTACTAGTGCACGAACTCGTTGGTGCGCTCCGTTCGTATGCCTGGGGATCGCGCACCGCGCTCGCTCAGCTGTGTGGCAGGCCGGTGCCGTCCGCCCATCCGGAGGCGGAACTGTGGTTCGGCGCCCACCCCGCCGATCCCGCGTACGTGCGGCTCGGCGACCGCACCACCTCGCTGCTGGAGCTGGTCGCCGCCGACCCGGAGCGCGAATTGGGCGCCGCCGCGGCGGAATTCGGCGGCAAGCTGCCGTTCCTGCTGAAGATCCTGGCGGCCGAGGAGCCGCTGTCGTTGCAGGCTCATCCGAGCATGGCGCAGGCCAAGGCCGGGTTCGACCAGGAGAACCGGGCCAAGGTGCCGTTGGACTCGCCGCTGCGCAACTACCGCGACGAGAACCACAAGCCCGAGTTGGTCGTCGCGCTGGATCGCTTCGAGGCGCTGGCCGGATTTCGCGACCCGCACCGCACGGTCGAGTTGCTCCGCGCGCTGGCCGTGGACGCGCTGAGCTCCTACACCGGTCTGCTTGCGGGCCAACCGGATTCCGCTGGCCTGCGCACCCTGTTCACCACGTGGATCACGCTGCCGCAGCATGTACTCGCCACACTGCTGCCCGCGGTGCTGGACGGCTGCGTGCGGTATCTGTCCGGCAAGGGCACGCGCGAGTTCACCGCCGAGGCGCGCACCACGCTCGAACTCGCCGAGGCCTACCCCGGCGACGCCGGTGTGCTCGCTTCGCTGCTGCTGAACCGGGTCACCCTGGAGCCGGGTCAGGGGTTGTTCCTCGCGGCCGGGAACCTGCACGCCTACCTGCGCGGGCTCGGCGTGGAGATCATGGCCAACTCCGACAACGTGCTGCGCGGCGGGCTGACCCCGAAGCACGTCGACGTGCCGGAGCTGTTGCGCGTGCTGGACTTCGAGCCGATCAGCCTGCCCGTCGTGCTGCCGGAACCGGCGGGCGACGGATCGGTGCGCTACCGCACGCCCGCACCGGAGTTCGCGCTGCGGCGCTTCGACCTCGTCGCCGGCTCGGCGCGGGTGCCGCTCACCGCGGCGGGACCGGGCATCGTGCTGTGCACCGCGGGAACGGTGCGTCTGTGGCAGAACGACTCCTCGCTCCAGCTCACCCGCGGAGGCGCGGCCTGGATCTCGGCCGCCGACACCGACATTCGGGCCCAGGCGGTGGACGGCGACGTCCAGCTGTTCTGCGCGTGCGTCGGCGCGACCGCCTGACCTGTCCGGGTCCTCCGGCCACGCCGGCCCTGGCCTAGGCTGTTCGCGGATAGCTCGAAGACAGAGAGGACATGCTTCATGTCGGCTGGCGGTGGCAAGAAGGCGATCATCGCGGCGTTGACGGCGAACGCGGGAATCGCCGCGGCGAAGTTCGTCGGCGCGGCGATCACCGGGTCGGGATCGATGCTCGCCGAGGCCGTGCACTCCGTGGCCGATACCGGCAATCAGGGATTGCTGCTGCTCGGGCAGCGTCGCGCCGAGAAGGAAGCCGACGAGCTGCATCCGTTCGGGTACGCGCGCAACCGCTACTTCTATTCGTTCATCGTGGCGCTGGTGCTGTTCACCCTCGGCTCCGGATACGCCATCTACGAGGGCATCCACAAGATCCAGCATCCGGAGGAGCTCAGTTCGCCGATCGTGGCGATCGTGATCCTGCTGATCGCGATCGGGCTGGAGTCCTACAGCTTCACCACGGCGGTGCGCGAGTCCGCGCCGCTCAAGGGTGGCGCGAGCTGGTGGCGGTTCATCCGCAATTCGCGCAGTCCGGAGCTTCCGGTGGTGCTGCTGGAGGACACCGGCGCGCTCATCGGTCTGCTGTTCGCGTTCGCGGGTGTCGGCCTGACCATGCTCACCGATGACCCGGTGTGGGACGGCATCGGCACGCTGGCCATCGGCGGGCTGCTCGGTGTCATCGCGGTCGTGCTGATCGTGGAGATGCAGAGCCTGCTGATCGGCGAGGGCGCCACGCCCGACGAGAACCGGCTGATTCGCACGAACCTGGTCGACGACACCCGCATCGATCGCGTGATCCACCTCAAGACCCAGTACCTCGGTCCGGAGGAGCTGCTCGTGGCGGCGAAGGTCGGCGTGGTGCCCGGCCTGGACGTCGCCGCTATCGCCACCGCGATCGATGACGCCGAGTCGCGCGTCCGCGCGGCGGTACCGGCCGCGCGCGTCATCTACCTCGAACCCGACCTGTACCGCACCGAACCCGCCACGAGCTAGGTCCCGCTGGTTGCGCACAGCATGACGTTGTGCGCGCAACCGGCATCATCCGCGCGGAACTCGGCGGAACTGGGGGCCTGAGCTGCGCAGGAGGTCGCCGGGATCGGTACGGATCGTGAGACGCAAGGCATGGTGTGCCACGTACAGACCCGGCGGCGCGTCACCGACGTGATCTGTGCGGTGCACAGCGAACTCGAGCGGCCGGGGCCGCGCAGGAGGACGAGGGGATCGGTGCAGATCGCGAGACAATCGCGCAAGGCATGGCGTGCCGCCTACAGACCCGGCGGCGCGTCACCGACGTGATCTGTGCGGTGCACAGCGAACTCGAGCGGCCGGGGCCGCGCAGGAGGACGGGATCGGTACGGATCCCGAGACAATAGCGCAAGGCATGGCATGCCGCCTGTAGACCCCGCCCGGTGCGTCACCGGCGTGATCCGTGCGGTTCTCAGCGAACTTGGGGGGCGGTGGTGCGCAGGAGGTCGAGGGGGTCGGTGCGGATGGCGAAACGGTCGCGCAGGGCGTGGCGTGCGGCATGCAGGCCGTTCATGCCGTGCACGCCCGGGCCGGGCGGGGTCGCGGAGGAGCACAGGTAGACGCCGGGAATGGACGTGGCGTAGGGGTTCCAGCGCGGGGCCGGGCGGAAGGCGAACTGGCGCAGGGTCATCGCGCCCGCGGAGATGTCGCCGCCGATGTAGTTGGCGTTGTGGGCGGGCATTTCGGCTGCCGTGCGCACGTTCTTGGCCAGGATCAGGTCGCGGAAACCCGGTGCGAAGCGCTCGACCTGGGCGATCACGTCCTCGCTGACGTCGCGGGTGGAGCCGTTCGGCACATGGGCGTAGGTGTAGAAGGTGTGGCCGCCCGCGGGCGCCCGGGTGGGGTCGACCACGCCGGGCTGGATGGACAGCACATAGGGGCGTTCGGCATGTCGTCCCATGGCGACGGCGTGCTCGGCCGCCATGGCTTCGGCGCGGGTGCCGATCACGTGCACCGTTCCGGCCAGCGCACAGCCCTCGGCCTGCCACGGCACCGGACCGGAGAGCGCGAAGTCGACCTTGCAGGCCGCGCCGCCGTAGCGGAACCGCCGCAGCCGCTTCGCATAGCCCTCGGCCAACCGATGCTCCGCGATGCGCAGCAGTTCGGCCGGGGCGATGTCGAGCAGGATCGCGCGGGCGGTGGCGAATTCGTCCAGCGAGTCGACCCGGTGCCCGGTGTGCACTCGTCCGCCGAGACGTTCGAGCTCGGCGATCAGCGCGTCCGGAATCGCCTGGCTGCCGCCGCGCGGAAGAACCCAGCCCCCGGCATGGGCCAGGGTGGCCAGCATCAGCCCGGCTCCCGCCGCCGTGATCGCGCGCGGCGGGATGATGGCGTGGGTGGCGACGCCGGTCAGCAGGGCGGGTGCGACTTCGTCGCGAAATCTGATGTCCCAGAGCGGGGATCCCTGCTCGACCACGCGCAGGCCGAAGCGGATCGCGGTCGCGAGCCCGGATGGCACGCGGCGCAGATCCGACATCGCGACATCCACCACGTCCGGCCAGTGCCGCACCAGCGGCGCGAGCAACCTGCGCCAGGCCGCTCCGTCGCTGCCGAGGCCATCCACGGTCCGCTCCAGATCCCGCCAGGCCAGCCCGGCAACGCCGCCGTCGAGCGGATGCGCGTAGGACACCTCGGGGGCCAGTAGCTCGACACCGTGCGCGGCCAGATCGAACGCGCGGAACATCGGTGACGCCAACGCCATCGGATGCGCCCCGGCGCACACGTCGTGCCGGTAGCCGGGCAGCGTCAGCTCGGCCGTCCGCGATCCGCCCCCCGGCGTCGCCTCCGCCTCGTAGACCTCCACGGCCAGCCCCGCCCTGGCCATGATCACCGCGGCGGCGAGCCCGTTCGGCCCGGAGCCGACCACCACCACATCAGCCATACCTTCACGCTACCGGCCGCCGATCATCGCGGCGGGTGTGGACGACGCTCGCGATTCCCATCGATGCCCTACGTATTACCCTATGTTCATGAAGTCGAAGACGAGCGTGTATCTCGAAGCGGAGCAAGCGGCCCGTCTGAAGCGGGCCGCGGAGGCCTCCGGCCGATCCGAGGCCGATCTCATCCGGGAAGGCATCGATCTCGTACTGCTGCGGACTCCGCGCACTCCGCGCACACGTCCCTGGCCGACGTTCGACTCCGGCGATCCGGAATTCGCCGCCCGAGCAGACACACTGCTCAACGAAGCCTACGAACAGTGAGCTTCTTCATCGCAGACACGTCGGCGATCATCGCGGCCTACGACAGCGCGGCCCCGCAGGGCGCTCGCGTCCGCGAACTGCTCGCTACGTCCGTCGCCGTCGTCTCACCACTGGTCCTCGATGAGGTCGACCACCTACTCGTCGCACGCTTCGGCAAAGAGCGGCACGTCGCCGACCCCGTACTGAACGATCTCGTCACGTCCGCGGAAGAAGGTGCCGTACTGGTTCCGGCCGTAGATCACCATGATCTGCGGGTTGCCCAGAAACTCATCGAGCAGTACCGGGGACTGCGCCTGGATCTCGCCGACGCCGTCAATGTCGTTCTCGCCGAGCGCTATCTGACCAACGCGGTACTGACCCTCGACGAGAAGGACTTCCGCGCTATCAGACCCTTGACCCCCATTCACCCAGCGTTCCGACTTCTCATCCAAGACAGTTGAATGCGCCGCGGCCTGCGCGACCCGTCGCACGGCCGATGCTGTGGCTGCGACCGCCTGACCACTGGACGCCACGAAGGGCCCGCAGATCGTGCGGGCCCTTCGTCGTTCACCGTGCGGGTTACGCCTTGACCAGGTCTTTGGTCTCGGCCTCCTGGGTGAGCGGTGCGCCGGGCGCCGCGTGGTCGTCGTCGACCATGGTGCCCTCGTCGAACGGCAGCTTGCGGTCGAGCACCTCGCGTACCCGGTCCACGTCGACGGTCTTGGTCCAGGTGCCGATCAGCACCGTGGCGACCGCGTTACCGGAGAAGTTGGTCAGCGCCCGCGCCTCGGACATGAAGCGGTCGATGCCGACGATCACGCCGACGCCGTCGAGAAGTTCGGGCCGGTGGCTCTGCAATCCGGCCGCCAGCGTGGCCAGGCCCGCGCCGGTGACCCCTGCCGCGCCCTTGGACGCGACGATCATGAACAGCAGCAGGCCGACTTGCTCCCCGACCGACAGCGGCTTGCCCATCGCCTCGGCGATGAACAGCGACGCCATGGTCAGGTAGATGGCGGTGCCGTCCAGGTTGAACGAGTATCCGGTCGGCACGACGACACCCACCGTGGTGCGCTCCACGCCCAGGTGATCCATCTTCGCGATCAACCGCGGCAGCGCCGATTCCGAGGACGAGGTCGCGACGATCAGCAGGTACTCCCGCGCCAGATAGCGCACCAGCTTGAAGATCGACACCCGCGAGACGGCCCACAGCAGCACGCCCAGCACGCCGAAGACGAAGACCAGGCAGGTCAGGTAGAACGCGATCATCAGCGTGCCCAGCTTCACCACCGCGTCCAGGCCGGTCTTGCCGACCACGTTCGCGATCGCGCCGAACGCGCCGACCGGCGCCAGCCACAGGATCATCACCAGGATCCGGAACACCAGCTTCTGCAGCAGCGCCACCCCGCGCACGATCGGCTCGCCCGCTCGGCCCATCGCCTGCACCGCGAACCCGACCAGGAGCGCGACGAACAGCGCCTGCAGGACATTGCCCGCGGTGAGCGAGGACAGCAGTGTGTTGGGAACGATGTTCTGGATGAAGTCCCAGGTGCCGCCCGCACTGTGCGCCTTGTCGGCCAGATCGTGACCGGCTTTGGTCGACTTGGCGATATTCAGCCCGGTGCCCGGTTGCAGCAGGTTGCCGACGACCAGGCCGATTCCCAGCGCGATGGTCGACATGACCAGGAAGTAGCCGATGGCCAGGCCGCCGACCTTGCCGACCGTGGCCGCCGCGCGCACCGAGCCGATCCCGAGCACGATGGTGCAGAAGATGACCGGAGCGATCATCATCTTGATGAGGTTGACGAAGATGGTTCCCAGCGGCGCGAACGACTGCGCGACGCCGGGCGCCAGCCAGCCGACCAGGACGCCCGCGGCCACCGCCACGATGACGGCCAGGTACAGCCAATGGGTGCGGTCGTGCCGCGTTCGAGTCGAGTCGCTCATGGCGAGGGTTTCCCTTCGAGAGGTACCGAAGTGAGGTGGCTCACGCCCCCCAGGCAGAATGATGGTCGGCCGGGTGACTCCGGTCACTGTTTGGTGCATTACTTTCAGTGGAGGAAGAGCTTGTGACACTCAGGCGGCTCTCCCTCGCCGGTCAGGCCTTCGTCTTCCAGTTGGTCGTGCTAGCGATGATGGTCGTGATCGCGGCGGTGCTCGCGGTGCTGGACGCCAGGCACGACAGCGACGTCATCACCACCCGCGAGGTCACCGACGTCGCGGTGAGCGTGGCCGATTCACCCTTCACCATCGAAGCCGTCCGCACCCCCGATCCGGCGGCGCTGCTGCAGCCGGTGACCGAGGAGATCCGGCGCGAGACCGGCATGGACTTCATCGTGATCATGGCGCCGGACCGGACCCGCTACACGCACACCAACCCCGCGATGATCGGACTGCCGTTCAGCGGCACCATCGATCGCGCGCTGGCGGGCGAGACCTTCACCGAGACCTACACCGGCAGCCTCGGTCCCTCCATCCGGGCCGTCACGCCGGTCTACGACGACGGCAGGATCGTCGCTCTGGTCGCCGTGGGGGTGACCCGCGCGAAGATCGCCGATCAGGTCGCCACCCAGTTTCCGGTGATCCTCGGCGTGGCCGGCGCGGGACTGCTGATCGCGGCGATGGGATCGTTCCTGCTGAGCCGCCGGCTGCGGCGGCAGACCCACGGCCTCGCGCCCGACGAACTGCGCGTGATGTACGAGCACCACGACGCCGTGCTGCACTCGGTCCGCGAGGGACTGATGGTGTTCGGACCGTCCGGCGAGAACGCCGAAGTGGTCAACGACGAGGCGCGCCGCCTGCTCGACCTGCCCCCGGGCGCGGTGCGGCGCAGCGACCTCCCGCTGTCGCTGCAGCGGATGAGCTCGGGCACCGTGCGCGACGAGATGCACGTGACCACCGATCGGATCCTGCTGGTCAACCAGGACACCGTGGAGTGGGAGGGCCGCCAGATCGGCACGGTGATGACGATTCGCGACCACACCGAACTGCAGGCGGTGATGGGCGAACTCGACTCGGTGCGCAGCTTCGCGGAATCGTTGCAGGCGCAGGCGCACGAGTCCGCGAACCGGCTGCACACGGTGGTCACCATGGTGGAACTCGGCCGCCATCAGGAGGCCGTCGAGTTCGCCACCTCGGAGCTGCAGATGTCCCAGGCGCTGATCGACCGGCTGTTCGCGGCGGTCGGCGCGCCCGCGCTCGCCGCGCTGCTGCTCGGCAAGGTGAACCAGGCGGCCGAACGCGGCATCGAGCTGACCATCACCGACGACACCGCCCTCGACTCGGTGGAGCCACTGTCGCCGCACGAAACGGTCACATTGGTCGGCAATCTGGTCGACAACGCGATCGACGCCGCTTCGGACAGCCCGTCCGGCTGGGTGGAGGTCACGCTGCGCCACGAGGAGGTGGACGCGGCGGCCGACGGCGCCTCGATGCTGGTCGTCCGGGTCGCCGACAGCGGACCCGGGATGTCGGCGGAGATGTTCGCGCGCGCGTCGCAACGGGGCTATTCGACCAAGGCCCACCATCACGGGCTCGGTCTGGCACTGGTCCACCGGCTGGTGGCCCGCCACGGCGGAACCATCCGCACCCAACGGGATCCCGAGAGCGCGGTGACCGTGACGATTCCACGAAAGGAAGCACGATGATCCGAGTGCTGATCGTCGAGGACGAGCCGCTGATCGCCGAAGCGCACCGCGCCTACGTGGAGCGCATCGCCGGATTCACGCCCGTCGGCGTCGCCCATACCGGACGTGAGGCGATGCGCGCGGCCGCCGATGCCGCGGCCGAGGGCACTCCGATCGACTTGGTGCTGATGGACATCGGGCTACCGGACGCGAGCGGCTTGGACGTCGCCGCCGCGCTGACCGGGCTGGCGCCGCGCCCCGACGTCATCGCGATCACCTCCGCGCGCGACCTCGCCATGGTGCGCACCGCCGTGTCGCACGGCGTCGTGCTGTACCTGCTGAAACCGTTCACCTTCGCCGCGTTCCGCGACAAGCTGGACCGCTACCGCGAGTTCCGCACCGCGCTGCCCGCGGGCGAGAGCGCCATTTCGCAGCACGACATCGACCGGGCGTTGAGCGCGTTGCGTACGACCGACCAGCGCGCCGCCACCCCCAAAGGCGTCGCGCCGCAGACGCTCGACGAGATCTCCCGTGCGGTGCGCGCCGCCGAAAGCGAGGGCGTCACGGCCGCGGACACCGCGACCGCGATCGGGGTCTCCCGCATCACCGCCTGGCGTTACCTGGAGAAACTGGCCGACGACGGCCTGGTGATGCGGCGTTCGGACTACGGCAGAGCAGGTCGTCCGAAGACCCGCTACGTCTGGAAGAGCACCGGCTGATCACACCGCCGACGGTTCTGGCGCGTGCGCACGGCGGCCGAGCCGCACCGGCATCCGCTCGTAGCCGTGCAGGGTGAACAGCTTCCGCCGCTTCAGCGGACCATCCAGGCTCAGGTCGGGGAAGCGCTCGAACAGCGCCCGCAGCGCGTAGACGCCTTCCATCCTGGCCAGGCTGGCGCCCAGGCAGACGTGCACGCCGCTGCTGAAGGACAGATGATCCTTGGCGTTGTCGCGCCCGACGTCGAACCGTCCGGGATCGGCGAAGACGGCCGGGTCGTGGTTGGCGCCCGCCAGCGACAGCACCACCGTGTTGCCCGCGCGCACGTGGACACCGTCGAGCTCCACGTCGGTCAACGCGGTGCGTGCGGTGGTGTGCACCGGCGAGTCGAAGCGCAGGATCTCCTCGACGGCGTTGGGCCACAGCTCCGGCTCCGCCCGCAGCCGCTCCAACTGGTCCGGATGCGCCAGCAGCAGTGCGACGCCGTTGCCGATCAGGTTGACCGTCGTCTCGAAACCGGCGCCCATGAGCAGGCTCGCGGTGGCTTTCAGCGCGAAGGAGTCCAGCTCCCCCGCGGTGACCAGGCTGCTGAGGATGTCCTCGCCCGGCTCACGGCGCAGCCGGTCGATATGCCGGTCGAGGTAGTCGTTCATCACCTCCATGGCCATCAGGGCCTTGCGGTACACGCGCCATGGGATGCCGATGTCCAGCAACGGCGTCATCTGATCGCCCCAGTCGAGGAACCTCGCCTTGTCCTCGTCGGGGAAGCCGAGCATCTCGGAGATGATCGCGATCGGCACCTGGGAGGCGTAGGACTCGATCAGATCGGCCGAGCCGCCCGCCGGTAGCGCGTTCAGCAACTCCTCGGTGACCGTCTCGACGCGGTCGCGCAGCCTGCGGACCGCGCGCGGGGTGAACGCCGAAGCGACCGGCTTGCGCATCCGCGTGTGCTCCGGCGGATCGATTACCAGCATCGACGGCGGTTCGACCGGGTTCGGCGGCAGCGGGAAGCGCTCGGCGAGCTTCTGCAGCGGTCTGGGGATGTTGAAGCTCTCCGTGGTGCGCACGCCGAAGCGGGTGTCGCGCAGGATGGAACGGCTCAGCTCGTGATCGAAGGTCGCCCACGCGATCGAGGTCCGCTGCAGCCTGCCTTGGCCGCGCAGCTGCTCGATGAGCGGGTAGGGGTCATCGCAGCCGGTGGGCCCGGCCATCAATTCGGCGAACGCGTCGCCACGGCGGGCCTGTAATCGCAGGGCGAGGCGCGGGGCGCCCTGCACCGACATCCAGCGGAACCAATACTGTGGCTTCATAGTCCAACCCCGTCGTTGTGCGATGAGTCCACCGTACGGAAGTACGCGAACTTGTGGAACGTCCTGTGGTCGGATCGGCGCCAATACCGCGGTAGGAGCACTCCCGTGCGGCTGCCGCTCGCTCACAGACGCTGCGCGGTCACCCGTTCCGAAGCGATGCGGCGGTCGTGCAGCGCCGGATCCGGGTTGACCACCTGCACCAGCGAGGCGCCCGCGGCCAGCACCGCGACGTAGCCGTCGACGAGCTCCGCCGGGGTGTCCCACGGCGTGCTGGACAGCACCCGGTCGCCCTCGGAGAAGCCTTGCCGCAGGGCCGATTTCCGTGCCTCGGCGAGTACCTCGGCGACCGGCATGCCCTCCAGCGCGACTCCGGCGCCGCGGGCCAGGAACTGGTCGCCGTGCACCCGCACCGCGGTGGCGAAATCAGTGACGCCCACCGGCAGATCGCGCACCGGGGCGCCCATGGCGTCCAGCGACAGGGCCGCGACCTCACCGGCGCCGTCGGTGTCGTCGAGACGATCGGGGGTCGCCAAGGCCAGGTCGGCGTCCTCGTCGGGGTGCAGCACCACCTCGGTGCCCGCCCACCAGCAGCCGAGCAGCACCGCGGCGGTCTGCCAGTGCGCGGGCAGCAGCACGGCGACCCGGGCGCCCGCGCTCAGGCCGAACTCGTCGCGAATCAGGTTGGCCGTCTTGGCCGCCCAGTTCGCCAGCGTCAGGCCGGACAGCTCGATCCGCGCGCCGGTCGCGTCGTCGTAATAGGTGACGCGCGGGCCCGCCGGCTCGCGGGCGAGGATCGGATCGAGTATCGCTTCGGTGAGTGTGTGTGCCTGGTCGATGTCACGCATGGTTCAGTTCACGCATTTCGGTCCGTTCTGGCCTGCATCGATCGGTGGGGCGGGCGGGACGGGCGTCGCGGAGGTCGACGTTCCGGAGAAGTCGAACACCCGCCCGGCCGCCGAGCCCGGACCAGAATAGTCGCTCGCCAGCACGACGCTCACCGAATCCGGCGACAGCGCCGGATCCGCGAGGATCGGCAGCCCGCCGAGCGCGGTGGCCACCGCCTTGGCCTTCTGACTGGACGGGTCCGCGGCGAGCACCCGGCTGCTCGTCACGCGCTCTCCGGTGTAGTTGGACACCGCGCCTTGGCGGAAGCCTTTGGCGCTCAGTGCCTGTGCCACCTCCGCCGCGAGTCCGCCGACACCGCCCGCGTTGTAGACGTTGACGGTCACGGTCGTGGGATCGCCGCGGGAATCGGGCGTCCGCGTGGGTTCCGCCTCGCCGACCAGCGAGGCGACGTAGGTCTTGACCGCCTTGGGCTCGACCTTGACCACGGATTCGCCGCTGCTGGTCTCGCCGTTGAGGTCGGCGACCGGAATGGTCTCGAAGGTCACCTGGCCGCCGGAGAGATCCTTCAACTGCTGGAGGAAGGCGAGCACGTCCCAGCCCTCGTCCACCACGATCGTCCGTCCCACCGCGTCGCTGAGCTTGTGCAACGTGCCCGGATTGCTGAGCGTCTTCGCGCTGAGGACCTGCCGCACCAACTGCGCCATGAACACCTGCTGGCGCACGATCCGATCGATGTCACCGCGCGGCAGATTGTGGCGCTGGCGCACGAAACTGAGCGCACGCGACCCGTCCAGGCGCTGAGGTCCCGCGGGGAAATCGGCGCCGGACATCCATTCCTCCACCGGATTTCGCAGGCACACCTCGACGCCGCCGACCGCGTCGGTGAGCAGCACGAAGCCGAGCAGGCTCACCTCGGCGTAGTGGTCGACGGTGAGCCCGGTCAGGGTCGCCACGGTCTTGATCAGCGCCTGCCTGCCCGCCTGGGTGGACTGGCGCTGCGCGTCGGTCTCCGAGACGCCCTGCTCGGTCAGCTTCACGTACTGGGCCGCCTTGGTCGCGCCGTAGGCGGAGTTGATCTTGCCCATGCCGAGGCCGGGAATGTCGACGTAGGAGTCACGCGGAATGGAGATCGCGGTGGCCGAGCGCCCGTCGTTCGGCACGCGCAGCAGCACGATGGTGTCGGTGTTGGTGCCGGACTCGTCGCCCGCGTGCAGGATCGCGCGCTCGCGGTCGGACAGCGGATTGCCGTGTGCGTCGGTCCGGCTGTCCACGCCGACCAGCAGGATGTCCACCGCGCCGTCGCGGCCGCCGCCGAGCCCGAGGTCACCGATGCGCTCGATGTTGGCGACCAGCGCATCCACGCTGCGCCAAGCGAATCCGGTGAGCACGAGCACGAGGACGGCGGCGGCCGCGGCCAACGAGCGCAGCGGTCCGAACGACTGCGTGCCGGGCCGGGGCGGCCGCGGCGACACCGATGTGCCCTGCGACAACTCTGCATCCTCTCGCCGAAACTGGGTTTCGTGGCGACGCGTGTGCGCAACCGCACCGCCACCTGTCGTTCCCGCCCGCCCTGCCCGGTTCCGGGATCCCCCCGACGCCTCGAGCTAACGAACGGTTACTGCGAAGGACCTCAACCGCGAGCGCGGCGGCATGCCAGACTTGCGCCCGTGACCGACCTCACCGCGCCCCGATCCACCGTATCCGCACGCCTCGTCGTCACCGGGGCGCACGGGCAGGTGGGCCGGGAACTGCTGCGTCTCGCTCCGGCCGCCCACGGCTACGGGCGGGCCGAACTCGACATCACCGACCCCGCCGCCGTGCGCGCGGTACTCACACCCGGCGACGTGGTGCTCAACTGCGCCGCCTACACCGCCGTCGACCGGGCCGAAACCGAGACCGAGGCAGCGTACGCGGGTAACGCGACCGGACCGGCCGTGCTCGCCGAGGCCTGCGCGGCGCTCGGTGCCCGGCTGATCCATCTGTCCACCGACTATGTCTTTCCAGGTACCCACCAGCGGCCATATGACACCACCGATCCGACCGGACCCGCGTCCGTCTACGGAAAGTCCAAACTCGCGGGCGAGCAGGCGGTGCTGGCCGGGTGCCCGAACGCGCACGTGGTGCGCACCGCCTGGGTATACACCGGGCGCGGCGGCGATTTCGTCGCGACGATGCTGCGGCTGGAACGGGAACGCGACACCGTCGACGTGGTGGACGACGAGGTCGGCTCACCAACATACGCCGCCGACCTGGCCGCCGCGCTGCTGGAGCTGGCGGGACGACCGGACGCGCCCCGAGTCCTGCACGCCACCAACGCCGGTCAGGCCAGCCGGTTCGAACTCGCCCGCGCGGTGTTCGCCGGGATCGGCGCCGACCCGGAGCGGGTGCGGCCCTGTGACTCGTCGGCGTTTCCCAGACCCGCACGGCGCCCGGCATATTCGGTGCTGTCGCCGCGTGCCTGGGACAACGCCGGGCTGACTCCCCTGCGCGCTTGGCGAACGGCACTGGGGGACGCGCTGGCGCGCCGGTCCAGCTAGGGTTTATCTCCGTGAGCGATTCCGATTCCGCCGCGCCCGCGAGCCTGGCCGTCGTCACGGTGACCTACTCGCCGGGTGAACACCTCGAGCACTTCATCACCACCCTCGCCGCGGCCACCACGGAGAAACCGCAGGTGATCCTGGCCGACAACGGCTCGGTGGACGGCGTGCCGGAGCTGGTCGCCGAGGCCAACTCGCACGTGCGGCTACTGCGCACCGGCGGCAACATCGGCTATGGCGGCGCGATCAACCGCGCCGTCGCGGAGATCGATCCGGCCATCGAGTTCATCGTGATCGCCAACCCCGACATCCGCTGGGGCGTCGACTCCATCGACAAGCTGCTCGCGGCGGCCAAGCGCTGGCCGCGCGCGGGCGCACTCGGGCCGCTGGTGCTGGAACCGGACGGCAGCGTGTATCCGTCCGCGCGGCGGGTGCCCGGCCTGCTCGACGGCGCCGGTCACGCGATCCTGGGCACGGTGTGGAAGTCCAACCCGTGGACTCGCCGCTACCGGCAGGAGAACGAGGAGATCTCCGAGCGGGCGGTCGGCTGGCTGTCCGGATCGTGCCTGCTGGTACGGCGCGCGGCGTTCGACTCGATCGACGGCTTCGACTCGCGCTACTTCATGTACATGGAGGACGTCGACTTCGGCGACCGGATGGGCAAGGCGGGCTGGCACAACGTGTTCGTGCCGGACGCCGAGGTCACCCATGCCAAGGGGCATGCGGCGGGCCGCCATCCCGAAGTCATGCTGCCCGCCCACCACGCCAGCGCCTACCGGTTCCAGGCCGACCGGCATCCGCACTGGTGGCAGGCGCCGCTGCGGCTGGCGCTGCGGGCCGGACTTGCGATGCGCTCGAGGATTGCGGTTCGATCTGCCCTGCGCCAACAGGCGCGCGACGCCGGATAACCGGTGCCGCGGAAGAGTCGACGTTGTGAGCTAGGGGTAGCTGGATGGCAGGAAATGCAGGCACAGACGCCGTGATCCTGGTCGGCGGGCAGGGCACGCGGTTACGGCCGCTGACCCTCTCGGCACCCAAGCCGATGCTGCCGACGGCCGGGTTGCCGTTCCTGACCCATCTGCTCGCCCGCATCGCCGAAGCCGGGATCACCCACGTGGTGCTGGGCACCTCGTTCAAGGCCGAGGTCTTCGAGGAGCACTTCGGCGACGGCTCCGAGCTGGGCCTGGAGATCGAGTACGTCACCGAGACCGAGCCGCTGGGCACCGGCGGCGCCATCCGCAACGTGCTGCCCAAGCTGCGCGCCGACAACGTGATGGTGTTCAACGGCGACGTGCTCGGCGGCACCGATCTCGGCGCGGTGCTCGACACGCACGAGTCGACCCGCGCCGACGTGACCCTGCACCTGGTCCGGGTGAGCGATCCGCGCGCGTTCGGCTGCGTGCCCACCGACGAGGACGGCCGGGTCACCGCGTTCCTGGAGAAGACCCAGGATCCGCCGACCGACCAGATCAACGCCGGGTGCTACGTGTTCCGCCGCGAGTACATCGAGAAGATCCCGGCCGGGCGTCCGGTGTCGGTGGAGCGCGAGGTCTTCCCCTCGCTGCTGGCCGAAGGCGCCCGCCTCCAAGCGCATGTGGACACCTCCTACTGGCGCGACATGGGCACACCCGAGGACTTCGTCCGCGGCTCCGCCGACCTGGTCCGCGGTATCGCCCCGTCCCCCGCCCTGCCCGGCCAGCGCGGGGAATCGCTGGTCCACCCCGGCGCGGGCGTCGCCCCCGGCGCGGTGCTCATCGGCGGCACGGTGGTCGGCCGCGGCGCCGAGATCGGCGCGGGCGCACGCCTGGACGGCGCGGTCGTCTTCGACGGCGCGCGGATCGAAGCGGGCGCGACCGTCGAACGCACCATCATCGGCTTCGGCGCACGCATCGGCCCGCGCGCCCTCGTCCGCGACGGCGTCATCGGCGACGGCGCGAACATCGGCGCCCGCTGCGAACTCCTCCGCGGCGCCCGCGTCTGGCCCGGCGTCGAGATCCCCGACGGCGGCATCCGCTTCTCCACCGACGTCTGACGCCGGTTCATAGACGCGACGAGCGTGTCGACGGGCTAGCTGAAGCCGACGGCTTGTTGGCCCCAGGCGGTGTGCAGGTCGCGGTCGGGGTCGTCGAGGACTCGGTCGGCGGTGTCGATGACCAGGGTGGTGCGGGCCGGGATGCGGTAGGGGGGCCAGTGTTTGGAGCCGTCGAGGGCGGCGGGGACGCCGTAGGTGGCGAAGGCCAGCCAGCGGCGCATGATGCGGCCGGAGACGTCCATGGCTGTCTTGCGGCCGCCGAGCCAAAAGGTCGGGTCGTGGTTGATCGTGCCGAAATTGCCGAAGACATAGGGCAATTCGGTGGCATGGCCCGCGCCGACGCGGGCCGCGCGCAGCATCGGGGTGGCGTAGTCGAAGCGGTACATCCAGGTCGGTGAGTGCTGGGCGTGGCCGTCGGCCACCCAGTGCGCGGGCATCCGGAACGCCGCGTCGGTGGACATGGCCAGCGCGCCGCGGGCTTTGTTCAGATCCGGGTACGCGGAGGTGATCTCGGCGACCCGCTCCGCTGACATACCCGGATGGGTCGCCGCGACGTCGCGCAGCATCGCGTTCACCGCGTCCGGGGTCACCGGCATGATGGGCGAGCGCAGCAACCGGAACAGCGACGCCTCGTCCTTGTTGGTGCCGATCATCAACGGCACCCGATGCGATTGCCCGCGCTGGAACCGGTCGATCGGGTAGGTCGGCAGCAGGTCCCCGTCGACCACGGGGGCGGCCGCCAGCCTGCCCGGCTCCTTCAACGGGATCTCGTCGAGCAGCACGCCCGCGGCCGCCACGATCCGCTCGATCGGGCACTCCAGCAGCTCCTTGGCCCGGGACGCGGGCAGCTCCAGCAACTCCAGGAATCGCCGCGCCACCGTCGCCGCTCGCTCCGGCCCGAACACCGTGGTCGCGGGTGGGCTCTGGGCGATGGCCCGATGGAACAGGCCCTCGGCGCGCGGCGAGGTCAGCAACGCGGTGACGCACCCCGCGCCGGAGGACTCGCCGAACAGCGTGACGTTGCCGGGGTCGCCGCCGAACGCGGCGATGTTCTCCCGCACCCATTCCAGCGCGGCGATCTGGTCGTGCAGGCCGAGGTTCGGCACGAAGTCGTCGCCGAGCGAGGACAGGTCGAGGAAGCCGAGCGCGCCGAGCCGATAGTTCACCGCGACGACCACGACGTCACCGGCCAGGGCCAGCTTGCGTCCGTCGTAGATCTCCTGTGCGGCGGTGCCGAGGCAGTACGCGCCACCGTGCAGCCAGACCAGCACCGGGCGCGGCTCGTGCACCGAGTCCTCGCCCGCGTTCCGCGGGGACCAGACGTTCAGCCACAGGCAGTCCTCACCCATCGTGAGACCCGAGTCGATGGGCACCATGGGGCCCATCGACTGCGGCGCGATCCGGCCGAAGCGAGTACAGTCGCGCGCTCCGTCCCACGGCTGCGGTGGCTTCGGCGGCGCGAACCGTGTGGGTCCTCCCGGGGCCGCCGCGTAGGGGATGCTGCGCCACACCGATACGGCCCCTTCGCGAACGCCGCGCACGTCTCCGTATACCGTTCGCGCGATCGGCTGGGCGAGATCGTCGGGACCGGGCACCGCCTCGGAGAACTGGGCGCTCATCGCAGACCTCCTCATACTTCTTTTTCGAGAGTACGACGAAGATCGGTACGGCCAGATTTCCATGCCGATTCATTGCGGTGTCGGGCGGCATTCATCCGCTGTTCAGGCCGCCGCATCGACCACTGTGTCGAATTGATCACGGTGGCGGGGTGCATTACGGCTGGTCGGCCACAGCGGCCAAGTAAGCAGCGCTCACGTTGCCGGTAGTCGGCTGCGGACGAACCCGGTCGTCCGGAGTTCGCTACCCGATCGCTCGAGTCTCCGCCGCCCCGGGACAGGCTCCGGGAATCATCAAGGTGAACGCACAGGGGTGCGGCCCTAGAATGAGCGGATGCCGAGTTACAGCTACCGGTGCCGCAGCTGCGGCGACACGTTCGAGGTGACCCGCCCCATGGCGGAATCGTCGGCGCCCGCCGCCTGCCCCAGCGGGCACGACGACACGGTCAAGCTGCTGACCACGTTCGCCACCGTGAGCAGAGGCGGCGGCAACGCGGCCGCGCCGAGCCCCGCCGCGCCCCCGGCAGGCGGGGGCTGCTGCGGTGGCGGCTGCTGCGGCTGATCCCCTCCCGCGCCGCGAGTTCAATCGAGCCCGCCGAGCCCATGACTCGCCCGGCGGGTCACCTGTTGTTGCCGCGAGCTCCCCTTCCAGCGGCCGCGGGTTCAGAGGCGCTTCGCGGTGCCTCTGGGGGACGGCTACTGCCGCTTACTTCGCTACAGCCGAGGCAGGTTCACTCGCCAACGCCGAGCCCACAGCACCCCAGCGACGACCGCGTGACTTCGCTTCGGGCCCCCGGCAGTTCAGTAGGGCTCGCTCGACGCCGTGACGTCCCGGCGGGCGGCGACTGCGGCGTGGATACCGCGGGTTCAGTCGCGCCGGTCGACGTGGCCGAGGTCGCGTTCGGGGGCCACTCGGTCGCGCACCCGCTGCTTGAGGACGGCGATGTCGGGGAAGCCGCCGTCGGCCTTGCGTTCCCAGATCTGTTCGCCGTCGACGGTGATCCGGAAGACCCCGCCGGAACCGGGGATGAGCGCGACCTCGCCCAGTTCGGTGGCGAACGTGCTGAGCAGTTCCTGCGCCATCCAGCTCGCTCGCAGCAGCCAGCGGCATTGGGTGCAGTACTCGATCGCGACGCGTGCCATGACCGGTGACGCTACCGGTCAGGCGTCGTGCGTGCCGTCCAAGTAGACCCAGGCATCGCCGGAGCGGGCGAATCTGCTGGTCTCGTGCAGTGCGCCGCGGCCGTCGGCGTCCCGGTAATGCGCGACGAACTCTACGGTGCCGGTGTCGTCGAACAGGCCGCCGCGCTCCGTGCGGGTGATCTCCAGGAAGAGCCAGCGTTGCGCCGGATCGAGAGCTAGTTCCCGTGGACGGGTGCGCGGATGCCAGGAGCGCAGCAGGTAGTCGGCGTCGCCCACGGCGAACGCCGTGTACCGCGACCGCATCAACGCCTCGGCGGTGGCGGCGGCGCGCTCGCCCCGCAGTACCGGACCACAGCAGTCGTCGAATGCCTCGCCGCGCCCGCACGGGCATCTGCGCGGTCCACTCATACCGTGCTCCCTTCCATATGAGCGGACCATCCGCGGTCCAGCAGGAACAATTTGTGCGCCTTTTTTCGCGGGGCACGGAGTATAGCGACCGGAACTGTGATTTGCTTCATATAGCTGTCGAATTGGTCCTGAGTCTGAGATGCGTTTTCAGGAGGATCGTTGACTGAGGTAGCGCCCCGCGCAACGCCTGAATTGGAGGCGGTGCGCCCCTATCCGGCCAGGCTCGGCCCGAAGGGCTCCTATATCTGGAAGATGATGACGACCACCGACCCCAAGGTGCTCGGCGTCATGTACCTGACCACGTCGGTGGGCTTCTTCATGGTCGGCGGCCTGATGGCGCTGTTGATCCGCGGGGAGCTGGCGCGGCCGGGCCTGCAATTCCTCTCCACCGAGCAGTACAACCAGCTGTTCACCATGCACGGCACGATCATGCTGCTGTTTTATGCCACACCGATCGTGTTCGGCTTCGCCAATGTCGTCCTGCCGTTGCAGATCGGCGCCCCCGACGTCGCTTTCCCGCGGCTGAACGCCTTCAGCTACTGGCTGTATCTGTTCGGCGCAACGATAGCGACCGCCGGGTTCACCACCCCGGGCGGCGCGGCGGACTTCGGCTGGACCGCGTATTCGCCGCTGACCGACATGCTGCACTCTCCGGGGGTCGGGGGGGACATGTGGGTCATGGGCCTGGCGGTCTCGGGTCTGGGCACCATCCTCGGTGGCGTGAACATGCTGACCACCGTGATCTGCCTGCGCGCGCCAGGCATGACCATGTTCCGGATGCCGATCTTCACCTGGAACATCACCGTCACCAGCATCCTGGTACTGCTGGTATTCCCACTGCTGACCGCCGCGCTGATGGGCCTGGAGGTGGATCGTCGCCTCGGTGGCAACATCTACGACCCGGCTACCGGCGGAACCCTGTTGTGGCAACACCTGTTCTGGTTCTTCGGCCACCCCGAGGTGTACATCATCGCGCTGCCGTTCTTCGGCATCATCTCGGAGATCTTCCCGGTGTTCAGTCGCAAGCCGATCTTCGGGTACACCACCTTGGTCTACGCCACCATGGGCATCGCGGGCCTGTCCATGGCCGTGTGGGCGCATCACATGTTCGCCACCGGCGCGGTGCTGCTGCCGTTCTTCTCGTTCATGACCTTCCTCATCGCGGTCCCCACCGGCGTGAAGTTCTTCAACTGGATCGGCACCATGTGGCGCGGCCAGCTGACCTTCGAATCACCGATGCTGTTCGCGCTCGGCTTCCTGGTGACGTTCCTGTTCGGCGGTTTGTCCGGTGTCATCCTGGCCAGCCCGCCGCTGGACTTCCACGTCACCGACTCGTATTTCGTCGTGGCGCACTTCCATTACGTCCTGTTCGGCACCATCGTGTTCGCCACGTTCGCGGGCATCTATTTCTGGTTCCCGAAGATGACCGGACGCATGCTCGACGAGCGCCTGGCCAAGTGGCACTTCTGGACCACGCTGTTGGGTTTCCACACCACCTTCCTGGTGCAGCACTGGCTGGGCGCGGAGGGCATGCCCCGCCGCTACGCCGACTACCTGCCCACGGACGACTTCACCCTGCTCAACATGATCTCCACGATCGGCGCTTTCGTGCTCGGCGCCTCGATGCTGCCGTTCCTGTGGAACGTCTTCAAGAGCTACCGCTACGGCGAGGTGGTCACCGTGGACGATCCGTGGGGTTACGGCAACTCGCTGGAGTGGGCCACCACCTGCCCGCCGCCGCGGCACAACTTCTACGAGCTGCCGCGCATCCGCTCCGAGCGGCCCGCCTTCGAACTGCACTATCCGCACATGATCGAACGGATGCGCGGTGAGGCGCATGTCGGCTGGGGCTCGGACAAGCATTACCAGGAACTCGCCGACAGCGAAGCCCGAACCGACGCGACTGAGCCAACCTAGCCCTGGTGCGCCTCCACGGCAGCCAGCTCCTCGGCGAGAGCAAGGGTCTGCTCGCGCCAGCGGCGCAGATCGGTGACACTGGGCGCGAGTTCGTAGTCGTGGTGGTGGGCGGCACGCGACAGCGCCGCCCACAGCACCGCCACCCGCGCCGCCACGTCCGGTCCCGCGAAGGCGCGCAGCGCGATCAGCTGCGCCCGCATCGGACAGCGGATCAGTGCGGGCGCCAGCCGCAGCCACAGTTCGTCGACGGCCTGCTCCAGAGCGATCCGCAGAATCCATGCCGTCGCCCGCGACCACAACCCGCCCGCGTCGGTCACCGCACCGGCGAGCAGCAGATCCGCGGTCTCCAGCCGCTCGGCGACGGACGGATGATTCGCGAGCTTGCGGCGCCCGTTCTTGGGGCCGCGTTGCCCGTGCCGAGACGCGCGCGCCGGGTGGCCGCGGCGTGCGCCAGCCGGGCGACGCCGTCCGCTCATGCCCGCGCCTCGAACGAATGCCCGGCGGCGTCCATTGCCCGCTCGCTGTGCCCACTCATGCCGGTGACTCGCCAGCGCGACGGCCGCCCGAGCGGGTGCCGGGATCGGCGCCTCACCGGGCCAGCCACGCGACGAACTTCTCCGTCTCGGCGATCAGCTCGCGCATGTCGCGCCCGATCGGCACGTGCGCCCCCGCCGTGGCGTCGCGCAGTGCGTCCACCACCCACCGTCCTTCCCGCGCGATGAGGTTCTTGTTCAGATCGTCGACCTTGCTGCCGACGCCGAACACCGCCAGCGCCACCTTGGCCCTGGTGGAGTGCGCGGCGTCGATGTGGCGTTCCACCTCGCCGTGGTTCATGCCTGCGGCGAGCAGGGTGCGTCTGGCCCTGGCCAGGCTGGCCGCCTCCACCGCGGAGCGGCAGCACGTGGCCACCAGTTCGTCGGCGATCGCCGCGGGCAGCTGCGGAGTGCGCACCAGCGCGCGGGCGTCATCGAGGTACCGGCGGATCGGGTCGCTGGAGACCCGCACTTCGACCACCGAACGGTCGCGGCGCTGCACCTCGAGCACGGTCGCGTCGAGCTGCATCCGCCGCACCGCCTCGGCGAGGCGCTCGTCATGAGTGAAGACCACCACCTGACGGCTCCACGCGACCGTCGCCAGCACCTGAGCCAAGCCGTCCACCTTGGCCGGGTCCATCGCCTGCACCGGGTCATCGATCATGACGAAACGAAACGGGCTCTGCTCCACCGTGGCTCGCGGCAGGAACAGCGAAAGCCCGAGCGCGTGCAGCTCCCCCTGACTCATCACGCCGAGCGCGGCGCCGTCGACCTCGTCGACGGTCACGTCGAGCAGCACGCGGCGCGCGGTGCCCGCGTTGCCTTGCAGGCGGATCGCGCCCAGCTCGACATTGCTCTGCTGCCGCAGCGTGCGCCAGACCCAGCGAGCCGTGGTCTCCAGCGGCGTCATGCGCTCGCCGCGCAGGCCCGCGGTCGCCGACTTCAGCCAGTCCTCGGCCTTTTTCACGGTGCGCAGTTCGGGCGCGTGCGCGGCGACCTCGCGCGCGCCCTCCAACCAGTTCACGATCCGCGGGACCAGCGGCGTCCACACCTCGTCCAAGCGGTCGAGTTCCTTGCGGGTGCCCTGTTGCAGCAAGTCGAGCTCGTCGACCAGCCGCGCGTGCGCGCGGCGCAGCCGGTCGGGCAGGTCCGGGGTGTAATCGGCGGTGGTCAGCGCGGCCCACTCGGCCCACGCATCGCGCACCGCGGTGGGGTCCACGGACGGCGGGTTGTGCGGGTCGAAATCCAGTTCGGCCGGGACGAGCTCCGGAAGCGACCTCGCGGCCCGCACGGCGTTGCCGAGTTCGACGCGAGCGGTGGTGAGCGCGTCGACACGGGCGGCGAGCCGCGCTATGGCGGAGTCGGTGTCGCGCGCCCAGTCGTCGTCGAGCGCACCCCGGCCGCATACCGGGCACGGACAGGTTCCGCTCGCCGCCTGATGTTCCCGCGCCTTGCGCAGCAGCTCGAGCACGCGCAGATCGGCCTCGGCGTCGGCGGTGGCGCCTTCGGCGAGTGCCGAACCCCAGGTTTCGAGACGGGCCGCGACCGCCTCCACTTCCGTCTCGGCGGGCAGCGCGAGCCGCACGATCGCCCGCAGCCCATCCCGCCCGGCCGGGTCGTCGACCGAACCGAGCACCTCGCGGCCGATGGCGGCGAGATCCGGCTGCGCCGGTCGCAGCAGACCCGCCACCCGTACCGCCCGGTCGTCGGCCACCGAGGCGAGTTGTTCGAGCAGTTCCAGTCGCTGCTGGCGGGACTCCCGGACCGCGCGTTCCAGCTCCAGGCGGCGCATCCGGATGCGTTCCTGCGCCAGGGTGAGTTCGTCCAGCCCGAGCAGCTGGTGCAGCGCGTCGAACAGGTCGCTCGGCTTGCCGTCGACCAGCGCGCCGAGTTCGCTGTAGGACAGGAACGGGCGGTAGAGCTCGAGTTGCGCCGCCCACCGGTCGGTGTCGAATTCGGTTGGTGGCGCGGGCGGATACCGCTGGGTCCAGTGCGCGTCGGACAGGGCGGCGTCGGCGGCCCATTCTTTGGTGATGGTCAGCCGCGGCGCGTCGCCCGCCGTGAGCAGTTCCAGCTCGATGCGGGCCGCGGCGCCGTCGTGCAGGTTGCGCCACCCCTCCCGCCACGCCGCCGACCGGCCGTCCCAGCGACGGTTTCCACCGGTCAGAGCCAATTCGGCGGCCTCGGCGAAACTGGATTTCCCGCTGCCGTTGCGGCCGACGACGAGGGTGAGGCCGGGACCTGGCGGCAGGCGCAATGTCGTCTCCGGTCCGATACCGCGGAAGCCGCGGACCCGAATGGCGCTCAGGAAGATGCCGGAGTGCTCGAATGTGGTTGCGGTGTCACCGGATTCGGCAGCACCCAAGGCGCGCAACACGGTTCGCGTGACCGACGGCGTCACCGCGGGGTCCTCGGCGAGCCGCTTGGTCACCACCTCCGACAACCGGGGCGGCGCATCGGAAGGACCGCCGGCCTGGACGGCATCGGGATCCATGCGCATGCGAACAACCCCTCCACATCGAGCCGTCACACGTCCTCCGACCCCGTGCGCGGCGCCTTTGTCGAAGCTGTGCGAAACGCTACCTGATCGCGTCCGAATCGCCCACCGTGCCCATGCGAATCTGCCCGCGGGGATGGATATGGTCATCGAAACGCCTGCGCCGCGCCTCGATGTCCACCCCTCGCGCCAACCCCGGCGGGCAGCTCGATGGTGTCAACACCCGTCCGGGTGGCTCGGCCGAGCCGAACAGGACAGGATGCCAGAGCACTTCATCCGGCGCAACATTTGCCGGATCGGCGAATCGGGCACCGAGGCAAGCGGTTCCGTGCGCGACGCGGCACCGGTCGCGGCGCCTGTCGGTGCGCTGCGGTAGAACTCCGGTGAACCGAGGAATGAAGGAAGGCGATGAGCCACCACCGAGCTGGAGCCGTCCGATGACGACGCCGTGGACCGAAGACCAGGTCGCGGCGGTGGCGCCGGACGCGAGTTCACTGTCGGCGGCGCGCAAGCTGGTGGGCCGCTGGCGCGAGAGCGGGCAGCACGGCGACGCGCTGTGGGGGCGATGCCAGGGCAGCGGCGCCACGCCGTATCAGACGATCGTCGATGTGTCCGGTCCCGCGTATCGGTGCTCCTGTCCGAGTCGCAAGTTCCCGTGCAAGCACGCGCTGTCGCTGTTGCTGCGGTGGGCCGCGGGCGAGGTTCCGGCCGCCACGGCGATCGCGGACTACGCGGCGTCCTGGATCGGCGGCCGTGCTACGCGAGCCACCTCCGCCAGCCGGTCCCGCACGCCCAACCCGGCCACCGTCGAGCAGCGCAGAGTGCGCGTGACCGCTGGGCTGGAGGAACTCGACGTCTGGCTCGGTGATCAGGTGCGCACCGGACTCGCCCAGACCGACCGCTCGTTTCGCGCGTTCGAGTCCATCGCCGCCAGGATGGTCGACGCGCAAGCCCCCGGCCTCGCCGCGGCGCTGCGGCAGCTGCCGACCACGGTGGCCACCAGAACCGACTGGCCCGACATCGTGCTGCGCGAGTACGCGCGCCTGCATCTGCTGGTCGCCGCGCACCGGCAGCTCGACGCCGTGCCGCCCGCGTTGAGCGCCAGCATCCGCACCCACATCGGCTATCCGAACCCGGCCGAGGCGGTGCGCGCCGAACCCCCGGTCCGGGATCGATGGATGGTCTTCGGCCTCCGGGTCACCGAGGAGGAGCGCCTCTACACCCGGCGCACCTGGCTGTACGGGCGCGGGACCAGACGATGGGCGCTGATCGTCGACCATTCCTTCGGTTCCCCGAGTTTCCCCGCCGACCTTCCCGCGCTGGGGCAACTGGCCGACGCCGAGCTGCACTTCTATCCGGCCGCCGCTCCCCTGCGGGCGCTCTGGGGCGAACGGCACGGCGCTGCCGAACCTTTCACCACGCTGCCCGCCGACGCCGAGCGGCCCGCCACCATCGCCGCCGCGCTGGCCGATCACGCGGCGGCGCTCGGCGCCGATCCGTGGCTGCGTTCCTGGCCGATGCTGCTGATCGACGTGGTGCCCGCCCGGACCGAACAGGGCTGGTATGTCACCGAATCCGATGGCACCGCGCTGCCGATTCGCGCCACCGCGAGCCCGTGGACGCTGCTGGCCGTCTCCGGCGGTCATCCCGTGACCGTGCTCGGCGAGTGGAACCCCGATGGACTGGCGCCGATTTCGGTGCTCGCCACCGGCGAGGTGATCGACTTGGCGCGCGCGGACACGTTCGGATATGACGTGCCGCGATCCCCTGCCGGGCAGACGGCGAGCGCCGATCTGACCTCCGCGGCCCTGCTGGGCACCGCACGGCGCACACTGGATCCCACCGCGTTGGTGCCGCCGATCGCACGGTCGGCGGACCGATTGTCGGCCGATCCGGCCCTGCGGCTGCTCGAATCCGCCGCTCTGCAAGACCTTTTCACCCGCGGCGGCGTCGCGCCAGCCTCGGCGACCGCACCGGAGCCCGCGGCCGACGACGACCGGCGGTTGCTGCCGCGCCCGGCGGCCACGCGCCTGGCGCGCATGCTGCGGGAGCGCTCGGCTTTCCTTCCCGAGTGGTTCGACGCGGCGGCTCCGCACGACTACCGGGCCCCGGACGCGCTGTGCGAGCCGCTGCTCGAGCACGCGAAGATCAATGCCACCCTGCGCGAGTCGCTGCTGCGCCTTGCGGGCGCGCGTGGCAGCTGGCTGGCGGCGCAGCATCCTGAGTGGCGTGACCTGGTGCGGCGGCCCGCCGCCACGGAGTCCGTGGACACCTGGCGGTTCGGGCAGCCGCCCGAACGGCGCGACTGGCTCGCGCGGCTCCGACGCGACGACCCCGACGCCGCCAGGACACAGCTCGCGGCGGCGTGGCCGAAAGAATCCGGTCCGATCAAGGCCGAACTGCTCGCCGTGCTCGCCGATGGCCTCGCGCCAGAGGACGAACCGCTGCTGGAAACGGCGCTGGACGACCGGCGCGCTGATGTGCGCCGCACCGCGGCCGGGCTGCTCGCGCTGCTGCCGGAGTCGGCTTTCGCGCAGCGCATGCGCGCCAGGGCGAGCGCATGGGTACGCGTCGAGCACCGGATGCGGCACACGAATCTGGTTCCGGTGCTGCCCGACTCGCTCGACGCCGCCAGTCAGCGCGACGGGATCACCGACCGCACAGTGGAATTCGCCTACCGCTGGAACGGCGAACCCGACGTGCCCGCGGCCTGGCTGCGGCAGATGGTCGCGGCGACGCGACTGTCGCACTGGGCGGCGCTGCTCGGCACGCCGGAGCAGGCGGTGCGCGCAACGATCGAGGACCGGTTCCGGCAACCCGTCTTCGACGGCTGGGTGGACGCCGCACTGGCACAACGTGATTCGGCCTGGGCACGAGCGCTTTTCGATGCGGGCGTGCCGACCGACCTGGCCATGCTGCGCAGGCGGGAGCTGTTCGCGCTGCTGCCGCTGCCGGATCGGACCGCGCATCTGGCGCGGTTGGACGGCTCCTGGCTCTCCGAGATCGAGGCGCTGCTGCCCGCGATGGGGCATCCGTGGCCGGAAGCGGCGGCGCAGCATGTGATCCTGCTGCTGTTCGAGCGGGCGCGGGCGGCGGCGCGGCGCCCGGACGCGCACGGCGTCTCCCCGAACGCGCACCGCTCGCTGCTCGCCTCGGCCGCCGTCCACCTGCCGGTCACCGCCGCGGGCACGCTGTCCGCGGTCGCGCGCCGATGCGACGATCCCGCCTGGGAGCGGGCCTTCGACCAGCTCGCCCACGACCTCAACCACCGCTCGATGATGCTCGAGGAGTTGCAGTGACCACCACCGAACCGAATCCGGACCTGCTGCGCCCGCACGCCGAACAGGCGTACGCCGACGAGCTGCGCGCCCTCGCCGCCGCCGACGACCGGCCCCGCCCGCCGTCCTGGCGGCTGTCGCCCTGGGCGGTGGTCACCTACCTGCTCGGCGGCGCCCTGGACGACGGCACCGTGATCACGCCGAAGTACATCGGCCCGCGCAGGCTGATGGAAGTGGCGGTCGCGACGCTGGCCACCGACCGGGCGCTGCTGCTGCTCGGCGTGCCCGGCACCGCCAAAACCTGGGTCTCGGAACATCTTTCCGCCGCCATCAGCGGTGCGTCCACGCTGCTGGTGCAGGGCACGTCGGGCACGGCCGAGGAGGCGATCCGGTACGGCTGGAACTACGCGCGGCTGCTCGCCGAAGGTCCCAGCGAAGCCGCGCTGGTGCCGTCGCCGGTGCTGACCGCCATGCGCACCGGAGCCATCGCCCGGATCGAGGAGCTCACCCGCATCCCCTCCGACGTGCAGGACGCGCTGATCACCATCCTCTCGGAGAAGACCCTGCCGGTGCCCGAACTCGGCATGGAGGTGCAGGCGGCCAAGGGCTTCAACGTGATCGCCACCGCCAACGACCGCGACCGCGGCGTGAACGAACTGTCCTCGGCGTTGCGCCGACGGTTCAACACGGTGGTGCTGCCGCTGCCCGCGAGCGAGGACGAGGAGGTTGCCATCGTCAGCAGGCGGGTCGAGCAGCTCGGCTCCGCCTTGGAACTGCCCACCGTGCCCGCGGCGGCCGAGGAGGTGCGGCGCGTCGTGCGGGTCTTCCGTGAGTTGCGCTCGGGCAGCACCGCCGACGGCCGGACCAAACTGAAGTCCCCGTCGGGGACGCTGTCCACCGCCGAGGCGATCTCGGTGATCACCAACGGCATCGCGCTGTCGGCGCATTTCGGCGACGGCGTGCTGCGCGCCTCCGACATCGCGGGCGCCGTGCTCGGCTCGGTGATCAAGGACCCGGTCGCCGACGCGGTGGTGTGGACCGAGTACCTGGAGGCCGTGGTCCGCGAGCGGCCGGACTGGTCGGATTTCTACCGCGCCTGCCGTGAGGTCACCGGGTGAATCCCGAATCCACGCCGGTGACGAAGGTTTTCGGCATCCGGCACCACGGTCCTGGGTCGGCGCGTTCGCTGCGCCTGGCCCTGGAGGCGTTCCGCCCCGACATGATTCTCATCGAGGGGCCCGCCGATGCCGATCCGCTGGTCGGTTACGTCGCCGCCGACGGAATGACCCCTCCGGTCGCCCTGCTGGCCTACGTCCCCGACACACCGGCCAAGGCCGCGTTCTGGCCGTACGCGGTGTTCTCCCCCGAATGGCAGGCGCTGCGCTACGCCGTGGACAACGATGTGCCCGTCCGATTCTGCGATCTACCCGCCACCATCGTGCTCGCGGTGGAGGACGAACCCGGCGACCGATTCGATCCGCTCGCCGCGCTGGCCGAGGCGGGCGGTTACGACGACGCCGAACGCTGGTGGGACGCGGTCGTGGAGTCCGTGCCCGACGCCGACGCGTTCGAACCGATCACCGAGGCGATGGCCGCGCTGCGAGAGTCCGCCGAGCGCGAGCAAGAATCCAGACCAGGACCCGTTGACGAACCGGCGAACACCGAGTCTCCGCACGGCGAACCCGTGAACGGACGCACAGACGCCGAACCCGCGAAGAACGAGCCAGCCCACGCCGAACCCGCGAACAAGGCACCCGCACAAGCCGACCTCGCGCACGACCAACCACCCCGTGCCGAAGCGGCGAATAACCAACCGGCTGACGCCGAACGCGGGAATGCCGACTCCGCCCACAGCGAGCGCGCAGAGCACGGAATAGGCAGTACCGAATCCGCAAACGACCATCCAGCTCGGGCCGACTCCGCGGGCGGCCGACCAGCGCACACCGGCCCATCCGCCCACGACGAGCCAGCGCGGGACCTCTCGGCGGAGGATGCAGCGCCGGAACAGGATTCGGTCGCCGAGGCGATTTCCGATACCGAGTTCGCCCGTCGACAGCCGCACGAGCCGATCACCATCGACGCCCACACCCTGCGCCGCGAAGCCTATATGCGCCAGACCATGCGCAAGGCGCTCAAGGACGGTGCGACGCGGCTGGCGGTGGTCTGCGGTGCGTGGCATGCGCCCGCGCTCACCGGTGCGCTCGGTCCCGCCGCGCCGGATGCCCGGCTGTTGAAAGGACTCCCGAAGACCAAAGCGCGGCTCACCTGGGTGCCGTGGACGCACTCGCGGCTGTCCACCTCCTCCGGGTACGGTGCTGGCGTCACCTCGCCGGGCTGGTACCACCACCTGTTCACCGAGACCGAGCGGCCGATCGCCCGGTGGCTGACCAAGGTCGCCGGGGTGCTGCGCGCGCACGATCTGCCGGTCTCCAGCGCGCACGTCATCGAATCCGTTCGCCTCGCCGACACCCTCGCCGCGCTGCGCGGGCGGCCGCTGGCGGGATTGTCGGAGGTCACCGAGGCGACCAGGTCGGTGCTGTGCGGCGGCGACGAGACGATGCTGCGGCTGGTGATCGGCGAATTGGTCGTCGGCGAGGCACTCGGCGCGGTGCCGGAGCAGACCCCGACCGTGCCGCTGGAGGCGGACCTGCGCGCCACGATCCGTTCGCTGCGCATGAAGCAGGAGCCGCTGGCCCGCACCATCGACCTGGACCTGCGCAAAGAACGCGAGGTCGCGCGCTCGCGTCTGTTGCACCGGCTGCGTGTGCTCGACATCGACTGGGGCACGCTGACCACGAGCGATGTGCGCAGCACCGGCACCTTCCGGGAAACCTGGACGCTGGAGTGGCGGCCCGAGTACGCCATCTCGATCATCGAGGCGTCCCGCTGGGGCACCACCCTCCGCACCGCCGCGGAGGCGAAGATCCTCGACACCGCGAGCAGCGCCGACCGCACCGTCGGCGAGCTCACCGCCGCGCTGGAAGTGGCCCTGCTCGCCGATCTCGGCGGCGCGACCGACGGGCTGATCGCCCGGCTGGAGTCCACCGCCGCACTCGACCACGACGTCACCCACCTGCTCGCCGCGCTGCCCGGCCTGATCCGCACGCTGCGCTACGGCGACGTGCGCGGCACCGACACCAAGGCGCTGGCCCACGTCGCCGACGGACTGCTGGTGCGCGTCTGCGCGGGCTTGTCCGCCGCGGTCACCGGATTGGACACCGACGCCGCCACCGAACTGCGCACGCTGCTCGACGCGGCACACACCGCCATCCACACCAGGGACGACAGCTGGGCGACCGGCGAGTGGCTGAACGCCTTGCGCCGCGTCGCCGACCGCGACGACGTGCACGGCGCCTTGGTGGGGCGCGCCGTCCGCCTACTCGCCGACGCGGGCCGCATCGATGACGCCGAGTCCGCACGCAGGCTCTCCGCCGCCCTGTCGGTGGGCAACCCCGCCGCCGCCAAGGCGGCCTGGATCGACGGGTTCCTCGGCGGCCGCGGCCTGCTGCTGGTCCACGATCGAGAGTTGTTGCGGCTCATAGACGATTGGCTGCGCGGCCTCGGCGACGACACCTTCGTCGAAACCCTGCCGCTGCTGCGCCGCACCTTCGGCGCGTTCGAATCCGGCGAGCGCCGCGCGATCGGCCAGGCCGTGCGCGACGGCGGGTCCGTCGCCGTCTCCTCGGCCGCGGCGGGTATCGACATGGACCGCGCGACCGTCGCGGTTCGCACCGCCGCGGAGATCTTGGGGGTAACGGTGTGAGCAGCGGATTCGGAGGCCATCGCTTGCGTGACCACCGAGGGAATGGCACTCATGCCGAAAGAACGCACGGCATGAGCGTCGGCCCCCGCGACAGCAACTCGCGCAACCACCGCATCGGCACACACACCGATGCAGGGCACAGCACGGGCCCCGGACACGGCAGCTCGCGCAACCACCGCGGAGTTGGCGCTCATACCGATGGTCGGCACAGCGTGGAGGGTCGGCCACGGAGTCGGCAGCGCAGCGTGCGGACGTGGCACCCGGGAAGGGACGGGAGCAGAGCATGATCGACGAAACACAATCGAGGCGTTGGCGATTGGTGCTGGGCTCGGCGGCGGAGGAAGGTCTCGGCGGACCGGGGTCCAGTGCGGACGCGGCCATGGACCGGGCGCTGTCGGCGCTGTACAACACCGACGACGAGACCTCACCCGGGAAGCGCACCGGCGGCTTGCAAGGCTCGGCGCCGCGCGTGGCCCGCTGGCTCGGCGACATTCGCAGCTACTTCCCCTCCAGCGTGGTCGAGGTCATGCAGCGCGACGCCGTGCAGCGGCTCAACCTCACCCAGTTGCTGCTGGAGCCGGAACTGCTCGAAGCGGTGGAGCCGGACGTGCACCTGGTCGGCACCTTGCTGAGCCTGAACCGGGTGATGCCCGAGACCACCAAAGCGACGGCACGCATGGTGGTGGAGAAGGTGGTGCGCGAGATCGAGCAGCGCATCGCGGCGCAGACCGTCGCCGCGGTCTCCGGCGCACTGAACCGCGCCGCCCGCGTCACCCGGCCGCGACTGCGAGACATCGACTGGGACCGCACCATTCGCAAAAACCTCGCCACCTACCTGCCCGAGCATCGCACCGTGGTACCGGAACGCCTGGTCGGCTACGGCCGCAAGGCCCAGGCGGTGCGGCGCGACGTGGTGCTCGCCATCGACCAGTCCGGCTCGATGGCCACCAGCGTCGTGTACGCGTCGGTGTTCGGCGCGGTGCTGGCGTCCATGCGCTCGCTGCGCACCTCGCTGGTCGTCTTCGACACCGAGATCGTCGACCTGACCGACAAACTCGACGACCCGGTGGAGGTCCTGTTCGGCACCCAGCTCGGCGGCGGCACCGACATCAACCGCGCCTTGGCCTACTGCCAGTCCCTGATCACCCGCCCCGCCGACACCCTGTTCGTCCTGATCTCCGACCTCTACGAGGGCGGCATCCGCGACGAGATGCTGCGCCGCGTCCACGCGATGCGCGAATCCGGCGCACAGATCGTCGTCCTGCTCGCCCTGTCCGACGACGGCGCCCCCGCCTTCGACCACGAGAACGCCGCAGCCCTGGCCGCGCTCGGCATCCCGGCGTTCGCCTGCACCCCCGACAAGTTCCCCACCCTGCTGGCCGTGGCGCTGGACCGCGGCGACGTCCAGTCCTGGGCCAACGCCAATGCCGCACACCATTAACGCAGGCAGACCTTCGACGACTCGAACACCCGTACTCGCCGGTCGACGGTGGGATCGACGGTCTCGAGGACCGGATGCATTCCAAGCTTGATCGCGATCCGTTCCGAGACGCTATTGCCCACGTGAACAATGCTGACGATTCGCTTCAGCTTTCGCGCTTCGGTAGTGGTCAACCGCTTCGGCTTCGCTCTACCGGAATGCGCTGTTCAGTTCTGCCGCGGTCACCACATTCATCTTCGGCGCGGCCACCTTCGGCGGAATGGTCCTGATGCCCTTGTATTTTCAGATCGTCCGCGGCCAGGACGCGGCTCACACCGGCATGCTGATGGCACCCCAGGGCATCGGCGCCGCGGTGGCGATGGGATTGTCCGGACGCATTTTCGACAGGATCGGTAGCCGAATCTGCCTCATCGGCAGTGTGATCGGCGTGGTGGCGACCGTACCGTTAATGCTCCTCACCGACAGCACCCCCTACTGGCTGCTCGGCCTCGCGATGACGGTGCGCGGAGCCGGAATCGGCTTGGCCGTGATGCCCGCGATGACCGTCGCCCTGCGAACACTCACACCGGCCCAGACCAGCGACGCCACACCACAACTGAACATCATGCAGCGAATCGGCGGATCGATCGGCACCGCACTGTTCGTCGTCGTCCTCAATGACCACCTGCGCGACGCCCACCAGCAGGCCGACCGAGCATCGGCCTTCGGAACCACCTTCGCCTGGGCCCTGGCCGCTGCCATCCTGGCCGTCGTGCCGACCGTCGCGATGGCAGTACTGGAGCGACGGTCCCGCACCTCCCGATGACAGAGAGGCAGGTTCCGCAACAGGATTGACGGCCCTATCACACTAGTTGCTGATCAGAGCCGCTTTTCGCGGAGCAGGACCCATGGTGCCCCAGGCGGTGGCCGCGGCGGGCACCACGAACGGATGCAGCGCCGCGGCCACGGCCAGCAACAGGACGGCAACGATGGCGTCGAGCCAGTAGTGGTTGGCCGTGCCCACGACCACGAGCAGGGTCAGCGCCGGGTGCGCCAGGGCGAGCCAGCGCCAGCGAGTACGGGTCGCGGCGACCATCGCGACGGCGAGCAGCAGCGCCCAGCCGACGTGCAATGACGGCATGGCGGCGAACTGATTCGACAGCCCGCCGGAATCGACCTCGCCATAGACGGATTGGCCGTACATCGCGGCCAAATCGACGAAGCCACGGTCAGGGAGCATCCGTGGCGGCGCGAGCGGAACCAGGATGTGCACCAGTAGCGCCGCCCCGGTCAAAGCCACCATGAGGTTTCTGGTCCACCGATAGTGCTCGGGCCGAAACACCCATAACCACAGCAACACACCGACAGCGACAGTGAAATGCGCACTGGCGTAGTAGAAATTGGCTGGAATGGCGAGAAAGTCGCGGTCCAGGATCAACCCCTGAACCGTCCGCTCCCCCAGAAAACCGAGCCGCTCCTCCAACCCGAGCACACTGTGCGCGTTCGCCATCGCGCGACCGGTGTCGTCAGCGGTCAGCAGGCGCCCGGCGCGGTAACCGAGGTAGAGCACCGTGATCAGCACGAGCTGCCCGATCGCCTCCCCACCGCGACCGCGCACGGCCGCCCGGATCCGTTCGACGATCCCACCCGGCGCGAACTCGAGTCCGACACCGGGTCCACCGAGACCCACGGCGACCATCTCGCGGCCTCCTTCCCCATTGAGCCAGGCCGTTACCATGTATTAAGTGGAGTGATAACCTCCGTTTAACCTAGCATCACGGGACCGACAACTTCAGCAGGATGTGACGGGGCATACACCGCCCCGTCGACAAACGGATTCGCTTGTCAGGAACGCGAATTCGCGATGAATGCGGTCTACGCTCGACCAGCGCCCACGCTCACTATGAGTTCGAATAGGCCGAGCTCACCCCACGGCGAGCCCCCGGGCCAGCACCGGCCAGGAATCATGCAGCGGCGCTTGCCAATACGGCCAGGAATGCGTGCCGATCGGGTAGTACTTCACCGTCGCCGGGACGTTCTGGACGCGCAGTTGGGCGTCGAATGCCACCGTGCAGTCGTTGGCGCCCTGTTCGAGGGCGATGGCCGCGGCCAGCGTCGTCGGCCAGCTGAAACTCGGGTCGAAATTGCCGTCGGCCGGGCCGACGACACCGGTGCCGGTCGATACGAACACCGGCTTGCCCCGCAATCCGTCGGTGTGCAGGCTGACGTCGTGCGCGGGCCACTCCGGGTCGGTGGCCTTCCCCCACATGTTGTCCGCGTTTCCACCACGCTCCGCGACCGCGCCACGGACATACCCCTGGCCGATATTGCTGGTGAACAGGCAGCCGCTGTAGGCGGCCACGGAGCGGTACAGCGCCGGATTGCGGAACGCGAGCGCCAACGCTGCCTGACCGCCCATCGACACCCCCGCCACCGCGTTGACGCCATTGCCGTGGAACTGGGTGTTGATCAGCGGCGGAAGCTCTTGGGCCAGAAACGTCTCCCACTGGTTGTGTCCCAAGCCGGGGTCGTCGCGCAGCCAGTTCGTGTAAAAGGTGCCGCCACCGCCCACAGGCAGCACCACCGTGACCGGTTTGTCGGCGAAGAAGCCGACCGCATCGGTCTTCATGGTCCAGGTGCTTTGTCCCGCGGATGCGTCGGAGCCGTTGCCGTCGAGCAGGTACAGCGTCGGATGCGGCGTCGCGGCATCCGCGGGCAACAGCACGTCCACCTGCACGATCCGCCGCATCGCTGGCGACTGCACGTAGACCTGCAACCACCGGTCGGTGCGCTTGACGACGTGATCGATCTGCGCGTCCGCCGTGGCGACGGGCGCCGCGACCACCGTCACGGCCAGTGCGGCACAGGCGATTCCGAACACCGCGAGCAGTCGTCGAGCCAGCGAATGTCGATGGGGTACGCCGCCGCTGGCACGAACGACGGGGGGTGCGAAGAACTTCCGTCCAGGTCGGAGACTGGCCGCCATGCTGCTTCCCTAACGTCGAAATCGAGTTAGGGAGGCACTCTACCGAGTGTCGGCAACCCGCCAGCTGCACTTCACATATCCGGTGGTAGTCGAATTCCGGGCCGCGATGACCGATTCGGCCACGGAGCCATTCTCGTAGCGGGACGGCGATACCCGAGCGCTGTGGCGACGACGGCGTCGATCCGACCGTTCGCGGCGCAGCAGACGTCAGTCTTCGAGCACCGCCAGCGAGTGGGTGATAGTCACCGCCCCTGCGCCGCCACTTGACTTGGAGTGCGCTCCAGGTCGTAGCGTCGCAGATCGTGAGCGCGGCTCACCATCGAATTCCGGCGTCACCAAGGAGGACTTCCCGCATGATCGCGACCAGGAAACTCGGCGAACTGACCGTCGGCGCGCAAGGGCTCGGCTGCATGGGAATGAGCCAGGCGTACGGCGTGCGCGGAAATGACGAGGAGTCGATCGCCACCATCCATCGCGCCCTGGATCTGGGTGTCACGCTGCTGGACACGGCGAACGTCTACGGCCCCGAGACCAATGAGCGGCTCGTCGGACGCGCCATCGCCGACCGCCGCGACCAAGTGGTGCTGGCCACCAAGTTCGGCATCGTGTGGGGCGAGGGCGGCACGATGCACGCGCGGGGTGACGCGGCCTACGTCAAGCAGTCCTGTGACGCGTCGCTGGCCCGGCTCGGTGTCGACCACATCGACCTGTACTACCAGCATCGCGTCGATCCGGACGTGCCGATCGAGGAAACCTGGGGCGCGCTGTCGGAGCTGGTGGCCGCAGGCAAGGTGCGCTACCTCGGCATCTCCGAGGCGTCGGCGGAGACCATCCGCCGCGCCCACGCCGTGCATCCGGTGACCGCGCTACAGAGCGAGTGGTCGCTGTGGACCCGCGACATCGAAGCCGAAGTCCTGCCGACCTGCCGCGAGCTGGGCATCGGCATCGTGCCGTTCTCTCCGCTGGGCCGCGGGTTCCTCACCGGCGCCATCACCTCCACCGCCGATCTGCCCGCCGACGACATGCGCCACCGACTGCCCCGCTTCGCCGACGGCAACCTCGACCGCAACCTCGCCATCGTCGCCGCACTCCGCGGCCTAGCCGAAGAAAAGGGCATCACCGCAGGGCAATTGGCGTTGGCGTGGGTACACAGCCGCGGCGCCGACGTGGTGCCGATTCCCGGCACCAAACGCCGCACCTACCTGGAGGAAAACGTCGCCGCAGCCGACATCGAGTTGAGCGACGAGGATCTGACCCGCATCGAGGCGGCGGCCCCTGCCGAAGCCGTCGCCGGAGCCCGCTACCCCGAGGAGCTCGCACGCGCCGCGGGTAAGTGACGCCTCTGCCGTGCTCGATCCCTGTGCTCCTCGTCATCTGGTGCATCCACCCATCTGCTGGACAGACCACGATGCGATCACATGCGACAGCGCCCCAAACCCCGCGCCGATCAGCGCTCCTGGGATCGCGCCGATGATGAAGATCGGCAACCCCGCGAGCCCGCCGAGGACCGCGCCGATCAGAGCGCGCAGTTCGATTGTGTCACCGGGCATCATGCAGACACCGATGGGCATCACAGGCTGCGCCGGGGCAGGATCGGACGCGGCCGCGACGGGCTCGGCTGGCTGAGGCTCAGCTGACGCGGTAGCTACTGACCCGAAGGTGAGTGCGAACGCCAGAACAGTCGCGATCACAGCTGAGATGAGCTGCCTCATTAGGTTCCCCTGCAGAAATAGGTGTTTGACGCGATCCGAAGGCGGCTCCCGACGGGAGTTGTCGCGTGGCGATTAGCTTGACAGCCAATGCGTTTTGCGGCAACAGGTTCCGCGAAAATCGCACAGCCGCAGCCCCGGACGTGGAGCGGCCCCACCCGGAAGGGGACCGGGCGGGGCCGCTGTATCCAGGATTACCGGACTACCTCTCCAGCTTCTCCAGCATCCAACTGCCGACGGCGTCCATGTCGTCTGCGGGGATGGCGCGCGTGTAGTGCAGTGGCGGGGTTATCCAGCGGAGCCGACGCCATCCACTGGCCGGACGGATCACCCAACCACCGTATTCACGGCGAGCGTGCCACTGGTTCTCGCCGGTGTAGCCGGGCGCGCGGGAGACACCCCGGACCCAGAGGTACAGGGTTTGGCGCAGCCAGAGCCAGCGAGTGGACCATGTGACAGGGCCGCTACTGAGATAGAGCAGCTTCACGGGGTCAACCTAGCACTGGATGATGGCCGGTATGGTCTCCTTGCGGACCTCGTTCGTCCCGGTGTCCCAGGTAGCCCGCATGACGATCTTGCCCTGCCACATGCCGGGTACGCAGTCCAACGCCATTGTGGCGATGTGAGTAGTGGGGTTGGGTATCTGCGTGGAAATGCCGGGTTCCCCCTTCGGCTTCGGGTTGCTGGTGCCCGACCGGTGCCACAGCTGCAACTCGATGCGGAATGCGAGCGGCGCGGGATCGCATTTCACTGTTCCGCCGACGACGACGGCTTTGTGTAGCAGGTAGGGCTCCTTGTTGAAGGCGAACGTGCAGGCACGGTCAGTTGCCTGCGCGAGCGGCGTGGTGGTGAGCGTCTGCCCGGCGAGCAATGCGGCGCTGGCAGCGACAACCGTGACGGCTGCGCGAATCGCGTTGTATCTCATGGATATCCTCCACTACCTACTACTCCCGTACCCCACGGGAGAGATCAGAACAGCCCCCTGCAGCGGATACTCAGTACTGCCGTGAGGTGTTCGGGCGGTGCCCATGACTGCCCGTCACCATGTCCGCCATCCGGGCCGGTCGTCGATCCACACGACCGAGGCAGGAATCGAGCCGTCACCGATGCACGCCCACAGTGTTCGGCGGCACATGCCGTAGTGGCGCATCGTGTCGGCGGCATTGGCGAATGTTGCCGTGGCGGGGCGGCGGAACGGCTTGCCGTCGGGCGACCAGGCGCGGATGCAGGCGAGCGAGAACCCCGGCCACCGACCGATTTGGATATCGGGCGACGGCACCCAGACGTGCTCGCCGTGCCGCCATGCGAGGAGCTTGGTGTACGGCACACCGGCGAGCAGTGCGAACGCTCCGAGACTGTAGTACCGGCGAATCCCGGCGTCGCGCTCCTCGGGTGTTGGTAGCGCCACGGCCGCGGCCGTCACTGGTCGACCTCGGTGTCGATCACCGACAGCGGTGCAACATCGACCACGTGCGGCGGTGCGATGGCAGCGAGTGCGGCCTGCGCGGCGGCGTCGATCTCGGCGAACTCGTCGTCGTGGCCCGTGCCGACCGGGTGCGCGATGCCGTAATCGTCGACCTCCCACCACGACCCGTCTTCGCGTTGCATCCACGTGGCGAGCCGCTCGTCCTGGTCGTCGTGCCCGTAGAGCTGGGCAAGCTCGCGGATCACGCGAGGTTCCTGGAGTTGCGCGGGTCGGGCACGATGCGACCGGCCTCGACGAGCACCTTGTGCGCGGCGCGCTTACGGGCGCAGGTGTCGAGCGGGCACGAGGCGTGCCGCTGCATCGCTTGGTGTGCGCCCTCGATGCTGAGCGGCCGGTCTGGTGCTTCATGCGGCCAGCCGTGCGGGAGCACGGATCGGTCGAGCAGTTCGTCGTCGCGAGCTATCAGGGCGGCAATTTCTGGTTCAGCCATGGGATTCCCCCGGCGTCTGGTTCGGGCCTTGGAGCGCACCCACCGCCGAGGATGAGGGTCACCCGGCGGCGGGGCTAGGTGAACTATGACGCATTCGACAAAAGTGTCATAGGACAGTTGGAGAGGAGGGAGAAATTTCGGCATTGGGCGTGCGATGCCTAGAAAATAATCGAATACTCCTGCGGGAACGCCCAACGTTCCGGCGGGTACACCGCTTCGTCGAATTCGAGCGGGCGATCGTTGGAGTCGTAGGCCGTCAACCAGTAGACCAACGCTGGCGCGTGGTCGGGCAGTGCAAGTGCCTGCCGTTCCTCCGCGCTTGCCTGCCGGGCGCATACCTGGTCGCGGGCGTACGCCGCTCGGATGCCGAGCACACCGGCGAGATACCGAACGGTCCCACCGCGCAGCCGCTCGGCCACCAGTAGTCGCGGTGCCGATTCGGCCAGTGAAGCGGCGAACCACGACGTGGACAGCTCGAGCGGTCCACAACTGCCGTTGATTACCCGTTGACGCTGGATCACTGCGGAGCCCGAGGTCAGGCCGAGCGCTGCCGCCACGTGCGTGGGTGCCTCGACGATGCCGACGAACGGGAACCGCACCGACTCCGAGTCGGAATACATGGTGCCGAGCGCAGCTGCACGTTCATACCGCTCCCGCGCTCTGGGCGCGGCCTGGGGCGTACGGACGTAGGTGCCGCTTCCGCGACGCGATTCGACCAGACCTTGCTGCCGCAGTGCGTCGAGAGCTTTGCTGGCTGTCGGCCGGGCAACATGCCACTCCGCCGCGAGTTCGCGTACGGATGGGACTTCAGAACCGGGAGGAAGGTCGCCGCGCACAATCTGATCGCGCAGGTATCCTGCGATTTGCAGGTACTTCGGAAGTACCTCCTCGATTTCGGGCACCCCTTGCATCCTTCGTTTTGCGTACCATCGGCCACTGGTCAGTGTAGGAGTCGTGGATTCGACGATGACGGCAGTAGCGATCGCGGCGGGCGGCGGTGGAGACGCGGTCACGGCCGCCGTGCTCGCCGACAAAATGCCAGCTCTGGGCGTGGCCGCCATCATGAGCTACTCGTGGGACCGGCTGATGATAGATCCGGCACCCGGCCCCAGGATGCGGGCCGAATTCTACGGGTTGATCGACCGCGGCGGAGTATCCGAGGTGCCACCCACGGCGGCCCTGCGTGCCGCCGGGAAATCAACACTCCCGCGCCTCGCGGAGCATGTCGTGCAGCCGCTTCTACTGATGGACATCGAGGCGGGGACGAGCGGTCTCGTGCGTCAGATCCGTTGCGCGGCAGCGACCTTTGAAGCTGATGAGCTCGCGGTGATCGACGTCGGTGGCGACATCCTGGCTGCTGGAAATGAGCCGGGATTACGGAGTCCGCTCGCCGACTCCGTTGCCTTGGCCGCCGCAATTACGTCCGGGCTGCCGACTCAGGTGCTCGTTACCGGTATCGGCCTCGACGGCGAATTGTCCCGTGCGGAGCTTGACGGCCGGTTGAACGCTCTGGGTGCCGAGGATGTCGGCGACCTGGTAGCTGGGGACGCGGAAGGATTCGCGAGCGTCTGGTCATGGCACCCATCGGAGGCCAATGCTCTGCTGGCCGTGGCTGCGTCCGGCTGGCGCGGCTCCGTCGAGACCCAGCGCGGTGTTGTCGTAGAGGTCACCCAAGCTGCCACGCGCGTCTATCGGATCGACGCCAGTGCCCTTGCGGAATCCTCGCTGGCGGCGCTTCTCACGCGAACGTCCTCTCTCGATGAGATCGAGCGGTTGCTACGCGAGCGCCGCGGATACAGCGACATCGACATTGAACGCGACCGGCTGACGCACCGGCGCCTACCGATGATGCCCGCACCAGACACGCTCGAGATCATCGACGGCTACACGACGTCAGCCGACGCCCGCGGCGTTGACGCTCTCACCGTGCGCCGCGTTATCGAACTGACTCACGCGACCGATCCTGCGGCGACGGAGGCGCTGCGCGAGCAACTGGCTCACTGCCGACCGGACAACTTCAAGCCACCGTTGTACATGGTGCGGCCTGCCCCAAAGAGGGACTGACGTAACTACTCAGCTCACTATCGACCGGACGTGCGCGGCCGTGGACGCGGTCCACAAATCGCCCTACTCAGGTCCGAACCAATCCCGGTGAATCCCGATCACCCCCGCCGAATCCCGAGGTCACGCGGTGCGAGCTGGGGCGATACGACGGTTCCCGGCATCTTTCGGACCGCCGACTACGCTCGGGCGCGCTCGACCGCGGCGGTCTGATCTCTGTGCCCGGTCCTAATGGTCTCGAGCGGGCAGACTGGCATCGCGGGAGTATCCTCAGGCGCGACGTGATCGACGAGGGGAACGCGTAATGGAAGATCTGGCTCCGCGATTCGAGGAGCTGAGTCGTCTGGTGCCGATCCCATACCCTTGGGACACAACGGAATACGTCGCTCGAGTGGCCGAGTACCGGGGGCGGCCGATCACGATGTGCCCGATCGATGTCGGCGCACTCTCGGGTACCGGATGCGGCACCGGAAGCGGTCTGTGGATCGCCCGGGAAGACGATGACGTGATCATGTACGGGGCCGACACCGAATGGCATGCCGATCACATCATCGCCCACGAGCTCGGGCACATGCTGCTCGGTCACGGAGAGACCGCGAGCGGTCCCGGTGACGGCGCGGATGATCTGTCGTTGCGCGAGTTGATGCCCTCGCTGTCGCTGGAGACCATCCGCGGCGTACTGCGCCGCCAAGACTACGACAGTGAGTGTGAACGCGCCGCCGAAACCTTCGCCGATCTGCTGCTGGTCGAAGCGATGCTGCCCAAGCGGTCGGCGAGCCGGTTCCGCTCGACGTTCTTCCGGAACCGGCATCGATGAACCGGCGAGATGACCTCCCCGATACCGGATCTGATCGTCTGGCCCGTCCTTACAGCTCTCACGGTGGTGCTCGCCGGTCGGTGGTGGCTGTTGCGGGACAGCGTCGTCGACCGGCTCATCAACCGCGGGCTCGCCGCCGGTATCGCTGAACATCTGTTGCGGGCGGCATGGTTCGAGCAGGCACTGGCCAGGCTGCTGCCCGGCGACGACAGCGACGTGGTGAACCTCGCCCGCCAGCTCTCGCTGGGAGCAACCGTGTTGACCATCTCGAATATCTACGGCATCGCCACGTTGTGGGCAGGCGCCGATCCGGCCCACACGTGGCGCAGGCAGCGGCGCTACGACCTCGTCGCGATCACCGCCACTGCCATCATCCTGATCGCGGGGACGCCCGCCCGCCGCGCCGACCAATTGATCGACCAAGCCCTGGGTTGGCCCGCTGTCGTGGTCTGGATCGCGTTCGGCCTTCCGCTCGGCGCCACCGCGCTGCTCGTCGGCCGGGTGAGTGTGCGCGAGATGCGCACCCCGGGCGACACCACCTGGCAAGAACGCGCACTGTGCGCAGCGGTTCTGTGCACCGCGGTGGCCCTGGGGATTGTCGCGGTCGTCTACCCGATCGAGGCCACCTACAGTGTCATGACAGGCCGACCGTCACTCGATCCCGAGATGCACTGGAAAGCATGGAGCGGCTTCCTCATCTCGGCCGTCGGCGCTCCCGCCGTGGTCACGGTGCCGCTGATCAGCACCGTGCTCACCCGCATCGGATGGGACCGCACCGGCCGCTACTGCCGCCGCCTGCACCCGCTGTGGGCCGATCTCACCGCGGCCGTACCCGAAGTCGTCCTGGAGATGCGGCGCGACGGCCGAACAGACCCGGCCATCCGTCTGCACCGCATGACGGTGGAGATCCGCGACAGCCTGCTACACCTCAAACGCTATAGCGACACCCCTGACAATCTGGCCGCCACCGACGGTGACCCCCATATCCATGCCCGCCGCATCGCCGAGGCCATTGCCGCCAAAGCTGCCGGGCACCCCCCGAACGCGAGCCCGTCCATGCCCCGGCACCACGTCCAACCGGGCGCGCGGGACCTCACCGCGGAACTACACCAGCTACTCGCACTCGCCAAGGCATGGCCGCACGCCCGCGGCCTGACCACGACCATCGACCATGGTCCCCAGCGGACGCGGCCGGTCGGGTGACTTCAGCTCACCGCTTTCTTCACCAGCTCGGCGATCCTCGCCTCCTCGGCGGCGGTCAGCTTCGTCAGCGCGAAAGAGGTCGGCCACATGGTGCCTTCGTCGAGGTTGGCGATGTCGTTGAAGCCGAACGTCGCGTACCGCGACTTGAACTTCGCCGCGGTTTGGAAGAAGCAGACGACCTTGCCGTCCTTGGCGTACGCGGGCATGCCGTACCACAGTTTCGGCATGAGGTCCGGTGCGCTGGCTGTGACGACGGCATGGATCCGTTCGGCCATGGCGCGATCCGACTCCGACATCTCGGCGATCTTCGCGAGCACGTCTTTCTCGCCGTCCTCCTTGGTCGCGCGCGAGCCGCGGCGCGCGGCCGTCTTCAGCTCCTGGGCGTGCTCTTTCATCGCGGCTCGTTCTTCGTCCGTGAATCCCACGGCCGCCTTGGTCTTCGCGGTTCCGTTGGCCGACTTCTGCGCGTTCTTCATTGCCGATTTCCTCTCTACCAGCCTCGATGGGGTCACTCATCATGCTATGGAGCTGACGCCGCGGCGGCTTCTTCAAAACTGATCAATCGCCGCGAATGCAGGACCAGCAAGCGCTTGTGACGGGGATCACCTGGCAGAGCTGTCACAGGGATCGGGTCGGCGGCATCTTATGCGCGACCTGATCGCGACTCCGGCTTCCAGACCGGAGTCGACAACCTGCAAGGAGATCTCATGAACCTCGCCCTGTGGATCGCTGCCGGACTGCTGGCCACAGTCGCCCTGGTCGGCGGCATCACCAAAACCTTCGTGCCCAAACAGAAGCTGGCCGAGGCCGCTGGCGGGGGATGGACCGCAAACGCCAGCGTCGGCTTCGTCAAGACCCTCGGGGTTCTCGAACTCCTTGCCGCGGTCGGCCTGATCCTGCCCGCCGCGCTCGACATCGCGCCGGTCATGGTGCCGGTGACCGCCGTCTGCTGGATCGTGCTGATGCTCGGCGCGATGATCACCCATCTCCGCGACGGCGAAGCGAAGTTCATCTGGCTGAACCTGATCTATCTCGCCTTGGCCGTCTCCGTGGCGTGGGGCCGATTCGGACCCGAGTCCTTCACCAGCTGACCTGACGACCAGATCGCCGTGCCAGCGTGGATCTCTCAACAGATCAGCGACATGAGCGTGCGGTTACTCCGAATCATCGGGTGTGTCATCGTCGTCATCGATGACCCACCCGCGCTGATACCAGGGAAAACGCTCGCGGAGAAGCTGGGTGGACAGTTCTATCTGCCCGACGCGGGAGGCCAGCATCTCCGCGTAAGCGAAATCGGCGGTGAGCAACGTCCACTTGGTTCGGCTGCCATCCGGATTGCGGTCGTAAATGAACAACGCTCCCCAGGTGTTGTCCGGCGGTTGCCCCAGCTTGCGCAGCTCGGCCACCACATCGGCTTCGAGTAGGTCGCCGAACAACCGGGCATAGCCGACTATCACCATGTCGAAGTCTCCGCTATCCACCTTGCACTTCTTTCCGATGGATGGGCACCATCTGCACCTTGCGCTCGGCGAAACCCACTGCCACACCGGATTCCTCGCGCCGTGCCTGTCATCCTCGCACGAGGGTGGCGAACACGACGGGCAACGCAGGACAGTCCGCGCGCGGGCCGGAAGCCCCCCGATGAACCCGTGCGGCGCACAATTATGATGCGCCGCACGGGCTTTCAGAGGTCGGCGATCGCCGCGAGCGGCGGGGTGCGCGCGGCGCGTATCGCGGGCCAGAGCGCGGCCAGCACCCCGACGACGGCCGAGCTGACCAGGACGAGCACCAGTTGCGTCCACGGGATGGCGATCTGGTCCAAGCCGAGGTCGCGCAGGGTGCGCAGGAAGCCGACGCCGAGGCCCAGGCCGAGCAGCATGCCGACGATCGCGCCGAATACCGCGATCAGCATCGACTCGAGATAGATCGTCCTGCGCACCTGCATGCGCTGCATGCCGACCGCGCGCAGCATGCCGATCTCCCTGCGCCGCTCCACGACCGACAGCGCGAGCGTGTTCACGATGCCCAGGATCGCGATCACCACCGCCAACGCGAGCAGGCCGTAGAGGATGGCCAGCAGTGTGTTGATCTGCCTGCCCTGCGCGCCCTTATACTCCTCGCGGTCCTGCACCTGCACCACGACGAATTGCTCGGTCGCCTTCTCCAGGTCGGTGCGCATCTCGGTGATGTTCGCGCCCGGCTTCGCCTTGACCAGCACCAGGAAGTTGGTGCGGAAGTTGAGCGGAACCACCTCGTTGTAGACGGCTTGCGACACCACCATCGGACCGAGCAGCGGAGTGTTCCGGTACACGCCGGTCACCGTGAGCGTGACCTTCTTGCCGTCGAAGCTGGTCAAGCTCACCGGTTCGCCCACCTTCCATCCCCGCTTGTCGGCCTCGTCGTCCGACACGAGCAGGTCGCGGTCGCCGAGAGTGTTGCCGCCGCGCACGATCTCGTAGTTCAGCACGCTGTCCAGCGGCCCATCCGCGGACGCGGCGAACACCTGCTCGTTGCCGATCTTGAAACCGGCGCCGCGGAGCCCGACCGCCTCGGCCACCCCGGGCACTTTCGTGCGGGCCGCGTCGGCCGCGCCGAACGGCACCCCGAGCAACTGCGGACCCGCGAGCGCGTAGTCGGCTCGCACCCCCTTGTCGATCAGCACGCCGACGCTGGCCTTGGCCGACGCGCCCAGCATGCCGATCGCCGAGACCAGCATCAGCCCGAGCGTGAGCGCGAACGCCGTCGCGGCGGTGCGCCGGGGGTTGCGTGCCGCGTTGTTGCGCGCCATGTGGCCGATCGACCCGAACGGCCGAACCAGCACCCCGAGCGCGGCTACCACCGGCCGCGACAGCGCGGGTCCGGCGAGCAGCACCGCGAAGATCAGGCCGAGCGCGCCGACGCCGACCGTCGCGGCCGCCGTGCCACCGGTGCGTTGCGCACCCAGCACGACGAACGCGGCACCGAGCACGGCGAGCACCACCCCGATGATGGTGCGCACGCGCAGCGACTCCCCAGTGGACGCGAACTCCTCACGCATGGCTTGCACGGGTGGAATCCGCGCGGCACGGCGTGCGGGCGCGTACGCGCTGACCATCGTCACCGCGAGACCGACGAACAGCCCGACCAGGATGGTGCGCGGCAGCACCGCCATCGATCCGGTCGGCAGCCCCAAGTCGAAGGCGTTCAACACCGCCGACAACCCGAACGCCAGCCCGACGCCGCCCGCCAGGCCGATCGCACTGCCGATCAACCCGATGACGAACGCCTCGGCCACCACCGACCGGCCGACCTGCTGACGACTCGCGCCGACCGCGCGCAGCAACGCCAGCTCACGCAAGCGCTGCGCGACGATCATCGAGAAGGTGTTGTAGATGATGAACGTGCCGACGATCAGCGCGATCGCGCCGAACGCGAGCAGGAAGTAGTTGATGAAGTTGAGCGCGTTGGAGACTTCCTTCTTCAGGTCGGCGCGCACCTGATCGCCGTTCTGCACCTTGTAGCCGGGCAGATCCCGGCCCAAGTTGTCGCGCAGTTCGTCGCCCGGAATGCCGGTGGCCGCCAGGTCCACGTAGGCGACGTGCATGCCGTCGGTGAACAGTTTGCGCGCTTGGGTGTCGTCGAACAGCACGCCGATGAAACCGCCGGTGTCCGAAGGGACTTCGTAGATCCCGGTGAGGGTGACGTCGATGGGATCGGGCTGCGACGGGATCAGGATCTTGGTCCGGTCGCCGATCTTCAGCCCGGCCCGCTCGGCACCGCCGGTGTTGAGCGCGATCTCGCCGGGGCGCGCGGGCGGGACACCCTGGGTGAACTTCTCCGGCTCCGCGACCGCCTTCTCCGGCGGCAAGTAGGACTGGCCGAAAGTGGGCGCTCCCCCGGTCTGCACGGCTTTCTTGCCCGCCGGGTCGAGCAGCACCACCGGCCCGTTCACGCTCGGAGCCACCGTGCGGACGCCGGGGTATTTCGCCAGCTCATCCACGACGTTGTTCGGAATGCCCTGCGCCTGACGCTCTTTCGGACTCACCCGAACGTCGACGCCCTTGGCCTGGTTGGCGAAGATGCCGTCGAAGGTGCGCTGCAACGTGTCGGTGAACACGAACGAGCCCGCGATGAAGGCCGTGCCCAGCACCACCGACAACAGGGTCAGGGCAAGCCGCACCTTGTGCGCGGCGAGATTGCGCAGCGCCACTTTGCGCATCGGACTTCCGGCCATCAGCCCCACCCCCGGATTTCCCGCGACTGCCCGATCACGCCTGCTCCAACGCTTTCATCCGGTCCAGCACGGTGTCGGCGGTGGGATCGCGCATCTCGTCGACGATGCGCCCGTCGGCCAGGAACACCACGCGGTCGGCGAACCCGGCCGCGTGCGGCTCATGCGTGACGATGACGACCGTCTGCCCGAACTCGTACACCGCGGCGCGCAGGATCGACAGCACCTCCTCCGAGGCGCGGGAGTCCAGGTTGCCGGTCGGCTCGTCGCCGAAGATGATCTCCGGTTTGCCCGCCAGCGCCCGCGCGCAGGCCACCCGCTGCTGCTGGCCGCCGGACAGCTCGCTGGGCCGGTGGGTGAGCCGGTCGGTCAGGCCGAGCCGCTTCAGCACCGTGTCCAGCCAGTCCTGATCGGGCTTGCGCCCGGCGATGTCCAGCGGCAGCGTGATGTTCTCCAGCGCCGTGAGCGTCGGCACCAGGTTGAACGCCTGGAACACGAAACCGATCCGGTCCCGGCGCAGGCGCGTCATCTGCTTGTCGGACAGGGTGGTGAGGTCGGTCTCGCCGATGCGCACGGCGCCGGACGTGGCGCTGTCGAGCCCGGCCAGGCAGTGCATCAGGGTCGACTTCCCCGATCCGGACGGGCCCATGATCGCGGTGAACTCTCCCTTCGCGAACTCGGCCGACACCGCGTCCAAGGCCGTGACCTGGGTGTCACCCGATCCGTAGACCTTCGTCAGTTCGATAGCGCTGGCCGCGACATCGGTCGCGACCGCCGTGTCGGCGGTGTCGCCCAAGGCTTGCGAAGTCATGCCGTCCAGTCTTACCGGGATCGTGTCCACATGCCATCAGGGAAGACCCCGAGTCTGCTCGGTTTTCGCGACGCCCGCTGGGGGACCTCACTCCTCTGGGAGAGGGCGGCGAAGCTCGGTGACGGCGATGCGGGCGGTCTCGGCGATGGCGGCGTCGACGACGGGCAGGTGCGGGTCCGAGCGCGCCGCGCGGGTGAAAACCGCGACCGCGACCGGATACTCCCCGGGGAACTCCACCACCGCGACCTCGTTGCGGATCACGCCGATGGTTCCGGTCTTGCCCGCGACCGACACGCTGCGGTGCGGGAAAGCGGCGGCGATGCGATGCGGCCAGACCTGGCAGCGCATGACGCCGCGGACGAACTCGGTCTGTTCGGCGGACAGCACCGAGCCGCTCCACAGGGCGCGGAGGAACCGGGTCATTTCCTCCGGTGTCGTCGCGCTCGTGTAGGAGGGATCGTAGGCCGACACCGACCACGCGTCGTCGTTCTCGGCCAGGATCGCGAACGCCTCGGCGGTGGTGTGGGTGTCGGTGTCGCGGACCAGGCTGCGGTGCAGGTCGGCAGTGCCGCCCACGATCCTGGTCTGGGTGAGACCGAGCTGGTCCAGCAGTTCCTCGACCGCGCCGAGACCGGTCGCGCCGAGCAGGACATCGGCCGCCGCGTTGTCGGAGACGGTCATCATCGAGGTCGCCAGGTCGCGCAGGCTCATGGTCACCGGGTCGCGCATGACGGCGATGCCGGTCGGGCCGGGCGTGCAGTCCGACGGGGTCACCGTGAGCCGGGCCGTGGGATCGATGCGCCCGGCGTCGACGCAGCGGCAGAACGCGACGAACAGCGGCAGCTTGTACACCGACGCCACAACCACCCGCTCTCGGCCTCCGATGGAGATCTCGGCCGCGGAGTCGTCGCAGCGGCGGGCGTGCAGCCAGCCGGTGCATCCCGCGTCGGCGAAGACGGCGCGGATCCTCTCCTCGGCGCTGCGTCCGCCCGTCCCCGTCACCCGGTAACCGCCCGACGAGTCGCCACGCGATGCCTTTTGCCCGCCAGTCACCCGACCACTACCCCTCAACGAGTCGCTACGCGACGCTTTCTGCCCACCCGTCACTCGACCACCACCCGTCAACGAGCCGCTACGCGACGCTTTGCTCATTGGAGGCGCTCCCGGTACAGCACCCGGTCCACCGCATCGGCTTGGGCGTCGGCTCCAGGACGGTGGACGACGCGCACGCGCAGGGCCACCGCCTGCGGCGCTATGCGCAGCCACGTCACGCCCGGCGCGGCGGACGGCGGAGTCGCCGTGAGCCCGAAGCTCGTTCCGGCGGCCACCGCGGCGAACACGGCGCGGTCATCGGGCGCGGGCACTGTCGGCGCGTCCAGGCCTCGCTCGCGCAGCAGGTCGAGCACGGTGTCGAAGGCGGGCGGGTTGGTGGCGCGCGGCGGATGGGCGAAATTCAATCCCGCGAGCATGGGGAAGGTGGGGCGTTCCGCGTCAGCGCTGCGGTGATCCGACGGCACGACCAGCCATCGCGGCAGCTTGACGACCGGGCGGGCCTCGACGCCGTCGACCAGTGCCGGATGCTCGATCACCGCGACATCGCAGAGACCGGCGCGTACGTCGGCGACCAGGTCGACGGTCGCGCCCACCGTGGTCGATACCGCGGCGTCCGGGGCCACCACGGTCCGCAGTGCGCCCACGCAGGCCGTGACCACCCGGTCGGGCAGTGCCGCGGTCGCGCCCCAGTGCACGGCGCCGTGGGCGTGCGCGATGCGGTGCGACTCGGCGAGCAGGCGCTCGGCGTCGTCGACGAGCAGTCGAGCGCGGGGAAGCAGCTGGAGACCGGCCGAGGTGAGCACGGCTCCCTGGCGGGTGCGGTGGATGAGGTCGACGCCCAGGTGCCGTTCGAGCCGCCGGAGTCCCTGGGACAGGGGTGGCTGGGTCATGTCGAGCGCGGCCGCCGCCCTGCCGAAGTGCCCCTCGTCCGCGACGGAGACGAAGAAGCGAAGGTGGCGGATCAGGTCCATGCGGTCATTGAACCAGTGGCGTTCCGGATGGTGATTTCGTCGCCCGGCGGCGGTCTGCGCCGGAACACCAACCGTGCGGGCGAACCTGCGGTGATATCGAAATGAACTCGTCCGCGCTGGAGTCCGGTATTGGCGTGTGCCGCTGTGTCGATGGTGTGGTGCAGCGGTGACCTTCGCACCATTCGCTCCCCCGCTCCGTCGTCGCCGACTTCTCACCGCCGCGGCGGTGGCCGCGCTGACCGCCGTCACCGCCGCGTGCGGGTCCGGCGGCGATGCGCCCGCGAACCCGAGCACCACGCCTGCTGCCGCGACACCGTCTTTCACCGAGATGGAGACGAACCACGCTGCGCGCCTGGGTGTGTACGCGATCGACACCGCCTCCGGCCGCACCGTCGGCCATCGGGACGGTGAGAGGTTCCCGATGGCTTCCACGTTCAAAGGTCTCGCGTGCGGCGCTCTGCTGCGCGACCATCCGCTGTCGACGGGGTACTTCGATCAGGTGATCCACTATTCCCGCGCCGATCTCGTCGCGAATTCGCCGGTGACCGAGAAGCACGTCGACACGGGCATGACCGTCGCCGAGCTGTGCGACGCCACGATCACCGTGTCGGACAACACCGCGGGCAACCAGGTGCTGAAGCTCTTGGGCGGCCCTGCGGGTTTCACCGCGTTCCTGCGTTCCATCGGCGACAACACCTCCCGCCTCGACCGCTGGGAAACCGAACTGAACACCGCCATCCCCGGCGACGAGCGGGATACCACCACACCCGCGGCGCTCGCCGCCGACTACCGCGCCCTGGTCCTCGGCGATGTTCTCGGCGAGCCCGAGCGTGAGCGATTGAAGTCGTGGCTCATCGCCAATACCACCGGGGACAAACGTATCCGCGCCGG
>NZ_BAGF01000061.1 GCF_000308755.1 Nocardia pneumoniae NBRC 100136
CGTAATACTCGGCGCGCTTTATGCGGTCTCGGCCAAGAACTTCTCCAGATAACTCCATGTCGTGTCGCGCGCGGTCGGTCCGGCCAGGATCCCCAAATGGCTGCCGGGCGCGGTTTCGTAGCGGACCAGCGCCGCCCCGGTGAGGATGCGGGTACCCGCCTCGACGGCGGGGGCCGGGGTGATCACGTCGGCGGGCCCGCCGACCAGCAGGAC
>NZ_BAGF01000060.1 GCF_000308755.1 Nocardia pneumoniae NBRC 100136
GCCTGCGGTCCGGGTCGGCCTCGGGATCACAGACGACGCCACGCAATTCGGCCACCAAGGAATGCATCACCAGGGCACGGCCGGGGTCGACCACCGGAAGCGCGCCGGGCTCGCCGTCGTCGTCGTGGCCGAGCAGCTCGGCGAGAAAACGCGACGGCACCAGATCGCGTTCGCCCGAGACCGATTCCACGGCGGTCACCAGCAACGATCTCCGGGCGCGGCTGCACGCGACGAGCAGCAGCCTGCGTTCCTCGGCGAGGATCGGCGCCACGCGGCTCACCCGCTCCCCGGCATCGGCGACACCGGCGGTGAGATCGACCAGCTCCTCGGTGTGCAGCAGGGTGCCGCGCGAGCGCGGGTTGGGCCAGATCCCCTCCTGGACGGCGGCGACGGCGACCACGTCCCACTCCCGCCCCGCGGCGGCGTGCGCGCTCAGCAGCGCGACCGCCTCGCCCGGGGCGGTGCGTGGCGCGGCATCGTGCGGAATCTCCTGCTGCGACAGGTAATCGACGAAGCCTTCGATGCTCGCTCGCGGCAGCCGATCGACATAGGCGGCGGCCGCGTCGAACAGCCCGACGGCGGCGTCCAGATCCCGATCGGCCTGCATGCCGACCGCGCCGCCGCGCTCGGATTGGGCCACCCAGCGCCGCTCCAGCCGGGAACCGGTCCACAGCGCCCACAGCACGTCCTCCAAGCCCGCGCCGCGCGCCCGCGCCTTGCGCGCCCGGTTCAGCGCGTCCAGGACCCGGCGCAGCGGCGCGGCCTCGACCTCGGTGAGCCGGTCCAGGATCGCCGCGTCGCCGGATCCGATCAGCAGATCACGCAGCACCAGTGCGGAGGGACGGTCGATGTCCGCGTCGTGATCCGGCGGCGAATCCTCCTCGCTCTCGACGGTTTTCGCCCCGGTCCGCGCGACGTGGAGCACCGCGCGCCGGATGCCGCGCCGCAGGCGGCGCAAGGTGATCTGATCGGCGCCGCCGAGCGGCCCGGCCAGCAGGTCGAGCGCGTCCTCCGGCTCGAACTCCGGTTCCGCTCCGCGTGCTACGGCCTCGCCCGCCAGCACCGCGCGCAGCGACAGCAACATCCACGCCGCACCGCGCCTGCGCGCCAGCGGCGTGTCCAGCGCGGGCTGCTGCACCGGCACGCCCGCGGCCAGCAGGGCGCGACGCAGCGGCGCCAGCGACAGCGGCACCGAGCGGACGATCACCGCCATCCGCGACCACGGCACCCCGCCCGTGAGGTGGGCGCGGCGCAAATGGTCGGCGATCAGCGCGGCCTCTTTCGCGGGCGTGGCGAGCACGCGGACCCGTACCTCGGCGCCGTCGTCCTGCGGCGCCAGCTGGTCGGGCACCGGAAAACGCTGCGGCGCGGTGCCCGGCAGACGGGCCGCGATCCGCGCGACCGCCAGCCCCACCTGACCGTGGAACCGATGGTTGTCCCGCAGCACGATGCGCTGCCCGTCCGGCGCGTCCAGGTCGGCGACGAACCGCGCGTCCGCGCCGCGGAAGGCGAAGACGGCCTGATCGGGATCGCCCGCGATCACCGTGGTCCGCGCGCCGCGCCCGATCGCCTTGAGCAGCATCGCCGCCTGCGGATCGAGGTGCTGGGCGTCGTCGACCAGCAGATATCCGATCCTGGAGCGTTCCGCGGCAAGCAGATTCGGGTCGGCGGCCAGCGCGTCCAGCGCCGCGCCGACCAGTTCGGCGGCGTCCAGGGCAGGGGCTGTCGCCTCCGGCGCCTCCACGCCGACCGACCAGCGCAACAGCATCGTCTGCTCGTAGCGGAGCGCGAATCTGCCCGCCGCCACCCACTCGGGCTTGGCGTGTTCGCGGCCGAGCCGGATCAGGTCCTCCGGGCCGATACCGCGCTCGGTGGCCCGGAGCATGAGATCACGCAACTGCTCGGCGAATCCGCCGAGCGCGAGCGCGGGCCGCAGTCGCTCCGGCCACAACCCGTTCGCGCCCTCCGCGATATCCGCCAGGTCGCCGCGCAGCATTTCGCGCAGCACCGCGTCCTGCTCGGCGCCGGTCAGCAAGCGCGGCGGCGGGTTGCCGTGTGCCGTCGCATGTCTGCGCAGCACGGAGAAGGCATACGAGTGCACCGTGCGCACCAGCGGCTCCCGTGTGGCGCCGGGCACACCGCCCTCGGCGCCGGGCTCGGGTCCGGCCAGCCGCGCGGTGATGGCGTCGCGCACCGCGCGTGCCGCGTGCTTCGAATGGGCCAGTACCAGCACGGATTCGGGATCGGCCCCGGACGCGATGCGCGCGGCCGCGATATCGACGAGCAAGGACGTTTTGCCCGTACCGGGGCCGCCGAGCACCTGCCAGGGCTGCCACCCGGTGCGTGCCGGGCCGTCCTCGGCCGCGGCCTCCAGCAGCGCGCGAACGTCGGCGCCCCAGTCTCGCGGCCGGGGCGCCACCACATTCCGGCGAACAAGTCGCACCGCGCCATCCGATCGCACCACGCGGGCTATTGCAACAGACGCGACCGACACGCCGGTACACCCCTCCGCTCCACTGGCTCTGCGAACGATTCCGGCGCAGGTCACAATGAACCGGTGTCTGTTTTGAATGTCCATCGGTTCGGGCCGACGACCGGACCGGTGGTGCTCGCCCTGCACGGTGTGACCGGTCACGGCAAACGCTGGGAAGACCTGGCCACCCGGCATCTGCCCGACGTCCGTGTGCTCGCCCCCGACCTGCGCGGACACGGTCGTTCGACCTCGCTGCCACCGTGGAACTTCGAGACCATCGTCGACGACCTCGTCGAACTGCTCGCCGCCGAGGCCGACGGACCGGTCGTGGTGGTCGCGCATTCGTTCGGCGGCGCGTGCGCACTGCATCTGGCGCACCGACATCCGGAATTGGTGCGCCATCTGGTGCTGCTCGACCCGGCCATCGCGCTGGAGCCGGAATGGCTCAACCGGATCGCGCTGTCCACGCTGGTCTCGGCCGACTACGACAGCGTCGACGAGGCGCGCCAGGACAAGCTGGACAGCGGCTGGAGCGACGTGGAGCCGCGCCTGCTGGAGGCCGAGCTCACCGAACATCTGATGCCCACCGCGGACGGGCGCTTCGGCTGGCGGATGAGCCTGCCCGCCATCAACTCCTACTGGGGCCAGCTGGCCCGGCACTGGGTGCTGCCGCCCCGTGAGCTGCCCACCGTGCTGGTGCAGGCGATGAAGGTCGACCCGCCGTTCGTCACCCCGGAGTTCCGCGCGGCGCTCACCGAGCACATGGGCGCCAGCCTGACGGTGCTGGAATGGAATTGCGATCACATGGTCGCGCAGGCGTATCCGGCCGAGACCGGCGAACTCGTGCGCTCGGTGCTCTGAACCGATGCCGACGACAGACGCCCAGATCGAGCGGGTGCGCGCGCTGGTGGCGTCGATCCCACGCGGCCGGGTGGCGACCTACGGCGACATCGCCGCCGCCGTCGGGCTGTCCACACCGCGCACGGTGGGCTGGATCATGCGCACCGACGCCGCGGACCTGCCCTGGCATCGCGTGCTCGGCGCGAGCGGCCGACCGGCCGCGCACCTGGCCCATCGCCAGCTGCGCCTGCTCGCCGAGGAGGGCGTGCCGATCCGGGACGGACGCGTCGACCTGCGCGTCGCCCGCTTCCCGTTTCCTGATCGCGCGGACCGCTGAGCGCGTACCGTTGAGCCATGCCCACCCGCCTGGCGTGTGTCGTATTCGATGCCGACCGGCCGCGGTTGGTCGCGGACTTCTGGGCCGAACTGCTCGGCTGGAGCGTGACGCTCGAGTGTCCCGATCGAGTGGACGTCATGGCCTCCGAGGCCGACGGTCCCGGACCGGCCCTCACCTTCCTGCCCGCGCTGCGGGCCAAGATCGGCAAGAACCGCCTGCACCTCGATCTGGCCACCCGCTCGCTGGACCATCAGCGCACCCAGGTGGACCGGGCGCTGGCGCTGGGGGCGCGCCGGGTGAACATCGGCCAGGGCGCGGTGCCGTGGACGGTGCTGGCCGATCCGGAGGGAAACGAGTTCTGCGTGCTCGAACCCAGGGAGGAGTACGTGGACACCGGAGCCGTCGCGGCGATTGTGGTCGACACGCGCGACCCGGCGCGCCTGGCCGAATTCTGGTCGGTCGCCACCGGCTGGCCGTTCGCGCACCGCGGCGCGCGACTGGCCGGGTTGCGTTCGCCGGCCGGTCTCGGTTCCTGGCTGGAGTTCGTGCACACCCCTGACGCCGGGTCCGGACGCACCAGGCTGCATCTGGACCTCGCCTCGTTTCCGGCCGATGACCACGCCGCCGAGGTGGCCCGGCTGCGCGCCGCCGGCGCCAGGACGATCGACCGGGCCGCCCCGGCTCCCGACCACGAGACCGATCTGGTGCTCGCCGACCCGGACGACAACGAATTCCGGCTGCTGCGGTCCGCCCGTTTCCGGTCGAACGCCTGATCGGCGCCGTCCGCTCCCTGGCTTCCCGGCACCGACGAATTAGCATGGCCGCCATGGTGTACCTAGCTCGAGGTCGAGGCGTGTGACGGCCGTCGACGCGATCGTGCTCGCGGGCGGCCGGGCCAGCCGGATGGGCGGTGTGGACAAACCCGCGATCGTCATCGGCGGCCGTTCCATGCTCGAGGTGGCGCTCGCCGCGGTTGCCTCCTGCGCGCACACCGTGGTGGTCGGGCCGCACCGGCCCGAGCTGCCGCCGCGAATCATCCAGGTCAGGGAGGTGCCGCCCGGGTCGGGGCCGGTGGCCGCGATCGACGCGGGGTTGCGCGCGCTCGGCTCGGCCGCGCCGCTGGTCGCGGTGCTCGCCGCCGACCTGCCGTTTCTCTCGGAGTGGGCGCTCGCCGAGCTGCTGCGGCACGCCAACGAGTCCGGCGCGGACGCGGTGTTCGCGGCCGACGAGTCGGGTCGTCCGCAGTACCTGATCGGCGTGTGGCGACGCTCCGCGCTGACGGCCGCGCTGAACGGGCTCGGCGCGCTGATCAACCAGCCGATGAAGGCGCTGGTCCCCGCCGACGCCGCGATCATCCCGCTGCCCGGGGTCGGCGACTGCGACACCGAGGAGCAGGTGCGGCAGGCCAGGGCAGCGGTCGAAGCACCGCGCAGGCATCCGCCACTCGATCTCGACGAGGCGCGAAACCGGTTGCGCGGCAGACTCTCCCGATTGACCGCTTATGAGGCGGACCTGCGCTCGGTGACCGGCGCCGCGCTCGCGGGCCCGCTGACGGCGGCCGGGCCGCTGCCCCGCTTCGACGTGTCGGCGATGGACGGCTACGCGGTGGCTGGCGAGGGGCCGTGGCGCCTGCGCCGCGATATCGGCTTCGCGGGCGGGCGGCGTCCGGTGGGGCTGCTGTCCGGTGAGGCGGTGCGGATCGCGACCGGCGCGCACGTCCCGGACGGCACCACCGGCGTGCTGCGCGACGAGTTCGCGCACGTCGCGGAGGAAACCCTCTACCGGCTGCCGGACACTCCGCCGCGCGACGACATCCGCCGCCGCGGCGAGGACCGCGAGGTCGGCGACCTCGTCGCGCCGGAAGGCACGCCGGTCACCGCGGCGCTGATCTCCGCGGCCGCGAGCGTCGAGGTCACCGCGGCGACGGTGCGCGGCCCGGTGCGCGCCCGCATCGTCATGACCGGTGACGAGATCCGCAGCGAGGGTCCACTGCAGGCGGGCCAGACCCGCGACTCGATCGGCCCGATCCTGCCCGACCTGCTGTCCTGGTACGGCATTCACACTGTCGACCGGGTGCACCTGCGCGACACGCCGCACGGCTTCGACGAGGTCCTGGCCGTCTCGCCGGACGGCGACCTGCTGGTGATAGTCGGCGCGACCGGCGGCGGGGCCGCCGACCAGCTGCGTGCCGCGCTGACCCGCGCCGGGGCCGAGATCGTCGTGCCACGCCTGCGCCTGCGTCCGGGCGGTTCCACCGTCGTCGCCGAGCTCGGGTCCGGTACCACGGTGCTCGGCCTGCCCGGAAACCCGTTCGCCGCCGTCGCGACGCTCATGGCCGTGGCGCCCGCGATCGTCGAGGGTCGCACCGGCGCGTCCGCGGCGCGCCCGCTGCGCGGGCCGTTGCGCAACGCCGCCGAGGTCACGGGTCAGGTGCCGCGTGTCGTCCCCGCCCGCGCCGTGGACGAGGGTGGATGGATCGGCGACCCGACCATTCGCACCGCACACCTGGGCGGCCTGGTCGACCGCGATGGTCTGGTCGTGGTGCCGCCCGACGCGGTCGACGACGCGATCGTCGAATTCCTCCCGCTGCGCTATTGAGCGCCGGGAGGACGTTCTCCGGGCCAGCGGACCGGTACATACATGATCGCCGCTGAGGTTGAAAAAGGCTGTACACGTTCGGCTTCCAGGCCAGCATCCGGACGTCGCCGGTCATAACACTCACCTCACAGACCCAATGACGGCACGAAAACTATTCAGCAACAATGATTTTCAAATCTCCGCGGCGGTCACCCCAGGCCGACGACCGCATGCGCCACGACGGCAGAATTGAATTCGTCACCCCATGCGCGAAGCGCCCCAGGCTCGAGACCAATCAGCGCCGCGAATCCCTCCAGGAGAGCTCCGATTGTTCCTGATTACATTTCTATAGAGCGGCTTCCGAAAGGCCAGGGAATATGTATCATGCGTCGATCGAACAGCCGGATTCGCCAGTGAATACCGTCACCAATATCGGCCCTACCTGCGGAAATGCAAACAAACGGCCGCTAAGGGCCATATTTTTCACTTTCCCTTCCACAAGCCATATCCGCTCGCTATCGTGTGAGTTGTTAGGCGAATATCAATCCCCCGGAAAGGACCGTGTGGAGATGGCTGAAAAGTCGAAGAAAACGCCTAAGAAAATGCCGAAGCAGATGCCGAGGCAGCAGCAGCAACAGCGCCAGGAGCAGGGCATGCCCGAAGGCGCGAACCCGGAGAGCCGTCGCGGCAGCAAGGCCGAGGGCGACCGGCGCGGCGAGCAGGACCGCCGCTACAGCTGATCTGCGCCCTCGCCGCGCCGCCGGTCCCCTCTCCTCCCGGGACCGGCGGCCGCGGTCTGTTCGCCGCCTTTTACCTCCGCAGTAATTGCCGCCCCGCGCAGCGCGGACCTACGGTCGATTCCACGCCATCTCCGGTGTCATCGAACGAAGGAACGCCATGCCCGCCTATGGGTTCGCCCACCTGCGCGATCGCAGGCCACACCCCGACATTCTGGAGTACCTGGAACGCATCCAGGCCACCTTGGACCCCTTCGGCGGTCGCTTCGTCATCCACGGACCCCCGGCCGAGGTCGTGGAAGGCAGCTGGCCCGGCAGCATGGTGCTGATCGAGTTCCCCGGCATGACCGAGGCGCGGGAGTGGTACCGCTCGCCCGCCTACCAGGAGATCCTGCCGCTGCGCGCCGATCACATCGACGGTGACCTGCTGCTGATCGAGGGCGTCGGCCCCGACTACGACCCCCGCGAACGCGCCGCGAAGCTGCGCGCCGACGCGCCCGGGGCAGCCTGACGCGATTGCGGGTCGTCCAGCGCCGTCCGATACCGTTGACCAGGCAAGACCCTGCTCGACGTGACGAAGGATGCGCCTGATGGACGACAGCTCTCTGCTCTGGGACGACGGTGCGCTCGTCACCATCGACCAGCGCGGACTGCCGCACGAGGTGCGCGAACTGCGGCTGAGCACGATCGACCAGATCATCGACGCGATCAAGACGCTGGCCATCCGCGGCGCGCCCGCCATCGGTATCGCGGGGGCGTTCGGCGTTGTCATCGCCACCGCCGCGCACACCGTCGACGGTGTGGTCGACGAGGCGGCGGTCCAGGCCGAGGCTGATCGGATCGCCGCCGCGCGCCCGACCGCCGTCAACCTGGCCTGGGCGGTGCGGCGGGTCCGCGCGAAGGTGGCCGAGGGCGCGGACGCGGTGCTCGCCGAAACGCTGGACATGCTGGCCGAAGACGGCCGGGTCAACCGGGCCGCCGCCACCAACGCCGCCGACCTGGTGCAGCGCCTGTGCCCCGATCGGCCACTGCGGGTACTCACGCACTGCAACACCGGCAGGCTCGCGACCAGCGCGTTCGGCACCGCCATCGGCACGCTGCGGGTGCTGTCCGAGCGGGGCGCGATCGAGCAGGTCCTGGTCGACGAGACCCGCCCGCTGTTGCAGGGCGCGCGGCTGACCACCTGGGAACTGGCCGAGGCGGGCATCCCGCATCGGCTGACCATCGACTCGGCGGCCGCGTGGGCGATGGCGACCGGGCAGGTCGACTGCGTGCTGGTGGGCGCCGACCGGGTCACCGCCAACGGCGACGTCGCCAACAAGATCGGCACCTACGGCCTCGCGCTGGCCGCCCGGCATCACGGCATCCCGTTCGTCGTGGTCGCCCCGGAGTCGACCCGCGACCCCGAGATGGCCACCGGCCGCGAGATCGTCGTGGAGGAACGCGCGGCCCATGAGGTCACCGGATTCGGCGGTGTGCCAACGGCTCCCGCGCACACCGAGGTCTTCAACCCGGCGTTCGACGTGACCCCGGGTGAACTGGTGACCGCGGTGGTCACGGAGAACGGCGTGGTGCACCGCAACGATCCTTCGCACGGCACGGCGATCGCGGACATCGCGCGCGAGCTCTACCGGCGCGGGTGGATGCCCGGCACGGCGGGCAACATCTCGGTCCGCACCGGCGCGACCGCCATCGTCACCGGCAGCGGGTTGTCCAAAGGCGAACTCACCGAGCGCGACATGGTGACCGTGCGGGTCGCGGATTCGGCGCCGGTGTCCGACCATGGCCGCAAACCGTCGGCGGAGACCACGATCCACACCGCCGTCTACCGGACCCGCTCCGCCCAGGCCGTGGTCCACATCCACCCGCCGTTCGCCACCGCGTTGGCCACCCGCTCGGGCGAGCCCGGCGCGCTGACCACTCTTCGGATCACCGACTACGAGCTGATCAAAGGGCTCGGCGGCACCGATCCGGCCGTCGCGGACATCCCGGTGTTCCCGAACTGGCCCGACGTGCCGCGCATCGGCGCGGATATCGAGCGCTACCTCCTCGACCACCCCGGCGCTCTTCCGGTCCTGTTCATCGCCGGGCACGGGATCACGGCGTGGGGGGATAATCTCCCCCAGGCGCGCGACCGCGCCGAATGCTTGGAAGCGTTGTGCGAGCTGGTGTCCCGCACCGGCAGCCCGGCGGCGTTCGGCTCCCGCGACGACATTCTCGAGATTGGACTGACATGACCCTGCTGCAGGTGATGGCCGCGGACAACCCGGCCGACGTGCGCGTCCGCACCACCGACGACGAAGAGATCGGCACCGAACTGGCCCGGCACGGCATCACGTTCGGCCGCTGGCCGGTGGTCGAGAACGCCGCGTCCGTGTCTTCCGACGACCTGCTCGCCCACTACGCGAGCAACGTGGCCGAGCTGAACGAGTCCGGCCGCTACAAGCACATCGACATCGCGCGCATCCATCCCGACGACACCGACCCGAACTGGCCCCAGATCGCCAAGGGCGCGCGCGGAAAGTTCCTCGACGAGCACCGGCACGCCGAGGACGAGGTGCGCTTCTTCGCCGCCGGACGCGGCTGCTTCTACCTGCATCTCGGCCACGAGGTCCTGGCCGTGGTGTGCGAGGGCGGCGACCTGCTCTCGGTGCCCGCGGGCACGCTGCACTGGTTCGACATGGGTGAGCGCCCGGATTTCATCGCCATCCGCTTCTTCGAAGAGGAGGACGGCTGGGTCGGCGACTTCACCGGCGACAAGATCAGCGCGGGCTTCCCCACCCTCGACGAGCTGCTGACCGCGTCGTGACCGGCGCCGTAGTCGTCGACATCGAGGGCACCACGAGCCCCACCGCGGCGGTCCGCGAGGACCTGTACGGCTACACCCGGCAAAGGCTTCCGGCGTGGCTGGCCGAGAACAGCTCCGCCGCCGCGCCCGTGCTGGCCGCGACCAGGCAGCTGGCCGGGCGCCCGGACGCCGACCTCGCCGAGGTCGCCGCGATCCTGCGCGAGTGGCTGGACTCGGACGTGAAGGCCGAGCCGCTCAAGACCGCCCAGGGCCTCATCTGCGCGGAGGGCTTCCGCAACGGCGCGCTGCACGGCGAGTTCTTCCCGGATGTGCCGCCCGCACTCGCCGCGTGGCACGCCGCTGGGTTCTCGATATACGTCTACTCGTCGGGATCTGTTCGCAACCAACAGGATTGGTTCGCCTTCGCGCGCGGCCGCAGTCTGTCAGGGCTGATCAGCGGGTACTTCGATCTGTCGACAGCGGGCGGCAAGCGCGAATCCTCGTCCTACGAGAAGATCGCGGGCGCCATCGGCGTTCCGGCCGAGCGCATCCTGTTCCTGTCCGACCACCCGGACGAACTCGACGCCGCCGTCGCCGCAGGCTGGCGAGTAGTCGGACTAGCCCGCCCTGGCGAGCCCAATCCCCCACGGCCACCGCACCGTTGGGTCAAGACGTTCGCCGACATCGATCCCGCCAGCCAGACCTGATCGCGACACACGCCTTTATCGACAAAGTGACGCAACCACTTTCATGGACACAGCGGCCCAAACCCATATGTCACATAGCCCCTTGGCTGCGGCGTCGATGAGGTCTAGTCAGTACGGGGACCTGTAACGGGACAACGATATCGGCCGAGACAGAGTATGGAGCCGACGCTCGGCCCACCTCATCAGAAAGGCGTATCCATGAGCATAGCGACTGATCGCGTGTGGAGCATTAGAGACGCAATACTGCTGTGGTTGTACGAGGAAAATGCTAGCGGTAGTAGCCCACAACAACTCGATCGAAACGCCATCCAAGACACCGCAAGCTGGGCAGCAGAGCCCATCAATGATGGCGAACTCCAAAGAGCTGCGGAGTATCTGCTGGATGAGGAGCTCGTCCGAGGGACTCAGACTTTCGGTGGTGGCCTGATCATGCCGCGGATTACATCCGCTGGTGAGAAGCTCGTCGCGAGTGGACTTTCGGTCCGCCCCGGCCCGCCGCAGCCCGCAAACACGACCGGCGTTACAAATAATTACAATATAACAAACAACGCTCCGGCCCAGGTCGCTATCAACAGCAACGATTTCACGCAAACACTGACCGTCGAGGCCAAAGCCGATCGAGTAAACGCGGTCGCTGATGCCCTCGACCAGTACATTGCCGGAGAACCGCCCAACGCGGACGAAGTGAGGGAGCTTGCAACGGAGATCCGCAGCGCAGCCGGGGCACCCGAAGAGAACAAGACCAAACTCCAAGCGCTCTTGGCTGCTGCAATCGGCGCTGTCACGGCGGCAGCCGGTACCGAGATCGGGCAGCTAGTCACTCAGCTGGCGCTGGGTGCGATTCAATCGCTCGGCTAGATCGACTCGTCGAATTCCCTTCGACGCGACGATGCGCATCGTCGTTGGTGTCGAGGGATGCCGGTGAGCACATCGACTATGTCGCCGCTGGATTCAATCATTCCGCCGTTGCAGAGTAACCCAGGCATTTCGTCCGATGGCCCCGGGGCCGTGACCGCGCCTTGGATCGAGGCCCATGCGATCTGCAGACGTACAAGCGATTATGCGGTTAGCTGCTGGTAGGTGCGGAGGATGCCATCGGTAACGGTCGTGGCGGCTATCCATCCGAGTTCTGTTGCGGCGCGGCTTGAGTCGAGTGCGCCGTGCTTCCACTCGCCGTCGCGTTCGGGGGCGAAACGTGGCGCGATGGCGGTGCCTGCGGCGGCGTTCACCGCGTCGAGCAGGGTCAGGACGGATGTGCCTGCACCGGTGCCGATGTTGAACACGGCCTCGGTGCCGGTGTAGTCGGCGGCGGCCATGAAAGCCTCGATGACGTCGGCGACGTATACGTAGTCCCTGGTTTGTGTGCCGTCGCCGAAGATGGTCGGTGTTTCGCCGCGAGCGATCTGTCCGCAGAAGATCGCGACAACGCCCGCTTCGCCGTGGGGATCCTGCCGGGGACCGTAGGCGTTGCCGAGCCTCAGCGACAAGTGGCGGGTGCCGTAGAGCCGGTTGAACAGCGACAGATACGCCTCGGCGCAGTATTTGCTGATGCCGTATGGCGCTTCGGTCTGCGGGAGCACTGTTTCGATGGTGGGCATGGGTACGCCGTCGCCGTACATCGCGCCGCCGGTGGAGGCCAGGATGATGCGGGCACCGACCTGCTGCCCGGCGGTGAGCAGGTTGAGGGTGCCGCCGATGTTCGTGGTCGCGTCGTTCTGGGGGTCGGCCACGGAGTGCCGGACGCTGATCTGCGCGGCGAGGTGGAAGATCAGTTCGGGCCGCTCGTCGGTGACGATCTCGGTCATCGTGTTGGCGTCACGGATGTCGGCGACGTGCAGGGTGACGCCGTCGGGAACGCGGGACTTGTCTCCGCTGGAGAGGTTGTCGATAACGCTGACCGTGTGGCCGTCGCGAATAAGACGGTCGAGCAGGTGAGAGCCGATGAAACCGGCACCGCCGGTGATGATCGTGCGCATAGGGCAGGAACCTTATCCTTCGTCGTGGTTGGGATCGGCGACGCATCGGAAACCGATGTCGAAGCAGTTGTAGTCGGGCAGGCACGCGATGCGTTCGGTGGTGCGCGTCTGGAAGCGGAAATGCTTCCACGAGCCGCCACGCACCACGCGGTACCGATAGCGCATGGCCGCAGCGAATGCCGGATCGTAGGAGCGGTGCGGATCGTAGGGATCGTAGGTGCTGGCAGTCCATTCGGCGATGTTTCCGGACATGTCGGCTACTCCGAACGGTGAGTCACCGGCTGGGGAGAACTGACCAACCACGGTGGTGGACGGCGCGGGCCCATCGACCGCGTACCGGCGCATCCACCACCGACGCCATCCGTCTAGATCGGACAGCGGACCAGCCCAGAATTCGGCGCTGTTGGCCCGCGCCGGATCCCACTGTTCGCCCCACGGCCACGGCGACCATCGAGGCCCGTGCGCGGCATATTCCCATTCGGGCTCTGTAGGCAACCGCTTCCGTGCCCACGAGGCGTAGGCCGTGGCGTCAGCGTGGTCGACATGCACCACAGGATGGTCGGGACGCTCAGCCACCGCGTCCACGCCTAGTGCCGGCGTCCTCCAGCAGGTACCGGGTTGCTGGAGCCAGAACGTGGGGCCGTAGACCAGGCCGAACCCCCGACGCTCGGCTCTCGTGACGTGCCCGGTCGCATCGACGAATGCCGCATACTGGGCGTTGGTAACCGGCGTCCGATCGATGTAGTAGGCGCTGATGGCACGCGTGTGCTGCGGTGCTTCGTCCTCGAACCACGTGCGACCGTAGTGCTGCTGGCTGGCGATATCGTCGAGATGCGGTTCGGGAGCGCCGATGTCGACGCGCCCACCGGGGATATAGACCATGCCGTGAATGTCAGCCTCCCATGAGGGCGGGAATGATCTCCAACTCACTGTCGTCACCGGTGATCTCAGCGGCGAGTCCGCCAATGCTGCGTACGTCGATGTGGTTGAGGCACACGAGAGTCCAGGGCGCCAGGTCACCGTCCTCGGTGATGATTCGTTCTTTGAAGACCGGGAACGTGTCTGTGAGCCAGGTCAGCGCCTGCCCTACCGTAACTGCGTCGCAGGTCAGACCTGCGAAGTTGCTTCCGGCCAGTGTGCGCCAACTGGCGGGCAGGGTGAACCGCACCATTACGGCACCGCCGTTTCGCTGCGGTCGAGTACGTCACGCATCCACGTCAGCGACTGCTGAATGCCGTCGCGCAGAGTTGTGGTGGCACGCCAGCCGAGAATCGTTGCGGCGCGGCTTGTGTCGGGGCGGCGGACGGTGACCTCTGAATCTCGACCGGGGCCGATCTCCAGTTCCCCTCGCCCAGCGAGGTCGATGACAAGTTGCGCGAGTTCTGCGATGGATACCTCGTCCTCGCTGCCGACATTGATCGGCCCGAACTCGTCGACATCGAGCATCGCGAGTAGCGCGGCGACGAAATCCGCCACGTAGACGAACGAGCGAGTCTGTCTGCCGCCGCCGCTGATGTGCAAGGTTTCACTGCGCAGTGCAGCAGCACAGAATGAGGAGACAACGCGGCCATCCTCGGGCCACATATTGGGACCGTAGACGTTGAACGGTCGTACAACTCCGACGTTCGTACCTTGACGATGGTGAGCGGCCGCTGCGGCCTCGCTGACCCGCTTGCCCTCGGTGTAGGCACTGAACGGACCGACTGGGTCGGTGTTGCCCCGATAGTCTTCGTGCTGCGGGTGGACCTGCGGGTCTCCGTATATCTCGGAACTGGAGGCGATCACCGCACGGGCACTACTCCGGACAGCCAGTTCCAAGGCGTTCAATGTCCCGATCGTGGCAGCGCGGATGGTGTCGATGGGCATAGCCGTGTTGGCTTTGGGACTGGCTGGGCATGCCAGATGCACGATATGGGACACATCCTCGAGACCGGCGAACGCGACGGTGGTGGTGACGTCCGCGGCGCGGAATTGGAACCGCGGGTTGTCAGTGAAGAGATGAAGATTTGCGTGGTGGCCGGTGGACAGGTTGTCGATCGCGGTCACGCGGTGCCCGCGATCGAGCAGTGCCCGGCACAAATGCGAACCGATGAATCCGGCGCCGCCAGTGACAACGGTGTGGTCGGTACTCACGGGTGTTCCTTCCTCTTTGCGGTTGGGTAACTGAAGCTCATTGACGCTCAGAGTCGTTCGACGTTGGGAGCGGGTGGAAGCGCGAAGCAGGCATCGAACACATAGCTGGCGGAGCGGATTAGGTCGTAGTCAAGTGCGCGGTGAGCCACCAGGACCGCGACAACCGATGCGCGAGCGACCATCTCAACCGTCAACTCCTGCAGCATCGTGGGTACCTCCGAAACCAATGGTTCGACCACGATCACGTCGGCGCTGAACCGGCGCAGCTCGTCGACTACCTTGAGCGCACTCGATTCACGGAGATCAGGAACGTCGGCCTTATAGGTCACGCCGACTACGACGATGCAGGCACGGTCGGGCGCATGCTCCCGCCGACGCAGGCCGCTCACGATCCGTCCAGCGACGTAGGTCGGCATGGCGTCGTTGATTCGAGACGCCGTCTCGACCAGCCGCGCTGGCGCCCCGGATGCCTCTCGGATCGACCATGCGAGGTATCGAGTGTCCGCTGGCAGGCAGTGTCCACCCGCACCGATGCTGGGATGAAACTCCATGTACCCGTATGGTTTTGTGGCCGCCAGTCGTAGGGCGTCCCATATGCTCGCGCCGAGCGCGGGCGCGTAGCGGGCAAGCTCGTTGACCAGAGAGATATTGACCAGCCGGAAGGTGTTCTCGATCAGCTTGGCCAGCTCAGCGGTGCGGATGTCCGGTGCGAGCACGACCTCATCGACGAGACCGCGCCAGAACTCCGCGACCACTTCGCGTGATTCGTCGTCGATCCCTGCGACGATCTTCGGAACCGACACCAGCTCCGTAAGCGGGCTACCAGGATTAATGCGCTCAGGCGCATATCCGACGCGGATACCAGTACCCACGGTGAATCCGGACGTCTCCAGAATCGGCACCACGACCGTTTCGGTTGTGCCCGGGTAGGTGGTCGACTCAAGAACAACAGTTGCCCCAGGCCTGAGATACGCGGCCACGGTCTTGCTGGCCGCCTCGACACAGCGCAGATCAGGACGATTGCCATCGGTCGGTGTCGGTACAGCGATCAGAGCAACGTCGAAACCCTCGAGCGCATCCGAATCGCCAGTCGGGATGAGGCGGCCGGTTGCCAACGCCGCCCGCAGCTGCTGACCGGTCACGTCCGGGACGTAGGGGTCGCCGTTCTCGAGCCGGAGAACCCGATACGGGTCGGTGTCGAAGGCCACGACCGTGTGCCCAGCCGCAACTGCGAGCATCACGACCGGCAGGCCCACGTAACCGCATCCAACCACCGCCACACGCCGAGCTGGCACGGCGGCGACAGCGGCTGCGACCGGCAACTGCTCGATTGAATCGGGTCGCGTCATGGTCATGCCCTCCAGCGCAGGAGGTGGAACGCCTCGGCGTATCGGTAGCCGCTTTGCGCACCACGCAGGACCGCCAGACCACGCAGGGCTTCCTTGGAGCGGGTGTGTGGGTGCTCGCGCCATTGACTGGCGTGCAGTGCCATCGTGGCAACCTTGCGGTCGACATCGTCGGCGGCGAGTTCGACGAAGACATTGCGGACCAGAGCCGGTTGCGCGCTCCAGGAATCGGCGGCCTCCTCATACGTGAGAACCGCCGTCGGCTGGTGCCGAAAGGCGTCCGGTCCGGGCCTCAGCGCAGTGAGGACTGCCGATGCGACCGCCTGGTGGTCTTGGTTGTAGCTGGTCGGATCCGGTGCGAGAACCACCGACGGTTTGAGGGTGGGAAACGCCAGCGGATTCCCAGGACGTTCCAGCAGATCTACGAGTTGGCTTCGCGGCAGAATGTCCAGGCGCAAGTTGTGCTTGTCGCCGGGTAGCGCAAGGTGCCACCCGTCCAGGGAGAAGCTCTCCGCAACCTTCTCGATCTCACGCAACTTCTCGGCCGCAGTTGACCGGCCTGCCAAGGAGAAATCTGCGACCTCACCAGCGGTCACATACAGCACATGAACTTCACCGCCCTCACGCTTGACACGGCTGATCAAACCGCCACAGCCGAGGACTTCGTCGTCAGGGTGGGGCGCGATGATCAAAACGCGTTGTACATCCCAGTCGAAATACGTTGCCATGCTGAGTTCTCCTCTGTATCAGCGGCTGCCCGTGAAGAGGGCCGAGCAAGGTCAGGGCTCCAGGTAGAGCCGCTCATTCGGCAACCGGGAAAGGCCAGCAGTGTCGCCGGAAATGACGGTTACCGCGTCTGGGTAGTGGTAGGCGCGCCACTCCTGCACAAATCGTGACGCCGCGGTCAGGCAGGCAATGAAATCCAGACGGAGATCATGGAATTGAATTGACAGATGCACGTCATCTTCTTTGGGGCGTGGCGACAGCGGGTCCATGTCGTCACCGTCTGCGCTGTGGTCGGCAGGCTCGGATGGAATTGATCACGGCCATGCCGAATGGGCGGAAGTCGTCGCATGGTGGCCGCACCCAGACGCGGAATCCCGCCTGCCGCGCACCGGGTGACGGCAACGCGATTTGTGCGCCGAACCGTGATACGGAGACCTTGAGCCGAAACAGCTCGGCGAACAGCCTGTTCTCGTCTGGTACATCCGGCACGACGAGGAATGTCCACCGTTTCGAGTGCGGATGCGAGACGATCGGACCAAGCGATATGCCCTGAGTCCGCATATGGCTTTTCACCCGCCCACCCAACTCGGCGGGCATCGTGATGGCACCGACTCGGCCCGCTGGCACGATGATGCATCCGAGCTCGGGCTGAACTCTGGCAGGTAGCCCGCACGTATTTCGGTAGAAATGGCACCGCGTCATCGGCGTATCCGCCTGCACCGCTTGCAGCACCTGCGTGTCGTCTATCCCCATCCCCGCGCCTCCATGCTTGCTCGACTGATGAGCACCCGGAGACCGAGAGACTGCCCGATGGGCGACCCAACGCGGTCGGGGCACAAGCCCGGCCCTGGTGCTGGAGTCAGCCTGGTACAGCGAATGGTGTTGGGCGACAGCGTCGATCGGGCCGCCGGATGTGCGAAATATGCGGTCGACAACACATGCGGCGGCCTACAGTGTGTCCGTATTGACGCAAATCGGCGCAGGTCAAGGGGTGGACATGGCCGACAGTTCGATCTTCGCGTGGGACACACCCGAGTTCCGCGCCCACCTGGCCGCCCGGCGTCCCGGGCGGGCGTTCACGCTGGTCCGCAAGGCCGCGGGCATGACCCAGGCCGGGTTCGGTGAGCTCATGCACTGGGACCGCACGCATGCCGGACGCGTCGAACGCGACGAGGTCGCCACGATCTGCGACATCTATCAGATGGGCCGCACCGCCGATGCCCTGGGCGTCCCCCGGCTCGCGCTGCTGCCCGCCTTGCTCGAAACGTCCGACGTTGGGAACATCGAAATCACCGACAGCGAAGGAGCCGACGTGGACCGTAGGCAGTTCGGGCAGGCCAGCGCATTCATCCTCGCCGCCGCCCTCACCACCACCCCGGCCGCAGCGACCTCCCACGCTGCCACCGGCCAGCTCGTGGGAGCCGACCACGTGCGCTATCTCGCCGATATCGCCGATCAGCTCTGGGCACACGACAACGACTTCGGCAGCGGCGGACTCGTCAAGACCGCACTCGACCAGTTCGCCATCGCCACACGGCTGCTCGACCATGCCGACTACGATCCCCGCACCGGCACCCAACTCGCCGCCGTCGCAGGCAATCTCGGTCTCGTCAGCGGCTGGCTTGCCTACGACGGCGGAGACCAGACCACTGCTGGCAGGTGCTACAAAGACGCGCTGATCCTCGCCGAACGCGGCGGGGACGACTCGCTGGCCGCCGACATCATCGATGCCCTGCGGCAGCAGGCATGGACGGGCGGACGGATGCGCGAAGCCCTCCAACTGAGTCTGCGCGCCAGCGCCCGCAGCCGTCACGACCCCTCCGCTCGCCTGCAAGCCCTCCTCGCCGCCCGTGAAGGCGTCGCCCACGCAGCCGTCGGCGACCGTCGCCAATGCGAACGTGCCCTCGCCGCCGCCTGGCGCCAAGTCGACCGCGGCCTCGACGACCCCAACGACCCCGTACGGCTGCACTACATCACCGAAGCCGAGATCCGTACCATCGAAGCCCACGCCCGCCGCTACCTCGGCCAGCACGACAAAGCCGTCACCATCTACCACGACAGTGTCACCATCGGCACCCACCCACCGCGCGACGAAGCCTCCTACCGCGCCTACTACGCCGCCTCCCTTGCCCTCCTCGGCGACACCACCACCGCCATCCATGAAGGACTCACCGCCCTCACCATGCTCGAAGGGCCCGTGCGGTCACCACGCCTGGTCAACGAATTACGGCCGGTCTACCTCGCCGCACGGCAGACCGGCGGCGACGACGCCGACCAGTTCCGAACACGATTCGATGACCTGGTTCCCACAGCGTAGATCGCTCGGCGGACACAAGCAGCCGCCAGATCTCAGCTGAGGACCGGCGAGGGCGGATGCAATAGGTCGGTTGGACATCCTCGGTCCGCCAGCGCCGCTGACGATTCGCACAAGAGTCTCGGATACCTGCGCCAGCGCCATCGGACTCGATTGGGTGGTTATCCGGATGAGGAGCGGCGCGGCTATGGCTCGATCTCGATGTGGTCGATGTCGAGTGCGACGAGAATCGGATGGGGGAGAGTTCGGCCGCCGGGTCCTCGTGGGCGCACTCGTCGCCGTATGGGAAAGACGAGTCCAGCGAAGGGTCGGTGGTCGTTGCAGTAGTGGGCGGCGCGCGCCCATCGACCGATCGGGTGGGCAACGTAGTCGTGCCGGCGGATGAGACCGGCGGCGTCGACGTGGAAGGTCTGGTGTCGGGAGTGGGTGTGGAGGTCCGGCGGGAAGCCGACCTCGAGGCGTCGCCACCGCTCACCGGCTTCCGGCCAGGTCTCGCCTTCGGTGACGGTGACTCCCTCGCGCGTCAGAAGCAGGGGTGTCGAGAGGTAGTTCCACCATGCGTATCCGGCGAAGTACGCGGCATCCAGAGCGTCCCAGCGGAGGTTGCGACGGAGTCCGCTGAGCCCGGCGAAGGCGGCGCGAGCGTTACGCCGAGCGTTGATCAGTTCGCCATCGCGGGTCTCGATCCGTACGTCGCCTCGGTCGAACACCGCTTGCTGGTCCTGTTGCGGGAAGCCGAGAAAGACGGCGTGCTGTTGCGCCAACTGCACCCGCACGGTCACCTCGGCCATCCGGTTCCCGGGAAAGCGCGAGCGCAGGAGGCCCCCGAATCTCCCATGGGCAGTCACGGCCGTCACAGCCCGCCACTGTTCGAGGCCGCCATGGGCAGTGAGGACCTCGTCGAGCAGCCCGCTCATGTCTGCGCCCCGGCCAGCACCGTGGTGACGACACGCGGATCGCCGTGGACGCTCGCTTGGCCCAGGGCGTCATCGATGCCGATCGCACCGGCGGCGAGTCCCAGGACAACCTCCGGCTCCGCTTCGAGAATCGTGTCGGGGCACCGGTCGGGGTGGAGAGTCAGGTGGGGGCCGTCCTTGTCGATTCGCACGGTCAGGAAAAGATCGGCAACCTCGATACCCAGCTCAATCGGAGATTCTGCCGTCCTTCCCCGCAGCAGCGCGGGGAGTGCGACGGCCAGCCAGCGAGGCTGAAAGGCATCGCCGCCTCGGCCGCTGACCATCAACGGGAAGCTCCATCGGATCAACGCCTCGACCGTTTCACGCAGCTCACCGCCCCGCGGCGTCAGCGCGTACACGACACCGCCCGAGGCGGCCAGCCGCCGCTCGATCACTCCGCATGACTCCAAGCTCCGAAGGCGGTCGGCGAGCAGGTTGGTGGCTATCCCGCCCAGCGATGCCACGAGTTCGCCGTAGCGCATCGGGCCGGGGAGGAGCTCGCGGACGACCAGCAGGCTCCAGCGATCCCCCACCACGTCCAGCGAGCGCGCCAGACCGCAGAACTGCCCATAGGAACGAGCTGACTTCCGCTTGACTTCTTCCATAAGACTTGATTTATCAAGCGAACACTCGATGCGCTCCCACGAGAGGTTCCAATGCCGATCTCGGGCCCCGCCACCCCTGCTACCTCGCTGACCGCAACGGCGGTCGCCGCCCTCCGCACCGCCGGGGAAACCGGCGATGCCGACGCGGTGGCCGAACTCTTGGCGCATGACGTCGTCTTTCACTCCCCCCTCACCACGCGGCTACGGTTCGAGGGCAAGGAGGAGGTTGCGGCACTGCACCGCGACATCTTCGCCATCCTCGAGGACCTCACCGCCACCGAACCGCTCGTGCTCGGCGATACGGGATCGTTCTCGTTTCGCGCACGCGTTCGCGGGGTGGAACTCGAAGCCATGAATCTGGTGCGCTGCGACGAGCAGGGGCAGATCGTCGAATGCAAGGTCTTCGTCCGCCCGCTCCCGGGCCTCGCGACGCTGTTCGCGACGCTCCCGCCGCGGGTGTCGGCGCGGCGTCGCGGCCGCCTGCATGGCGCGCTCGTGGCATCCCTCGCCCGGCCGCTCGCCTTCGCGCTGCGCACCGCCGACCGCTTGGCGCCCTCGTTCCTCTAGCTTTGATCTTCGCGTCCGAGTCACGACCCGAAAGTCCTTCTGACGCAAAGGGACATGATCAACCACGGGCTTCCGCCCATGATCGACCGGCGGCGCGTCGCCAGCACAGACGACAACCCCGAAGGTTCAAAAAGTCGAGCTGGGCGCGGATACGCTCACCGCTTGCCGAGACATAGCCGAGCATGGACGTGCCCTGGACGCGACCCTCTTCCGTGCTCGAATGGCCCCCATCGATCCCGCGACTTCCCTATGCTATTTCCCGTAATCGCAAACTTTCCGCGAATTGTGATCCAGGCAACTGAATGCGGCCGGGAAAGCTTCACGGAAGCAACCGGAAACAAGTAAAACCAGCACCGCCGAGGGCTGTTCAGTTGTGTTAACAAATGTAAAGCGCGAGAGAACCGGTCGTTTCCAAAGCATCACCGACCCGGCCGTGAGCCACTCCCTCTGAGCCGCTTTTGACCAGGTCATCGCGCATCCTCCCTGGTCGTCCCTTCGGACGCGGCGCGGCGGCATCGCGCCACCGTGACCACCACGTTGCGGCGATCTCACAACTCACCACGCACTCGAATGGGCTGTGAGAGAGTTGTTTGGCGAGCCGTCGACGTCTCCTTACCCTCGACACATCAGCCCGATTTAACAGCTCGAAGGGGACGTCGTGGTTAATTCGCGTACCCAGGGTCGCGTACCCTCCACCCCGGCCACCGACGCCGGGGACGCCCTCCTGCGGCTGGGAAAATACTTCCACCGGGGCGAGGTGTCCGCCGACCAGCGGACGCTGCACAAGGTCGGCGGTCGCAGCGCCGACGAGTTCTACCGGGACCGCTGGTCGCACGACAAGGTGGTGCGCTCGACGCACGGCGTGAACTGCACGGGGTCGTGTTCGTGGAAGATCTACGTCAAAGATGGTGTGATCACCTGGGAATCGCAGCAGACCGACTACCCGTCCGTCGGCGCCGACAAGCCGGAGTACGAGCCCCGCGGCTGTCCCCGCGGCGCGTCCTTCTCCTGGTACACCTACTCACCCGCCCGGGTTCGCTATCCCTACGTGCGCGGCACGCTGCTGGAGCTGTACCGGGAAGCCAAGTCCCGGCTCAAAGACCCCGTGCTGGCCTGGGGCGAGATCGTCGAAGACCCGGAGAAGGCGCGCAACTACAAGGCCGCGCGCGGCAAGGGCGGCTTCGTCCGCGCCGAATGGTGGGAGGCTGCCGAAATCGCCGCCGCCGCACATGTTTACACGATCAAGCAGTACGGGCCGGACCGCGTCGCCGGGTTCTCGCCGATTCCGGCCATGTCCATGGTGAGCCATGCCGTCGGCGCCCGGTTCATCTCCCTGCTCGGCGGCTCCATGCTGTCGTTCTACGACTGGTACGCCGACCTGCCGGTGGCCTCGCCGCAGGTGTTCGGCGACCAGACCGACGTGCCGGAGTCCGCGGACTGGTTCGACGCGGGCTATCTCATCATGTGGGGCTCCAACGTGCCGGTCACCCGGACGCCGGACGCGCACTACATGACCGAGGCGCGCTACCGCGGCCAGAAGGTGGTGGTGGTCTCCCCCGACTACGCCGACAACACCAAGTTCGCCGACGAGTGGGTGCCCGCCCGCCCCGGCACCGACGCCGCCTTGGCCATGGCGATGGGCCATGTGGTGCTCAAGGAGTTCTTCGTCCAGAAGTCGACGCCGCGCTTCCTCGACTACGTCAAGCGCTACACCGATCTGCCGTTCCTCATCACACTGGACGAGCGCGACGGGTCGTATGTGCCCGGAAAGTTCCTCACCGCGGCCGATCTCGGCCACACCGGGGAGAACGTGCAGTTCCAGACGGTGCTGCTGAACGACGAGGCGCAGCCGGTGGTGCCCAACGGGTCGCTCGGCCATCGCTTCGGCGAAGCGGGCGCCGGAAAGTGGAACCTCGACCTCGGGGACGTCGATCCCCTGCTGACTCTGTACGGCCGCACCGACGACGCTGCGGCCGTACAGATTCCCCGCTTCGACAGCGACACCCCCGGCGTGCTCACCCGCGGCGTGCCGACCACGACGGTCGCGGGCAAACGCGTCACCACGGTCTTCGATCTGCTGCTGGCCCAGTACGGCGTCGGCCGCGACGGCCTGCCCGGAACCTGGGCGAGCGGCTACGACGACGCGGCCGAGCCCTACACCCCGGCCTGGCAGGAGGCCATCACCGGCGTGCCCGCCGTGCAGGCCGAGCGCATCGCGCGGGAGTTCGCCGACAACGCCGACCGCTCCGGCGGCCGCTCGATGATCCTGATGGGCGCGGGCACCAACCACTGGTTCCACTCCGACCAGATCTACCGCGCGTTCTTCACCCTGACCCTGCTGACCGGCTGCCAGGGCGTGAACGGCGGCGGCTGGGCGCATTACGTCGGGCAGGAGAAGTGCCGCCCGGTCACCGGGTGGTCCACGCTGGCGTTCGGTCTGGACTGGCAGCGCCCGCCGCGGCAGATGCAGGGCACGGTGTTCTGGTATCTGACCAACGACCAGTGGCGCTACGACCCGTTCACCGCGGAGTCGTTCGCCTCGCCGCTGGGCGACGGGAAGTTCGCCGGTCGCACGGCCGCCGACAACATCGCGCTGGCCACCCGGCTTGGCTGGATGCCGAGCTACCCGACGTTCGACCGCAATCCGCTCGACCTGGTGGACGAGGCCGAGGCCGCGGGCAAAACCGCGCCCGAGCACGTGGTCGACGGGCTGAAGTCCGGTGACCTGCGGTTCGCCTGCGAGGACCCGGACGCGCCGGAGAACTTCCCGCGCTGCCTGACCGTGTGGCGGGCCAACCTGCTCGGCTCCTCCGGCAAGGGCAACGAGTACTTCCAGCGCCATCTGCTCGGCGCCGACTCCAACTTGCAGACCACCGACGCCACCGGCGTGCGGCCCCAAGAGCTGAACTGGCGCGAGACCGCCGCCACCGGCAAGCTGGACCTGCTGCTGTCGCTGGACTTCCGGATGACCAGCACCACGCTGTTCTCCGACATCGTGCTGCCCGCCGCCACCTGGTACGAGAAGCACGACCTGTCCTCCACCGACATGCACCCGTTCGTGCACGCCTTCTCCCCGGCCATCTCGCCGCCGTGGGAGGCGAAGACCGACTTCGACGCCTTCCACCGGATCGCGCGCGGCTTCTCCTGGATGGCCGAGAAGCACCTGGGCAAGCGCAAGGACATCGTCGCCGTGCCGCTGCAGCACGATTCGCCGGACGCCACCGCGCAGGCGGGCGGGCGCGTGCTGGACTGGAAAGCCGGTGAGTGCGAACCCATTCCGGGCAAGACCATGCCGAAGCTGGTGGTCGTCGAACGCGACTACCCGAAGCTCGCGGAGAAGATGGCCGCGCTCGGGCCGCTGATCGACACGCTCGGCGTCACCACCAAGGGCGTCACCACCTACCCCGACCAGGAGGTCGAGTACCTCGCCGGGGTGAACGGCACCGTGGTGTCCGGCATCGCGCAGGGACGCCCGTCACTGGCCAAGGACACGCACGCGGCCGAGGCGATCCTCGCGCTGTCGGGCACCACCAACGGCAGGCTCGCGGTGGAGGGCTTCCACGCGCTGGAACGCCGCACCGGCACCAAGCTGGCCGACCTGGCCGCCGAGCACGAGGGCAAGCGAATCTCCTTCGCCGACACCCAGGCTCGCCCGGTACCGGTGATCACCTCGCCGGAGTGGTCGGGCAGCGAGACCGGCGGACGCAGGTACTCGCCGTTCACCATCAACACCGAGCGGCTCAAGCCCTGGCACACGCTCACCGGGCGGCAGCATTTCTACCTCGACCACGACTGGATGATCGAACTCGGCGAGCAGCTGCCGATCTTCCGTCCGCCGCTGGACATGACCGCGCTGTTCCGCGAGCCCGCGGTGGGCGAGGTCGGCGAGAAGGGCGTCACCGTGCGCTACTTGACGCCGCACTCGAAGTGGTCGATCCACTCCGCCTACCAGGACAACCTGCACATGCTGACGCTCTCCCGCGGCGGGCAGACGATCTGGATGTCCGACCGCGACGCCGCGAAGATCGGTGTGGCGGACAACGACTGGATCGAGGCGATCAACCGCAACGGCATCGTGGTGGCCCGCGCGATCGTCAGCCACCGGATGCCGGAGGGCACGGTGTTCATGTACCACGCCCAGGACCGTGCGGTGGACGTGCCGCGCATCGAGGGCATCGGCGAGGACACCAAGGGCCGCGGCAAGCGCGGCGGCATCCACAACGCGCTCACCCGCATCATGATCAAGCCCTCGCATCTCATCGGCGGCTACGCGCAGCAGTCCTTCGCGCTGAACTACCACGGCCCCACCGGAAATCAGCGCGACGAGGTCACCACGATCCGCAAGCGCTCGCAGGAAGTGGAGTACTGACATGAGCCCGACGAGGTCACCACGCTCTGTCCGTAGGCGTCCGCAGGAAGTGGAGTACTGACATGCGAGTCATGGCACAGCTGGCCATGGTGATGAACCTGGACAAATGCATCGGCTGCCACACCTGCTCGGTCACCTGCAAGCAGGCGTGGACCAACCGCGGCGGCACCGAGTACGTCTGGTTCAACAACGTGGAGACCCGTCCCGGACAGGGCTACCCGCGGCAGTACCAGGATCAGGAGAAGTGGAAGGGCGGCTGGACGCTGAACAAGCGCGGCAAGCTCACCCTGAAGTCCGGGTCCCGGTTCAAGCGGTTGCTGAACATCTTCGCCAACCCGGACCTGCCCACGGTCGAGGACTACTACGAGCCGTGGAGCTACGACTACGACAACCTGCTGTCCTCGCCGCCCACCGACACCACGCCGGTCGCGCGCCCGAAATCGCTGATCACCGGCCAGGATACGAACGTCACCTGGGGCGCCAACTGGGATGACGACCTCGGCTCCGGCCCCGAGCAGGTCGGCAAGGACCCCCTGCTGGCGAAGCTGTCCAACCAGGTGAAGCTGGAGTTCGAAGAGACCTTCATGTTCTACCTGCCGCGGATCTGCGAGCACTGCCTGAACCCGTCCTGTGCGGCCTCCTGTCCCTCCGGCGCGATCTACAAGCGCGCCGAGGACGGCATCGTGCTGGTCGACCAGGACAAGTGCCGCGGCTGGCGGCAGTGCGTGTCGGGCTGCCCGTACAAGAAGATCTACTTCAACCACAAGACGGGCAAGGCGGAGAAGTGCACCTTCTGCTACCCGCGCGTGGAGGTCGGCATGCCGACGGTGTGCTCGGAGACCTGCGTCGGACGGCTGCGCTACATCGGCGTCATGCTCTACGACGCCGACGCCGTGCTGGAGGCCGCGTCGGTCACCGACGACAAGGACCTCTACCCGTCCCAGCTCGGAGTGTTCCTGAACCCGCACGAGCCGCGAGTGATCGCCGAGGCGGAGCGGGCCGGGATCTCGCCGGAATGGATTCAGGCCGCCCAGGATTCGCCGGTCTACAAGCTGATCGTGGACTACCAGATCGCGCTGCCGCTGCATCCGGAATACCGCACCATGCCGATGGTCTGGTACGTGCCGCCGCTGTCGCCGGTGGTGGACGTGCTCACCGAGACCGGGCACGACGGCGAGAACGTGTCGAACCTGTTCGGCGCCATCGACGCGCTGCGCATCCCGGTGGAGTACCTGGCCGAACTGTTCACCGCGGGTGACGTGGGACCGGTGCGCGCGGCGTTGCAGCGCTTGGCGGCGATGCGCTCGTTCATGCGTTCGGTGAACCTCGGCGAGGAGCCCGATCCCGCGATCGCGCCGTCGGTGCGGCTGGAGCCGGAGGAGATCGAGGCGATGTACCGGCTGCTGGCCATCGCAAAGTACGAGCACCGGTATGTCATCCCGACCGGTGCGGGAGCGCGGGCGCACGAACTGGATTCGCTCGCCACCGGGTGCAGCCTGGACACCGACGGCGGACCGGGTATGACGGCGTTCGACCAGATGGTGGAGAAGTTCCATCTCACCGACACCAACGGCGCGGCGCCGGAGCAGAAGTCGTCTCGGATCAACCTGTTGAACTGGGACGGTAAGAGCACCGACGGCCTGCTGCCGACCAACGGCAAGCACGACGGGCACGCGAGCAACGGCGTTCCGGCCAATGGCTCGGCGAACGGACAGCCCACCAAGGGCTCGGGCATCGGCGTGGTCGCGAATGGCGACAGCGCCCGCGCCGATGACCCGGCCTCAGCACCCAGCGGGGCGGGCCGATGAGCCTGCTGAAGCTGCGCCGCCGCCCGGAACCGTCCGTCGAGCTCGCCCAACGCGACCGGCAGCTGGTCTGGCGGATCGCCGCGCTGCTGCTGGACTATCCGACCGAGCAGACTCTCGCCATGGTCGACCAGGTGGCCGCCGCGGCGGCGCAGTTGCCGGACGAGGTGCGCGCCCAGCTCAGCGAATGCCTCGACTACCTGCGGACGACCCCGCCGCTGGAGCTCGCGGCCGCCTACGTCGAAACCTTCGACATGCGCCGCCGCGCCAGCCTGCACCTGACCTTCTACGCCTATGGCGACACCCGCAAGCGCGGGATGGCGCTGTTACGGTTCAAGCACGCCTACCGGCACGCCGGTGTCGAACTCGGCGACGAAGAGCTGCCCGACCATCTGCCGGTGCTGCTGGAGTTCGCCGCCACCGTCGATCCGATCGGCGGTGAGCGACTGCTCGGCGAACACGTTCCGGTGCTGGAGTTGCTGCGGCTTTCGCTGTCCGACAGCGGTTCTCCGTACGCCGGGGTGCTCGCCGCGGTGGGGGCGACGCTGCCGCCGCCGACTACCGCCGACCGGCGGCGTATCGCCGAGCTCGCCGCGCAGGGGCCGCCGGAGGAAGAGGTCGGGTTGGAACCCTTCGCGATGGACCCCTCCCTGTTCGACGGATCGGAAGGCCGACGATGAACGCATCCCCGCATCTGCCGATCTCGCTGTGGCTGATCCTGCCGTACATCGCATTCACCTCGTTCGTGCTCGGGCACCTGTGGCGCTACCGCAACGATCAATTCGGCTGGACCACCCGCTCCTCGCAGATCTACGAGAGCCGTCTGCTGCGCTTGGGCAGCCCGCTGTTCCACTTCGGCATGGTCGGGGTGTTCGGCGGTCATGTGCTCGGCGTGCTGATCCCGGAGTCGTGGACCGCCGCGGTCGGGATCTCCGAGCACGCCTACCACGTCATCGCGGTCGGGGCGGGTTCGGTGGCCGGGCTCGCCGTGCTGGCCGGGGTCGCGATTTTGCTCTACCGGCGTATCACGGTCCCCGCCGTCCGCAAGGCCACCACCGGCAACGACAAGCTGATGTACGTGCTGCTGGCCGCGGCGCTGATCACCGGACTGCTCAACACCTGGGGCAGCAACCTGCTGTGGGGCACCTACAACTACCGCGAGACCGTCTCCCCCTGGTTCCGCAGCCTGTTCACCCTCACCCCGCAACCCGAGCTCATGGTGGACACCCCGTGGACATTCCAGCTGCACGGGTTGGTCGTGCTCGCGCTGATCGGGTTGTGGCCCTACACCCGGCTGGTACACATGTTCAGCGCGCCGGTCGGCTACCTGGTGCGGCCCTACGTGGTGTACCGCAGCAAGGAATACGACGCCCCCGACAAGCGCCGTTACGCCCGCGCCTGGGAAGCGCCGGTGACCCCGGAACGCTGGCGCTGACGACGCCGTCGCGCACGCGAGACCCCGCCCGGACAACGGCGTCCGGGCGGGGTTTTTGCTTGCCCGGTCGGCTCAGGGTTCCCTGCACCAGTTGGATCAGCGGTAGACGTCGGATCTTTTGGCCACGATGTAGATCGTCACGAGTTGTTCATCATCATCGATCTCGTACACCATGCGGTACTGACCGATCCGAACTCGCCAGTCATCACGGCTGCCGACAAGCTTCTTCGCACCGGCGGGTCGCGGCTCTTTACTCAGCCCGATGATGGCCTGGAGCGCGGCTTCGAACACATCGCGCGGAAGCTTTTGCAGTTGCTTCAGTGTGTCGGGGTGGAACTCGATCCTCACGACGCGAGGACCGTCGCGGGGTCGACACCCAGCTCCTCGACCATTTCCGACATCGACATCGTTTCGAAGGGCACTTCCCGCATCCGCCGCAATCGAAGGGCGTCGGCGATGTCGGCGTGCTCATGCAGACGCTCGTAGTCGGCCATGCTGATGAGCACCGCGATTTCGGTGCCACTGTCGGTGATGACGACCTCGTCGCCGGTCGCAGCCACCTCCCGCACGATGGCACCGAGCCTCGTCCGCAGATCCCTCAGACTGTAGGTACTCATGTCACACATGTTACACATGTGGACCTATTCCCGCGGCACGGTTTCGACGTAATTGGCGAACTTTCTCGAGAAATATTTTCGACCCCGTCGGCGACATCGAGCACTGGTAAGTCGCTGGTAGACCTCGCGCAATCGGATCTTGCGGACTTTGCGCAGGCAGCATGGGCCTCTCCGGCGGTAACCCAGCGTGCGCTGGGAGGTTTGGGTATGGCGATGTGGTCTAACCCGCACGTGGGGCACAGAGGACCTCGGCTGCCTCCTTTCTCTCTGTGCAGCGGCAGCCGAAGGCAAGCAAGGAGTGATGATGAAGGGCGGAGCGAAGATAGCTTTAGGGGTGGGTGCCGGGTATCTGCTGGGCCGCACGCGCAAGATGCGCTTGGCGCTGTCGCTGGCGGGCGCGGCGATGGCCAGGCGGTCTTCCGGCGGGCCGACGCAAGAACTGCTGGAGCGTGGGACTTCCCTGCTCAAATCGTCGCCGGAGCTGGCCGAGATCACCGAGACGGTCCGCGGACAGTTGATGGGCGCCGTGCGGGCCGCGGCGGTCACCGCCGCGAGCAACCGCATCGACGCGTTGAACGCCCGCCTGCAACGACAGGCGGCGCTGCCCGAGACGGAGGAAGAACCGCGAGACGAGACCGCGGACGTCGGCGAGGAAGAGTACCCGGAAGAGACGACCGAGGACGAGCAGGGATACGCCGACGAGGACGTGGGGGACGAGTACCCCGAAGAAGAAACGGACGAGTATCCGGAAGAAGAAGAGGACGAGTACCCGGAAGAAGAGGAGACGGAGGAGGACGAGTCCGAGGAGATCGAGGACGAGTCCGAGGAACCCCCGGGGCCGGTCCGGACACGCCGGGCGCCGTCCACCACCCGGCGCCGTGGCGGTGAGCCCCGGTCCAGGAAATCGGGTGCACCGGATCGGACCGCGGCCTCGCCTCGTCGGCACCGGATTCGCGCCGAGGCCGAGGAAGCGCCCATACGGCGCACGAGGAGGTGAGTCCGATGGCGTCGAGATCTCTATCGGACGCGGCGGACAAAGTAGGCAAGACCGCCGCCCGCACTACTGGCAAGGCAGGCAAGACCGCCGCCCGCGCTACGGGTAAGACAGGCAAGACCGCCGCCCGCGCCACGGAGAGGGCGGGAAAGACCGCTGGACGCGCTGTGGGAAAGGCAGGTTCGACCGCTGGCCGCGCCGCGGGCCAGGCGAGCGGAGCCGCAACCCGCGTCGGCGCGACGGCCCAGAAGACCGTTCAGGAGGCCACCCCGGCAGGCCACCTGCAGCAATCACTGCAGACCTTGGCCGGCACCGTGATGGATCGCGCTCTCGCGGGAGTCACCGGCAAGGTGGCGGGCACGGCCGACCGCCTCACCGAGTACGCCGAAGGAGGCGGCAGCCTGCTGGCGGCGGTGACCGGGGCGGAGAAGCTCGCGGGCGGAGCATCGCCGATCAAGGCGGCCATGAGCGGTGGGTTGGCGCAGGCCACGCACACGCTCCAGGACAAGCTCCACGAAGCCAAGGAGAGCCTGACCGGCGGAAAGGGCAAGGGCGCCGGTGGCAAGAAGCTGAAACTGACGAACATCGTCGAGCAGATCGACGTCGGCGTTCCGATCGAGCTCGCCTATGACCAGTGGACGCAGTTCGCGGACTTCCCGAAGTTCATGAAGAAGGTCGAGCAGGTCGAGCAGGTGTCCGACGAGAAGCTGGCGTGGACCGGCAAGGTGTTCTTGTCGAGGCGGACCTGGGAGTCCACGATCGTGGAGCAGGTGCCGTACGAGCGGATCGTGTGGCGCTCCAAGGGCCACAAGGGCTATATCGACGGCGCGGTGACCTTCCATGAGCTCACGCCGGACCTGACCCGCATCATCATGGTGCTCGAGTACCACCCCGGCGGCGTGTTCGAGAGGACGGCCAATTTGTGGCATGCGGTCGGCCGCCGCGCCCGCCTGGAGCTCAAACATTTCGAGCGACACGTCATGACCCAGAGCGCACTGCACCCGGATGACATCGAGGGCTGGCACGGCGAGATCCACGACAGCAAGGTCGTGAAGGACGACGAGACCGCCCGCCGCGAGGAGCGGGCCGACATCGAAGACGAAGACACCGAAACCGAAGAAGAACCCGTAGCCGACGTGCGGGACGAGGAAGAGGCCGAGGACGAGGAACCCGAGCCGCGCCGTCGACCCGCGAACCAGCACCGCAGCACCGCCGCACGCCGACAGAGTGACAGGCAAGGAGACCGGACATGACTATCGAACCCGTAGGCGGCGGCGGTGGTGGCGGCGCAGGGACAATGGCGCGCCCAGCCTCGTCCAGCTTGGCCGACGTCATCGACACGATTCTCGATAAAGGGCTGGTCATCGACGCGTTCGTGCGCGTGTCGCTGGTCGGTATCGAACTTGTGACCGTCGACGCCAGGGTCGTCGTGGCCAGCGTCGACACGTACCTGCGCTTCGCCGACGCCGTCAACCGGCTCGAAATCGGCACTGAACCGAAGGGCCTTTCGGATCTGGTCGGCGAGGCCACCAGTGGCGCCGCGAAGCACAAGACGAAGGGCGCGCTCGAGGCCGCGGGCGAGAAGGTCTTGGGCTTCCTCAACGAGGTCGAGGAGAAGCGCCAGCCCGTAACCCGGCCCAGGCGCAAGGAGGAATGATGGCCACGCAGCACGCAACCGAAGAAAGGGAAACCGAGAGCGGTCGGCGCACCGGCGTATACGTCTACGGCATCGTGCCCGCCGACGTGGAGCCCGAGGAGGACGCCTCCGGTGTCGGCGATCCCCCGAGCAGCATCGATGTGGTGCGGCACGGCGAGATCGCCGCGCTGGTCAGTGACGTCACGGTCGATCGGCGCTTCGGCACACCCGATGACCTGACCGCGCACGCGCGGCTGCTCGACGGTGCGGCAGCCGTCGCTCCGGTGCTGCCGCTGCGGTTCGGAGCGGTCATGTCCGATCCGGAGGCGGTAAAAAAGGAACTGCTGGAGGCGCACGACGACGAGTTCCGCACCGCGCTCGCGGAACTCGAGGGCAAGGCGCAGTTCGTGATCAAAGGACGCTACGTCGAGGGCATGCTCCTGCGGGAGGTGCTCGACGAGAACGCCGAGGCGGCGCGGCTGCGGGACGAAATCCGCGACAAGCCGGAGGACGCCACCCGGAATGAGCGAATCGCTCTGGGCGAGATCGTCAATCAGGCGGTCACGAACAAACGCACCGAAGACACCCGCCGGATGCTCGCCCTGCTCGAGCCGCTGACATCGCTGGTCAACCAACGCGAACCCACCCACGAAGAGGACGCGGTGCACGTCGCGGTCCTTCTCGAGCTGTCCCGGCAGAGGGAATTGGAGGAGGCGTTGACTCAACTCGCCGAAGGGGAATGGGAAGGACGCGTCGAGCTGAGCCTGCTCGGCCCGATGGCGGCATACGACTTCGTGACCAAACGAGCCCCGGAGGGCTGACATGGGCTTGCTCTCGTCGATCCTCACGCTGCCGATCGCTCCCGTCCGGGGCGTGATCTGGCTGGCTGAAGTGATCCAGGATCAGGTCGAGCAGCAGATGCGGGATCCAGCCACCATGCGGCGCGAGCTGGAGGAGATCGACAAAGCCGCGGCGGCCGGTCACCTGTCCGAAGAAGAGCGGAAACAAGCGCAGCAAGCGGTCATCGATCGCATGATCCAGCCGTCCGGCGACCCGACGTCGACCGATCGGAAGGAGTGACCTCGCGTGAGCCGCAATACGACATCGGAAGACTCTGAGGACGTCCACGCCGAATCGGGTGAGCCGCCGCTGGCCGCGCCGCAAGCCGTCGCGGCGGCGGCGACCGAGCATCTGCTGGAGCTGACCTCGAAGCAGGCGGAGGGAGTCACCTCCATGGAGCCGACGGAGGACGGCTGGCTGTTGGAGATCGAGGTGCTCGAGGACCGCCGCATCCCCTCGTCGTCGGACATGCTGGCGCTCTACGAGGTGGAGATCGATGGGGACGGCAATCTGCTGGCCTACCGCAGAACCCGGCGTTACGCCCGCGGCAGCACCGACATCGGCGGAAGGGATCAGCCATGACGGTAGTCCCAGAAGGTGGGTCGCAGGCGCCGATGCCCTACGGCGGCGCACGTCAGTCGACGAACCTCGGCGACATTCTCGAGCGGGTCCTCGACAAAGGCTTGGTGATCGCGGGCGACATCCAGGTCAATCTGCTCGACATCGAACTTCTCACCATCAAGTTGCGCTTGGTCGTCGCGTCGCTGGAGACGGCCAAGGCGGTAGGTATCGACTGGTGGGAGACCGATCCCTGGCTCAACAGCAAGGCCCGCAGCCTGGAGCGCCAGGATCACGACCTCGAACTGGAGAATCGGAAACTGCGCGACCGGATCGCTGAACTGGAGGCGGACCGGCGCGTATCCATCGAACGCCGCAGGGAGCCGAGCGAAGCGGCCGACCGCCGCGAACCCATCGAACGCCGCCGCGAACCCAGGAAAGCGAGGGATCGTGACTGACGGCGTCTGGCTGTACGCGGTGACGACGGCCGAGAATGTCGCGGAGGAGCTGGGCGGGATAACCGGGGTGGCGGGCGAGCCGGTGCGTGCCGTGGTCTCCGGCGGTTTGGCGGCCGTCGTCGGCACGGTGCCGCTCGAGGTCTTCGGGGAAGACCCGCTGCGCCGGAACCTCGAGGATCTGGCTTGGCTGGAGGCTACGGCGCGAGCGCACGACGCCGTCGTCTCGGCCCTGGTCCGCCGAGGCCCGGTTGTCCCGCTGCGCCTGGCCACCGTCTTCCTCGACGACGATCGGGTGCACGAGATGCTCGATGACCGGCGAGCGGATTTCGATTCGGCGCTGACCCTGGTGAGCGGCCGCACGGAGTGGGGTGTGAAAGCCTATGGCGACCGCGCCGCACTCGTCTCGGCCTCCGCCGAAGCCGCGAGCCGCGGCGAGGGCGGCGGAAAGGGCGCGGGCGCAGCGTATCTGGCGCGCCGACGCGCGCAGCTGGCCGCGCAGGAAACCGTCGAACGCGACGCGGCGCTGCACGCCGACGAAATCCATGCGTGCCTGGTCCGGCACGCCGCCGCTGGCCGCCGTCAACCGGTGACGGACCCGGCGCTGACCGGCCGCCGAGAGTGGATGGTGCTCAACGGCACCTATCTGGTGGACGACGATCGCGCGGACGGTTTCGCGGCGATGGTCGACGAGCTCGGCACAGAATTCCCCGGTATTCGGCTCGAGCTCACCGGGCCGTGGCCACCGTATTCGTTCGCGGGAGTGGAAAGGGAACCGGCATGAGCCATGTCGCGCCGAACGTCAACCGCGAGCGCCGTGTCGCGCTCGTCGACCTGTTGGATCGGGTGCTGGCCGGTGGGGTGGTCATCACGGGCGACATCCGGCTCTCCATCGCGGACGTCGACATGGTGCAGATCTCGCTGCGCGCCCTCATCTCCTCCATCAGCCCGCTGTCCACCCCCGCGCTGGACTCCTCGGCACACGGCGCGCTGGAGCCGCCCCCCGATGACTGAATTCGGCGGCATCCCACCGCGTATCGACACCGACCCCGAATCCGTCGAGCGCGGGCTGGTCCAACTCGTCCTCACCCTGGTGGAACTCCTGCGGCAGCTGATGGAGCGGCAGGCGCTGCGCCGCGTGGACCAGGGCGACCTGACCGACGCCCAAATCGAGCGTATCGGCACCACGCTGATGCTGCTCGAACAACGCATGGACGAACTACGCGACCACTTCGGCCTCACCCCCGAAGACCTCAACATCGACCTGGGCCCATTGGGCACGCTCCTCCCCCAATACCCCGACGAACGCTGAGATCAACGGCACATGGCCGCGGGATTTCGCGAGAGGACCCCTCCACCAGGTGCCGTTGATCATGAAGCGCAGGGCGGCGCGGGGGCGTCGACGAAGAGGGGTTTTCCGGTGGGGGGTGTGTAGACGACGTCGAGGATGAGGGGTTCGGTGCCGAGGTTTCGGCCGATGTGGACGTTCCACTCGCCCGCGGGCTCGTAGATGAAGTCCCCGGTGCGGTAGACGGGGGCGTCGCAGTCGGGGCCGGGATGGGTGAGGGTGCCCGCTCGGATGAAGCCGAAGACCGGGCCGTCGTGGTAGTGCCAGCCGGTGGAACCACCTGGGCCGATGGTGATTTCGCGGACGACCAGGTCGGTGCCCGCGACGAACGGGAGCAGTCCGGCCGGGATCTGCGCTTGGCCCAGGGTGACGGCGGTGATGTCGGTGCCCGGCGTCGCGTTGGCGTTCGCCGCGCCGGCCAGCGCGCCCGCGAGCACGACCGGCGCGACGGCGACGCGAAGGATAGGCGTCATCCTGGCAGCCTAGCCACCGTGACGTGGCACGGGAACCCTTCCGTGCCCCCGAACGCTGGCGGACCGCCCATGCTACACAGCGTCGTTCGGCGGAGACGGCGGAAAAGTGACCGGCAGAGCCGCTAACGCCCGGTGGAAGGGGCCAGGCCGCCAAGTCGGTCCCCCGGCCGGTACGGCGAGCTGCATCTCGGGCAGCGCATCGAGAAGTTGATCGATGGCCTCCTGAGCGATCAGGTAGGACAGGGATCGGGCGGGGCAGGCGTGTGGTCCGAGGCCCCATGCCAGATGCGAGCGATTACCGGTCTGATCCTTCGCCCGGATCGCGGGATCGTTGTTGCAGGCGGAGATGCTGACGACGACCGGCTGGTGCGCGGGCAGCCAGACGTCGTCGATGAGGATCGGCTGCCTGGGGTAGGTGATCAACATGTTGGCCAGCGGCGGGTCGTTGAACAAGAGCTCGTCGAGGGCGTCGCGGGTGGACAGACTCCCGCCCAGGACAGTTGTGCCGAACCGGTCGTCGGTGAGGATCAGCAGCAGGGTATTGCTGATCAGGTTCAGTTGCAGTTCGATTCCCGCACCGTAGACGCTCACCAACTGGTGGACCATCTCCAGCTCATCGAGTTCGGCTGGGTGCTGCAAGAGCAGCGTGGTGATGTCGTTGCCGGGTTCGCCCCGTTTCAAGGTCACCAGTTCCAGAATCGCCTCGCTGAGCATGGCGTTGCCCTTCTCGGCCTCGATGCCCTCGAAGATCGCGGCCATACCGGCGGCGACTCGAGAACCTATCTCCGGCGGGCACCCGAGCATCGCATTGACGACCTCGAACGTCAGCGGGAAGATGTACTGGCTGATCAGGTCGGCCGCACCGGCCTGGCAGAAGCCGTTGATCAGCGGGATGGCGATCTTCTGCACGGTGGCTTGGATACCGTACAGATTTACCTGAGCAATGCTCGTGGTGATGGCCTGCCGGTAGCGCAGCAAGTCCACCCCGGCGCTTCTACTCCCGGTGGGGCGCCACTCCATGATCGGAAGGACCGGGCAGTCGGCGGGGATGTTCTTCTGCCAAGTACGGGGATCGGCCGGAAAGTGCTCAGGATCGTTGAGGATCCGCAGCGCGGTGTGATAGCCGATCACCAACGTAGCCGGCACGCCCGGCGCCAGCTCTACCGGGGCCAAAGATCCATACTGTCTTCGCATTTCACGGTAGACATGGTGCGGATCGACAGCGAACTCGGGTGCATGCAGCGACACCCGCGAGTCGCCGGAACCGGTCGGCGAGCCGTGGATGACAGGACACGATGGGCCATTCGGCGGGAACTCGGACGTGCGCAAAAAGGGAACTCCAGGTCGTTCGGGTGTATTGCCGGATCCCCCCGATCACAATGCCGTTCCGTTGTCTGTCTACCAAAGGCGAGCCGATTATGCCAATTGAGCGGGACCACAACGAATTCCGCGTCGACACGTTCAGTGTTCCCGCACATGGTGTGCGTGTCGAGTTGCCGGTGCGCACCATAGCCGGACAACATCAGCGGCATGCCGTCCACTCCGCTGAATCCAGCAGGCGACATTCCCGACACCGGAATTCCGGGCCGTCTCGCCACCGACATGACGATGACCGAGCAATACGAATGGCACCGCGCCTATCTGCGCCGCCATCCGGTGTCGCGGCGCAATATCCTGCGTGGCACCGCGGCGGCCGCGGCAGTGGCGGCGGTCGGCGCCGCGCCCTTCGGTGCGCGCGCGTACGCCGAGGAGGCTCGGCTCGCGGTCGGCGGACGACGGGTGGCGTTCGGCCCGGACGCGGCGAGCCAACTGCGCTTCGCGGCACAGTTGTCCCGGCGACCGGCGGGCGCGACGGTGTATCTGGACCACGGACCCACCCCGGCGCTGGGTGCGACGGTCGAAGCCGAGGTGCGCAATCTGCTCACCCAGCTGCCCACGGTCGATGGCGGCGTGCTCGCGGCCGAACAGTTCTACGTCCACGCACCGGTGGACGGGCTTCCTGGCCGGGTGCCGCACTTCTATCGTTGGCGTACCTCCGACGGTTTCGTCGGCGACATCCGCGCCGCCGCACCCGCGATGCCAACCAGCAGGGCCGCGCTTCTGCCGTTCCGCTTCACCATGATGGGTGACCAGGGCACCGACGAGACGCCCGCACTGCCGGACGGCGTCGCGCCCGGCGACTACGACGACAAGTACTACCGGCCCGACGACGATCCGGCCGCACCGCACGCGAGCAACGTCCTGCGGCAGATCGCGGCGGCCCGGCCGGATTTCCACATCCTCGCAGGCGACATCGCCTACGCCGACCCCTCCGGCAGAGGCAAGCCGGGGCAGTTCGCCGCGCACGGCGCGCAGCCATCCAGCGGGTTCGACAAGTACAACCCCTACGTGTGGGATGTCTACTTCAACGCCATCGAGCCCAGCGCGGCCCAGACCCCGTGGATGTTCACCACCGGCAATCACGACATGGAAGCCACCTACGGCGACCACGGCTACGGCGGACATCTGGCGCGGCTGGACTTCCCCGGCAACGGCCCCGCGGGCTGCCCGTCGGCGTACTCGTTCACCTACGGGAATGTCGCGGTGCTCTCGCTGGACGCCAACGACGTGTCCTACGAGATCCGCGCCAGTACCGGTTATTCCGGTGGGGCGCAGACGAACTGGGTGGAGCGCGCGCTGGCCGCCTACCGCGCCGACCCCGGCATCGACTTCATCGTCTGCTTCTTCCACCACTGCGCGTATTCGACCACCGAGGCGCACGCCAGCGACGGCGGCGTGCGCGACGCCTGGGTCGGGTTGTTCGACCGCTATCAGGTGGACCTGGTGCTGCAGGGGCACAACCACGTCTACGAGCGCACCGATCCGATCCGAGCGGGAAACGCGACGAAGGTCGCGGGCGACAACTCGATCGTCTACCCGGAGACCGACGGAACCGTCTATTACACCGTGGGCGGCGGCGGACGCCCCCGCTACGAATTCCAGCCGGGCTCGCGAGAATCCTTCCGCGGCAATGAACTACCCGATACCACGGTGCCGAACAGCTACGTGTGGACGCCCGGCGGCGGCAAACAGGACGAGGCCGCGCCGTGGTCGCGGGTCCGCTTCCGGAACTACTCGTTCCTGCGCGTCGACGTCCGGCCGGGCGTGTTCGCCAGCGAGATGGACGTGGTCGCGGTCGACGAGTACGGCCGCGAATTCGACCGGGTGCTCTTCCGCCGCCTGGTTCGTCCCTGAGGCGGGTTACTTCTTCTTTTTCGGTGGGAGGGTCCGGGCGTAGGCGACGCCGCGCTCGACCCATTCCCGCAGGACTTCCTCGTCGGCGACTGCCGCGGCGGCGACATACAGCCAGCCGGCCATCTCGCGTCCGCCCATGACCATGGGTTCGACCGACTCGCCGAGCAGCCGCTCGCCCTCGTCCGGGTCGACGCGAACCAGCAGGCCACCCTGGCGGCTGGCCGCGACCGCCATATTGCCGCCGATCAGGAACGCCAGGCCACCGAACATCTTCTGCTCGGTGAGCTTCGGCCCTGGCCCGATCAGCTCTCGGATCCGCTCGGCCAACTCCTCGTCGTATGCCATAGCGGCATTGTGCGCCCTGGGTACGACAGGCTCGCGGAGCTGACCCGACCTGCCCGGTCGTGTCGCTCGGTGGTGTGCGCCGAATCCAGGCGCGGTCACCGACCGCACGACTGACGAGACTCGCTCGTCCGGCCGAGAACCCGCTCGATCCGGCCCGCAAATCCACAGAACGAGCGGCCGATAAGTGTACGAATCACTCTGCAGCGCACCGTATTTGGGTCTATGCCGGGCCTGGCTTCACCAAGGTGCTTACGTACACTCCCGAGCCGCATGGATGTCACTGGACGTTCAAGCGGATGTTTCCGTACCTGTCTGTAATACACAGCGTGAGACGGGGGCCGAGGCTGTCAGTACCGCACGCGCACAGCTCGTTTCACAATTCGCAGTCGACCGCGCCCCCAGCAACGGGACGAAGGACTCTTCCGTGCACATCTGCTCCCCGGTGGTGCGATCACGCACTGTCAGCCGCCGTTCATCCAGGCGGTATTCGGTTCGAGTTCCCGACGAGTTCCGCCGAGCCCCACATCGCGGTGTGCCGCGCTGGGGCACCGGCACTCGGCGGCGACGGGTAGCCTGGCTCGCACTGATCATCTTCGCGCTCTTCGTCTTTCCCGGCTTCCTCGGCGCGATAGCCGTCGCCCAGGACGCGGCGAGCACGACGGCCGAAGCATCCGGGATCGACGGGCTCAGCTGGATGAATATCCGGGACTCATCGGGCATCCCGCTGTCGGACTATCGGTTCGCGACCGGCGACGAAAGCCTGTTCAAGCCGCGCGCCACCGTCCTGTGGGCGGTGCTGGGCTTGGAATTCATCGGTTACATCGCCATTGTGACGACCGCGATCTGGTTGATCGGCTACGCGTTGAGCTTCCGGTGGCTGGACATGTTCAGTGCGGCGTTGCGTGGCGTGGCCGACGCGCTGGCCGGGCAGCTCGCGACTCCGATCATGCTGGTCACCGCGGCCACCATCGGCGCGTTCTGCGTCGCCTGGTTCATCGTGCGCGGCTACCACGCCAAGGCCACCATGCAGGTGGTGACGATGCTGGCGGTGGCGGTGCTGGGGCCGGTATTCCTGGCCGAGCCCTTGGCGGATGTGCTGTCCTCGGACGGGTTGCTGGCGCAGGGCCGCGACCTGGGCATCTCCGTGGCGGCGGGCCTGAACGGGAACGCCAACCCGAATCCGGCTCAGCTCGTGACGACCATGCAGAGCGAACTGGCCGACAATTTCGCCCGTCAACCGCTGCAAGTGTGGAATTTCGGGCATACCGTCGACGCGCGCCCGGCCTGCCGGTCGGCATGGTCGGCAGGGGTTGCGGCGGGCGACGACGCCCGGGTGATCAGCGGCATGAAGTCGTGCGGAGACGCCGCCGCGCACGCGAAGGCGGAGAACCCCACCATGGGGCAGGTCGCCACCGGGCTCATGCTGTTGATCTGCGGCGGCATCCTCTTGCTCTTCGCGATGTACCTCGGACTGAAGGTCATCAAGGCCGCGCTGGACACGATCTATCACGGGATCATGTCGATCTTCGGCTTCGCCGCGGGCGGATTCGTGTACGGCCCGACGCAGACGTTCCTGGTCCGCAACCTGGTGGACAGCTTCGTCGCGGCGGCCAGGATGACGGCGTACACCATATTCCTCGGTGTCTACGTGCTGTTCATGGGCAATCTCTTCGCGCAGGCTCGCGGCCAGGTCATGGCGGTGATCATCATCGCGGGCACCGTCGAGATCGTCGCCATCCTCCAGCTGAAACGACTCAGCGGCAGCCTGTCTCGCGGCAACGACTGGATCGCCAACCGGTTCTCCCTGGCGGTGCAGGGCAGTCAGACCAAGTCGAGCAGCGGCGGCACGGCCCTCGGCATGGGTGGTGGCGGCGCGAAAGCCTCGTCGGGCATGGGGTTCGCGAGCACACTCGGCGTACTCAATACCATCAACACCTCACCCGTGACGGCGTGGCTGGCCGGGGGAACGGTCAATCCGCTGAATCCCTTGGCCAGCACACGGAAGAGGATCGAACGGTCCACCAGGAGAATCCTGGCCAGCCGCGAGGAAGGCTACGTCGAGCATCAGCTGTCCCGCACGAACTGGCGGGGCGTCGCGGTTACCGCGGCCAGGCAACACGGGGGCATGCACACCCAGCTCGGTGTCTCCCGTGCCCTGAAAGCACTGCGCGACAACAAGGTTCCCGAATCACGCGTGCATCACGTGCTGCTCGCCTCTGGGGCCAGCCACGAGATGGTCAACCACTCGCTGGCCGCACTTTCCACCCAGGAATCGACGGTATCGCAGAATCCGTACGGCTTCGCACCCTTGCAGAAGGCGATTGCGACAGCGTGGGCGGTGGAGAACCACGTCGGCCACGAGGCGCACGACGCCTTCGCCGCCCAGGCGGTCATCGCGGCGGACAGCTTCGTCCGGCACAGCAACGCGCCCGCGCCGGGCGCAACGATCGACCAGGCGTTCGTGCAACGGGTGGAGAACAACTGGCATTCGGACCGGGCGCTGCGGGCGGCGATCACCCCCGACGAGTGGAACAACGCGGGCCGCGACACCCGCTGGCATATCGGCCACCGGGTGGCGACCATGCACCGGGACGCGGCCCAGGCGTACTACGCCGATCCCACCGATATCAACCGCGAAGCTCTGGTGCGATCGGCCAGGCGCGTCGCCAATCTCGATCACCTCGATCCCGAAGGGGGCCTGGATCCCTGGAATCCGTGATCCGGCCGGGTGCGGTGGCCGATCAGGCGCCCAGCGCGGCGGCGAACATCGGCCAGGACTCGTGCACGTCGTCCTGCCAGTACGTCCAGGCGTGCGTGCCCGCGGGGCGGAGGTTGGTCGTGACCGGGATGCCGAGCGCGTGCAACCGGTCGACGAACTCGCGGGTGCAGCCGCCGATCACCGTCTCCATGGTCCCGCCGACCAGCAGCCGATCCACCATCCGAAGCGGATTGCCGTCGATGCCGGGATCGCCCATCGTCTCGTGGGCGCCCGGTGCGCCGGTGCCCGCCGAAACGTAGAGCGCTACGCCGCGCAGGCGCTCGGCCTGCACCATCGGATCGTTCTCGATCCAAGCCGGACCGGCCGGTGGGCCCCACATATTCGCCGCGCTCGCGCCGAACACCGCCAATTGCGAGTTGACCATCGCCTGGCCCATCGCATCGCTGGTGCGGGGGCACCCGCTGTAGGAGCCGACAGCCCGATACAAGCCCGGCGCGGCGATCGCCAGATTCAACGCGGAGGTCGCCGACATGGACGTTCCGGCGACGGCGTTGCGGCCGTTCATCCCGAACCTGCCCGCGAGCAGCGGGGGCAGTTCCCTGGTCAGGAAGGTGGTCCACTTGTTGCGGCCCAGGACCGGGTCATCGTGCAGCCAATCGGTGTAGTAGCTGGCGCGCCCGCCCATCGGCACGATCACGTTGACCGGCTTGTCGGCGAAGAACTCGGCGACGTCGGTGCGCCGGGTCCACGGCCCGCCCTCCTCTCCGCCGTCCACGGCGTTCAGCAGGTACAGCGCGGGCGCGCCCGGACCCGGATGCGACAGCCACAACGTGATGGGCCGCCCCATCGCGCCCGAGTGGACCACGACTTCGAACTGCCGCCCGCCCAGTGGCCGCACGTCCAGAATCGCCGCGTCGGGGTCCGCGGTGGCGGTCGCGGCCGGGACCAGGGCGGCGCCGATCGCGAGGAGGGAAACCAGGCATCGCATGAGCCGGTACATGGGCCGAATTTCTATCACGCCGCGACCGCCGCATTCAGCATTCAGCGGGCATGTTCCCATAGCGATATAAAATCGCAGGTAGACGGCGACATGGTCTGATTTTTCGGCAATCAGCAGATATTCAGCAACTGATCAGCGAAGCTGAGGGACCAGTGCCCAGGACCTCTCAGCGGGAGTCATCGCAGTTCTCGTGCACCACTTCGCAGGCCGTTGGGAACAGATTTGCCGAACCGGCTCGCCGATGCGACGCGGCGGAGCGCAGGATCCCAAGGCGAGTACCACTGCGAAGCCGTGCCACAAGGCCCAGCGGCCGAATCTCCGCTCCGGATCGCATCCAGCGGCGCATCCACGCTCAGGAAGCGCGCACCACCTCCGCGAACACCTCGTCCGGGTCGGATGCTTTCAAGCCGAAGGTGTCGCGGATGGCGGAGTCGTCGACCGTGAATGTCGCGTGCGACATGTGGTAGGTCTCGAACAGCTCGATCCAGAACGGGTCGGTGAGACCGAGCAGCGTCAGCTCCCGATCACTCATCAACTCCAACCGCGGCTCGGGCGCGCCGGCGACTGCGGCGAGGCTCCCGGCCAGCTCCCGCACGGTCGCGGTGATGACCGGCGCGTGCCAGGCTCGGCCCCACGCGCGCTCGTCGCGAGCAACGGCGACCGCTGCCGCCGCCGCGTCACCGACGGCCGTGTAGGCGTGCGGCACGTCGAGCGCCTGCGGCACCAGCGCCAACTGTCCGGCCAGGATCTTCGGCTGGGCGAGCAACGAGAACACCGAGATCGCGCCAGCGCCGATGAATTGCGATGCCCGTACCTCGGCCACCCGCACCCGGCCCGCCCGGTGCGCCTCCTCGGCCTCCCGCCACATCCGGGCGCGCACCTGCCCCTTCGGCCCCATGGCCGCCAGCGGTGACCGCTCGGTGACCGGGCCGTCCACAGGTCCGTACCCGTACAGATTGCTCAGCATCACGTAGTTCGCGCCGGTCCGCTCGGCGGCCGCGCGGATGGACCCGAACAGCGGCGGAACAGCTTCCGGCCAGGTGTGATAGGCGGGCATGGCCATGTTGAACACGGTCTCGGCGTGCTCGGCGATCGCGGTCAGCGCGGCCGTATCGAGCGCGTCCAAGGCGATCCGCTCGATATTCGGATGCTCCGGACCGGCCCCGCTGCGGCTCACCATACGTACCCGATCGCCGGATTCGGCCAGGAGCGCCGCGGTGGCCGAGGCGGTGGCGCCCCGGCCGACGATGACCTGCGTAGGCATGCGATTTCCCTTCTGCGACAACAACATCAACGCGTGCCACTCAGCCTGCCCTGGCCTGTTCGGCTAAGCTAGTGACCGGATTGCCAACTATCCCAAGGATCAGGCCATGCAGACTGTCGCCGTTGTCGCGGTACCGCCCGTGAAGGCATTCGACCTGTCCATGCCCGAAACCGTGCTCGGCGCGGCGATGGTGGACGGCGAACCCGGCTACCGCATCCTGGTGTGCACCGCCGCGCCCGGTGTGCTGCCCGCCGGGTTGGGTGGATTCGACGTGGTGGTGTCGCGGGGGCTGGAGGCGATCGATGCCGCCGATATCGTCATCGTGCCGAGCACCGGCAGCCGCGGCGGCGCCGACGAAGCCACCGTGGCCGCCCTGCGTCGCGCCGTCGCCGATGGCAAACGCGTCACCTCGATCTGCAGCGGAGCGTTCGTGCTGGCCCAGGCGGGTCTGCTGGCCGGACGCACGGCCACCACCCATTGGGGCCTGGCCGCCGAGCTGGCGGCGATGTTCCCGGACGTGTCGGTCCGCAGCGACGCGCTGTTCATCGAGGACGGCCCGATCACCACCGCCGCGGGCGCGGCGGCCGGAATCGACCTGTGCCTGCATCTGATCCGCGCCGACTACGGCGCGACCGTGGCGAACGCGGCCGCCCGCGCCGCCGTCGTCACGCCGGTGCGGTCCGGCGGGCAGGCTCAGTTCGTGGACGCCCCACTGCCGCCGGAAAACGGCGTGACCCTGGCGGCCACCCGCACCTGGGCGCTGCGCCGCCTGGACACCCCCCTGTCGCTGGACGACCTGGCCAGGCACGCGCGCACCAGTGTCCGCACGCTGACCCGCCGATTCCACGAGGAGACCGGCCTCAGCCCGCAGAAATGGCTCCTGCACCAACGCCTGCAACGCGCCAGGGAACTGCTGGAATCCACTACCCTGCCCATGGACCAGGTGGCCCGGCACAGCGGCATCGGCTCCGCGGAATCATTGCGCCAGCACATGATCCGCCATGTCGGCGTGTCACCGAGCAGCTACCGCGCATCGTTCATGCGCTCTCCCGCAACCTTCGAACCGGAACGAAGAGGCCCCCGAGCGGTTGCCCGACACCAACCGTGACCTGCTCGCCGCTGCTGTCGGTGCGCCGCGAGCACCTGCCCTCGCAGGCCCAATCGCCGCCAGCGCCAGCGCTGGTCACAACCTCGATCGATGCGCCGAGCCCCGAACTCGGCGCTACGCACGCCGGTGCCCGAAAACTGGACGTCCACCCCTCGTAGTACCACCAAGCTTGGGAAGCATGCTCCTGCGCGTCCGCGTTCCCGCGACAGAATGATCACGTTGTCGCCGAACACGAAAGAGACCACGATGATCGATGAGACGCCGTTGGCGCTGCGCTATTCGGAGTGGGTGGACAATTTCGGTTTGCGGATCGACCGTCTCAAAGCCAACCTTCCGGAGGATGTGCGGCTGGACTCTTCGAGCGCCTCACTCGGAAGGCTGGAGGCGGAGGTGTTGCGCCGATTCGGTGAGGTGTCCCAATTGAGCGCCCCCGAGGCACAACCATTCCTCGAAGGTGTGGTTGCCTATGTCGGCGACATGCTCATCAGAGTCGGCGGTGGCGGATGGTCTGGGGACAATTACCGGGATGTCCCGCTGCTCGAGATGATCGGTATCCAACCGAACGAGGATTACGATCTCGAAAAAGTCGAGCCCATGGACCTGCTGCGCGCCGTAGTACGTGAGCGCGACGGAGACCTCTTCATGTGGCTATATCACGCATGGGAAGACACCGTGTACGACCATTACGGAATCCTGTGATAGTGCCTGCCCTTAGGTCCGCGCGCATCGGACCACGAAAGGCGGATAGTTCGATCGAAAGATCGCCATTAGGGCAGTAGGTTACGCGTACCGCCGAACATGTTCGGCGGTACGCGCACGTGTGGTCCCGTGTGCCCGCCGATCAATGAGCGCGGGCTCGAACCATCTCCTGGGCGGCGACGTGGTAGCGCTCGGCGATGAGCCGGACCACGGCCGGGTGCACGCCGATGGGTTCGGCGACGCCGTCGGCGCCCGCCTCGTGCAGGCGCTGCTGGAACAAACCGTGGGCCAGCAGATACGAAGCGACGAAGACCCGGCGTGCCCCTGCGGCGCGCAGTTCGGCGACCACCTCCGGTACGCGCGGCGCACCGGTGGCGACGTAGGCGATGCGGACGCCGGTACCGAGACGTTCGGCCAGCAGCCCGGCCGCGCGCCGGACGTCCTGGCGGGCGCGGGCGTCCGACGAGCCCGCGGCGGCGAAGACCACCGCGTCACCCTGGGTCCAGCCCGCGGCGCGCAGGCGCATCTTCATGATTCGCGCCAGCGCGGGATCGGGGCCCATGGCCGGGGTGACCACCGTCGCGGGATGGGCGCTCTCGGAGACCTCGCGCGGCACGTCCTGGTAGACGTGATAGCCCGAAGCCAGGAACGCCGGAACCACCACCGCGGGCACGGATTCCCCGGTCGGCGTCGCCAGATCGCGCAGCACCTCCGCGGGCGAAGGACCGAGCACGTCCACGAATGCCGTACGCACCCAGGGCTTTTCCTCGGTGCCGGGCCCCGAAACCCCGGCACCGAGTTCCTTCGACACGGCCTCGGCGAGCGCCGCGATCATCTGCACACCCTTGGTGCTGCGCGTCCCGTGGGCCACCAGCACCAAGGCGGGCGCGGTCACCAGCTCCCCGCAGTCTGGATGTACCGAGGTGCCCGGGTCGGAATTCCGACGCCGGGCACCTGGGGGCCTCCTGTCGCGGTGGGCCGTGGGTTGTTGTCGGTGCATTCCGCCGGGTCCAGCGCGAGCCGGTATCCGCGTTTGACCACGGTCTGAATCGCTTTCGGCGTGCCGAGACCGGCGCGCAGGCGGGCGATGGCGGTCTCCACCGCGTGCGTGTCGTCACCGCCGCCGGGCAGCGCGGCGAGCAGGTCTTCGCGGGAGACGACCCGGCCGGGCTGGCGGGCCAGCGAGCGCATCAGCGCCATCGGCGCGGGCGCCAGCTGACGCACCTGACCGTCGACCACCACGCACGCGCCGCGCACGCTGATGTTGTGGCCCGCGGCCTGAATCCGGTTGGCGCGCCTGGGCAGTTCCTCGGCGACATGGCGGGCCAGGGCTCCGAGCCGGGCACGCCCCGGCATCGACGTGGGCACCCCCAGTTCCTCCAACGGCGCGGCCGTGATCGGACCGACGCAGGCGGGCAGCACCCGACCGCGCAGCGCGTACAGCAGGCCTTCCAGCAGCCCGGTTTCCTTGGCGCGCATCAACATGGACGCGACCGCGGGGGCGCTGGTGAAGGTGACGCAGTCCAGACCGGACGTGACGATGCCCTCGATCAGGTGATCCATCGGGCCCTGGTCGTCCGGCGGCACCCAGCGGTACACCGGCACCGGCACGACATCCGCACCCGCGCAACGCAGGACCTCACAGAAGTCCGGGACCGGTTCCCACTCGGTGGTGGCGCCGTGCAGCTGCACCGCGATCCGGACGCCTTCCACGCCCTCCGCGAGCAGGTGGTCGAGCACCTCGGCGGACGACTCGGAGGCGGGGGACCATTCCTCGCGCAGCTCGGCGGCGCGGATGGCGCCCTTGGCCTTCGGGCCGCGAGCGAGCATCCGGGTGGCGCCCAGCGTGCGACGCAGATCCTCGGCCAGCCCCCAGCCTTCGGCCGCCTCCATCCATCCGCGGAAGCCGATACCCGTGGTGGCCACGGTGATCTGCGGCGGATCGGCGACCAGCTGCCGGGTGACCCGCTCCAGCTCGTTGTCGTCGGCCAGCGGAATGATCCGGATGGCCGGTGCGGACACGATGCTCGCTCCCCGGCGTTCCAGCAGCGTGGCGAACTCTTCGGCGCGCCTGGCCGCCGTGATGCCGACCGTGAATCCGGCCAGGCTGGCGCCCGTGTCAAGTGTTGTCATGCGAGTCATCCATCCGACGACGCGAGCTCGGCCACGACCGGCTCGTTGGAAACCGAAACGATGCCGTCGTCCACGCGCACCGCGTACACCGGCAGCATCGCCGATTCGTCGTCCAGGCAGTGCCCGTCGACCAGGGAGAAAGCCTGCTTGAGCAGCGGCGAGGCCACGACGGGCACGCCGCCGCGGTCGCCGACGATCCCGCGCGACATGACCGCGGCCCGTCCGATCGGATCGATATTGCCGACGGCGTACAGCATGCCGTTGTCCAGCAGGAAAAGGGCGGCCTGGCGGCCACCTTTCAGCAACACCGCAACGCCGCGGCCGGGAATCAGGTAGTCGAGACGGCATGCCTGCGTCCACCCAGTGGTGGTAGCTGCGGCGATGCCGGGGGTGTCGATCACGGTCATCGGTGTCATCCTCCAAACGCCTTACTCATTGGTACCGACGCTCTGTTTCCGGGCGGTTAAGCGGTCATTTCCCCTGCGTGGCGACCGGGACCTCGGGCAGTCCCAGCAGGACGGGAACCTTCCGCTCGCCCGAATCGTCGAACGAAATCGTCGGATCGGCCTCTTCCGGGGCGTTGACGAACGACACGAAGCGAGACAGCTTCTCTTCGTCTTCCAGCACCGCGGCCCACTCGTCGCGGTAGCCGGCGACATGCTGAGCCATGGCCGCCTCTAGATCCTCGGCGATGCCCAGGCTGTCCTCGCAGATCACCTGCTTGAGGTAATCGATGCCGCCTTCCAGCGCCTCCTGCCACGGCGCGGTGCGCTGCAAACGATCAGCGGTGCGGATGTAGAACATCAGGTACCGGTCGATGTACTTGATCAGCGTCTCGTCGTCGAGGTCGCCGGCCAGCAGCACCGCGTGCTTCGGGGTGAGGCCGCCGTTGCCTCCGACGTAGAGGTTCCACCCGTGCTCGGTGGCGATCACGCCGACGTCCTTGCCGCGCGCCTCGGCGCATTCGCGGGCGCAGCCGGACACGGCCAGCTTGAGCTTGTGCGGCGAGCGCAGGCCCCGGTAACGCTTCTCCAGCAGCACGGCCATGCCGACCGAATCCTGCTGACCGTACCGGCACCAGGTGGAGCCGACGCAGCTCTTCACGGTGCGCAGCGACTTGCCGTACGCGTGACCGGATTCCATGCCAGCGTCGACCAGTCGCTTCCAGATCAGCGGCAGCTGCTCGACGCGCGCGCCGAACAGGTCGATGCGCTGACCGCCGGTGACCTTCACGTACAGGCCGAATTCCTTGGCCACCTCGCCGATGGTGATCAACTGCTCGGCGGTGACCTCGCCGCCCGGCATCCGCGGCACCACGGAGTAGGTGCCGTTCTTCTGCAGGTTGGCCAGGAAGTGGTCGTTGGTGTCCTGCAGCGCGGCCTGCTCGCCGTCGAGGATGTGGTCGCTCGAGGTGGAGGCGAGGATGGAGGCGACGGTCGGCTTGCAGATGTCGCAGCCGGTGCCCTTGCCGTACTTGGCGATCAGACCCGAGAAGGTGCGGATGCCGGTGACCTGGACGATCTGGAACAGCTCGGCGCGCGACTGCTCGAAGTGCTCGCACAGCGCCTTGGACATCTCCACGCCGGACTGCTCGAGCAGCTTCTTGAGCATGGGAACGCAACCGCCGCAGGAGGTTCCGGCGGTGGTGCACTTCTTGATCGACGGGATGTCGCAGGCGCCATCGGAGATCGCCCCGCAGATCGCGCCTTTCGACACGTTGTTGCAGGAGCAGATCTGCGCGTCGTCCGGAAGGGCGTCGGCGCCGAGTTCCGCGCCCGCGGGCGAGATCAGCGCGGCCGGTTCGGCGGGCAGCGGGCGGCCGACCAGCGGGCGCAGCGCCGAGTAGGCGGTGGCGTCGCCGACCAGGATGCCGCCGAGCAGGGTCTTGGCGTCATCGGAAACCACGAGCTTGGCGTAGGTGCCCTTGGCCGCGTCGTGCAGCACGACCGACAGCGCGCCCTCGGTGACGCCGTGCGCGTCGCCGAAGCTGGCCACGTCGACGCCGAGCAGCTTGAGCTTGGTGGACATGTCCGCGCCGGGGAACTCGCCCGCGCCGCCGAGCAGCCGGTCGGCCACGATCTCGGCGGTGCTGTAACCCGGCGCGACCAGGCCGTAGCACACGCCCTCCACGGCGGCGCATTCGCCGATGGCCCAGATGTTCGGGTCGGAGGTCTGCAGGCCGAGGTCGGTGATGATGCCGCCGCGCGGGCCGACCTCCAGGCCCGCGTCGCGGGCGATCTGGTCGCGCGGGCGGATACCGGCGGAGAACACGACCAGTCCGGCCTCGATGACCGACTCGTCCGACAGCGTGACCTTCACTCCGTCTCCGGTCGGCTCGATCGAGGAGGTGCCGACGCCGGTGTGCACCTGCAGGCCGAGGTCGGTGACCAGCTGCTCCAGGATGGCGCCGCCGCCCTCGTCGACCTGAGCGGGCATCAGCCGCGTGTTGTACTCGACCACGTGCGGGGTGAGCCCGAGCAGTCGCAACGCGTTCGCTGCCTCCAGACCGAGCAGACCGCCGCCCACGACCACACCGGCCGCGCCGGGACCGGCCGCCTCGGCCGCGGCACGGATGCCGTCCAGGTCTTCGATGGTCCGGTAGACGAAGCACTCCGGGCGGTCGTGACCTGGCACCGGCGGCACGAACGGGTAGGAGCCGGTGGCCAGCACGAGCGCGTCGTAGGCGAGGGTGTCGCCCGCCGACGTGGTGACCTTGCGCGCTTCTCGGTCGATCGACTCGGCGCGCTGCCCGAGCCGCAGCTCGACCAGGTCGTCACCGGCGTACTCGTTGCCGGGCAGCGCCAGCGCGGCGGCGTCCCAGCTGCCGACGTAGGACGAGAGGCCGACGCGGTCGTAGGCGGGCAGCTGCTCCTCGCTGAGGATGACCACCTGCCAGCGGCCTTCGGTGTCGCGCGAGCGCAACGCCTCGACGAACCGGTGCCCGACCATGCCGTGGCCGACGACCACCGCGGTCTTGCGAGCGACTGTGGGGTTCATCTGTTGGTCCTCCTGGACTGGATCTGGTGTCAGGCGCGGGCCGACGAGCTGGTGGACTGGGAGGGGGCGCTTCCGGACTGGGAGCGGCTGGCTTCGGCTTCGAGCACGAACGACTCGGCCTCCACCACGACATCGGAATCGGCGGCGACGCGGCCGACCGGGCGGCGCAGGAAGACCGCCCAGACCACCAGCGCGCAGACCACGTAGAAGGCCATGAACACCCAGAACGCGGTGGTCGCCGACTTGGTCGAGGCGTAGGAGGAGCGCAGCACCAGGTTGATGCCGACGCCGCCGAGCGCGCCGATGGCGCCGACGAAGCCGATGAGCGCGCCGGAGGTGTTCTGCGACCACGCGGCCCGCTCGGCGGGGGTGGCGTCCAGGCTCTTGGACTTCGCCTCGAAGACCGAGGGGATGATCTTGGTGACCGATCCGTTGCCGATTCCGGACAGCACGAACAGCGTGATGAAGCCGATGACCAGCGCGGTCATCACCGCACCGCTGGCCACGCCGTTGTTGCGGTCGGCCATCGTGCTGGCCACGCCGACCAGCACCGCGGCACCCATCATGGCGCCGAACACGTACAGCGTGACCCGGCTACCGCCGATGCGGTCGGCCCACTTGCCGCCGTAGGGGCGGGCCAGCGAGCCGAGCAGCGGACCGAGGAACGCGATCTGCGCGGCGTGCAGCGTGGCCTGCGCGACGCTGTCGCCACCGGCCTTGAAGCTGATCTGCAGGATCTGGCCGAAGGCGAAGCTGTAGCCGATGAACGAGCCGAAGGTGCCGATGTAGAGGAACGCGATCGCCCAGGACTGCGGCACCTTCAGGGCGGTGATCATGTAGGACAGATCGGCCTTCTGGCCGGGCAGGTTGTCCATGAACAGCGCGGCGCCGAGCCCGGCGAGCACGACGAGCAGCAGGTAGACCGCGCAGATCAGCGAGGCGTAGCCGTTGCCGATGGTGGCGATCACCAGCAGGCCGATGAGCTGGATCACCGGGACGCCGATGTTGCCGCCGCCCGCGTTCAGGCCGAGGGCCCAGCCCTTGAGCCGCTGCGGGTAGAAGGCGTTGATGTTCGTCATCGAGGAGGCGAAGTTGCCGCCGCCGAAGCCCGCGAACGCGGCGATCACCAGGAACGTCGTGTACGAGGTGCCGGGCTGGTTGATGAAGTACAGCGTCAACAGCGTCGGGATGAGCAGCAGGGCCGCGCTGAACACGGTCCAGTTGCGCCCGCCGAAGCGCGCGGTCGCCACGGTGTAGGGAATGCGCAGGAACGCGCCGACCAGCGTGGGCATCGCGACCAGGAAGAACTTGCCCGCCGGATCGATGCCGAACTTGTCGGTGGGCATGAACAGCACCATCACCGACCAGATCGACCAGACCGAGAATCCGACGTGCTCGGCGAAGACCGACCAGATCAAATTGCGCTTGGCGATGTCCTTGCCGCCTGCTTCCCAGGCCGCGACATCCTCGGCATCCCACTGCTCGATCTGCGGCCTGCGGATCTTCGTCCATAGCGCTTCCGAACGGTTACGCGTCAGCGTGCTCAACAGGGCCTCCCAAAGTCGGTTGGCCCCACGGTAGGAAATGGGTATTGCCGAAATGCTGCGCGAAATGACCGTCAAATCAACGGTTGCTCACGATTCCCGGTACGGCGGGGTGAGTTCCTAGTGAATGTTTCGCGCATGTGACACAGCGGTTTCCGCGCGTGACAAAGTGGCCGATCTCGAATTGGACGGCCCGTGAGGTGTGACGCGCGCTACCCGCCTCCGCGTATCGCCCACATCCTCACCCGGTTCGCACAGCGGCGCAACCCGAGTTGTGAGATTTCGCGAAATAGGTAAGGAGGTTCAATTCCAGGTGTCTTCGAGCAGGCGAGGTTTGCAGGCTTGCCAGGCGCCGGTCAGCAACACGAGCACGGCGGCGCCGAGCATCGCGAAGGGAGCGAGCCACCCGCCGGTCGCCGTGCGCAGCATGCCGAACAGCAGCGGACCCACACAGGCCACCGCGTAGCCGACGCCCTGGGTGAAGCCGGACAGCGCGGCCGACCCGCCCGGCGTGCGGGTGCGCAGGTTGATCAGCGTCAGCGCCATCGGGAAGGTGCTCGGGCCGAGACCGAGCAGCACGACCCACAGGATCGGCGCGGACATCGGCGCGAGCAGCAGCCCGGCGAACGCGGTGAAGAACAGCACCGCGCAGCCGACCACGACGGGGAACGGATTGCGGAACCGGGCGACCACGGTGGGCGCGGTCAGCGCGGCGACCAGGCCGACCACGGCGAACAGCCCCACCATCGCCCCGCCGTACCCGGCGCTGGCACCCGCCTCGCCCAGGACCTTCGGCAGCCAGGTGAACATCGAGTAGGTGATCAGCGAGGTCATGCCGAACATGCCCGCCATGCCCCAGGCGATCGGCGAACGCCACACGCGTCCGGTGCGCGGCGCCTGCTCCGGTGCGGCGGTCCTGTCCGCGTCGTCACGTCCGCGCAGCACCACCACCCACGGCACCGCCGCAGCGAAGCCGATCAGGGCCCACACCCCGAGCGAGACGCGCCATCCGTGCGCCTCGGCCACCGGCACCGCGGTGAAGGCGGGCACGACGGTGCCGAGTTGCACCATCACGATGTACAGCGAGCTGACCACCGCGAGGCGATCCGGGAAATACCGCTTCACCAGCGGCGGGATCACCACGTTGCCGATGCCCATGCCAGCGAGCGCGAGCGCGGAGAAGATCAGCAGCTCCACCGTGCCCGACATGAGCACGCGGATCAGCATGCCCGCGCCCGCCATCAGCATGGCGGTCAGCGCGGTGCGCTCCAGTCCGAGCCGGGTGGCCAGGATCGGGGTGAGCAGGCCGGACAGCGCGAACATGGCGGTCGGGATCATGCCGAAGACGCCGACGACGGCGGTGCCGTAACCGATCTCGGCGCCGATCCGCTCGGCAAGCGGGCTGAACGCGGTGACGGCGACCCGCAGGGTGAGCGCGGACATCACGATCGCGGCCAGTACCAGCAGGCGGCCCTCGGTCAGCGCACGTCGACGACGCTCGATCAGGACGGATTCCTGGCGAGGCACGATTTCGGGGAGGGTCGCAGTCACCGAGAAATCATAGGATGACCGGATGATGAGCGGCAATGATTTGTGATGGGCGGTACTCTGTCGAGGTGCAACCCGTCCGGCGCACCAGCCTCATCGCCCAGGTCACCGAGCAGCTTCGGGCCGAAATCCGTTCCGGCCGTTGGCCGATCGGCTCGCGCATTCCCACCGAGCCGGAGCTCACCGAGCTCACCGGCACCGGCCGCAATACTGTGCGCGAGGCCGTCCAGGCCCTCGTGCACGCGGGCATGCTGGAACGCCGCCAGGGCTCGGGCACCTATGTGATCGCCGCGTCCGATCTCGGCGGCACCTTGGGCAAGTACTTCGCCGACGCCGAGGAACGCGACGTGCTGGAGCTGCGCCTCGCGCTGGACACCACCGCCGCCGCGCTGGCGGCCCGCCGCCGCGACGACACCGACATCGCGAACCTGCTGCGCCTGCTCGCCGAGCGCGACAAGGAATGGGACGAAGACCAGGCCGCCGCGATCGAGGCCGACGTGCAACTGCACCGCGCGATCGTCGTCGCGAGCCACAACGCGGTGTACCTCGAGTTCTACGACTCGCTGCTGCCCATCATCGAACAGGTCATCCGGGCACGGACCGCGAAGTCCGACGACTCCTATCCCGAAGAGCACGCGGCCCTGGTGCACGCGGTGATCGACGGCGATCCCGAACGGGCCGCGTCGGCGACACGATGCTTCCTCAATTCCCTCATCGCCGAATATCCGGACGCGCGATAACCTCGCGCGACCGGCGAGGTAACCAAGTGGTCACCATCGGAATCCGGGCAATGTGAGTTGGAATTGCCGGGAATGTCACCGAACGCCACGGGGACGCAACAACCGGCTCTTACCTTTGTCTCGACCGTAGCTAGGCACTCGATACCGCCGGCGGCGACAGCCGCGATGAGGGCCGGTCGAGCCGAATCGAGAGGAAGCCGATGACCGCCGTAGCAGCCACCGGCCAGCAGTCGCAGCCAACGACTTTCGAATACAAGAAACGCGGACGCTGGATCGACCACTGGGATCCGGACAACGCGAAATTCTGGGAATCCGGCGGCGCGAAGACCGCGCGCAAGAATTTGATCTTCTCCGTGTTCGCCGAGAACCTCGGCTTCAGCGTCTGGGTCATCTGGGGCACCGTGGTCACCAGCATGGGCGCCGCGGGCTTCGACTTCCTCGCCGGCCTCGGCAAGGGCAACCCCACTGCGGTGAGCAACGCGCTGCTGCTGACCTCGACCCCCACCCTGGTCGGCGCCGCGCTGCGCATTCCCTACACCTTCGCCATCCCCAAATTCGGTGGCCGGGCGTTCACCGCGTTCAGCGCGGCCATGCTGTTGCTCCCGACCATCGGACTGGCGTACTTCGTCAACCAGCCCGGCACGCCCATGTGGGTGTTCCTGCTGCTGGCCGCGCTGGCCGGCGTCGGCGGCGGCAACTTCTCCTCCTCGATGGCGAACATCTCGTTCTTCTTCCCCGAAGGGAAGAAGGGTGCGGCCCTCGGCATCAACGCGGCAGGCGGCAACCTCGGCGTCGCGCAAACCCAGCTGATCCTGCCGCTGCTGATCACCCTCGGCACCCACATCATGGCGAAGGATCCCGGCGGCTACCGGTTCGGCATCACTCTGTCGGTGCTGGTCTGGATACCGTTCATCCTCATCGCCACGTTCGGCGCGCTGCGCTACATGGACAGCATCAGCACCGCGAAATCCGACGGCAAGTCCTACCGGCTGGCTCTCACCAGCCGGCACACCTGGGTGATGTCGTTCCTGTACATCGGCACCTTCGGCTCGTTCATCGGGTTCTCCTTCGCCTTCCCCACCCTGATCAAGGCCAACTTCCCGGACCTGGCCAAGATCGGCTGGATCACCACGCTCGGTAACCTCGCCTTCCTCGGCGCGCTGGTCGGCTCGTTCAGCCGTCCGTTCGGCGGCTGGGTCTCCGACAAGGTCGGCGGCGCCAAGATCACCGCGTTCGTGTTCGGCGGCATGTCGGTCGCGGTCGCGCTCATCATGGTCGCGCTGGAACTGAAGAGCTTCCCGCTGTACCTGATCTCGTTCCTGCTGCTGTTCGTGCTCACCGGCATCGGCAACGGCTCCACCTACCGGATGATCCCGATGATCTTCAGCGCCCAGGCCAAGAAGTACGCCGCCGAACACGGCCTCGACATCACCGAGTCGGTGGCCTCGGCCAAGCGTCAGGCCGGCGCCGCCATCGGCGTGATCGGCGCGATCGGGGCTTCCGGCGGCTACCTGCTCCAGCAGGCGCTGCGCCTGTCGAACATCAACTTCGGCAGCATGGCCCCCGCCTTCTGGGCCTACGCCGGGGCCTTCCTGGTCATGGCGGGCGTCACCTGGTGGTTCTACCTGCGGTCCTCGTTCGCCATTCAGCGCGTCCCCTCGCTGGCGTACGCGAACGTGTAACCGCCACAGCGTGTCCCGCGGTCCGGACCCCGCGGGACACGGGCGCGACGGCCCGCCGTTCCCCTCCGGCAGGTCCCGCGCCCACCGCAAAGAGACCGAACGTCCGCCTCGTCGCCCGGGTGATCCCGGGTCCGGCAACGGGTCCCGGCCTGCACCGGGACGATGGGCGGGCGTTCGGTTTCGTCGTACCTGGGTCCGTACGGAGTGCGCACCCAAAACGGACAAAACCAGATCGGAGATACATTGCCCAGCAACTAGTCCCGGGGTGTTAATGGAAAGGGCGGGCCGCCAATCGAGTCGTGCACCAATCCGGTGCAGAGGAATTAGCACCACGGCAACGAGGAGGCTCCGCCATGCCTACTATCACTTCCATTTCCCCCACGTCAGGGCCAACGACGGGGGGTACCAGCGTCACGATAACCGGCACCGGGTTCACCGGTCCGACCACCGTTCGATTCGGCAGTACGGCAACCACTTTCACCATGAACTCCCCGACCCAGATCACGGCCATCGCGCCCGCTGGGTCGGCCGGTACCGTACAGGTCACCGTCACCACCGCGGCCGGAACCAGCAACGGGGTCTCCTATACCTATCTCCCGGTTCCCTCCCTGAGCAGCGTCAGCCCCAGCCAAGGTTCCACCTCCGGCGGGACGACGGTCACACTCACCGGATCCGGCCTGACCGGAGTCACCGCGGTCAACTTCGGTGCCACACCGGCAACCTCGTTCACGGTCAACTCCGACACCCAGATCACCGCCGTCTCCCCTGCCGGGAGCGGGATCGTGTCGATCACCGTCACCGGACCGGGCGGCACCAGCAACCCGGTCACCTATGTCTACGTGGTGGTCCCGACCATCACTTCCATCTCCCCGACCGCAGGGCCCGCGGCGGGCGGCAACAGTGTCACGATCACCGGCAGCGACTTCACCGGCCCACTGACGGTACGGTTCGGCAGCACCGCAACGACTTTCACCGTCAACTCGCCGACACAGATCACGGCCACCGCCCCCGCCGGGTCGCCCGGCACGGTACAGGTCACCGTCACCGGCTCGGGTGGAACCAGCAACGGCGTCTCCTACACCTACGCCGGAGTTCCCAGCCTCACCTCGCTCAACCCGAGTTCGGGGCCGGTCACCGGCGGCACAACGGTCGTCATCACCGGCACCGGACTGTCCACCACCAGCGCGGTCAACTTCGGTGGCACACCGGCGACCTCGTTCACGGTCAACTCCAACACGCAGGTCACAGCAGTCGCTCCCGCAGGGACAGGGACGGTACAGGTCACCGTCACCACTGCCGGTGGCACCAGCAACGGACTCTCCTACACCTATGTCGCCGTGCCCACGCTGACCTCGGTGGCGCCGAACTCGGGGCCAGCCGCGGGCGGAACGACGGTAGTCCTGACCGGAACGGG
>NZ_BAGF01000059.1 GCF_000308755.1 Nocardia pneumoniae NBRC 100136
TGGGGGTTGCACCCCCACAAAACACACAGCTCCACCAAAAAGGCGAGCGCTCTCCGCGAGCACTCGCCTCCCTTGGTGGAGCTGCCGGGAATCGAACCCGGGTCCTCCGCCGCGTCTTCAGGGCTTCTCCGTGTGCAGTCCGCTGTGCCTCTACTCGGATCTCCGGGTCCCGCGAACAAGCCCGGATGACGATCCCAGTCGCTGTTGGATGTCCCGTCCTACTCCGCGACCGAGCCGGACGGTGAGCCCTCTAGCTGATGCCGGCACCGGAGCCGAGGGCATGCCCCGGGCCGACAGAGACGCTCTGCTGATCAGGCAGCGAGAGCGTACTCGCGCTGATGAGAATCGGCGCTTAATTGGTTGCAACGACGCTTACGGTGGTCTCTTGCCTGCACCGACACGCTTCCCCTGAATCTACGTACGCAGTCGAAACCGTTCAGCCCCGTACGCCCCGGCGCCTTGCCGGGCTGTTCATATTAACACCGCCGCAGCGCGGGATCATCCCGATAATCGGCGGTGGCCGAGGGGCGCGCTCGAGCCAGGTCAGCGGGGCGGATCGGCAGGCCGACGACGCAAGTCCGAGGGGGCCGATCCGGCAGCGCCCGCCCGGCCCCGGCGGCGGGCGGCGCTGTCTCTGGGCCCGCGCACACCCGACGCCTCGACGACTTACGGCGCGCAGCAGTGCAGCGCCAGCGGGCCGCGTTCCATGTTCCACACCCAGGTCGCCGCCCTGCGACGGCGGCGGGCCGCCCAGCTGAGCACCGCTGGGCCGCGCACACCCGGGGCTTCCCGGATGCTGGTAGCCAATTCCGGTGGGCTGAAGCCGAACCCGACTTACACTGCACGAGCCGTACGATCGGCTCTGAGCAGCGGATCTCGATTTCAGACTAAGGAAACACTTTGGCAGTTCGCACCATTCGGGACAGGTTGCTGCGCCTGTCCGCCCTCGCCGTCATAGCCGGGCTCCTTCTGTCCGGCTGTTCGGCCATGCGAGACAGATCGACCCGGGCCGTCGAGCCCGGTGTCACCTCGGACCCGTGCCCGAACGCGGTCGACTCCCGCAAGGGATGTATCTATCTCGGCGTGCTGTCCGACCTGACGAGTGGGCCGTTCGCCGCGCTGGGCAAGGACATCCACAACGGTCAGCTGGCGTTCTGGAAGGCGGTGAACGAAGCGGGCGGGATCGCGGGCAAATACGAGGTGGATATCACCACCTACACCGAGGACACCGCCTACGACCTGCAGAAGCATGCCGAGGCGTATGAGCGAATCGAACCGCATGTGCTGGCCCTGTCGATGAGTCTGGGCACCGTGCAGACGCAAAGGGTGCTGTCAAAGATGGACGCGGCGAACATGGTCGCCATCGCAGGAACGCTCTGGTCGGGCTGGCAATTCGAGAACAGCGACAAGGGTCTGCTCCTGGAATCCGGCTACTCGTACTGCTCCGAGGCGATCATCGCCTTGGACTGGATCGCGGAGCACCTGGCGAAGCCCGGCTCCCTCGCGACGGTCAGCTACCAGGGGGACTACGGCGGCGACTACTCCACCGGGGCGAAGAAGTGGGCCTCCGCCAACCGCGTCGACGTGGTGGCGCAGATCGAAACCGAGCCGAACACGCGGATCGGCAACCAGGACGCCGCGGTCGCCAAGATCCTGGCCGCCAAAGCCGATCTCGTGCTGCTGGCCACGGGTCCGGCGGAAGCGGGCGAGATCATGGGCAAGGCGGCGTTGGCCGGTTACCAGGGCCGGTTCCTCGGCTCGGGTCCGACCTGGAACGGGGGCCTGCTGAAAAGTCCTGCGGCGACGGCGATCACGGCGCGATACAACATGACCTCGCCGCTCGACGGCTGGGACGGCACCAGCGCGGGCGCCAAGAAAGCGCGGGCCTCGGCCACCCGGGAGCCGTCCACCTGGGGTTACAGCGCGGGCTGGATGTTCTCCTACCCGATGAAGGCGCTGCTGACCCGGGCGGTGGTCGAAGGCAAGCTGACCAGGAAGGGCGTCCGCCAATCGGTGCAGGGTCTGCGCGTCGACTATGAGGGCGCGATCCCCGAATACACTTACGGTGCACCCAAACCCGACCTTTCCCGGCAGCGGGCGGTCATCGAGGCGCCCGACCAGACAGCGCCGCTGGGCGCGAAGACTCTGGCGTCCGGATACCACGGCCCGACCCAGGACCGCATCACCCTGACCGAGCCCTGCGTCCAGCCGTAAGCGAGCAAGACATGCGTTTCCACAGCACTTTCCGTCGCCTTTTTCGCCTGGTGGCCGCGCCGCTCACGATCGCACTCGTGCTGACCGGCGCCTGCTCCACCTCCTCGCCCGCGGCGACGCCCGGAGTCACCCGTGAGCCCTGTCCGCGCGCGCTGGACCGCGCCAAGGGCTGCATCTACCTCGGCGTCCTGTCGGACCTGAACAACGGCCCCTTCGCCCCGCTCGGCAAGTCCCTGCAGGATGGGCAACTGGCCTTCTGGAACGAGGTGAACAAGCAGGGCGGGATCGGCGGCTACGAGATCGACATCGCGACCTACACCCGCGACACCGCCTACGACCCGCGCAGACACGTCACCGAGTTCGAGAACGTGGCGCCGCACGTCCTGGCGCTGGCGATGAGCTTCGGTACCGCGCAGACGCTCGCGGTCCTACACGAGATGGACGAGGCGGACCTGGTGACCGGCGCGGGCACCCTCTGGTCGGGCTGGCAGTATCGCTCCACCGACCGGGATCTGGTGCTGGACGACGGCTATTCCTACTGCACCGAAGCCGTGCTGGGCCTGGACTGGTTCGCGGAGAATCACTATCAGCCGCGCACGCTCGGCGTCGTCGCCTATCGCGGCAACTACGGCGGTGATTACGCCAGCGGCGCGCTCAAATGGGCCCTGGACAACGGGGCGAGGATCAGCTCGCGCATCGACACCGGACCCAATGCCGAAGTCGGCAACCAGGATTACCCGGTCGCCGAGATCATGGCGAACCCGCCCGATCTGGTTCTCTTGGCCACCGGCCCGGCCGAAAGCGCCGAAATCATCGGCAAACTCGCGAGGTCGGGCTACACCGGCCGGTTCCTCGGGTCCACCCCGACCTGGAACAGCGCGCTGCTCAAGACACCGGCCGCCCCCGCGCTCATGTCGCTGTACAACTACACCTCGCCGTTCGACGGCTGGGACGGCGTCAGCGCCGGAGCCCAGCGCGCCAGGAACGCCGCGACGAGCGAACCGACCAATTTCGGCTACAACTTGGGCTTCGCCATCTCGTATCCGATGAAGGCGGTGCTGACCAAGGCCGCGGAGACCGGCCGCCTGGACCGCGCGACCGTCCGCAAGGCCGTCGCCGGGCTGACCGTGGATTCCGAGGGGATGGCGGCGCCGCAGGTCTACGGGCGTGAGGAGCCCGACGTGGCGGCACAGCGGGCGGTGATCAATGTGCCCGATCCGACCACGTCGCTGGGTTCACGGACCGTGGTCGCCGATTACCGCAGTCCCACCCTCGAGCGGATCTCGATGCACGAACCCTGCACGAGGTGATCCGCCGAACGGCCGGGTGACAGCGGGTGGCGGGCAGTCCAGTGCCCGCCGCGCCGCCCTGCTCACCCGGCTGACCGCGCTTTCAGGAGGCGGTCAGCGCATGCCTTTCACCCGGCGTCCCAGTTCACGGGTGACCTCTCGCTCCGCGGTCCGCCTGGCCAGGTCCTGGCGCTTGTCGTAGTCCTGCTTGCCCTTGGCGAGGGCCAGCTCGACCTTGACCTTGCCGTCGGAGAAGTACATCGACAGCGGAACCAGCGTCTGGTTGCCCTCGCGCGACTTGCCGACCAACCGCTCGATCTCACGCTTGTGCAGCAGCAGCTTGCGCACCCGCCGCGGCGAGTGGTTGGTCCAGGTACCGTGGCTGAACTCGGGGATGTGCAGCCCACGCAGCCACACCTCGCCGTTGTCCACCGTCGCGAAGGCGTCCACGAGGGATGCCTTGCCCTCGCGCAGGCTCTTCACCTCGGTGCCGACCAGCGCGATCCCGGCCTCGTAGGTGTCCAGGATCGTGTAGTTGTGCCGCGCCCGGCGGTTGGTCGCGATGACCTTGCGCCCCTTCTCCTTCATAACGGTCAACTCTAAGTGACCCGGCAACCGGTTTATTCCCGCAGGTCGCGGACGCGCTAGTGGCCGTGGCCCAGCACGATGTAGAGCGCGAGGACAGCGACGAACGCGACGAGCAGCACCACCGTCGACATCCGCGGGATGCCGGGCCGGTCCGGCGGCGGGCGATGCCGCAGCCACACGCCGTCCACCGCCGGGTCGATCCTGTTGCGGACGTTCGGCGGCGCGTCCGGGGAATCGCCACCCGACGACCCAGAGGAAAGGTCGCCGACCTCATCGCTGGAACCCTCATCCGGTGCCATAGGCAGCACGGTAGCCGCCGCGACGGTGGCACGCCGCAATTCCCGCGCCGCGCAACACACTTGGAACTCAGGCCAGGCGGCGCCGGAAGGCCTCGGAGGAAGCGCCCGATGCCGGGTCCACGGTATGGACGCGCAGATCGACGGCGTCCGGGGCCAGCTCGAGGACCATGAAACCCAGCTCGTGGAAGTTCTCGTACAGTGCGCTGTGGCCCGCGTTCGGGGCGATGCGCGGCTCGGCGCCGACCGTCTTGGCGGCGGCGCCGGACACGATCTGCCGGGTGCCCTTCGATGCCACGGTCGGTTCCAGCACCTGCAGGGAATGGTCGTGCCCGGAGAGAATGAACTGACACCTGCCGGTCACGTGGTCCTCGATGAAGCGCTTCACGTGCACGCCGTTGATCGGCTCGATGGGCAGGCCCTCGTAGCAGCCCGCGCTGCCATGCGGCCCGTTGTTCAGGTACGGGTGGTGGGTGCAGACGATCTTCCAGGTCGCGGGCGAGTCGGTGAGGGCGCGGTCGAGCCAGTCGCGCTGCTCGTTCATGAACTGGCCGTCGACCGCCCAATAGGGTGAGAAGACCGGCGGCACGTAGGCGGCCAGCGGATTGAGGTCGAGCACGAAGAACTCGACCACGGGATCGCGCTCGGGAATCCGCACCGAGTAGTAGCGGCTCGGCATCCACCAGCGCCGTGAGGTGGCGTGGTACTCCACCTCGAGGTTGCCGCGCAGCAGCCACCCGCCGTCACCACCGAGGACGGAACTGTTGTCGTGGTTGCCGAGCACCATCAGCCAGGGGAAATCCAGTCCAGCATTAGGGTTTTCGAACTTGTCGGCGAACTGCGCATCGGCCGCGCCGCCAGGGCCGTGCTCATAGATGTTGTCGCCGAGCCCCAGTGCCAGCGAAAACGGTTCGTGGCTGTGGAAGGCGCGCATCGCGTCGGCGACCGCCCACTGAGTCCGGGTTCCCGTACCGGCATCGCCGGTGACCAGCACTCGCACCCGGCGGTCGGCCGGGAAGGGGAACTTGATGACGCCGTCGGCGACCGGTACGGCTCGCGCGGGTGTGCGGCCGACGAGCGTCGCGCCCGCCGCGAGACTCGCCGCACCGACGAGGAACCCGCGCCGCCCGATCGTGTCACTGTTGCTCACGCTGTCCTCCACAGTGTTTCGCGCCCCCGTCGGGCGACCATCCTCGCCTATTCGTCAACTGTGCGCCGGACGCGGCTCACGCCTCGGCGAGTACTTCGAGCACCTGCTCGCCATACTTCGCGAGTTTGTTCTCGCCGACACCGCTGACCTTGCCGAGTTCGGCCAAGTTCGCGGGCTTGCGTGCCGCGATCTCACGCAGGGTGGCGTCATGGAAGACGACGTAGGCGGGGAACCCCTGTTCCTTGGCGGTGGCCGCGCGCCATTCGCGCAGCTTCTCGAACAGCGGCAGGTCGGCGGGAGCCATTTCGGCGGCGACCGGCTTCGCGGTCTTCGCTGCGCGGGCGGGCTTGGCCACCCGCTCGGGTTCCCTGCGCAGCAGGACCTGGCGTCCGTCGAACAGCACCTCGCTGCTGGCCTCGGTGAGCGTCAGCACTCCGTAGTCGCCGTGCACGGCCAGCAGGCCGCGGGCGAGCAATTGCCGGACCACGCCGCGCCATTCGGTGTCGCGCAGGTCGGTGCCGACACCGAAAACCTTCAGCTCGTGATGGTCGTACTGGAGCACCTTTGGGTTCTTCTTGCCGAGCAGGATGTCCACGATGTGGCCGGCACCGAAGCTCTGGCCGCGTTCACGCTCGAGCCGCAGCACCGCCGACAGCAGTTTTTGCGCGGCCACCGTGCCGTCCCAGGATTGCGGCGGAGACAGGCAGGTATCGCAGTTTCCGCAGGGCAGGCCGGGTTCACCGAAGTAGGCCAGCAGCTGGGTGCGGCGGCAGCTCACCGTCTCGCACAAGGCCAGCATCGCGTCCAGGTGCAGTTGGAGCTGGCGGCGGTGTGCGGCGTCGCCCTCGGAGGCGTCGATCAGTTTGCGCTGCTGCACGACGTCGCTGAGTCCGTACACCATCCACGCGGTCGACGGCAGCCCGTCCCGGCCCGCGCGACCGGTCTCCTGGTAGTAGCCCTCGACCGACTTGGGCAGGTCGAGGTGAGCCACGAACCGTACGTCGGGCTTGTCGATGCCCATGCCGAAAGCGATGGTCGCCACGACGACCAAGCCGTCTTCGCGCAGGAACCGCGACTGGTTCGTCGCGCGGGTGCGATGGTCCAGGCCCGCGTGGTACGGCACCGCGGTGATGCCGTTCTCGGTGAGGAAGGCAGCGGTCTTCTCCACCGAGTTGCGCGAGAGGCAGTAGACGATGCCCGCGTCGCCCTGATGCTCGGTGCGGATGAATTCCAGCAGCTGGCGCTCGGGGCGGTTCTTCGGCTCGATCCGGTACTGGATGTTGGGCCGGTCGAAGCTGGACACGAAGCGGCGGGCCGCGCCGAGGTCGAGGCGCTGGATGATCTCGTCCCGCGTCTTCTCGGTGGCGGTCGCGGTGAGCGCGATCCGGGGCACGTCCGGCCACCGCTCGTGCAGCATGGACAGGCCGAGGTAATCGGGGCGGAAGTCGTGGCCCCACTGGGAGACGCAGTGCGCCTCGTCGATGGCGAACAGCGCGACCTTGCCCCGATCCAGCAGTTGTGCGGTGGATTCCAGGCGCAATCGCTCCGGCGCCAGATACAGCAGGTCGAGTTCGCCCGCGACGAATTGCGCCTCCACCATGCGACGCTCGTCGGGGTACTGAGTGGAGTTGAGGAAGCCCGCACGCACGCCCAGAGCGCTGAGCGCGTCCACCTGGTCCTGCATGAGCGCGATCAACGGCGAGATCACCACGCCGACGCCGGGGCGTACCAGGGCGGGCACCTGATAGCACAGTGACTTGCCGCCGCCGGTCGGCATGAGCACCAGCGCGTCACCGCCTGCGATCACGTGCTCCACGATCGAGCGCTGGTCGCCGCGGAAGCTCTCGTAACCGAAGACCCGGCGTAGAACCTGATGCGCCGCAACGGATCCCGCGTCCGCAACGGACGCGTCGTCGATCGCTACAGCCGCGAAATCATCGGGGGAAGTCACCCGGCCCATCCTACGAGCGCTCGGCCCCGGCGGTATCGGCACGGTTCGGCGTTCACCCTGGTCGACCGCCGAGTTCCACACATGGGGACAACTGAATTCGGCTTACCCCGACGCGACCCGCTGACGTGCGCATTTCCCGCACCGGCGGGAAATCGCCGACCCTCCCCGGCCCCTCCGGCGCTGTTATGTTGTCGCTCATGGCAACAGGGATTGGAAACCGGGCGCGAGCGGCACTGCTCACCGCCGCCGTCGTCGCCGGAGTCGCCGCCGCGATGCCGACAGCGCAGGCGGAGACGTTTCCCGCGATGTGTTCCGACGGGTGGGAAGCCACCACTGTGGTCGAGGGTGTCGGCAATCTGGAGAACCTCGATGCCGACGGGCACGGCGGCTTCTACGTCACCGGGCTCATGGACGGGTACCTTGCGCACGTCGACCGCACCGGGCGCATGGAGAAGCTGGTCACCGATCTGCACCGGCCCGCGGGCGTGCGCGTAGCGGGGCGGTACGTCTACTTCCTCACCGGTGACGGACTCAGCGAGCCGCCGGGCACACTGCAGCGGTACGACATCGAATCCGGCACGGTGAGCGTCCTGCTGACCGGGCTGAACGGCCCGAACGGTCTGCTGTTGCTGCCCGACGGCAGCCTGCTGTTCACCACCATCGGGCTTGCCGGTTCCAATGGAATCTCGCGCTACTGGCCCGAGACGAACGAGTACGAGCGGGACTGGTCCAGCCTGCCCCCGTCCAACGGCATCGCGCTGGCCGCCGATGGCAAGTCGGTCTACGTCGACACCATGACGCTGCAGATCCTCCGCGTTCCGCTGGACGATCCCGCCCACCCCGGTCCCGTCTCGGGCATTCCGGAACTGGTCGCACTGCCCGACGATATGGAGGCCACCCGCGCGGGCGCGCTCTTCGTCGCCGATCACATTCTCGGCGCCGTCTACCGAGTGGACACCGCCACCGGCGCCACCTGCGCGATCATCACCGGTCTGATCAAACCCGGCCCGTTCCGCAATCCGCCCGACGGCGCCACATCGGTGCGCATCGACCAGGACGGGGACTCCTGGGCGTTGTTCGTCACCAGCATGGACGGCACCCTGCGTCGCCTGCGGCCACCAACCGGTGTCGATCTCACCCCGGCGACACAACGCCGGGCTGAATAGGCGTACCTCCGCGCCTTCGCTCGGGCCATGTGCTCTTTGCGTACCTCCGGGCCTTCGCTCCGGCCATGCGCATCTGCGCACCTCCGCACCTCCGCTCCGGCCATGGCTCTTTGCGTACCTCCGGGCCTCCGCTCCGGCCATGCGCTTTCTGCGTACCTCCACGCCTTCGCTCCGGCCATACGCGTTCTGTGTACCTCCGCGCCTTCGCGACCCTCGTACCCGTCGTACGACCCGGACTGCCGCCAAGGACAGCTGTTTTGGGCGCAGCCGTTGCGCGGACCGCGGGAGCGGGCCGAAGCCGAACAGCGGGAAGCGGCGCTGTTCGGGCACGACGGTCAGCCCCGAAGCCGGTGCAACACCTGGTCGTGGAGCAAGCCGTTGGTGGCGATGGCATCGCCACCGTGCGGCCCCGGTGTGCCGTCCAGAGCGGAGAAGCGACCGCCTGCTTCGCGGACGAGGATGTCCAGGGCGGCCAGGTCCCACAGGGATACTTCCGGTTCGGTGGCGATGTCGACGGCGCCCTCGGCGAGCAGGCAATAGCTGAGGAAATCGCCGTAACCGCGCACGCGCCACACCTCGTCGGTCAGGGCGAGGAACGCATCGCGCAGGCCGCGCTCGCGCCACCCGGACAAGCTGGAGAACGCCAGGCTGGCCGAGCCGAGCTCGCCGACGGCGGACACCGAGATCTCCTTGGCCGGCTGCGCTTCGAAGCTGGCCCACGCCCCCGAGCCCGCGGCGGCCCACCAGCGCCGGACCAGCGCGGGCGCGCTCACCACGCCGACGACCGGCTCCCCGTCGGCCAGCAGCGCGATCAGAGTCGCCCAGATCGGCACCCCGCGCACGAAGTTCTTGGTGCCGTCGATCGGGTCGACCACCCACTGCCGTCCGCTGAATGCGGCGGCACCGCCGAATTCCTCGCCGAGCACCGAGTCCTCCGGCCTGGTCTCGGACAGCACCTGCCGAATCGCCTTCTCCACGGCCAGATCGGCGTCCGACACCGGTGTCAGGTCCGGCTTCGCGTCGACCTTCAGGTCCAGCGCACCGAAGCGAGCCCGGGTGATGGCGTCGGCCGCGTCGGCCAGCCGCAGGGCGAGTTCGAGATCGGAGGAGTACACAGCCACGCCCCGCACCCTATCGGCTGGGCATCCCGTGATCCCGGTGCGGTGACCGACGCCAGCCGAAGGTCGAGTGCACCGAGATCTCGGCGCGCCCGGCTGATCCGCGCCGGACCCTACTGACAGGAAGCGCACCGCCGCGCGGACCGGCCACGGCTTCACGAAATCGTCGCGTGTAGCTGTGCGTACCAGCGGTAGTTGGCCCGGTAGTGCGCCGACCGAGCATCCCGTGCGTATCGCGGGCGCCCCCTGCGCCGCACGGGCGAACCGCACTGCTGGCAGCCCGCTTGCCACCTGTGCGGTTCCTCCCGCTTCGGGCCCGCGCATCCGCTGACGTGGTATCTGCTGTCCGCCGCCGCAGTGCTGTTCGCGATCGGCACCAAACTGCGGGGCGTCTCCGGGCACTCGCTCCATCCGCTCGATGACGCGTTCCCCGCTCGGCTACCTCCGTGTCGGTCTCGCCGCGCTGAACTGGCTGTGGCCGCCGCCAGGTAGCGGGCTGGAGACCACAGCGGTCTCGGTTCCGCGCTCACGCCACCGGTTGCAGCGACCTTGCGGCGGTCAACGCGCTTGCCCACCAGTGCAACTGGTCGAGCATCGCCGTCGCGGCGGCCGCGGGCTCGTCGGGTTCCAGCAACCGGCCTTCGCTGTCGAAGAGCAGGTAGTAGCGCGGGAACGAGACGTAATTGCGCACCGTGTGCGCGTTGAGTTCGTTGAAGATCTGGCGCAGATGCTCGATGGCGAGCAGGCCCCCGCTGCCTCCGCTGTAGCCGACGAATCCGATCGCTTTGGCGTCCCACTGCGTGAAGTGCCAGTCGATGGCGGCCTTCAGCGAGGCGGGGACGCTGCGGTTGTAGTCCGGTGTGACGATGACGAAAGCGTCGGCCTCCCCGAGCCGACGGGTGAGGTCGGTCATACCCTCAGGGCGCCGCGGGTCCGGATTCAGCGCCGGCGGTTCCGCGGGCAGTTCCAGGGGGATCTGCGCATCGGCCAGATCGATGACGTCCACCTCGAACAATCCGTGCCGCCGCGCCTGTTCGGTGAACCACGCGGCCACGACGGGTCCGAAGCGTCCCTCCCGGACGCTGCCGATGATCACCGCGAGCTTCAGTGGTGCGTTGGACATGCTGTTTCTCCTCGGATCACTTCCAGCGACCCGGATCGGCCGCCGGTCCCCAATCTCCGGCTCATCGCCCGCCCCAGGGAGACCGCCGTAAGAGTGGTAGTGGCAGGGACACCCTCCGGCCGTTTCGTCTTGTTAGGTTCGTCGATGTGAACGAGCGTCAGCGAGTGAACCGCAAGCACAGCGCGCCATCGCGCACGACGGAGCCGAGCGCCAGCGAGGCGCAGTCGTGAACGAGCGTCAGCGAGCGAACCGGAAACACAGCGCGCCATCGCGCACGACGGAGCCGAGCGCCAGCGAGGTGGAGTCGTGAACGATAACGAGCTCGGACTCTTTCTGCGCACCCGCCGCGAAGCCGTGACACCCGCGCAGGTCGGCTTGCCTTCCGGACCGCGGCGGCGCACCCCCGGATTGCGCCGCGCCGAACTGGCCACCCTGGCCGGTGTGAGCGTCGAGTACGTGACCCGTCTCGAGCAGGGCCGCGACCGTCATCCCTCGCCGCCGGTGCTGTCCGCGCTGGCCGACGCGTTGCGGCTGAGCCCAGCCGAGCGCGTCCACCTGCACCGGTTGAGCAAGTCGGTCGACAGCGGGTTCAGCTGCATGGGTGACGCGCAGCCGCCGCGTGACGTGCGGCCAACGGTGCGCGCGATCCTGGACCGCTTGGAGCCCGCGCCCGCCGTGGTGGTCAACCGCCTCACCGAAGTGCTCGCCTACACCGACGGCTACCACCGGCTGATGGCGCCGACCGGCCTCTTCGCCGGACCCGCTACCCCGCCCAACCTGGCGCGTTTCGTGTTCTGCGTGCCGGAGGCCCGTACTTTCTTCGCGGACTGGGAGCACGTCGCGAACGAGACGATCGCCACGTTGAAACAAGGCCCGTTCCGCGCTGACGCGCACATCGCCGCCCTCGCCGACGAACTCACCGTCACCGTCGGTCCCGCCTTCGCCGACCGCGTGGACAAGGTGCCCAGCTTGGCCGCCGCCACCGGTGTCACCCGGCTGGCCCACCCCGATGCCGGTCCGCTCCGCTTGGCCTACGAGGTTCTCGATCTTTCCGCCGACGACGACCAGCGGGTGATCGTCTATCTCCCGGCGGACGACGCCACCGCCGCCGCCCTCGACACGCTCACCGGCCGCCGCCCCGGCGCACTGCGCGCCGTCTCCGGCTGACGGCACGGCTGCCCGACTCGGCCGAACCGGTAGGTGGCTCACATCACGCCGAGATCAGCGGCGACCGAGCGCCGCGGCCAGCACGCCGAATTCCAAACACCAACTGCGCCAAGTGCGGTCGGCGTTTAGGGTAGGAACCCATGAGGCGTCCATCACACCGCACCCGGACGGTGCCGGGTGAGGGGCGAGCGCAGCACCTCCCGGAGATCGGCCCCGTCCGACCGCAATCGAGGCAGCTCAGCCGCGCCGGTGCCCCACCGCGTCATCCCGCGCGCACTCGTGTGCTGCGCCCATCGAGGGGCAGCTAGGCTTGACGATCGTGCATCCTGACGTTTCCGCTGATCTCGCCGAACTCGACGCCACACTCAAGACGGTCGAGTCGGTCCTCGACATCGACGAGCTGCGCCGTCGTATCGACGAGCTCGAGCACCAGGCCGCCGACCCCGACCTGTGGAACGACCAGGACCACGCGCAGCGGGTCACCAGCGAACTGTCGCACGCCCAGGGCGAGCTGCGCCGGGTCGAGGAGCTGCGTCAGCGCTTGGACGACCTGCCGGTGCTCTACGAGCTGGCCGAGGAGGAAGAGGGCGAGGCAAGGGCCGCCGCGATCGCCGAGGCCGACGCCGAGCGCGCCGCGCTGCACGGTGACGTGGAGGCGATGGAGGTCCGCACGCTGCTGTCGGGTGAATACGACAAGCGCGACGCGCTGGTGAACATCCGTTCCGGCGCGGGTGGCGTGGACGCCGCCGACTGGGCCGAGATGCTGATGCGCATGTACATCCGCTGGGCCGACCGGCACAAGTACCCGGTCGAGGTCTACGAGACCTCGTACGCCGAAGAGGCGGGCATCAAGAGCGCCACCTTCGCGGTGAAGACGCCGTACGCCTACGGCACCCTGTCGGTGGAGATGGGCACGCACCGCCTGGTGCGGATCAGCCCGTTCGACAACCAGGGCCGTCGCCAGACCTCCTTCGCCGAGGTCGAGGTGCTACCCGTGGTGGAGACCACCGACCACATCGAGGTGCCCGAGACGGAGATCCGCGTCGACGTGTACCGCTCGTCGGGTCCGGGCGGCCAGAGTGTCAACACCACCGACTCCGCGGTCCGCATCACCCACATTCCCACCGGCATCGTGGTCACCTGCCAGAACGAGAAATCCCAGCTGCAGAACAAGATCTCGGCCATGCGCGTGCTGCAGGCCAAGCTCTTGGAGCGCAAGCGGCAGGAGGAGCGCGCCGAGATGGACGCGTTGAAGACCAACGAGGGCGCGTCCTGGGGTAATCAGATGCGCTCCTACGTGCTGCACCCGTACCAGATGGTCAAGGATCTGCGGACCAACCACGAGGTCAACAATCCGTCGGCGGTGCTCGACGGCGACATCGATGGGTTCATCGAGTCCGGTATCCGCTGGCGAATGCGAGAGCAGGCGAGCTAGATGAATGTCGCGGGAATCCAGGCGATCGCCTCCACCGGTTTCACCACGTGGCTACGCGGTTCGGGCCTGGAGATCGTGCTGCTCATTCTCGGGGCCGTGCTGTTCAGCCGGTTCGCCACGTTCGTCAGGGACCGGGTCACCCGCAAGATCGACGCCGGATTCCACAGCAGCGACGCGCTGGTGCGCACCGAGGCGGCAAAGCACCGGCACGCGCTGGCCCAGGTGATCACGTGGGTGGTGCTGACCATCGTCTACGTGCTGATCACCATGGAGGTGCTGCGGCGACTCGGTTTCGCCGTCACCGGCTTGGTGGCGCCCGCCGCGGTGCTCGGCGCCGCGCTCGGCTTCGGCGCACAGCGCATCGTGCAGGACATCCTCGCGGGATTCTTCCTGATCACCGAGCGGCAGTACGGATTCGGCGATGTGGTCCGCATCGCGGTGACTGGAGCCGCGGAGCAGGCCGAGGGTACGGTCGAGGACGTCACGCTGCGGATCACCACGCTGCGCAACGCGGACGGTGAGGTGATCACCGTGCCCAACGGCCAGATCGTGAAAGTCACGAATCTGTCGAAGGATTGGGCGCGCGCCGCGATCGACGTGCCGGTGGCCGCGAGCGCTGACATCACCAGGGTCAACGAGATCCTGCACGAGGTCGGTACAAAGGCGTACGAAGACGCTCGTCTGAAGCCGCTGCTGCTGGACGAGCCCACCGTCATGGGTGTCGAAGACCTCACCGTAGACCAGATGAACATCCGAATGGTTGCCCGCACGTTGCCGGGCAAGCAGTTCGAAGTCGGACGCGAACTGCGAGTGCGTGTCGCCGCAGCCTTGCGCCGGGAGGGAATCAGTGAGACCACGTAGATCCACGGCGATCCTGATGGCCACCTGGGTCGCCACCTTCGTGCTGTATGTATTCGTCAAACCCGAGGAAACGACCACCGTGCCGACCACGCTGGTCAACGCCATTCCCGCGGCGGTGCTCTCCGATCAGCCGAGCCCATGATCCGGGCCGACCGAGCCGCCGCCACGCTGTCTCCCACGGTTGACGACGCAGGCCGCTCGCGGTTGCTGGTTACACTGGCTCCCCGTGATCACCATGCGGAACGTGACCAAGTCGTACCCGACCTCGACGCGGCCCGCGCTGGACAACATCACCGTCGATGTGGGCAAGGGCGAGTTCGTCTTCATCATCGGACCGTCCGGCTCGGGTAAGTCGACCTTCATGCGGTTGCTGCTCAAAGAGGAGTCGCCCACGTCCGGCGAGATCCGGGTCGCCGATTTCCGGGTGGACCGGTTGCCGGGCCGCAAAGTGCCCAAGCTGCGGCAACGCATGGGATGCGTGTTCCAGGACTTCCGGCTGCTGCAGCAGAAGACGGTCTACGAGAACGTGGCGTTCGCGCTGGAGGTGATCGGCAAGCGACGCCAGGTCATCCAGCGCACCGTCCCCGAGGTGCTCGACATGGTCGGCCTCGGCGGTAAGGCCGATCGGCTGCCGAGCGAGCTGTCCGGCGGCGAACAGCAGCGTGTGGCGATCGCGCGCGCGTTCGTGAACCGGCCGCTGGTGCTGCTGGCCGACGAACCGACCGGCAACCTCGATCCCGACACCAGCGCCGACATCATGATGTTGCTGGAGCGGATCAACCGGATCGGCACCACGGTGGTGATGGCCACCCACGACAACCACATCGTCGACGCGATGCGCAGGCGGGTGGTGGAGCTCGATCGCGGCCGCCTGGTGCGCGACGAGGCGACCGGCGTCTACGGGGTGGGCCGATAATGCGCGCGAGTTTCCTCTTCGGCGAGGTCGCGGCGGGCCTGCGCCGCAATGTCACGATGACCATCGCGATGATCCTGACCACCGCGGTCTCCCTGACCATGCTCGGTGGCGGTCTGCTCGCGGTGCGCATCGCGGACAAGACCGAGCAGTACTTCCTCGACCGCCTCGAGGTGCGGCTGTACCTCACCGAGGAGGTCTCGGCCACCGACCCGGACTGTTCGCAGGACCCGTGCCGGTCGCTGATGGCCGATCTGAAGGCGACCGGCGGCGTGGAGTCGGTGCAGTTCCTCAACCGGGACGAGGCGATCCGCGAAGCCAAGGAGAAGACCTTCAAAGACCAGCCCGAGCTGGCCAAGTACGTCAGCGAGACGCCGCTGCCCGCCTCGCTGCGGGTGAAGATGGAAGACGCGCAGCTGTATCCGACGATCTACGAGAAGTTCTACGATCGGCCCGGCGTCGGCATGGTCCGCAACGACAAGGACATCGTGGACCGGCTGGTCAGCCTGTTCGACGGGTTGCGCAACGCGGCATTCGGCTTGGCCGTGCTGCAAGCGCTGGCCGCGTTGCTGCTGATCGCGAACATGGTGCAGATCGCCGCGTTCACCCGCCGCACCGAGGTCGGCATCATGCGGTTGGTCGGCGCGACGCGGTGGTACACCCAGTTGCCGTTCCTGCTCGAGGCGGTAGCCGCGGCACTGGCCGGTTCGGTGCTGGCGATGCTCGGCCTGCTGGCCGCCCGCCCCCTGGTGATCGACCGCGCTCTCGGCGACCTGTTCGCCAGCAAGGTCTTCCCCCGCATCACCGGTGACGACATCGCGATGACCGCGCTGGTCATCGCCCCGGTCGGCATAGTGTTCGCCGCACTGACGGCGTACGGGACGTTGCGGTACTACGTGCGCGAGTGATCGTCCGAGCCGGAGACCGCCTTCACTGAGCGACCGGCTCGACCCCGCTTGCCATTGGGTAGCGGCTGTTCGGCGTCACAGCACCAGGTCGGTCAGCTGGTCCCAGTCGAGTTGGATCCGAATCGGGAGATCGACAGCGAACGCCGTGCCGGGCTTCAGCACCCGGGCCAGTCGATAGTGGCCGACGCTGTGGTCGAGACCATAGGTCTCGATCGAGAGCACGTCGCTGTCCGACACGCTGACCAGCCAATACCAGGGGATACCAGCAGCGGCGTACTCGCCCATTTTCTCGAGCCGGTCAGTTTTGACATGGCTGGGCGAGATGACCTCGACGGCGATCTTCAGATGGCGGGCGGGCACTGGGCTGACATCCGCCGGGACACATTCGAACAGCGCGACGTCCGGGCGTCGAATGGTCGCTCTGGGCACCTCCCAGAGCACCACATCGAAATCGTGGTTGGCGTCCAGGCAGGCTGAAGGATCTTCGCCCATATGATCGCGGGCCGCCGTCTCGAGCATCGCGAGCAGCCGGTGGACCGCTTTCTGGTGCGCCCGGGTCGGTGATTCGCAGCGAACCGCATCTCCGTTCACCACCTCTACCAGGCGGCAGAACTCCTCGGGAAGCTCCCGCCAGATGTCGACCGTAATCGGCTCGGGCTGGACATTGTCCGGTCGGGCCCAGTCGAAGATCGCTGACATGAGGCGGATTCTAGTCGTGGGCCACGGTCGAGCCGCGTGAACGAGCAGCGGCCGCGCCGCGGAGAAAGAAAGTGCAGCTCATCGTGGTGACCGCCATAGCGCGAGCAGGACGGCGAGCACCACCGCAGCGATTATGGGCACTTGTCCAGCCTGACTCGGATTCCCCGCGTAAGCTGCGCCTCGACGCATTTCTTACTCTGAAGTAAGATAGCCTTACTCAAGAGTAAGATTGCTGGGGACAGACCGCACCACCCCTCCGAGAATCCGAGAAACAGCAGGTAGATGATGAGCACTCGAGACAGCGCAACGAAGCGACGTCCAGACACGTCCGCGGTCGGCCTGAACCAACCCAAGCGGGATTGGATGGGCGCGGCGATGCGAGTCATGACGACCATCACCGGGTCGGAACTGGCCGAGAAATACAACCTGCGCAAGCCGATCGAGCGCGTCACCTACGAGGGCACCAAGACCGGCTTCCGCACGCTGGGCGCGGCGACCCGCGCGTTCGCCAAGGTCGCTGGCACCGGCGCGCCCAAGCGCCTGGCGGCGAACGAGGCGAAGAACAAGGACTATTTCGACCTCACCCCCACCGACGAGCAGCAGATGATCGTCGAGACGGTGAAGGAATTCGCCGCCGAGATCCTGCGCCCGGCCGCCTACGAGGCCGACAACGCCGCCAAGGCGCCGCGCGACCTGCTGGAGCGGGCCGCTGAGCTCGGCATCACCCTGATCAACGTGCCGGAGGAGCTGGAGGGCGCGGCCGCCGAGCGCGGCGCGGTCACCAACTCGATGGTCGCCGAGGCGCTGGCCCACGGCGACATGGGTCTGGCGCTGCCCATCCTGGCGCCGAGCGGCGTCGCGGTCGCGCTCGCGCAGTGGGGCAGCGACGCCCAGCAGAAGACCTACCTGCCGTCGTTCACCGGGGAGAATGTGCCGCAGGCGTCGGTCGTGATCAGCGAGCCGCGCGCGCTGTTCGACCCGTTCGCGCTGCAGACGAAGGCGGTGCGCTCGCCGAGCGGCTACCGGATCTCGGGCGTGAAGTCCCTGGTTCCTGCCGCTGCCGACGCCGAACTGTTCCTGATCGCCGCCGAGCTGGATGGCCGTCCGGCACTGTTCATCGTCGAGTCGGACGCGCCCGGGCTGGTCGTCGAGGCCGACCCGAGCATGGGTCTGCGGGCGGCCGGACTGGGCCGGTTGATCCTGGACAACGTCGCGGTCGGCGCCGATGCCATCCTGGGCGATGGTGACGCCAAGTCCCGCGCCGAGGACTACGCCGACGCCGTGCGCCTGGCTCGTCTCGGGTGGGCCTCGCTCGCCGCGGGCACCGGGCAGGCCGTGCTGGACTACGTGATCCCGTACGTGAACGAGCGGGAAGCGTTCGGCGAGCCGATCTCGCACCGCCAGGCGGTGGCGTTCATGGTCGCCAACATCGCGATCGAACTCGACGGCCTGCGGCTGGTGACCCTGCGCGGCGCCTCCCGGGCGGAGCAGGGCCTGTCCTTCGGGCGCGAGGCGGCGCTGGCCCGCAAGCTCGCCGCCGACAAGGGCATGCAGATCGGCCTCGACGGCGTGCAGTTGCTCGGCGGCCACGGCTACACCAAGGAACACCCGGTCGAGCGCTGGTACCGCGACCTGCGGGCCATCGGCGTCGCCGAAGGCGTCGTGCTCGTCTGACCAGGCCCGTTCCGTTTTCCAGGAGACCTCATCATGATCAACCTCGAACTCCCCAAGAAGCTGCGGGCCAGCGCGAACCAGGCCCACCAGGTCGCCCAGGAGATCTTCCGCCCGATCTCGCGCAAGTACGACCTCGCCGAGCACGACTACCCCGTCGAGCTGGACACCATGGCCGCCATGGTCGAAGGTCTGGCCGACTCCGGCACCCAGAAGATCGGCGGCGCGGCCGGTGGCCGTGCGGAGGACAGCGAGAGCGACCGCCACGCCACCGAACTGCTCGGCAACACCAACGGCGGCAATATGTCCGCGCTGCTCAACGCGCTGGAGACCTCGTGGGGAGACGTCGGCCTGATGCTGTCGATCCCCTACCAGGGGCTGGGCAACGCGGCGATCGCCGCCGTCGCCACCGACGAGCAGCTCAAGCGCTTCGGCAAGGTGTGGGCCTCGATGGCGATCACCGAGCCGTCCTTCGGCTCCGACTCCGCCGCCGTGTCCACCACCGCCGTGCTCGACGGCGACGAGTGGGTGCTCAACGGCGAGAAGATCTTCGTCACCGCGGGTCAGCGCTCCACCCACATCGTGGTGTGGGCCACGGTCGACAAGAGCCTCGGCCGCGCGGCGATCAAGTCGTTCGTCGTGCCGCGCGACGCACCGGGTCTGTCGGTGGCGCGGCTCGAGCACAAGCTCGGCATCAAGGCTTCCGACACCGCCGTGCTGCTGCTGCAGGACTGCCGGATTCCGAAGGACAACATCCTCGGCAGCCCGGAAGTCAACGTGGAGAAGGGTTTCGCCGGGGTCATGCAGACCTTCGACAACACCCGTCCCCTCGTCGCCGCGATGGCGGTCGGCGTCGCCCGGGCCGCGCTCGAGGAGCTGCGCTCCATCCTGACCGCGGCGGGCGTGGAGATCTCCTACGACACCCCGGCCAACAACCAGCACGCCGCCGCCGCCGAATTCCTGCGGATGGAAGCCGATTACGAGGCCGCCTACCTGCTCGCCCTGCGCGCGGCGTGGATGGCCGACAACAAGAAGCCCAACTCGCTCGAGGCGTCCATGTCCAAGGCGAAGGCGGGCCGCACCGGCACCGACGTCACCCTCAAGGCCGTCGAACTGGCCGGCGCGATCGGTTACTCGCAGCGCACGCTGCTGGAGAAGTGGGGCCGCGACTCGAAGATTCTGGACATCTTCGAAGGCACCCAGCAGATCCAGCAGCTCATCGTGGCGCGGCGCATTCTGGGCAAGACCAGCGCCGAGCTGAAGTGATGTCGAATCAGACAGTGTGACAAGGCAATCCGGTGCGGGTTTCGACTCGCACCGGATTGCTGTCACTGGCTACGAAGTGTCGTCTCGGCTATGGACCTGGAGCCGTAGGCTCCGTAGCCTTCGCACCCATGTGGAGCATCGTCGTCATCGCCATTGTCAGCTGCGTTGTGATCGCAGTGGGATTCGCCAAGGGGCTGCCCTGAGGTCGTCTTCACAGCGCGCGGCGGCGATTCGCCGAACCGGCCGCCCGCGTGATGCTTACTGGTTGCCCTCAGCAGCGCCCTGCGCTTGGGCCGCTCCCGCGGCGACGTACCCGGCGGTGGCGAGTAGCTGGCCGATCTGCTCGTAGGTAGCGCGCTCTCGTGGCGCGATCGTCGCGAGACCGTCCACGTAACGGTTGAACATGCAGAACGCCGAGGCGACCAGGACCGCGTCGTGGATGTCCTCGTCTTTGGCGCCCGCCGCGCGGGCGTTCTCGACATCCTCCCGGGTAACGTCGAGGCCCGACTGGCGCACCTTGTCCGCGATCCGGAGCAGCGCGCGCAGTTTCGGGTCGATGGCCGCGGACTCCACGTCGTCGATGACGGCGTCGATCACGTCGCGACCGCCCTCCACCAGTGCCGCGGCGGTGGCCGAATGCGACTGCGTGCAGAAGTAGGTCTTGTTGCGCGACGACACGAACGCGGCGATGGTTTCGCGCTCCCCGGGGGTGAGCGGCGATGACCCGCGCAGCAAGGTCTGCGCGAATTCGCTCAGCGCAGCGCCGGTTTCGGGTTTGAAGGCGAACAGACCCCGGATACCGGGCAGGTCGCCGGGGACAGCGATGAACGGTTCACGGTCCTTCGGATCGGACATTTTGGCCGCGTCTCCCTTCGAGCGGTCTCGAGTCGTGGTGAGGGTAGCGCGCCCGACCGGCGAGACAGGATGAAAAAGACAAAATCGAGTCCGTGACCCATCTGAGACTGATTTGTCTGATTTCGTTGTGATCTGTCACACTCCGCACTGCTACGGTGGCGGACAACACGCCGTACTGGTTCGCTAGGTCGAGTACCGACGCGAGGGTTTTGTGGAGGTTTTTTCGACATGAAGGTGGCCCACACTCTGGAGGTTGTGAAGGCTCTAGGGGTGCTCCGGAAGGCGGGTGTCAGCGACCCCCGCAAGCCGGTGGAGACGCTGCGGACGATGAAGGAGTCGAAGATCCTCGGCCCTCAGGCCACGCTGATCCGGCACTCCGCGCGAGTAGCGCCGGACGCCCCGGCCATCGCCGACGAGGCGGGCGTACTGACCTACCGCGAGTTGGATGAGCAGTCGACCGCGATCGCACGCGGGTTGCAGGCGGCGGGTATCACCGAAGGCACGGTGATCGGCGTCCTGGCCCGCGACCATCGCGGCCTGATCCTGTCCATGGCCGCCGCGGGCAAACTCGGCGTCCGGGTGGCGCTGATGAACACCGGGTTCGCCAAACCGCAGTTCGCCGAGGTGTGCGCACGCGAGAAGGTCAAGGCTGTGCTGCACGACAGCGAATTCCTCGGCCTGCTCGACGCCCTGCCGGCCGATCTGCCGCGCTACCTCACCTGGGTCGACGAGGGCACCCCGCTGCCCGCGGACGCCCAGACGCTCGACGACCTGATCGCGGCGAACTCGACCGAGCCGCTGCCCGCGCCGAGCAAGCCGGGCGGCTTCATCATCCTGACCAGCGGCACCACCGGCCTGCCGAAGGGCGCGCCGCGCACCAAGGTCACCCCGCTGTCCACGGCGCAGTTCGTGGACCGCATTCCGTTCCCGCAGCGCGGCACCATGATGATCGTGTCGCCGATCTTCCACAGCACCGGTCTGGCCACCTGGCTGGTGGGCACCGCCTTGGCGAACAAGGTGGTGATGCGGCGCCGCTTCGACGCCGAGGCGACGCTGAAAGCGATCGCCGACGAGAAGGTCGACATGCTGGTGGCGGTACCGACCATGCTGCACCGGATGGTCGAACTCGATCCGGCGATCCGGGCGAAGTACGACACCTCCTCCCTGAAGGTGATCATGCTGGCCGGTTCGGCGCTGCCCCCCGAGCTCTCGATCAAGGCCACCGAGGTGTTCGGCCCGGTGCTCTACAACCTCTACGGCTCGACCGAATGCGCGGTCGCGACCGTGGCCAACCCGGAGGACCTCGCCCTGGCACCCGGCACCGTCGGACGCCCGCCGATCACCTGCGAGGTGCGACTCTTCGATGACAACGACCAGCCGGTCACCGCGATCAACACCACCGGGCGCATCTTCATCCGCAGCGGCGCGCCCTTCGAGGGCTACACCGACGGCCGCACCAAGCAGGTCATCGACGGCTTCATGTCCAGCGGCGACGTCGGCCACTTCGATGAGAACGGCCTGCTCATGGTGGACGGCCGCGACGACGACATGATCGTCTCCGGCGGGGAGAACGTCTTCCCGCAGGAGGTGGAGAACCTGCTGCTGGAGCGGCCCGACATCTTCGACGTGGCCGTGGTCGGCGTGGACGACGTGGAGTTCGGAAAGCGGCTGCGCGCCTTCATCGTTCCGGAGCCGGGCCACACGCCGGACCCCGAGGAGATCAAGGCGTACGTCAAGAACAACCTGGCGCGCTACAAGGTGCCGCGTGAGGTGGTCTTCCTCGACGACCTGCCGCGCAACGCGACCGGCAAGCTGCTGCGCCGCGTGCTGGTGGACTACGAGGTCAAGGCCTGATCGACGGATGGGCGCGGTGGGATTGCGCCAGCCTTTCCACCGCGCCGCTTCCGGCAGATGCGATCGCCCCGCGCCGTTGCCACCCAGCGCGACCGCATCAGCCGAATCCGGCTCCCGAGCGAAGGGAGACCGGGCATTTGCCAGCTCGCGTCCGACCGATCGCCGAGCCCGCGATGACGTCGGCAGCAGTGGTCGCCGCGACGTGAGCCACGAGGATGCCGCTGAGTGCCACCGGTGCCGCGGATAGAACATCCCATTACCCGCGGGTAGGTTTCCGCGAGATACGTGACACATCCGGTCACAGATGCTTGCTACTGTTAGCGGCAGCACTGGCCCTCGATATTGCGGCCTGCACCACTCGGAGGACCGCCGGGTGGCGCCGCCGGAAGGTTGTCGTCGATGTCTCTTTCCCTCCCCCCGCTGGCCGACACCGCCCGTAAGGCGGGCGATCTAGCCCTTGGCGTGAACGTGATGGTGAAGCGGCGGTTGTTCAATCCGCTGCGCCCGGACCACGCGGCGCGCTCGGCACGCAACGTGCTGAAATTCGGGCCGTTCGCCGGGGTCGTCATGCACGCCGCGCAGACCAGGCCGCACGCCGGGGCCATCGTCGACGAGCGCGGCGAGCTGACCTTCGGCCAGCTCAACGACCAGTCCAACGCCTTGGCCCGAGGATTGCAGGCCCAAGGCATCAATCCGGGTGACGTGGTGGCGATCCTCGCCCGCGACCACCGCGGCATGGTGCTGAGCCTGCTGGCCACCGGCAAACTCGGCGTGCGCGCGGTGTTGATGAACACCGGTTTCGCCAAACCGCAGTTCGCCGACGTGGCCGAGCGCGAGCACGTGAAAGCGGTGCTGCACGACAGCGAGTTCTTCGACCTGATGAGCGCCATCCCCGCCGCGATCCCGCGCATCCTCACCTGGGTCGACGAGACCGACGACGTCGACCCGTCGATTCCGACCATCGAGACGCTGAGCACGAGCCGTTCCACCGCGCCGCTGCCCGCGCCCGTCAAGCCCGGCGGCATGGTGATCCTGACCAGCGGCACCACCGGAACTCCGAAGGGCGCGCCCCGCGACCGGGTGAGCCCGTTCGCCTCCGCCCAGTTCGTCGACCGGGTGCCGCTGCCCAACAACGGCACCATGATCATGGCGGCGCCGATCTTCCACGGCACCGGACTGTCCCAGTTCACCCTGGGTCTGGCCCTCGGCAACCGGGTGATCTTCCAGCAGCGCCGGTTCAATCCCGAGCAGACCCTGGCCAATATCGCCCGGTACAAGGCGGATTCGCTGGTGGTGGTGCCCACCATGCTGCAGCGCATCCTGGACCTGGGCGAGGACGTGCTGGCCAAGTACGACGTGAGCAGCATCAAGGTGATCTTCGCGGCGGGCTCGGCCATCGCGCCGGACGTGGTGACCCGCACGCTGGACTACTTCAAAGACAGCCTCTACAACCTCTACGGCTCCACCGAATGCGCCGTCATGACCGTCGCGACCCCCGAGGACCTGCGCAAGGCGCCGACCACCGCGGGCAAGCCGCCGGTCGGCATCCGCATCGTGCTGCTGGACGAGAACCGCAAGCCGATCACCGAGCCGAACGTCACCGGAACCATCTTCGTCGACAACGGCTTCGCCTTCACCGGCTACACCGACGGCCGCACCAAGGAGATCGTCGACGGCATGATGTCCAGCGGTGACGTCGGGCATTTCGACGCCGACGGCCTGCTCTACATCGACGGACGCGACGACGACATGATCGTCTCCGGCGGCGAGAACGTCTTCCCGCTCGAAGTGGAGAATCTCATCGCGGGCCGCGACGACATCTTCGAGGCCGCGGTGGTCGGCGTGGACGACCGCGAGTTCGGCAAACGGCTGCGCGCTTTCGTGGTGCCCGGGCCCGATTCCAAGCGGGACCCGCAGGAGATCAAGGACTACGTCAAGGCGAACCTGGCCCGCTACAAAGTCCCGCGTGAGGTGATCTTCCTCGACGAGCTGCCCCGCAACGCGACCGGCAAGCTGCTGCGCAAGCCGCTGATCGAGATGGAGGTCGACGCGGGCTGATCGGCTCGCGTCCAGGACCGGCGGCGCGGCGTCCTCGTCGCCGCGCCTGCCGATAGTTTCCTCACGATCTGTAACCCTGAGCCTTGCTCAGAGCCACAGCTCTTTCCGGCGGGACAGCCGATCAACGAGGCACAGCGAGCTGGTCGAGTAGCGCCAAGCCGCTCAGCGCATTGCTGTTGGCGACCAGACAACCCTTCAGCGGGACCGCATCCGCGCCCAAGCCGTCTGGCACATCGGTGTCCGTGACGGGACGGCCCTTTGTCGAGGAATCGGGTGCAATTCGTCGGCTATCATCGGCGGGTGAGTATCGACCGGTCTGCCGCGGGACGACGCGGCGCCGTCGCGCGGCTGCGCGGTGGTTCGGCCGGTGCGGTCTCGGCAGCGGTTTCCGTTGCGGCACACGGCTGGGCGTCCGGCGGAATGCCGCCGGAGACCTCCACGCTGGCGCTGCTCGCCGCCGCGTCCGCCGTGGTCGGCGCGTTGGTGGCCGGTCTTGCGCCGCTGCGCGAGTCCTCGGCCGGGTTGATCGCGGCTCTCGTGGCCGGACAATTACTCGGTCACTTCACCATGGGCATCAGCTCAGGGCACGTGCATCACGGTGACGCCCAGCTGACCCCCACCATGCTCACCGCGCACCTGGTCGCGGCGCTCGCGGCTTCCGTCGTGATCCGTGGCGCGGAGGTCGCGTACCGGATCGGGACCGCGGTGGTTTCCCGCGTGCTGCCGGTGCGCCACATTCCGCCCGTGGTCGCGGATCGTGCACCGCTGCGTACGGACCATCGCGATCGCGTCATCCTGCGCGTGTTCGCCGCTGAATCGCTGCGCACGCGCGGTCCGCCTCTTCCGGTCGCTGTCTGATCTTTTCCCACACCCGGTGCAGGGAGCGCCGTGGCGTGAGTTCTGCTCATGCCATGGTCTTTCCCGTGTAGCACAGCGTCGTCCGCACTCTCGTGCCCACGCCTGAGCGTGCGACAGGACGCCATTGCGCGGGTTTGCACGGCACCTTCCGCGTACCGCGGCGATCGCGCCTCCTGAGGTGAGCGCGCCCGTCGTCGTTCGCCTCGGCCGATACGTCTGTCTCCGAACCTGGTTCCGCGACGTCCACACCGGCCTTCCGCGAAGTACGCGCTGTCGACGTCGGCAGGAGCGCCTCGTGCGTAAGGCCGCGCCGGACACAGCCAGCTCCCGCACGGGTTTCCGACGTCAGAAACGAAACGACCGTGAGTACAACAGAAGAAATAGCCACTTCCGACGCCGACTTACCGGAGCCGTCGGACGCTCCATCCGCCAACCGCCGGTCCACTCGGCGCAACACCCTGCACGCGCTTATGCGGCTGCATTTCTACGCAGGCGTGTTCGTCGGACCGTTCATCCTGATCGCGGCGGTGACCGGCGCGCTCTACGCGATCTCGCCGACGCTCGAGTCGATCACGTCGCGCGACCTGCTGACGGTCACCCGGACCGGGACACCGAAGCCGCTCTCGGAGCAGGTCGGCGCCGCCGTCGCCACCCAGCCGGACCTGCACCTGGTCGCGGTCGCCCCGGCGGCGGGCACAGAGGACACCACCCGCGTGCTGTTCAGCGATCCTTCGCTGGGTGAGTCCGAGCGGCGCGCGGTATTCGTCGACCCGTACACCGCACTGCCGGTCGGCGATTCCGTCGTCTACGGCAGCTCGGGCGCATTGCCGATGCGCACCTGGATCGACAAACTGCACCGGGACATGCACTTGGGCGAGCCCGGCCGGATCTACAGTGAGCTCGCCGCGTCGTGGCTGTGGATCGTGGGGCTGGCCGGTCTGGTCATCTGGGTGCGCCGGGTACGCAGCCGACGCGCCCGCAACGGCTGGGGTTGGCTGTTCGCGGCCGACCGTTCGCAACGCGGGCGCGGGCGTACGCTGAATTGGCATGGAGCGGTGGGCATGTGGGTGCTCCCCTTGGCGCTGTTGCTGTCGGTGACCGGCATGACCTGGTCGACGTACGCGGGTGAGAACATCACCGAGCTGCGTCAGCAATTGAGTTGGACCACACCGGCGGTCAGTACCGTGCTGCCCGGAAGCGCCGCGCCCGAGCATGATTCGAGTTCCGATCATCACAGCGGCGGCCATGCCGAGCACACGTCCACCGACGCCGACCTGATCGGCCAGCTGGATCGGGTGTATGCGACCGCACGCGCCGAGGGCATCACCCAAGCTGCCGAGATCGCCGTTCCGGCCGCGCCGGGGAAGGCGTTCGCGGTGAAGGAACGCCGGATGTCCGGCATCTACACCGTCGACTCGGTCGCGGTCGACGGCGCTACCGGCGCGGTCACCGATCGGCTGGCCTACGCGAACTGGCCGCTGATGGCCAAGCTCACCAACTGGGGCATCCAGTTCCATATGGGTCTGATGTTCGGGCTGCTCAACCAGCTGTTGCTGCTCGCGGCGATGATCGGCCTGATCACCGTGATCGTGCGCGGTTACCTCCTGTGGTGGCGCAGGCGACCGACTCGCGACGCGGGACGGTTCACCATGGGCCGGGCTCCGCGGCGCGGCGCGTTGCGCCAGGGCTCGCCGTGGCTGGTCGTGCCCTTGCTGGCCGCCGCGCTGGTGGTTGGGTGGTTCGTGCCGCTGGTCGGGTTGAGCCTGCTCGCCTTCCTCGCCGTCGACATCCTGCTCGGCCTCGTCGGACGGGTCCGCGCCACCTCCTAGTTCACACATCCACCGGGCTGAGGCCCGTTACTCCCACGACCTATCGAACGTCATAGGTATGGCCGTCGTACCGCCATGCCTCGAAAACCAAGGAATTCCCATGCAGATCACGAAACTAGCTCTGGCCGCCGCGTTCACCACCGCCGCGGTGAGCATCGCCGCGGGCACCAGCTCCGCCGCTCCCGCTCCCGTCGACGCAACGTCCGTCGAGTCCACATCCGGCGAAGGCGCTCCCGCCGACACCACGTCCGCCGAGTCCACGCCTGGCGAAGGCGCTTCCGCCGAGGCTGATTCCAGCGAGGCCGCTGCCCCCAAGGCCGAAGCCGTCGGCTTCACCGCCTACGCCACCGAGTCATCCAGCATCATCACCACCGACACCGGTTCGCTGGTGATCGAGGACCAGATGCTGAAGATCAAAGCCGTCGACGGCACCATCGTCGCGGGCGCGCCCCTCACCTTCCGCCTCGACGACTTCGAATTCCCCATCGCCGCAGAGATCTCCGACCGCACGGCGACGCTGACCCCGCAGTTCGATATCGCGCACGCCACCTACAAGCCGGTCGCCTTGCCCTTCGAGGACAAGGCCCCCTGGAAAACCGAATACGACCGCGAGCAGGCCGCCTGGTCCCGCATGACCAGCACCATCTCGATGGGCGCCTCCGTCGGCACCCTGGTCGGCGGCATCGGCGGCGCGTCGGTCGGCTGCATCCTCGGCGGCATCGCCGGTGCCACCGTCGCCGCCGCCACCATCGTCGGCATGTTCGGCCCCTTCATCCCCGCCGCCGCCGTCGGCTGCCTCGGCGGCATAGTCGCGGTCGGCGCACTGGGCACGGTCGCGGGCCAGATCCTGGTCACCGCCCCGGTCGCCATCGGCGCGGCGATCCAGTACTTCAGCACGGTCAACTCGCCCATGCCGAGCAGGCCAGCCGAACCGCAGAAGTAGTGAAGTGCCCTGGTGCGCGGCCAGGGCACCAAATCGGCCTCGGTACCTGGACAACACTGTCTCGGTACCGAGGCCGTTGCCAACCCGACCCGGCCGTCTGACGGTGAGACGTTGTGCCCCAGGTTCCTGCGCCTAGAAGCCGCCGGAAACCCGCGTAGTCAGCTCAGAACCGTAGTTCGCGGATGGTGTTGAGGTCGATCCCGTGCCGAGCGTAGATCTTGATGGTGTTCTCGCCGGTGAGGTCGGCCTCGGTGAAGCCGAGCAGTTCGGCGATCCGGACGACCTCATCCTTCGTCGCGGCTTCGATCTCCAGGTATGGCGGGATTTGTGGCCAGGTGTCGATCTCGAGCTGTGCCCCGTCGAGAACGAAGCTGATCCGCCGGGTTTCCTGGTAGGACTTTGCGGTGAAGCCCATCATCTCGAGCATGGCATTGGTGGCGGTGAAGTCGTCGACGCTTATCTCGACTTCGTGGGTTCCGTCGATGGCGTCGCTGGTGATCTGCTTGACGGCCAGGGTGGTTCCGTTGCCGTTGTCACGCAACCTGATCCACTTCGACTCATCGCCGGGCGTGATGTCGTAGACGTAGCGGCGCATGAACCGTTCGCCCACCTTGCGGCCGCCCTTGTCCAGGATGTGCTGCTCGATGGTGTCGGGGTCGATGCCGAGGATCTTGGCTTCGTGCTCGATAGGCACTCTTGGCTCCTAGTCGGATTGGTCGGTGGGCTGAATCTATCCGAAGCGCCGGGCGGCGAGCCGCTACTACTCGCGCGGGCGTCGTCAGCGGTCGCGGCCGATTCCACGGTTTCGTTCGGGTCCGTAGCAGTGTTTCTGCAATCGCTCTGGCACCACAACAGTCGGAAACCGGGTGACCAACGCGTGATCAGCGGCCGGGCTGGATATCGAGGTCGGCGAGCAACGTGCGGATGCGTTGTTCGATCTCGGTGCGGATGGTGCGGACGGTTTCGATTCCTTGGCCAGCGGGGTCGGCGAGTTTCCAGTCGAGGTAACGCTTTCCGGGGTAGTAGGGGCAGGCGTCGCCGCAGCCCATGGTGATCACTACGTCGGAGGCTTCCACGGCTTCGGGGGTGAGGATCTTCGGTTTCTGGTCGGTGATGTCGATGCCGAGCTCTCGCATCGCTTCCGCCACTACGGGGTTGATCTGGTCGGCGGGGGCGGAACCTGCGGAGCGGACCTCGACCTGGTCGTCGGCAAGGTGGGTCAGCAGCGCGGCGGCCATTTGGGAGCGTCCGGCGTTGTGGACGCAGACGAACAGCACGCTGGGCTTGGATGGCATTGCGGGGCAAGCCTTTCAGTCGTTGATCGTAGTGGTGTCGTGCGGGACGACGACGTTGTCGGCGGCTGCCGCTGTAGTTGCTGGATAGAGGACGCCGATGATCGCGAGCCCGATGAGTGCGCCCGCGATCTGAGCGGCGACGAATCCGGGAACCGAGGAGGGGGCGATTCCGGCGAAGGTGTCGGAGAACACGCGGCCGATGGTGACGGCAGGGTTGGCGAAAGACGTGGAACTGGTGAACCAGTAAGCCGACCCGATGTAGACGCCGACCGCGCCTGCCGATAGCGCGGCGCGGCCGCTGCGGGCCAGGGCGAAGACGACCGCGATCAGTCCGGCGGTGGCGACGATCTCGCCGACCAGATGACCGCTGGTGATGCGGTGATGGGTGGATATCTGGAGTGCGGCCTGGTCGAACATCACGTTGGCCAGCACCGCTCCCATCACTCCCCCGCCTACCTGGGCAATGAGGTAGCCGACCAGATCGCGGCCGGTGAGACCGGTGCCGCGGCGGCGGCCGAGCAGCCAGTCGGTTGCGGAGACGGCCGGGTTGAAGTGCGCACCCGAGACCGGCCCACAGACGAGGATCAACACGGCCAACCCGAACACGGTCGCGGTCGAGTTCTCCAGCAACTGGAGGCCGACATCGTGCGGGGAGAGCCGCTGGGCGGCGATGCCGGAGCCGACCACGACGGTGACCAGTGACGCGGTACCGATGAACTCGGCGATCAGCCGCCGCGCGAGAGAGTTCATCGGGCGACCGCGATGTCGAGCAGTTGCGACAGCTGCCGCAGAACGGTGGGTTCGACGCGATAGTAGACCCACGATCCGCGCCGCTCGCTGCTGAGCAATCCAGCTTCGCGCAGGACCTTCAGATGGTGGGAGATGGTCGGCTGGCTGACATCGAACCCTTCCGACAGGTCGCAGACGCAGGCTTCCTGCCCGGCGTGGCTCGCGACGACAGACAGCAGCCGCAACCGGACCGGGTCCGCCAACGCCTTGAACACCGAGGCCAGGTCCGCGGCGGCCACGGCGGTCAACGGTTGGCGGATGAGGGGCGTGACCTCGCACGACAGCGAGGTCACGTCCGTCAGCGGCAGCTCCGACATAGACATGCATCGATATTGATGCCTGTCGAATCAGCAGACAAGCGAACACCTGGTGAACAACCTGTCCGCGAACCGGCGTCGGGGACCGCTGCCACCGAACTGGCGCCCGAATCCCAGAACAGCGGATGACCCCCGCGCACCACCCGAGTCTTGCTGCGCGAATGGTCGAAGAACGCGGTTCAGCCGCAGCAGCCTGCGCCGGAGGCGATGGCTTCCTTCTTCGCGGTGGCGCTGCAGCACGATCCCTCGGCTGCGGCGTCCTCGGTGGTGCCGCAGCACGCTTGAACCGCTTCCGATTCGCTGAGTTCCGGTGCGGTGCCGAAGTTTTCGCTGTCCGCGAGGACGGTGTAGACCTCCCAGCGCTCTTTGTCCGGCGCGGTGACCCAGACCTTGTCCTGGGTGGCGAAGCAACAGGTGGTGGCGATCTGTTCCTCGGTGAACAGACCGGCTTGGGAGAGGCGGGAGATCTCGGCGTGGACCTGGGCCGAGGTTTCGACCTCGACGCCCAGGTGGTTGACGCTGCCGCCGTGGCCGGGGTTCTCGATCAGCACCAGTTTCAGGGGTGGCTCGGCGATGGCGAAGTTCGCGTAGCCGGGCTTGCGCTTGGCGGGTTCGACATGGAACAGGGTCGAGTAGAACTGAACAGCCTGGTCGATGTCGTCGACGTTGAGGGCGAGCTGGATGCGGGACATGATGAACAACCTCCACTTGTGAGACATATGTCGAAGAACTGAGGTCGAGTCTGGTCACCTTTTCGACATATGTCAATGCCGTGGGTAGAGTTGATCCCATGCCCAAGACGTTGCCCGTGATCGATATGTCCGCTCCGGTCTGCTGCCCGCCGGTCGCGGCCGGGCCGGTGGACGAGAACGCCGCGCTGGAGGTGGCGCTGCGGTTGAAGGCGATCGCCGATCCGGTGCGCGTCCGGCTGCTGTCGCTACTGCTGACCAGCTCGGATGGGCAGGAGAACGGCGGCGATCTGGCGGCGGCGGTCGGGTTGGCGGAATCGACGGTCAGCCATCACCTCGGCCAGCTGCGCAAGGCGGGTCTGGTCGAGTCCCAACGCCGCGGCATGAACACCTTCCATCGCGCCCGCCGCGACGCACTCGCCGCGCTGTGCGTGGTGCTGGATCCCAACTGCTGCCGCTGAACTACCCTGCCCCAGGGATACTGCGCCGCAATGGAATCCGACCGCGACGGTCCGGCATGCGAACACCGCGCGGACGCCCGCCTGCAACATGTGGCTCCGGATCTGTTGGCGCTCTGGAGGCGTGGTGACCCCCAGAGCACCTATGGATGACGGCGCGATCGAACAGCGGGCCGGACAGTGCTCATCGTGGCAATACGGTGATGCACTGGTACCGATGGTTTTCCCACGAACCGAATGGCGCGACGTTCCAGAGCATTCCGGAATCTTGCAGGGCCGGGCTGTAGATTTCAGTTCCCCCACTGTTGAAGTAACCATATGAGGTGCCAGCCGACGAATGACCGGATGCGCTCAAAGACTGCGACATCGCGTCCACGAACGCGGAGAAACGCGCCGAGTCGTTGGTTTCCTCGTCCGCCGCCGCGGCGGCATTCTGCGACCAATCACTGTATTGATCGATAAGCGAATCGGTGGGCGTCGGCGCATCGGGCGGTAGCGCGATGGCCTCGTAGGCGCGGGCCCGGTCGCTGAACCCAGTCGTCGCCCAATAGATCGACGACACGTCGCCGCGATCGGCACCGTAGGGACCGTAGGTCGGATAGAAGATGCCGTGGCCGCGTATTTTCACGTTCAAGCCGAAACGACTGGTCCAGCTCGGCAGCGCGTTCTGGAAGATGTTCAGGCACTGTTCGTCGTCGTTCGCGCCCTCTTCGGCCTCGGTGGCCGCCAGCATGCACGCGAATTGGAAGACGTCGGACGCGTCGGCCCGGCCTCCGCCCGCGGACGACAAGTACGTGTTCAGTGCCTCGGCCGGGTCGTGCAGGTCATCGCGAGCGGGCATCTCGAATATCTCGATGGTCTTCATTCCGTAGCCCTCCTTGCCTCGATAGCCTCGTGCGCTCGTCACTCGCTGCGCTTCGTCGTGCGGCGGCCCTCGAAGACAGAGCGAATCACATCGCCGGGCGAATGGTCTTCGCACATCGCGGATGAGCCCTGCGCGCACGCGAGGGATGGGAGGACGGTCAGGATTCGTTCGCGATGTGACAGGCGACGAGTACCGGCACCAAGAGGTCCAGGACGGAGAGTTCGTCGGCGGCGGGTGCGTCGTCGATGACCGAGTCCAGGATCGGCGCCGCGTACAGGCGTCCGGCGTCGGGGCCGTCCACCGTGCGTGCGCTGGCGATCAGCTCGTACAGCACGACGGCGAAGACATGGGCGCGCCGAGTGCCGGGATGTCTGTCGCGGCAAGCGGCGTCGGCCAAGGCGGTGTCGATCGCCGCGATGAGGTCGGCGAGAACAGCGATCTCGGCCATGGCTCGATGGTCGTAGTTCATGAGGCCGCCTGTGGTCGCGGGGAATGGATCCCGGCTCTCATCGTCGTGGAGTGACCCGGAACCGGGGCGCGGGGGAACGCCAGCCGACACCATGCTTCGTGCACGATTCGGATGTCCCGTCGCATAGGGGTTCGGTTGTGCGACAAGGTTTCCCGGTTCCGGGTACACATCTGAGCATGCCGGGTCACAATCCCTCCTGGAAGGTAACGCACATGCAGCCTTCAGCAATCGGCAGCAATGACCGTCTGACAGTGCAAGGGGGCACCGTGGCAGATGTGGTGACGATGTGGACCGGCGCGGAGGTGAAGGCGCTGCGGGACGCGTGCAGGTTGACCCAGAGCGAGCTCGCTGAGCTGCTGCGTTGTGGTCAGCGAACGGTCAGCTTCTGGGAGAGTCGGCTACACCGTCCGGTGAGCGTGGGCTTCCAGGCGCGGCTGGACAGTGTTCTTCGAGATGCGGACCATGGGGCACAACAGCGTTTCCGAGTGTTGATTGGAGACTTGGACGTGAACCGGCGAGACTTCATTGCCACGACCGGCGCGGTCGTCGGCGCGGCAACACTGAGCACGAGTGGTTCTCCGACCGTCACGCCGGACGCGATCGGCCACCTGCGAAGTACCGTGCACGCGGCGCAGCTATTGGACGACCAGCTGGGCTCCGACGCCGCCCGGCCCATTATCGAAGCCCAAGCGCAGACGTGCGCGGCGCTGCTGCGGGAATGTCCCGCGGCCTTGCGTCCCGCGCTGCAATCGTTGACCGGCGAGGCCACTGCCAGCAGCGCGTGGGCGGCGTGGGATCAAGGCGATCTGGAGCGGGCCGACCAGCTGTTCCGGATCGCCTACCAGCACGCGGAGGAATCCGGTGACGCCGACGTCGCGACCGGGATACTCTGCCACCGCACCCAACTGGCGGTGGAACTGCGCCAGTTCCGCACCGCCGCGGGCATCGCGGAAGGCATGCTGCGCACGCCGGTCCGGGACGGCCGCGTCGACGACTTCCGAAAGCTTTGCGCAGCACAGGCATTCGCGTCCGACGGGCGGAAATCCGAGGCGTGGCTACAGCTGTTCCGGGTAAGCGGCGACTACGCCGAGCAGACGACACCGGACGAGTCGTACTGCTACTACCAGAGTGCGTGGACGACCGGCGCCATGACGGCCCGATGCCTGGAGACGGGTGGCGAGGTGGGCGTGGCGGCCGAGACGATCGAGGACGTGCTGAGCCTCATCCCGGCCCACGCCAGCCGCGACCGTGCGCTGTGGAGCCTCAGCCTCGCGTCGCTGACGGTCGCGCACGATATCGACCGCGCGTGCGAGGCTGCCCGCACCGCGCTGGAGCTGGCCGCGCAGAACACCTCGCCACGCGTGCGGCAGGCCTACACGCAGACGCGAGCGAAATTCGAACCGTGGGCGTCGACGCAACCGGTGCGCGACCTGGACTCGTACGCGGCGGGCGTGCTGCTGGGGTAGGCGGGCTGTTTGTGCCCACGCTGCCCGGGTACGCGACCACTGTCCGAGCCGCTCGGAAGGTTCAACCGAAGACGCCGGATGGGCGCAGCCGGACGAAGTACGACCGCAGACCAGCGCCGGGCCGCGCGGAGGCGAGGCAGCCGCCGATTCATACGCTTGCGCGGCCGGGCGAGGAAAGGAGTACACAGTGAGCACAATGGCCGCCACGGTGGACGTCGAGGTCCCGGTTCGCACCGCCTACAACCAGTGGACGCAGTTCGAGTCGTTTCCGCAGTTCATGGAGGGTGTCGAAGCTGTCGAACAGCTCGATGACCGGCACACGCACTGGCGTGTCCACGTCGGCCCGTCGACGCGGGAGTTCGACGCGACCATCACCGAGCAGCATCCCGACGAACGCGTCGCCTGGAGGTCCGACAGCGGGCCCAACCACGCGGGCGTCGTCACGTTCCATCGGCTCGACGACACCCACACCAGGGTGACCGCGCAGATGGATGTCGACCCCGAAGGGTTCGTGGAGAACGTCGCCGACAAACTCGGTGTCCTCAAGCACCGGGTCAACGGCGACTTGAAGCGCTTCAAGGACTTCATCGAGGGCCAAGGCCGCGAGACGGGTGCTTGGCGCGGTGACATCCCCCGCCCGGGCATCTGATCCACCCGACAACCGGCGGCGCCACCCACCTCGGGCGGCGCCGCCGGTTTCACACGGAGTCCGTGCCCGCGGCGGTGTGGTCCGCGGGCACGTGCGGTTCGGGCGGCACTCGGACCGGACGCAGCAGTGCCCAAGCCACGAAGGCCAGCGCCACCACGCCCATGCCGATCCCGGACCACAGGTTCACGTTGACGCCACCCGTCTTCGCCTGGTCGGCCGCCGTGTCGTGCACCAGGCCGGTGACGACGAGGACGACCGCGTAACAGCCGAGTAGCGCGCCGACAATGGTGCGGATATCGAAAAGCATTGCCACAGCTCCTTATCCGACGAAGACGTTGAGGGCGATCACGAGCACCAGCGCGATGCCCGCCAGCAGCACCGGACGCTGATACCAGGGCAGCGTGTCGGCCTCGGGGTCGGTGCGCACGTCTTTCGGCGTCTCCGAGTACACCAGTCCGATCAGCTCGGCCGCCGGTTTCGGCTGGGTCACTTGCGTGACCGCCACACTGACCACGATGTCGACCACGAACGCGACGCCCGCCGCGACGAAACTCGATCCCTGGCCGGACAATTCGAACACCTCGGCTTCGTGCAGGAGGAAAACCACGATGGCCGAGCCGGTTCCGCAGACCAAGCCCATCCAGCCCGCCGCGGGCGTCATCCGCTTCCAGAACATGCCGAGGATGAACGTGGCGAACAGCGGGGCGTTGAAGAAGCTGAACAGGGTCTGCAGGTAGTCCATCATGTTGCTGAACCCGGAGGCGATGAACGCGGTGAAGATCGCGGCCACGGTCGCCCCCACGGTGGCCAGCCGCCCCACGACGAGGTAGTAGCCATCGGGCCGCTCGCGCCGCACGTACTGCTGCCACAGGTCATAGCTGAACACGGTGTTGAACGCCGACACGTTGGCCGCCATGCCCGCCATGAACGCCGCGAGCAGGCCCGCCAGCCCCACGCCGAGCAGACCGTTGGGCAGCACGTCCTTCATCAGGTACAGCAGCGCCTGGTTGTAGGTGGTGTCGCTGTCGAGGTCCGGATTCACCGTCTCCGCCGCCTTGTACTCGGCCATCTGCGGCACCAGGACCGCGCTGATCATGCCGGGGATCACCACGATGAGCGGGATGAACATCTTCGGATAGGCGCCGATGATCGGGGTGCGCCGCGCCGCCGAGATGGAGTGCGTCGCCATCGCGCGCTGCACCTCGACGAAGTTCGTGGTCCAGTAGCCGAACGAGAGCACGAAGCCGAGCCCGAACACGATGCCGAGCACCGAGAGGACGTTGTCGCCGAACCCGCTCAGCGCGTTGCCCGGCCAGGAATCCAGCTGTTGCGCCCCGCCGGGCGACTCGGTGATCTTGTCCCGCAACCCGTCCCAGCCGCCGGCCTTGTGCAGTCCGACGAGGGTCAGCGGCAGCAGCGCGGCCACGATGACGAAGAACTGCAGCACCTCGTTGTAGATCGCGGCCGACAGGCCGCCGAGGGTGATGTAGGACAGCACGATCGCCGCCGCCACGATCACCGACACCCACAGCGGCCAGCCCAGCAGCACGTTCACGATGGAGCCGAGCAGATACAGGTTGACGCCCGCGATGAGGATCTGCGCCACGGCGAAGCTCAGCGCGTTGACCAGGTGGGCGCCGGTGCCGAAACGCCTGCGCATGAACTCCGGCACACTGCGCACCTTGGACCCGTAGTAGAACGGCATCATCACCACGCCGAGGAACAGCATCGCCGGAATCGCGCCGATCCAGAAGTAGTGGAAGGTCGGGAAGCCGTACTCGGCGCCGTTGGCCGACATGCCCATGATCTCGACCGCGCCGAGGTTGGCGGAGATGAACGCCAGACCCGTCACCCAGGCGGGCAGCGAGCGGCCGGACAGGAAGAAGTCGATGCTGGAGGACACCCGCTGCCTGGCCAGCAGGCCGATGCCGAGCACGAACACGAAATACAGGGCGACCAGTGCGTAGTCGACCGGCTGCGCGTCCAGCCGGAGGGTCTGCGCCGCTTCGAAATGGGTAGCCGGTGCGCCCGGGGGCGAGGCGACCGGCACGGCGGCGAGTACGTAGGTATCGGCAAGCGGCACAGCGTTCCTCCTGGCGGTGAAACCGGGCGTCGAGCGAGATCGTTTCGTCGTGCGAGATCGTGCGTCGTGCTGGTCCTGCTGGCGCGCGCGACCCCCTCGTCGCCCGCCGAATGGTGTCGGCTGACACATACTGTGCGTGATCGTGCCCTCCCGCGTGGCACATTCACGCAGAAATCTGGACGGTCGCTCAGCCGATCCGGTGCGCTCCGGCCGACGGCACGACCACGAACGTGCGGGGTTCGGGGAGATCCGCGTCGGAGAAACGTCTTCGCACCGACTCCACCACGGCCTCGGTCCGCTCCCGATCGACCAGGGCGATGGCGCTTCCGCCGAATCCGCCGCCCACCATCCGCGCGCCGTGCGCGCCCGCGGCCAGCGCGGCGTCGACCGCGGCGTCCAACGCGGGGGTGGACACGTCGAAATCATCCCGCAGCGAGGCGTGCCCCTCCGTCAGGATCGGGCCGATCGCGCGCGGGTCAACGCCATCTCGCAATTTCTCGGCAACCGCAAGCACCCTGGCGTTCTCGGTGACCACGTGCCTGGCCCGGCGGCGCAGCACGTCATCGGCGATCCGGTCGGCGTCCGCCGCGGACGCGACGTCGCGCAAGGCGGCGACGCCGAGTGCGGCGGCCGCCGCCGCGCATTGGTCGCGGCGCTCGGCGTAGCGGCCGTCGACCAGCTCGTGCGGCTGCCCGGTATCGATCACCAGCAGCTCGAGTCCGACGCCGGCCACGTCGAACGGGATCTGCTCGTGCGCGACTCCCCGCGGCGCGGTGGTGTCGGCGGCGAAACCCCGCACGTCGAGCAACAGCGCGTGCCCGGCCGTGCAGAGCATCGCGGCCGACTGGTCGAGCAGGCCGGTGGGCGCACCGACGTAATCGTTCTCGGCTGCCCTGGCCACGTCGATCAGCGCGCGGTCGGTCATGCCGGGCGCGAACATGTCCCGCAGCGCGACCGCCACCGCGCACGACAGCGCCGCCGACGAGGACAACCCCGCGCCGATCGGCACCTCGCCGTCCAGGTCGAGGTCGACGCCCGAAATCCGCAGCCCGCGCCGCGCGAACTCGGCGACCACACCGAGCGGATAACGCGCCCACCCCGGCACCCGCGCCCGCTGCGCGGCGAGCTCGGTCACCGCGACGAGCACCGGCTCGCCGGGCCGCTGCCGGGAGCCGACGCGCACCCGCCCGTCCGTGCGCGCCGCCGCCGTGCAGCGCACCACCAGCGGCAGCGCGATGGGCAGGACATAGCCCTCGTTGTAGTCGGTGTGCTCACCGATGATGTTGACCCGACCCGGTGCCACCCATGTCCGCAAACTCGTACCTCGCTGTCCTCGTCGCTCGTGTCAGGGTACGAGACACGCCACGGGAGCAGCGCTTTCGGCGCGTTCGGATGCGCGATCGGCGTTCTTCCCGCACAGTCGATTTTGACGGAAGGCGGCCCTGCAAATCTGTGGCCGCCCCGGAATCGGGAGGGCATGATGATTCACGACACCCCGCTCGGGGAGTTACGCGCACGGCCTTGGACAGAACGCCGGCGCCCGATCCCGGCGCCGCTGACCATCGAGATAGGCGCGGCGACCGGAGTCGGACCGACCGCCATGTCGGCGTTCGACGCGGCGCTGCGCGGCGTCGGTGTCGGCGACGCCAACTTGATCCGGCTGTCGTCGGTCATTCCGCCGCGCGCGACCGTCGAACGCGTCGGCCGGGTGCGCAAGCCGATCCCTTGGGGCGATCGCCTGTACTGCGTCTACGCCGTGCGGCACGTGCACGAACCTGGGGCCACCGCCGCGGCCGGGATCGGCTGGACGCTGCGCGACGACGGCTCCGGCGCGGGGCTTTTCGTGGAGCACGAGGCCGACACGGCCGAGGAGGTGACCGCCCTGATCCGGGCCAGCCTGGCCGACATGACCCGCCACCGCGGCGACGGCTTCGGCCCGGTCCAGCTGTGCACCGTCGACACCACCTGCGACGGCGATCCGGCCTGCGCGCTGGTCCTCGCGGCCTACCACACCAGCCCGTGGGGTCCGCGATGAACGAGATCTCCGTGACCGTCGAGACGTCGATTCCGGACGAACGCATCGAGATGTTCCATCGCCTCTACGAGGAGGCGTTCGGCCCGCTGCGCGCGAAGGCCATCGCACGGCAGGTGCTGCATCCGGAGGAGTTCCGCGAGGAGATGAGCGATCCGCGCGTGCAGAAGCACGTGGCCCACGCCCGCTCCGGCGAGCCGGTCGGCGTCACCACCCTGACCAGGCACCTCGAGACCGTGCCGTGGATCAGCCCGGACTATTTCGCCGCCCGCTACCCCGAACACGCGGCGCGTGACGCGATCTATTACGCGGGTTTCACCCTTGTTGCGCCAACTGCCCGACAAGGTGCGGCGTTCCATGCCATGATCAAATCAGTTGTCCAGATTTTGGTTGCCGAACGCGCTGCGGTCGGTTGGGACATCTGCTCGTACAACAACACTCGGTTCTCGTTCGCCGACAGTATTCGGGCAGTGCTCGACGAACAGGCGAACGTCGAAGTCGCGGTGGAGGATTCACAGATCTACTACGCGGCCCGGTTCACCGGGGACGGAGCGACCAAGGGGGGCTGATGACACAGAGTGAACAGCCGCAGACCAGCTCTCGGCGCCACCTCGGATTGCGCTGGTACGCAGTGCTTCTAGGCGGCTGCGTGGCGGCGATCGCGCTACACCTGGGGATCGGCTCGCGGCTGGTGTCGCTGGCGACGATGGTGGTCATTGTCGGCGAGACGCTCGCCATGATCGCCGTCGGCGTGCACACGCACCGGCCCGCGCATCCGCTGCCGTGGTATCTGCTGTCGGCCTCCGCGGTGCTGTTCGCGATCGGCACCGCACTGCGCGGCGTCTCCGGTCACTCGCTGCATCCGCTCGATGACGCGTTCACCCTGCTCGGCTACCTCGGTGTCGGTCTCGCCGCACTGATCTGGCTGTGGCCGCGCCAGGTGCACGGCAACTACGACTTGATGCTCGACTCCGCGCTGATCGGCCTTGGTGCGCTGCTCGCCTCCTGGACCTTCCTCATCTCGCCGATCCTGCGCTCGACCGAAACCGGCGTCGACGTCGTGGTGCTGGCGGTCTACCCGGTGCTCGACGCGCTGCTGCTCACCCTGGTCGCGCACTCGATGGCCACCTCCACCCGCGCGGAGACCTCGCTGTGGCTGCTGCACGCCGGGTTGATCGCCATCCTGCTCGGCGATCTGGGCTACAGCTTGGAGACCGCGGGCGCCACCATCCTCGGGCGCGAGGCCCTGCTGGCTCCGCTGCTGGCCGCCTACGCCATCGTGGGGGCCGCGGCGCTGCACCCCACCATGACGACGCTCGGCGCGCCGCGGCACATCCACCCGCACCACTCCAGGCAGCGCGCCAGCCTCATCGCGATCGCGCTGATCGTGGCCTCGTTGGTTCCGGTGGTCGGGTCCAGCCTCGCCCCGCTCGACCGCGTGGTGGTGTCGTCGCTGTTCGCGCTGTTACTGATCGGCATGTTGGTGCGCAGCGAGCGCGCCATCGTGCGGAGCGCCCGCAGCGAGCGGCGCGCGCAGTACCAGGCCGACCACGACATGCTCACCGGGCTGCTGAACCGGGCCGCGCTGCTGCGCACGCTGCGGCAGCATCGCGAACGCTGGGCCGAGCAACCGATCTGCCTGCTGTTCATCGACTTGGACGACTTCAAACGGGTCAACGACAGCTACGGGCACGCGGTGGGCGACGAGCTGATCGCGACCGCCGCGGCCCGGATCCGGCGTGTGGTGCGCCGCGAGGACGTGGTGTCCCGCTACGGCGGCGACGAGTTCGTCGTGCTGTCGCCGCTCGCACGGCCGGAGGCGTCGGTGCTGGCCGAACGGCTGATCGGCGCGTTCGTCCGTCCGTTCGGGCTGAGCGCGGGCGAGATCCCGATCACCGCGAGCGTCGGCATCGCCTGCACGGGTCCGTGCGGCTCCGACACCGCCGTGCACAGTCTGATCCGGGACGCGGACGCGGCCATGTACCACGCGAAGCAGTACTCGCTGGGTTACGCGTTCCACGAGGACGCGCGGACCCCGTCCGCCGACGCCGAGCGCGCCCGGCCGGGTCGGCCAGGTCAACCAGACCGACGCGATCGCTCCGACCGGGTCTGGCGCGCGGCGACGCGGTCCACCAGCCCGGCGGTGTGAGTCAGTCGCTCAGCTCCTCCAGCAGGCGCTTGGCCTCCTCGAGCTCCGCCTGCAACTGCTGCACCTTGGCCTCCTGCGCGCCACGCAACGCCTCCAGGATCCCGGCGACCACCTCGGCGACCTCCGGGTGCAGGATCTTGGCCGCCTGCGCGACCGCGGAACTGGCCACCGGAAGACCGCGCACCGTGCGCTTCTTGCCGCTCACCACGTCGACCGACCAGTCGCCGTCGGCGGTGCCGGTCAGCGTCACCGTGACCTCGGGGGCCTTCGACTTGCGGGCGGCGGCCTTCGCGGGCTTGGCCGCGTTCGCCGCCGGAACCTGCTTGGCCGCGCCTTGGCCCGCGCTGCCGGGTTCGCTCGCTCGAGGTGTGCTCTCCCGTGGTTTCGGGGTGGGGGCGCTCGCGGGGGGCGGCGCGGTGCTCGTCATGGTCGACGGCTGGGTCACAGCGGGTTCCTTCCTGGTTGTCGACTTCGGCTGGGCAGCGCTACCGGCCGCCCCTCGCGGCGGCTTGGTCAAGGTCACCTCGGTCGGCGAGAAGGACAGTACATCCTTCGACCCGGTCGGCCGGACCTGCAAGAAGTCTCCGTCGGCCGGGTCGCCGAGCGCGACCACCTTGCCCGAGCGCCCCTCCGGGACGCCGACCGCGGCCGAGGTGAACCACACCATCGGCGGGCGGCCACCGGCGATGTCCGTGGCGATCTGCTGAATCTCGCTGTCCGACAAAGGCTGCGGCTTGGTGCGTGGCGACGGCATGGTTACTCCGAGCGATGTTCGTGGTTGGCTGCGTGCACAGATGATGCCGCACCATGCCGACAGATTCGCGGGGCAGGCGTCGAATCGAGTCGGTCGCACCCAACTCCGCCCGGACAGCGAACTTCTGGCTACATCACGGTGGCCCACGGCGCGGCGTTCGGCGACCCGCTTTTGACACCCGCGTGGACGGCATGATCTGATTCCGGCGAATCCGTTTGCCAGCACCGGTAATCCGGCGGCGACCCGCAGCGGCCCGCCCCGAACCGGTAACTGGAACGAGGCGACCAGGGGGGCCAGATGACCCATGCGCGGCATTCGGCGGTGCTAGCCGCCGCACCACTACACACCGGGCCACTGTTCGGCGCGGTCACCGTCACCGTGCTCGCGGCGGGCGTGATCGTATTGGCGATGATCGCCGGGAACCGAACGCCGCAACCGTCTTTCGACACCGGACACCGCTATGGCACACCGAATGCGCGCGACATTCCGTTCCTGGTCGGCGCGGCGGCGGGTGTCGTGGCGCTGCTGGGCGGCATCGCCTGCCTGGTCCTCATCGCCCCGGCGGCAACCGACGACACCGCTGCGGAAGCGCCCGATCCGCTGGCCGCGACGCGTCCCGGCGACTGCGTGGCGATTCCCGCGCCGCATGCCTCCGGAGGCATCCCCGCCACCGTCGTCCCCGCACGGTGCGACACGCTGCCCGCCAACTTCCGCGTGCTCCAGACCGGATCGTGCACCGATCCGCGCGTCGACCGGGAGCATCGGCGAACCGATCGGGATGGGCGCGAGCAGGTCCACCTGTGTCTCACGCCCGATTGGCAAGCGGGCGTCTGCTATGACGTCGCCGACTGGCAGCTGCCCCGAAAGGTGGACTGCGCCAGGGTCGGCAAGAAGATCATCCGGATCACCGCCGTCCTGCCCCACGCCGCGGACGCAAGCGCCTGTCCGCGTGACGCCGACGGCGCGAACGCGGTCGGCCGGGCGAACTGGGGAATCACCCTGTGCATGCGCGGTTTCGACCGGCCCGACGAATAGGCCGCGATTCTGGATTCCCGAGTCAGCCCGGCGCGCGGAGGGCGGGAAACCAGATGTCGGTGAGCACCTCGGCGGCCTGCTCCGCCGAGACCTCGATGGTGCCCTGCATCGCCCACCGGGTGAAGAACCGTTCCAACTGCGCCACAAGCAGTTCCACCCGCAACCGCGCCTCGTCCCTGCGGTCGGCGGGCCAGGCGGCGAGGTAGGCGGTCATCGCGTTGGGCAGCGCCAGGATGCCGTTGCGGGCGATCTCGCGGAACTCCGGCTCCAGCGCGGTCGCCTCGTCCCAGGCGGGCAGCAGGTCCTTGTACTCGTGGAACCATTCGATCGCGCGCGTCACCCAACCGACGAATTCGGCGCGCGAACCGGTCTCCAGCACCCGGTCGAGATCCTGATAGAAGTGCAGGGCGCTGGGCGCGGTGCCCTGCTCGGCGATCGCCCGCAGGATCTCCAGTTTTCCCGCGAAATGCAGATAGAAGGTGGCGCGGCTGCAGCCGACCGCCGCCGCGATGTCGTCCACCCGCACGGCCGCGTAGCCGCGGGCGGCGAACAGCTCCTTGGCGGCCTCGATCAGCCTGGCCCTGGTCTGCTGCTTCTGCTCCTCGCGCAGGCTGGTGTTCGCGTTCGTTCGCATGGTGAACAGGTACCTCGCGTTCTGGAAAACATGGGCTGACGTGCGACTTCCGCTCAGCGAGTCTAGTCCGACCCGCCGCATCAGCACCTTCGCTAGACAGCGCGTCACTCACTAGACACCAAGTCTACCGAGTGTTACCTTGTTGCCTACGTCACTCCGGCGCCCGCCGACGCCGGACGGTTCGGCCCGGCGCCGCGCACGGTGCCGCCCAACACGAGGACAGCGAATGACGTCAACCGCACTGCCCCGGGTCTGCGTGATCGGCGCGGGACCGTCCGGGATCACCGCCGCCAAACGCCTGCGGGACCACGGCATCCCATTCGACTGCTTCGAGGCGTCCGACGAAGTCGGCGGCAACTGGTACTTCAAGAACCCCAACGGCATGTCGGCCTGCTACCAGAGCCTGCACATCGACACGTCCAAGTTCCGCTTGGCATTCGAGGACTACCCGGCGCCCGACGAGTGGCCGGACTTCCCGCATCATTCCCAGCTGTTCCAGTACTTCCGCGACTACGTCGACCATTTCGGCATTCGCGACCGAATCGTGTTCAACACCAAGGTCACCGGCGCGGAGCGCGGCGAGGACGGCCGCTGGCTGATCACCACGGCCGACGGACAAGCCAGAGACTACGACGCGTTGATCGTCTGCAACGGTCATCACTGGGACCCTCGAATCCCGGACTACCCCGGCGAATTCGATGGAACGCTCTTGCACAGCCACGCCTACAACGACCCGTTCGACCCCGTGGACATGCGCGGCAAGCGCGTCGTGGTGGTCGGTATGGGCAATTCCGGCCTGGACATCGCCTCCGAACTGTCCCAGCGCTTCCTGGCCGAAAAACTGTATGTCTCCGCCCGCCGCGGGGTCTGGGTGCTGCCGAAGTACGTCAACGGCAAAGTCGGCGACAAACGCTCGATGCCGCGGTGGATCCCGCCCGCGGTGGGGCTCAAACTCAAGCAGCGCTTCGTCCGGAAGTTCCGGGGCAACATGGAGGACTACGGTCTGCCCAAGCCCGACCATCTGCCGTTCGAGGCGCATCCGTCGGCCAGCGAGGAGTTCCTGCACCGCGCCGGGTGCGGCGACATCGTCTTCAAACCCGCGATCACCGCGCTGGAGGGGCCGCGGGCGCGCTTCGCCGACGGCAGCGCCGAGGAGGTGGACGTGATCGTCTGCGCCACTGGCTATCGCATCTCCTTCCCGTTCTTCTCCGATCCGGACTTGCTGCCCGACAGCGAGAACCGTTTCCCGCTGTTCAAGCAGATGATGAAGCCGGGCATCGACAATCTGTTCTTCCTCGGCCTGGCCCAGCCGCTACCGACGCTGGTGAACTTCGCCGAGCAGCAGAGCAAGTTCGTCGCCGCCTATCTCACCGGCCGCTACCACCCGCCGACGGCGGACGAGATGCGGGCGGCCATCCGCTCCGCGGAGTCGGCCAGGACCGGTCGCTACTACGACTCACCCCGGCACACCATCCAGATCGAGTTCGAACCGTATGTGCGGGATATGCAGCGGGAACTGGCGCGAGGCGCGAAAAGGGCCGCGGCCGCGGGCAATTCGCTGCCGGTTCCGGCCCGAGCGCCACAGCACGTGTGAGGCCGCGATGACCACTACGACAGGCACCACCGCCTCGGGGTTCTGCGCCGAGCGATTCGCACGGGTGCGCACGGAACTGGAGCACCGGCTCGGGTCCGGCGACGAACTCGGCGCGTCGATCTGCGTCACGGTCGACGGTGAACCCGTCGTCGACCTGTGGGGCGGCTACCGCGACCCCGAGCGCGGCACACCGTGGACCGGCGACACCCTGGTCAACGTCTTCTCCCTCACGAAGACCATGACCGCGCTGTGCGCACTGCTGCTGGTCGAGCGCGGCGAACTGGACGTGCATGCGAAGGTGGCCGAGTACTGGCCGGAGTTCGCGGCGAACGGCAAGGGCGCCATCGAGATTCGTCATCTGCTCGCCCACACCTCCGGTGTCTCGGGTTGGCAGCCGCCGATCGCGCTGACCGACATCTACGACGCGGAGGCGTCCGCCGCCCGGCTCGCCAGCCAGCCGCCGTGGTGGGAGCCGGGCACCGCGTCGGGGTACCACGCGCTGAACTACGGCCATCTGATCGGCGCGGTGATCCGCCGGGTCACCGGACGCTCGCTGGGCGAGTTCTTCGCCGACGAACTCGCCGGACCGCTGGGGGCCGACTTCCACATCGGCACCGCGCCCGAGCACCACGCGCGGATCGCCACCCTGATTCCCCCGGCGGTGCCGGAATTCGACCTGGCCGCGCTGGACCAGGACAGCGTCCTGGTCAAGACGCTCACCAGTCCGCTGCTCGACATCGCGGAGACGGCGAGCGCGGCGTGGCGGCAAGCCGAGATCGGCGCGGTGAACGGGCACGGCAACGCGCGCTCGGTGGCGCGCGTGCAATCGCTGGTCTCCTGCGGCGGCGAGCTCGACGGCCGGAGACTGTTGTCGGAGGAGACGATCGATCTGATCTTCCAGCAGCAGTCCGACGGGGTGGATCTCGCGCTGCTGGTGCCGCTGCGGTTCGGCATCGGCTACGGCCTGCCGCAACAGCAGACGGTCCCGGAAGTGCCCGACGGGCGAGTGTGCTGGTGGGCCGGGTACGGCGGCGCGATGGTGGTCAACGATCTGGACCACCGGCTCACCTTCGCCTACACGATGAACCGGATGGCCCCCGGCCTGATCGGCTCGGACCGCGCCGACACCTATCTACGGGCGACGTTCGAGGCGGTGCGCGGATGATGCGGGCACTACAGCTCACCGAGCCGGGTGTGCTGGAACTGCGTGAGGTACCGGTCCCGGAGATCGGTCCGGCGGATCTGCTGCTGCGCGTGGGCGCGGCGGGCATCTGCCATTCGGATCTGCACGTGCTGCACCTCCCGTTCCGGATGCGCGAGGAGCCGCTGACACTGGGCCACGAGATCGCGGGCACCATCGAGGCGATCGGCGGCGCGGTCGGCGGCCGCCGACCCTGCGAGCGCGGCGTGGTGTATCTGTGCTGGTCGTGCGGGGTATGCCGGGAGTGCGTCGGCGGCAACGAGAACGTCTGCCGTGCCGCGGGACGCACCGCGATGCCGCCCTGCCCCGGGCTCGGGCCGGACGGCGGCATGGCCGAGTTCATCCGCGTGCCCGCGAGTTCCTTCGTGCCGATCGGCGACCTGGATTTCCTCCAGGCCGCGCCGCTGGCCGACGCCGCCCTGTCGAGTTATCACGCCATCCGCGGCGCTCGCGAGCACCTCGGCCCGGGGTCGGTGGCGGTGGTCATCGGGGTCGGCGGGCTCGGTCACGTCGCGGTGCAGATCCTCGCCGCGACCACGGCGACCCGGGTGCTGGCCGTGGACGTGAACGCCGACAAGCTCGAACTCGCCGCGCGGTGCGGTGCGGCCGAGGGACTCACGGCGAGCGCCGACACCGCGCGCGAAATCCTCGACCGCACCGAAGGCCGCGGCGCGGACGCGGTGTTCGACTTCGTCGGCGTGGACGCGACCGCGCGGCTCGCGGTGGAGTCGGTGGCGCCCAACGGGGCCTACCGGATGATCGGCCTCGGCGGCGGCGCCCCGGAGATCACGGCGGCACCGGCAGGCGGGCCGGGCTGGCCGTGGGGCGCCTCGGTCCGAAAGTCCTACGGCGGCACCAAATCCGACTTGATCGATGCCGTGGCACTGGCCACCTCGGGCAAGCTACGGGTGGAGGTGGAGCGCTACGCCTTGGCCGAGGGCCGCGACGCCCTCGACCGGCTGGAGCGGGGCCTGGTCACCGGCCGAGCGGTCCTGGTCCCCGAGCCGTGACGAACCGATCCCGCGCAGTGACGAGGAAGTACCCGATATGACGAAGCCAGTCGATCCGCAGGCGTTCGCGGCGCGGGCCGCGGCCCAGCTCACCGGTCCCGGTGGCCGCTTCGAGATGGTGGTCGAAGACGTGCTCGGCGCGCCCATGCCGGTGATCCGGCACCGGAAGTCCTCGCTCGGCGCGGTGCTCGCCGCCTCGGTCGAGCACGGCGACCGGGACTACCTGGTGACCGCGGACCGCAGGATGTCCTTCACCGAGCACGCCGACGCCGTCGCCGCACTCGCCACGGCCCTGCGCGAGCGATACGGCGTCGGCAAGGGCGATCGCGTCGGCATTCTCGCGGCTAACACGCCCGAGTGGGTGGTCGCGTTCTGGGCCGCGCAGGCGCTCGGCGCGATCGCGGTGGGCTACAACGCGTGGTGGGCGCCCCGCGAGATCGCCTACGGCGTTCAGCACACCAGCCCCACCGTGCTCGTCGTCGACGCGAAGCGCGCGGCGCTGGTGGCGGAGCTGGACATCCGGGTCCCGGTGCTCACCATGGAGCACGACGTGCCCGCGCTGCTGGCCGAGTTCCGGTCCGACGCCCTGCCGCACGCGGAGGTCGACGAGGACGACCCCGCGGTGATCCTCTACACCAGCGGCACGAGCGGGCGACCCAAGGGCGCGGTGCACTCGCATCGGAACCTGGTGGCGGTCATCGACTATCACGTCTTCAACGACGCGCTCGCCGCCGCGTTGACCGGAGCCACCGAGCTGCCCACCGGGCGGCGCTACCTGCTCACCTCGCCGCTGTTCCACATCGCCAGCCTGCACAACTTGGTGGTGCCCCGGCTGGTCACCGGGGACGCGGCCGTCATCCACCAGGGGTCGTTCGACGCCGACCGGGTGCTGCGCCTGATCGAGGCCGAACGGATCACCAATTGGGGCGCGATGCCGACCATGGCCACCAGGATGCTCGAACTCGACCTCGCCGACTACGACCTGTCCTCGCTGACGGCGTTGTCGCTGAACTCGGCGCCGTCCTCGGCCGCACTGCAACAGAGACTGCGTGATCAGCTGCCCGTGGCGCGTAACGCCCTGGTGACCAGTTACGGGCTCACCGAGTGCAGCACCGCCGCGACGCTGGCCGGTCCGGCCGAGCTGGCCGCGTTCCCCGACACCGTGGGACGCCCGGTCCTCGGCGTCGCGCTGGAGATTCGCGACAGCTCGGGCAACCCCGTTCCCGACGGCACCGAAGGCGAGATCTGCGTGCGCAGCCCGTATGTGATGCTCGGTTACTGGCAGGACGAGGCGGCGACCGCCGCGGCGATCACGGCGGACCGCTGGCTGCGCACCGGGGACATCGGCGTCCTGGAAGACGGCAGGCTGCGCCTGTCCGGACGCCGTTCGGATCTCATCCTGCGCGGCGGGGAGAACGTCTATCCCACCGAGATCGAGCAGTGCCTCGAGCAACATCCCGCGGTGCGCGAGTGCGCGGTCGTCGGCGTGCCGGACGCCGACCTCGGACAGCAGGTCGCCGCCCTGGTCGTGGTCGAAAGCGACAGCGCGACAACCGAAGACGAGCTGCGCGCGTTCACCGCCGAACGGCTCGCCTACTACAAGGTGCCCGCGCGCTGGCGGCTCACCACGACCGCGCTCCCCCGCAACGCGACCGGCAAAGTGGTGCGCTCTGGTCTCACCGTGTGAAATCCCCGGTGCGAAACAAGCGCCCGCACCGGCGCGTGCAGGCCAGCGTCCGGTGTGCCCTGAGCGCCCGCTCGGCCGGGTACGGCCACGTAAAATCGCGACAGACCCGGCGATTCGCTCGCCGGGCCGCTCGCAGGGAGTCAGCGTGGACGTTTTCGAGCATCGAGGCAGGGCCGTGGTCTTCGACCGCGCTGGCGGCGGCTCTCCTATCGTGTTCCTGCACAATGCCGGTGCGCAACGCCGCATCTGGGACGACCAGGTCGCGGCGCTGCGACGCGAGCACGAGGTGTTCGCGCTCGACCTTCCCGGATACGGGCGATCCGAGCAGCCCGCGGCAGGCTATCGGCTCATCGACTATGTGGACATGCTCGCGGCGTTCCTGACCGCTCACCGGCTCACCGACGTGGTGCTGATCGCCAATTGCCTCGGCAGCGCCACCTCGCTGCGCTACACCGTGGACCATCCGGCCGGGGTGCGCGCCCTCGTCCTGATCAATCCGCTGACCTGGGACACCGTCAGTTCGGGACAGTCGGCGGGGCTGGCCTGGGTGGACGCGCGGGTGCCGCTGGCTCCGGTGGCTCGCCGGATCGGCCTGCCCGAATGGGCGGTCTCGCTGATCGTCGCGAATCAGCTCGGCCCGCGTGGCCGCGGCCGGAAACTCCAGTACGAGCCGCGAGTGCGGGCGCACTGGTCCGATCGAGGCAGGCTGACCGCGTTGCACGGCTTGGTCCAGGACTTCCCGGCCTACCGCGCGTTGGACTCCTTCGATCCGCCCGTCGGCTTCCCGCCGATCTGCACGATCTGGGGTCGGCGCAATCGCATCCTCTCGGCCGAGGCGGGCAAGCGCCTCGACCGCGCGCTGCGCCCGCACACCGCGGTGGAGCTGCCCGACTGCGGTCACCTTCCCATGGTGGAAGACCCGGATCGGGTCACCGGCATCATCAGCGGTTTTCTCGCGGCGACCGGCACGACGGCCGTCCGGGAGGAAGCGAACCGCTGAGCCGCGCTCAGAGCGGAGCCGCGGTCGGGCACAGCTCGGCGAAACCCGTGGAGCGCACGCCGCAACCGGTGCATTCGAAAGTCATGCCGAGGTCGAGCATCCAGTTGATGCGGGCATGACAGGTCTCGCAGAGGAAGTCGACGCCCGCGGTGTGGCAGCAGGACCGTTTACGGATCAACCATTCCGCGCGATGACGACACCGCGCGCCGTCGAAGCGGAACGTGCACATCGGCGCGGCGGGCAGCCCAGCGACGATGGCTTCGAAAGTCGTTGTAGAGGCAGCTGTTCGCACAGCGGATACCTTCCGGCAGAGCAAGTGGAATGCGGAAGAACCGGCCCGGTCCAGGCACGGCCCCCGTCTCGATAATCGGCCGCCGTGGAGTTGCTGTTATCCGGGTGAGGCGGCGTTCACAGGGTGGCGGCCGGGCGTGTTTGGTCACCCGACGCGCGGGAATGCGGTCGGTAACGGCATCGAGAGAAGGGGATTTGTCATGTTGTTGCGCCGACTCGCCCGGCCTCTATTGGCCACCGCGTTCGTCGTCGATGGAGTCGATACGCTGCGGCGCCCGGACGAGCGGGTCAAGGCCGCGAACCAACTGGTGGAACGGGGGCGGCGGCAGCTTCCCGACGAGATTGCTGGAAAATTGCCTTCTGATCCGGCAACCGTAGTGCAGATCAACGCGTTCGCCCAGGTGGGCGGCGGCGTGCTGCTGGCGCTCGGGAAGGCGCCGCGCCTGGCCGCCTTGGTACTGGCCGCGACCGTCGTGCCCGCGACCATCACCGAGCAGGATTTCTGGAACGAGCAGGATCCCGCGCGCAAGTCGGCGAAGCGTACCGCGTTCCTGAAGGATCTCGGGCTGCTCGGCGGCCTGATGATCGCCGCGGCCGACACCGAGGGCAAACCGTCCCTGGGCTGGCGCGGACGCCGGGCCGCCCGCGACGCGGCCGCCACGGTATCGGCCGCGCTTCCGTTCGGGGCGACCTCGAACGGCACGACCGGAGCCGCATTGCGCAAGACGGCGCATGAGGCCGCGGAACGGGCGCGAGTGCTCGGGACCGTCGCCGCGAGCAAAAGCGCCGAGCTGGCCGAGACAGCACAGCGGCACGGGCCCGAGTGGGCGGAGGCCGCCAAGGAACACGGCAGCGATCTCGCCGAATCCGCGAAGCTGCACGGCGCCGAATGGGCGGAGATCGCCCGAGAGAGGGGAGCCGACTGGGCCGAACTCGCCAAAGAATACGGCGCGGACTGGGCCGAGCTCGCCAAAGAGCGCGGCGCGGACTGGGCGGAAGTCGCCAAAGAGCGCAGCGCCGACTGGGCCGAACTCGCCAAGAAACGCGGAGGTCACCTCGCCGAACTGGCCAAGCAGCGCAGCGCGGAGTGGGCCGAGCTCGCCAAGGAACGTGGAGCCGAGCTGGCCGAGCTCGCCAAGCACCGCGGGCCCGAGATCGCGGAGGGCGCCAGGGAACGCGGGGCGCACACCGCCCACCTGGCACGGGAGCGTGGAGCCCGCGCCGCGCACGCCGCACGCGAGAAGCTCGAAGCACAACGCCGCTGACGCCGCACCTTGACGGCCGCGCCGGGCCTCGTACGGCCCGGCGCGGACTTTGGGCTCCCTCCGTCCGTGCCGGTTCTGCGGCTGCGTCGGCCTTCGCAGACTCCCCGCGACGACGGCTGGTCGCACTCTCGCACGGGCGGGCGCTGGGCGGCTCCTCGCCGACGGCACTCTCGCGGCTGCCTCAGCTGCGTCGGCCTACCTCTCCCGCCGAAGACGCCCATCAGGCGGTTTCGTCGTAGCCGGGCGCGATATCGGCCAGCGCGGCGTCCAGCGAACCGACGCGATGGAATCCCGCGGCGAGGCCGGTGATCTCGATGGCCCGGTCCACCGAGCGCACCTCGGTGATCAGGACGATGCGGCGACGTGCTCGCGCGGCTTCGGCTTGCGCCTCGACCAGGACGGTCAGGCCCGCCGCCGCGAGGAACGTGACCGGCGACAGGTCGAGCACGAGGGTCCTTGTGCGGCAGAGTGATCCGCGGGTCAGCTCGGCGCGCAGCCGGGGCGCGGTCGCGAGATCGATCTCCCCGACCACCATCAGCAGCGTCACGTCGCGGCGCGGGCGGCACACCGAAAACCGAAGCGGGTCAGTCCGTTCGATGTGACGGGACATGCACTGACTCCTGGCCGGACGCTGGGCACTGCACAGACCATGTGTTTCCAGTGAAGCACTGCGCGATGGGTCTGTACAGGCACGCCGCGGATGGACGCGGCGGCGCGGGTCATGACGTGTTCGCACTGCCTCCGCACGAAATCGTCACCGCTTCACCATTGAAGTGGCGGCCGTGCTCGGAGACCAGCAGCAGCACGGCCTCGGCCACTTCGGCGGGCTGGATCAGATCCGCGTTCGGCGGGCCGGATTCGATGATCGCCATCCAGTCCTCCTTGGTGGGGTTCTCCTTGTCCGGCACCATGAGCCGCCAGGTGGCGGGGTTCTGGATCATGTCGGTGTCCACGCCGGAGGGCAGCAGCGCGTTCACCGTGATGCCGTAGGAGGCCACCTCCAGCGACAGCGATTTCACCAGGCCGAGCACGCCCCACTTGGTGGCCGCGTAGTGCCCGGCGTTGCGCACGCCCATCTTGGCCACGATGGAAGAGGTGGCGATGACGCGGCCCCAGCGGCGCTCGATCATGTGCGGCACCACCGCTCGGAAGCTGTGGAATACCCCGGTCAGGTTGGTGTCGATCATGTCCCGCCACATCTGCTCGTCCATCTCGGCGATGGGCGAGTTGGACGCGATGCCCGCGTTGGCGATCAAAATGTCGATGCGATCGAATTCCTCGATTGCGCGCTCGGCCACCGAGCACATCTGCTCGAGGCTGCGGACGTCGGCCCGCACGGCGATACAGCGGCGGCCGGTCCGCGCGACCAGCTCCGCGGTCTCGGCGAGATCGTCTGGGGTGCTCAGCGCGTAGGGCAGGCCGGGCACCGGTGCGGCGATATCGCACACCACGATGTCGGCACCCGCGCCGGCGAGCGCCAGCGCATGCGCGCGGCCTTGTCCGCGGGCGCCCCCGGTGATCACCGCCACCCTGCCGTCGAGATTCCCCATGTCGGGCCCCTCATCAGTCGATGCCTGCTTCGGCCGCCACCCATCGTGTCACGCGCGGGCGCGGGCGGCGGCCGATTTTCGGTCTGCGCCGCGGCGATCGAGCCGGGGACGCGTCTGCGGTTCCCCTTCGCACCTCGACATCGCTCTCGGGCGGACACCAGCACCGGCGGTACGCGGAAAATCGCGGCTCCGATACCGGCGAATTCCCACGAATGGGTACCTGAAACGGGATGCGCCGTCCACCATCGGTCCGGGCCCGATCACCGGACCGCACGGCATCGGCAGGGGCGGTGCGTCGAAATCCATAGGCGCAGTGGAACAATGCGTATCGTCCCCACTCCGGAGCGGGCACGGCCAGGGCACGGGTGAACCGACCCGACTGCGGCGGGGACAGCACGTGCAACCCCTCCGACCCGGCCCAGTGACGAGGTGAGTGCGAGTACGCTGCGCCCCGGGACGACCGTGCCTGGCGTGTCGTTCCGGGGCGCGGTCCAGCGCATCCACCATGGTTCCTGGAGCTCGATGACCGATTGTGAGTACCTTGGCGTGAATCTCGACCGACAGCTCGGCGTCACATCGCCCGAGCACGACTTCCCGACCGAGCACGATTGCGCGGTGGCCGACCGGATCGCCAGCCAGCGGCTACGCAGGCTGATCCATACGGCTGTCGGCCTTTCCGACGACTCCATCGATTTGCTGACCACCATGACCGGGCGCCTGCGCGCCGCCGAGGGCATGCTCCCGCGCGACCCGCTCGAGGACTGAGGAGGACCCGGCCGCCGATGTCGGTTGCCAAAGCGGCAACTATATTTGCCGCTTATCGGCCATCCGGTGGATCGTGGGTTCCATGAAATCCACACACCACCATGCGGACGGCCCGACACCGACGACGGTCGAGTACTGGGAGACCTTCTACTCCGAGCGCGAGCGGGTCTGGTCGGGACGGCCGAACGTCCTGCTCGTGCGGGAGATCGAAGCGATCGCACCGGGTTCGGCGCTGGATCTGGGTTGCGCCGAGGGCGCCGACGCGATCTGGCTGGCCGAGCGGGGCTGGCAAGTCACCGCCGTCGACGTCTCGGAGACCGCGCTCGGCCGCGCGCGGGCCGAGGCGCGGCGGCAAGGGTTGTCGGATCGGATCGATTGGCAGCGGCACGATCTCGCGGAGAGCTTCCCGCCCGGGCGCTTCGATCTCGTCACGGCGCAGTACCTCCACTCACCAGCCGCTCGGGACGGTGAACGGACGAGCATTCTGCGCCGCGCGGCCGATGCGGTGGCGCCGGGCGGGCTGCTGTTGATCGTCGGGCACGCGGATTGGCCGAGTTGGGTGGTGGAGCCGCCCTTCGACGTGGCCTTTCCGACCACCGCCGAGGTGCGCGCCGGACTGGCGTTGGACCCCGCCGAATGGCAGGTGGAGGTCGAGGAAGTCGTCGAGCGGGAACAAGCCGGGCCGGAGGGACAACCGGGCACCAGAAAAGACAACATCCTGCGAATTCGCCGTCGCTGACGGTTCCGCAAATCGCACGCGAATCTCCTTGCGGCAGAGGGAAATTCAACGAATGACCGCGCCGAATTAACTCCGATATAACCCAGTTTTCATCGCTTCGATACGGGTCTCTCGATATCGTTGACCATACCTACAGCGCGGTGGGAATTGAGAATCTCACGTCGGTCGGGGGGAATGTCGCCCGTAGGAGAGCTCCCGATGAAGTATCCAGTGTGCGCTCGCGTGTTAGGTCCATTGACGCTCGCTCTCAACAATCACAACGCAACGCCGACCGCGCAGAAGCAGCGGCAGTTGCTGGCTTTACTCCTGGTCAGGCATGACACCGTTGTCCCGGTGACCACGCTGATCGAAGAATTATGGAACGACGATCCGCCGCGCAGCGCGGTCACGGTCGTGCAGACCTATGTGCTGGGAATTCGGAAGAAGATGGCCGAACAGCTCGGTATAGGACAGGCGGAGGTGGCCGAACGTTTTCTCCGTACCCGCAGCAAGGGCTATTCGTTCGATGTGAAGGATTGCGTTTTCGATCTGCGCGACTATCAGTCCATGTCCGCGGCGGCCCGGTGTGCCGCCAAGACCGGCGACGACCAGCGCGCGGTGGATCTGTTCAGCGCGGCGGAGGCGCTGTGGAGCGGTCCGGCGCTGGTCGACGTGGAGGGCGGCATCCCGCTCGCCGCGGAGATATCGCACCTGGACCACCTGCGCCTGGCCAACATCGAGCTGCGGGTGGAGGCGGAGCTGCGCCTGGGCAGGCACCGCGAGGTGTGCCCCGACCTGGCGCGGCTGACCATGCAGCACCCGCTGCACGAGCGGTTGCAGGCCTACTACATGTTCGCCCTGTGCCGGTCCGGCCAGCGCGCCCGCGCCTTGGCCTCCTACCAGCAGTTCAGCCGGTCGATGCAGCGGGAGCTGGGCCTCGACCCGTGCCAGAAGCTGCAGAAGCTGCACCGGGACATCCTGGCCGCCTCCGACGTCTCGGTGAGCGCGATGCTGAACAGCCGCCACGCCGGCTACCTGATCGGGTGGCACTCCCCCGAGTTCAGCACCGCCTCCGCCGAGACCGCCTGACCGCGGCAGTCTCCCGGGGCACCGCCGCCCCACCTCACCTCCGCCCGAGCAGCTCGTCCACCAGCCCGGTCGTGTGCGTCGCCGCGCGCATGGCCGGGTGGTCGAGCACCTCACGCAGAAAGTCCCGCGTCGTCGCCACGCGGGCGCCGGAGATCCGGAACTCCTCCAGCGCCCGCCGCATCCGCGCGAGCGCCCGGTCGCGATCCGGCGCCCAGACCACCAGTTTGGCAAGCAGCGAATCGTAATGCGGCGGTATCGGATAACCGGCGTGCGCGTGGGTGTCGACACGGACGAAAGGACCGCCGGGCGGAGTGAATTCGGCCAGCACTCCCGGAGCGGGAGCGAATTCGGAGGAGGGATCTTCGGCATTTATCCGGCACTCAATTGCCGCACCGCGCAGGACCATATCCGCCTGAGTGATGCCGAGCGGTTGCCCGGACGCGATTCGGATCTGTTCGGCGATCAAATCGATGCCCGTCACCATTTCGGTGACCGGATGTTCGACCTGAATTCGGCAGTTCACCTCCATAAAATAGTAATTACCGTCCCGATCGACCAGAAATTCCACGGTTCCGGCACCGACATAGCCCGCCTCGAGCACACCGTCTACCGCGGATTTGCCCATCCGCTCGGCAAGGCCGTCCGGCAGCAGCGGCGCCGGGGATTCCTCGATCAATTTCTGATGCCTGCGCTGCACCGAGCAGTCCCGCTCGCCGAGGTGTATTCCGTTGCCGTGGCCGTCGCACAGCACCTGGATCTCGACGTGCCTGGCCGCGGCGAGGTACTTCTCCAGGTACACCCGGCTGTCGCCGAACAGCATCCGCGCGGTCGCCCTGGTCTCCTGGTAGGCCCGCGGGAACGCGGCGCTGTCGTGCACCACCTGCATGCCCCGCCCGCCGCCGCCCGCGGCGGCCTTGATGATCACCGGGTATCCGATCGAGTCCGCCAGCGCGTGCGCCTCGTCGAGTTCGAGCGGATCGAGGCTGCCGGGCAGCAGCGGCAGTCCCGCCTTCGCCATCAGCGTGCGTGCGGACTGCTTGTCACCGAGTTCGGCCATCACGTCGGCGGGCGGGCCGATCAGCGTGACACCCGCCGCGCGGCAGGCGTCCGCGAAATCCGGTGACTCGGAAAGGAATCCATAACCGGGATGGATCGCGTCCGCCCCGGTGAGCTCGGCGGCGGCCAACACGGCCGCGGCGTTCAGGTAGCTGCGTTTGGCCGCGGGCGGACCGATCTGCACCGCCTCGTCGGCGAATCGCACCACCGCCGAGTCGGCGTCGGCGACCGAGTGCACCGCGACGGTGCGCACACCCAGTTCACGGCACGTGCGCGCGACACGCAGCGCGATCTCGCCGCGATTGGCGATCAGAATCTTCTCGAACATGGTCCGGCCTCCTATGCCACCGAGCGGACCAGCACCTGCGGCCGCGCACCGAACCGCCGGAACCGGGCGCGCCGCTCGTCGGCCAGCTCCACGCCGCTGCGTCCGACCAGCTCGCCGAGCGTCGCGGCCAGTGCGCGATACAGCTGGTCGGCCGCGGCCACGGGGGCGGTACCGACGTCGTCACCCGGCTCCGGCAGCACACCGTCGACCACACCGAGCCGCAGGAGATCCCGTGCGGTCAGCGCGAGCGCCGCGGCCGCCTTCGGCGCCGCGGCCGGATCGTTCCAAACGATCGCCGCGCAACCCTCGGGACTGATCACCGAGTAGGTCCCGTTCGCGAACATCAGCACCCGGTTGGCGACGCCGAGCGCCAGCGCTCCCCCGCTGCCGCCTTCGCCGATGACCACGCTGATCACCGGAACCCGCAGCGCGGACATCAGCCGGATGTTCTCCGCGATGACGATCGCCTGCCCCTGCTCCTCGGCGGTCGCGCCGGGATAGGCGCCGGGCGTGTCGATCAGGGTGATGACGGGCAGCCCGAGCTTCTCGGCCAACCGCATCAGCCGCGCGGCCTTGCGATACCCCGCGGGTGTCGGCATGCCGAAGTTGCGTTCCATCAGCTCTTTCGGCTCGTGCCCCTTCTGGTGCCCGATGACGATCACCGGTTGCGTGCCCAGCCAGGCCGTTCCGCCGACCACCGCGGGGCAGTCGCCCGAGATCCGGTCGCCGCGCAGCTCACGGAACTCGTCGAAGGCCAGCGCGAAGTAGTCCAGCGCGGTCGGCCGCTGCGGGTCGCGCGCCCGGCGAACCTGGGTCCAGGGATCGTTCTCGGCGAGGCGGTCCGGATCGGTGATGACGCCCGCGTCCGCGGCGACGAAGCTCTCGGTCGGATCCACCGGCGCCGCGACCCGCAGCAGACCGCCGAGCGCTTGGCGCAGGCCAGCGCGCGGCACGATCATGTCGATGAGCCCGCGTTCCAGCAGGAATTCGGCGGTCTGGAACTTCGGCGGCAACTCCTGGCGAATGGTCTGCTCGATCACCCGCCGCCCGGCGAAGCCAAGGCGCGCGCCCGGCTCGGCGATGAGCACGTCGGTGAGGGTGGCGAAGGACGCCGCCACGCCGCCGTAGGTCGGGTCGGTGACCAGGGTGACGGTCAGGATGCCCGCGCGGTCCAGCTGTTCCAGCGCCGCGCTGGTCTTGGCCATCTGCATCAGCGACAGTGGGCCCTCCTGCATCCGCGCGCCGCCCGAGGCCGTGACGATGAGCAGCGGAATACGCTGGGCCAGAGCCGTTTCCGCTGCGGCGGTGATCATCTCGCCGACCGCGGTGCCCAGGCTGCCGCCGAGGAAACGGAAATCCATCGCGGCGATCACCACCGGCTGACCTTCGATCGTCGCCCGCGCGCACAGGACCGCGTCGTGCATGCCGGTGCGGGCGCGCGCGGCGGCCAGCCGCTCGCGGTAGGGCTTGGTGTCGGTGAAGCTCAGCGGGTCGTCGTCGGTCGCGGTGCCGGGCAGCGGCTCGAACCGGCCCTCGTCGGCGAGTTGGGTGACGCGCTGCTCGGCGGTGATCGGCGTGTGCCTGCCGCATTCGCCGCAGACACCGAGGTCGCGGGCGAATCGCTTGCCGTACAGCGGGATCAGGCAGGCCGGGCAGAGGACCCAGTCCGCGGCGCCGTCGATGCCGTGTGCTGACTTCATCACGCGTGTCTCCTGTGCTCGGGGAACGGGTGATCGGTCCGGACAGCGCCGGCCGGGCGATCACAGCGACAGCCTGCGCCCTCCCGCTAAAGAACAACTCGACTCCTCGGCTCGAGCGAGGTTCGAGGACCGGCCCCGATGCTTGGTCGCACGATCGAAGGGAGATAACGCCATGAACACCCACGCATCCGGTGGTGCGCGATGAGCCGCCGCGTTGTCGTCACCGGACTCGGCGTCCGCGCGCCCGGTGGGTCGGGCAAGGACGAGTTCTGGAAGCTGCTGTCCGAAGGCCGCACCGCGACGCGCCGGATTTCGTTCTTCGACGCCTCACCGTACCGGTCCCAGGTCGCGGGCGAGGCGGATTTCGACCCCGTGCGGGAGGGATTGTCGCCCAGGGAGATCCGGCGCATGGACCGTGCGGTGCAGTTCGCCGTGGTCTGCGCGCGGGAGGCGGTGGCCGACAGCGGCCTCGACCTCGCGACGGTCGATCCGTACCGGCTCGGCGTGAGTCTCGGCAGTGCGGTGGCCGCGGCCACCAGCCTGGAGCGCGAATACCTGGTGCTGTCGGACTCCGGAAAGAACTGGCTGGTCGACGAGTCGTATCTCTCGCCGCACATGTTCGACTACATGGTGCCCAGCGTGATGCCCGCGGAAGTGGCCTGGAGCGTGGGCGCCGAGGGGCCCGTGGCGATGGTCTCCAACGGCTGCACGTCGGGACTGGACTCGGTCGGCCACGCGGTGCAGCTGATCCGCGAAGGCTCCGCCGACGTCATGCTGGCGGGCGCGTCGGACACTCCGATCACCCCGATCGTGGTGGCCTGCTTCGACGCGATCAAGGCGACCACGCCGCGCAACGACGAGGCGGAAGTCGCCTCCCGGCCGTTCGACAACTCCCGCAACGGTTTCGTGCTCGCCGAAGGCGCCGCGATGTTCGTGCTCGAGGAGTACGAGAGCGCCCGCAAGCGCGGCGCGCACATCTACGCCGAGATCTCCGGGTACGCGACCAGGTGCAACGCCTATCACATGACCGGACTGAAGGCCGACGGCCGGGAGATGGCCGAGGCGATCCGGGTCGCGCTGGACGAATCCAGGATCGACCCGACCGCCGTGCACTACATCAACGCGCACGGCTCCGGGACCAGGCAGAACGACCGGCACGAAACCGCGGCGGTGAAGCGCAGTCTCGGCGCGCACGCCTACGCCACGCCGATGAGCTCGATCAAGTCGATGGTCGGGCACTCGCTCGGCGCGATCGGCTCGGTCGAGATCGCCGCGTCGCTGCTGGCGCTGGAGTACCAGGTGGTGCCGCCGACGGCCAACCTGCACGAGCCGGACCCGGAATGCGATCTCGACTACGTGCCCTTGGTCGCCCGCGACCACCGGATGGACACGGTGCTCACCGTGGGCAGCGGGTTCGGCGGATTCCAGAGCGCGATGGTGCTGCGCAAGGCGGAGGCGGTGGCGGCATGATCCTCGTGACCGGAATGGGGGTGCTCGCGCCGAACGGCATGGGCGTGGAGCGCTTCTGGGATGCCGTGCTGTCCGGGCGCGGCGGGATCGCCCCGCTCACCCGGTTCGACGCCAGCCGCTCGGCGGCGCGCCTCGCCGGGCAGGTGGCCGATTTCGACGCGGCCGATCATCTGCCGAGCAGGCTGCTGCCGCAGACCGATGTCTCGACCCGGATGGCCTTGGTCGCCGCGCAGTGGGCGCTGGACGACGCCAAGGTCGACACCGCGACGATGACCGACTACGACATGGGTGTGGTGACCGGAAACGCCTCCGGCGGATTCGAATTCACCCACCGCGAGTTCAACAAGCTGTGGTCGCTGGGCTCCGAGCATGTCAGCGTGTACGAATCGTTCGCCTGGTTCTACGCGGTCAACACCGGCCAGATCTCGATCCGGCACGGCATGCGCGGGCCGAGCAGCGCGCTGGTCGCCGAGCAGGCGGGCGGGCTGGACGCGATCGGGCACGCCAGGCGCACCGTGCGGCGCGGCACGCCGCTGGTGGTCACCGGCGGTGTCGATTCGGCGCTGGACCCGTGGGGTTGGGCGTCGCATCTGGCCAGCGGTTCGGTCAGCACGTCCACCGATCCCGAGCGCGCGTACCTGCCGTTCGACATCGGCGCCGCCGGGTACGTGCCCGGCGAGGGCGGCGCGATGCTGGTCGTCGAGGACGCCGCCGCGGCGCGGGCCCGCGGCGTGCCCAAGGTGCACGGCGAAATCGCCGGATACGCCTCGACTTTCGATCCGCCACCCGGTTCGGGGCGGCCGTCGGGTCTGCGCCGGGCCGCCGAACTCGCCCTGGCCGACGCCGGAATGACACCCGGCGACATCGATGTGGTGTTCGCCGACGCGTCCGGCATCCCGGATCGCGACCGCGACGAGGCCGCGGCCATCGAGGCGATCTTCGGGCCCGGCGGCGTTCCGGTCACCGCGTCGAAACCCCTGACCGGACGACTGTTCTCCGGCGGTGGCCCGCTCGACATCGTCACCGCGCTGCTGTCGGTGCGCGATTCGGTGATCCCGCCGACCGCGTACACCACCACGCTCGCCGAGGACTACCGGATCGACCTGGTTCTCGGCGCCCCGCGCTCCGCCACCGTCGGCGGCGCGCTCGTCCTCGCCCGCGGGCGCTGGGGTTTCAACTCCGCGGTCGTCGTGCGTGCCGTGTCCGATCGAGTACTTCCCGGGAGCGAATCATGACCATGACCATCACCGAACTACGCCGCATTCTCGTGGAATGCGCCGGCGGCGAGGACCTCGCCGAACTCGACGGCGACATCGCCGCCGTGGAATTCGAGGAACTGGGCTACGACTCGCTCGCGCTCATCGAGACCGCGGCGCGGATCCAGCGCGACTTCGGCGTGACGATCCCGGAAGAGCAGCTCGTCGAGGTCAAGACGCCGCAGGAGCTGGTCGACATCGTGAACGCCCAACTGCAAGGCGTGGCATCGTGAACCAGCGGGTGATGAGCCACTCGAAGGTGGTGCAGGCCGCGCCGGAGGTCGTCTACGACCTGGTCGCCGACGTGACCCGCTGGCCGGTGATCTTCGCGCCCAGCGTGCTGGTGCGCCACCTGCACCGCGGCCAGGACGAGGAGCGGTTCCGGCTGTGGGCCACCGTCAACGGGGCGGTGAAGAACTGGACATCGCGGCGCGTGCTGGACGCCGAGCAGCGCCGCATCGCCTTCGAGCAGGAGCGCAGCCAGGCGCCGATCGCGTCCATGGGCGGCGCCTGGTCGTTCCGCGAGGTCGGCCCCGGCACGACGAAAGTCACGCTGGATCACCACTTCACGGTGGTGGACGGCGCCGACCCCGAGCAGATCGCCGCGGCGGTCGACCGCAACAGCGAGACCGAGCTCGCGGCGCTGGCACGCATCGCGGAGCTGGGCCACCCGGTCGAGGAGGTCGTCCACAGCTTCGAAGACACGGTGACGCTGCACTGCTCGGCCGCCGAGGTGTACGACTTCGTCTATCACAGCGAGCGGTGGCCCGAGCACGTCCCGCACGTCAGCCGGATCGAGCTCACCGAGGACGACGACGGTGTGCAGCTGATGGAGATGGACACGGTCACCGCGGGCGGCATCCCGCACACCACCAAGTCGGTGCGGGTGTGCTTCCCCGGTGAGCGGATCGACTACAAGCAGCTGCTGCCACCGGCGATGCTCTTCGGGCACAGCGGCGCGTGGGAGTTCACGGAGGGACCGGACGGCGCGGTGGTCACCGCACGCCACACCGTCGCGATCAACCCCGACGCCGCCCGCGAAATACTCGGCGCTGACACCGATCTCGCCGACGCCCGCGCCTATCTGACCGAAGCGTTGTCCACCAACAGCCGCAATACGCTGCTGTGCGCGGTGCGCTACGCCGAGACGAAGTCACCGACATGACGGCGACCGAAACCTCCGCGGCGCCCACCGCAACCGAGATCGCCGACGGCGTCTACGCCTACACCCACAGCCGCGGCGGCTGGTGTGTGAGCAACGCCGGTGTGCTGGTCGGCCCGGACGGCGCGGTGGTGATCGACACGCTGGCGACCGAAGGACGCACCCGCGCCTTGGTCGAGTTCGTCGACGGGCTGGGCGCGGGCCCGGCCCGCACGGTGGTGAACACCCACCACCACGGTGACCACAATTTCGGCAACCACCTGTTCGGGCCGACCGCCGTCGTCATCGGCCACGACCGGATCCGGCCGGAGATGGTCGAAACCGGTCTGGCGCTGACGAAGCTGTGGCCGGACGTGGACTGGGGTGACGTGCGAGTCACGTTGCCGGGCATCACATTCAGCGACAACCTGACGCTGCACGTGGGCGAACGGCGGGTCGAGCTCATCCATCTCGGTCCCGCCGCGCACACCACCAACGACGTGGTGGCCTGGCTGCCCGAGCAGCGCGTCCTGTTCGCCGGGGACTTGGTGATGTCGGGCGCGGCGCCGTTCTGCCTGATGGGGTCGGTCAGCGGGTCGATCGCCGCGGTGCGGCGGCTGGTCGAGCTCGGCGCCGAGACGGTCGTCGCCGGGCATGGTCCGGTGACCGGCCCGGAGATCTTCGAGCAGACATTGCGGTATCTGCGATGGGTGCAGGATCTGGCGGCGGAGGGACGCACGCTGGGTTTGACGCCGCTGGCTATCGCGCTGGAGGCCGAGCACGGCGAGTTCGCCGAGCTGGTCGACCAGGAACGGCTGGTCGGCAACCTGTACCGGGCGGACGCCGAACTGTCCGGCGGCCCGCTCGGCGAACCGCTGGACGTGCTGTCCATCTTCGACGAGATGGTGCTCTACAACGGCGGGAAGGTACCGGCATGCCTGGCGTGAGAACCGAGTCGGTACGGGTCTGCGTGATCGGCGGCGGACCCGCCGGACTGATGACGGGTCTGCTGCTGGCCCGTTCCGGCGTGGACGTGCTCGTACTGGAGAAGCATCCGGACTTCCTGCGCGATTTCCGGGGCGACACCGTGCACACCTCGACGCTGCTGGCGATGGACGAACTCGGCTTGGCCGAGGAGTTTCTCGCGCTGCCACACGTCGAGGCGCCGCAGCTGCCGATGGCGACCGCGACCGGTCCGGTGGTGTTCGCCGACTTCAGCGCGCTGCCGGGGCGTTTCCCGTTCGTGGCGTTCATGCCGCAGTGGGACGTATTGAACTTCCTGGCCGAGGCGGGCCGCCGCTACCCCGGGTTCCGGTTGGTGCAGCAGGCGGAGGTCACGGAGGTGATCCAGCGCGACGGCGTGGTGGTCGGGATCCGTGGCGAGACCCCCGACGGATCGCTCGAGGTCACCGCTGATCTCGTGATCGCCGCCGACGGACGCCACTCGATCGTGCGCCGGTCGGGTCTGCTGGAGGTGGCCGCCAGCGCGGCACCGATGGACGTGCTGTGGTTTCGGGTGAGCAAACCGGAGGGTGAACGCCTGCCCACGGTCCGCAGCGGAAAAGGGTTCTTCATCGTCTGCATCGACCGCGGAGACTATCTCCAGGTCGCGTACATGATCCCGAAGGGCGGCTTCGCGACGATCCGGGAGGCGGGGCTGGCGCGGTTCCGCGCGGATCTCGCCGCCATCTATCCCGTACTCGCGCCGCACTTGGACGCCGAGATCCGGGACTGGGACGACGTGAAACCGCTCGACGTCCGGGTGGATCGGCTGCGCCGCTGGTACCGCCCCGGACTGATCGCGATCGGGGACGCGGCGCACGCGATGTCTCCGGCGGGTGGCGTCGGGATCAACCTCGCAGTGCAGGACGCCATCGCCGCCGCCCGGCTGCTGGCGCCGATCCTCACTACGGGCGCCACCCCGACTACGGCCGCGCTGCGAACCATCCAGCGCCGCCGCGAACTCCCCATGCGCGTCGTGCAGTTCGCGCAACTGCACCTGCTGTCCGATCTCTACCCCAGCGCCGGTCGCCCCGGCACCGACAAACCGCTGCTCGTCCGTCTGCTCCGGCGTTTCCCCCGCCTGCCCCGCCTGGTGGCCCGGGTGATCGGACTCGGCATCCGGCCCGAGCCCGTCCCTCCGGCAACCGGAACCGTCACAGCCCTCACGAACTCCAGGGAGAACTGATCGTGTCGACCTACCTGCTCGTCCACGGCGCCTTCCACGGCGGATGGGTCTGGCAGCGGGTCACCCCGCTGCTCGAGGACGCCGGACACCGCGTCCTCGCCCCCTCGCTCGTCGGTCTCGGCGACCGCGCCCACCTGCTCACCGCCGACGTCGGCCTCGACACCCATGTCCGAGACTCGATCGACCTGGTCACCTCCGAGGACCTCACCGATGTCGTCCTGGTCGGCCACAGCTACGCCGCCATCGTCGTCACCGCGCTGGCCGACGCCGTACCGGACCGCATCGCCGAACTCGTCTACATCGATACCTTCGTCCCCCGCGACGGCGAAGCGGTCGCCGACATCATGCCCGGCATGGTGGAGGCCTTCACCGCAGCGGCCGCCGCCCACGGCGACGGCTGGCGCGTGCCGCCGCAAACCGAACCCATGGACGACGGCGGCCTCTACGGCGTCACCGAGGAACCCGACCTCAGCTGGCTGGCATCGATGCAGACGCCGCAGTCCCTGAAAACTTTCCAGCAGCCGATGAAACTGACGAATCCCGAAGCGCTGGCGTCTATTCCAGTGTCACACGTCTACTGCAGCGAGGGCGGCGAGGCCTTCAAAGCCATGCGCATTTCTATGCCGCGCACTCTCCCGCCCACCGAACTCCCACCGGACCGCCTGCTCGTCCTTCCGACCGGCCACGACTGCATGATCACCATGCCGCGCGAACTGGCCGCGCATCTCCTCGCATTGGCACCTCGCCCGGCAGCCGCACCATAGGCCTGCTCCTGCGTCGCCTCTTCCGAAAGCCCGATTGCTGCACAACGTCTTCCGACTGCACGGACGCGGCAAGCAGCGATCAGTGGTAGGCCATGGCCGCGGGGCGATTATCCGCGCATGGCGCGAGAGGTACCCGGTAGCAGGGTGGTGACGGTTGCCGTCAGCCAAACAAGCTGGGCTATGCCGATCCAGGTGAAGTGCTCGGCGGCAGCGCCCAGGTCGACCAGCCGGATCAGACCGTAGACGTAATAGAGGCTCACCAGTGCGCCGATGCCTGCCAGGATCCATCGGGCAAATCCCAGCCGGACCACCAACAGGATCGTGAACACGGCCGAGACGCCGCCGACAATGATGGTCACGTACACCGCGAAATCCAGAGAGCCGGTTGTGTACTCGACGAGCGCCGCGCCGATGAGAGCGTCCAGCATGGACCCGTTGTGCAGGTAGGGGCCATCCCAACCGGGAACAACAGCCAAACCGGAAACGACGAGAACGGCGCACAGCAGGACGCACAACATGAACAATCCGCCCGACACATACGCCATGGCCGGGCTCGGCGACCGCTGCGGATACGGACGCGGCTGAGGGTACGGCCACGGCTGCCCGGTGTTGGGGTAATAGGGTGGCTGGCCGCCGGGCCATGGCGCCTGCTGCGGCCCCCAGTTCGGCGGGTGGTACGGGTTGGACACTTGAATTCCCCTCGGTGCGGCAGCACCAGCCACAATAACCGAACCCGCTCGAGTGGCAGCGGCCGCGAAACCGGTTGGCCTGCCCGTTATTCCGCTCGTCAGGGCTTGCTTCCAGCGATTACGGGACCTGCGCCGCACGTGGTCGATCCATATTCGACGGCGTTGCAGGACCTCAGTGCCGGAGAGCTGGCCGGTTTGCGACCCGCCACTCAGCTCGAGTCCCCACCCGCGTCGTAGGCGGCGCGTGCCGCGAGGACCTCGCCGAGGTGCCTGCTGGACCATTCCACGATGCTGCTGAACACCGGGGTCAGTGTCTTGGCCAGGGGCGTCGCCTCGTACTCGACCCGTGGCGGGACTTCGGCGTGGTAGGTCCGCGAGACCAACCCGTCGCGTTCGAGTTGACGTAGGCGCTGGGTGAGGACCTTGGGGGTGAGACCGGGGATGCGCTGCTGGAGTTCGGTGAAACGGAGACGGCCGTCGTGGGTGAGAACCCACAGGACCTGGGTCGACCAGCGGCCGAAGACCAGATCGATGACCGGCGTGATCGGGCACGGGTCGATGTCGGGCACGGTCGTCATGCGTCCTCCCGGTTAGTCACTTTCCGCTTGGTTACTACTATACTTTGGAAAGTACTGTGGTTCCAGGGACGCGAGCACGCGAAAACCGAAGGGAGCACAGTCATGACGACGACAACAGTGGACGGGCGACTCGACCTGCCGCGCCGCTCCGGCGACCGGCCGCGGACCCGCGAGCACAACCCGCATCAGCAGCTCAGTCAGATCGCACCGCCGGAGCTGCAAGAGGAGCTGTGGTCCCGGATGACCACGCTGGATGGCGTCCTGCTCGGCCGCAGCGGCGTCTCGCTGCCCGATACCCGCGCCCTGCACCTGCGGCCGGTGCTGGCCCAGGGGCCCGGCGAGGCTTATCTCGCGGGCACCGAGTTCGCCCACCTGCACGGACACGGCGATGGCAGCTTGCACCTGTGCCTGCCGAAAGACGTGGTGACGCAGACTGTCCAGCAGGGCTGGGCGGAATTGCACCCGATGGCCAGGCAGGGGTTCCTGCCCGGGACGCTGGTGATGGTGTACGGACCGCGCGACCACGAGGAACTGGACGTCATCTGGCGGCTGGTCCGGATCAGTCACCGCTTCGCCCGCGGTCGGGCTACAGCGTGATTAGAGCGTCGGCCGCCATCGTTGGGCCCATGAACGCTACCGATCTGGTCGGGACATGGGAACTGGTGTCCTACTTCGACATCGACGAGAACGACATGACCAGCCAGGGACCGCTGGGAGACGCGCCACGCGGCCTGCTGATCTACGGCGCGCACGGCTACATGTCGGTGAGCATGATGCGCACGGACGGCGCCGCCGGCGCGACGCCGTTCATGGGCTACGCGGGCACCTGGCGGCGATCCGGCACGCAGGTGGTGCACGCGATCAGCGTGTGTTCCAACCCGGCGTGGGCGGACACCGAACAGGTGCGCCAGATGTCGCTGACCGGAGACGTGCTCAGACTGATCGGCTCCGCACAGGTCGGCGGGCGGACCCAACGCCGGGTGCTCACCTGGCGACGCAGCCGCCCGCCTGCCTGAAATCCACCGTCATTCCGGAGAATACGAGAACAAGGGTTCGTCGAATTGCACCGGTTCGTTGTCTTCCTTGAGTATCCCGGTGATCACGCCGCCGGTCTGGGCGGTCACCGGGATCATCAGCTTCATCGCCTCCACGATGGCGATCTGCTGTCCGGCCCGCACCCGGTCGCCGACCTCGACGAAGGGGTCCGCGCCCGGCTCGGGGCAGCGATAGAACACGCCCACACTCGGTGCGCGCACCACCGCGCCGATGGCCGGGCTCTCCGGCGCCGCAACGGGTTCCACCGGGGCTTCGGTGACGGTCGCGGGTATGGACGGCGTCGCGACGGCCTGCCACTCGGCCTCCACGGTCACCTCCCCCACCTGGAAGCGCAGCGCGCTCGGCTGCCGCGGGAAACCGGCGAGCAATTGCAGCGCACCCGTCTGTATGGCGTCCAGGACCCGGAGGTAATCGTCGTGCCCGGTGGCGCGGGCTTCGGCGTTCTCGTCGAGTGCGGTCATTGCCGTGACTCCTTCCGCTCAGTAATTGCCGAGTCCGCCACAGACATTCAGCGCCTGTGCCGTCACCGCGCCCGCGCCGGGGCCGATCAGGTAGTCGACCATCGCCGCCACCTCGAACGGCTGCACGTAACGACCGATGGGCACCCGCGCGCTGACCCGGGCGTGCACCTCGTCGGTGTCGACACCCCACAGGCCGGAATACACTTCGCGCACCCGCTCGGCCATCGGCGTCTCCACGAATCCGGGGCACACCGCGTTCACGGTGATCCCGGTCTTGGCCAGCTCCAAGCCGAGCGCCTTGGTGAAACCGACCACGCCGTGCTTGGACGCGGAGTACGGGGCGCCGTGCACCACGCCCTGCTTGCCGCCGGTGGAGGCGATGTTGATGATGCGGCCGCTGCCGCGCTCCAGCATTCCGCCCGCGTTCAGCACCGCCTTCGTCATCAGGAAGACGCTGTTGAGATTGGTGTTGATCACGTCGAACCACAGTTCGTCGGTCACCTGCGCGGTGACGCCGCCGCCGCTGCGACCGGCGTTGTTGATCAGGATGTCGATCGGGCCGTAGCGCCGCACGCCCGCGTCGACGTACTCGCGGACCTGCGCGGCGTCGGCCACGTCGCAGACGGTGCCGTCCACCTCGAGGCCCTCGTCCTGCAGGCTCTTCACCGTGTCGGTCACCCGCTGCTGGTCGCGAGCGCAGAGGAACACCGCAATGCCCTGGGCCGCCAGGCTTTTGGTGATCTCCAGGCCCATTCCGCTGGTCGCTCCGGTGACCAGCGCGACGCGCCGATTTTCCGCCATGACTCCTCCATCGGTCGATCTTCCGAACTCGCCGGGCTTTTCGACCACCAGGGTCGTCGCGCGTCCTATAGATCCGGTCAACCGACGGCCGCGGGCTGCGGCTCGACCGATGCTCTAGCGGCGTCGGCCACCGTGGCGTGCAGCCGCGCCCCGCCGCAACCCTAGGGAGCAACCATGACCACTGTCGCAAGCCGCACCGAGTTGTACGCCGAGGTCCAGCAGTTCTACGCCGAGCAGATGCAGCGGCTGGACAACCGCGACATCCCCGGCTACGCCGAGACCTTCACCGAGGACGCGGAATTCGAGCACTCGCCGGGGATTCCGCCCGCCCGCACCAGGGCGGGCATCATCGCGGACCTGGTCGAGTTCCACAAGCGCTTCGAGACCGACCCGATGCAGCGCAGGCACTGGTTCAACATGATCAACCTGCAACCCCAAGACGACGGGACCATCGTGTCCACCGCCTACTGCCTGGTGGTGAAGATCCGCCCGAACAGCAAGCCCGAGATCGCGCCGAGCTGCGTCGTGCACGACGTGCTCGTCCGCGTCGACGGAGCGCTGCTGACCCGATCGCGGCGCGTCGTCCACGACTGACCGTCCCCGAAACACTCTTCGAGGAGAAATTACGTGAACTCCGTTCAGCCAGTCTTGCTCACGCTCGCCGCCGAGGCCCAGGATCTGCTCTTCCGCGAGGCCCGCACGGCGAATACCTTCACCGACGAGCCGGTCACCGACGAGCAGATCCGCGCGATCTACGAATTGGTGAAGTACGGGCCAACCTCGATGAACCAGCAGCCGCTGCGGATCGTGCTGGTGCGCAGCCAGGAGGCGCGGGACCGGCTGGTCACCCACATGATCGACAACAACAAGCCGAAGACGGCCGCCGCGCCGCTGTCGGCGATCCTCGCCGCTGACCTGAATTTCCACGACAACTTGCCCAAGGTGTTCCCACACGCGCCCGAGGCCAAGGACTACTTCGCCGATGCGGACTACCGGGCCGAGTCGGCGCGGTTCAATGCCCTGATCCAGATCGGCTACTTCATCCTGGGTATCCGCGCGGCGGGGCTGGCGGCGGGCCCGATGAACGGGTTCGACGGCGCGGGGCTGGACAAGGACTTCTTCCCCGAGGGCGACCACACCGGTCTCGTCGTAGTCAATATCGGCAAGCCGGGCCCGAACGCCTGGTTCCCGCGCTCGCCGCGATTGGACTACGACGAGGTGGTCAACACGATCTAGCCGGTCGGGGTCCGAGTCGTCGATGCCCGCGAGAACAACTCACGGGCATCGTCGCCCCCGCACCACCCGGCGAAACCGTCTGGTTCACACGCCGCTGAGTTGGGGCGTCGATTCGGTGAAGCGTGCGCGCCGAGCGCCGAGGGCCAGCAGCCCGACCGCGATCCAGGCGAGCACCCAGGGGGCTGGCTCGAGCATCACGGCGCCGACCACGGACCAGACGCCCAGCGTCCAGGCGATGAACGACGGCGGCACGATACCGCGGCGATCCAGCCACAGGACGACCATGCCGAGCACGATCAGCGGCACGCCGAAACTGCCCGTGGTCAGCCAGAACGAACCCATGGCCGAACTCATCTCGGTGATCCCCTCCTCCGGTTGCCACAGCTCGGCGCTGAACCACGAATCCCCGTGCTCCGACGCCGTCAAGACGTAACTGCCCAGCGTGTGCCCGAATCCGAGCAACACGAGAAGGCCACCTGCCCACTTGATCATGTGCGATCCACCCATCCATTACGGAACTATTAGTTTCGATACTGATGGTTCCGTATAGTAGGAGCGTGCCGAAACCGAAACAAGGCGTGGGCCGTCCCCGCAACAGTGAGGTGGATCTCGCCCTCGTCCGGGCCACCCGAGAGCTGCTGGCCGAGCGCGGCTACGCCGGACTCACCGTCGACGCGGTGGCGGCGCGGGCCGGTATCGGCAAGGCCGCGATCTACCGCCGGTACGCGACCAAGCAGGAAATGATCTTCTCCGTCGTGGTGCACGACATGCGGGAGCAACCGCCGCCCGACGCAGGCTCTCTGCGTGCCGATTTGGCCGCGGTGGCCCGCGTCATCGCCGCCCAACTCGGCCGCGCCCCGACCGATGTTCTCGCCGGTCTGCTCGCCGACATCTACGCCGACGACGCGCTGGCGACCCGCTTCGCCGAGACCTTCCTCGAACGCGAACGACTCGTCCTCACCGAGGTGCTCAACCGCGCGGTCACCCGCGGCGAACTGCCCAGCCTCCCCGACCCGACCACCGTCCAGGCACTCCTCCTCGGCCCGATCTTCGCCTGGCTCCTGATCCTGGACGGCGACCGCGACAAACTCCCCACCCTCACCCACTCCGTCGCCGAAGCCACCGCCAGCGCACTGCTGTCCGAGACCTCCGGCTAGCTCGACAGGAGCCAGTACACCACCGACGAGGACTGTCTCGACTGCCCATGCGCATGGCACGGTTGGGCGGTGGGGCTTCTGCCATTGCCATGGGCGCGGCCGCTCGGTTCTGGCCGGTTCAGCGATGGGCGGGCTGGAAGATGTCGGACAGTGGAGTGCTGGAGGTTGGGGCGGCGCCTTCTTCGGCGAACCATTCCCAGTGGATGATACGAGCGAGGAGTGGGGTGGGCGTGTGGAGTAGCGCGCGTGCGATGGTGGCGAAGCGGCTGGAGCCCTCGATGATCGAGCGGTGGGCGGACAGTGCGGTTTTGCGTTGGGCCGCAAAGCGACTCACGTCGATGCGGTGGGTGATTTCCGAGCGCGGGCTGTACAAGGTGGTGAGGGCGGCCGGGTCGTAGCGCAGCGGAATACGGAATCGTTCGAGTAAACGCGCTGGGCGCGTGAAGTTTTCGCGCGGCAACGTGGCGTCGAGGACGCGCGACACCCCGGCCAGTTGGGCCGCGCGTTTGCCGACCTCGTGTACGCGCACGTGATCGCGGTGTCCGTAGCCGCCGTTGCGGTCGTAGCTGAGTAGGACGTCGGGATTCTCCTCGTGCAGGATCGCGGCCAACCGCTGGGCCGCCTCCTCGGGATCCGCGCGCACGAAGCGCACCCGATCCGGCGGGTCCGCGTACAGCACAGCGCCGTGACCGCTGTCGGCATAACCCAGGTGCACCACCCTGGCCGCGCCCAATGCCGCGGCGCTGTCCTCCAATTCGCCGAGCCGCACGGCTTTCCGGCCATCCAGATCGCCCATGTGACCGTCGGTCGCCACCACGATCACCGTCCGGTGCCCGGCGGCGGCCAGTTCCGCCAGTGTTCCTCCGGTCAGCAGCGTCTCGTCGTCCGGATGCGCGTGGAATGCCACAACGGTCGCCATCGCCCCAGTGTGCCAGCGACGCCCACGACTCCGCCTCGCTGGCGCTCGCGAGTGCACGCTGCGCTTCCAGCTCGCTTACAACAGGTCCCTGGCCAGCTTGGTGGCGCCGACGAGCATGTAGCCGCCGGTCAACGCGACCATCGCGATAGCGGCCGGGCGGGGGACGTCACCGCGTGCCACGCGCACACCCCCATGGGTGGTGTCCAGAATGTCCACCATCAGGGCGAGGCGCTGCCAGCGTGGCAATTCCTCTTGCGGCGCGGTCAGGTAGCCGAGGCCGAGCGCGACCGCTCTGGCACCGAATATCCGCGTCATGTAGTCGAGTTCGGGTGTGGGAAGCACGCCCAGCGCCCTGGTCAGTGCGCGCGGCGCCACGAGAGCGGCCGTGCCGAGTGCGACGCGACCGACCGCGAGGCCGCGCAGCGCGCCGGCCAGCGGGGAGCGGGACTGCCGGATGATGTTCGTCGCCATGTCCCGAGCCTGGCCGAAAACACCGATCGGGTCGATTACCCGCGAGGTAATCGACCCGGAACTCGGGCAACCCTCGTCCACTCGCCCGAGCGCCGCGGTGCGATCACCAGAGGAGCAGAATGAGTGCCTTCTGCAGGGTGTCCAGAATGCGGCCGATGGTGATCGCTATTTCGACGGTGCCCATAACGAGCCCCTTTCCTCGGGGTGGCAAATCCTCGACTCATCAATTCAAGCTCGGCCGAACGAGATTCGGAAGCTCCCGCGGTGTCCCAGTTCGATACGCGGTTCCAGGCAGGTGGTGCGCAGGTGAGACGGCGGTTGCCCAGACCTCCGAGCACGCCGAGTCGGTCCGATCAAGCACGCCCACATCACATTCCGGCGACATCGATGATCGGTGCCGGATAGTCCGCCGGATCGACCTGTTCGCGCCACGGCCGGTGCACGCGAGCGCCGGGCAGATGAGCCAGCTCGGGAATCCAGCGGCGCACGTACGCGCCGTCCGCGTCGTAGCGCGCGGCCTGGCGTAGCGGGTTGAGCACTCGATTCGGCCTGGTGTCCGTGCCGGTGCCCGCGATCCACTGCCAGTTGAGCTGGTTGTTCGCCAGGTCGCCGTCGACCAGCCAGCGCAGGAAGTGCTCCGCGCCGACGCGCCAGTCCACATACAGCGACTTGGTCAGGAAGCTGGCGGCGATCAGCCTGGCCCGGCCCGGCATCCAGCCCTCCGCACGCAGCTGCCGCATCCCGGCGTCCACGATCGGATACCCGGTGCGCCCGTCCCGCCACGCCTCCACGGCCCGCGGATCGTCGCACCAGCGGATCGAGCGGTCGCGGTAGTCCGACCACGCCGCGGCCGGGCGGGCGGCCAGCAACTGGTGGTGGAAGTCGCGCCAGGCCAGCTGCCGGGCGAACGCGAGCCCGCCTTCGGTGGACATATCCACCCGGTGGACGAGTTCCACCGGGGACACGCAGCCGAAGTGCAGATACGGCGACAGCCGCGAGGTGGCGTCGGCGCCGAGGTCGTCGCTCAGACCCGCGTAGTCCTCGATCGGTCCCGACAACCAGTCCCGCATGATTTTTCGTCCCGTCGGTTCCCCGCCGACGGCCAGCCGCGGCGAGACCGGTCCCGGGCACAGTTCACCCGCGTCCGGCAACGGGACGCTTTCCACCCATGGCAGCCTGAGCTCGCGTGGTTTGCCGAGTGGTGTGCGCCGGTGCGCCATGGACCAGCGCCGGAAGTACGGGGTGAAGACGGCGAAATGGTCGCGTCCGGTGGCGGGCACGAGCGCCTCCGGATCGGTGCTGGTGATACTCGCGGTGTGGGTGCGCAGCAGACAATTCCGTCGTGCCAGGCGCTCGCGCAGCGCGCGTTCCCTACGTTGGCTGTAACCGCTGACATCCGCGGCGATGTGCACACTGTGCGCGTGCACCTGCGCGGCCATCCGGTCCACCTCCGCGATCACCTCGCCACGGCGCAACACCAGCCTGCCGCCGATTGCCCGCAGTCCCGCATCCAGCTCGGCGAGTGCGGCGGTCAGGAATCCAGCCCGGTTCGGCGCGGCGAAGCGGCCGGAGATGATGGCATCGTCGAGCACGAACAGCGGCACCACCGCAGCGGCGCCCTCCCGGTGCGCGGCCGTCAGCACGGGGTTGTCACGGACCCGCAGGTCGCGGGTGAACAGCGCGATCGTGACGGTCATTGGAGGCAATTCTCCGAGCGGCTCTCGCGAGCGCCGAGCAATCGGATCACCGCACACACAGCGGGACGATGCGCAAGTCGCCACCCGTCGTCGGTGAGGTCAGGTACAGGCACGGATTCTGGCCCGCCGCCGTGATAGCCGCGAGCACCTCCCGCCACGCTCCCTCCTCCAGTGCGGCCGAGCGGGCCAGTACGAACCCGGACACCCGGCTCGGATCGGTGACCACCGCCCACGAATAATCCGGGCCGAGCGCGGTGACGATGTAGTTGGTCGGCCCTTCCAAGCGGTCCTGGGTCGGCACACCGGGGAAGCTGACGTGCAGCTGGGCCCCGGTCTCCCGATCGTTCACCACAGCCGTGCCGTTGATCTCATTGAGCGTGTTCGTCCAGGTGACGCAGGAGTTGCGCACGGCGATATTGCCCTGTGGGTCGAGCGAGTAGTTCGCTTGCGTGTCCCGCGCGCAGACCAGGTTGAAGTACTGCGGGACGGCAGCGAGTTGACGCCACGTACCCGAGTACCGCTCCACATCCAGCCGCGGCACCGGCGCGGGCCCGGTGACCTGGGCGGGCATCGGCGCCGCGGCAACCCCGCCAGCTGCCATAGTCACTGTGGCCGCCGCCGCGGCTATTCCCACCCACAGGCGGGTGGGCGAGCTCAGCATCCAACTGTGGGTCATGCCAACTCCTCGTAATCGGCGACTCTCTTCAGGATATAACGATGCATAATTGATGCAAGCTGTTTCGAGCACCCAGAGGTCATCGCGGTCACGATCGGCTGGGACCTGGCGTGGCCCCGATCTCACCGCGCCCCGACGAAAGTGATGCCGTGCCCAAGCCAACCCCCGAGCGCCATCCGGATGAGGCGGATCCCGCCGACGACCGCAACGATGGGGCGACACCCGCAGGTTCCGCTCCACTGTCCGATGCGGTCGGATACACGGTGCGCGCGGTCGCCGAACGCCTCGGCATCCCGACCGCGACGCTGCGCAGCTGGAACCGTCGCTACGACATCGGGCCGCCGCAAGACCGTCCGGGCCGGCACCGCCTGTACACCGAAGCCGATATCGCCATGCTCGAGCGGATGCTCGCCCTGATCCGCGCGGGCGTGAGCCCGGCGGGAGCGGCGGCGACGGTGCGCGGGCCCGCGCCTGAGCTCGGCCAGCCCGCGCCGCTGCTGGCCGCGGCGTTCGCGCTGGACGTCAGATCGGTGTCCGATCAGCTCGAGGCGCATGTGCGCGCTTTCGGCGTGGTGGACACCTGGGATCTGCTGTGCCGTCCCGCGTTCGCCGACATCGTCGAGCGCCAGCTCGGCGGCGAGCGATGCATCGATGTCGAGCATCTGCTGTCCTGGTGCGTCATCTTGGTGCTGCACCGCACAAATCCACCACCGGCGCCGGCCGGACCGGCGCCGGTGGTGCTGGCCTGCACCAGCGGCGAGACACATTCCCTTCCGCTGGAGGTGCTGCGCGCGACCCTCGCCGAACGGGGCAGCGCGGCGCACATGCTGGGCGCCGACGTGCCCACCGCCGCGCTCTGCGACACCCTGGCCCGGATCGACCGGCCCGCCGCCGTGCTGCTGTGGTCGCAGCAGGAGTCGACCGCGTTGACCTCCGCGGTGCGCGCCTGCCTGGACGCGGGCGCCCGGGTCATGGTCGGCGGACCCGGGTGGGAGACGGCATTCCTGCCGGAGAGCGTGGAGCGGGTGGGCAACCTGCGAGACGCCGCCGATCGACTCGCCGCACCGCCTTATTCCTCAGCCAAGAATTGATTCATATTCGATGCATGGACGCGCCAGCTGGAGTCAGCCTGCACACCTGCCCAGCAAATGACGCAAGGCCGATTCCAGGGCAGGCGCGCGAAATCGGTGGCCGACCTCCACCAAGCGGGTCGGCGCGACACGTTGGCTCGCGGACGCCAGCTCCCGGTTGCCTTCGCGGCCGAGCAGCAGTGCGGGTCCGAAGCGGGGTACCGGGAGCAGCGCGGGACGGTGCAACACCCCGGCCAGCACTGTGGTGTATTCGGCGTTGCGAACCGGTTGCGGCGCAACGGCGTTGACCGCCCCGGTCAGCGTGGTATCCCATAACGCGCGGTAATAGATGTCGATCAGGTCGTCGATCCCGATCCACGACAGCCACTGTCGGCCGTCGCCGATGGGCCCGCCGAGGCCCGCCGTGAACAGCGGCCGCAGTAACCGCAGCGTGCCGCCGCGCGGGGACTGCACGATCCCGGTGCGCACGCGCACTACGCGGACACCCGATTCGGTGGCGGGAGCCGATGCGGCTTCCCACTTCTCCACCAGGTCGGCGAGGAAGCCGTCACCGCGGATCGCGCGCTCGGTCAGCGTTTCGTCGCCCCGATCGCAGCCGTAGTAGCCGATCGCGGAGGCGCTGACGAAGACCGGCACCCGTGCCCGCGCCGCGACCTCGGATAGTTTGCGGGTCGGCTCGATCCGGCTGTCGGCTACGGCCCGTTTGTGCCGCTCGGTGAACCGTCCGGCGATCGACGCTCCAGCCAGGTGCACCACCGCGTCCACGTCGTCGAGCAGATCCGGCGCAGGATCGGGGGGATCCCAGTGTCTTTCGTCCGCGGCCCGGGCCGGGTGACGGACCAACCGCACGACGCGGTGCCCTCCGGTGGTCAGGAAGGCGGTCAGCGCCGAACCGACCAGGCCGGACGACCCGGTCACCGCGATGGTCTTGGACACGAAACCCGCCCGCGCCGCCCACGCGTGTGCGGCCAGATCGTCGGCGAGCTGACGATGCCGATAGGCGAACATGGGGCGCAGCACCGTGGCGGGCACCGGCGCGTCCACCTGATCCACCACGCGGGTGTGCCGCTCGTCCACGACCTCGAAGTCGTGGGTGTGCCGCCAGGGCAGCAGCCCCGCTGGCAGCGAGCCGATTCCGTCGACGGTGACCTCGTCGACGAACCGGTGCGGCGGGTCGTACTCCCTGGGATCGTGCCGAGCTACCCAGCGCAGCCCACCGGGCAGGCCGAGCACCGCCTGTCCGTCGGAGAGCGAATCGGATTCGGCGCGCGGCGACACCGGCTGCCAGGGCGGGGCCAGCCGGGTGAGCGCGCCGGGGCGGGCGTGCCAGGCGAACACCTCGGACCGAGGGAGATCGATGACGCTCGCATACTCGATGCCCATATCGCGACTGTAGTGCGAAACCAACCGAACGCAGCGTTTGCTAACCGTTTGCTGTTTCGAAAACTTTCCAAACCGTAATAGACGGTCTATATCCGATTCGTCCGATACGAGGGCAGCGACCCGAAGTCCGGCGTGGCCGAAATAGAACCTGTTCTACTATGGATCGAGTCCCGGCCGACCAATGGAGGTACCGCCATGCCGCTGGATCCCTCGCTCGCGGCGCTGCTGACGACCGTCGAGGCATCACCGCGTGCGGTCGCCGCGCACGACAGGGCGGCCTGGGTCGACCTGTTCACCGAGGACGCCGAGATCGACGACCCGGTCGGCTCGCGCCCGCACATCGGCCGCGCCGCCATCGAACGCTTCTACGACACCTTCATCGGGCCGAACACCATCACCTTCCACGTCGACCGAGACCTCCTGCACCCGCCGACGGTGCTGCGCGACCTGACCATCGAGACCACGATGTCGACCGGCGCCACCGTCTTCGTCCCGATGCACCTGCGCTATCGGCTGGTCGAGCGGGATGGCGGCTGGCAGATCGCCCACCTGGCCGCGCACTGGGAGCTGGGGAGCATGATCCGGCGACTGCTGCGCACCGGATCACCCGGAATCGCCGCCGCGCTGAAGCTCGGTCCGCAGTTGCTGGTCAACCAGGGCTTCGGCGGAATGCTCGGGCTCATGCGCGCGCTCGGCGGCGTCGGCCGCGGCGGAAAGCGTGCCACGACACGAGTGTTCGCCGCGGCGGCGAGCACCGACCTGGCCCGGGTCCGCGAGCTGCTCGGAAATCGGGCGGACATCGAATTGCCCGTAGGGACACCCGTCTCGGCGGAAGAATTCACCAATCGGGCGCGGAATATGCGCTGGAGCAAAGTGATCGCGGCAGGCCGCACGGTCACGGCGAGCGTCCGGCTGGGCAACGCACCCGGGGTCGCGGTGGTGGAGTTCGCAACGGATAGCAATCGCATAGCAACCATCCGTTTCCATCTCGCCGCCGTCTGATCTCAGCGATCAGGAGACGGATCGTCGGCGCTCGCCTGTGTGCGGTCCCGCCGCCGCACCCACTCACGTACGGCCGGGCAGCCGCCTTCGTACGCGGTGGCTCGAGGCGCTCAGGGGGTCAACTGCGCGGCTTCGGCACGGTCATCGGCTCGATCCGAAATCTCGACGCGATCGCGCGCCGAGCGGGGATGCTCGGTCCAACCGGGCGGGCCGAACACGTACCCGAGCCGCCCGCGCCATGTGGTGGCGCCGCGTACGTCGCGGACCAGTCCGGCGAGCTCGTGGTAGTTGACCTTCAGCGGATTGTCGGTGCCGATGTTCGTGGTGAGGCCGTACCGGATGGGCTCGGATTCGGCGGCGAAGCTGCCGAACATGCGGTCCCAGATGATGAAGACACCGCCGTAGTTCTTGTCGATGTAAGGCTGGTTGGAGCCGTGGTGGACACGGTGATGCGCCGGTGTGTTGAACAGGAACTCGATCGGGCGCGGCAGCGTCTTGACGCGCTGGGTGTGGATCGGGAACTGGTAGAGCAGGCCGATGCTCTGCAACAGGAAGATCATCCAGGCCGGGAACCCGAGCAGAGCCGCGGGCACCCACGCCACCCCGCGCAGGGTGCTGGCCACCGGGTGCAGCCAGGGCAGCCGGAGCGCGGTGGAGAGATTGAAGTACTCGCTGGAGTGGTGCACGCTGTGCGCGGTCCACAGCAGGCGGACCCGATGGTCGGCGCGGTGCGCCCAGTAGTAGCAGAAGTCCGTCACGACCAGGCCGAGTGCCCAGACCCACCACGATCGCGGCGAGAGGTGCAGCGGTGTGACCGCCGCGGCGGCGACCACGGCCGAGAACGGCAGCAAATACTGCAGCAATGGTTTGGCCAACCGGCTCAGGGTGAAGGTCACCACGTTGGATGCGGTGTCGCGGGCCGAGCCGCTGCTGTCCGGTCGGTCGGGATCGCGCCGGTAGGCGATCCACTCCACGAACATCAGCACCGCGAACGCCGGAATGGCCCAGACGAACAACTCCACACGGCCCATGAGTTCTCCTTCACCGTCTGCCGTCGGTCTCGACGCTACGGGCGCCCGCACGCACGAACATCGCGCCGACGAGTGATTCCGCCTCCCCCGCGTGGGGGACGCGGACGGCCCGGATCGCGGGCACCCTGGACATTCGGCAAACGCGGAAGGGCCGGGCCGGCTCGCTAGGATCGCCCGCGAAACCCGACGGGACCAGAGACGGAGGCGGTGGCGAACTGGTGGACGTGAGCAGATCGCTGGCCCGCCAGTCGCTGGTGGTCGCCGTGGTCGCCGCACTCGTCGACGCGGTGGTGCTCGGGCTGTCCGGCGTGTTCGCCGTCGCCCCGTGGCAGACTGCCGCCGCCATCGCCGTGGTCGTCGCCGCCGACCTGGCCTTGGCCGCGCCGCCCCGGACGGCCGGTTTGGTGGCCGTGGCGCAGGTGCTGGTGCGGTTGCTCGCCGTACTGCTGCTGTATCGGTACGGGTTCGCCGTCCGGTTCGCCGACGTGGGATTCCTGGTGGCGGGATATCGCGCTGGGGCGTGGCTGTCCGGTCCGAAATCCGCGCTGACCATGCTCGTCCTGTGCTGTGGCGTCGCCTCGGCGCATCTGTTCACCGACAGCGCCGCGGCGCACGACTGGCGGCTGCTGCTCGCGTCCACCGTGGCCGCCGGATGCGTGCCGTGGCTCGTCGGCCGCTACACAGCCGCGCGCGGCGCCTACATCGCCGACCTCGAGCAGCGCGCCCGGCTGCGCCACCAGGAGCACCGGGCCGCGCTGGAGCGCGCCGTGACCGAGGAGCGGGCCGCGATCGCGCGCGACCTGCATGATGTGATCTCCCATCACGTCAGCGCGATCGGCATCCATGCGGGCGCGGCGCGGCTGGCGCTGGGCGGCGCGGCGAGCCCGGCGGCCAGGAAATCGCTGGCGGCCGTGGAGTCCAGCAGCAGGGCGGCGATGACCGACCTGCGCCGCCAGCTCGATCTGTTGCACGGACGCGAGGACGAGGGACAGCGCCAGCCGGGACTCGCGGAGATCGACGGCCTGATCGAGCACGTGCGCGAAGCCGGGTTGGAGGTCGAGGTGACGGTGTGTGGCACCCCCGTCGGCCTACCGGAGTCGCTGAATCTCACGATGTACCGCATCGTGCAGGAGATGCTGACCAACGCGCTGCGCCACGGCGACGGAACGCGGGCGCGACTGGAGGTGGAGTACCTCCCGAAGCGGGTGGTGCTGCGGGCGACCAATCCCCTTCCCCAGGTACCGGCCCCCGCCGACACCTCGGTCCCGCGTGGTCTCAACGGCATCCGCCGCCGCGTGGAGCTGTTCGACGGCGAACTGGACTACGGCCGTACTGCCGATCACTGGCACACCACGGTCTCCATGCCGATCGGAGGATCGTGAACACGCCCATCCGCGTCTTGATCGCCGACGACCACAGCATGTTCCGCTCCGGTCTGCGCGTCGTCGTCGACAGCCAGGACGATCTGGACTGCGTAGCCGAGGTGAGCGACGGGCGCGCCGCGATCACCGAGACCGCCCGCCTGCGACCGGATGTCGCGATCCTCGACGTCCGGATGCCGAAGCTGGACGGACTGGCCGCCACCGCCGCGATCGTCGCCGCGGGCGGCACCCACGTCCTGGTGCTCACCACCTACGACAGCGACGCCAATCTGTATCGCGCGTTGCAAGCGGGCGCGAGCGGGTTCCTGCTCAAAAGCCTGCCCCCGGAAGAGCTGGTCGCCGCGATTCGCATCGCGGCGCGCGGCGACGCGCTGATCGATCCCTCGATGACCCGCCGCCTGGTGTCGCGGTTCGCGGGCAGTCTCGCGCCGCCGCGCACACCACCGGAGGTGCGGCAGCTGACCGCCCGCGAGCTGGAGGTGCTGCTGCTGCTCGCCGACGCGCGCAGCAACGCCGAGATCGCCGCGATGCTCGGTGTCGGCGAAGAGACGGTGAAGACGCACGTCTCCCGCATTCTGGCGAAACTCGGCGTCCGCGACCGCATCCACGCGGTCGTCTATGCCCACCAGCACGGTCTGGTTTCCCCGGGATCGCCGCGCGCGGAGCGATCCCCCTGAGCCGGGCAACCGACCGGCGGGGTGGCGGCACCACCCCGCCGTCGTGCGTCAGGCGCCGGTCGGCGGTTCGCCGACGGTGGTGCTGGGGTCGATGATGCCGAAGACCTCGCCCTGCGCGCCCTGCACGATGCCCATGCGGCCGAAGGGGCTGTCGTCGGGTCCGGACAAGATCGTCGAGCCGAGATCGCGAGCCTTGTCCAGCGCGCTGTCGGCGTTGTCCACCTGGAACCAGGCCAGCCAGTAGGACGGATTGTCGCCCGGCATCTTGGTCGAGTCGTTGATGCCGCCGATGGCGTCGCCGTCCTGGGTCCGGCTGAATGTCGAGTAGATGAAGTTCTGGCCGTCGCCGATTTCGGTGTAGTGCCAGCCGAAGACGTTGGCGTAGAACTCCTGGGCCTTCTTGTAGTCGCTGGTGTGCAGCTCGTTCCAGCAGTAGGCGCCGTGCTCGTTGTAGATGCCCGCGCCGCTGTGCGCCTTGGACTCCCACACGCCGAATACCGCGCCGGTGGGATCGGCGGCGACGAACATCCGGCCGACGTCGAGGACGTCGAACGGCGCCATCATCAGGGCGCCGCCCGCCGCGTTGACCTTTTCGGCGACGGTGTCGGCGTTGTCGGCGGCGAGGTAGGTGGTCCACACGGAGGGCATCGGCATGCCCTCCGGCTTGGGTCCGATGCCAGCGGCCGGGCGGCCGTTGCGCATCGCCATGAGGTATCCGCCCGCCTCGGGCGAACTGTCTTGGATTTCCCAGCCGAAGAGTTCGCCGTAGAAATCGCGGGCGCGCGCGGGGTCGTCGACCTGGCAGTCGACCCAGCACGGCGTTCCCTGCGGCCAGCTTCCATCATGAGTGGGCATTGCGGTGCCTCCTGACATGGGTTGCTGAGGTGCGGCCGAGACAGCCGGCACACGGCTAGTCAACCACCGGTGCTCCGCTGAGGTGGCCCGATTCGGCCGACCACTCCGGGCTCGATTCCGAGCCGTACCCCCAGGTAAAAGACCCCCAAAATAGATCAGTCCCCGGTAGTCTCCATCGATCCGTAAGCCTCAGTCGTCGCTGAGACTCCGGTTTCGACTGGCTTGCCGGGGGCCTAGCCGGATCCTGGATCAGTATCTTCACTGCCAACAGACGTCTCCGTCGACAGTGCGACACTGTCCGGTGCTCCGGTGTAACTTCTAATTTTCCTCCAGATTCTCCTCCAGTCAAGAGGTCCGCCCGCCCGAATCAGGGCCGTATCGGATCGGGTTTTCCCCAGCTCGCAGCGGCCATGAGCTCCGCAGCGCTTCCGGCATCGATGACTACAGCACCGAGGAACTCCCGGCACGACCATCGCGGTCTGCCGTCATGGGTCGATCGACAGATCAGCGACTCCCCAGCATGGTCCGCGCGGAGCTCCGGGCGCGAAATTTGCGCGAAACGCGTAGTTCGGTGCGGCGCGCCGCACTGTAATGGGTTGTGACACAATCGCATACACATGCCGACCGAGGGGAGTGGCAGTGATCGGGGACCGGGTCGCCGCCGAAGTGACAGCTACCGGAGATGACCCGCAGGAGGATCCGGCACTGCTGCGCCGGGTACTCGGGGCGCGATTGCGGCGGTTACGCGAGGCGGCCGGGATCAGCGGGGAAGCCGCGGGCCGAGCGATACGAGCCTCCCATTCCAAGATCAGCCGCCTGGAGGCGGGCCGGGTGGGCTTCCGCACGAGAGACATCGATGACCTGCTGACCCTCTACGGCGTGCACGACGCCGACGTCCGGGACGAGTACCGGCAACTGGCGCGGCGAGCCAATGCCGTGGGGCGCTGGCAGGCCGACGCGGATCTGACGGCGCTACGGCTGGACACGTATCTGGCACTCGAGGACGCCGCCACCATGATCCGCTGCTACGCACCGGGTTTGGTGCCGGAGCTGGTGCGCACGCCGTCCTACGCGCACACGATCTTCACCATCGCCCATCGCGAACCGGCAGCCGACATCCAGCGACGCGTCGAGTTGCTGATGCGGCGGCAGCATCTGCTCACACGCTCCGACCCGCCCAAGGTGTGGCTGGTGATCGAGGCTGCCGCGTTGCGCCGCCCGATCGGCGGGCCCGAGGTCTGGGATGCGCAACTGGACCACCTCGCCGACCTGGCGGCGCGCCCCCACATCACCGTGCAGGTGCTCCCCGACCACGTCGGTGGCCCGGCCATCAGCGAAACACCCTTCACCCTGCTTCGTTTCGCCGCACCCGAACTCAGCGACCTCGTCCACCTCCCGCACACCGGCGGCACCCAATTCCTCGACAAACGCGGCGACCTGGACCACCACAACGCGATCTGGGATCGACTGTGCGTGTGCGCCACACCACCGGAACAGACCACCGAGCTCATCGACGCGCTCCGAACCACGCACGCATAACAGCAAAGGCAAGAGGCAGTACCCAGCGCATGTCCGACAATTTCCTCAGCACGCAGCCGCCGACCACGATCGACATCACCGTCGCGCACGAAGCCCGCGTCTACGATTACTGGCTCGGCGGCAAGGACAACTATCCCGCCGACCGGGCACTCGGCGACGCCATCGCCGAACACATCCCCACCATCAAGAGCATGGCCAGGGCCAATCGGGCCTTCCTCACCCGCGCGGTCCGCTACCTGGTCGGCGAGGCCGGGATCAGCCAATTGCTCGATATCGGCACCGGCATCCCCACCGCGGGCAACACCCATGAGGTCGCCCAGCGGCTCGACCCCGCCGCTCGGATCGTCTACGTCGACAAAGACCCGATCGTGCTCGCCCACGCGCGTGCGCTCATGACCAGCACTCCGCAGGGCCGCACCCGGTTCATCCACGCCGACCTGCACGACCCCCGCTCCATCATCGACCACCCGGCGCTCGCGGACACCCTCGATCTGACGAAACCGGTCGCGATCATGCTCGTCGCGATCATGATGTACTTCCGCGACAGCGACTACCCCCAGGACATCATCAGCACACTCCTGGACGCCGTGCCCTCCGGCAGCCACGTCGTCATCACCCATCCCACCGCAGACTTCGACGCCGATGCCATGGCCGCCGTCACCGCCGCCGCGGAAGCCTCCGGAATCGCCTTCCACCCCCGCAGCCACACCGATACCGCTGCCCTGTTCGCCGGTACCACCCTCGTCGAACCGGGACTGGTTCCGGTCGCGACCTGGCGACCCGAACTCACCGATCGGCCCACCCCCGTCACCAAGGCCGACAGCGCCTGGTACTGGGCTGGCATCGGCTACAAATAGGTGCCTTCAGCCGATGGCGGCCCGCGCCCATGAGGGACGCGGGCCGGTCGCGCGATAGCCGCTAGGAAACGGCTTGACTGACCGCGCTCGGTCCGTCGTAAGTACGGTCGGGTATCGCCTTCAGAGCGTCGAGAATGTCCTTGTCCGCGCCGTTGTCCTCAGCCGCGGCCACGATGCCGTCGCGATCGCACGGATAGTCGACGCCGGACAGGAACTTCTGCACCTGAATCGGATTGACCTGGCCCATGCTGTGCTCCTCTCTCCGATGTTCGGATCCGATCGGCGGACATCCAGCGCACTACCACGACAACACCGGGCCAAACCAGGCAGCGGCGCCGTCGCCACCTGTTTAGCCCGGCAAGCCGGTGGAATCTCGAGGACAGGCATCGGACCGGACGGGAGGACGCATGGACCCCGAGGACATCGCGTCCACCGCGAAAGCCGATAGCGGCCTCGGACCTGACGCGGCGGATCGAATAGGCCAGGCGCGCCCTTCGATCGTGGTACTGGGTGACGCGGTTTTGGATGTGTGGAAATGGGGACGCTGCGAACGGCTGTGCCGGGAAGCGCCGGTCCCGGTCATCGACATCGAGCGCAGCTCGACCATGCCGGGCGCGGCGGGAAATACGGCGGTCAACTTGGCGGCGCTCGGAGCCCGGACGCGATTGGTCGCGCTCACCGGTGACGATTGGGCGGCCGCCGCGTTGCGCGACGCACTGGAACGTTCGAACGTCGACGCGGCCGGACTGCGCCACGCCGCGGGCCGCGCAACCGCTGTCGAAACACGTATCGTGGCCGATGACCACGTCATGGTGTGCTACGACGAGGGTGGCGGCACTCCTGGCGACGATTCCGAAGTCGACGCGCTGGTCGCGTCGCTCGATGCGGCGCTCACCGGCGCCACCGCGGTGGTGATCGGTGACTGTCTCGGAGCGCTCGGCGACCGCATGTGCCACGCCCTCACCGCCCGGCGCGAGCGATTCCCGCTGCTGATCGTCGACACACACCATCCAGGGCGCTGGCGCTCCCTGCGTCCGGATCTGGTGCGGCTCGACGCGGACGACGCCATCGCCGTGCTCGGCCTGTCTCGCGTCGACGGAGACCGCCCGCCGACGAAGCCGGAGCAGCGCGTGGACGTCTTCGACCGTCACCGGCATCGCCTGTTCGAGACGGTCGGCACGAGCACGATCGTGATCACCCTCGACCGAGACGGCAGTGTGCTCTTGGACGAGGATCGTCCGGTGCACCGAACCTGGGCGCAGCCGGTGCCGGACAGTCGATCCGCGGGCGGGGCAGGAGCTTACCTCGCCGCCATGACCCTCGCGTCGCTCAGCATGCCGCTCACCTCGGCTGTCGAGCTCGCGCAGGCCGCCGCCGACGTGGGCGTCCACCGGCCGGGAACCGCGGTCCGCACGACCGGCCGACTGCGGGAGCGGCTGGCTCGTAGCGGCGGGGCGGTCCTTCCGCAGCGGGAATTGGCCGAGGTCGTTCGCACCCATCGCGCGGACGGCAAGCGGATCGTGTTCACCAACGGTTGCTTCGACGTGCTGCACGCCGGGCACGTCGCCTACCTCAACGAGGCCAAACGCCTCGGGGACATCCTCGTGGTGGCGGTCAACTCCGACGCAGGTGTGCGGAAACTCAAGGGTCCCGATCGTCCGGTGAATGCCGCCGCGGACCGCTGCGCGGTGCTGGCCGCACTGAGCTGTGTCGACCACGTGACGATCTTCGACGAGGACACACCGGCCGGATTGCTGCGCGCCACCCAGCCCGACCTGTATGTCAAAGGCGGTGACTACCGGGTCGACACGCTGCCCGAAACACCGATCGTGCGCGCGTACGGCGGCGAGGTCAGGGTGCTGAGTTATCTGGAGGACCGCTCCACCTCCGCGATGATCGAACGGATACGCGACCGGGTGAGCGCGCCCGGCGTGCTGTCGGCCCTCTCGGATTGATCATCGGCGCAGCGGGTACGCGCCGGTCATGGACTCACGCGTGATCGCCACCACGGGCCTGGTCGCCACTCGCGGAACGACCGAGAACAGACCGCGCCCAGCAGCGGCGACCACGGACGCCATGGCGAGCGGTTGAGCAGGCAACCGGCAGGGCACGCTTCCCGACCCGCGAGTACGACGACGAGGAGGGACAACGTCGTGAAGATCGCCATGGTTTCCGAGCACGCGAGTCCGCTCGCCCAGCTCGGCGGCGTCGACGCCGGTGGCCAGAACGTGCACGTCGGCGAGTTGGCGGCCGCGTTCGCCCGCCGCGGGCACGAAGTCACCGTCTACACCCGCCGCGAGGCGCCCGACATCGACGCCGAGGTCGTCACCGACGCCGGTTACCGCGTCGTGCATGTTCCGGCCGGTCCGCTCGAGCCGATTCCGAAGGACAGCATCCTTCCCCATCTCGGCGAGTTCACGACGTTCCTGTGGGAACAGTGGTCGAAGCGCCCACCCGATCTGATCCACGCGCACTTCTGGATGTCCGGGCTGGCCGCCGAGGCGGCTGTGGCGCGGGGCCTGCGCATCCCGGTGGTGCTGACCTTCCACGCGCTGGGCACGGTCAAGCGCCGATACCAAGGCTCCGCCGACACCAGCCCGCCGTCGCGGATCGAATTCGAGCGACTCATCGGCACCCGCGCCGACCACGTGGTGGCCACCTGCACCGACGAAGTCGAGGAACTCGCGCGCATGGGTGTCTCCCGGGCGCGCGTCTCCGTCGTGCCGTGCGGTGTCGACCTGACCTCGTTCGGTCCGCACGGGCCTGCCGCCGAGCGCGGACCGCACAGGCGTCTGGTCTCGGTGGGAAGGCTGGTGCCGCGCAAAGGATTCGACACCGCCATCAAAGCCCTGGTGTACGTGCCCGACACCGAATTGCTGATCGCCGGCGGCACGGACGACGGCCAGGACGCGACCGGCGCCGAATCGCAGCGGCTGCGTCGCGTCGCGGTGGAACACGGCGTCGCCGACCGCGTCCACTTGCTCGGCCAAGTGCCGCACGCCGCGATGCCCGCGCTGCTGCGTTCGGTCGACGTGGTCGTGTGCACGCCGTGGTACGAGCCCTTCGGCATCGTGCCGCTGGAGGCGATGGCGTGTGCGAAGCCGGTGGTGGCCAGCGCGGTCGGGGGGTTGCTCGACACCGTGGTCGACGGTGTCACCGGCGCACTGGTCGCCCCCGAGCCGGACCAGGTGGCGCGCGCGTTACGGCCCCTGCTGGACGACGACTCGCTTCGCCGAGCGTGGGGCGTCGCCGGATACCGACGAGCGCGCGAGCGCTACTCCTGGGAGCGCGTCGCCGAAGAAACGCTCGCCGCCTACCGCCGCGCCACCCCGGCGCCCGAGAGTCCCCTCGCGACCGCGGGCTGAAAGTCGACCATCCACCAGGAAAGGATCTCGTGTGAGCCGACCGGAGAACACAGCACTCGGCAATGTCCTGATCACCGGAGGCGCCTCCGGGCTCGGCGCCGCCACTGTCGAGGCGGTACGCGCCGCGGGTGGCATCCCTTTGGTCATCGACCGGAACAAACCCGAAACCGACGTCCTCTGGGAGTACGCGGATCTGGCGCACTCCGAGGACGCCGAACGCGCGGTGCACACCCTCCTGCGCCGCGCCGACGGCCGCCTGGACGCGGTGTTCACCGCCGCGGGCATCGACTCGTGCGGCAAGCTGGACGACGTCTCGACCGAGGACTGGGAACGGGTCGTCCGAGTGAACCTGTTCGGGACCGCCGCCGTCATCCGTGCCGCGCTGCCCGCCCTGCGCGCCAGCCACGGCACGGTGGTCACCTGCGCGTCCACGCTCGGCGTCAAAGCGCTGCCGGACGCGACCGCGTACTGCGCCTCGAAATTCGGTGTGGTCGGTTTCACCAGGGCGCTCGCGGCCGAGACAGCCGGCGAGGTCGGCGTCACGCTGCTGATCCCCGGCGGTATGCACACCGCGTTCTTCGACGGGCGACCCGCCCAGTACGCCCCGCCGCCGGATGTCCAGCTCAACAGGCCCGAGGATGTCGCGGCCGCCGCGGTCTTCGCCATGACGCAGCCGCGCGGGTGCGAAGTCAGAGAGCTGGTCGTCTGCCACTCCACCGAGCAATCCTGGCCATGACGATCTCCCAGTGGCTTCAACGCCGTCCCAGCGCCACCGAAGCCGTGCAGGCGGCCACGGCCTCGGTGCCCCAACCGCTGAACGTGCTGGTCTGGCACGTGCACGGCTCCTGGATGACCTCGTTCGTCCACGGCAACCACAACTACCTGGTTCCCTTCGATGCCGAAGGCGGCGAATGGGCCCGCGGGCGGCGTGGGCGCCGCTGGCCCGCCGCGGCACGCGAAATCGCTCCGGCCGACCTGGCGAAAGAACAGGTCGACGTCGTGGTCCTGCAACGGCCGGAGGAACTGGAACTGGCGCGCCGATGGCTGGGCCGAGCACCCGGCACCGACATCCCGTGCGTGTACGTCGAGCACAACGCCCCCAGTGAGCACGCCGCCCTCACCCGCCACCCACTCGCCGACCGCGACGACATCCTGCTCGTGCACGTCACCCATTTCAACCGGCTGATGTGGGACAACGGCCGCTGTCCGGTCACGGTGATCACACACGGCGTCCTCGACCCCGGCCATCGCTACACCGGGGAACTCGAACGCGCCGCGACGATCATCAACGAGCCGGTGCGGCGCGGCCGGATCACCGGCACGGATCTGCTCGTCCCGCTCTCGGAGGCCGCGCCCATCGATGTCTTCGGCATCGACACCGACGATCTGCACGTAGCGCTCGGCTTGCCGCCCGAGCGCGTGCACGGCGCGGGCGATCTCGGCCAACGCCGACTGCACGCGGAGCTGGCGCGGCGGCGGGTCTTCGTGCACACCGCCCGCTGGACGTCGCTGGGCCTGTCGGTGATCGAAGCGATGTTCCTCGGCATGCCCGTCGTCGCGCTCGGCACCACGGAGGCGCCGTCCTCGATTCCGGCCGACGCGGGCATCGTGTCGAACGATCCGGCCGTCCTGGACGAGGCCGTCCGCATGTTCCTGCGGGAGAAGTGCTTCGCCGAGGTCGTCGGCAACGCGGGCAGGCACTGGGCGAAGGACACTTTCGGCATCGACCGGTTCACCGCGGCCTGGGACCGGCTGCTGGCCGAAGTCGCCGCCGCCCACCCGGTGCGGACATGAGCGGACACGTGCTGGCAGCCCGGCTCGACAGCGCCGGAGACGTCCTGATCACCGGTCCCGCGGTGCGGGCGGTGGCGGCGCGCGCGAAGCGGGTCACCTTCCTGGCCGGGCCCCGCGGTCGCGCCGCCGCGGAACTGCTGCCCGGCGTCGATGAGGTGATCGAATTCCAAGCGGGCTGGGTCGACTTCGACCCTCCGCCGGTGACCGCGGCCGCGGTCGAGGAGCTACGGACGACGATCGCCGCGCTTCGCGTGGACGAGGCGCTCATCTTCACCTCGTTCCACCAGTCGCCGCTGCCCTTGGCCCTGATTCTGCGCATGGCCGGGGTGCCGCGCGTCTGCGCGATCAGCACCGACTATCCGGGGTCTCTCCTGGATGTCCGCCATCTGGTCGACGAGGACGCGCCCGAACCGATCCGAGCGCTGTCGCTGGCGCGCGCGGCGGGGTATCCGGCGGCGGACGCGCGATTGCGGGTCCGTGCGGACCTGCCCGACGTGCGGGCGCTCACCGGCGATCCCGGCTACGTGGTGGTGCACCCCGGCGCCGCCGTACCGGCCCGGCACATGTCCGCGGCCCGCTCGAGGTCCGTGGTCGCGGCGCTGGCCCGGGCGGGTTACCGGGTGGTCGTGACCGGTGGTCCCGGCGAGAAGGCGCTCACCGCGACCGTCGCGGGCGACGGCGCCACGGACGCGGGTGGCGCGACCGACTTCCCGATGTTCGCCGCCGTGTTGCGCGAAGCGTCCGTCGTCGTCGCTCCCAATACCGCCGCCGCGCACCTCGCCGCCGCGGTCGGCACACCGGTCGTTTCGCTGTTCGCGCCGGTCGTCCCGGCGCAGCGCTGGGCGCCCTACGGGGTGCCGTCCATCGTGCTCGGCGACCAGTTCGCACCGTGCGCGGGCTCGCGGGCGCGGCAGTGCCCGGTGCCGGGGCATCCGTGCCTGAACCAGATCGCCGATGCCGCCGTCGTCGCCGCGGTCGATCGGCTGGCCGAGCTGGCCGCGAGTGGTCCACCTCCTGCCGACACCGAGAAACGTCCTGCCTGAACCCGGGTTCACCGTGCCGCGCGGTTTCAAACTTGTCAGGCCGGGCATGACACACGCATCAGCGCCGTCGAACCGCACAGGCGCGGCACCTGCGTGACGGGGACGAGGAGGGTGAATGAGCATCGCAGAACCCCTGGTTCCTCGTCTCGCCGCGGTGCCCGTTCGTCCCGCGGCGGTGTTGTTCGATCGCGATGACACGCTCATCGTGGATATCCCCTACCTCGCGGACCCGACCCTGGTGCGGCCGGTGCCGGGAGCGCGCGAGCAGCTGCGCCGGTTGCGGAGCGCCGGAATCCGCACCGGAGTGGTGAGCAACCAGTCCGGCGTCGCGTCCGGTCTCATCACGCCCGCGCAGCTCGCGGCCGTCAACGCCAGGGTCGAAGCGCTGCTCGGCCCCTTCGACACCTGGCAGATCTGTGTCCACGCGTCCGCGGACAGCTGCGGCTGCCGCAAACCGGAGCCAGGGCTGATCCTGGCCGCCGCGGAAACCTTGGCCATCGAACCCGCCCGCTGTGTCGTGATCGGGGACATCGGCTCCGACATCGAGGCGGCCCTGGCGGCAGGCGCCGCCGCCATCCTCGTGCCGACACCGCGGACACGCCCCGCCGAGATCGCCCACGCTGAGCGAATGGCCGCCGTCGCCTCCGATCTCACCGCCGCCGTCACCCTCGCCCTCACGGGCGTGCGCAAGGAGGAGGGTCCGTCGTGAGCAACGCATACGAGCCACCGCAGGGCACCAACGAGCTGGCGGACGGGCGCGTCGACCCTCGGCGTATCGCCGCGGTGGAAGACCATTTCGACGCGCTGGGCGTCGCGCTGAGCCGGAACCTTCGACCCGCGGCGGCCCGGATCGTCTCGTGGGCGCAGCAGCTGGTCGACGTGTACGAACGCGGCGGCCGGTTGTTCGCGTGCGGTAACGGCGGCAGTGCCGCGGAGGCCCAGCATCTGACCGCCGAGTTGACCGGGCGCTTCCACGCCGAACGGCGGCCGCTGTCGGCCATCGCGCTGCATGCCGAGACCTCCAGCCTGACCGCGATCGTCAACGACTACGGGGTGCAGGAGATGTTCGCCCGCCAGCTGCGGGCCCACGGTCGCGACGGCGATATCCTGCTGGCCCTGTCCACCAGCGGTTCCAGCGCCAATGTCGTCGCCGCCGCCAAGGCGGCGCAGGAGATCGGGCTCCCCACCTGGGCGATGACCGGCCCCACCCCCAATCCGCTCGCCGCGCTGTGCGACGAGGCGATCACGATCGAAGCGGACACGACGTCCACCGTGCAGGAACTGCACCTGGTGCTGGTGCATTCGCTGTGCATGGCGCTGGACGCGGCGCTCGGGGCGGATTCATGACGTCCATGACCTCCCAGGGCCCGCTGGTCGTGGTCGGCGACGTGCTGCTGGACATCGACATCGAGGGCCGCGCGGACCGGCGCAGCCCCGATGGGGACGTGCCGGTGGTGGACGTGGCGACGCGGACGCTCCGGCCGGGTGGGGCCGGGCTGGCCGCCGCCCTCGCCGGGCAGGACGTGGCGGATGTCGTGCTGATCGGCGGGTTCGCGGCCGACTCCTCGGGCGATCGGCTGCGCGCGTTGCTGCCGGAGCGGATACGCGTTCTGTCGTTGCCCTTTCGCGGTACCACGGTCCGCAAAGAGCGGATTCGCGCCATGGGGCCGTGCGCGGGGTCGGAGGATAGACCGGCGACGATCACCCGGCTCGACTTCGGTGACGGCGGCGTCACCGCGGATCCGTTGCGCGACGACGTCCGGGAGGCGATCGACACGGCGCGAGCGGTGCTCGTCGCGGACTACGGCCGAGGCGCTGCGACGCACCCACAGGTCAGGACCCTGCTCGAGGCGCGGGCGGGACAGATTCCGCTCGTCTGGGATCCGCACCCGAGAGGGCCGGTGCCGATCCGCGACGCCACATTGGCGACTCCGAATCGGGACGAGGCGCAACGGTTCGTTCCCGGCACGCGGGGGCCGCGCCGAGCGGCCAGGACGCTGACGGAGCGCTGGTCCGCGCAGGCGGTCGCGGTGACGCTGGGCGCGGACGGCGCGATGCTGTTCTGCCGCGGCCGTCCCGATGTCCTGCACATCCCGACTCCGTCCGGACTGCTCATGAGCCCGGGATCGGATACCTGCGGCGCGGGTGACCGATTCGCCGCTGCCGCGATCAGCGCGCTGGCCGACGGGGCGGATGTGGAGAAGGCGGTGCAACTAGCCGTCGCGGCGGCGACGGAGTTCGTCAACAGCGGTGCGGCGTCCGCACTCGGCTTCCCGCAGGATCATGCGCCGGTCGCGCCGCGGGATCCCGGAATATCGGATGCGGCAGCCGAGCGGCGATGAGCGTGGGAGGCGGATAGGGCCCCGCGATATGGCCGCGCTGAGCGGAAGGGCGGAGGCTCAACGGTTGGAAAATGGCCCAGGCCAGAGAGTTCGGAAACTCTCCGGCCTGGGCCGTTTGTAGCGGGGACAGGATTTGAACCTGCGACCTCTGGGTTATGAGCCCAGCGAGCTACCGAGCTGCTCCACCCCGCGTCGGTGAACACAACATTACACACGGGTTCACTCGGACTGCAAATCGCCAGTTCAGCGGCGTTTTCCAGGGTCGCCGGTGCGACATGCCGAAGCAAACGCGGACTGCGCGGACGATCGAGCGTCGCACACCTCGCCCAGAACGGATCGGACGAGCGCCCACAGCGGCGCCGCATACGAATAGACACAATTCGAACGGTCCAAACGTGACACATATCACTATATCGCCGTGATCTCACTCACATAACGATGCGATAACTTGGCGCGTATTCAGCGTGTCGGAGACGATTGCCACCTGCGAAAACGCCGATATTCAGGTTATTCACTCCATGCGATTCCGGCGTTATCGAGATGTGATCTGCTGAGATTTCTTCGTTACCGTCAGTCCACGGCCCCGATCAACCGTGACGGGCTCGAACTCGAACCGCCGAACACCGGTAACCCTGTCCCGCGGTTCGAGGATCCCCGACGACCTGGGGACAGGGACACGGCAGAACGCTCCATCGCCGTGCCGGCGGGCGCAGGGAGGGAATCGACCATGACTGAGAACCGGAAGTTCAGCACCCGCGCCCTCGGCTTCGCCGCCATCACCGGCGCCCTTGTTGCCGTCCCGTTCGCATTCTCCACCGCTTCGGCCTCCGGCGCGCCGACCCACGACTGGGACGGTGTCGCGCAGTGCGAGAGCGGTGGCAACTGGGGGATCAACACCGGTAACGGCTACTACGGTGGCCTTCAGTTCTCGCAGAGCACCTGGGCCGCCAACGGTGGTCAGGGCAACGCGTCCAACGCGAGCAAGGAAGAGCAGATCCGCGTGGCGGAGAACGTGCTCGCCACCCAGGGGCCCGGCGCCTGGCCGACCTGCGGCAAGTACCTGCGTCCCGGCACCTCCGAGCCGGAGCCCGCCGTCCAGCCGGAGCCCATCCCCGCCGTGCCCGCCGTCCCCGCCGCGCCTGCCGTCCCCGCCCCGAGCGAGACCCAGACGGTGGTCGACCAGGCCAAGTCCGCCGCGGGCGAGCTGGCCAAGCGGTACGGCCTCGAGGGCCAGTTCCAGCAGCTTCTGGACCAGCACAGCACGCTGATCGACTCCTTCGGTCGCTGACCGCCCGCGCCGGAATACTCCGGCGCCACACGAAAGACGCCGCCATCGCGATGATGGCGGCGTCTTTCGTTCCTGTCCTACCTCAGCGGCGTCGCACTACCTCACCGGCCCGCGTCCTGATAGGCCTTGACCGCGGCTTCCAATTCGTCCAGCGCCCGGCCGAAGTCCTGGAAGTTGCCGCTGCGCATGGCATTTCGCACATTCTCGATCTTCCGGTTCAGCTCGGCCGCGGCCGCGTCCTTGGCCGACGACGACCCGGTCGCGGGCGGCGGAACGGAAGCGGGGGCCGGGGTTCCGGCGTTCGTCCCGCCGTTGCCCTGCTCGACCGGCGGAGGAACGGTGCCCGGCTTCGGCCTGGTGCCCGAGTCACCGCCGAACGGCGTCGCCAGCGCACCCGCGCCGGGGATGACCTGGTTCAACGCCTCGGCCAGCGTGGAGGCATAGCCGACCTTGACACTGCCCGCCTCGTCCCGGTAGCTCACCAGCACCCGCAGCAACTGCGGGAAGGTCGCGGTATTCGGGCCGGTGTTGCGTTCGTTGTAGAACGGCTCCACATAGAGGATGCCGCCGTCGGCGACCGGCAAGGTCAGCAAATTGCCATATTTGATCTTGTTCGAATTGGACAGCAGCGTTTTCTCGCGGGATACCTCCGGCGCCGTCGTCATGCGGTTCTGGGTCTGCTGCGGGCCCAAAGTTTGTGTGTCCGTTGGCAATCGCAGAATCGTGAATTTTCCGTACCCGTCCGGATCCGACCGCACGGAAATATAGGCCGACAGGAACTGCCGGTTGTACCCGACCATGGCGCTGGTCAAATTGAACGTGGGCTTGTTCGTTTTCGAATCACCCAGCAGCACGTAGTACGGCGGCTGGCTCGCGGTCGTCCCACCCTCGGTGGTGGGATCGGCGGGAACCGACCAGAACGCGTTGTTGGTGAAGAACTCGCGCGGGTCGTCCACGTGGTACTTGGTCAGCATCTCCCGCTGCACCTTGAACAAATCCTCCGGATAGCGGAAGTGCGCCCGCAGTTCCGGCGAGATCTCACTCTCCGGCTTCACCGCACCGGGGAACACCCCGCGCCACGCCTTCAGCACCGGGTCCGACGAATCGACCTCGTACAACGTGACGGTGCCGTCGTAGGCGTCGACCGTGGCCTTGACCGAGTTGCGGATGTAGCTCACCGATTTGCGCGGCAGCAAGCGGCCGGTCTTCTTGTCGATGCTGTCCTCGAGCGCGCCCTCCAGCGAGGTGGTCTGCGCGTAGGGGTAGTCGTCCAAGGTGGTGTAGGCGTCGACGATCCAGACGATGCGCCCGCCGACCACGGCGGGATAGGCGTTGCCGTCGGTGGTCAGCCACGGCGCGACCTTCTGCACCCGCTCACGCGGGCTGCGGTTGTAGATGATCTTGGAGTCGTCGCCGATGGCCGAGGAGAACAGGATGTTGCGCTCGGCGTACTTGGCCGCGAAAGCGAGACGGTTGATCCAGCTGCCGATCGGCACACCACCCTTGCCGGTGTAGGTGTACTGCGCGGTGTCGGAGTCGTATTCCCGCGGACGCTGGCCGTCCATCGCGCCCACGATCGCGTAATCCGGGTTGGACTGCGAGATCAGCTCGCCGAAGTACACCCGCGGCTGGTCCACCTTGATCCGCTGCTTGTCCGCAGGCGTGAACAGGTCGCTGACCATGAAGATCGGATAGCCGCTGTCGCTGCTGCCTCCAGTGGCGTTCGGGTCCTCGGACTGCGGCTTGTTCACCCGGTTGGCGGGAGCGGCGACGAACCCGTTGCCGTGGGTGTACACCGTGTGCCGGTTGATCCAGTCGGTCTGGTTGCCGCTCAGCGCGGCGGGCGAGAGCTCACGCGCGGCGACGATGTAGTCCTGCACGTCGCCGTCGAGGTTGTAGCGGTCGATGTCCAGCGACTCGGGGAAGCCGTAGAAGTTCTTCAGCTGGCGCAGCTGGGTGAAGGTGGGCGAGAGGATGTTCGGGTCCAGCAGCCTGGCGTTGCCGATGGTCGCGGCGTCCACCGGGACCTCGAGCGGGCTCTTGCTGCTCTCGCCCTTGTAGTCCTTGTAGTCGATCTTGTCGTCGGTGATGCCGAACGCCTGCCTGGTCGCGGCGATGTTGCGTTCGATGTACTCGCTCTCCTTGTCCGCGGCGTTCGGGCGCACGGAGAACTGCTCGACCACCAGCGGCCACACCGCGCCGACCAGGATCGAGGACAGCACGAGCAACGCGGCGGCCATCGCGGGCACCCGCAGATCGCGCAGCACGATCCCGGCGAAGAAGGCCAGCGCGCAGATCACCGCGATGGACAGCAGGATGAGCTTGGCGGGCAGCACCGCATTGATATCGGTGAACGAACCACCGGTGAAGGTGGGTTCCTTACGGCTGCTGGACAGCAACTCGTACCGGTCGAACCAGTACGCGATCGCCTTGAGCAGCACGAAAAGCCCAGCCAGCACGGCGAGTTGGATGCGCGCAGGCCGGGTCAGCGTGCCCTCGCGTCCGGTCAGCCGCAGGCCGCCGAAGACGTAGTGAGTGACCAGGCTGGCGAAGAACGCGATGACCACCGCGACGAACAGCCAGTTCAGCACCATCCGGTAGAACGGCAGATCGAAGGCGTAGAAGCCGACGTCGAGGCCGAATTCCGGGTCCTTCTCGCCGAACGAGCCGCCATTGAGGAACAGCTGCACCGTCACCCAATTCGACTGCGCCACCAAGCCCGACAGCAGGCCGAGCAGCGCGGGGATGCCGACGCCGAACAGCCGCAGCCTGCTCATCACGGTGGTGCGGTACCGCGCGATCGGGTCGTTGGGTCCGGCCACCGGCACGAACACCGGCCGCGACCGGTAGGCCAGCAGCAGCGCCAGCCAGACCGCGACGCCGACGAACGCCGCCACGACGATGAACAGCAGGATGCGCGTGCGCAGCACGGTGAGATACACATCGCGGAAGCCGACCTCGCCGAACCACAGCCAGTTCGTATAGGTGTCCGTCAGCCGCGGCCCGAGCAGCAGCAGCGCCGCTAGGACGATGGCCGCCACCAGCAGCACACGGCTGCGTCGGGACAGCGAAGGTAAGCCGGTGGGGGGCCGCATGCCCACGATGCCACTCTCCAAGGTCCGGCGACGCTCGCACCGATACGCCCGGCCGATGCGCCGCAGTCCGATGTTGCGGGCGGTCCTTGGCGGACCGTCTCGGCCCACTCTACGGAAATCGGACACCGCGCAGCTGGCAGGGTTGCGCTCGCCGCGCCGGATGGATCACTGTCCGGGTTCCGCGGATGTCCCGAACGCCCGTTTGGTTGGATGTTCGCGTGACGCCAGACCTGCACGCCGAACTCGTCCTAGCCCGTTCCGTCCGAGAGGTGGCGGAATTCGTGGATGCCGAGGGGTGGGGTCATCCGCCGCAGATGTTCGCGCTGGTGCCGACGGCGGACCTGGTCGCGGCACAGCCGGAGCTGGAGGATCAGCTCGACGCGGGCGACGAGCTGACGCCGGTCGCCCAGGAGGCCTTCCCGGACGACGTGACCGGCGGATCGATGGCTCTCGACGAGTTCCTGGCCACCACCAGCTGGCCGCCCGCCGTCCGGGGGTGCGTGCTGGTGCAGGAGATCGTGGTGCTCCCGCCGGACGCGGAATCCACGCTGGACGACGCCCTCGCCCCGCTGCTGGCCGACCACGACGCCGCTGACGCCGCCGCGCGCGCGGCAGCCGAGGCGCACCCGCAGCGCCGGGAGGCGCGGCTGTTCGCCGCGGTGCTGCGGGACGGCGCGTCGCTGTGCCTGCTGCAACTGCGCCCAGAGGACGACGCCGACGACTTCGGCGACCTCGACCTGCGCACCTATCCGAACCTGGCCCCGAACCTCGTCGAGGCCCTGCGCCACACCCTGGACTGAGCGCCCTCGCTCACCCGCAGCTGACCGGCTCCCTGCCCGCGGTGATGTCGTTGAGCGACTGCACCGCGCCGGTGAGGTTCTCGACCTTCACCAACCGCAGGCCGTCCGGGGTCCGCTGCCTGGCCTCGTTGCAGTTGGCCGCGGGGACCAGGAAGGTCTCCGCGCCCGCCTCGCGCGCGGCCATCATCTTGTACTGGATGCCGCCGATCGGGCCGACCTTGCCGTCCTGATCGATGGTCCCGGTGCCCGCCACGAACTTGCCGCCGTCCAACTCCCCGGGGGTGAGCTTGTCGATCAGGGCCAGACTGAACATCAGGCCCGCCGACGGGCCGCCGATGTCGGCGAGGTTGAACGCGACCTGCATGGGCGGGCGGGCGCCCTCGCCCGGCGTCACGCCGAGGTAGCCCTTGGCCGCGTCGTCGGGGCGGGCGCCGAGCGTGATCGTCGCGGTCTGCTCGGCGTTGTCCCGCCGGTACACCACGGTGAGCGGCGTGCCGGGCGCCTGCGCGGACACCGCGGCGACCACGTCCTTGGGCACGGTCATCGGCGTGCCGTTGATGCTGACCAGCTCGTCGCCCGCGCGCAGCACGCCACCCGCGGGGCCGTCGTCGGCGACCTTGCGCAGCAGCACGACCGTCGGCAGCTTCAGGTAGTGCAGCGCGGCCACCTCGGCGTTGCCCTCGGAGTCCTTGAAGTCCTCCTGGTTGGACTTGTCGATCTCCTCACGCGACACGCCGGGCGGGTAGACCTCCGAACGCGGCACCAGACCGTGCTTGCCGCTGGCCCAGAAGCCGAACGCCTCGAAGATGGTCAGCCCGTCGCGCACCGACACCGTGGTCATGTTGAGGTGACCCGTGGTGGGATCGACCTCCGTTCCCTGGACGTCGACGACCTCCTTGCCGTCCACCTTGCCGAGCGTGTTGAAGGTGGGTCCTGGACCGAGTGCGACGAACGGCACGGTCAGCACACTGCCGACGACACCGAGCACGAGCACCGGGATCAGGGCGGCCACCAGGGTGAGGATCCGACGATTCACCCGGACCACAGTAATGACAGTGGGCGCCGCGCAGCGGCAGAGGCGGTCATTTCGCCCGCGCGCGCCGCCGCCGGTTTCGCGCCGCGCGAACACTGAGCCGAGGTGCTACGCGCGTAGATTAAGGACTATGAGCGACCTCCCCTTCGGATTCTCCAACCGCGACGACGATGACGAACGCAAGCGCGGCGGCGAGCCGAGCGGTCCTGGTCCGAACGACGCGTTCGCTTTCGGGATCGGTGGGTCCGGCGCGGGCGGATTCGATCCGGCGCAGCTCGGGCAGATGCTGACCTCGCTGGGCCAGATGCTCAGCGGCATGGGCCAGCCGGGTTCGGGGCAGGCCGGGCCGGTGAACTACGACGTCGCCAAGCGGCTGGCCCGCCAGCAGCTCGGCTCGACCGTCACGCCGGTGACCGCGGGCGCCGCGAGCGCCGTGGCCGACGCCGCGCATCTGGCCGAGCTGTGGCTGGACAGCGCGACGGCCCTGCCCGCGGGCGCCACCAAGACGGTCGCGTGGTCGGCCAACGATTGGATCGAGCAGACCTTGCCCACCTGGCAGCGGCTGTGCGACCCGGTGGCCGAGCAGATCTCCGGGATGTGGACCGCGTCACTACCCGAGGAAGCCAGGCAGTTCGCCGCGCCGATGGTCGGCATGCTCGGCCAGATGGGCGGTCTGGCGTTCGGCTCGCAACTCGGCCAGGCGCTCGGCCAGCTCGCCAAGGAGGTGCTGACCTCCACTGATATCGGCCTCCCCCTGGGACCCACCGGCACCGCCGCGCTGCTGCCCGCGGCGATCTCGGAGTTCAGTGCGGGCCTGGAACAGCCGGAAAGCGAGATCCTGGTGTTCCTCGCCGCGCGCGAAGCCGCCCACCAGCGGTTGTTCGGGCACGTGCCGTGGCTGCGGCAGCAGGTGCTCGGCGCGGTCGAGGACTACGCGCGCGGTATCCGGATGGACTTCTCCGCGCTGGAGCAGGCCGCGCAGGACATCGACCCGATGTCGCTGACCGATCCCGCGAAGCTCGAGGAGATCCTGGCCCAGGGCACGTTCGAGCCGCAGACCACGCCGGAGCAGAAGCAGGCGCTGGAACGGCTGGAAACGCTGCTCGCGCTGATCGAGGGCTGGGTGCAGGTGGTGGTCGGCGACGCCGTCGGCGATCGGTTGCCCGGCGCGGGCGCGCTGGCCGAGACGCTGCGCAGGCGCCGCGCCACCGGCGGACCGGCCGAGCAGACCTTCGCGACGCTGGTCGGCTTGGAGTTGCGTCCGCGCAAGCTGCGCGAGGCGGCGGCGTTGTGGCGCAGGCTCACCACCGACGCGGGCATGACGGCGCGCGATCGAGTCTGGTCGCACCCCGATCTCCTGCCGGATTCCGCCGACCTGGACTCCCCGGCCGGTTTCATCGACTCGGTGATCGGTGGCGGAACGACCGCGTTCGACGATCCCCTGGCGCAGCTGGCCGAGACCGAGGCGCGCGAGCAGGCCGAACGCGAAGGCAAGGACGGCGGTTCCGGCCCGGACCTGGGCAAAGAGGGCGACACGCCCGCTTGATCCGCCCTGTGGATGACGCGAAACCCTGGGGATAACCGCGGGTCTCGAAACGAGTCACGCATTGCGTGTTTCGCATACTGCTGACATGACAACGATGTGTCGCGGTCCGCGGTTGCGTCCCAGCGTGACCGTCCTGGTTCGCCCGGCCGGTGTCGTCCAGCTCGGATGTGATCCCGAGACCGCGGTGGTGCTCGGTCCGGAAGGCATGGACGCCGAGTCCGTCCTGACCTTCCTGCGCCTGCTGGACGGCTTGCGCACCAAACCGCAGATCATCTGGCGAGCCGGGGAATGCGGTATCGATGCCGAACGTGCCCTGGCGTTGCTCACCCTGATCGACGAGGCCGGGCTGCTCGACCATCCCGAGGACCGGGCCGGGCGGGTCCTCTCGGTGCGGGTGCACGGGCTCGGCCCGCTGTCCGACGCGGTCTCGACCGGGCTGCGCGCGCTCGGGGTGCGGCCGAGCCGTTCCAGGGACTATCCGTCCGGTACGGCGACGGTACGCACCTGGAGGACGGATCTCGTGGTTCTGGCCGACGCGCTGATGCCGGATCCGCGATTGGTGAACGATCTCCTGCTGCACCGCATTCCACATCTGCAACTGCGCATTCGAGACAACAAGGGCGTCGTCGGGCCCTTGGTGCTTCCCGGCGCCACCAGTTGCCTGCGCTGCGCCGATCTGATCCGCTCGCAGAACGACTCCGACTGGCCCCATCTGGCCGCCCAGCTGCTCGGCCGGGTCGGCCACGCCTCCCCCGCCGGGATCGCCGCGACGGCCGCGGTCGCCCTCGGCGAACTGGAGGCGATCCTGGATTGTTCGCCGCGGCGCACCCCGGCCACGTTGAACGCGACGGTGGAGCTGGATCTGCGCTCGCACGTCCTCGATCGGCGCGTATGGCACCGGCACCCCGCGTGCGCGTGTGCGCGAGTGCCCGCTCACCTCGGCGCGGGAGCGCGTCGGTGATCAAGATTGCCATGGCCGATTCGCTGGTCCGTCCGCCATGATGGGTACGTGTCAGAGATCGCGCGCAGTCGCTCGTCCCGCAACGCCAAGTTGGCCAAGATTCCGCTCGGCATCGCGGGCCGGGCCGCGGTGGGATTCGGCAAGAGGCTCGCCGGAGGCGACAAGTCCGAGATCAACGCCCAGCTCAACCAGAAGGCCGCCGAGCAGCTGTTCACCGTGCTGGGTGAACTCAAGGGCGGCGCCATGAAGTTCGGACAGGCGCTCAGCGTGATGGAAGCCGCCGTTCCGGAGGAGTTCGGCGAGCACTACCGCGAGGCGCTGACCAAACTCCAGGCCGCCGCGCCGCCGATGCCGGCCGCGACCGTCCATCGCGTGCTCGACCAGCAGCTCGGCACCCAGTGGCGTACCCGCTTCCGTGAGTTCGACGACATCCCGGCCGCGTCGGCCAGCATCGGACAGGTGCACCGGGCCGTCTGGTCGGACGGACGACCGGTCGCGGTGAAGGTGCAGTATCCCGGCGCGGACGACGCGTTGCGCGCGGACCTCAAAACCCTGTCCCGGATGACCGGCTTGGTCGCGTCGGTGATCCCCGGTGCGGACGTGAAGCCGATTCTCGCCGAGATCACCGAGCGCACCGAAGAGGAACTGGACTACCGCAACGAGGCGGCCAACCAGCGCGCCTTCGCCAAAGGCTTCGACGGACACGGCGAGATCGTCGTGCCGAAAGTGGTGGCCAGCGCGCCGAAGGTGATCGTCACCGAATGGCTGGACGGGACGGCCGTTTCCGCGATCATCAAGCAGGGCAGCGAAGATCCGGCGGGCACTGTCGCGCTGCGCAATCGAGTCGCGGGTCTGATGGGCCGATTCCACTTCTCCTCCCCGGAGGTCGTCGGACTGCTGCACGCCGACCCGCATCCGGGCAATTTCATGATGCTGCCCGACGGCAGGCTCGCCGTCATCGATTTCGGCGCCTGCGCGCCGATGCCCGACGGCTTCCCCCCGGTACTCGGCCGGATGCTGGCCCTCGCGGTCGAGGAGCGCTTCGCCGAGCTCACCGAGTTGCTGTACGACCACGGCTGGGTGATCCCGGGCCGGGTGGTCACCCATCAGGAAATCGCCGACTATTTGCGTCCGTTCACCGATCCGATCCAGGCCGACTCGTTCCACTTCACCCGCAGGTGGATGCAGCGGGTGGCGGGCAAGGCTTCGGAGTTCTCCAGCCCGGAGATGAAAACCGCTCGGGCGCTGCAACTCCCGGCGGAATACGTGATGATCTTCCGGGTGCTCGGCGGTTCCGTCGGCATCCTGGCCCAGCTGGACGCCGAACTGCCGTTCATGCAGTTGGTCCGCGCCTGGATGCCCGGCTTCCGCGAGGAACGCAGCTCTGCCTAATTTGCAGCGCCTGCTATCTGGCCCAACGACAAGCACAAGCTGCCCGTCCATCGCACTTCCAGCCCCGTCGGGTGCGAGTCTTACGAGCGCCGTTCGCGGCCCGTCTCGGGTCCGAGTGACCGAAGCGCATGCGCCGCAGGCGCGAGTCTCGGCCGCTCGGACGCGAGACTTCCCGGGGCCGCGAACACGCAGCGCCGCAGGCGCTGCAAGACCAACACAGCAGGGCAGCCGCCCACCGGACAACGGTGGGCGGCTGGCCTGCTTTCTCGTTCGTTGGCTCGGCCCGTGCCTGCACCGACCGAATCGAGCACATCGACCGGAGGGAGGGAAGTCACTCCCCGACTCATGCCGGGACCGCGACCTTGCGCGGACGACCACGTGGACGCTTGCGGGCGATCACGACACCCTGGTCGAAGATCTCACCGCCCCAAACACCCCATGGCTCACGCCGATCGATGGCCGCGCTCAGGCAGCCCATGCGGATCGGGCAGGTCGCGCACAGCGCCTTGGCCTGCTCCAACTGGACCGGGCTCTCGGCGAACCAGAGATCCGGGTCGCCAGCACGGCAGGGCAGGGCCTTGGTGGACTCCTGGGGACGAGTAGTCGACGCCACGGTTCGGCATGTCACGTCAGTAGCGGCTTGTGGCCAACCCTGTGCGGTGAACACGTCGTTCTCCTTCAGCTCGTTGCAGCGGTTCGTTTCGTTGTCCGCGAAACCGGTGCCTGGTGGCTGAAGGGCCGGAGAATATTGGCCACGGTTTCGCTGTCGTGCGATCCGTGGCCAGGAGGTCGGGGAGGAGTTCCCTACCTAGGTCGACATCTGTGTCGAGTCCTGTTCACGGTCGCTGGGTGTGCGGTGCGGAGGCGTGCTGCCCGCGGATCCGCCGGCTCGAAGCCGAACTCGTCCGCGAAGACGCCGACTGCTGCCTCGGCAGCCGTCGGGTGCCAACCCGCGCTGGGCTTGTCCTGGATTTCGGTGCGAATGGATGCAGGCATGACAGTGGAATTCACTTTCGTGCCGGACATGCCGCAAGCACTGATTCCGGACAGACCGATCCCCTGCAAGGCGAGGATCCCCCGGGAGGCCGCCATGGGCGCATAGACCGCAACGCCATTGGCGTCGAAGTTCATGATGTTGTCCATTGCTCTGCCTCCCTCCTGTACTCGTTGTCGGTAACTGTGCGCGCCGAGATGACCTCCCGGTGCGTGAAATCCACCATAGGCAAGATCGACGACGGCGACAACCTATTTTCTACCTGCGGTTTTGTGATGTGGATCGGATCCGGGACGCGACGATCGCCAGGACGTCCGCGCCGAACTGATCGATCTTCTTCGCGCCGATGCCCGCGATCGAGGCCAGCGCGGCGTCGTCGGCGGGCAGTTGTTCGGCGATCGCGGTGAGCGTGGTGTCGGTGAACACGACGAATTCGCGCACGCGCAACGACTCCGCCTTCTCCGCACGCCAATCCCGCAGGGCGGCAAGCAGTTCCGCGTCCAGCTCGGCCGGACAGCGGCGGCATCGGCCCAGCATGGTCGCGTACGTGCCGATCAGCGGTTTGGCGCAGACCCGGCAGGTCGGCCGGGCTTCTTTGGACGCGGGGGCGGCCGGTGCCGCGATACGCGAGGCGGGCGAGTCGTCGGGGACGAGGCCGTTGAGGAACCGGGAGCGCCGCCGAGTGCGCCTGCCGCCCTCGTTCCTGGCCAGCGCCCAGGACAGTCGTAACTGCTCCCGCGCCCTGGTGACTCCGACGTAGAGCAGCCGCCGCTCCTCCTCCAGCGCGGCCTGGTCGGCCACCGAGCCGTCGTCGGCGAGAACGTGCTGGATGGGCAGGGTGCCGTCGGAGAGGCCGACGAGGAATACCGCGTCCCACTCCAGCCCCTTGGCGGCGTGCAGGGAGGCCAGCGTGACGCCCTGCACCGTGGGTGGATGCCTGGCCTCGGCGCGGGCGGCGAGTTCGCGCAGCAGCCCGGTCAGGTCGAGACGGTCGTCGTGGGCGATGAGTTCCTCGGTCAGGCGCACCAAGGCGACCAGCGAGGACCAGCGCTCCCTGGCCTGCGCGCCCGCGGGTTCGGTGGCGGTCAGGCCGATCGGGGCGAGCGCCGCGCGAACCAGCGAGACCAGGGCTCTGCCGCTGCGCGCCTGGTCGGGCAGATCGTCGCGGGACTGGGCCTGACGCAGTGCCTGCACGGCCTGCTTGACCTCGGTGCGCGCGAAGAAGCCCTCACCGCCGCGCACCTGGTAGGGGACGCCGCGCTCGGTGAGTGCCTGTTCGTAGCTCTCCGAGTGGGCGTTGATGCGATAGAGCACCGCGATCTCGGCGGCGGGCGTGCCCGCCTCGATGAGCCGGGCGATCGCCTTCGCCACCGCCGCCGCCTCGGCGGGAACGTCGTCGTACTCGGCGAAGGCGGGCTCGGGTCCGTCGGGCCGCTGCCCGACCAGTTGCAACCTGGTGCCCGCGATGCGACCGCGCGCTGCTCCGATCACCCGGTTGGCCAGCGACACCACCTGTGGAGTCGAGCGATAGTCGCGTTCCAGTCGCACCACCGTCGCGTCGGGGTAGCGGCGGGAGAAATCGAGCAGGTAGTTCGGCGTGGCGCCGGTGAACGAATAGATCGTCTGGTTGGCGTCGCCGACGACGGTGATGTCGTCGCGGTCGCCGAGCCAGGCGTCGAGCACCCGCTGCTGTAGTGGTGTGACGTCCTGGTATTCGTCGACGACGAAACTGCGGTAGCGGCCGCGGAATTCGTCGGCGACCGCAGGATAGTCCTCCAGCGCGGCCGCCGTGTGCAGCAAAAGGTCGTCGAAGTCCAGCAGCAGCCCGTCCGGCGTGGCCTTGAGTTTCTCGTAGCCCGCGTACACGTCGGCGACGCGCATGGCGTCGTAGGGCGTCTCGCGCCGCCGCTCGGTGACCGCCGCCGTGTAGTCCTCCGGCGCGATGAGCGATGCCTTCGCCCACTCGATTTCGCTCAGCAGGTCGCGAACGCTGTCGGTGGACGTGGACAGTCCGGCCCGGTTGGCCGCCTGCGCCACGATCGGGAACTTGGCGTCGATCAATCGCCACGGCACGTCGCCGACGATCTGCGGCCAGAAGTACTTCAGCTGTCGCAACGCCGCCGCGTGGAACGTGCGCGCCTGCACCTTGGTGGCCTCGCCACCGAGGCCGAGCGCGCGCAACCGCGTCCGCAACTCCCCCGCCGCCCGCGCGGTGAAGGTCACCGCGAGCACCTGATCGGCCTTGACCTGCCCCTGCGCGATCAGATGCGCGATGCGGTAGGTGATGGTCCTGGTCTTGCCGGTGCCCGCGCCCGCGAGCACGCACACCGGACCGCGCGGCGCGCGCACGGCGGCGGCCTGCTCGGGATCCAGGTCGGTGAGGTCTAGTGCGGGCACGCGGTCCATCATGACAGCGCCCACCGACACCGACAGTGCCGCCGCCGCGCCCTGCCGCACGCCGCGCGACATTGATGCCATCGCGGGATCGACGCCGACGAGCGCCACACCGCGGGACGATCCCGGCGCAGCGACCCCCCGATCCCGCGACGCGCGGTACGCAGAAACATCGGATCGCGAGCGACGACACCCGCCGCCGGGTGATCAGCGTGCGCTTCGATCGCGCAGCGACCGGAGGGTGCGCGCGAAGGAACTGCCCTGCCTACCGAGCGGCGCGAAGAACTCCTGGTCACAGGCCTCGACCGCCACGATGGCGCGGTTCGCGAGTGCCACACCGGCTGCGGTGACGACGAGGGCTTTGGCGCGGCGATCGCTCGGGTGGTCGCGGCGCTCGATCAGCCTCTTCTCCGCGAGCGCGCGCAGGACCTGGGAGGTCATCATCGGATCGGTGGCGGCGTGCTCGGCCAGGTCACGCTGCCGCACCGGATCGTCGCTGCCCGCGGCGAGGTAGACCAGCGAGGCGAGCAGCACGAATTGCACATGGGTCAGGTCGAACGGGGCCAGCGCCGCCCGCTGCGCGGCCTGCCAGCGGTTGGTCACCTGCCACAGCAACAGCCCCGGACTTTCGTCGGCCGTGCGGAACCTGCTGCGCAGTCCCGCGTCCGGCCCCTGCTCCTGCATCGGTCTCCTTCACTCTTGCGCCATGGTCCGCGCGATCAGTGCGTAGTCGTGCGCGCTGAGTTCTACCAGGCCGCGGCGCAGCACCATGCCCCAGTTCGGCACGCTGGTGAGGTCCAAGTCGTCGCGCAGCGCGTCGATCGGCGTCTCCCGGACACCGGGCCGATAGCTCACCGACCGTCGCCACGGCCGGAAGCAGCCGCCGTCCTGCGGGTCGGCCTGCCAGGCAGGCCGGTCGTCGATGGTGCCGATCGCGGTGAACGAGCGCACCGCCGTTCCGGCGCGCATCCGCTCGCGCGGCGAGTAGTAGACCAGCCCGTCGCCGGGCCGCATGCGCTCCACCGCCGCACGCTTACCATGGTTGGCCTGGGCGATCCCGAGTTCGACGCCGCGCAGGACGTGTTCACGGGATACGACGGCCAGCCAGTACTTCGCGCTCATGCAATGTCCTTTCCGGTGTGAGCGAGGCCTCCGTGGTCCCGCTGCCTGCTCCATGCCCGACCGCTCATGCCGCTACCCGCTCGGCGACGGTGACCAGCGCGTCCAGGTCGGGCTGGACGGATTCGACCAGATCGGCGCCCAGGATCCGGCTCCACAGGCGCCGCAGCGGTCCGTCGATCGAGACCGTCACCGTGACGGTGGTGCGCCCCTCGGTCGTGGTCACCTGGTGGGCGAAGCGCAGCCGCGCGCCGAACAGCTTCGAGACGTCGACGAACTCGCTGTCGGTCAGCCGCGCGATGACGAACCGGACCTTTGGGCCCTTCTTCGGCCGCAGCGTTCCGGTCGATCCCTCGGCGAACGGCCGTCCATACGCACCCATGCGGTGTCGGTGTTCCATTCCGGCCAGGTGCTCGTGTCGGCCCAGCGCGCGAAGAAGGCGGCGGGCGGGGCGGTGGAGGTGGCCTGGGCGGTGGCGATGATCGGCATGAATTTAGTATGCGCGCATATTAAATTTCGGGCAAGTGGAACAGGGCGGGGTACTTCAGCGTTGCATCGTCCGTGACTGACGCGAACCCCACTCTGACGATGTACTCGACCACCTGGTGCGGCTACTGCCGCAGGCTGAAGAAGCAGCTGGACGAGGCCGGTATCAGCTATGTCGAAATCGACATCGAACAGGATCCGGCGTCGGCCGAGTTCGTCGGCAGCGTCAACGGGGGCAACCACGTCGTGCCCACCGTGAAGTTCGCCGATGGTTCCACCGCGACCAACCCGTCGCTGGCGGCCGTCAAACAGACGCTGGCCGGTCTGTCCTGATCACTCCATCCGCGCGGACCTCGCAGGTCCCGCGCGGAAGCGTGCGCTCAGTCGAGCGCCGCCCAGGATTCGACGATGGTCCGGGCGATGGAGATCGAACCCGGCAGCAACAGCCGCGCGCCCTCGCCGCGCGCCGACCAGTCGCCCATCGCCAGCGCTTCGCGCACCTCGGCGCGGGTGAACCAGTTGGCCTCGGCGATCTCGCCATCGGAGAAGGCCAGCGGCTGGTCGGGATCGGCGACCGCGGCGAAGCCGAGCATCAGTGAGCGCGGGAACGGCCACGGCTGGCTGCCCAGGTAGCTGATCTCGCGCACGTCCAGGCCGACCTCCTCGCGCATCTCGCGCTCGACGCAGCGCTCCAGCGACTCGCCCGCCTCGACGAACCCGGCCAGCAGGGAGAACAGCGACTTCGGCCAGCTGTGCTGGCGCGCGAGCAGCACCCGATCGCCGCCGTCGTGGATCAGGCAGATCACCGCGGGGTCGATACGGGGGAACTCCTCGTAACCGCTCTCGGTGACGCGCGACCACCCGGCCTTGGAGGCGGTGGTCACCGTGCCGTCCGCACCGTTGAACCCGGCCCGGTCGTGCCAGTTCAGCAAGGCGATCGCGGTGGAGAGCAAACCGGCGGTGCGGTCGTCGATGCTGCCGCCGGCGAGCGCGCGCAGATCGGTGAGCGTGCCCTCCAACTCCGGGTCGCGGACCGCCCACAGGTGGATGCCGTCCTCGACGCCGAGGAACACCGCGGCCGGGCTCGGCTCCGCGGACAGCTCGAGCGCGGCGTCCAAGACCAGCACCCCATTGTCGAAGCGGACCTGCCCGCGCCGATTGATCCGCACGAGTTTCGCCTCGCCCCAGCCCTCCTTCAGGGCCTGGGCGTCGCCCCGGATCTCCTCCGCGCGATCGATGACGGAACGGGACAGCAGCGGAACACCATTGAGCTGAAAAGCGGGCACGGTTCGAGACTATCGCGCCCGAGTTACCGCATGGCTGGCCGCCGGGTCACTTGCCCGCCCGGCGGATGTACAACAGCTTGTCGCCCGCCTCGATCGCGTCCACCTCCGGCTCGCCGACGCGGACCAGCACCCCGTCGCGCACCACGCCGAGCACGATGTCGCTGAGATGCCGTGGCGAGCCGCCGATCTCGGCGGGCTCGACCTCGCGTTCGGCGACGGCGAACCCCTCCTGGGGCGTCAGCAGGTCTTCCATCATCTCCACCACGGTCGGCGTGGTCGTGGCGATGCCGAGCAATCGGCCCGCGGTCTCCGAGGACACCACCACCGAGTCCGCCCCTGACTGCCGCACCAGATGGGTGTTCTCCGCCTCGCGGACCGCGACCACGATCTTGGCCTTCTTGTTCAGCTCGCGGGCGGTCAGGGTGACCAGCACGGCGGTGTCGTCGCGGTTGGTGGCGACCACGACCGACGCGGCGTTCTGCACGCTCGCCAGCCGCAGCACGTCGGATTGGGTGGCCGAGCCGTGCACCGTGACCAGTCCCGCGTTCGCGGCCGCCTCCAAGGCGACGACGTCGGTGTCGACCACGACGATGTCGGAGGCCTTCACCCCGTCGCCGAGCATGGCGTCGATCGCGGTCCTGCCCTTCGTGCCGTATCCGATGACCACGGTGTGATTGCGCACGCTGTGCCTCCATCGCTGAATCTTGAAAGCCTGCCGGGAGCGTTCCGTCAGCACACTGATCGTGGTTCCGACGAGGACGATGAGGAACAGGATGCGCAGCGGCGTGATGATGACGATGTTCGCCAATCGCGCCTCGGGCGAAATGGGGTGGATGTCGCCGTATCCGGTGGTCGACAGCGAGACCGTGGCGTAGTAGAAGGCGTCCAGGAACGACAATTCGTTGCCCGAATTGTCGTGGTAACCCTCGCGACCGACATAGACCACGAACGCGGCCAGGAACAGCAGCGCAGTCGCGAACAGCACGCGCCTTGTCAGCGAAATCCACGGGCTGATCTGCACTTCCGGGATGCGCAGCACCCCGACCAGCGCGAAGTGGGGGCGGCTGGCCAACCCGAGGCCGCGCGCTCGATCACCGAACACCGGACCCACCTGCGTTCGTCTCCGCGGCGCCGCGTGTTCGCTCCGGCCGAAAACCGGAGTGTGGCCGCGTGGTCGGGTGGTCGCTCGTGTCGGTCATCTCGGTAGTCCTCGTAGCTCCGGCACAGCACGGGAGCCTACCTGTGTCCGATTCCCGGCGCCCGCGGCGCACTCGCCAATGCCGCACGCGGTCTCGACGCGGACAAAGGTGGATGCGAATCACCCGGTCGCTGGCGGTGAGTCGACGGGCGCGGCGTTCCTGATCAGCTCGGCCAGTTCGGCGGGACCGGCCAGCGTGGCCGGCGCGATGGTGCGTCCGGTGCGCACGTAGTGGAACGCGGCGCCGATCCGCGGCAGCATCTCCTGTTCGGAACGGCCCTCGCGGGCGGCCGTCAACCGGGCCCAGGCCAAGCGATACACCGCTAGCTGCATGGCGACCGCGGGCTCCTCGGTGGGGCTCGGCTCGGCGCCGGTCTTCCAGTCGACCACGATCCAGCGGCCGCCCGGTTCGGCGAACACCGCGTCCATGCGCCCGCGGATCACGGTGCCCGCGATCGAGGTCTCGAACGGGATCTCGACTTCGATCGGGCTGCGGTTGGCCCACGGCGAGTTCAGGAACGCCTCCTGCATCGCGGTCAGCTCGGCGTCCAATCCCGTGTCCGCCGCGCCGTCGGCGGCGCCCGGCAGTTCGTCGAGGCCGAGCAGCCGGGTGGAGCTGAACCACCGCTGCACCCAGGCATGGAAGGCGGTGCCGCGGCGGGCCAGCGGATTCGGCGGGTAGGGCAGCGGACGACGCAGGCGCGCGGCCAGTTTCGCCGGGTCGGCGCGCAGCTCGACCAGCGCCGTCGCCGCGATCTGACCCGGCAGCTCGACCGACTCGGCGGCGGCCGCGGCGGCGTGATGCTCGGCCAGCAGGGCGTCCACATCGGCGGCCCAGCCTTCCGGATCGTCCGGGTCCGGCGCGCGATGTGCCCGCTCGAGCGGGTAGGCGTCCTCCGGAGGGGGCGGCGCGAAGCCGGTGGCGAAGGCGGGCTCGTCGGCCGACAGGTACTCCTCGACCGGGTCCGGGGCGGGTCCGTAATAGGGCTCGAGATCCGCGTACGGGTCGGCGTACTCGATTGCAGTGTAATCGAAGTCGGGCGGGTCCGCGAACTCGTCCAGTGGGTCCGGGGGAAGCTCGTCGTCGGGCGGGTAATAGTCCCCACCGCGAAGCGATTTCGCGATGCGGTCCTCTCGGCCGCCGGGCGAGTCCGCGCCGTGGTGTGCGGCGGTCGGGTGCGCGCGAAGGTCGGCGAGGGCGGCGTGGACCAGCGCGGCGCCCTGTTCGATGGGGTCGCGGCGGGTGCTGAGTGGGTCTCGGGGCCATTCGGCAGTGGCCGGGTTGTCGGTGAAAGGGTTGACGGCGTCGGGCGCGGGCGGGTCGTCCCATCGGTCGATCGAGAGGACATCGTGTGCCGGGCTGTCGGGGTCTTCGTTCGCGCGCTTCAGCTCCAGCAGGAAATCCGACGGACCCTTCGGGGAGCTGCCGGTCTCCGCCCAGTGGTGCGCCGAAACCAGCAGCACGCGTTCGGTTCTGGTGAGCGCGACGTAAAACAGGCGGCGTTCCTCGTCGATCCGGCGGCGCTCCAGCGCTTCCTTGTGCGCCTTGATCGCGCGGTCGAGGTCGGAGCGGTCGTACAGGTCGCTGAGATCGAGCACCGGAACGCCTTCGGCCGCGTCGTCCTGTCTGCGGTCGCCCCGCAGGGACGTGGGCAGCTCGGCGAGCGCGCCCAGCCAGGTGCCGGAGCCGACCTTGGACGGGAACACGCCCTCCACCACGTGCGGGACCGCGACGATCTCCCACTCCAGGCCCTTCGCGGCATGCACGGTCAGCACCTGCACCCGGTCCTTGGCGACCTCGACCTCTCCCGGTTCCAGCCCGTTCTCGACCTCCTCGGCGGCGGCGAGGAACGCGAGCAGTCCGCCCAGGGAGGCGCCGGTGTCCGCGGCGTACCCGGCCACCACCTCGGCGAACGCGTCCAGGTGCTCGCGTCCGGCCCCCGTCCCGGCCATCGCTCGCCGTGTCTGGGTCTCCACACCCACCCCGATGGTGCGCTCGACATCGGCCACCAATTCCGCCAACGGCTGGCCGCTGCGTTCGCGCAACGCGGCCAACTCCCGGGCCAGCGCCTCGATGCGGGCGAAACCGGCTTCCGAATACTGCTCCGCCGGACCGGGATCGGCGATCGCGTCGGCCAGACCGGCTTGTTCCGCCGGTTCCGGCGCCACCTCGCGCAGCGCCTCGTCGAGCGCGGCGCGGTCGGCTATCTCGGCCGGGGTGTCCGAGCCGGGACGGCGGATCGACAAGTCCCTGGCCCGGCGGGCGAGCGCGGCGATGTCGGCGACGCCGATGCGCCAGCGCGCGCCGGTCAGCACTCGCATGGCGGCGGTGCCCGAGCCCGGCTCGGCGATCAACCGCAGGGTCGCGACGATGTCGGCGACTTCGGGGGTGGCGAGCAAGCCGCCGAGCCCGACGATCTCCACCGGGAGTCCCTGCGCCCGAAGCGCTTCCGCGAGCGGCGCGGCGTCCGCGTTGCGGCGCACGAGCACCGCTGAGGTCGGCGGCGGCTGCTGGTCCGCGCGCCGGGCCGCCCATTCCGCGGCGATCCGCTCGGCCACCCACTCACGTTCGGCGGCCACGGTCTCGGTCAGTGCCAGCGCCACCACACCCGGCCCGGCATCGGGTTTGGCGCGCAACGCGTCCACGGTCACCCCGCCGCCCTCGATCGCCTTGCGGCGCAATGGTTCCGCCACCAGATTCGCCAGCGCCAGCGCCTCCGGCGGATTGCGCCAGCTGGTCAGCAGCGCCAACGTGGGGGCGGGGACGCCGGGAGCACTGGGAAAGTCGGAGGCGAACCGGGGGAGATTCGCCGCGGACGCGCCGCGCCAGCCGTAGATCGATTGCATCGGGTCGCCGACGGCGGTCACCGCAAGGCGCCGCGCAGCGCCCGGATCAGGCGGCCGGGCGTCTGAACCGATGCGTGACGAGGGCGCGTCCCGTGTCGGGTGGGCCCTGCGCGCATCGTGCGCACCCGCACGCTGTGACTCGCCCTCTCGCGTCGGCGGGTCGAAATGCGCATCACCACCCCGCGACTGCACGTCCCCCACCGACGAACCGAACGGCAAATCGTGCGCATCACCGCCCCGCGACTGCACGTCCCCCACCGACGAACCGAACGGCAAATCGTGCGCATCACCACCCCGCGACTGCACGTCCCCCACCGACGAACCGAAGGGGAGGTCTTGCGTATCACCGCGTGACGGTGCCGCGTTCCCCAGCGGAGAAATCGAAAGCCGCCCCTCCGCAGCTGAGTACGGCATCACCCTTCCCGGCTCGGGCGCGCTGAGATCGGGGTTGGTTGCACCGGCTTGCCGCAGTTGCGTATCCGGCGGCGGATGGGAGTGCACCTTACGTTTGTCCGAAAAAGATGACGCAGCCCCGGTTTCGAAATTCGGATCCCTTTGCGCCACAAGGGCCGTCGGATCAACCGGCAGCGGCGCGATATCTCGGCCGTCCGCACCGGGGCGCTCCGACCGCGCAACCCGCGTCTCCTGGTCGGAGTGCATGTTCGACCCGCCCGCGCGCGGCGGCGAATCCGGGTCACGGGTATCCGCACGTGTCACCCGGACGTCCGGCAGCGGCGGGTCGGAATCCGGACCGTATGCCGCGGGGCGGATCGGAAAGTCCCCGGCCCTGGACTCAGATCCCGTCGCGCGTTCCTGCTCGCCGCCGAACAGGGCCGCGAGCAGGACGCGCTGGGCGTGGCCGGTGTCCTGGTATTCGTCGAGCAGGACCAGGCGGAAGCGGGCGCGTTCGGCGGCTGCTACTTCAGGGTGTTCGGCGGCGAGCCGGGCGGCCAGGGACATCTGCGCGCCGAAATCCAGTGCGCCGCGGCGGCGCAGCGCCTCCGACAGCTCGTGGACCAGCGGCAGCAGCGCCACCCGTTCCCGCTGCACCTGCACGATGTTCAGCAGCGTTTGGCTCGGCCCGCCGCGCTGACGCGGACCCGCGGGCAGCGTGTACACCAGCTTCTCCAGCTCGGTGTGCGCCTCGGCCAATTGCTCGGGCTCGACCAGGTGCTCGGCCAGCTGCCCGGACAGCGCGAGCACCGCCTCGGTGACCGACACCGGCGTCCGATCGGTGTCCAGGTCGCCGTCCCAGGTCCGGACGACCTGGTGGGCGAGCTGCCAGAGCTGGGTCTCGGTGAGCAACGTCGCCGACGGTTCCACCGGCAGCAGCAGCCCGTGTTCGGTGAGCAACCTGCCCGCGTACGAGTGGTAGGTGCTGATTTCCGGTTCCGCGCCGGAAAGTTCGGCGCGCAGCTGACCGGTCGGGTCGAGTTCGCGCAGCAGTGGCGCACCGGCGAGCCGGGCCAGCCTGGTGCGGATGCGGGCGGTCAACTGCTGTGCGGCTTTGCGCGTGAAGGTCAGGCCGAGCACCTCGTCGGGCCGGACGATCCGGTTCGCGACCATCCAGACCACGCGCGCGGCCATCGTCTCGGTCTTGCCCGCACCCGCTCCGGCGACCACCAGGGTCGGACCCGGCGGCGCCGCGATCACGGCCGCCTGCTCGTCGGTCGGCGGCGGCAGGCCCAGCGCCTGCGCCAGCTGCTGCGGTGTCACTCGGCCGCCGGTCACGGCGGCGCCTCGGTGGTCGGCAGCGACCGGACCGAAAGCGCGACGGCACCGGTCGGCTCGCTCTCTCGTCGATCACTTGACCGCCCCATTCCGGACGCGGCAGGCGCACAACCACGCAGCGGCACCACGAGCGCGGCGACCACAGACAACGCACTCACTCGTCGACCACCTGCCCCCTCCATCCTGGACGCAACTGCTCGCACGGCACCACGAGCCGAGCGACCGCGATCAATCCGCTCACTCGTCGATCACCTGACTCCCCATCCTGTACGCGGCAGGCGCACAACCACGCAGCGGCACCGCGAGTGCGGGCAACCACAGATGACGCACTCACTCGTCGGTCACCTGTCTTCCCCGGTCCTGCACGGGGCAGCTGCCCGCGACCGTGCAGTGGCGGCAACCGTCGTTGCGCATGGCGAGATAGCTGGGGCCCTGGGTGGCCGCGGCGGCTTCGTGGATGGTGTCACGCCACTTGGCGAGGGCTTCGGCGTCCAGCGGGGGCTGCATGCGCTGGGTCGCGCCCTCGGCCTTGCTCGGTTTGGCGACGTACACCAAGCGCGCTCCGCCAGGCTCGGTGGCGGCGTTGGTTTCTGTTGCAGCAGAGGTCTTTTCGTCACCGGCGTCGAGTGCGCCGCTGGCGGCCGCCACCTGGTAGGTCGCCAACTGGGCGTGATCGGCGGCCGCCTGCTTGGTGACCGGGGACTTGCCGGTCTTCACGTCCACGATCACGAAGCGGCCCTGCACGTCTCGTTCCAGCCGGTCGACTCGGCCCCGGATCCGCACGTCGCGTTCGTCTTCGGTGCGGGCGGGCAGCACGCAGTCGACCGGTACCTCGACACCGGCCTGGGTGAGTTCGCCGCGGGTGTTGCGGACCCAGGCCAGGAAGGTCTCCAGCATCGCCTCGGTGCGGCGCAGCTCCTGCCGGGAGTGCCAGCCGGTGCCGGGATCCACCGCCTGCCAGGCGCGATCCAGCGCCGCGCGCACCTGCTCCTGGGGCACCTTGCCCGCCAGCGCCTGCACCAGCGTGTGCACCAGATTGCCCTTGACGGCGTGCGGATTGTCGCCGTCGGTGCCGCCGTGGCGTTCCAGCGCCCAGCGCAGCGGGCAGGTGCGCAGCAGTTCGACGGTGGAGGGCGACAGCGCCACCGCGCCGTCGTCGTCGCTCCACAGCGGACGCTTGGAGCTGAGCTCGGCGGTGCCGTACCAGTCGTCGGGATGACTGCCGCGCACG
>NZ_BAGF01000058.1 GCF_000308755.1 Nocardia pneumoniae NBRC 100136
GCGAGATAGACCCGGTGGCGGCATGACTCCTAACGTCTATGCAGGTAGAAGCCGCGCGATGACCTCGGTGAGTTGTTTGACGTTGCGGCACTCGTGCATCGTGACGCACTCCGCGTATGCATGGGCGGCGGAGTCTCCGGTGGACCAGGAGCGAGAGGGTTCCGGATTCAGCCAGTAGGTGTGTTTGGCGCGGTCGGCGATCGTTTGCAGGGCAGCGAGGTTCGGATCGGTGCGGTTGGTGCGGGCGTCGCCGAGGATGAGCACGGACGTGCGGGGACCGAGGGCGTCGGCGTAGTGGTCGAGGAAGCCTTGGAGTGCTTCACCATAGTTGGAGCTGCCGAAGCGGGCGACCTTGGTGGAGCGGATGATTCGGGCTGCTGTGCCGGGGGTGGGTGGTTCGCCGGGGGTGAAGAAGTCGGTGATTTCGTCGCAGGTGTCGATGAAGCCGAAGCTGCGGACCTTGCTGAATTGGCCTTGGAGGGCCTGGATCAGGTGGAGGGTGAATTCGGCGAAGCCGGTGACCGAGCCGGAGAGGTCGGCGAGGACGACGAGGTCGGGGCGGCCGTGTTTGCGGGCGCGCAGGACCGGGTCGATGGGGACGCCTCCGGTGGACATGGAGCGGCGCAGGGTGCGGCGGAGATCGATCTGGCCGCGCACGGCTTTGCGGCGGCGGACGGCGAGGCGGGTGGCGAGTTTGCGGGCCAAAGGGTGGACCAAGCGGCGCATTTCGGCGAGGTCTTGTTCGCGGGCGCCCAGGAAATCGATCTGGTCGGTGCTGGAATCGACGCCGCGGCGGGCGATGTATTCGGTGCCGCGCAGCTGTGCCGAGCGCAGGCGGGCCTCGGATTGGACGGCGGCGCGGAATTCGGCGAGGCGGCGGTTGGCTTCGATCGTGTGGACGGTGGTGTCGAGCTGGGAGGTGCCATTCATGCCCGCGACAATGCGATCGATGAGGTCGTCCGGCTGTAGGGCTTTCATGGTCAGGTAGGAGGACCAGCCCGCACCGGAGGCGGTGGTGACCGGACCTGAGGTCTGCCCGGTGCCGATCCCGCCATAGCCGCCGAGTTCGGTCAGCGCCTGGCGAGCGAGAGCAACCACCGCCTCCGAATCATCTCGGGCCAGAGCGGAAACGAGTTGATCCCGTAATGCATCGACAGATTCGGGCGTCGACGGGGACGCGGGCTGCGGCTGTTCCGCGGTAAGGAAGTAGAGGTCGAAGAGCTGGTCGAATACGGCGCGTTGACCGTTGCGGCGCAGTAAGCAGGCTGCCATGCCGGAGCGCAGGCGATTGCGATCGGCGATCCCGAGGGCGACCATCGCCTCGGCCGCGTCGATGGTTTCACTCGGCCCCGCGTTGATGCCGTGATCACGCAGCAACCCGACGAATTCGACGAGCCGATCGCTCATCGTGTCGGCGATTCGGGACCTCGTCTCGTCCCGGCCCGCTTCCGCCGTGCTCATGGCGTGCCGCGAGTTGTCGAAGGCAGGCCAATGGTGGCCGGACCGTTCCCTTCCGCGTCCAAATCACTACGCTCGCCGGAACAGTCGAGAAATGCGAGGTCGGGTTGCACCGCGAGGACGAGCTTCATCGCGCCCTCCCCGGTTCGGCGTCCGGGTCCAGAAGCCCCAGACGTTCGCGGTGCTCGATCAACAGCACGCCGACGGTTGACAGGCCAAAGGCGACCAGGCCGTTCCGCGGCCAAATCACCACGATCACCGGAACAGTCGAGAAAAGCGAGGTCGCGTTGCACCGCGAGGACGAGCTTCATCGCGCCCTCCCCGGCTCGGCGTCCGGGTCGAGAAGCCCCAGACGTTCGATGGCGACGCGGTGGTCGGATTGATACTTCAACAGCACGCCGAGGGTTGAGCGGACAACAGTTCCGGTCAGGGTGCGAGCACCGAGGGCGACCAGGGTCTTTGCCCAGTCGACGGATTCGGCGATCGACGGGGCCTTGCGCAACGACAGCTGCCGGAGCGCGCCGACCACCTGGACCACCGGCTCGCCGAGCGCCTCGTCCAGTTCGGGCACCTTCATGCGCACGATCGCCCGCTCCAACTCGGCGGTCGGGTAGTCGATGTGCAGGTACAGGCAGCGTCGTTTCAGCGCCTCGGACAACTCGCGGTTGGCGTTGGACGTCACGATGACGAACGGCTTGCGCACAGCGGTGACGGTACCGAGTTCGGGGATGCTCACCTGATAGTCGCCGAGCACCTCGAGCAACAGACCCTCGAGCTCCACATCGGCCTTGTCCAGTTCGTCGATGAGCAGCACGGTGGAGCGCGGGTTGCGGATGGCGGCCAGCAGAGGCCGGGCGAGCAGGAACTCCTCGGTGAAGACGTGGTCGCGCGTGCTGTCCCAGCTCTCGTTGTCCGTGGCGGTGATGCGCAGCAGTTGCTTGGCGTGATTCCACTCGTAGAGCGCGCGGGCCTCGTCGATGCCCTCGTAACACTGCAGGCGCACGAGATCGGAGGTGGTCGCGGCGGCGACGGCCTTGGCCAGTTCGGTCTTGCCGACGCCCGCCGGACCCTCGATCAGCAGCGGCTTGCCGAGGTGCCCTGCGAGGAACACCGCGGTGGCGATGTCGAGGGACGGGAGGTACCCGGCCTCGGTGAGGCGAGCGGTCACCTCGTCTACCGACGAAAAGAACTTACTCATCGGTAACTAGTTTAGCCGCGAGGTCGCGACCTACCTCGGCACCGGTACCCGGTAAAGACCGGGCTCGGCGTCGTCCGGCACCGCGCTCGCCGGAGTGAACGGCTCCACCAGCGCACGCAGTTCGACCAGATGCCTGGCATGCGCGTCGAGCGCCTGGTCTTCCTCCGAGACCGGCACCCATTGCCGCACAGCCCGCGCCTTTCCGTCCTCATCCATCGCGACCACCACCGCTAGACCGTGCGCGGCGAGCGCGGGTTCGTCGGAGTGCGTATCGGCGGACGTCACGTGCACACTCATATGCATGCTGCGTGGGCCGGTATGGATCAGCCGAGCGGTGACCTCGACGACGTGGCCGATGACGATCGGGCGGTAGAAGCGGATCCCGCCGAAATAGGACGTGATGACGCGCTGTCCGGCCCAATCGGCGCCACACACGTAGGCGGCCTCGTCGATCCAGCGCATCGTCCGTCCACCATGGACCTTGCCGCCCCAGTTGATGTCCGAGGGCGCTGCCAGGAACCGGAGCGTGGCGCTCGGTGCGGTGCCCGCGACCGTGTACCGCTGCGCGGACATCGCCTCCTCGATACGCTTGCGCACCGAAATCCTGGCCCGCGCTTGCCGATGCCGCCGCAGTTCCAGGATTGTGGTCGGATTCCATTGCGGGACTGCGACGGTGCGCCGGTCGGCATCCATCGCGACGAAGATCGTCAGGCATTGGGCCGACTGCACCGGCTTCACCCGCGTGGGATCGGTCGAATACACGGTGACGAGGATGTGCATGCTGGTGCGGCCGGTGTGGACGAGATTGGCATGCAGTTCGACCAGCTCACCGACCGCGATCGGCCGGTCCAGATGGATATTGCCGACATAGGCGGTGACGCAGTAGTGGCCGCTCCACTGCGCGGCCGCAGCGTAGGCGACCTTGTCGATCCATTCGAGCAGTTTGCCGCCGTCGACGGATCCCACGATCCCGGCGTCGGCGGGCTGGACGAGAAAGCGGTGGATCGCCTCGGGGCGGCGACCGGCCGAGGCCGGACCCGGCACGGTCGCAAGGAGGTCGGGATTCGTCGAGTTCGGCAAGGTGCACAATCCGTTCGGGCGGAGAATCTTCGGGATAGACAATTCCTCGACCCCGTTGTCCCGGAGAACCTTAAGCCCCCGCGACAGTACGAGCGAGTAACGAGCCGACGCCAGCGGCGATCTCTCGCACGCGGTCGTTCAATCCTGTCCGGAAGCCGAAGTCTGAGGTCATCGGCCGCGCCGAGATGTGAGACCGAGCCGAACAACTCGGTGGATAGGGGGATACCCCTAATTCCGCGGATTGAATTTTCCCCAAGGGGAGCCAACCCCCGTGACCTTTCTGGACAAGTGCGCAAGAGTGGAGACGTGCGGTCGCTGCCCCGTCGGTAAACCTGCCCGCGAAGCAGCGACGACACGGTCATTGCGACTTGTCCGCGGGTCGCCGTGGCCAGAACCCACAACGGGGGTTGGTGAGCCGATGGCTCACCGGAGAGTGAAAGAAGGATCCACGTTGTTCTCGACAACCAGCACCGCGCGCCGCAACCTGGCCCGGGTCGTCGTCGCAGGTGCGATCGCCGCAGTTCCGTTGACTGCTTTGACGGTGCCCGCCTCCGCGGACCCCTCCCCGGGGGTCACCGAGGTCAGGCATAACCGCCATTGGAACGACCGCGACTGCGACTTCGGCCCATTCCAGGACTGGAGCTGCGACAACGGACCGTTCTCCGGATGGGGCAAGAACATCCCGTTCGGTCAGTTCCGGCGACTCGTGCCGCCCGGCACGTTCGGCAGCAGCTAGAAACCGTCCGGCACCACCGCGACGGCCCGGCGCTCACCTAGTGCCGGGCCGTTGCGTGTGAGAACCCACATACGCCGGTGGCCCGCTCCGAAACCGGAGCGGGCCACCGTGCGAATCAACCTGGAAATCAGGCGGTTTCGGTGATCGGCCGGTCGACCCAGCTCATCAGGCCGCGCAGCTTGGCGCCGGTGACCTCGATCGGGTGCTCGGCGTTCTGCTTGCGCAGCGCCTCGAGCTCCTTGTTGCCGCCCTCGACGTTGGCGACCAGGCGCTTGACGAAGCTGCCGTCCTGAATGTCCTTGAGGATCTCCTGCATGCGCTTCTTGGTGTCGGCGTCGATGACCCGCGGACCGGACAGGTAGCCGCCGAACTCCGCGGTGTCGGACACCGAGTAGTTCATCCGCGCGATGCCGCCCTCGTACATCAGGTCGACGATCAGCTTCAGCTCGTGCAGCACCTCGAAGTAGGCCATCTCCGGCGCGTAACCGGCCTCGACCATGACCTCGAAACCGGTCTTGACCAGTTCCTCGGTGCCGCCGCACAGCACGGCCTGCTCACCGAACAGGTCGGTCTCGGTCTCTTCCTTGAAGGTGGTCTTGATGACACCCGCGCGGGTGCCGCCGATGCCCTTGGCGTAGGACAGCGCCAGCGCCTGGCCCTCACCCTTCGGGTCCTGCTCGACGGCGATCAGCGCCGGAACACCCTTGCCGTCGACGAACTGGCGACGAACCAGGTGGCCGGGGCCCTTCGGCGCGACCATGCCGATGGTCACGTTGGCGGGCGGCTTGATCAGGCCGAAGTGGATGTTGAGGCCGTGGCCGAAGAACAGCGCGTCGCCGTCCTTCAGGTTCGGCTCGATGTCATTGGTGAAGATCGACGCCTGCGCGGTGTCGGGCGCCAGCAGCATGATGACGTCCGCCCAAGCCGACACCTCGGCCGGAGTGCCGACGGTCAGGCCCGCCTCCTCGGCCTTCGGACGCGACTTCGACCCCTCCGCGAGACCGACCCGCACCTCGACGCCCGAGTCGCGCAGGCTCAGCGAGTGCGCGTGACCCTGGCTGCCGTAGCCGATGACAGCGACCTTGCGGCCCTGGATGATCGACAGGTCGGCGTCGTCGTCATAGAACATCTCGACTGCCACTGTGGTTCCTTCCGAGGTCATCCCCGCGCCAAGCGGGGCACACCGTTCTCCGGTGTTGCTTTACGTTGTTTCTGGATCGGATCACGCCCGCGCGTGCGGGAGGTGATCATTCCCGCGTACGCGGGGAGGGCGGCACACCAACCGTCGATCGCAGAAAGGTTAGCGTGTGGCCGCCGCTGGGCGGTCGGCCCCATCGGGGTGCGCCGCCCCGCCGCGTCATCGGGTGGCGGTGATGGACTTCGGTCCACGTCCCACCGCGACGACACCGGACTGCACGATCTCGCGAATGCCATACGGTTCCAGCATCCGCAGCAGCGCGTCGAGCTTGGACCGGGTTCCGGTCGCCTCGACGGTGAGCGCGTCCGGGGACACGTCGATGACCTTGGCGCGGAACAGCCCGACGGCCTCGATCACCTGGGTCCGCACGCTGGCGTCCGCGCGGACCTTCACCAGGATCAGTTCGCGGGCCACGGAGCTGTCGGCGTCCTGCTCCACGATCTTGATGACGTTCACCAGCTTGTTGAGCTGCTTGGTGACCTGCTCCAGCGGCAGGTCCTCGACGGTGACGACGATGGTCATGCGCGAGATCTCGGGCAGCTCGGTGCCGCCGACCGCCAGCGACTCGATGTTGAAGCCGCGGCGGGAGAACAGCGCCGCGACCCGCGCCAGCACGCCCGGCTTGTCCTCGACGAGAACGCTGAGGGTGTGGGTGGTACTCATCCGTGGTTCACCTTGTCTGCTCATGCGACATCGCCGCGTGGATGACCGCGGGTTCGGCGGCCTGCTCGTCCTCGTCGAACAGCGGCCGGATACCGCGCGCGGCCATGATCTCGTCGTTGCTGGTGCCCGCGGCGACCATCGGCCACACCTGGGCGTCCTTGCCGACGATGAAATCGATCACCACGGGGCGGTCGTTGATCGACTGCGCCTCGCGGATGGCGGCCTCCACGTCCTCTTCGCGCTCGACCCGGATGCCGTGGCAGCCGAGGGCTTCGGCGAGCTTGACGAAGTCGGGGATGCGCTTGGTGTGCGTGCCCAGGTCGGTGTTGGAGTAACGCTCCTGGTAGAACAGCGTCTGCCACTGGCGGACCATGCCGAGGTTGCCGTTGTTGATCAGCGCGACCTTGATCGGCACGCCCTCGAGGGCGCAAGTGGCCAGCTCCTGATTGGTCATCTGGAAGCAGCCGTCACCGTCGACCGCCCACACCTCTTTGTCCGGCGCGCCCATCTTGGCGCCCATGGCGGCCGGGACGGCGTAGCCCATGGTGCCGAGGCCACCGGAGTTCAGCCAGGTGCGCGGCTTCTCGTACTTGATGAACTGCGCGGCCCACATCTGGTGCTGACCGACACCGGCGCAGTAGATCGCGTCGGGTCCGGCCAGGCGGCCGAGCGCCTCGATGACGAACTCCGGCGACAGCGACCCGTCCGCGGGCGGGGTCCAGCCCAGCGGGTAGGCCTTGCGGATGCCGTCGAGGTAGGTCCACCATTCGCCGAGCGCCAGCGGCAGCGCGTCGCCCGCGGCGGGGTCGGCCTTGAGCGTCTCGATGAGCTCGGCGATCACCTCGCGGCAGTCGCCGACGATCGGGACGTCGGCGTGCCGGTTCTTGCCGATCTCGGCCGGGTCGATGTCGGCGTGGATGACCTTGGCGCCGGGCGCGAAGGAATCCAGCTGACCGGTGACGCGGTCGTCGAAGCGCGCGCCGAGGGTGATCAGCAGGTCGGACTTCTGCAGCGCGGCGACGGCGCCCACGGTGCCGTGCATGCCGGGCATGCCCATGTTCAGCGGGTGGCTGTCGGGGAACGCGCCGCGCGCCATCAGCGTGGTGACCACCGGAATGCCGGTCAGCTCGGCCAGTTGCCGCAGCGCGGCCGATGCTTCGGCCTTGATCACGCCGCCGCCGACGTACAGCACCGGCGCCTTGGCCTCCATGATCATCCTGGCGGCCTCGCGCACCTGCTTGCCGTGCGGCTTGGTGACCGGGCGGTAGCCGGGCAGGCGCATCTCCGGCGGCCAGCTGAAGGTGGTCTGCGCCTGGAGCACGTCCTTGGGGATGTCGACCAGCACGGCGCCGGGGCGGCCGGAGGCGGCGAGGTAGAACGCCTCCGCGATGATGCGCGGGATATCGATGCCGTCGGTGATCAGGAAGTTGTGCTTGGTGATCGGCATGGTGATGCCGGAGATGTCGGCTTCCTGGAACGCGTCCGTGCCGATCAGGCCGCGACCGACCTGACCGGTGATGGCCACGATCGGGACCGAGTCCATCTGGGCGTCGGCGATCGGGGTGACCAGGTTGGTGGCGCCGGGGCCGGATGTGGCCATGCACACCCCGACCTTGCCGGTGGCCTGCGCGTACCCGGTCGCCGCGTGACCCGCGCCCTGCTCGTGCCGGACCAGGACGTGGCGCACCTTGGTCGAGTCGAACAGCGGGTCGTAGACGGGAAGGATCGCACCGCCCGGAATGCCGAATACGGTGTCGACGCCGAGCTCCTCGAGCGAACGAACGACCGACTGCGCGCCGGTGACCCGCTCGGGCGGGACCTGGCGGCGGTTGGCCGCGGACGTCGCGTTGGCAGCGGGCGTTGCCTGCTGATTCGCCGAAGGCGCTGACCTGCGGGCCGAGGGCCCGGGCCGTGCGGTAGGTGCGCTCACCGTCTTCGTTCCTTACTGGTTGTCGTTCCGACCCCGGAATGGACATTAGTCCGAACATAAAAAAGCCCCCGACAGCACAAGGCTGATCGAGGGTGGCGCGTCGCAACGCGAGCTGACGTATTCGACTCAGTGTGTCAGGCTCAACGCTGGACGCGCCGGCCGATTACGAGCAACTCGTTTCGATTCACGCGCACGACGTTAAGCGTGTGTGAACCGAAGAGTCAAACAGAGGACCCCTTGTGTCCCATTATGTGGGACAGTGCGGTTGCTTGTGTCCGTTCACCAGGATGCGAGGATGGTGGTGTGTCATCACCGCATCAGTCCGTGCCACCTTCTGAATCGTCCCATACGTCCGCCGCGACGACGGATACGGGTAGCGCACGGGACGCCCATGTGATCCGCATCCCACGACTGGCGTTCCTCGGCGTGTTCATCCTGCTGATGTGCGTGTTCTTTCCGTTCGTCGGCTGGCCCGCCGGACTGTGGTGGCTGCTGCTCATCCCGGTCGTGGTGCTGGCCTGGGTGCTGCGGACGCAGACCACGGTGTCGGACGCCGGACTGGACCTGCGGACGCTTTTCGGCTCGCGTCATCTGGACTGGGCACAGGTGAAGGGCGTACGGATCCCGAAACGCGGATACGTGCGCGCCGACCTGACCGACGGCACCGAGGTGAAGTTGCCCGCGGTGAGCTATGACCGGCTGCGCGATCTTGCGACGGCGTCCAATGGGCGGATTCCGGACCCGTTCGCGAGGCCGGAGGAAACCGAGGCGCGCAGCGCCGATGGCGAGACCGCGGACGGTGACCGGGAGGCGCAACCCGCCGACGACGCCTCGCGCACCAACGGCGTCCCCAAGACGGCCGAAGCCGAGGACACCGACGGCAAGGGCGCGCAGTAACTCCGCGATACACCGCATCGATCCGCAGGCGACCGAGACCACAACGCGGCCGCCCCGGCAGGGAACATCCGGGGTCGGTCGGGTGTTGCGGCCAAGTGATGGGATGATTTCACCGGGAGCACCGATCCCCCCATCACTCTCGACGGTCCGGCACCTCCGGCGACACCGTCAGCGTCGACCACACCACTGGCGGCGACGAACCGAAAAGGCCGAGACCGAAACACGGACTGATACCCAGCGACACACACAGCGCGTCGGCCGTGACCGACATGTCGGCGCGACCAGCGGCGGGAGTAACGTAAAGCCGCCGCCGAGCGAGCTCTGCGCCGTCGCACGTCAGCCCCCGCGACCCGAGGACCATCGAAATGCCACCGCTTCGTTCACGAACCACGACCATCGGCCGCAATGCCGCAGGCGCCCGCGCACTCTGGCGCGCCACCGGCATGACCGACACCGACTTCGGCAAGCCGATCGTCGCCATCGCGAACTCCTACACCCAGTTCGTGCCCGGGCACGTGCATCTGAAGAACGTCGGCGAGATCGTGGCCGACGCGGTGCGCGCCGCCGGTGGCGTGCCGCGCGAATTCCACACCATCGCCGTGGACGACGGCATCGCCATGGGACACGGCGGCATGCTCTACTCGCTGCCCTCGCGCGAGATCATCGCCGACTCGGTCGAATACATGGTGAACGCGCACACCGCCGACGCGCTGGTCTGCATCTCCAACTGCGACAAGATCACCCCGGGCATGCTGAACGCCGCCATGCGACTGAACATTCCGGCCGTGTTCGTCTCCGGCGGACCGATGGAGGCGGGCAAGGCCGTGGTCGTCGGCGGCGTCGCGCAGGCCCCGACCGACCTGATCACCGCGATCTCCGCGAGCGCGAATCAGGCCGTGTCGGAAGAGGGTTTGGCCGAGGTCGAGCGGTCCGCGTGCCCGACCTGCGGCTCGTGCTCGGGCATGTTCACCGCCAACTCGATGAACTGCCTCACCGAGGCGCTGGGTCTCGCCCTGCCCGGCAACGGCTCCACGCTCGCCACGCACGCCGCGCGGCGGGCCCTGTTCGAGAAGGCGGGCACGGTGGTGGTGGACATCGCCAACCGCTGGTACCGCGAGGACGACGCGTCCGTGCTGCCCAGGAACGTCGCCAACGCCAAGGCTTTCCGCAACGCCATGGCATTGGATGTCGCGATGGGCGGCTCGACCAACACCGTGCTGCACACGCTGGCGGCGGCGCAGGAGGGCGAGATCGACTTCGATCTGCACACCATCGAGGAGATCAGCCGCCGCGTGCCCACGCTGTCGAAGGTGTCGCCCAACTCCGACTACCACATGGAGGACGTGCACCGCGCCGGCGGCATCCCCGCCATCCTGGGCGAGCTGCGCCGCGCAGGCCTGCTGGAGACCGACGTCACCACGGTGCACACCAAGACCTTCGACGAGTGGCTGGACACCTGGGACATCCGCTCCGGCAAGGCATCCCAGGAAGCCGTCGAACTGTTCCACGCGGCGCCTGGCGGGGTGCGCACCACCGAGCCGTTCTCCACCGACAACCGCTGGTCGTCCCTGGACACCGACGCCGAGGGCGGGTGCATCCGCGATCTGGAGCACGCCTACACCAAGGAGGGCGGCCTCGTCGTCCTGCGCGGCAACATCGCGCCCGACGGCGCGGTGCTCAAGACCGCGGGCATCGACGAGGAGCTGTTCTCCTTCCAGGGTCCGGCCGTGGTGGTGGAGTCGCAGGAGGAGGCCGTGTCGGTCATCCTGGGCAAGAAGATCAAGCCGGGCGACGTCATCGTGGTCCGCTACGAGGGCCCCGCCGGTGGCCCGGGCATGCAGGAGATGCTGCACCCCACCGCCTTCCTGAAGGGCTCGGGGCTCGGCAAGCAGTGCGCGCTGATCACCGACGGCCGATTCTCCGGCGGCACCTCGGGTCTGTCGATCGGGCACATCTCCCCCGAAGCGGCCAGCGGCGGCGTCATCGGCCTGGTCGAGAACGGCGACCAGATCCGCATCGACGTCGCCACCCGCACGCTCGAGGTGCTCCTCGACGACGCCGTGCTCGCCGAGCGCCGCGCGAAGATGGAGGCCTCCGAGCGTCCGTGGCAGCCGGTCAACCGCGATCGTCCGGTCACGACGGCCCTTCGCGCCTACGCCGCGATGGCGACGTCGGCCGACAAGGGTGCCGTGCGCCAGGTGCCGTAGCGGTCGCCCCTGCGGCGCTGACGGTCTCGTTTCCGCCCGCGACGGATCAGCGCTGTCCACTGAGCGGCGCTGTTCAGTCCCGCTCGCCGTGGTCGAGCCGTCGCGGACGACGCCGGTGACTCGCTACCCGCGATACCTCCACACCAACTGCCGGGTGAACCCGCGAACAGGGTGACCGCGCGGGCCCTAGTCGAACGGGCCGATGCCGGTGAGCGGGTTGCCTCCGTGCAGGTACCAGTAGGCGCCGACCGCGGCGGCGATGGCGAGGAGAAGGACGACGAACGAGCCCCCGGCGGGCCGCGTGGCCCAGCCGCGGTTGCGGTCGAAGGACCAGCGGCCCGGGCCGGTCAGGATGATGGCGGTGGCCGCACCGGCGAGAATGCTCTCCAACTCGACCGCGCCCTGGCCCTCCATGTACTGGAACCCGGGGGCCATCCCCTGCTTCCAGGCCCAGGCGTCCAGGACGACCGCGAGCACGGCGCCCGCCGCCAGCGGGGTGGCCAGGCCGAGGATCAGCAGCGCGCCGCCACCGACCTCGCCAGCGGTGAGCAGGATGGTGGACACCGTCGGATGGTCCCAGCCACCGCGCTCCATCATCTCGCGGGTGCCGTCCAGACCGGGGCCGTGGAACCAGCCGGTGAGCTTCTGCAACCCGTGGTAGAGGAACGTGCCGCCGACGACCAGGCGCAGCAGGAACAAGCCGAGATCGAGGGTGCCGCGGCGGTTCTCGGCGGTGCGGCGGCGCAACCTGCCGGTGTCGGTCGGCGGGGCCGCCGCGGGCGGGATGCTCGCGTAGTCGTAGGTGGGCGTGGCCTTGGTCTCCGCCGTGGTCGGAACCTCCGGGTCGAGCCCGAGTTCGTCGTCGGTGCGGGGGACGTCCTTGCCCAGCCGTGGGCGCCCGGACGGATCCACGCGATCGAATTGCTCGGTGGGCGAGTCGAACGGGCTGCTCACGCCTCGACCAGTGGACGACGCCGCCGACTGCTGGGCCGTGGACGGCGCGGTGGCCTCGGCTCGCGGAGGTTCGGGCGTGTCTTTCGGCTTGTCGGTCACGGCCACTACCCTAGGCCGCGCCGCGCTGCCACGGGCGGGTAAGCGGTACGGCGTGTCAGTCGCTGACCGGCTGTGTGCGCGCAACACCCACCCGGAGGGGGCGCGCGCGACCGTATTTCCGTAACGTCTGAGCTATGAGTTTGGTTGTCGTTGGCCGCCTCGCGGCGAGCTTGGCGCTCGGTGCCGCGCTGCTGGCCGGTTGCGCCCGGTTCGATGATTCGGCGTCCAGCCCGTTCACCCCGGAACCGACCCTGCGCGGAGCCAACATCGACCCGAAGAAACCGAACCAGCCGCCCACCTCGACCACCCGGCCGAGCGGGCCCTGCATCGATCCGGACCCCGCGGTGGTCGCGACCTGCCTCGACACGCTCGGCGGGCTGGTCACGCTCGGCGACGGCGCACTGGTCGCCGAACGCCGCACCGGACGGATCCTCAAGGTCGCCCCGGAGCAGCCGCCGGTCGAGATCGCCCAGCTCGACGTGGACGGCTCCACCGACGGCGGCCTGAGTGACATCGCGCTGTCCCCGACCTACCGCGAAGACGGCCTGATGTACGCCTACATCACCACCTCCAGCGACAACCGGGTCGTCCGCATCGCCGAGGGCGGCGCGCCGAAGGACATCCTCACCGGAATCCCCAAGGGGCCCAGTGGGAATCGCGGCGCGATTGATTTCGCCGGCCCCGACCGGATGCTCGTGTTGACCGGCGACGCGGGCAACCCATCGGCGGCGGCCTCCGCCGGCTCGCTCGCCGGCAAGCTGCTGCGGGTGAACTCGCTGGTGCCCGGCCGCACGTCGCAGCCGGAAATCGCCGTCTCCGGCATCGGCACCGCGGGGGATGTGTGCCGGGACACCAAGGACAGCATCTGGATCACCGACCGCACCGCGGCCGAGGACCGGTTGCAGCGCATCGACGGGGACGGCGTGGTGACCACCGCGTGGACCTGGCCCGACCGCCCCGGCGTCGCTGGTTGCGCCGCGGCCGTCGACGGTGTCGCGATCTCGCTGACCCGCGCGAAGGCACTCGCCATCACGGCCGCCGACCCGAACACCCACGCGGTCACCGCGGCGCCGACCCTGGTCGCCCAGGACCGATACGGCCAGCTCGGCGGCGCCGCGGTCGGCGCGGACGGCACCATCTGGGTGACCACGGTGAACAAGACCGACGGACAGCCCGGCCCGTTCGACGACCGCGTCGTCCGCATCCCGCCGCCGCAGGCCGGAGGCGGCGGACCGGACTAGACGCGAAAGGGGCCGATTCCGCGGAGTCGGCCCCTTCGATCGATCGCCACCCGGTAGCTGCGAGCCTTCCGACCGCCGATGGCGGCCCGGCCCGCGTCCGAGTGGCCGCGTCCGGTCCCTGAGCAGCGCTCGTCAGCCCTAGCCGCGAAGAGGCTGTTGCGTCCGCACGAGGTCCGTCGCTTGCGCTAGCCGCGGAAGAGCCGCAAATCCACGTAGTTCAGTCGCGACTCGTCGGCGCACGCCCGTTGTCCAGCGAAGCGAGACCGTACCCGTTCGCAGCGCCGCTGACGCGGCACATCAAGCACACGCGGCGAGCACGAGTTCGCGCACCCGCGCGGCGTCGGCTTGGCCGCGGGTCGCCTTCATGACGTCGCCGACGATCTTGCCCGCGGCCTGGACCTTGCCGGAGCGGATCTTGTCGGCGATGTCGGGGTTGGCGGCGAGAGCCTTCTCCACCTCGGCCTGCAAGGCGCTGTCGTCGCTGACCATGCCGAGTCCCTTGGCCTCGACGATCTGCGCCGGGTCGCCCTCACCCGCCAGCACGTAGTCGACGACCTGCTTGGCGACCTTGTTGTTGATGGTCTTCGCGTCGACCAGCTTGATCACCTCGGCCACCTGGGCGGGGGTGATCGGCAGCTCGTCCAGCGGGACGTCGCGCTCCTTGGCCTTCTCGGTGAGGTAGGCGACCCACCAGGAGCGCGCCTCGTTGGCCGGGGCGCCCGCGTCGACGGTGGCGATGATCAGGTCGAGCGCGCCCGCGTTGACCAAGTCGCGCATCACCTCGTGAGACAGGCCCCATTCGGACTGGATGCGCGCGCGGCGCAGCCAGGGGTACTCGGGGATGGTGCCGCGCAGCTGCTCGACCCACTCGGCGTCGGGCGCGATGGGCTCCAGGTCCGGCTCGGGGAAGTAGCGGTAGTCCTCGGCGGTCTCCTTGCGGCGGCCGGGCGAGGTGGTGCCGTCGGTCTCGTGGAAGTGGCGGGTCTCCTGCACGATCGTGCCGCCATTCGCGAGCACGGCGGCCTGCCTGCGCATCTCGAAACGCACCGCGACCTCGACGCTGCGCAGCGAGTTGACGTTCTTGGTCTCCGTGCGGGTGCCGAACTCGGCGGCGCCGATGGGCATCAGCGAGACGTTCGCGTCGCAGCGCAGCGAGCCCTGCTCCATCTTCACGTCCGAGACGCCGAGCGCCTTCAGCAGATCGCGCAGCGCCGTCACGTACGCCCGCGCCACCTCCGGCGCGCGCTCCCCCGCGCCGGTGATCGGCTTGGTGACGATCTCGATCAGCGGGACGCCCGCACGGTTGTAGTCCAGCAGGGAGTGACTCGCGCCGTGGATGCGGCCGGTCGCGCCGCCGATGTGCACCGACTTGCCGGTGTCCTCCTCCATGTGCGCGCGCTCGATCTCGACCCGGAAGGTGCTGCCGTCGTCGAGCAGCACGTCCAGGTGACCGTTCGTGGCGATCGGCTCGTCGTACTGGCTGATCTGGTAGTTCTTCGGCTGGTCGGGGTAGAAGTAGTTCTTGCGCGCGAAGCGGCCCCACGGGGTGATCGCGCAGTTCAGCGCCAGCCCGATCCGGATCGCCGACTCGACGGCCTTCTGGTTCACCACCGGAAGCGAGCCGGGCAGACCGAGGCACACCGGGCACACCTGAGTATTGGGCTGGGCGCCGAACTCGGTCGGGCAACCGCAGAACATCTTCGTCGCGGTGTTCAGCTCGACGTGGACCTCCATGCCGAGCACCGGCTCGAACCGGGCGATGACATCCGAGTAATCCATCAGGTCGACCGTGGGTGCGCTCATGGCCATAAGTCTAAGTAAGCGTTCGGGCCGCAGCGCAGCGGCTCTCGCGGCGCGCTGCTACTTCGCCGGGACCCGCTGCCGCAGCCAGCCGGTGACGTAGTCGAGCACCTCGGGCGCGATGGTCGTGTGGATGGAGCTGTACTCGCTGGGACGGCCGGTCTCGGTGGGCTGCATCAGGTGGTTGAGCCCAGGGAAGACGTGGACGGTCGCGTCCGGATCGGCGGCCAGGTGGTCGCGCATGGGCTGCTCACTCTGGGCGGCGGGAACCTGGAGGTCCTTGCCGCCGAAGAACGCCAGCACCGGGATGCGCAGGGCGGCGAGGGCGGGCGCGGGGTCGTAGGCGACCAGGGCGGCCAGATTCGGCGTGATTCCCGCGGCCGCCTGCTCGTCGGGCACGCGCTGATCGGCGGGCAGCGCCTGGTTCTGGCGGCGCGCCAGGTCCTTGGCGCCCGCCAGGTCGCCCGCCTTCAGCAGAGCGGCCAGCTCGCTGATCTCGCGCACCCGGGTGTCCACCTGGTCAGGGGGCGTGCCGTTCGCGGTCGCGATCAGGCGGGTCTGCTCGACGAGGATGTCCGAGCCGGGCACGCCCGGTCCGGCCATCAGGATGGCGAACGCGACGCCGCTGTCCGGGCGCGCGGCGACCAGCGGCGCGAGGTAACCGCCCTCGCTGTGGCCGAAGAGCCCGACGCGGGCCGGGTCGATCTCGGGGCGGGCACGGAGGAATCGGACGCCCGCGGCGGCGTCCTCGGCCAGGTCGGTGTAGGTGGCGTCGTCCAGCTTGCCGCTGGTGCCGCCTACGCCGCGATCGTCGGTGCGCAGCACGGCGTAGCCCGCGCGGGTGAAGGTGTCGGCCAGCAGCAGGAAGGGCTTGTGGCTCATGAGTTCTTCGTTGCGGTCCTGCGGGCCGCTTCCGGTGATCATCAGAATGGCGGGGAACGGGCCCGCCCCCTGCGGCTCGGTCAGTGTTCCCGCGATGGTGATGTCGCCGTTGCGGTAGGTGACGTCCTCGGATTTGTACGGGAACGGCGGCTTCGGCTCCTGCGGCCGGGCCAGCGGTTCGACCTCGCCGCGGCTCAGCGCGAGGCGGAAGCTTTGGCCTCCCTGCGTGAAATCGCCGGTGATCTCGTCGGATCCGGACTCGTACCGGCCGCGGAACACCGGGTCGCCCGGGATATCGGGAATCGCGAACGACACCGCGTTGCGGTCGGAGCTGACGTCCTTCAACTGCACGTCGGTCGCGCCCTGCGACGGGATGTCGATCGTGGCGGTCCCGTCGTCGCGGAAACTGACCCCGACCTGGATCGGCTGACCGGGTACCTCGATGGAGCCGTGCCAGTCGCCGGTGATCGGCTCGGGCGGATTCGACTCCGAGCACCCGGCCAGCAGCGCCGCGATCACGAACAGAACCAACGCGATCAGTCGCCCACTGCGCATGCGATTCACAGTACCGACGATCGGGATCGGTTCGGGCTATTCGCCGCGCGCATACCGCAGCCGCTATCCGAAGAACGCCTCCGCCTCGCGGTAGCGCTCCGGGGGCACGCGCTTGAGCTGCTTGGTGGCCTCCGACAATGGAACGAGGTCGATCGTGGTGCCGTGCAGTGCGACCATCTGGCCGAATCGGCCCGCGTGCACCGCTTCGGCTGCGTGCAAACCGAAACGGGTGGCCAGGACTCGGTCGTACGGGGTGGGGCTGCCGCCGCGCTGGACATGGCCGAGCACGGTGGTGCGGACCTCCTTGCCGATGCGGCGTTCGATCTCGACGCCGAGCTGCTGGGCGACGCCGGTGAAGCGCTCGTGGCCGAACTCGTCGATGCCGCCCTCACGCAAGGTGAATCCGGAATCCGGGGCCGGATGCGAGCCCTCGGCGACGACACAGATGAAATGCTTGTCGCCGCGCTGGAACCGGCGCTTGATCATGGTGCACACCTCGGCCACGTCGAACGGGACCTCCGGCACCAGGGTCAGGTGCGCGCCCGCCGCCATGCCCGCGTGGATCGCGATCCAGCCCGCGTGGCGGCCCATCACCTCGATGAGCATGACGCGCTGATGCGACTCGGCGGTGGTGTGCAGCCGGTCGATCGCCTCGCTGGCGATGCTCAACGCGGTGTCGTGGCCGAAAGTGACGTCCGTGCAATCGATGTCGTTGTCGATGGTCTTGGGGACGCCGACCACCGGGACGCCTTCGTCGGACAGCCAGCTCGCGGCGGTGAGCGTGCCCTCGCCGCCGATCGGGATGAGCGCCTCGATGCCGTTGTCGTCCAGGGTCTGTTTGATCCGGCCGAGACCGGCGCGCAGCACGTCGGGATTGGTGCGCGCGGTCCCGAGGATGGTGCCGCCCTTGGTGAGGATGCGGTCGGTGCGGTCGTCGTTCTGGATCTGGATCTTCCGGTCTTCCAATAGGCCGCGCCAGCCGTCCTCGAAGCCGACGATCGCGTCGCCGTAACGGCCGTTCGCGGTGCGAACGACGGCCCGGATGACCGCGTTCAGTCCTGGGCAGTCTCCGCCTCCGGTCAAGACTCCGATGCGCATGGCCGCTATCTTGCCCCCCATATCCGATCTCGGCAGCCTCGACCCCGTGAACGATGGGTAACAGTGACCTGGACGGATGACCTTACGCTGCGGGGCAGCGACCGCCGGGCAACTCGTCGAGATGCTCGGAGACGACCGCGGCCAGCCGGTCCAGGATGTTGATGCCGTCGCTGAAGGTTCCCGAATCCGGCTGCACCGCCACCGCGATCGCGATCTGTCCGGACGGAACCGTGATGACCCCGAACTGGCGCACCAGGTAAGACCCGGACGGTTCCGGACCCCACCCGCCCTTGAATTCGGCTCCGCTGAACTCGCCGAGACCCCAGCGCTGGCTGGCGACGACCTGCTCCATCAGCGCGGTCACGCGGCCGGACTCGGACAGGCAGGGCAGCCGCGAGGCGAACCGGACCTGATCGAGCAGCGACCACTCGGCCTGCCCGAAGGCCGAATGCTCCGGACGGGTACGGGTAGCGGGCACGACGGTCTTGGTGTCGCCCCCTTCGCGCAGCACCGCCTGCACGGCCTGGGCCGCTTCCTGCGGGCTGCCGAGCGATTGCCACAGCGTCTCGGCGGCGGAGTTGTCCGAGGCGGTGATCGCCGCGGACGCGGCATAGTTCGAGCTGCTCGGATTGCGGCGCAGCGCGGCGATGGTCAGCGGGACCTTCATCGTCGACCACGCCGGACCGCTGGTCCAGTCGCCGAAGGTCACCGGCTGAGTGCCGCCGACCGGCATGACCGCCATCCCGAGCTTGCCGCGCACGCCAGCGGCCAGGTCGGCGAAACCCGCGGCCAGCGTGCCGGGCACGATGAGGGAGAGGCCCTTTTGATCGGTCCGCGCCGCGGCCTCGGTGATGGTCGGCTCGCTCGCCGCCGGATCCTCGGGGCGGTTGGTCCCGCACCCGGCGACAACGCATGCGACAAGCGCCGCGCAGCCCAGGACTTTTCGAGCTTTGCGGAATTGATCAATAGACATTCTTCGACACATTCTTCTTGCGAACTCCCCCGGGCCTCCGTGTCAGCACGGCGTCCCGACGCCGTACCGCGTCGTCTCGCCGACTGCCCCCTCGATCGACAGGGCGGATGCCACGGGCAATGACGTACCGGGAGTTCTGATTCCGCGCGTCGCCCGACTTGCGGTGGGCTCCACCTGCCACGATCAGCTGGTTCTCGCGCGCCCCACCCCGCCGCCGATGGCTGGACCGCACCCGCCCACCACGATCTACGGGGTTCGCACGGTCGACGCCGGAGGAGGACTCATCGACACGATCGTGCTGAGCGCGCCGGATCGGACGACCGGCTGCGCACACGATCGGTTGATCCTTGTCTCCCAGCCAGGTGACGACGGCCTGGTCAACAAGCATGGACACCTCCACCTACCCGCCCGGCATCACAGGGCGGCCGGGATCAGCACCGGCCGCCGAGCACTGCCAGCTGCGGGCCTCACCCGAGAACTGCTTCTCGTTATCCCAGAGAACGTACTAGATGAATTGGTCACACCCCACCTCTCCGAATGCACCGGAGCGAACCCACCCACCCCACAGCGATCGCATAGCAAATCGTCTACAGCGTAGTAATTTTCAATAGCCGGAGCGTATTGTCGCAGTACTTATGGCCTGATCAGCCGTTGCGCAGCCCATGTCAACCTTCACCGAATAAGTGCCGCAGATTCGCCACAGTGCTGAGCCTTGACTCAAACCAGCCAATCCGTCGCAGCCCGCCGCCGGTGAACAGCGGAAACATTGCCGACCAACGGCTCCTGGCAGGATGTGGTGATGGCCGATCAGAGCCTGCGGCGCTCGCCGCGCAGCACCATGTCCTCGACCTATGTCCTCGCCGGATTGGTGGCCCTTGGCGTAGTCGTGCAATCGCAGCTCGTCTCGGTGGTCGGCGCGTCGGCGCGGCTACAGACCGCGATGACGGTCTTCGTCGGCGTCTTCGTCCAGGCGGTGCCGTTTCTGGTGCTCGGGGTCCTGGTCAGCGGGTGTATCGCGGCGTTCGTCTCGCCTGCCGTGCTGCGGAAGGTGCTGCCGCGCAACGAACCGGCGGCGATCGGTGTCGCGGGGTTGGCAGGGATGGCGTTGCCCGGCTGTGAGTGCGGTGTGGTGCCGGTGGCTCGGCGGCTGATCGAGCAGGGTGCGCCGAGTTCGGTGGCGCTGGCGTTCTTGCTGTCGGCGCCGGCGATCAACCCGGTCGTGCTGGTCGCGACGGCGGTCGCGTTTCCCGGCGAGCCGGGGATGGTGGCGGCGCGGTTCACCGGCTCGCTGGCGACCGCTGTCGTGATGGGTCTGGTGTGGTCGCGGATCGGGCGTCCGGGCTGGATGCTGCCGCACGGCGGTCATGATCACTGCGCGACCGGTCGAAGTCGCTGGGAGGTCTTCACCGAGGCGGCGCGGCACGATCTGCTGCAGGCGAGCGCCTTTCTCGTGCTCGGCGCCGCGGCGGCGGCAGCACTGCGGGTGCTGGTTCCTCCGGTCTGGTACGAGCGGTTGGCCGGACAGATGGTGATCGCGATCGTGGTGATGGCGGTGCTGGCTCTCGTGCTCGCCCTGTGCTCCGAGGCGGACGCGTTCGTCGCGGCGAGCATGTCGAGCTTGCCGCTGCTGCCGCGGCTGGTCTTCCTCGTGGTCGGCCCGGCGGTCGATGTGAAGCTGTTCGCCATGCAGGCAGGCAGTTTCGGACGGCGGTTCGCAATCCGCTTCTCGCCATTGACCTTTGCGGTGGCGGTAGTGGGCGGCACAATCGCGGGGTACGTTTTTCTCGGGGGTGCGCGATGAATCGAGAAACGCAGAATCTGTTGCTGCTGTTGATCGGCGGCGCGGTGCTGTGGACCGCGCTCGACGGCAGTTACCTGCGCTATGTGAAACCTGGTTTGTTTCCCTTCTTGGTGATCAGCGGCGTGTGCTTCCTCCTGCTCGGGCTCATCGCGATCGTTCGCGATATCCGGCGAGGCGAGGGCGCGGCCGACCATGAGCACCACACCGGCCGAGCGCAGTGGCTGCTGCTGGCACCGGCCGCCGCGCTGCTGCTCATCGCCCCACCGGCGCTGGGCGCCGGTGCCGCGACCACCGCGTCCCCGGTCCGCGTGGTGTCCCGCACGTCCGCGGACGAACCGGAATCCCGTCCGTTCCCGCCCCTTCCGGACGAGCCCGCACCGACCCTGACGATCTATGACCTGGTGAATCGGGCATTGCTCGACTCCACCCGGTCACTGGACGGCCGCGAGGTGACCATCAGCGGCTTCGCCCTCGAGACCGAGGACAGCGGACAACCGCGGCCGCCCGGCATCGATCTCGACCTGGCGCGCGTGCTGATCACCTGTTGCGTGGCCGACGCCCGATACATCTACGTCCACCTGGCGGGAATAACGGAGCCGATCGAGAACGACACCTGGCTCGAAGTTCGCGGCGTCGTCACCCCCGGCAGCGCCCACCGCGACCCCGCCCGGACACCCACGCTGGTGGTCACCGACTACCACCCGATCCCCGCCCCTGATCGCCGATACGAGCACTCCCGCTGAAACTTCCGGATCCATGCGCGTCCCACACCCATCCAGCGTGGGCGAGCATTGGACCGTCGACCGAGGAAAACGCATGACGTCGTCCACATCTCGCCGCCGATGGGGCTGCCTGTTACCGCTGGCCACCGTGATTCTGCTTGTCGTCGGATTCGCCGGGTACCTGGCACTCCAGGCCAGGTCCGAGCGGTCGCACCCGGCCGCCGCGGCCCCCGCCGACCTCTGCGAAGCGATCGGGCCCGCCGTGTTCGAGCGTTCGGTACCCGATGGAGTTCCGCAGAGGGAGTCGAATTACTCGTCGGGATCGGACGCCGCCTGCGTCTACTCCACCGCGGACAGCCGTCCCCCCACCTCCGGCATGTACGGCTTCCTGCGCGTGCGTCTGCTGCGCTACGGCCAGGTCGGCTGGGACTCGGGCGCCGAGCGAGCCGCGGCCGCTCTCGCCGATTCCTGCGCGGCCACCGCGGTAGCCGGGCAGTTCCAGAGCGCGAGCGGCCTGGGAAACGAGGCGTGCACCGCCTACAGCGAGACGGACCAGGACGGTACCGCGCACGGGTCGGCGGTGATCCGCCGCGGCGCGGACCTGATCTGGGTGGACTACTACCGGCACCCCGGAACCGCCGACCAGGCGCGCCAGGCGGTCACCGAGGTGGCGCTGGCGTCCCTGGCCGCGACCGCACAGTAGACTTGCCCGGCGAGAACCTTTACGGCATCTTTACCGATGGCGCGCCGGGAAGTCTGGTCGGCAAACGTGACCCGAGACCCGGGTGACGTGGACCGATCCTGGAGCGAGCCGGTGGCACACTCGTATTCGATCTCGACGTCTTTCGCACGGGCGATCATGCCGCGTCCGGACGTATCCTGCACATGTGCACGCCGCGCAGATAGCCGAGGACTATCCGGTGGTCGATCTCGACACCGATGCGATGGACGCCGCTCGGCTACTGGCCGAACACCGGCTACCCGGCATCGTGGTCACCGACGGGCAAGGCGCTCCGAAAGCGGTATTGCCCGCCTCGCAAGTGGTGCGGTTCTTCGTCCCGAAGTACATCCAGGACGACCCGTCCCTCGCGGGTGTGCTGAACGAATCGATGGCCGACCGGGTCGTCGACAAGCTTCGCGGCAAGAAGGTCCGCGACGTGATTCCCGAGCACCTCAGCACGGTGCCGCCGGCCCAGGCCGACGACACCATCGTCGAAGTGGCCGCGGTGATGGCGCGCTTGCGCTGTCCGCTCATCGCGGTCATGAAGGGCGACGAACTGATCGGCGTGATCACCGCCTCGCGGCTGCTGGCGGCCGCGCTGCGGAGCGGCTGAGCCGCCGCGCAGCTTCGGCCTCCGCCGCCGTTCGCCATGGGCGGTGGGCGGGGTGACGGTCACCGCGGTCGTCGTCTTCGTCGTCGCCTACCTCCTCATCGCCACCGAGCGCGTCCATAAGACCAAGGCGGCGCTCGGTGGCGCCGCGATCCTGCTCGCCCTCGGCGTGACCAGGTCCGAGCACGCCTTCTACTCCCATGAGACCGGCATCGACTGGGACGTCATCTTCCTGCTGTTCGGCATGATGGTCATTGTCGGAGTGCTACGCCAGACCGGTGTCTTCGAGTACACCGCCATCTGGGCCGCCAAGCGCGCCAAGGGATCAGCGCTGCGGGTGATGATCCTGCTGGTGCTGATCACGGCGTTCGCGTCGGCGTTCCTCGACAACGTCACCACCGTGCTGCTGATCGCTCCGGTGACGCTGCTGGTCTGCGACCGGCTCGGCGTCGATCCGGTGCCGTTCCTGATCGCCGAGGTGCTCGCGTCCAATATCGGCGGCGCCGCGACCCTGATCGGCGACCCGCCGAACATCATCATCGCCAGCCGCGCGGGCCTGTCGTTCAACACCTTCCTGATCCACATGGCACCGATCGTGGTGATCGAGCTGGCGGTGTTCACCCTGCTGCTGCCGAGGCTGTTCCGCGGCAGTTTCGAAGTCGACCCCCAGAACGCCGCCGACGTCATGTCGCTCAACGAAGGCGAGGCGATCCGCGACCGGGGGCTGCTGGTGAAATGCGGACTCGTCCTAGCGGCGGTGTTCATCGGATTCGTCGGAAACTCGCTGTTCCATATCGCACCATCGGTCGTGGCATTGCTCGGCGCGGGCGTGCTCGTGCTGATCTCCCAGGTCTCCCGAGAGGATTACCTGTCGGCGGTGGAATGGGAGACCCTGCTGTTCTTCGGCGGACTCTTCATCATGATCGGCGCGCTGGTGCAGACCGGTGTGATCGAGCGCCTCGCCGAACTCGCCACCGACGCCACCGGCGGAAACGCTCTCGTGGCGACGATGCTGATTCTCGTGGTGTCGGCGGTGCTGTCCGGTGTCATCGACAACATCCCCTATGTGGCCACGATGAGCCCGCTGGTGGCCGATCTCGTCGACAGCATGGACCACGCCCAGTCCGGTGCGTTGTGGTGGGCGCTGGCCATGGGCGCCGACTTCGGCGGCAACCTCACCGCTGTGGGCGCCAGCGCCAACGTCGTCATGCTGGGCATAGCTCGCCGCGCGGACAATCCCATTTCCTTCTGGGAATTCACCCGCAAGGGCATAGTCGTCACCGCGATCACCATCGCGGTCGCCGCCCCCTATCTCTGGCTGCGCTACTTCGCGTTCGGATAGCCGATCTCCGGACGGCGTAACCGCCGCTCAGCGGCCATCCCGGTTGCGGCGCCGGATGAGGTAGGCAATGACGAGGAACATTCCGATCAAGAGCAGCGGGAAGATCTCGCCCACAGCTCGAGCTTACCGAGTGCCAGCGGGATCACGCCGCTGAACAGCGCTTATCCGTCGATGCTTCCGGGCGGGGGTGGGAGCGGTGGTCAGTAGACGTACACCACCGCGTTCTCGCCGCCACTGCATACGACGAGCTGGCCTTCGCTCTGGCAGTTCATCGTGTAGGTCCGGCCGGTGACCGGACTGGTCGCGACCACCGTGCGGGGTGCGTCGCGGGCCGTGTTCTGCGACGTGCCGAGTTCGGCGTAGGCCCTGCGGACCTCTTCGGCGAACGCGCAGCTGGTTACGGCGGTGCCCGCCGCCGACTGGGTGAACGCCCCGGCGGCGGCTTGGCCCTGGCCGCAGGGCTTGGCGCCCGCGGGCAGTGTGACCGGTGTCGGCTTGGCCGAGGTGGACGCGGCGGACGAGGTCGGCGGGCTGGCCTGCGGCCGGATGGGGTTCACTCCCGGAGTCGGCGTATCGGACTGTCGTCCAGCGGAGGTCGTCTCGACGCCGCCGGAGCCGAGCGACTGCCAGGCGAGCGCACCGCCGACGGTCACCACCACGATGGCCAGCACCGCGACCATGATGGGCAGCGCGATGGAACGTCCCGGACGCGACGAAGAGTAATCGGCATCGTCGTAGTCGTAGGAGCCGTCCGGGTCGTCATGGCGCGACGGGTAGTCGGCACGCACCGGATAGTCATCCCGTGGCGGGTGATCCGCCTGCGGCTGGTCGCCGGTTTGCGCGGAATGGTCGGGATTCGGCGGAAATTCCACCCATGTCAGATCGTCGGCGCGCACCGGATAGCCACCCTGCGGCGGGTGATCGTCACGCACCGCATGGTCATCCAGCGGCGGGTAGTCGGCACGCACCGGATAGTCACCCTGTGGCGGATAGTCGGTGCGAGTCGCATGACCGTGGGCAGGGGCAAGGTATTGGGTCGGCGCCGCCAAGTCTTGGTGGACCGGATACCCGGATACGTCGTCCGAGGCACGCGGGCTGGTCGGAAAACCGTGGTCCGGATACTGCTCGGTCTCCGGATAATTCTCGGCTCCCGGATGCGGAGGAGTCTCGGCGAACGCGGAAAAGGCCGGTGCCTGCGGGGACATCTCGGAATACGCCTGCACCGTGGGCGTTTCCGGGTACGCCTGCTCGGGGTGCGTCCCCACGCCCGGGGCCGGATTCTCCGCCGAGGGGTACTCCGAATACGCCTGCGCGGCCCCAGCGGGTTCGTGCGGCGCATAACCTGCATAACTGCCTGGATACGCCTGCGTCGGGGGCGCCGAATACGCCTGGGTCTGCGGGTATCCCGCAGACTCCAGATATGCCTCGGTCTCCGGGTACAGGTGCGCGTCCGGGAAGGGACGCATCGGAGGCAGTCCCCCCTTGGGCGGAGACGGCGCGCTCGCCACCAACGGTGTCGGCGGTGGTTCGCCCGCCGACGGAAGCGGCGTGAACTGGGTCTCCGTCGGCCGCACGACCGTCGGCGCACTGGGGTGGATCACGGCGGCGACCGACAGCTCACCCGTCGATTCCGGCGAAACCGCCGCACCGCTCGCGGTCGGCTCACCTGGTCGCTGCGCCCGGTCGGGCGCGCGCACCACGAGCATCGGTCCGGTGGACGGCGCCGGGGCGAGCGCGGCTCGGGCGGCCTCGGCCAACGCGGTGGCGGTCGGGAAGCGGTCGGCCGGGTTCTTGGCCATGCCGCGGGTGATCACCGCGTCCAGCGCGGGCGGGATCCCGCGCGCCTGCGCGCTCGGCCGCGGCGGCGGATCGGAAAGATGCGACTTGATCAGCACATTCATGCTGTTCGCCGGGAACGGCGTTGCTCCGGTCAGGCATTCGTGCAGCACACACGCCAGCGAATAGACGTCGGCTCGGCCGGTAACCGGCCCGACGTCGAAACGCTCCGGAGCCATGTAGATATACGAGCCGACCGCCATGCCGACGAGGGTCACCGCGCTGTCGCCCTCGGTGTGCGCGATCCCGAAATCGGCGAGGTACGCGAAATCGTCGTCGGTGACCAGGATGTTCGCCGGCTTCACGTCGCGGTGCACCAAGTTGGCCGCGTGCGCGGCGTCCAGCGCCGACGCGATCTGCTCGACGATGCCCACCGCGCGAACGGGACTCAGCGGCCCCTGGCCGCGCAGGAGGGTACGCAGGTCGACGCCACGCACCAGCCGCATGTCGATGAACAGGACACCGTCGATCACGCCCCAGTCGTGGATGGGGATGACGTGCGGCTCGGCCAGCCGGGCGGCGGCCTGCGACTCGCGCCGGAAACGCACCTGGTACATCGGGTCTTTGGCGAGTTCTTCCGACAGCAGCTTGACCGCGACCAACCGGTCCTTCAGCGTGTCGTAGGCCTCATAGACCTCCCCCATTCCCCCTTTGCCCAGCAACGACCGCAGTTCGTATGGCCCGAACCGCGTCCCGGTTCTCGGCCCGGACTCCTGCACCCGTCATCCTCCACATCCCGAGTAGGGATCGCACACCGGGATCACGCGGTCCGCGACCGGAGCCCACCCGTCAACGAGTGGATTCTCCGGGTGTCACCACTCCGTGGTCAAACGCGAACACGATCGCCGCGGCCCGATCCCGGAGGTCGAGCTTACCGAAAATATGCCCGACATGGCTTTTCACGGTCACTTCCGAGATGCCGAGTTCCCGGGCGATTTCCGCGTTCACCCGGCCGCGGCCGATCAATTCGAGCACCTCGTACTCACGGGCGGTCAGTTCGGACAGGCGCGTGTCGGAGCGGGTGCTCACCGGCCGCACCATGCGGTAGGCCGAGAGCACGCGACCGGTGACCGCCGGGTCGAGCCAGGCTCCGCCGCCCGCGACCGTCCGCACCGCGCGGATGAGGTCCTCGGCGGGCGAGTCCTTGAGGATGAATCCGGCGGCGCCGGCCCGCAGCGCGCCGGACAGCAGCTGGTCGTCGTCGAAGGTGGTGAGCACCAGCACCGGCGGGGCGCCCTCGCGCGCCCGCAGTGCCCGGGTGGCGTCGATGCCGCCGACACGCTTCATGCGCAGATCCATGAGCACGACGTCGGGATGGAACTCCGCGACGGCGGCGGGCACCTCGTCGCCATCGGCGCATTCGGTCACCACGAATCCATCGCGCCTGCGCAGGATGCGCCGCAAGCCGCCGCGCACGAGTTCCTGATCGTCCACCACCAGCACGGTCACGGCGGCTTCCGCGCTCGCGGGCGAGGTCATGCTCACGAGACCGCCCCGCCGAGACGCGGCTGCCTCGTGCACGGGAGCGCGCTGCGCCTCCGGCTCCCTCGCTGACGCGCCCGCACAGCTCCGGCTCGCCCGAACGCGACTCCGTCGTGCGCGCGAGCGCGGCGTCGTCGGCTCATTCGATGACGCTCTCTCACGCACCCTCCCGTGGTGTGGTCGTGGCGCCGGGCAGTATCGAACACGAGAATCCGCCGCGAGCGGGCGCGAGCGGAATGCCTGCCCGCACCGACCAGCCGTGGTCGGTCGGGCCGACCGTCATCCGGCCGCCGAGCAACTCGGCGCGCTGCCGCATCCCGGAGACGCCCATTCCCGCGCCGCGTTGTTGCGGCACCCCGGCGGGCAACGTGTTGTCCACCGTCAGCGTCACCATAGCCGCGTCGACCGCGATCCGGATCGAGGCGGACGCGCCCGGCGCGTGTTTGACGACATTCGCCAGCGACTCCTGACCGATCCGGTACAGCGCCAGCCCGACGGCGGGCGACACCGCGCCGAGGTCGCCCTCGCATTCGTAGCGCACGTCCAACCCGGCGCGCACGAAATCGCCGACCAAGTCCCGGATGTCCTCCACACTCGGCTCCGCCACCTGCTTCCACGGCCGCGCGTCGAGCAGGCCGACCGTGCGGCGGATATCGGCCATGGCCTGCCTGCCGAGTCGCTCGGCGTCGGTCAGCGCCTCCACGGCCTCGTCCACGTCGCGGTCGGTCTCGAGCGCGTGCCGCGCCGCGGTGAGATGCAGCAGGGTCACGCTCAGCGAGTGCGCGATCACGTCGTGCACTTCGCGGGCGATCCGGTGACGCTCCTCGTCGGCGGCCTGCGCGGCGCGGATGTCCTGGTAGCCGCGTTCCTGGTAGAGGAAGCGGCGCTGATACTGCATCATCAGCCCGGCCATCCAGCCGAACGCGATGCCGACCAGGTAGGTCGGCAATCCCTCCGGCACGTGACCGATCACGTCGAACGCGACCAATTGCAGCATCATCGCCACCGTGACCGGAACGCTCACCCGCTTCGGCGCGATGGCCGCGATCTCACCCGCCGCGGCCACCAGCACGAACGGCGCGAAGTCGGCGCTGACGGGCTGGGCGAGGAACAGCGCTTCCGCCGCCATGGCGAACACACCGAGCAGCAACGGGCGGGGCATGACGCCGAGAAACGCGTACAGCGGACCGAAAGCATAGGTCAGCAGCACCGCGATGATCGGGAGCACGGTCGGGAAGTACTCGTGCCGCTGCACCGCGGCCGCCACCGCGACGACGAGCACGGCGAGATCGATGCTGATGATGACCGAGGGCGGATAGTCGAACGGCAACTGCTCGACATTGCGCCGGAACGCCGCCACCGGATCGCGTCCGAACTCGACACACCGCTGCCCGGTGCGCTGTAGCGCGGCACGCACCCGCCCGGTTCGCGGCGTACCGGGCGGTGCTTCGGAGACGCCGGTCACACCCATTCTGTAAGGCTAGCCGCCGCCCGCGAGGCGGTACATCGTCCCGCGAGCGGGCCGCAACTCCTACCGTGGTCGGAGACGCATTCGGGTCCCTGGCACGACGACAACACGGCCTTCGCGTCCGTACCGTGAGCGGTAGTTCACCGTCGGAAGGCGAAGGCCATGTCCTGGACAGATCAGCACGCGAGAACGGAGATCGTGCACACCGTGCTCACCCGCGCGGCGGCCGATCCCGCCAGTCCCGACTTGTTCGCGGACATCCCCGAGCTGGATCGGCTGTTCGGTGGCGCGGAAGGACTGCTGCTCACGCTGCGCTATCGGTGGAACATCCATTTCGACGCGAAACTCGAGCAGGGTCTCACGGAGGTCGAGGCATATCTCGAGCTGGCCGCCGAACAGCCGGTGCTGCGCGCGGTGCTGGACGCACAGTATCGTCGCCGCAACCACGCGTCGAAGGCAATGGCGCGGTAGCGCGCGAGGAACGAAGAACTGTTGATCGACCGAACGGAAACGGGGGACAAGGATGTCTGAACCGGCGGTGCTGGAATTATCCGGCGTGACGAAGGAATACCGGGTCGGCGGTCAGACCGTCCGCGCGCTCGACGAGGTGGGCTTGCACATCGAGGCCGGTGAATTCACCTCGATCATCGGGCCGTCCGGTTCCGGCAAGAGCACCCTGCTGCACCTGCTCGGCGCGCTGGACAGTCCCGACGCGGGCTCGATCCGGTTCCGGGGCGAGGAGATCGGCGCGCTCGACGAGGAGCAGCAGTCGCGGTTCCGGCGCCATCAAGTCGGTTTCGTCTTCCAGTTCTTCAACCTGCTGCCCACGCTGTCGGCGTGGGAGAACGTGGCGATCCCGAAACTGCTGGACGGCACCGGTTTGCGGAAGGCCAAGCCGCGCGCGCTGGAGCTGCTCGACCTGGTCGGCCTCGCCGAGCGGGCCGAACACCGGCCCGCCGAGTTGTCCGGCGGGCAGATGCAGCGGGTGGCGGTGGCGCGGGCGCTGATCATGAACCCGCCGCTGATCCTGGCCGACGAGCCCACCGGAAACCTCGATTCCAAGACCGGCGCCGCCATCCTCGAGCTGCTCGGCGAGATCGCCGGATCGGGCAATTCGGTGGTGATGGTGACCCACGACATGGGCGCGGTGACCTACTGCGATCGGGTGATCACCCTGCGCGACGGCCGGATCCGCTCCAACGACAGGGTCGAGCGGACGGTCAACGCATGATCGGCGCGGCGTGGGATCGCCTGCGGCTGTTCAATATCGGCGAGCTGCTCGCCCATCGCGGCCGCACCGTGATGTCGCTGGTCGTGATGGGTGTCTCGGCGTCGCTGCTGGTCGCGGTGCTGAGCATTTCCGGCTCGGTGACCGGTTCGGTGGACCGGCTGACCCGCGGTCTCGGCGGCAAGGCGCAGCTGGAGGTCACCGGAGTCACCGACGCGGGTTTCGACCAGCAGTTGCTGGGCCGGATCGCGAGCACTCCCGGTGTGGCGGTGGCGGTGCCGATGTTGCGTGTGCAGCTCGGTACCGGCGCCGACCGTGCGCTGCTGATCGGCGCCGACTCGACCATCGCCGCGTTGGGCAGCGAATTGACCGCTCCGATGAGCGCTTCCGCGGGAAAGCTGCTGTCGGTGCCGAACGGGGTGCTGGTCGGCGCGGCGCTCGGCCGCTCCGAGGGTGAGCGGTTCACGCTGGGCGGCACGACGGTCACGGTCGCGGGAGTCCTCGACGAGCAGACGTCCCGGAAACTCAACGACGGGCACCTCATCGCGGCTCCGCTCGGGCTCGCGCAGAAGATCACCGATCGGGCGGGGCGGCTGGATTCGGTGCAGATCATTCCCGCCGACGGCGCCGACCTCGGGCAGTTGCGCGCGGCGGTGACCGCCGCGGTGGACGGTCGCGCGGTGGTCGCCGAGCCGAGCTTGCGCACCGCGCAGGCGGGCGGCGTGGTGCAGATCGTCCGGTACTCCACCACGATGGCCTCGGCCGCCGCGCTGATCGTCTCGGGATTCCTCATCTACAACGCGATGAGCATGGCGATCGCCCAGCGCAGGCCGATGCTGTCGCTGCTGCGCGCCATCGGCGGCAGACGTGGGCCGATGGTGCGTGACCTGCTGGGCGAAGCGGCGCTGCTCGGTGTGCTCGGCGGCACGGTCGGCGCGGCGCTCGGCGTGTTCATGGGCCGGATCGCGATCGGCGCCCTGCCCACCGCGATCGTGCAGTCGGTGGAGGCGCGCACCGAGTATCTGGTGCCCTGGTACGTGATTCCGTTCGCGGTCGCGGCGTGCGTGTTCACCAGTGTGCTCGCGGCGTCTCTCGCCGCGCGCCAGGTGTACAAGGTCAGGCCCATCGAGGCGCTGGCTCCGGTAGGCGTCGGCCGAACGGATACGGCGAGCCCGCTGCTGCGCTGGCTCGCCGTGGCGCTGGGCGCCGGACTGGTCGGCGCCGCGGTGCTGATCGCGGGCAGCGATCTGGGCCGGTATTCGCTGACCGCCATCTCGATCTCGTTCGTCGCCGCCATTCTGCTGTGTTTCGCCGCGACCGGTCCGATCGTGCGGGCCGCCGCCGGGGTCGCACGCTGGTTCCGCGCCCCCGGGGCGCTCGGCGCGACCACGCTGGAACGCGCGCCGCGCCGCGTGTGGGCAACGGCCATGACGGTGATGATCGGCGTCGCCGCGACCGTCGGCATGAGCGGCGCCTCGAGCAACATGATCGACTCGGCCGCCGTGACATTCAAGGATCTGGCCAAGAACGACGTCTACGTCAGCCCGGCTTCGATGGCGCAATTCCCCACCGGTCCGCTGCTGCCCGCTGATCTGCCGGACAAGCTCGCGGCCGTACCCGGCGTCGCGCATCTCAGCCCGGCGCAGATGGCGTTCGCCACGCTCGGCACCAGTCGCGTGATGCTGCAAGGATTTCCGCCGGATGCCAGGGAAACCCGCATGCGGATGCTCACCGACGAGAACGTGGCCCGGCTGTCCGCCGGGGAGGGGGTGGCGATCTCCCGTGACGTGGCGCGCTCGCTGGGCGTGAGCGCTGGCGCCGAGTTGACCCTGCCGACACCGACCGGCCCGCGTACCGTGCGGGTGCTGCAAGTGATTCCGTACTTCTCGGCGATCGCGGGCGTGGTGATGATGGACCTCGACCTGATGCGCGCCTGGTACGAGCGGCCCGGCGAGACGGTCATCGCGGTCGACTTCGAACCCGGCGCCGATCCCGCGGCGGTGCTCGCGGCCATCCGCCACGTGGTGCCACCGGAACTGAACGTCGACACCGGCGCGAATACCGTGGTCGCGGCCTCGTCGAGCATTCGGCAAGGATCGGTGATGAGCAATGCCATCCTCTGGATCGTGGTGCTGGTGGCCACGGTCGCGCTGCTCAACACGTTGATGCTCTCGGTGCTGGAACGCCGCAGGGAGCTCGGGGTGTTGCGCGCCATGGGCACCGGGCGCAAGTTCCTGATACGTTCGGTGCTCGCCGAGGCGGTGGGCATCGGAGTCGTCGGCGCGGCACTGGGTTTGCTTCTCGGCGCCCTGGTGCAGTATCTGGCCGCGATCGCGATCGGGCACGCCTTGACCATCGACGTCGCCTATCAGCCGAGCCCGATGGTGCTGGTCTACGGCATGATCGCGCTGGCGCTGGCGTTGCTCGGGTCGATTCCGCCCGCGTTGCGGGCCGCCCGGCTGCCCATCGTGGAGGCGCTCGCCGTCGACTGAGCTCGCTACAGCGGCAGGTCGGCGAACCAGTCCTTGAACTCGGCGGCGGGAATGCCGAATCCCGAGGTGGGGATGCGGTCGGTGAGCGTCACCGTGGCGAACAGCAGGTAGCTGGAGCGCGCCGGGTCATCCTGGAAATCGACGACCAGGAACCCGTCCGGCAAGCCGCTGTCGGACGTCTGCCACCGGTAGGTCGAATAGGACTTGCCGTTGTTGCGTTCGGTCGCGGCGGTATTGGACGGCAGGTCGCGCACCGCCGCCTGTGCGTCCTGCGGCGATCGGAAGGCGACGAGGACGTAGTCGGGTTCGTTGATCGGCGTTCCCCAGCAATTCCAGGCCGTCGCCCATTTCGGGAAGTCCGGCACACCCTCGGCGCTGGACACCTTGCCACCCGAATCGGCCGACTTCAGGAAGCAGGTCTTGTCCCGATATCCCGGGCCGGAGCCGACGTTGTACTTCGTGTCCACACCTTGCGGCAGCAGGTTCGGAAACGCTTTCGCGAGCGTCCCGGCGTCCGCCGGTCCCGTGGGCGCTTTGGTGCCGAGATCCAGCGGTGACGCGGAGTCGGAATTGGAGAATCCGATCTTCGCGGCGACGATGCCGACGCCACCGAGCAAAGCCACCACGATCAGTACGACCATCACGATCAGACCGGTATGAGACCGGCGTTCGGGCGGGTAGCCGGGTGGCTGATGGGGTGAGTAGCCCATCGGCGGTGCATTCGGTGGAAGGGATTGCGCCGCAGGATAACTCGGAGGAGCAGTTGGGTAGCTGGGTTGCTGCGGCGCCGCCGCGTAACTCGAGGGCGCCACCGCGGATGCTCCGGATACCGGAAGCTGCTGTCCCGCAGCCTGAGTCGGGGCGTATTGCGGCGGTGCGGTGTAGGCCGGGCCGGACCCAGCCGCGATATACGTCGGCGCACTCGCATCCGGCCCTGCATAAGCCGGACTCGACGGCTGCGCGATGACGGTGGGCGCTGGTTGTTGCTGGTACTGCGACGCCACGATCGTCGGTGCGGGCGCGGTCAGCGCTTGCCGTGCGGCCGTGGCGAACTCGACGCAGGACGCGTACCGGTCCTCGGGCCGCTTGGCCATCGCCTTCGCGATCACCGCGTCGAGCGCTCCGGAGAGTCCGGCGCGCAGGGCCGCGACCGAGGGCGGCGGCAACTGGAGATGGCCGCGGATGATCTCGGCCGGGGCCGGGTTGTCGAAGGGGGCGACGCCGGTCAGCAGCCAGTACAGGGTGCACGCCAGTGAGTACTGATCGGAGCGGTGGTCCAGGTGCGCGCCGGTCATCTGTTCCGGCGAGGCGTAGGCGAGCGTCGCGGTGAACATGCCGGTCTGCGTCAGGTGGGTGGAATCCTCCCGCAACCGGGCGATGCCGAAGTCGGTGAGGAAGACGCGTTCCCCGTGGCCGCCCACCGAGCGGGCCAACATGATGTTCGCGGGCTTCACATCCCGGTGCAGCACGCCCATCCCGTGGGCGTAATCCAATGCGGCGGCGACGCCTTCGATGATCTGCACGGCCCGCTCCGGCGGCAACATCTGCGGATTCACCGTCGCCGCGTCCACGCCGTCGACGTACTGCATGCAGATCCACAACTGCTCGTCCTCGGTGCCGCGGTCGTACACCGCGACGATGTTCGGATGATCCAGCTGCGCGGCCAGGTCCGCCTCCCGCTCGAACCGCGCCCGCACCTCGGCGTCGGCGAACAGCTCGCGACTCAGCAGCTTCAGTGCGGTCAGCCTCGGCAGTCTCGGGTGCCGGGCCAGATACACCGATCCCATGCCGCCCTGGCCGAGCAGCTTCTCGATGGTGAACCCGGCGAACACCGCACCGCTGTTGAGCAACACGCCCCCTTCAGGTGACCCACGGCCGGACGTGGACGTCCGGGCGCTCCGTACAGATCCTGGAGCCTACCGGGTGTCGCCGTGGCCACGGCGTTTCGAATTCTCCGCGAAAATCGGCGAAACTATGTCCCGAGATATCGTTCTCCCGACGCGGTCGCGTGTCGCGCGACGATGTCTCCCGCCCGGTCACCCGCCGGACGGGCCCGATCAGCTATTTTGCACCGCCGACGAACAGCGAGCACGCGCAAGTGGTGGTGGGGAGGACTCGGTGGTGAGGTCGACCGGATCTGGTTCGGTGCTGCGCGCTTCGGCGATGGTGGTGCTGCTCACGCTGACCTCGTGCGCCCTGTTTCCCGGCGACCGGCCGGCCGCCGAAGCGCCCCCGATCGTCGTCGACACCGCCGGGACGTGGCGGTCGAACCTCGCGGTCTCCATGCCCGACTCGCTGGCCGCCGACTTCACTCAGCTGCAGCCGCAGCTGGCCGGGCAGGTCGGCATGGCGATCATGCCCGTCGGCGGCGGCCGGATGACCATCTTCGGCGACTGGGTCAGCGGCATCGCGTGGTCGACCATCAAGGTCCCGCTCGCGATCGCGGCGCTGCGGCACGACCGAGGAGAAGGCATCCTGCAGGAGGTGGAGGCCGCCATCACCTGGTCGGACAACGGCGCCGCCGACGCGCTGTGGCGGTCGCTCGGCGACGGTCTGGAAGCCGCCAAGGCGGTGCAGGACGTGATCGACGAAGCGGGTGACGCCGCGACCGGTGTCGCGGGTCCGCGCACCACGCTGGACTACAACTCCTTCGGCGGGACCGAATGGACGCTGGCCAACCAGGCCCGCTTCGCGTCCCGGCTGCCGTGCCTACCCGAGACGTTCCACGTCACCGAGTTGATGACGGAGATCACACCCGAGCAGGCGTGGGGTCTCGGTGTGCTGGAGGGCACGGCCTTCAAGGGCGGCTGGGGGCCGGACGACGTGACCGGCGTCTACACCGTCCGCCAGTTCGGCCTGGTGCCGGTCCGGTCCGGCATGATCGCGGTCGCGCTCGCGGCGCAGGCCGATTCCGGCACCTTCGACGACGCCACCGCCATCCTGAGCCGGATGGCGCAGCTGCTGGGACGTCATCTCGACGAGGTGCGCGGCGGGTCCTGCCCACCGCTGTGAGGGCGGGTCAGCCCGGAGTGACGAGGCCGGTCTCGTAGGCCAGGACGACGGCCTGGGCGCGGTCGCGCAGGTTCAGCTTCGAGAAGACCTTGGACACATGGGTTTTCACGGTCTGCTCGGCGACGAAGAGTGCCTCGGCGATCTCGGCGTTCGACATGCCTTTGGCGATCAGCTCCAGTACCTCTCGCTCGCGCGGGGTGAGCGCGGTCAGCTCCGGCGCTGGCTTGGCCCGCACGGCATTGCGGCGGCGGGTGACATCGGCGATGAGCCTGCGGGTGACGGTCGGCGCGAGCAGCGCCTGACCGTCGGCGACCACCCGCACCGCGCGGACCAGTTCCTCGGCGGGCGCGTCCTTCAGCAGGAATCCGCTGGCGCCGAGGCTCAGCGCCTCGTAGACGTAGTCGTCGATGTCGAAGGTGGTGAGCATCAGCACGCGCACCGGAGGATCGAATCCGGCGGCCAGGATGGCGCGGGCCGCGTCCAGTCCGTTCATCTCCGGCATGCGCACGTCCATCAGGACGACATCCGGGCGCAGCCGCTTGGCCTCGGCCACCGCGACCTTCCCGTCCGCCGCGTCGCCGACGACGCTGATGTCCGGCTGAGCCGCGAGCAGTGCCCCGAACCCCTGCCGCACCATGGCCTGGTCATCGGCGATCAACACGGTAATTGCCACCCGCCCACCCTAATTGCCGCTCGCACACGCGCTGTCCCGCTGCCCCGCATTGCTCGAGCCGATCGGTCCATCTCGCGGGCGGCGAGTACCTTCATGCGATACCCGGCGGCGAACCGGTCCGACAAACCGATCCCGTTCGAACGCTCACTGTTCCGACGTCGCGGGCGCGAGTGTGGTGGTGGCGCCGATGTTCGACAGCGCGAGTGGGAGGCGGGCCCGGACTTCGAAGCCGCCGTCGGCGCGGGGACCGGCCGACACCTCGCCGCCGACGGCGACCGCCCGCGCCTGCATGCCCGCGATGCCGTGGCCGCCGTTGCCCACCGGGCGGGTGGCCGTGGCTCCCGGGCCGTTGCCGACCGTGAGCAGCAGGTCCGCGCCGCACGCAATGCGCACCTGGACCGCGGCGCCCGGTGCGTGGCGGGAGGCGTTGGACAGTGACTCCTGGGCGACGCGATAGAGGGCGAGTCCGGTGGTCTCCGGGATCGTGTCCAGCGCGCCCTCGACCGTCCAGGTGACCTGGACTCCCGCGCGTCGCGCGCCCTCGAACAGGCCGACCACGTCGACGGCTTTCGGCTGCGGCGCGTGCTCGGGCAGTTGGCCGTCGCTGCGCAGGACGCCGAGCATGCCGCGGATCTCGTTGAGCGCCTCGCGGGCCGTGGCGCCGATCGACTCGAACTCGGCGCGAGCGGCCGGGGTGACGCCCTCGACCCGGTAGGGCGCGGTCTGGGCCTGGACGACGACCAGGGACATGTGGTGGGCGACCACGTCGTGCAGGTCGCGGGCGATGCGGGCCTTCTCCTCCAGGATGGCCCGGCGGGCCCGCTCGAGTTCGTTCTCCTCTTCCTGGCGCACCAGCTGTCGCCGCGACAGCACCAACCAGCGGATGAGCAGCCCGAACAGCACCAGCGCCGCGAGCGCGATCGGCCAGCCCCACGCGGCGCTCGCGAACGCCTCCCCTTCGCCGGGCATGGTGGTCGCGAACAACAGCGCCGTCGCGGCCCAGGCGACCGCCACGATCTGTCCCTGCGCGCGCACCGCCACCGCGAACAGCAGCACCAGCAGGCACAGCACGTGCACGACCTGGAACGGCAGCTCGTTGTTCGGCTGATGCGGAATGGCCAGCGCGATCACCAGCGCCGAGCCCGCCGAGATCGCCCACCCCAAAGCCGGGTTGATCCGTACCAGCAGCACCGGCAACGCGGCCAGCGCCGCGATGAACGGCTGCGCGGCCGACGGCACCGCGTGGGTCAGATGCAAGGTCGGCCAGGCCACCGAGTACCAGATCAGCGCGACCAGCAGCGTGCCGAGGTCGAACCAGGTGCGTGCGTCCAATCGCCGCGCCCAGGCACGACTCTGTCGATTCATGCCTACGACACTAGAAACCTCCAGCCGACCGCGGCCTCATACGCAGGGGTGATTTCTGACCCGCTACCCCGGTGCGACACCGGTACGGCCGCTCCCCCGACGGCGCGGCGCGGGAAACCTCCCCGGGTGTGAGGCGCCCGCGCGAACGCATTCCCTAACGTCGTCGCCATGAGCACACCGACCAGCGCAGGACCCGTGACCCGGTCCGCATCGGCCGCAGGAGCCCGAAAGCCTTCCGCCACAACTTCTTCCGTTACCGGACCGACGCGACGCTACGCCGCGCTGACGGCGACGGCGTTGACCACCATGGCGGCGACGGCGTTTCTCGCACCCGCGCCGCAGGCCGCCGCGGCGGCCGCGCCGGTCGAGAGCGCGCAGGCGAGCGCCGCCGTCGCCGAACTGACCGCGGGTGGTCCGGGCGCGCTCAGCGTCATCCCGCCGGACTTCGTCGCGTCGTTCGGCTACCGTCCGAGCGCCGTGGACGGCCTCGTGGTGAATCCACGGGGCGACTGCTCCTCGCCGGTGACCTTGCCCGCCGAGTTCGATACCGCGTGCAAGGCCCACGATCTGGGCTACGACCTGCTGCGCTACGCCGACCGGAGGGGCGAGCCGTTGGGGCCGTGGGCTCGGCAAGCTCTGGACGCGACGCTGGACCGGCAGATGCACGAGGCATGCGCGACCCGGGTGGATCCGTTCTCCCGCGCTCGCTGCGATGCGATGGCGTCGATCGCGAACACGGCGGTCGATTTGAATTCCCGTCGCCAGGACTACGGCGCGCCGGTGGTCGAGCACCTGCTCGGGGCCGCGGATTCCGATTCGACGGCGAGCTGGCAGCTGCTCGGAGTGCTCGCCGCCGGAATCGCCGGAATCGGCGCCGTTCTCACCGTGCGCAATCGGCGGCGCGGGGGCGCGTTCGCGGCGAATACCACTGGGGTATCAGGGGTTCGGAGATGACAGCTGCGCTCCACTGGGCTACCACACCGTGCGGGGCTGTGCGCCGGATCCTGCCGCCACGGATCGGCACGACACTCGGGACCGGGATCGGCGTCCTGGCATCATTGGCGCCCGGGCTGCTGCCCCGTACGCCCAGCGCCCAAGCCGTGCTGACGGGGCTCCTCACGGCGATCACGCTCGGCGTCGCGGGGGTCCTGCGCGTCATCCTGCGACGGTTCGGTTTCGACATCGACCAGCGCCACGGCTGGGTGCGGCTACCCCTGCTGATCGCGATGTCGGTGCTGATCGTGGGTGCGGCGGCGAACGCGGGCCACTGGCAGAACCGGCTGCGCGCGGCGATGGGAACACCACGGATCGGAACGGACTACTGGTTGCGGTGTGCGCTGGGCGCTGCGCTGATCGTCGGGCTGTTCGTCGGCACGACCCGCTCGATCGCCTGGGCACTGCGCAGGCTGGGCTGGGCGCGGGGAGTTTCGCTGACCGCGGTCCTGGCGATTCTGCTGTATCTCGTCGGTGTGCCCGCTGTCGTCGGGTGGCGGGAGTCGGTGTACGCCAGCGCCAATGCCGAGCTGGATCCCGCTCTGGTCCGGCCCCTTTCGCATACTGGGTCGGGTAGCGCCGCGTCGGCGGTGAGCTGGTCGTCGCTGGGCGCGCAGGGACGTAAGTTCGTCAGCGACGCGCCGGTGCGAGCCGTGCGGGTCTACGTCGGGGTGGCTTCGGCGCCGGACCTGGACAGCCGCGTCGCCTTGGCGATTCGGGAACTGGAGCGTTCCGGCGGCTTCGCACGCTCGCATCTGGTCGTCGCGGTGCCGACCGGGTCGGGGTGGATCGACGCGAACGCCGTCGCGGGATTCGACCAGCGCTTCGATGGCGACGTGGCGCTGGTCGGTCTGCAGTACTCCTATATGCCGAGCTGGGCGACATTCGTGTTCGGCCGCGACGCCGCGGTCGCCGCCGCGCGCAGCCTGTTCACCGCCGTGGAGAACCACCTTCGGGGCCTGACGCACAAGCCGAAGCTCTATGTGTACGGCCAGAGCCTCGGCGCGCTGGGCGGCAACGCCGTCTTCGCCGACGACGCCGACCAGGACAACCGAACCTGCGCGGCGCTGTGGGCCGGACCCCCGGCCAACCACGTCCACCACGGCGGCGCGACCGTGCTGGCCAACACTTCCGACCCGGTGATCCACTGGTCGCTCGCACAGCTGTGGCGCGCTCCGGATCTCACCGGCGCCAGGGTCGACGCTCCGGTTCCCCAGTGGCTTCCGCTGATCAGCTTCGCGCAGACCACGGCCGACCTGCTCGCCGCTCTCGACGCTCCTCCCGGGCACGGCCACCGCTATGGGTTCGACCAGGGGACCGCCATGGGCGTCTGCTGAGCCGCTCCCACCCGCATTCGTAGAACGTGTTCTAATTTCCTCATGGCCTTTGTCATCGACCTTGCCGTCGACATCGATGCTCCCGCCGAGCTGGTCTGGCAGGTGATCACCGACCTCCCCCGCTACGGCGAATGGAATCCGTTCGTCTCGGAGTGCCGCAGCTCCCTGGTTCCCGGCGAGCCGATCGACATGCTCGTCCACCTCTCCGGTGCCAGCCCGCGCAAACAGCGCGAATGGATCCGCTCCCACACGCCCGGCCGCGAATTCAGCTACGCGATGAAACCGGTCCCCCTCGGCGCGCTGCACAGCCTGCGCTCACACACCGTGACTCCCCTCGCGGACGACCGCACCCGATACGAGTCGCACTTCGAACTCGGAGGATGGCTGCATCCCGTGGTCGTCGCGCTGCTCGGCAAGAATCTGCGACGCGGCTTCGAGGGCATGACCGAAGGCATCCGCGAACAAGCCGAGTCGCTCAGAACCGCCTGACAGGGCTACACCCTCGCCCTCCGCACCTTCGCGTCGCATCCTGTCCGCGAGATCACCCCACGATAAGCGGCGTGGCAGTTCGCAGCGTCAACGGGACCATGACACCGGATGTGGCGACCGCCGACCTCCAGAACCATCGCCAGGACACTCCCGCCGAAGTCGGGTGCGGCCTCGTCATGCGCGAGGAGGAATTCATGCGCGCATATGGGCCAGTGCCGCATCGAGAGCCGCATCGGCATAGGACTCGGTGAGCCCGCCGAGACCCAGTGACCACCGGGTTTGGATCGGGCCGAGCAGCAGATCGATCGCGAGCTCCAGATCCAGGCCCGCGCGGAGTTCACCCGCGTCGACGGCGGCGGCGAGCCGGTCGGCGATGGCCGAGCGCTGCGGCAGCAAGAGGCGTTCGCGGTAGGTGGCGGCCAGCTCCGGGTCCTGCTGGATCTCGATGTACAGGGCGCGGAGGAAGGATTCGTACCCGGGGTCGGTCAGCGCGGCGATCGAGCCGCGCAGCAATTCGCGCAGATCGGCGGCGACGTCGCCGGTGTCCGGCAGCGCGAGCCCCGCGGGGCCGGAGTCGGATTCGAGCATGGCGTCGAAGACCACCGCTCCCTTCGACGGCCACCAGCGGTAGATGGTCTGCTTGCCGACACCCGCACGGGCCGCGATGGCTTCGATGCTCAGTTTCACGTAGGGCAGCTCGCGGATCAGCTCGGCGGCAGCGGCGAGAATCGCGGCGCGGGCCCGCTCGCTGCGCCGCGCGGCGGTGGGCCTGTCGGGCATGCCGTCACCCTAGCAGTCAACGAGACGAAACGTCTCGTATTGACAAGGCGTTGTTCCGCTCGGCATAGTCGCAAACGAGACGGAGCGTCTCGTGACGAAAGGATCTTCCGTGACCAGAACCTGGTTCATCACCGGCGCCAACCGCGGACTCGGCCGGGCGTTCACGACGGCCGCGCTCGCCGAGGGCGACCGTGTCGTCGCGACCGCGCGGAACCCGGAGTCCATGGCGGGGCTCACCCACGACCGACTCACCGTGCTGCCCTTGGACGTTCGCGACCGCGAGCGCGTGACCGCCACGGTGGACAAGGCGTTCACGCTGATGGGCACGATCGATGTGATCGTGAACAACGCGGGCTACGGCCTGGTCGGCGCAGTCGAGGAACTGACCGAAGCTCAGATCCGCGACCAGATGGACACCAATTTCTATGGCGCGCTGTGGGTTTCGCAGGCGGCCGCACCGCGTCTGCGCGCCCAGGGCCGCGGGCACATCGTGCAGATCTCCACGGTCGGCGCCGTGGGCAGCCTGCCGCTGTTCGGCATCTACAACGCCAGCAAGTGGGCGCTGGAAGGTCTCAGCGCCGCACTCGCCGACGAACTGCGTCCCTTCGGCGTCCGGGTAACCCTCGCCCAGCTGGGCGGCTTCGACACCGACTGGGCCAAGTCGAGCATGCGGTTCGCCACCGGCATTCCGGCCTACGCGGACCTGCGCACCGCGATCCTCGGCATGCCCGACTATCCGACGGCCGCACCCGCCGACGTCACGCCGACCGAACACAGCGGACCCGACCCGGCTGGCGAGCCGGGGGAATCCGCCGCTCCCCGAGACGACTCGGCGACGGATACCGACGCGCCCGGCACCGAATCCGAATGGATCGAAGCGCCGCCGGAAGTCGGCGCCGCAGGCCTGATTGCGCTCGTGAACATGCCGAATCCCCCGCTTCGCAAGATCATCGGCCCAGGCGCGCACCAGATGGTGTCACTCGCACTGGGCCAGCGACGCCAGGACTACGCGACCGACCCCGAATTCAGCTGGCCCGCATAGGTCCGGCCGCTCCCGCACGCTCAGCCTCGCAAAGCTGCTCGGTTCTTCACCCGGAACCGAGCGGCTCCGCGAGGACCAGCGCGTCAGGCGACGGGGCCGCGCGCGGCTTCGTAGGCGGCGCCCACCCGGTAGAGGCGGTCGTCGGCGAGGGCGGGGGCCATGATCTGGAGGCCGACGGGCATGCCGTCGTCCTGGCTCAGGCCGGACGGAACCGACATGGCCGGGTGCCCGGCCAGGTTGGTGGGCAGGGTGCACAGGTCCGACAGGTACATGGCCAGCGGGTCGTCGACCTTCTCACCCAGCTTCCACGGGGTGAACGGGCTCGTCGGCGAGACGAGCACGTCGACCTGCTCGTAGGCCTTGTCGAAGTCGCGGGCGATGAGCGTACGCACCTTCAGCGCCTGGCCGTAGTAGGCGTCGTAGTACCCCGCCGACAGCGCGTAGGTGCCGATCATGATGCGCCGCTTGACTTCCGGACCGAACCCGGCCGCGCGCGTGGCCGCCATGACCTGCTCGGCGCTGTGCTGCCCGTCGTCGGCCACACGCAGGCCGTAGCGCATGGCGTCGAACCGCGCCAGGTTCGACGACACCTCCGACGGCATCACCAGGTAGTAGGACGCCAGCCCGTATTCGAAGTGTGGACAGGACACTTCGACCACCTCGGCGCCGAGATCCTTCAGCACCGCCACCGCGGCGTCGAACGAGGCGAGCACGCCGGGCTGGTAGCTGTCGGAGTGCAGTTCCTTCACAACACCGACTTTCACCCCGCGCAGATCGCCCTGCGCCCCCGCGCGCGCGGCGGCCACCACCGGCGGCACCGGCACATCGCGGGAGGTGGAATCGCGCGGGTCGTATCCGGCGATCACCTCGTGCAGCAGCGCGGTGTCCAGCACCGTCCGGCCGCACGGACCGCCCTGGTCCAGCGACGACGCGCAGGCGACCAGGCCGAAGCGCGACACCGTGCCGTAGGTCGGCTTGGTGCCGACGGTCGCGGTCACGGCGGCGGGCTGGCGGATCGACCCGCCGGTGTCGGTGCCGATGGCCAGCGGCGCCTGGTTCGAGGCCAGCGCGGCCGCGGAACCGCCGCCCGAGCCGCCCGGGATGCGGGTGGTGTCCCACGGGTTGCGGGTCGGTCCGTAGGCGGAGTTCTCGGTGGAGGAGCCCATCGCGAACTCGTCCATGTTGGTCTTGCCGAGGATCGGGATGCCCGCGGCGCGCAGCTTCGAGGTGACCGTGGCGTCGTACGGCGACACCCAGCCCTCGAGGATCTTCGACGCGCACGTGGTGGGCATGTCCGTGGTGGTGAATACGTCCTTGAGCGCCAAGGGAACTCCGGCCAGCGGCGAGGCGGGCGCGGCGCCCGACGCGATCGCGGCGTCCACCTCGGCCGCGGCCGCCAGCGCCCGCTCCGGCGCGACATGCAGGAAGGCGTGGTATTCACCGTCGACCGCGGCGATCCGATCCAGATGCGCCTGGGTGACCTCCACCGAGGAGAGTTCGCCGCCGTGGATCTTCTCGGCCAGCTCGGCCGCCGACAGCGTGGTCAGGTCCGATGCCGCGCTCATTCGGCCTCTCCCAGGATCTGCGGCACCATGAACCGCTGCTCTTCCACCGCGGGCGCGCCGGACAGCGCTTCCTGCGGGGTCAGTCCGGGCACCACTTCGTCGGGGCGGGTCACGTTCGTCGCCGGGTTCGGCGACGCGGTGGCCGGGACGTCGGCGGCGGCGACCTCGGAGATGGTCCGCACGTGGCTCAGGATCGAATCCAGCTGTCCGGCGAACTGATCCAGTTCGGCGTCGGACAGGGCGAGCCGGGACAGCCGGGCGAGGTGTGCGACCTCGTCACGGGAGATGGCGGGCACCGCGGGACCCCTTTCGGCTTCGGTTCAATAGTTCAGACCGGCTCCGCTCACGGCGGACGGCGTTCAGCATGCGCAACACGCTATTGCGTGTATGACATGCAATAGCTTAATGGCGCGGCCGAACGCACTCCGCCGCAGCCCGGACGGGGCCGCGCCGAGGAGAGGCATCCGGCTGATCACCGGCGACGACCGTCCCATCCCGGCACCCCGCGCTACGTCCGACCGGGCGGGCCATCCCTGCCGAGCAGGCAGCTGGCAACCACGCCCGTCTCACGACACGAATTCCCCGAATAGCCCGACACGCCGCCTTTGCTCGAATCTTCCCAGTGGCGTGTGTCACTGGAGGCGCTTCGACTCGATAACCGGCCCGTAGGGGTGTAATTATTGCGTTACCCGGGTATCCGTTCAGAACCTCGGCCGCCCAAGGAAAGGAACGCACGTGTCGTATCTACTCCGCGTGCAACTTCCGGATCGACCGGGAAGCCTCGGTTCGCTCGCTCTCGCACTCGGCTCCGTCGGCGCCGACATCCTGTCGCTGGATGTGGTGGAGCGGGGCGCCGGCTACGCCGTCGACGATCTGGTCGTCGAGGTGCCCGCGGGCGCGCTGCCCGACACCCTGATCACCGCGGCCGAATCGCTCGGCGACGTGCACGTGGATTCGATCCGCCCCTACTCCGGCGTACTCGACACCCACCGGGAACTCGAACTCATCGATCATGTGGCCAGCGCCCGCGACGACCGGCTACAGGTGCTGGTCGACGGGGTGCCACGGGTCCTGCGGGTCGGCTGGAGCACGATCATCGACGTCGGCCCGCACGGCGCCTACCGGGTGGTGGGGAGCCCCAGTGCGCCGCAGACACAGGCGGGTTCGGCACCGTGGATGCCGCTGGAGAAGCCCACCGTGCTCGATCCCGAGGCCGACTGGGTGCCGCAGATCTGGCGCGACATGGACACCAAACTGGCTGCCGCCCCACTCGGCAACACCGGCAAAGTCCTGCTGCTCGGCCGCCCGGGCGGCCCCGACTTCCGCCCCTCCGAGGTAGCCCGCCTCGGCTACCTCGCCGGCATCGTCGCCACCGTCCTCGGCTGACTCCCGTTCCCTTGCGGCGAGTGGCACGTCGCTGCGGCAAAGTGCGAGAAGGCCCCTCCGTGGTGTGCCACTCGGCGTTATGCCGCCAGGTGGAGGGGTAGGCGGAGGACGTGGAGGGGGTCGCCGAGGGTGGTGTGCCAGTCTCGGCTGGGGATGGGGAGGAAGCCGAGGCGGTCGTAGATCCGGCGGGCCTCGACCATGGCGGGCATGGTTGTCAGGGCCACGGCGGTGAATCCTTCCGCTCGGGCCAGCTGGATCACGGTGCGCACCAACGCGCTTCCGGCGCCGAGACCACGCGCCGACTTCGCCACGGCGAGCATGCGGAACTCGAGTTCACCCGGCAACGCGGTCTCCGCGTACGGGGTGCCAGGGCGGGCGACGGTCAAGGAGCCGACGATCCGGTCGGCGTGGGTGGCGACGAGGATCTGGGTGGAGGCCGCGCGGCGGGCCGGATCGGCCAACTCCTCCACATAGGGGCTGTTCGCGCGGACATAACCCTCGCCGACGTAGACCTCCACCGTCAGCTCCCCGACGGCGCCGTACTCCTCCGGTGTCGCCGTCCGGACGACGACGCCGGTGTCCCGCACATCCATACCCGGCATGATGCCACCAGCCGTAGTGGGGGCTACGTCACGTCCGGCTGAGAGATCTGCCACCGTTCCGGCTTGCCCGCGGGATAGACGACGGTGAGCAGATCGCCGATTTCCGGCCAGGAGCTGGTGTCCCAGGTGAAGCGGCCGTAGACGACCGTGCCCGGCACCGAAGGGCCGGTGAGGTTGCCCGTGATGGTCACGTACTGCTCGCCGGGGAGGTCGGGGCGCGGGCTCACCCCGGTGATGTACAACGTCCCCTGCTCCGGGTTCGTCGGCCGGACGCCCGTGCGGCCGCGGAGGGCGAGCACGATCATCGACGCCAGCGCCGCGGTCAGGATTACCAGCGAGACGAACTCCAGCATGCCCCCATGCTAGGTGCGCGCTACACCGGCGCCAGCTCACTGGTGCCGTGACCGGTGCGCCGAACCTGCCACACCGAGCTGCGGGTGCGTTGCGAGCGGCCGTTGCCCCGATCGATGAGCCCGCGATTGCTGGTGGTGAAGATCAACTGCGCGCCATGGGAATTGGTCTCCGGATTCTGGAACAGCTGGATCAGCCGATCGGCCTCCTCGGCGGGCAGGCATGCGCCGATGTCGTCGACGGCGAGGACCCGGCCCGCGTCCAGCGCATCGAGCATGGCCGGTAGCACCCGCAGCAGCGACAGCGTCGCCGACGATTCGTCGCGGATGTCGAACGGGTTGGGGATGCCGTCGTGGACCAGGCCGAGGCCGACGCCGCGCCGGGCCACCATCCGCGCGTACAGGGCGTCGCGGGCGGCCTTCAGGTTGGTCAGCTCACGGTCGAGCAGGACGCCGGTGAGGCCGTTGTCGCGCAGCAACTGGTCGGCGTAGCCGGGTGAGGTGGCGCACAGCTCGATCTGTTTGGCCAGCCCCGCGATGTCCGCGTCCAGTTCGCGCAGGTAGTCGGCGTACATGGGGTCGTTCTCGGCGAGGAGCAGATCGGTGATGCCAAGGTCGGCGGTGCGCAGCAGCATCAGCAGTCGGGCCGCGTTCTCCGGCGATCGGGACAGGTGACCGCCCAGCCGGTGGGCGATGGCGTCCGGCTCGGCGGGGCCGTGCTGGACCTCGAGCATGGAGTCGAACCATCGGTACGCGGGCACCAGCGCGTCGGAGTACATCTGCCCGGCCAGGCTGAGCAGCAAGGCGTTCGGACGGACCAGCGGCACCAGCGCCGCGATGCCGTAGCGAGCCGCCTCGAACATCGGGCCGATCTTGATCTGTTCCCCGCTGCGCTCGAACACGATTCGCTTGCGCGAGCGCGGGTGGGTGTGCAGCCATTCCGCGCTCACGTCGGCGTTGTCCAGCCGGAACCCGTAGGTGTAGGGCACCCCCTCGGCGACGAACGCGGCCACGAATTCCGAAGGCCGATCCGGGAATCCGAGATGCGGCGCCCGCACCGGCCCCGCGTACGGGTCCCACCCGGTGACCGAGTGCAACACCGCGTCCCGCATCTGCGCGAGCGCATCGATCAGGTTCGTCTTGCCCGCCGCGGCGCCACCGTGAACGGCCGTCACCGGCACGGCCACCGGCCCGCTCCCCTTCGTGAACCGCAACTCCTGCTTGTCGGCCAGCGATCTGTGATTGGTCACCTGAAAACTGCGCAGCATGCCGCCATACTTCCGTCTGCGCCCCAACCCGGCGACACCAGGCCGGTCGTGTCCGCGATCCGCCGGTGAGCACGACTCGTCGAATACACGCGTGCCAACCACACACCCGTTCCCGACGCGCGGACAGGCCCTGGATCAGCAGACCTGATCATGGCCGCAACCTCCGCGGGACAAGCCTGCGATCGATAGCTCGGCGCACGGCGGCGCGGTACCCTGAACCGCATGACCGGGGCTTCGATCGCCTACCGCTGGACGCGCAGCGAGTTCCTGCGCGCGTGGGAGGCGGGCGCGTTCGACCATCGCGTAGAACTCGTCGAGGGGGAGGTATGGCCCGTGGTAATCGGGTCTTGGCACGGCCGGGCAGTGTTCCGCATCGCGCGAAAACTTCCGACCGACGGTGTCGAGGTGACCGGTGAGACGTTACCTACGGCCCAGTCCCTGCCGGATCCTGATTGCTGGGTTCTGCGCGCCGACGCGGATCAAGTCGATTCGATCGGTTCGAAGATCGCCGTGTGGGATCCGTCCGACGTACTGCTGGTCATCGAAATCTCCGACGAGACGGTGATGCAAGACCTCAGCGTCAAGGCGAAGCTTTATGGCCGCGCTGGATACTCGGCCTACTGGGTGGTCACCAAGACGGTGATCTACGAGCACACCGAACCGACAGCCACCGGATACCGAACGCGCAAGGAGTATCGTCCCGGCGACCGCATCCCGGTGCACTACGCGGGCACCGAGCTTGCCGTGGACGAGCTGTTGTCCTCCCCGTAGCGGGCACCTATCGCCAGGACAACTGCCGTGATAGCGGGTTAGCATGCCTGCACGCTGCGGTCATCGCGCGGCGTACTGCCGAAGTTGTTCGATGGGATGAGGGTATCGATGGGACCGACGGTTCGTCGTCTTGTGGTGGGAAGCTCCGTCGTGGCCGCGCTCGCGCTGGGCACGCTGGTCGTGGCGCCGGACGCGGTGGCCGACGCGCCGTGTCCGGAGGGCACCGCGCGCGTGTTCCTGGCCGACAGCACCAACACCTGCCAGGGTGGCGGGACGGTCAGCTACGACCCGCCCGGCGTGGTGTCGAAGGTGTGCTCGACGGCGACCGCCGATGTGACCGCCGAGGCCACGTTCAAGAATCGCCGTGGGAAGCTGATCACCCAGAAGCTCGAGCTGAGCAGCGGCCGCTGCGGACGGTTCGACATCGCGGGCCAGCTCGGCGCCACAGTGACGGTCAGCTGAGCTACCTGCCCGCGCCGAACAGCAAAGCGCTGTCGCCGAACTCGTGCCACAGATAGCCGGTGGCCACCGCGACGTCGTAGGCGGAGGCTACGGTTTGCTCGCCCGCCACGGCGACCAGTAGATCCAGGTGTGACGCGCCGGGAGCGTGCCATCCGGTGATCAGTCCGTCGACCACCCGAGCCGGGCGGTCCGCCCCTAGTACGAGCTCGGTCCAACCGTCGGCCGCGTGCACCAGCCCGGATGGGTCGGCGGCGGTCTCCAGCGCGCGCGTCACCGTCGTACCCACCGCGATAATGCGTCCACCCGCGGCTGTGGTGGCGTTCACCAGTCTCGCCGTCGCGGCGGGGACGACGAACCGTTCCGGGCTCGGCGGCTCCCCGGACTCCGGTGAGGAAACGCCCGTGTGCAGGGTGACCGGCGTGAGCGCGACGCCCGCGGCGATCAGGTCCAGCACCAGACGCTCGGTGAACGGACGTGCCGCACTGGGCATTTCCGCGCTGCCCGGCACCCTGCCGAACACCGTCGAGTAGTAGGACGCCGACCACCGCTGGGGCACATACGAATACGTGATCGGACGCCCGTGCGCGGCCAGCAACCGGGGAACATCGGTGGTGACTTCCGTGATCCAGAGCCGTCGCGCTCCGGGCAACCACGGCGCGCACAGGGTTGCCGCGGCATCTGGAAGTCGCAGCAGGACCCCTGGCGCGAGTCCCTCCGACGGATAGGGAGTGCGCTGTGTGGTGCGCACCTCCACTACCCAGCGGCCGTCGTCCAGCCAGGTGGAGAAGTGGAGCACGACCGGCTCGCCGTCCAGCGTGGCGTCGACCGCGGCGGACATGGTGGCCGAATTGTTCACCACCACCAGGTCGCCCGGCCGCAAGTGATCCGGCAGTTCCCGGAACCGGGCGTGGGTCAGCCCGGAGTCGGCGACGAGCAGCCGGACCTCGTCCCGCGCCAGGCCCCGCGCCTCGGGCGGGGCGGCGGCGTCGCGCTCCGGGCGCAGGACGAAAGACGGCCGGTCGGCCTGCACCGTCATGACACCCGCCCGACCCGGAAATCCGCTGCCGCGTAACGCCCGCTCTTGGGTTTGTCCGCCAGCAGCCGCAGCAGAGCGGGGACCACCGTCTCCGGTTGCGGCCGATCCGAGATGTCGACGCCGGGGAACGCCGCCTGATGCATCTCGGTGCGCATATCGCCGGGATCGAACGCGTAGATCGACAGCTCCGGATGCTCCGCGGCCAGGATGGCCGTGAGTTGATCGAGCGCGGCCTTCGACGAACCGTATCCGCCCCATTCAGGGTAGGGCTCCACCGCCGCGTCGGAGCTGATGTTCACCACGCTGCCGCCGGGGCTCAGCAGCGGCAGCGCGAACTGCAGGATCGCCAGCGGCGCGACGACATTCGTGCGGAACACGCGCTCGAGCTCGTCGAGCGGGTAGTCCGCGAGGCGCGGCAGCGGACTCGGCCCCAGCCTGCTGGCGTTGTTCACCACCAGAGCGAGTCCACTCGCGCCGCGGGCCGTGTCGGCCAGCCGCGCACGATGGACCGGGTCGGTGACGTCGCCGGGGACCGCGACGAACGCCGGTCCCAGCTCGGCGGCCACGGTCGCCAACCGGTCGGCGCGACGCGCGGTGCCGAGCACTCGCCATCCCTGCCCGATCAGCGCCCGCGCGAGCGCCGAGCCGAATCCGGCCGATGAGCCGGTGATCAGAGCGGTCGGACGAGACATGATGACCTCCTGGTAGTTCGTCCTACCGGTCGATCCTCATACCTCGAGTTACCTTCAGGTCAAGCGCCGGTCACTCCTCGGCGGCGGCGTCTTCCGCGGCCGTCTCCGGCGTCACCGCCTCGGGGCCGCCCTCCAGCAGCCGCCGGAACCCGTCCTCGTCGAGGATCGGCACCCCGAGTTCCTCCGCCTTGGCGGCCTTGGATCCCGGCGCGTCGCCGACCACCACGAACGCGGTCTTCTTCGACACCGAGCCCGCGGCCTTGCCGCCGCGCAGCAGGATCGCTTCCTTCGCGCCGTCACGGGTGAAGCCCTGCAGCGAGCCGGTCACCACGATGGACAGGCCCTCAAGCGTGCGTTCGATGGACTCGTCGCGCTCGTCCTCCATCCGCACGCCCGCGGCGCGCCACTTCGCCACGACCGCGCGATGCCAGTCGACGGTGAACCATTCCGACAGCGCCGCCGCGATGGTCGGGCCGACACCGTCGGCGGCGGCGAGCTCCTCGACCGAAGCCTGCTGGATGCGATCCAGGCTGCCGAACTCGGCGGCCAGCGCACGCGCCGCGGTGGGACCGACATGCCGGATCGATAGACCGACCAGAACCCGCCACAGCGGCCGGTTCTTGGCGGCGGCCAAATTCTCCAGCAGGCGTTTGCCGTTGGCGGACAGGCTGCCGTTCTTGTTGGCGTACAGCGATGTGGTGAGCAATTTCGCCTCGTCCAGATCGAACAGGTCGCCCTCGTCGGTGATCGCGCCGGATTTCAGCAGATCGATCGCGCCCTCGTAACCGAGCGCCTCGATGTCGAAGGCGCCGCGGCCCGCCACGTGGTAGACGCGTTCACGCAACTGCGCCGGGCAGTACTGCTGGTTCGGGCAGCGGATGTCGGCGTCGCCCTCCTTCTCGGGCCGCAGTTCGGTGCCGCATTCGGGGCAGTGCGTCGGCATGACGAACTCGCGTGCGTCCTCGGGGCGCGCGTCCACCACCGGGCCGAGCACTTCGGGGATCACATCGCCCGCCTTGCGGATGGTCACCGTGTCACCGATCAACACGCCCTTGCGCTTGACCTCGGCGGCATTGTGCAGGGTGGCCATCGCGACCGTGGATCCCGCGACGGACACCGGTTCCATCACCGCGAACGGCGTCACCCGGCCGGTGCGGCCGACGTTCACCTTGATGTCCAGCAGCTTGGTCGTCGCCTCTTCGGGCGGATATTTGTAGGCGATCGCCCAGCGCGGAGCACGCGAGGTGGAGCCGAGACGGCGCTGCAACGCGGTCTCGTCGACCTTGATCACCTGGCCATCGATCTCGTGCTCGATATCATGCCGGTGCTCGCCCCAGTGGGCGACCCGTTCGATCACCGCGTCGATGCCCTGCACCCGCCTGGTGTGCTCGGAGACCGGCAGGCCCCACGTGGCGAGCGCGCGGTAGGCGTCGTATTGCGAGGTCGGCGTGTAGCCCTCCATGCGGCCGAAGCCGTGGCAGATCATCCGCAGCCCGCGCCGCGCGGTGACCGACGGGTCCTTCTGCCGCAGCGAACCGGCGGCGGTGTTGCGCGGGTTGGCGTACGGCGGCTTGCCCTCGGCCACGATGGCGGCGTTGAGCGTCTCGAAATCCTCCAGCCGGAAATAGACCTCGCCACGGACCTCCAGCAGCTCCGGGATGGGGAACTCGTCGCTGGGCGTCAGCTCGCCGGGGATGTCGTCGATGGTGCGGGCGTTCAGCGTCACATCTTCGCCGGTGCGCCCGTCGCCGCGGGTGGCGCCGCGGACCAGGCGCCCGTTCTGGTAGACGAGGTTCAACGCGACGCCGTCGATCTTGACCTCGCAGAGGTAGTGCAGATTCGGCCCGGTCTCCGCCTCCACCCGGGCGGCCCAGGCGCGCAGCGCGTCGAGATCGAACACGTTGTCCAGCGACAGCATCCGCTCGAGGTGGTCCACCGCGGCGAAATCGGTGGCGAATCCGCCACCGACGATCTGCGTCGGCGAATCGGGCACGCGCAGGTCGGGGTGCTCGTCCTCCATGGCCTGCAGCCGCCGCAGCAGCGCGTCGAACTCGCCGTCGGAGATGACCGGCGCATCCTTCACGTAGTAGCGGAACTGGTGCTCGCGCACCTCGTCCGCGAGCCGCTGCCACTCCACCCGCTGCTCCGGCGTCGCCGGGGGCGCCGCACTCTCGCTGTCACTCACCCATCGCACATTAGCCGAGCCCACCGACAGGACACCGCCGTGTTCCCGCACGTCCCCGCCCTGGCCAGCAGGAAATCCGAACGGTTCGTTTCCATGGCCTGCCGTGGCCGAGTCGCTGGTTCTCAGGAGAACGACAGCTCTTCCGGCTCCTCGGCATACGCTCGCGCGACCTCGCTGACGAGACGAAGCGCGCGGCGGCTCCACTCCAGCGAACCGCCCGCCAGACCGCAGGCGGGACTGACCGCGACCCGCTGTGCCAGCGTGCTACGGGCGAAGCCGAGCCGGTCGATCAGCCGGACACCGGGCTCGGCGTAATCGCGCCAGGTCACGCGGGTGGCCGGTACGCGAGTCGGAACGACGCCGAGCACCAACTGCTTACCGGCTTCGAGGGTTTCCCCGACTTCGTCGAGTTCGCGGGTGCCGATCGCGTTCAGGTCGAAGCCGATCGCGGCGGCGGCGCTGCGGCGCAGCAGGCCGAGCGCCGGCGGCTCGGCGCAGGTGTGCACGAGCACCGGGGCGGACTGGCCGGTGATCACGGTGTCCAGCACGGCCAGCGCTTCCGGCTCGGGCAGGGCGCGCACGGTGTTCAGCACGCTCACACCCGGCAGTGAGCCGTCGAGCACCGCGGTCGAGGATGGTTCGTCCAGCTGCAGGACGACCTGCGCGCCGAGCCGCTTGCCCACCTCCGCGACATGCTGGGCGAGCCCCTCGGCCAACGACTCGGACAGATCCCGCACCGCGCCCGGATCGGTGAGCACACGATGGCCGCCGGGCAGCTCCACTTGGGCGGCCAAGGTCAGTGGGCCCGCGGCCTGCACCTTGACGACGCGGCCGCGGCCGGACGAACCGGCGTTCTCCCAGGCTTCCTCGAGCGCGTCCAGATCGGTGCGCAGGAGGTCGTGGGCCCGCCGCGACACGGCTCCCGGGCGCGGCGCGAGCCGGTAACCGCGGGGCGTGGTGTCGAAACGCAAATCCACCAGCAGCGCGGAGGCGCGCCCGATCAGATCGGCGCCCGCGCCGCGATTCGGCAGCTCGACCAGGTGCGGCAGCTCGCCGAGTTCGCCGACGATGGTGGCGGCGGCTTCCCGCGGATCGGTACCCGGCCAGGACCCGACTCCGGTCGCGATTCCGCCCCGTATGCGCAGGGGCTCGGTCACCACGTCCGTCTCGCCGTCTCGCGCCACGTCATCCCTGCCGGTCTCGTGCACCGCTGCCGTACTCCGTCCGTTCGATTCCGCCATTACCGGACTCCGCCGACTTCAGCGGCGCCACCGGCCTCCCCGTTCGTCGTCACCGCACCCGCAGCAGGCCGAACGACAACAGCGGCCGGGTCACGATCACCGCGCCGCCTCGGACCCCGCTTCGCTCGTGACTCGCTCGCGCGCCGTCGCGGAGATGGTCCCGCTGCCGATCACCTCGTCGCCCGCCGGATCGGGACGGTAGAGCACCACGGCCTGGCCGCGTGCGACACCGGTCAGCGGCTCACGCAGCCGCACCACCAAGCCGTCGCCCACCGCCTCGGCCACCGCGGGCGCGGTGCCGCCGTGCGCGCGCACCTGCGCCACGCAGTCGATCGGGCCCGCGGGCGCCGAGCCCGAGGTCCAGATGGCGCGCTCCGCCTCGACCGTCCAGACGCGCAGGTCATCGGCCGAACCGACGCGGACCGTGCCGGAATCGGGATCGATGCCGGTCACGTACCGCGGCTTGCCGTCGGCCGCGGGGCCCGGCAGACCGAGGCCCTTGCGCTGCCCGATGGTGAACCCGTGCACGCCCTCGTGCCGCCCGAGCACCTGACCGTCGGCGTCGACGACCGCACCGGGCCGGACGCCGATCTTCGCGCCGAGGAAGGCGCGGGTGTCGCCGGACGGGATGAAGCAGATGTCGTGGCTGTCCGGCTTGTTCGCGACGGCGAGCCCGCGTTCGGCGGCCTCGGCGCGGATCTGCGGCTTGGGGGTGTCGCCCACGGGGAACATCGCGCGGGAGAGCTGCTGCGCGGTCAGCACCGCCAACACGTAGGACTGGTCCTTGTCGGCATCGACGGCGCGGCGCAGCACGCCGTTGTCCAGACGCGCGTAATGGCCGGTGACCACCGCGTCGAAGCCGAGCGCCACCGCACGGTCGGCCAGCGCGGAGAACTTGATCTTCTCGTTGCAGCGCAGGCACGGATTCGGCGTCTCGCCCGCCGCGTAGGCGGCCACGAAATCGTCGATCACGTCTTCCTTGAAGCGGTCGGCGAAATCCCAGACGTAGAAGGGGATGCCGAGCACGTCGGCGGCGCGCCTGGCGTCACCGGCGTCCTCCTTCGAGCAGCAGCCGCGCGCCCCTGTGCGCAGCGTGCCCGGTGTCGCCGACAGCGCCAGATGCACGCCGACCACCTCGTGACCGGCGTCGACGGCACGCGCCGCCGCCACGGCCGAATCCACACCACCGCTCATCGCGGCGAGTACCCGCATCAGACACCTCCTTTCGCACCGGCCAGACCCGCGGCCTTGGCCCGTTCCACCACCTGCGGCAGTACTTCCAGCAACGCGTCGACGTCGGCGCGGGTCGAGGTGTGCCCCAGCGAGAAGCGCAGCGACCCGCGCGCCTGCCACGGCTCGACGCCCATGGCGATCAGCACGTGGCTCGGCTCGGCCACACCCGCGTTGCACGCCGAACCGGTCGAGCATTCGATCCCGGCCGCGTCCAGCAGCATCAGCAGTGAATCCCCTTCGCAGCCGGGGAAAGTGACGTGCACGTTGCCGGGCAGGCGCCGTTCGCCGAGAGGTCCGTTGAGCACCATGTCCGGGGCCGCCGCGCGGACACCCTCGATCAGCGCGTCCCGCAGCGCGACCAATTCCGCTGTGCGCGCGGGCAATTCGACCGCCGTCTGGCGCAGCGCGGCGGCCAGGCCGACGGCAGCGGCGGTGTCCGAGGTCCCGGAGCGCAGGTCGCGCTCGTGTCCGCCGCCGTGCAGCAGCGGCACGCACGGCACATTCCTGCCCAGCAGCAGCACGCCCACGCCATGCGGGCCGCCGACCTTGTGCCCGGCGAAGCTCGCCGCGGACAAGCCGCTGGCGCCGAAATCAATCGGCAGCTGGGCGGCCGCCTGCACCGCGTCGCTGTGCATGGGCACCCCGAATTCCTGGGCGACGGCGGCGAGTTCGCCGATCGGCTGGATGGCGCCGACCTCGTTGTTCGCCCACATGATGGTGACCAGCGCCACGTCGTCCGGGTTCTCGGCGAGCGCGGCTCGCAGCACACCGGGCGCGACCATGCCCTCGGCGTCCACCGGGAGCCAGGTGACCTCCGCGCCCTCGTGCTGCCGCAACCACTCCACGGCGTCGATCACCGCGTGGTGCTCGATCCCGCTGGCGATGATCCGGTTGCGGCCGGACTCGGCGCGGCGCGCCCAGAAGATGCCCTTGACCGCCAGGTTGTCGCTCTCGGTGCCGCCGGAGGTGAAGATGACCTCCGAAGGCCGGGCGCCCAGATCGGCGGCGATCGACTCGCGCGCCTCTTCCAGCACCCTGCGGGCGGCGCGGCCCGAGCCGTGCAGCGACGACGCGTTGCCCGTGGTGTGCAGGGCAGCCGTCATCGCCTCGATGGCCGCGGGCAGCATCGGTGTGGTGGCCGCGTGATCGAGGTAGACCGTCTGGGGCGCCGCACCGTTGACCGGACCCGAAAAAGCCGACTTCATGACCGATAAAGCCTATCCCACCCTGACCTGCGCACCTTTGGCCGTCCTCCAGCCCGCTTCGATTTACCCACGATTCGCAACCCGCTGACTACCTTCCGGTATTCCCGAGGGCCGACCGTCGATCGCGACGGCGCGGCCGACCGAGTGGGCGGCATGCATGGACCGGACCGGCTATCCGGTCCGCGGGGATCGTGGAACCCCTCGTCGTTGACATCGGCAATACCTCGAATTACCTTTGCTATCAAAATTGATTTGTTAGCAAAGTAATTCCCTTTTCCCGCGCCCCGCGCGGCGCGATCACCACGCACTGGAGGACGGCACCATGGCCCGGCCAGGAACAGACACCATCGAGGTCACCCAATGGATCCGCGATACCGCCCATCCGCTGGACGGCACCGACGTGGACGCACCGACGACCGACCTCGACGCACTGGCCGATCAGGCGAACGGCGTAGTCGTCGCCGGGGTCGGCACGACCACCCGCGCGGGACACGAGCTGTCCCAGATGGCCCACCGCGTGCTCCGAGTACTGGTGGAGCGGAAGGGATTTCGCGCACTTGCGCTGCTGGACGACGAGACCGTCGTCACGGCGATGGACGACTACATCCGCACCGGCAACGGTGATCCGCGGGCACTGCTGCGGGATGCCTGGGTGCCATGGCGCACCAGCGAGACCCTGGCGGTGCTGGAATGGGCACGCGAGTTCAACCGCGCACACCCGGATGACCCGCTGCGGTTGTTCGGGTTGACACCGGAAGCCGCCAAGCCCTCGCACTATGCGCGGGTAACGGAGTTCGTCGCCGCCGTCGCACCGGAGCGGCTCGACGAGCTCACCGCGCACTACGCGCCGATCATCACCGCTCACCAGCTGGGTGAGCACGTCCAGCGGGCCAACGGCACCCATCCCGGACGCCCCTTCGTCGACCACGCCCGAGACGCGCTGACACTGGTCCGGTCGCTGCGCGGCGCGGACGCCGCGGTGACGGACGCGGCGCGACTGATCGTGCGATATCACGAATTCAGCACCGCCTCGGGCCGCCGCGACTTCGCCGCCGAAGCCGCGGACGCCGCCGACCGTATCGCCGACTGGCACCGGAACACCGGCCACCGCATCGTGTACTGGGAAGGGGCATCCAACACCGCGGTCGCGGAGCGGCTCGAGCTCGCCGCGATGTCCCAGCACTTCCCCACCACGGGATTCCTGCTGCGCTCGAGGTTCGGCACCGGCTATCTCTCGATAGCGATCGCCTTCCACGCAGGCGAACTGCGCGCGAACCTCACCGCCCCGACGCCCTCCGCGGAATTCGCCGACTCCGTGCTCGACCTCCCCGAACACACCGGTTACCTACTGGACCTGCGCACGCCACTCGCAGGCGCGGTACACCGCTGGCTGCACCGGCCGAGCCGCCTGCGGCTCATCATCGGCACCTACGATCCGGATCACGACACCGACCACTACATCGGCGGCGCCGGACTCGGCGATTGGTTCGACATCCTGCTGCGAATCCGCACCATCACCCCGACACACCCGCTCCATCCCCCACACTGACCGGCAGCCCGACAACGAGCCGCGATGCGCGCCATCGCCCCTCGAGCCAGGCGTCCAACCTCCTCGTGGTCGCCACGCCATCCCGGCGCTCCGGCACAGCCGCTGGGCGCATTCGCAACGTCCCACCCGGGCCACGGCCAGGGTCCTCGACCACAACCTTGTCAACGGCCCTCGCATAGGGCTCGACCTGCAAGCGCCTGTGTCGCAGGACAAATGGTCCATCCACACCTATTGAATGAACCGTTATATAGCGGTACGTTGGGTGGCGTATTGATCGCTGCCCGGTAGATGCGAAAACGGCTATCGAGCTGGGAGAAGCAAGCGGTCATCCGTCGAACGACAGAGGAAGTTCCGATGTACCCAAGCACCCGCCATCCCGGACGGACGCGACGCGTGCTGGCGCGCGGCGCCGCGGCGTCGATGCTGGCCCTGATGCCGATCACCGCCGTCGCCGTGCCCGCACTGGCCGACCCGATCGTGCTCGAGCCCGCCGACGAGCTCGACGCGACGCACGGCCGCCCCGGCCACGGCCACGGTCGGCACGGTCACGACAGCTGGAACCGGGGTCGCCACGACGACTGGTTCCACGGCAGGCACGACGACTGGAACCGCGGACGCCACCGCCACGACGACTGGCACCACGGCAGGCCGGGATGGAACGACTTCCGGCCGCCCAGCGGAAGCGGATTCTGACGCCCGTCCCACCGTTGACGGAGCGGGCCGACCGTTTCGGCTCGCTCCGGTCTCCGGGCCGCCTACCGCGCCGTAACGGCGCCGCGGCGACCGCGCAGCGACGGGAGGCGTCGCGGCCTGCGTACCTCCGGCCCGTCCGCCGTGACGGATGGGTCCTGGACCCGGGTGTGTCCCGCCTCGATCCACATTGTGTCGTCCACCGCCCCGTGGCGTGATCGATCCGCGCCGCGCACGGCCGCTTCGCAGCGCCGGGCCAGCTCACGCCGGTCCGAGCCGGGCTGTTGCACCGGTTCGAGCACCACCTCGGCGATCATCCCGCGCGACCGCAGGACCCGTCGCGCGGACGAGGCGACGGTGTCCACGCCGACGAACCCGGGCACCGTGCACGGCACGCCGTGCCGATCCAGATACCGCAAACGCACCGGCTGCACCGGGACGCCCCCGTCCACCGCCGCTTGGAACAGCGCGGGCCGCATCGTGCCGTAGGCGCGGCCACACCACGTGGTGCCCTCCGGGAAGACGCCGATCCGCTCGCCCGCGGCCAGCCGCGCGCCGACCGCGGCCACCACGCCGGGCAACTCCCGCAGGCGTTCCCGCTCGATCGGGATGACCCGCATCAGCTTCGCCAGCTTGCCGATCATCGGCCAGTCCAGCATGTCCGCGCGGGCGACGAAACCGAGCGGCTGCACCGAGGCCAGTGCGACGATGTCGGTCCAGCCGATGTGCCCGGTGACGATCAGCACACCGCGGCCGGGCACGCCGTAACGAACCGGCGCGAGCGCGGCGCCGCCCTCATCGGCGACGCCGTGCTCGTCCGCGGCCGCCCGGTTGTCGACGACGCGCAATCGCATGCCGAGACAGCCGAGCAGCAGCCGCGCGTACCCCCGCTGCATCGATTCACGTTTGCCACGCGGCGTCATCACGTGCGCGACCGGGTAGCTGAGCAGTAGTCCGGCGACCCCGGCCAGCCGGGCGGCCACCCGTCCCGCGCCGACCTTGTCGATCGAGTCGAGGCAGCCGGGACCGCATGGGCTCGAAGGCATCCACGCGTGCGCGGTGGAGACGGCGGGCGGCGCGTCGAAGACCACGGTCCTCACCGTCCTCCGTCGAAGGTGGCCGCGGCATCCCGTAATCGGTTGAGGTAGCGGGTGTTGATGGTCTCCAAGCCGAGCAGCACGACGAAATCGGCGACCGCGAAATCGGGGTCGTGCGCGGGCTCGCCGCAGATCTCCGCGCCCAGCCGGAGGTAACCGCGCACCAGCGGCGGAAGCTTCGGGCGTGACGGCGGGGTGAGGTCGTCGAGAGTCTTGCCGTCGACGACCACCGGGTTGTACGGATGCACCCGGCGCTCCGGGTCGGAGGCGTGGCGGCCGAGCAACATGTCGCGCACGCCGCGCACGTTCACGCCGGGCGGGTCGGCCGGGGTTCCCTGCATCGGCACCGACACGCAGCCCATCACCCAGTCGTAGCCGGTGAGCTGGATGTAGTGCAGGATGCCCGCCCACATGAGGGTGAGCACCGATCCGTTGCGGTGCTCGGGCACCACGCAGGCGCGGCCCATCTCCACGATCCGCATGCCCTCCGGATCCAGTTGGGCCAGGTCGAATTCCGTCGCCGTGTAGTACCCGCCCGCGGCGGCGACCCTGTCCGGCGGCAGCATTCGGTAGCAGCCGACGAACTCACCGCTCGCGTCGTCCCGCACCAGCATGTGGTCGCAGTGCTCGTCGAAACGGTCGGCGTCGAGTCCGGTTCCGTCATCCGGGATCTGGAAGCCCGGCTCGCCTGCGAACACGCCGTAGCGCAGCCGCTGCGCGGCCACCCGGTGCTCGAGGTCGGAGGAGACCACCAGCGAGTAGCGCGACCGTTCCTCCCCGGAGCCCGACGGTCCAGCCGGGGCTGTCAACACGGACGAAATAGTCATATCCATGATGAAGCCAGTCCGACAATGCGACCCAGCAACCTCGAAGTGTCGCGTCGATGCCGGTTCGGTGAACGAGACGGCAGTCACACCAACCGTTCACCGAACGGTTCCATCGCGTTCGTCCATCCGCATCGCAACCGCATCCGACATGCGGCTCATCGCGCGATTCGCCGTTTTCGGCCAGCGGGGCGAATCGCGCGTGTTCCGAACCGGAAAACGATCACATCGGCCCAACCCCGTTTTTCGAGCGAAGCGAGACCGAGCATTCCCCGTTCGCGGCCCGGCTCGCGCCTGAGTGGCCGACGCGCAAGCGGCGGTCGCTCAGGCGCGAGCCATGAGGGGGCCGCGAACACGCAGCGCCGCAGGCGCTGCAAATCAACGCAGCTCAGGCCACGTAACGTTCTGGAGCGCCTACCGTCGTCAACGGCGCCTCCTCCTCGGCGAAGCCGGGGCGTCCGGTGCCGACGAACGCGACCAACCACGAGGCGACCGCGGCGAAGCGGTTGCGGAAGCCGACCAGGTACAGCAGGTGCACCGCGAGCCACATGACCCAGGCGATCACGCCGCGGAAGGTGATGTGCTCGTTGAGTTTCACCACCGCGCTGAACCGGCTGATCACCGCCATGCTGCCCTTGTCCCAGTACTTGAACGGGGTGCCGGGCTGCTTCTTGCGGCGGATGATGTCGGCCGCGTGCCTGCCCTCCTGCATGGCCACCGGCGACTGCCCGGGGTAGCCGTTGAGCGAGGTCATGTCGCCGATGGCGTAGATGTCCGCGTACCCGCCGACGGTGAGATCCGGATTGATCAGCAGGCGGCCCGCCCGGTCGGTCTCGACGCCGGTGGCCTCGGCCAGGATCTTCGCGAATCCGCCCGCCTGCACACCCGCCGACCAGACCACGGTCTCGGCCGCGATGCTGTGCTCCACCCCGTCCTTGCCTTTGACGGTGACCTTGCCGCGCTCGATATCGGTGACGAACGTGCCGAGCAGCACGTCGACGCCGCTGCGGGTCAACGACTTCTTCGCGTATTCCGACAGCCCGCCGCCGAACGGGGGAAGCACCTCGCCCGCGCCCTCGACGAGTGTGACCGAAATCTCCTGATGGTAGTGCCGTTTGGCCAGCTCCTTCAGCTGACCGGCCACTTCGACACCGGTGGCGCCCGCGCCGACCACGACGAAGCTCAGCAGCCTGCGCCTGGTCTGCTCGTCGGCTTTCGCGGCTTCGGCGAAGACGCGTTCGATCTGCGCACGCAACCGGCGCGCGTCGTCGATGGTCTTGAGCGAGAAGGTCTTCTCGGCGAAATCGTCCCGGCCGAAGTAGGACTGGCTCGCGCCGGTGGCGGCGATCAGCGAGCCGTAGCGGATCCGGTGCCGCATGCCCTCTTTGGTCTCGTAGGTGACGATGGCCTGGTCGGGGTCGATGGCGACCACTGTGCCGAGGCGCACATCGGCCTCGCGGTGGCGGCGCAGGACGCCAGCGATCGGCGGCGCGATCTCGCCCGATGTGAGCACACCGGTCGCTACCTGGTACAACAGCGGCTGGAACAAGTGCTCGGGCGTGCTGGAGATCAGCACGAAGTCCACCCTCGACTTGGCCAGCTGCTTGGCGGCGGCGAGCCCGCCGAACCCCGATCCGACAATGACGACACCCGCGGTTTCGATTCCCGCATCCACGTACTGCATGACAGCCTCCTTCTCTCATTACGAACCGTGATCCGGAGGGCGGATATTTCAGGTGTCAGGGCGCATAATTTAGATGACTCTTATCTTGATCCGTAATTAATTGGAGGCGCTGTGGAACTTCGGCAGCTCACCTACTTCGTCGCGGTGTGCGAGGAGCTGAGCTTCAGCGGCGCCGCCGCGCGCTGCTTCATCTCACAGTCGGCGATCAGTCATCAGATCTCCCGGCTCGAGCGCGATCTCGGCGTACAACTGTTCGAACGCTCGACCCGCTCGGTCGTGCCCACCGACGCGACCGCTCGGCTACTTCCGCTGGCGAAGCAAATGCTGAGCTTGGAGTCGGCGATTCGCGCCGCGGTGCGCACGGTGGGGCCGCGAATCCGGTTGGCCGCGAACATGTCCTTCGCCACCCGCTCGCTGTCGGCCATCGCGGGCGCGCGCGCCGCGCACCCGGAAGCCGAAATCGAGTTCGTGATCAAGCCGTTCCGCCAGCGCATCGCAGCCGTCACGGACGGGGACTGCGATCTCGCGCTGATTCGCGGCAGCGTCGACCAGCCGGGGCTCGTGGTGGAACAGCTGTGGGTCGAGGATCTGGTGATCGCCACCTCCAGCGCGCATCCACTGGCGACCAGGGACGTGGTGACCCTGTCCGATCTGAGTTCGTATCCGCTGCTGCTGCCGCCGGAACAGGAACAGGTCCTGCTGCACACCGTGATTCGCAACGCGTTCGCCGAGCTGCCCACGGGTCCGACCTTCGGGCCGCCCATCCCGCCCGACCACACCGCGACGATGGAGCTGATCAACCGGCCGGAGGCGTGGACGGTGCTCTACGCGGAGAGCACCACCGAGGGACTGGTGGTGCTGTCGCTCACCGAGCACAAGCTGCGCGTCCCGGTTTCGGCGGTGCTGCGTTCCGACGCCAAGCGTTCACCGATCCTGACCACCCTGCTGTCCGCGCTGCACCGCTGCTGAGGTGGTCTTTTGGGGCGGCGGTTCGTCGCGGGGCCATGCCGCCCTACCTGCGCCGGTGACTCTCGAGACCGAACAATCACCCGGTCAGCAGAACGAGCTGGCCCTGACCGCTCCAGTCAGGGCCACACGCAGCTCGGGATGAGGGGTAGACGAGGCGTTCCCGCGGAGAAGCCCGGTTCAGCTCACCCACGGCGGGGTGATGCGCGTTCCGTCCGCGAGTTCGCCCGCGAAGCCGACCGGTGCGATCACCATCAGTGTGGCGGGATCCTCCCCCGGATTGTCCAGGCGGATGGCGGATTCGGCGGGGGCGACGGCAGCATCCCCCGGTTCCAGGGCCGATGATTCACCGTCGACCGTTAATGTCACTGCGCCACCGAGGAGTACGAATGCCTCCTCGCGAAGGATGCGGTGTTCGACACCGATGGTTCCGGCGGCGATCTCCAGCCGCCACACACATAGCTCCTTGCTGCCGATGGCGGGACGGATGAGCGGGGTGAAGCGGGCGTCGTGCATCTCGTGGACGGTGGTCTCCGCGGCGCGGACTACCGGCATTTCCATCTCCTCATGTAGTCAACCTTCTTGACTAATATAGTCAAGCACATTGACCACTTTGTCAAGTGTCAGGATGCATCCATGCCCGCTTCCGTCCCGCCGCCCGCCCAGGACCTGCCACTGCTGTTGCTCGCGGCGGCCGCGCAAGTCACCGACGCCATCCACACCGGCGTGGTGACGGCGGGATTCACCGATGTCCGTCCATCGCACGGATTCGCCTTCGCGCGGATGGCGCCCGACGGCGCGACGGTGGTCGAGATCGCCGAGCATCTCAGCGTCAGCAAGCAGGCCGCGAGTCAGCTCGTGGACGAGTTGGTGCGCAAAGGGTATGCGCGGCGCAACCCGCATCCGCACGACGCACGAGCCAAGCTCATCACGCTGACCGAACGCGGCTGGGCCTGCACCCGCGCCGCGGACGCCGCGGCGGCGGAATTCACGCAACGCTGGGCCGCGGCATTGAGCCGTGCCGACATCGTCGATCTGCGAAACATGTTGGCCCGCGTGGTCACCCCGGGCCGCGTGCGGCCCTCGGCGTGGTAGCTTGCGGCGTCGTCCGGGGCGGTCACGGGAGCGGAGTGAATCCGATTCCGATCGTGCTCGGTCCTTGCGCTGCGATGTCGTCGAGAATTCCATGAATACCGGAGAACTGGAACGGTGCCCACGGATTGAGCGGATTGATCGCGGAGGTGATTCCCACCAGACCGCTGCGCGTGGTCACCGGGCCGCCGCTATCGCCCGGAATGATCGCGGCCCACGAACTGATGACGTTGTTCTTGTACTCGATCACGAGACCGCATGTCTTTCTGGACACCTGACCGTACTTGCAGATGATGTCCCTGAGCGGGACAGGACGCGCACCGATCTTCCTGATCACGGTTCCGTTCGGTGTCTTGTTGACCGGATTGATCTTCGTTTCGTCCAGCTTGATGACCGCGTAATCCTTGGAGGAATCAACCGGGCAATGCATCGACGGAAACCCGGGCCAATTCGTGGTCCACGTAGCGTAGTAACCGATCGGACCCAGTCCGGGATTGCCCGTCAGGAATACCTCCTGAGTTCCGGTGTCCCGAGTCATCATGTGCCCGGCCGTGAGAGCCACCAGATTGCCGAGTTGGTCATATCCGACCGCCCCGACAGTGCCCCAGCTTCCGCGGGGCAGTCCGCCATCGGACATGATCGACGTTCCCGGACCGAAGTTCACCCCAGATGACGGAGGCGTGCCCACATACGTGAACGAGACTCCGTTACTGACCCCGCTCGGCGTGGTGACCGTGACCAGCACGACTCCCTTTGCGGCAGGAGAGATAGCCGTGATCTGCGTCGCGGAGTCGATCGTGAACGAGGTCGCTGGAGTGGTGCCGAATTCGACCGCCGTAGCTCCGGTCAGATTCGTCCCGGTCAGGGTGACCGTGGTTCCACCGATGATCGGCCCCGAACCCGGGCTCGCCGAGACGAGAGTCGGAGCCGCAGACAGGGAAGTAATGGTAGGCATAGTGCCGCCTCCTTCACCGCGGTGGAAATGGGGTTCCGCTACACCAGGTCGGCCAACTCGTTTGGTCCCGGCTCCATTCAGTAACGCGCCTGTACCGGCACCCGGGCAATGGGTCTTTCGATCCGATTTCGTCTGTTTTCAGATGAACCCGGATCCGAATGCATCCCGCCACGAAGCACCGGACTGATCAGGGAAATTCGAGTCGAGGGACCGCTAACGCAAACGCTCGGCTGGGATACCTCAGCCGAGCGTTTCGCGATGCTCTTGCCCCCCAACGACTATGAGCGCTGTTGTGGCGCCCCCTGGACCCCGAGTATGTCCAGGTGCCGTTCAGGTAGATCGCTTCGAATCGGGTCAGACGCCCAATTCCGTTGCGGCCAGCGCTGTTCCCTCGATGCGCGCCCGTATCTTGGCGAACGCGGTGTCGCGCGAGGTGGAGGTGTCGTCGGCGAACGGCGAGAAGCCGCAGTCGTCACAGGTGCCCAAGCGCTCGACGGGCAGGTAGCGGGCGGCGAGCAGGACCCGGTCGCGCACCTGCTCGGGAGTCTCGACAACCGGGTCGATCGGGTCGGTGACGCCGATGAACGCACGGGCCTGGGCGGGCAAGTGCTCGGCGACCACGGCGAGCACCTTCTCCGGCTCCGGTTCGCTGGCGAACTGGAGGTAGAACGCGCCGACCCGCAACTGCAGCAGCTTGGGCAGCAGCGCGGTGTAGTCCACGTCCAAGCTGTGCGTGGAGTCCTGATCGCCGCCCGGGCAGGTGTGCACACCGATCCTGGCCCGCTCCTGGTCCGAGAAACGGTCCAGGACCAGGTTGTTGAGCTCGATGAACTGGTCGAGCACGCCGCCGCTCGGATCCAGCTTCAAGGAGAGTCGTCCCTCGGTGAAGTCGAGCTGCACCAGGTGCGCGCCCGCGTCCAGGCAGCCGCGTATATCGGCCTCGGCCGCGTCGGCCAGATCGGCGAGGAACCGGTCGCGCGGATAGTCCTCGATGCCGTCGGCCGGGTAGAGCAGGCTCAGCGCCGACGGCGCGATGACCGCCTGCTTCACCGGTACGGTGGCGTGCTGCTGGGCCGCACGCAGGTAGTCCACCGCGTGCGCGGCGTAGCGGAACGGTCCCGACGTCAGCCGGGGCAGCTGGCGCTGATGCCCGTCGGCGAACGGGATGATCGCGCCGTCCGGGGCCAGATCGTCCAGCCCGGCGATCGGATAGGTGGCGAAGCTCGGCTTGGTCTGCTCACCGTCGGTGACGACGGGAGACCCGAGTTCCTCCAGGCGGCGGATGGTCTCGGCGACCGCGTGCCGCTGGAGTTCGGCGAGCGCGGTGGCGTCGCCGGAATCGTCGGCCATGGCGGCCAGGAGGTCGTGAGGACGAGGGATGCTACCGATCGGTTCCGTGGGGAGGCTCACGGGGCGAGTGTACGTCCGGCACTGGTGAGTTCGACGCGGAATCGCCGGTGACAGAACCGCATTCGAATAGCGCATAAGGCCAGCGAGCTTCGGCTCGAGCAGCCCGCACAACGTCCGGACCGATAATTTCCCAACAGTCACAAACCCGGTGCCGGACCGACCGCCGATGCCGTTGACCGGGAGCCCTGTCAGTGCGGACGGCCCCGGACGCGAGCGTCCGGGGCCGTCCGACAGCGCTGAACGGATCAGCCCTTGTGCGCCTTGACCGCTTCGGTCAGCTGCGGCGCGACGTTGAACAGGTCGCCCACGATGCCGTAATCGGCGATCTCGAAGATCGGCGCCTCTTCGTCCTTGTTGACCGCGACGATGGTCTTCGAGGTCTGCATGCCCGCGCGGTGCTGGATCGCGCCGGAGATGCCGAGGGCGATGTACAGCTGCGGGGAGACCGTCTTACCGGTCTGGCCGACCTGGAACTGGCCCGGGTAGTAGCCCGAGTCGACGGCGGCGCGGGACGCGCCGACGGCCGCGCCGAGCGAGTCGGCCAGCGCCTCGACCACCGCGAAGTTGTCGGCGGAACCGACGCCGCGGCCACCGGACACCACGATGCCGGCCTCGGTGAGCTCCGGACGGTCACCGGCCACGACCGGCTCGCGCGAGGTCACCTTGACCACGCCCTCTTCCTGCGCGGGCACCTCGACGGTGACCTTCTCACCCGCACCGGCCTGCGCCGACGCCTCGATGGCGCCCGGGCGGACCGAGATCACCGGCACGTCGCCGGTGGCCTTGGCGTCGACGGTGAACGCGCCACCGAAGATGGAGTGCACCACGCTGCCGTCGGCCTTCACGTCGATGACGTCGACCAGCAGGCCGGAGCCGATGCGGGCGGCCAGGCGACCCGACACCTCCTTGCCCTCGGCGGTGGCGGCGACGATGACCGCGGCCGGGGAGACCGACTCGGTCAGGCCCGCCAGCACGTCCACCTTCGGGGTCACCAGGTAGTTGTCCACATCGTCGGACTCGGCGATGTAGATCTTCTCCGCGCCGGCGGCGGCCAGCGCGTCGGCCAGCTTCTCGCCGGTGCCCGCCGTGCCCAGCACGACGGCGGCGGGCTCGCCGAGGGCGCGCGCGGCGGTGAGCAGTTCGGTGCTGACCTTCTTGATCGCACCGTCGGCGTGCTCGACGAGCACAAGTACTTCTGCCATTTGTGTTCTCTCCTAAGAAGTCTCAGTCCTCGCGGGCGGGACGAGCGGGGATCGCGAAGCGGCTCGTTCCGCCCGGCCGGGTGCGGGTGTCCCGCATGAGCACGGCCGAGATCAGATGATCTTCTGGCCGATCAGGTACTGGGCGATCTTGGTGCCGCCGTCGCCCTCGTCCGCGATCTTCTCGCCCGCGGTGCGCGGAGGCTTCGGGGTGGCCGCGGTGACGGTGGTGCCCGCGTTCGCGACACCGACGGTCGACGGGTCGACGCCGAGATCGGCCAGCGTGAAGGTCTGCACTTCCTTCTTCTTCGCGGCCATGATGCCCTTGAAGGACGGGAAGCGCGGCTCGTTGATCTTCTCGGTGACGCTCACGATGGCCGGAAGCGTCGCCTCCAGCTTGAACACGCCCTCGTCGGTCTCGCGCTCGCCGGTGATCTTGTCACCGTCGACGGTCAGCTTGCGCAGGTGCGTCAGCTGCGGCAGGCCCAGGTACTCGGCGATGATCGCGGGGACGGCGCCGGCGCGGCCGTCGGTCGACTCGTTGCCCGCGATGACCAGCTCGACACCCTCGACCTGACCGAGCGCACTCGCCAGCACCCACGCGGTCTGCACGGCGTCGGAGCCGTGGATGGCCGGGTCGTTGATGTGGATGGCCTTGTCGGCGCCCATGGACAGCGCCTTGCGGATGGCCTCGGTGGCGCGGTCCGGACCGGCGGCCAGCACGGTGACCTCGCCGCCCTGGGCCTCCTTGATCAGCAGCGCCTCTTCGACGGCGCGCTCGTTGATCTCGTCGAGAACGGCGTCGGCGGCCTCGCGGTCGAGGGTGAAGTCACCGTCGGTCAGCTTGCGCTCGGACCAGGTGTCGGGAACCTGCTTGATGAGTACGACGATGTTCGGCATCGGTCTTCGTCGACCTCCTGTTCTGGTTACACGTATGTGGTGGTCGCACGAGCTGGGCCGTACGTCCGTGTGAGTGGCTCAGGCCGTGACATTACCTTACGTTAAGTTACCCGCGGGTAACTTAGTGGCTTCTCTCTCACCACGGCCCATCGCGCGATACAGTGCGCCGGATCAGGCGGCGCCGCAACGGCGCAGCCGCGCGACGAATCCGACCGGGTGCGGATGTCCCGCGCCGGTACCGTGCCAGTAACGTCGGAGTGATGAGCGAGGCTGTGATCCCTGCCGCCGTGGGCGACCCCGCTGTCGTTGCCGCGGGCCCCGAGACGAGCGTCGGCGCCGTCGAACCGCTGCCGCTGACCGGCGAGCGCACCGTTCCCGGCATCGCCGAGGAGAACTACTGGTTCCGCAGGCACGAGATCGCCTACGCCCGCCTGCTGGACCGCTGCGCCGGAAAGACCGTGCTGGAGGCAGGCTCCGGAGAAGGCTACGGCGCCGACATGATCGCCGACGTGGCCACCAAGGTGATCGGAGTGGACTACGACACCACCGCCGTCGAGCACGTGCGCGCGCGTTACCCGCGCGTGGAGATGATCCAGGGCAACCTCGCCGCGCTGCCGCTGGAGGACGCATCGGTCGACGTCGTGGTGAACTTCCAAGTGATCGAACATCTTTGGGACCAGTCCCAGTTCCTGCGGGAGTGCCTGCGCGTGCTGCGCCCCGGCGGCGAGCTGCTGATCAGCACGCCCAACCGGATCACCTTCTCCCCCGGCCGCGACACCCCGCTCAACCCGTTCCACACCAGGGAACTGAACGCCGCCGAGCTGACCGAGCTGCTGGTCGACGCCGGTTTCGACGTGGCACGGATGATCGGCGTGCACCACGGGCCGGGCTTGCGGGCGCTGGACGCCAAGCACGGCGGGTCGTTCATCGACGCGCAGATCGAACGGGCGCTGGCCGGTGAGCCCTGGCCCGCCGAACTGACCGCGGACGTCGCGAGCGTCACGGCCGACGACTTCGTGCTGGTCGCCGAGGACATCGACGCGAGCCTGGATCTGGTCGCCATCGCGGTGAAGCCTTGACCGATCGCAGTGCCGTGCCCGGCGGGCACTCCGCGAGTCCGGTGCCGGGCCAGTTCACCCTGGTCCTGCACTCCCACCTGCCCTGGCTGGCCAACCACGGTCGCTGGCCGGTCGGCGAGGAATGGCTCTACCAGTCCTGGGCCGCGTCCTATCTGCCGGTCGTCGAGGTCCTGAGAACCCTTGCGGCCGAAGGTCGTTCGCATCTGCTGAGCCTGGGCATCACACCGGTGCTCGCGGCCCAGCTGGACGACCCGCACTGCCTGGCGGGCATGCATCACTGGCTGGGCAACTGGCAGCTGCGCGCCGACGAGGCCGCCATGGCGGGCAACGTCGCGCTCGGCAGGCACGAGCACCGCCTGGCCGCCGCGGCGCTGGCCGAATTCGAGCAGCGCTGGCGACACGGCGCCGCGCCGGTCTGGCGGGAACTCGTCGACGCCGAAGCGATCGAGTTGCTCGGCGGGCCGCTGGCGCACCCGTTCCAGCCGCTGCTGGATCCACGCCTGCGGCAGTTCCAACTCACCGAGGGCCTCGCCGACGCGCGGCGACGCTGGGGCCACACGCCCAGCGGCATCTGGGCGCCGGAGTGCGGCTACACACCCGGCATGGAGGTCGGTTACGCCGCCGCGGGTGTGACGCATTTCATGGTCGACGGACCGGCGCTGCGCGGCGACACGACCCTCGGCAGGCCGGTACACGACTCCGACGTGATCGCCTTCGGCCGCGATCTCCACGTCAGTTATCGGGTGTGGTCGCCGAAATCCGGCTATCCGGGCCACGGCGCCTACCGTGACTTTCATCACTATGACCACGCGACGGGTCTCAAACCCGCCCGGGTCACCGGCAAAACCGTCGCCGGGCCGGACAAGGCGCCCTACGACCCGGAGCTGGCCGCCGCGGCGGTGGCACGCGACGTGGACGATTTCGTGCAGACCGTGCGCGAGCGGTTGGTCGCCGAGTCCGCGCGGATCGGGCGGCCCGCGCTGGTCGTCGCCGCGTTCGACACCGAACTGTTCGGCCACTGGTGGCACGAGGGCCCGCAATGGCTGGCCCAGGTGCTGCGCGCGCTGCCCGCGGCGGGCATCACCGTCGGCACGCTCGCCGACGCGCGCGAGCGCGGTTACCTGGGCGAACCGGTTCCGCTGGCCGACTCGTCCTGGGGTTCGGGCAAGGATTGGCGGGTGTGGGCGGGCGAGCAGGTGCGCGACCTGGTCGAGCTCAACGACGACATCGTGCGGCTCACGCTGGACACCGTCGACAAGATGCGCGCGGCCCAGGGCGGCGCGCCCGGCTTGCGCGAGCAGGTCGCCGATCAACTGCTGCGCGAGGCGATCCTGACCGTGTCGAGCGACTGGGCGTTCATGGTCAGCAAGGACTCCGCGGCGGGCTACGCGCGCGACCGCGCGCACCGGCACGCGCACGCGGTGCGGGAGATCGCCGCGGCCGTCGGGGCGGGCCAAGTCGCCAAAGCACGGCAGTTGGCGGCAGGATGGGGGGCGGCTGACGGACTCTTCCCCGCCGTGGACGCGCGACGACTCACCTCCGCGGGGCCCGTACCCGGCACAACCGGGGCAGCATCCGCCACCGCGCCGGGATCGGGCTCCGCCACCGCGAACCAGAGCCACGACCCAGCGGACCAGGGCTTCGCCGCAGAAGGACGTGCATGAAGATCTTGATGGTGTCGTGGGAGTACCCGCCGGTCGTGGTCGGCGGGCTCGGCAGACACGTGCATCACCTCGCTGTCGAACTGGCCCGCGCGGGCCATGAGGTGGTCGTCCTGTCCCGGCGCCCCTCCGGCACCGACTCCTCGACCCATCCCACTCACTCGTTCATCGCCGAAGGGGTGCTGGTGGTCGCCGTCGCCGAAGACCCGCCGGTGTTCGATTTCGGCGAGGACATGCTCGCCTGGACGCTGGCCATGGGCCACGCGATGGTGCGCGCGGGCGTCGCCCTCGGCAAGCCGGGCATCGGCGACGGCTGGACGCCGGACGTGGTGCACGCGCACGACTGGCTGGTCGCCCACCCCGGCATCGCGCTGGCCGAGTACTACGACGTGCCGCTGGTGTCGACCATTCACGCCACCGAGGCCGGACGGCACAGCGGCTGGGTCGCGGGCAAGGTCAACAAGCAGGTGCACTCGGTCGAATGGTGGCTGGCCAACGAATCCGACGCGCTGATCACCTGCTCGGCGTCCATGCAGGACGAGGTCGAGCGGCTCTACGGTCCGGAGCGCATCCCGATGACGGTGATCCGCAATGGAATCGACGTGGGCGCCTGGACCTTCCGTCCGCGCTCGCCGCGCAGCGGTCCGCCGCGGCTGCTGTACGTGGGCAGGCTGGAGTACGAGAAGGGTGTGCAGGACGCGATCGCGGCGCTGCCGCGCATCCGCCGCGCCCACCCCGGCACCACGCTGACCATCGCCGGTGTCGGCACCCAGTTCGAGTGGCTGCGCGAACGCGCCAGGGTGCACCGGGTCGCCCGCGCGGTGAACTTCGCCGGACAACTCGACCACGAGGAACTGCTCGGCTGGCTGCACGGCGCGGACGCGATCGTGCTGCCGAGCCGGTATGAACCCTTCGGCATCGTCGCCTTGGAGGCGGCCGCCGCGGGCACCCCGTTGGTCACGTCGACCGCCGGCGGGCTGGGCGAGGCCGTGATCGACGGCGTCACCGGAGCCTCCTTCGCTCCCGCGGACGTCGACGGCTTGGTCGAGGCGGTCCGCGCCACCCTCGACGACCCGGCCGCCGCCCAGCAGCGGGCCTACGCCGCCCGGGAACGGCTCACCGCCGATTTCGCGTGGGACGTGGTGGCCGCGGAAACCGCCCAGGTGTACCACTCGGCCAAGCGGCGAGTGCGCAATCCGCTGGGCCGCCCGACCATCGTCGAACGCCCGCTCCCGGAACGCGATCCGGCATGACTCCGATCACTTCTCGAGCTTCTTGACGATGCGCTCGACAGTGAGCCAGGTGCGGGTGGTGATGTCCTTGCCGTACGTCTTGTCCAGCCAGGCCATGAAGTTCGGGGTCTTGCCCGGATCGCTGTTGTCGATCACCGCGAGGAAGGCGCGCGCCGCCTTGTCGTAGCCGACGATCCGGGTGAGCGGGTCGGGTTGGTCGGGCAGCGTCTTCGGCGGCTCGGCGGTGTCCTTGAGGAACGTCGCGATCAGATAGGTACCGCGCCCGTGCGTCAGGCCGTGGAACGGGTCGGTGTCCAGCAGCGCGCGCAGTTCCTCGTAGCTGCGGATGATCGTGCCGCCGCCGATCCCCAGTTCCGCACTCAGCGCCCGCTGGATGCGCTCCTCCAGCGCGGGCACGTCGGTCTCCGCGCTGTGGAACACGATATTGCCGCTGGCCAGCACCGAGCCGACGTGATCGAACCCGAGTGATTCGAACACCGCCCGCAATTTCGCGTTGCTCATGTTCGGATTGCTCGGCATGATCCCGCGCAACAGTGCGGCGTAGGCAGTCATACCGCCGAACCTACTCGACCACTCCGACAAGCCCACCGATCTCGCCGGGCGACTGCCTCGGCTTCGCCAGGACGAGGGCGATCCCGCGAACGGGCTCCTCCGGCAGCGCCCGACAAGCGGTCCGGCGCGGCCCGTCAGGCGGTTTGGGTGGCGCCGTTCTTCTTGCGGGCGATGTCTTCCAGCGCCGCAAGGTATTTGGCGCGTTCTTCGGCGCCCGCCTCCCAAGCCGCCTTGCGGTTCTTGACCACCTTGGCCGGTGCGCCGACGGCGATGCTGTAGTCCGGGATGTCGCCCTTGACCACGGCGTGCGCGCCGAGCACGCAACCGCGGCCGACGCGGGTCTCGCGCAGCACGGTCACCTTGGCGGCGATCCAGGTGTCGGGTCCGATGCGGACCGGGCTCTTCACGATGCCCTGGTCCTTGATCGGCACGGTGATGTCGTCCATCTTGTGGTCGAAGTCGCAGATGTAGCACCAGTCGGCGACCAGCGTCGACTCACCGATCTCGATGTCGAGGTAGGTGTTGACGACGTTGTCCTTGCCGAACACCACCTTGTCGCCGATGCGCAGCGAACCCTCGTGGCAGCGGATGGCGTTGCCGTCGCCGATGTGCACCCAGCGCCCGATCTCCATCCGGCCCAGCTCGGGCGTCGCGTGGATCTCCACCCGGCGGCCGAGGAACACCATGCCGCGCAGCACGATGTGCGGGTTGGCCAGACGGAACTTGAGCAGCCGGTAATAGCGCACCAGATACCACGGCGTGTACGCCCGGTTCGCGAGCACCCAGCGCAGCGACGCCAGCGTCAGAAATCGCGCCTGCCCCGGATCCCGGCGGCGCGAACCCCGCCAGCGCGAGCGCAACGGTGCGCCCCACATGCTCGTCACGAACGGTTCTCCTGTCGTGGTCCTACCGGCTGCCGCCCGCCTCGGCGGCGACGGATAGAGCCTATCGCTCGCATTCAGCACCGAGACGAGCACCCGCGACGACAACAGCGGGACTCGTTCACCCCCGCACGGGCCTCCCGTACAGTGACTCGTGCGCCGGCGACGGCGACGGCGAACCCCTCCGGTGTGAAGACCGTTCCGCCGGGCGCGGTTCGAGAATCTCAGCGAGAATCTCCACGGTCTCGTGCGAGCCAACGACGACAGGAGTGCGGCAGGTGCGAAGCGGCGGCGTACTGGCTACTTCCATGTGGCGACCGTCCCGGAAGCGTGCCGCGGCCGTGCTTGCCGCGGTCGCGGCGCTGGCCTTGACCGGCTGCGGCACCGATGTCGACGACATCACCGTCGGTTCGGGCAAAGGATGGACCGCCGCCTACCACGACGGCCGCAACAGCGGCGCCAGTCCGGTCACCGGCTCCCGGAAGCTGGCGCTGAGCTGGTCGCGCCCGGTCGGCGGGCCGATCGCGCAGCCGGTCACGCTGGGCCCCGACGGTCAGATGTTCGTCACCACGCGCCTGCCGAACTGCGCGATCTTCTCCTTCCAGATGGCCACCGGACGCAAACGGTTCTGCAACGCGCTCGGCCCGAGCGCGATCGCCGCGCCCTCGGCCGTCGACGGCATGACCAACGTCTACGTCGGCGACGACAGCAAGGTGAACGCGTTCAACTACCTGGGGCAGCCCCGGTGGAGCACACCGGTCGCCGGGACGCCGGTCTCGGTGCAGTTCACCGGTGACGGCACGCTGCTGACGGTCACCCAGTCCGGCCAGATCGACGTGTTGTCGCGGCAGACCGGCGAGCGCCTCGTGCCGACGGTGCAGCTGCTCGGCGAGCCGGATTTCCTCGCGAACGCCGGTCTCACCTGGCCCGCCGCGGGCCAGGGACTCGACGACTGCGCGACCGGAGGACCGCAGTGCCCGGTCGCGAACATCTCCCCCATCGACGCCTCCAGCGGCCGCTTCTACGTGACGCTGTGGCAGCCGGGCAAGCCCGTCGCTGCGCTGGTCGCGCTTCGCTACGCCGACGGCAAGATCAAGCGGGAATGGAGCGCCGACCTGCTGGAACGCGGTAGCGCGACCAGCCCGGCCCTGTCCGCGGACGGCTCCACCCTCTACGTCGGCGACAACAGCGACCGCCTGATCGCGCTCGACACCGCCGACGGGCGGACCAAGTGGGTCCAGCGGCTGGACTGGACGCCGCGCGGCGGCATCTCGGTCTCCAGCGATGGCTTGATCATCCCGTCCGGCGACGACGGTTACCTGCTCGCGCTGCGCGACAAGGGCGACGCCGTCGAAACGGTCTGGGAGCGCAAGGATCTCGCGTTGCACGGCACCGCGGCGCAGACGGCGGGCGATACCGGCTACGCCATCGCGGCGATCGGCGAGGGCCTGAACCTGGTCACCTTCGACACCCGGACCGGCGCGACGCTCGATTCCGATGTCCTCCCCGGCGCCCAGGGCGCCACCACCGGCACGTCGGTCGGCGCCAAGGGCGAGGTCGTGGTCGCCACCCGCATCGGCGAGATCTTCGCCTTCAAGCCGGAATAGCGACCAGCCAGCGCGGCGGCGATGCTGGTCGCCCAGCCTGGCCGACTCGTTCATCGGCGTCCCCGCGCATGCGCTCATGCTGGGTCACTGCATGGGTATGCCTCCGTGTCAGGGGGTGGCGCAGAGGAAAACAGTGGCGGTACGGCCTATGCGGGTGATGACGAGGGTGTGCGGCCTTGTGCCTCGGAGTTTCATGCGGGCGCGCAGGGCATCGGGGTCGATGTCGACGCCGCGGGTGAGGATTTCCAGGGGGCCGCAGTCGCGGCGATGGAGTTCGGCGCGCAAGGCTTTCTCGCGGAAGTCCATGCGGTCGAGGATGCGGAAGCCGCGCACGCCCTCGGGGACGGTGTCGCCGGTGAGGTAGGCGATGCGGGGATCCAGTTGCCACAGGCCGTGTTTCGCGGCGTAATGACGGACGAGACCGGCGCGCACCACGGCGCCGTCCGGGTCGATGATCCATTCTCCCGGCGCGCGCTCGCCGATGTCGTCGGGTTCGGCGTCGGTGATGGTCCAGGCGGTGCCGGTCGATGAGAGCACCGTGGCACGACGGGTGACCCCCGGTTCGGTGAGTCCTGGGGACCACAGGCAGGCCTCGCGCACCGCGCCGTCCAGGGAGACGACCTCGATCTCACCCGACCAGTCCAGGCGGTCGAAATCCAGTCCAGGAGCGCATTTCACGGCCAGATCGCGGCCCTGGTAGGCCGTGAGCAGGTCCGGCAGCGGCGGCTGCAACTTGGCCGGATCGTGGGTGCGCCGACCGGCGGCACGCCGCGCCGGGTCGGCGACGACCACGGTGTCGCTGCTGCTCGGATGCAGCGCGTCCGCCTTGGCCAGCACCACATTCCGTGCTGGCGACGCACCCGATTCCCCTACCGGAAACCAGCGTTGCCCGAGATTGTGCGCGGCGATGGCGAGCCGCACTTCGTCCAGATCGCTGCCCACCACGGCCGGGCACACCCGCGCCAGCTCGACGAGTTCGGCGCCGATCGAGCAGGTGACGTCGTGCACCGGACGCCCGGCCAGTCGCGCGGCCCGGTGCCGGGCGACGGCGGTCGGGGTCGCCTGTTGCAGGGCGTCGTCGGTGAACAGCCACTCCCCCGCATCGGCGAGTTTGGCCAGGGCGCGGCGGCGCAGCCGGACCGTCTCGACCAGAGCCGCGGCCCGGTCACCGTGCGCGCTGCGCACCTGCTCGAGATCCTTCAGCACAGATGCCGGGGTCAGTGTCAGCCGATCCACCCTGGCCAGCGCGGCCCGACCGGTCGCGCTGGCCAGGTACCCGACGTCATCGCGGGTGAAGCGATAGCCCACTACCGATTCCCCCGCATGATTCCGGCAATCGCGATCGTGCCGGTGGCGATCCTGCCAGCCCTCGCCCGGTGACCGTTTCCGCAGCGTTCCATGTCCGGATTCGGAAACGGCGACACGGGCTCGCACCCACCCGTCTCGGCAGCACCGACCGTGCCGCCGAGGTGGGCGATGCGATCACGATGCGGATCGCGATCCACTACTTCCCGGCGGCGCTTGGCTTCACGCCGGTGATCATGGCGTTGTAGAAGAACTGGCGCGGAACCACGCGACGCATGACGTTCTCGTCCACCCAGCTCAGCCCCAGCCATGCGCGGTACATCGCCATCCGGTAGCGCCAGGTGAGCTTCTCGGCGGGCACGGCCGCCTCGAAGGTGCGCACCGGCCAGCCCCACAGCGCGGCGGCGAATTCCTCGGTCTTGGCGGACACGTCGACGGCGCCCGCCGAGCGCGCCATCGCCTCCAGCGTGCTCGGATCGAAGGTGTGCAGGTCGACGACCGCTTCCAGGGCCGCGGCGCGCGAGGATTCGTCCAGCTCCTCTTGCGGACGCCGCCAGTCGCTGAGCATAGGAAGCTTGGTGACCGTGGTGGTGGCCTTCCAGGTGATCCGGCCCAGCCAGCGCGCGTAGAAGTTGCCGACCGTGGTCGGCTCACCGGCGAACACGAAGCGGCCGCCCGGCTTGAGCACGCGCAGGCACTCCTTCAGCGCCAGCTCGACGTCGGGGATGTGGTGCAGCACCGCGTGGCCCACCACCAGATCGAAGGTGTCATCCTCGTAGGGGATGGTCTCCGCGTCGGCGACCCGGCCGTCCACGTCCAGCCCGAGGTTCTGCGCGTTGCGCAGGGCGACCTTCACCATGCCCGGCGACAGGTCGGTGACCGAACCGGACTTCGCCACCCCCGCCTGCATCAGATTCAGCAGGAAAAAGCCGGTGCCGCAACCCAGTTCGAGCGCCTTGTCGTAGGGCAGTGGGGCGGGACCGACCGCGGCGTCGAAGCGCCCACGGGCGTATTCGATACAGCGCTCGTCATACGAGATGGACCATTTGTCGTCATAGGTCTCGGCTTCCCAGTCGTGGTAGAGCACCTGGGCGAGCTTCGTATCCTTGAGCGCTGCTTCGACCTCCGCCTCGGTGGCGTGCGGGTTCGGCGCGGGGTCGTCGGGACGTACCGTCATGGTCGGCAAGCCTACCCAAATCCCCAGTTGACGCCTGCTATCGGCCTACGAATTCGGCCGACCCTGGACCGTTGGCCAGATAAGAACCTGTTCCGATCAGGCGATCTTCCGTCGTGAACAGCGCGGACCATTCCGTCCGTGCCCGATCGAGGCCGTGCGGACCGGCTTCGAAGACCGCTTTCGCGGCGGCCAGCGCGCGGGCCGGGCCGTCCTCGAACTGCCGCGCCCAGCGCAGCGCGGCGGTGTAGACGTCGTCCGGAGCGACGACCTCGTCGACCAAACCGAGCGCCTTCGCCTCCTCCGGCTCGACGAAACGACCGGTGTAGACCAGGTCCTTGGCCGGACCCGGTCCGATCAGCAGGGAAAGCCGCCGGATACCGGCGAGCGGGATCAAGCCCGCCTTGATCTGCGGCAGACCCAGCTTGACGTTGTCACCGATGACGCGGCGGTCGGCGCCGAGGGCCAGTTCCAGCCCGCCGCCGAGGCAGTAGCCGCTGATCGCCGCCACGGTGGGCTGCGGAATCCTGGCCAGGCAGTTCAGGGCGCGCTGCAGATCGGCCGCCATGGCACCGGCCTGGTCGATCCCGAGCTCGGACAGCTCGGCAACGTCGTCGCCCGCCGAGAACACCCGCTCGTCGCCGTATACGACCACCGCGGCCACGCCCGGATCCGCGGCCACGGCATCCGCCGCCTCGGCCAGCTCCCGCGCCAGCTGCACGTTCACCAGGTTCATCGGCGGGCGGGCGATCCGGAGGACGGCCACGCGCCGCTCGGCAGCGCTCTCGGGCAGGTCCAGGGTGACGAATTCGGCCATGGGAGGCCACGCTACCGGGTACTCGCATGGGCAAGCGCAGCGAGCGAACAAGAGGCACAGCCGAGCACCTGGCTCTGCCGGAGCCGAAGCCCAGCGAGGTGCGAGCCATGGGCACGCGAACCCTCGGGGCACGGTCGCCTCAGGGCCGCACGGAACCCTTGAGCCGTTTCGCGTCCGGGAGATCGGCGAAATAGCGCTGGTTGTCGGGGAAGGACAGCACCTGCTTGCCGTCGACGTCGGCCAGCACCGGCATGATCGGATCGATCGCGCGGCGTGCGGCCAAAATGTCGGCCGTGGAGCCGAATTCGCCCAGGGCGACCAGTTGCGACCAGGTCGGCGGCAGCAGCACGTCGGTGCCCGAGCGCCAACGGGCCAGCGCCTCGGCCGGAGTGCTCCACAGCACCTCCGCCGCCTCGGTCGTTGCGCCGTCGGCCAGCTGTCCTTCCGGCAGCACCGCGACGAAGAACCGGGTGTCGTAGCGGCGCGGCTCGATCACCGGGGTGATCCAATTCGCCCACGGCCGCAGCAGATCCGCGCGCAGCACGAGCTTCTCCTCGGCGAGGAACGTCGCCAGCGACAGCTCTCTGCGCTCCAGCCTGCCGCGGGCGTCGCGGTATCCGGTCGTGTCGGAGACGACGCTGTCGGCCGTGGGACCGGCCAGCAGCACGCCGCATTCCTCGAACGTCTCCCGCACGGCCGCGCAGACCAGCGCCTTCGCCCTGGCTTTCGTGGTCGCGAATTGCTCGGCCCACCAGTCCGGATCGGGTCCGGCCCAGGCGATGTCCGCGGTGCCGTCGGACGGGTCGACACCGCCGCCGGGGAAGACGGTCATGCCCGCGGCGAACGCCATGGCGCCGACCCGGCGCTGGAGGAACACCTCCGGTCCTTCGGCGCCGTCGCGCACCAGCATCACCGTCGACGCGTCCTTGGGTGACGGGGGACCTTGAGAGTCGGCGGGCGTTTCTATCTCACTCACACCCTGCACCTTAACGGGCGCAGTCGGACGCAGTCCGTCCTCGAGCGCAGCGTCGGCGGGAGGTACGCCTGACGCGCGCTCGGTGAGCGGCGTCCGCGTCAGCGGGTGCGGTGCTTGCCCGCGCGGCGTGCGCGTCGTGCGAAGTAGCGGCCGTCCACCCGGTCCAGTGCGATCGATTGCCGGAAGGCGTCGCTGAGGTTCTCCGCGGTGAGCACATCCGACAGCAGCCCCTGCGCGACCACCTCGCCCTCGTTGAGCAGCAGGCCGTGGGTGAATCCGGGCGGGATCTCCTCCACATGGTGGGTGACCAGCACGATCGCGGGCGCGTCCGGGTCGGCGGCGAGATCGCCGAGCCGTTCCACCAGCTCCTCCCGGCCGCCCAGGTCCAGGCCCGCGGCGGGCTCGTCGAGCAGCAGCAGTTCGGGATCGGTCATCAGCGCGCGAGCGATGAGCACTCGCTTGCGCTCGCCCTCCGACAGCGTCCCGTAGGTGCGGTCGGAGAGATGTTCGGCGCCCAGGCTTTCCAGCATGTCGATGGCGCGGTCGGTGTCCAGGTCGTCGTAGCGCTCCCGCCAGCGGCCGAGCACCGCGTATCCGGCGGAGACGACCAGGTCGCTGACCTTCTCGTCGAGCGGGACCCGGCTGGCCACCGCGGCCGACGACAGGCCGATGCGCGGACGCAGCTCGCTGACGTCGACCTTGCCGATCCGTTCCCCGAGTAGATGGGCGACGCCCGCGGTGGGGTGCATCTCGGCGGCGGCCATTCGCAGCAGCGAGGTCTTGCCCGCGCCGTTGGGGCCGAGGACCACCCAGCGTTCGTCGAGCTCGACCTGCCAGGTGACCGGGCCGACGAGGGTATGGCCCGAACGGCGGACGGTCACGTCGGTGAAATCGATGAGCAGATCGGGATCCGGTTGCGGCACGCGCTCCATCTTGGCCCACCGCCGGGGGCACTTGCCAACGCGGGGAGGGAAAACGGTCCAGTTGGTCTGATCGAGGCTCCAGCCGTGGTCACGGAGCCTCTGCCGCGGACCGCCGCGATCGCGACCGTGTCGCTCGGCGGGTCAACAACGGCGACGAGTTCCCCGCAGCCTGTTCACCAGGATTGAGCGGGCACCGCGATCACTGTCATCGAGCCCGGCGCCACCTCGGTGAATCCCGCGTCCCGTACGGCGACCGCGGTGCCCGCGGCCACCTGGGCGGACAGGGCCGCCCAGCGCTGGGGGTCGGCGTCGCGCACCGCGCAGCGGAAGCCGAGTTCCGCCCAGCGCAGCGCGTGCTCGACCGGCAGCGCACCGGCCAGCAGCATGCTCGCGTGCCCCACCTGCGCGGCCGCTTTGCCGAGCGTCATGCCGAGCGCGGCGTTCACCCACAGCACGGGCAGCTCCGGGGCGGGCGGGCCCGGGTCGTCGTGGTCCAGATCGGTTCCGCCGATCTGCAAGCGCTTGATCACCGGGTCGACCTCGCCCACCGGCCCTGGCACCAGTGCGCGCGCCTGCGCACCGTCGATCTCGACGGTGACGCCGTCCACCGCGCAGGTCGCCCGCCACTGGGCGCCGCGGGCGCGCCGCGCCAGCTTGCGGATGCGCGACCGCTTCCACGCCAGATAGCGCGCTTCCCACTCGCCACCCGGACCGACCCGCTCGTCCAGGCACAGTGCCACCGCCGCCGCGGCCGCCGCGGCGAGCAGCGCGCTGCGCGGCGGCGGATCGGTCTTGGGCAGGTGCAGAACCATCTGCATGGCCTGCACCATGGCCGGGTCGTCCGGATCGCCTGTGCCGCCGTACCCGCCCGCCAGCTCGGCATGCCGCGCGCGGAATCCCGCGATGTCCGATGCCGTTGCCGCCGTGCCGGTCCCGTCGCCGCGGACCTCTGCCCCGCATTCCGGAATGCCCGTCATCACTCCACCTTGATCGTCAGCGAAAAGTTTCGGCCGGTACCAAGCCGTGGTCCCACGGCCGCGCGCACTCCATCCTCAGCGACGTCGCGCCCACGAAGCTCCACACCGCAATGGGGGCCGCAAGGGTGCCACGGCCGGATCGGGTTCGAATTCGCCTCGCCGTCCTGTATCGCCACTATGAGCCGAGCGCCATGCTCACCGTCCGGGCTTACCCGCTGGACCAGGACCGACCGCTCAGCCCAGTGGGACTCGGCGCAGCAGGCCGTCCCTGGCATCGGCGGCCTCCACCTCGTGCCGGGTGACCCCGAGGATGAACAGCACCGCGTCCAGGTAGGGATGCGAAAGCGCGGCGTCGGCGACCTCGCGCAGCGCGGGCTTGGCATTGAACGCGATACCGAGCCCGGCGGCGTTGAGCATGTCGATGTCGTTGGCGCCGTCGCCGACCGCGACAGTCTGTTCCATCGGCACCCCGGCCTCGGCCGCGAACTTGCGCAGCGCGGTGGCCTTGGCCGCCCGGTCGACGATCTCGCCGACGACCCGGCCGGTCAGCTTGCCTTCCACGACCTCCAGCGTGTTCGCCTGCACGAAGTCCAACTCCAGTTCGTGCGCCAGCGGTTCGATCACCTGCCGGAAGCCGCCTGAGACCACGCCGCAGCGGAAGCCGATGCGGCGCAGCGTGCGAATGGTGGTGCGAGCGCCGGGGGTCAACTCGATCCTGTCGGCCACCGCCTCGATCACCGACTCGTCGAGACCGGCCAGCGTCGCGACCCGCTGCCGCAGCGATTCGGCGAAGTCGATCTCCCCGCGCATGGCGGCCTCGGTCACCTTGCGGACCTCATCCTCGACCCCCGCGTGCGCGGCGAGCATCTCGATGACCTCACCCTGGATCAGGGTCGAGTCGACGTCGAACACGATCAGGCGCTTGCCGCGGCGCGCCAGCCCCGCGCGCTCCACCGCGACGTCCACCTCTTCGCTGACCGCGACCTCGGCCAGCGCCGTGCGCAGCCGCGAGTCCGTGTCGGGGCCGGAGTCGATCGCGGTGACCATCAGCTCCATACCGGTCACCGGGTAGTCGGCGATGCCGCGGATGGTGTCGATGTTGGCGCCGAGCGCCGCCAGTTGCCGCGAGACCGCGCTGAACGCGCGCGCCGTGACCGGGCTGCCGAGAATCACCACCGCGTGCGTGGACATCGGCTGTCTGCCGATCGCCGCGTCCACCTCCACGTCGACGTGCATGCCGACGGTGTTCATGGCCTCTTCGAGTTCGTCCTGCAACGCCTCGGGGTCGTTCGGACAGGTGACCAGGACGCCCAGGGTCAGCCTGCCCCGGATAACGACCTGCTCCACGTCCAGCAGGCTCACCTGGTGCCGCGACATCGCCGCGAGCAGCACGGACGTCACACCGGGGCGGTCGGGCCCGGTGACGGTGACGAGGACGGTGGTGTCGGCCAACTGATGAGCTCCAAGTTCGGTGTTTGCCGTCGCTGTGCTGGACATCGTTGTCGCAACGCCACGGGGCGTGTCGGTCTGCACAAATGAGTGTGCACCCGCTGGTCCCCAGCAGGTGCACACCCGTCGCAGTGAATCCTACGGCGCGGCCGGAGGAATTCCGGCCGGAGGCCGCACCGGAGGACCGCCTACTTGGCCCCGACCGTTTCGTGGACCTCGACGGCGTGCTTGCCCGAGCCCCAGCCGACGTGGGCTTCGGCGCGCATGCGCTCGACCATGTGCGGGTAGTGCAGTTCGAAGGCGGGCCGCTCGGAGCGGATGCGCGGCAGCTCGTAGAAGTTGTGCCGCGGCGGCGGGCAGGTGGTGGCCCACTCCAGCGAGTTGCCGTAACCCCACGGGTCGTCCACGGTGACCACCTCGCCGTAGCGGTAGCTCTTGAAGACGTTCCACAGGAACGGCAGCATCGAGGCGCCGAGCACGAAAGCGCCGATCGTGGAGATCGTGTTCAGCGTGGTGAAGCCGTCGCTGGGCAGGTAGTCGGCGTAGCGGCGGGGCATGCCCTCCGCGCCCAGCCAGTGCTGCACCAGGAAGGTGGTGTGGAAGCCGATGAAGGTGGTCCAGAAGTGCCACTTGGCCAGGCGCTCGTCGAGCATGCGTCCGGTCATCTTCGGGAACCAGAAGTAGATGCCCGCGTAGGTGGCGAACACGATGGTGCCGAACAGCACGTAGTGGAAGTGGGCGACCACGAAGTAGGAGTCGGTGACGTGGAAGTCCAGCGGCGGGCTGGCCAGGATGACGCCGGACAGACCACCGAAGAGGAAGGTGACGATGAAGCCGATGGAGAACAGCATCGGTGATTCGAAGGTCAGCTGGCCGCGCCACATGGTGCCGATCCAGTTGAAGAACTTCACGCCGGTGGGGACCGCGATGAGGAAGGTCATGAACGAGAAGTACGGCAGCAGCACCGCGCCGGTGGCGTACATGTGGTGCGCCCACACCGCGATGGACAGGGCCGCGATGCCCAGGGTGGCGTAGACCAGCGTGGTGTAACCGAAGATCGGCTTGCGCGAGAAGACCGGGAAGATCTCCGAGACGATGCCGAAGAACGGCAGCGCGATGATGTACACCTCGGGGTGGCCGAAGAACCAGAACAGGTGCTGGTAGAGCAGGATGCCGCCGGTCGCGGGGTCGTAGATGTGGCCGCCGAGGTGGCGGTCGTAGGCCAGGCCGAACAGCGCGGCGGTCAGCAGCGGGAAGGCCAGCAGCACGAGGACGCTGGTGACGGCGATGTTCCAGGTGAAGATCGGCATCCGGAACATGGTCATGCCGGGAGCGCGCAGGCAGACGACGGTGGTCAGCATGTTCACGCCGCCGAGGATGGTGCCGAGACCGGAGACCGCCAGACCCAGGATCCACAGGTCGGTGCCGACGCCGGGCGAGTGCAGGATGTCGGTCAGCGGCACGTACGCCGTCCAGCCGAAGTCCGCGGCGCCGCCCGGGGTGATGAAGCCCGCGGTCGCCATGCTCGCGCCGAACGCGTACAGCCAGTAGCTGAAGGCGTTCAGTCGAGGAAAGGCGACGTCGGGGGCGCCGATCTGCAACGGCAGGATGATGTTGGCGAAGCCGAACACGATCGCGGTTGCGTAGAACAGCAGCATGATCGTGCCGTGCATGGTGAACAGCTGGTTGAACTGCTCGGGCGAGAGGAACTGCAGGCCGGGCCGCGCCAGCTCACCACGCATCAGCAGCGCCATCAGGCCACCGATGAGGAAGAACGCCATCGACGTGGTCAAGTACATGACACCGAGGACCTTGGGGTCCGTGGTGGTGACCATCTTGTAGATGAACGAGCCCTTCGGCCCGGTCCGAGCCGGATAAGGCCGAGTCGCTTCCAACTGAGGGACTGGCTGGGGCTCTACGGCAGTCACTGATCCTCCTGAAAGGTGCCTTTAGGTCGCTCCGCAGGCTCCGCTGATCGCATCGATCCCGATGCGGGACAGACGACAGTTCGCTTGCGCTCATCGAATCGTAAACGGTGCCTGTCGCGCGGGCCGATCGGGTCCTACTCTCTGTCGTATTTCCACGGTGCGCCCGCGCACCGATGAGAACGCCGGGCCGCTGCCGTCTCTATCGGTGACAGACCTCCACCGCAGCCAGGAGACCAGCGATGACCGATCCGAACGACACCAAGCCCGGCGACCCCTGCTGGGTCGATCTCTACACCTCCGATCCCGAGCGGAGTACCGCGTTCTACCGCGACCTGTTCGGCTGGACCGCCGAACAGGCAGGGGCGGAGTTCGGCGGGTACATCACTTTCCGCAAGGACGGCCGTGCGGTAGCGGGCGCGATGGGCAGGATGCCGGGCGACACCGACAGCCCGGAACAGTGGACGGTGTATCTGGCCAGCCCGGACGCGCAAGCGACCGCGGACGCGGCTGTCGCCGCGGGAGCGTCGCTGGTCGTGCCCGTGATGCGGGTCGGCGATCTGGGCACGATGGCCGTGCTCGGCGACGTCGGCGGCGCGGGCGTGGGCATCTGGCAGGCCGGGACGTTCCCCGGGTTCGAGACGATGGGCCTGGTCTCCGGCGGACAGTGGCGCGAACACGCGGGCGCGCCGTCCTGGTTCGAGCTGCACACCCGTGCCTACGACGCCTCGCTGGCGTTCTACCGGGGTGTCTTCGGCTGGTCGGACGTCTTCACCATTTCCGACGTCCCGGAGTTCCGCTACACCACGATCCACGCGCAGAGCCCGATGCTCGGCGGCGTCATGGACGCCTCGACCTACCTGCCCGAAGGCGCACCCGCAGGCTGGACCGTCTACTTCGGCGCCGACAACGTCGACAAGACCGTCGAGCGGGTCGTCGAGCTGGGCGGCTCGGTACTGACACCCGCCGAAGACACCCCATACGGCCGAATGGCATCAGTAACCGACGCCACCGGCGCCCGCTTCAGCATCGGCGGAAACAAGGCCTGAGGAGCATCTGTCCGGTGCGCTGCGTATTCGTCGCTCTGGTCCCCTATGGCGGTCAGCCGCACGCACGCGAGCTGGGTGGTGCTACCGACTCTCGGATTCGTGCCTAACCTGTCGCCCCCGAGCGGGTGGGCGCCCGGCCGCAATCTGTGCAACATGCACGGGACCACCGAGACCACGATCGGCACTGGAGCGTGCGCGGTCGGCTGCGTGAAAGCCGATATCCGCAGTTACAGCGCGACGCAACCACATCGGACCGGCTCCGACTTTCGAGCGCAGCGAGATCGAGCATTGCCCGTTCGCGGCCCGGCTCGCGTCCGAGCGGCCGCCGCGTCCGCGACGAAGTCGCCAGCGGCGGTCGCTCGGACGCGAGCCACAAGGGGGCCGCGAACACGCAGCGCCGCAGGCGCTGCAAATCGAACACGGTACCCTCACCGGCATGCCGCTGAGCGCCGTCGTTCGTCTCCGAAACCGCACAGCCTCTTCCGCACACGCCGCCTGGGCGGGCCGCAGGGTGGTCGCCGTCGCCGCGTTGTGCGCGACCGTTCTCGCGGCGGGGTGTGGCGGGAAGAGCGACGACGACGTCTCCATCGTGCGCACCACCACGAACATCGCGGGCGCGGGGGTGGTCGGGCTGGAGCGCGACACCACCCGGGCGTGCGCGCTGCCGAGTGCGCCGGACCCGGCGAGCGGGGCCACCCGCAGTGTCACGCATGCGTCGGGCGTCTCGGAGGTGCCCGCCGACCCCCAGCGCGTCGTCGTGCTGACCACCTCCGCGTTGGACGCGGTCTGCGCGCTCGGTCTCTGGGAGCGGGTGGTGGGCACGGTGACCATCGAGGGGCCGAGTCCACAGCCCGCCTATCTCGGCACCGGCGTGCTGAAGATTCCCGGTGTCGGTACCGCACAGGCACCGGATCCGGCCCGGATCGCCGATCTGCATCCCGACCTGATCCTCGGCGAGATCCCGACGGGCGCGGCGAGTTTCGCCGCGCTGCAAGCCATCGCTCCCACCGTGCTGGTCGGCGCGAACACCAGCTGGCAGGCCGAATTCGCCGCGTTCGCAGCGGGTTTGGGGCGTCGCGAGGCCGCGGAGGTCGCGCTGCAGAACTATCGCACCGAGGTGAAGGACACCGGCACCGCCTTGGCGGCGGGGCAAACCCAGGCGTCGGTTCTCCGATTCACCGCCGACGCCAACCAGGTGCAGGGCGGCGACAGCTTCGCGGGCCAGGTGCTGGGCGACGTGGGCGTACAGCGTCCCGCCGCCCAGCGGGGCGCCTCGTTCGAGGTGGCGGCGGACGAGTTCGCCACCAAGGTGGAGGGCGACGTCATCTACGTGATCCTGGCGGGTCCCGAGGGGAAGAAGCACGGCGAAGCCGTCATGCGCACCGACGATTGGAAGGAACTCTCCGCCGCCACCGATCGCCGGGTGTTCGCCGTCGAGGACACCGTCTGGCACGGCGACGGCCTCACCGCCGCCCGTGCCATGCTCACCGATCTGCGCGCCACGCTCAACGGCTACGTGAACGACTGAGCTCCACCCCACCCTGGGTGAGGTTTGCCCCACCCTGGGAGTGCGCGGACCACCGCTGGGGTTGCTGTCGGAAGCCCCGCTCGAGGACGAGATTTAGAGGTGCGCGAAACACCTCTCATCCGACACTCGAGGACACGACATGCACACGCTGACCGCTCCGCTCGCCGACAACCTCTACGTCCTGCCGCTGGCCCAGCCCGTCGCCGAGGTCGATCCGGGCGCGGTCGTGGTGTCCACCGCCGATTGCGACCTCACCTACGCCGAACTGGACCGCTGGTCCAACCGGATGGCCCGCCTGCTGCTCGAGCTCGGCGCGGGCCCGGGCGCCCGTGTCGCGGTGGCGATCGACCACCCGATCGAGTCCGTCGTGGCCGAGCGGGCCGCCACCAAGATCGGGGCCGTCACGGTGCCGGTCACCGATGACGGCTCCTTCGTCCTCGGTACCACGGTCGGTATCACCACCAAGGACGAGCGGCCGGAATCGGCCGACGGGATCGCCTGGCTGGTGCTGGACGAGCGCTCCACCCTGCAGCGCTACCTCACCGGTTCCGATGCGCCGCTGCGCGCGGTCGACCTGGATTCTCTCCCGGCATCCGCCTGACCGGGCACACCCCTGCTCGCGCGGCCCGAACAGTGATGTTCGGGTCGCGCAGTGTGTGCAATACCCCCGCAGCGCCGACCGCACCGGTTCAGAATTGAGTTGCCGCGATCTGTGCGGCGGCAGGTACTACCGGTACCGCGGTGGCTACTGGCGGTCATTCCTGGGTAGCCCGACCGCGGTCAGAACGTAGGACACGTCATGCAACAGCCTTCCCTTTCGGCGAAAGAAACGGACACAGTCCTTCCCGAGGGAGCCTTCGCCCTCTCGGCGGCGCAGCGCGGCATCTGGTTCGCCCAGCATGTCGCCGGTGCCACTCCGATATCCATCGCCCAGTACGTCGAACTGAACGGACCGATAGACGTCGACCTGCTCGCGCGTTCGGCGCGTCGGGCCGGGCGGGAGTTCGGCACCGGTTACCTGCGCCTGGTCGAGGTGGAGGGACATCCGTTCCAATTCGTCGACACCACCCTCGACGACAGCCTGGAGATCATCGATTTCCGCGCCGAACCCGACCCGGACGCCGCGGCCCACGCCTGGATGCGGGCCGAGTACGAGACCCCGCTCGAGCTGACCCGCGACCGGCTGGTGCGCATCGCCATGCTGCGCGTCGGAGCCGAGCGCTGGTTCTGGTATTCGCGGATCCACCACATCGTGCTCGACGGCATGGGCGCGTTGACCGTGGTGCAGCGCACGGGCGAGCTCTACAACGCCGCCATCGAAGGTCGCGAACCACCACCCGCGAAAGCGGAGGACCTGCGCAAGATCGTCGAGGCCGATCTGGCCTACCGCAGTTCGGACCGGTTCACCGCCGACCAGGAGTACTGGCTGGACCATCTCGACGGCATGGCCGACCCGGTGAACCTGGCCGGCCGCACCGCGGGCGTGGATGGGCATCCGCGCCGGGTCGAGGGTGACCTGCCCGCCGACACCGCGTGGATGCTGGACGCCGTCGCCGAGCAGGTGTCCTCCGGTGTCGCACCCACCGTGGTGGCGGCCTTCGGCGCGTACCTGTCCGCCATGACCGGCTCGCCGGAGGTCGTGCTGAGTCTTCCGGTGTCGGCCCGCACCACGGCGACGCTGCGGCGTTCGGGCGGCATGATCGCCAACGTCGTCCCGCTGCGGCTGCGCCTGGAGCCCACGACGACCGTCGGCGACGTGATCCGGGCCGCCCAGGGGGAGCTGACCGGAGCGCTGCGCAGGCAGCGCTACCGCCAAGAGGACATCTTCCGCGACCTCGGCTGGCCGATGGACGAGACCGGGTCGTTCGGCCCCTCGGTGAACCTGATGATGGTCGACACCAGGATTCAGCTCGGCCCGGTCACCGGACGGCTGCACGTGCTGACCTCGGGGTTGATCGATGACCTGTTCGTCAACCTGTATCCGGGCGTCGGCGGCGAGAGCACGCATATCGACTTCCAGGCCAACGGCAACCTCTACAGCGACGCCGAACTGGCCGCACAGCACCGCCGGTTCCTGTCGTTCCTGCACCGCTTCCTCGCCGCCGGGCCGGATGCGCCGCTGACGGCCGTCTCGGTGCTGTCGGACGAGGAGCTCGCGCGGTACGCTCCCGCGCGCGGCGCCGCGGGCGTCACACCGCGGACGCTGCCCGCGATCCTCGCCTCGGGCGCTGCCCGCGATCCGCAGGCGACGGCGCTGGTCGAAGGCGGGACCGCGCTGACCTACCGCGAGATCGACGAATACACCAACCGCCTGGCCCGGGTGCTGATCGCCGCGGGCGCCGGGCCAGAGCGCACCGTCGCGATCTCGATCCCGCGTTCGATCCGGTCGGTGCTGGCGACGATCGCGGTGGCCAAGACCGGGGCGGCGTTCGTGCCGATCGACCCGACGTATCCGGCCGACCGGATCGAGCACATGGTCGGCGACAGCGGGGTCGTCGCGGGGATCACGGTCGCGGCGGCGCGAAAGTCGTTGCCGGACCGGGTGTCCTGGCTGATCCTCGACGACGAGAGCGCCGAGCGCACCTTGGCCGGACAGGACGACGCCGCGCTCATCGAGGCCGAGCGAACCGCGGCGACGCACCCGGACCAGGTCGCGTACATCATCTACACCTCCGGCTCCACCGGATTGCCCAAGGGCGTGCTGGTGACGCATCGCGGGTTGGCGAATCTGGTCGCCAGTTCCGGGGCGGGGTTCGGCATCGACGCGGATTCCGTTGTGGCGCATGCCGTCTCGCCCAGCTTCGACATCTCGGTCGAGGAAATCCTGGTCACGCTCGCCGCGGGCGCGACCCTGGCCGTGGTGCCGCCGTCGGCGTACGCGGGTGAGGAGCTCGCACAGGTGCTGCGCGCGCACCGCGTCACCCACCTCAATGTCACCCCGGCCGTCGTGGGATCGCTGGACCCGGCGACGCTGCCCGATCTGCGGACCGTCATCGTCGGCGGAGACGCCTGCCCGCCGGAACTGGTCATGAAGTGGTCCGGCCGCACCCTGTTGAACGGCTACGGTCCCACCGAGACCACGGTGACCGTGACGCTCAGCGCCCCGCTGACGCCCGACGCGCCGGTCACCATCGGCGGTCTGGCCCGCGACGTGTCGGCCGTGGTGCTCGATCCGTGGCTGCGGCCGCTGCCGCCCGGCACCACCGGTGAGCTCTACCTCGCCGGTCCCGGCGTGGCGCGCGGCTACCACCGGCGCAACGGGCTCACCGCCGACCGTTTCGTGGCCAACCCCTACGCGACCGGCGAGCGGATGTACCGCACCGGCGACCTGGTGCGCTGGGTCGAGCAGGACGGCCGGATCGAACTGGAGTACCAGGGCCGCAGCGATTTCCAGGTGAAGGTGCGCGGCTTCCGCGTCGAACTGGGCGAGATCGACGCCGCCCTGCAACGGCATCCCGCCGTCGACTTCGCGCTGACCCTGGGCGTCGAAACCGGGTCGGGCGCGACCGCACTCGTGTCCTACGTGCTGCCGAAGCCGGGCGCAGAAGTGCACCCTGAGGCACTGAAAGCAGCTGCGGGAGAAACGCTTCCGGCGTACATGGTGCCCGCCGTGGTCATGGTGCTCGACAGCCTCCCGCTCACCCCGCTCGGCAAGGTGGACCGCAAAGCGCTGCCCGCGCCGGAGTTCGGCGCGCGCACGGTCACGAGCAGGCCGCCGTCCACGCCGCGCGAGCAGGCGCTCGCCGCGCTGTTCGCGGAGGTGCTCGGCCTGGACGCGGTGGGCGTGGACGAAAGCTTCTTCGCGCTCGGCGGCGACAGCATCGTCTCGATCCAGCTGGTGTCGCGCGCCAAGGCGGCCGGGATCGGATTCAGCGCGCGGGATGTCTTCGAGCGCAAGACCGTCGCCGCGCTGGCCGCGGTCGCCACCGACGTTCCGACCGGGGAGGTGCGCGAACTGCCCGGCGGCGGGGTCGGTCCGGTGGAGCTCACCCCGATCGTGCACGCGATGCTCGACCACGGCGACACCTGGCGGCGGTTCGCCCAAGCCGTACTCATCGAGCTGCCCGCCGGTATCGAACGCGCGCAGCTGGTCGCCGCGGTGCAAGCACTGTTCGACCGGCACGACCTGCTGCGCTCGACGCTGCGCCGCACCGGTGACGGCTGGCGCTGGGTGGTCGCCGAACCCGGCTCGGTCGACGCCGACGGCCTGCTCGAGGTCGTGACCGCCGACGCGGAACTCGAGGCGACCTGCGAACGCGAATTGCAGCGCGCCGCCGACCAACTCGACCCGGAGTCCGGCGTCCTGGCGCGCTTCGTGTGGATCGAGCGCGCGGACGCCGCGCCGCTGCTGTGGCTGGTACTGCACCATCTGGTCACCGACGGCGTCTCCTGGCGCATCCTGCTGCCGGATCTGGCCACCGCCGCACTGGGCGGCGAGCTCGCGCCGGTCGGCACCTCGTTCCGGCGCTGGGCGCACGGCCAGCGCGAGCACGCCGCCACTCGGGTCGCGGAACTGCCGCTGTGGCAAGGCATTCTGGCCACGCCGGATCCGGCGCTCGGCTCCGCGCCGCTGGACCCCGACCTCGACGTGGTCGCCACCATGGCCCATCTGACCACGGTAGTGCCGCAGGAGATCGCGCGGGCCGTGCTCACCATCGCACCCGACCGATTCCACTGCGGCGCCGACGACGTGCTGCTCGCCGCGCTCGCGCTGGCGGTGGCCCGCTGGCGCGGACGCACCTCTGCACTGTTCACCCTGGAAGGCCACGGCCGCGAGGAGTCCATCCTGCCCGGCGCCGACATCGCGCGCACGGTGGGCTGGTTCACCACCGTCTACCCCGTCGCCATCGACCTGACCGGAATCGATCCGGCGGACGCGTTCGCGGGTGGCGCCGCGGCGGGCGCCGCGATCAAGGCGACCAAGGAACAGCTGCGTGCCCTGCCGGACAAGGGCATCGGGTTCGGCATGCTGCGCTACCTGGTCCCCGAGACGGCGGCGGCGCTCGCGGACGCGCCGACCCCGCAGGTCAGCTTCAACTACCTCGGCCGCGCGGCCACCGGCGGCGACGCGGAGCCCTGGCTGCCGCGCCGCTTCGCCGCGACCCAGGACGATCGCGCCCCGCTGGCCGCGGCGGTCGACATCAACGCTGTCCATACCGATTCCGGCCTCGAAGTGACCTGGGCCTACGCCACCCGGCTGTTCGAGGAAGCGGACCTCGCGGAACTCGCCGCGCTGTGGACCCAGGCCCTCGGCGCCCTCGCCGAGCACGCCGAATCCGCCGGGGCGGGCGGACGCACCCCGTCGGACTTCGATCTGGTCGCCGTCACCCAGGCGCAGATCGAGACCTGGGAGCGCGACTACCCGAATCTCGTCGACGTGTGGCCGCTCTCGCCGTTGCAGTACGGCTTGCTCTTCCACGCGCTCTACGACTCCGACACCGCCGACGGCTACACCGTGCAGTCGCTGCTCACCCTGTCCGGCACCGTGGACTCGGCCCGATTGCGCCGCGCCGCACAGGCTTTGGTGACCCGGCACGAGAACCTGCGCGTCGCGTTCGCCGAGACCGAGGACGGTCCGCGCCAGCTGGTCCTGGCCGACGCGGAGGTCGAATGGCACGAGGCCGATCTCACCGGTATCGCCGACGAGGTGGAGCGCGCCCGCGAGATCGATCGCCTGATCGCGATGGACGCGCGCACCCGGTTCGAGCTGACCCGTCCACCGCTGCTGCGCTGCACGCTGCTGCGGATCGCCCCCGACACCTACCGCTTCCTGCTCACCAACCACCACCTGGTGCTGGACGGCTGGTCCACACCACTGCTGGTGCGCGAGCTGCTCACGCTCTACGTCACCGACGGCGACGCCTCCGCGTTGCCGCCCGCGCACTCCTATCGCGAGTTCCTGACCTGGCTGCGGACCAGGGATGACGCGGAATCGCTCGCGGCATGGGCTGATTCGCTGGCGGGCGTGGACACCCCGACGCGCGCGGTGCCGACCCTGGCCGGAATCGAATCGATCGAAACCGGCATGCTGTCGGTCGATCTGTCCCGCGCCACCGTGGCCGGGCTGGAGACCGCGGGCCGGGAAGCGGGCGCCACGGTGAACACCCTGGTGCAGGCCGCGTGGGCGATGCTGCTGGCCATGCTCACCGGCCGCACCGACGTGGTGTTCGGCGGCACCGTCTCGGGCAGGCCGCCGGAACTGGCCGGGGTCGAGGAGATGGTCGGGCTGTTCATCAACACGCTGCCGGTGCGGGTGCGGCTGGACCCGGCGGAGAAGGTGGCCGACCTGCTCGCCCGCGTGCAGTCCGAGCAGGCGCGTCTGCTGGATCATCAGCACATCGGCTTGGCCGCCATCCACCAGGCGGTCGGCCTGCCCGAACTGTTCGACACCCTCACCGTGTTCGAGTCCTACCCGATCGACCGGGAGGCGCTGTCGCAGGCCCTGGACATCGCGGGCATGCGGGTGCTGGACGTGGAAGGCACCGACGCGACGCCGTATCCGTTGAACCTCATGGTGATTCCGTTGCGCGGCGCCGACGGGCAGGACACGCTGCGGATCACCCTGAAATACCTGACCGACCAGCTTCCGCCCGAGGCGGCCCGGCCGCTGCTGGATCGCTTCGTCCGGTTGCTCACCCAGCTCGCCGACAATCCGCGCGCGCTGGTCTCCCAGCTGCAGTACTGCGACGACGCCGAGCGCGCCGCGCTGCTGCCGGTGCGCGGCCCGGAGTCGGCGTGGTCGGCCACATTGCCCGAGCTGTTGACCGCGGGCGCGCGGATCGATCCGGACGCGATCGCGGTCACCGCCGGTGAGCTCACCATGTCCTACGGCGAACTCGACGCCTGGTCCAACCGCTTCGCCCGGGTGCTGCTGCGCCGGGGTGTCGGACGCGAGGTGTTCGTCGTGCTGGCGCTGACCCGGTCGCTGGAATCGGTGGTCGCGGTGTGGGCGCTGGCCAAGACCGGCGCCGCGTTCGCTCCGCTGGACCCGAACTATCCGGTGGAGCGCATCGAGCACATGCTCACCGACTCCAAGGCGCCGATCGGCGTGACGGTCACCGCGACCGGTGAGAACCTGCCCGGCTCGATCGACTGGCTGCTGCTGGACGACCTCAACACCCTGCGCCGGGCGATGACGGTCTCGGACGCGCCGATCACCGACGCCGAGCGCGGCGGGCCCATCGACCTGGACCAGACGGCGTACCTGATCTACACCTCCGGCTCCACCGGGAAGCCGAAAGCCGTGCTGCTCAGCCATCGCGGCATCGCGAATCTGGTTGCCGCGCAACGCGAGACACTCGATCTCGACCACACCGCCAGCGCGCTGCAGGTGGCCTCGCCCAGCTTCGACGCCTCGGTGTTCGAACTGCTCACCGCGCACGGCGCGGGCGGCAGGCTGGTGGTGTCGCCGCCGGACGTCTACGGCGGCGCGGAACTGGAACAGCTGCTGCGCGACCAGCGGGTCACCCACGCGGTGATCACGCCGTCGGCGCTGGCCACCATGGAACCCACCGGCCTGGACCAGCTGCGCGTGCTCGCGGTCGCGGGCGAGGCGGCGACGCCGGAGCTGATCGAGCGCTGGGCGCCCGGCAGGCGCATGGTGAACCTGTACGGCCCCACCGAGTTCAGCATATGGGCGACGGGTCCTGGCGAACTCGTCCCCGGCGAACCCATCACGATCGGCGGACCGATCCGCGGCGCCGCCACCATGGTGCTGGACTCCTGGCTGCGGCCGGTGCCGGTGGGCGTGCCCGGTGAGCTCTATCTGGCGGGTCCCGCGCTCGCGCGCGGCTACTTCAACCGGTTCGAGATGACGGCGAGCCGTTTCGTCGCCGATCCGTTCGGCGAATCCGGCGGCCGCATGTATCGCACCGGCGACATGGTGCGCTGGGTGACCGGGCCCGACGGCGAGTTCGAACTGGAATATCTGGGCCGCAGCGACTTCCAGGTCAAGATCCGCGGCCTGCGGATCGAGCTGGGCGAGATCGACGCGGTGCTGTCCCGGGACGACGAGGTCGAGTACGCGGTCACCATCGGGCGCACCGGCCCGGCCGGGACCACGGTCCTGGTGTCGTACGTCTTGCCCGCCGAGGGCGTGCTGCTGGACGTGGAGCGGCTGCGCGCCCAGGTGGCCGCCGAGCTGCCGGGGTACATGGTGCCCGGGTACCTGGTCGTGCTCGACTCGATTCCGCTCACGCCGGTCGGCAAGCTGGATCGCAAAGCGCTTCCGGTACCGGACTTCTCCCAGACCCACCGCGCCTACCTCGCGCCGCGCACGCCGGTCGAGGAAGCGGTGGCCGCGGTGTTCGGCGAGGTGCTCGACCGCGAGCGGGTCGGCGTCGACCAGTCGTTCTTCGAGCTCGGCGGCAACTCGCTGAGCGCGACCAAGGTGGTGGCGCGGGTGAACGCGGCGCTCGGGTCGCGGATCGCGCTGCGTGATCTGTTCGACGCGCCGACGGTGGCCCAGCTGTCCGCCCGGGTCGTGCCCGCGACCGGGGCGCCGGGCCGGTTCGCCCTCGCGCCGCGGATTCGCCCGGACCGCGTTCCGCTGTCCCCGGCGCAGCAGCGCATGTGGGTGCTCAACCGGATGGATCCGGCGTCGCCCGCCTACAACATCGCGGTGGCGCTGCGGCTCACCGGCGACCTGGATGTCGCGGCCCTGCATGCCGCGCTGGTCGACGTGGTGCAGCGGCACGAGAGCCTGCGCACGCTCTATCCCGCCGACGCGGAGGGACCGCGCCAGGTGGTGGTCGGCGCCGACGTGGCCGTGCCCGCCATGCCGGTGGTCGACACCGAGGACGGCGCGCCGCTGCGCGCGCGCATCTCCGAGCTGGCCGGCACCGGATTCGACCTGGCCACACAGCCGCCGCTGCGGGTCGGCCTGTTCCGGATCCACGGACCGGCGGAACCGTCCGCCAGTGCCGCGCCGGTGTCGTCGGGTCCCTCCACCGGAGAAGCCCCTGTCGCGTCCGCCCCGGCCGGGACCGCCCCGGTCTCGTCGAGTTACGCGGCGGCCGAATCGATGTCGGCGACTCCGCCGGTGCACGTGGTCGTGCTGGTTGTGCACCACATCAGCGCGGACGGCGCGTCCATGGCGCCGCTGGCCGCCGACCTGGCCGCCGCGTACGCGGAGCGGTCCAGCGGCGGGCACGCCACCCGCGTCCCGCTGCCGGTGCAGTACGCCGACTTCGCGCTCTGGCATCGCGAGGTGCTCGGCGACGAGGCGGACCCGGAATCGACCGCGGCACGCCAGATCCGGTTCTGGCGCGAGACCCTGGCGGGCGCGCCCGACGTCCTCGAGCTGCCCTCCGATCGTCCGCGGCCCGCGGTGCAGACCATGCGCAGCGCCGATCTCGATTTCACCGTCGACGCCGAAACCCACAGCGCCCTGGTCGATTTCGCGGCGGCGCAGCACGTCAGCCCGTTCATGGTGGTGCACGCCGCGCTCGCGGTGCTGCTGGCCCGGCTCGGCGGCACCGATGACGTGCTGATCGGCACCCCGGTCGCCGGTCGCGGCGAGGAGGCGCTCGACCAGCTGGTCGGCATGTTCGTCAATACCCTGGCCCTGCGCACGCCGGTCGACCCCGCAGTCGGCTTCGCGGCGTTCCTGGACACGGTCCGGTCCACGGATCTGGACGCCTTCGCCAACGCGGACGTTCCGTTCGAGCGCCTGGTCCAGGTGCTGGACCCGCCACGCTCGACCGCGCACCATCCGCTGTTCCAGGTATCGCTGTCGTTGCAGAACTTCGTCGAACCGGTGCTGGAGCTGCCAGGCTTGCGTTTCGAGGTGGAGGATTTCGACCGCAACGCCTCCCAGTTCGACCTGACCCTGGATCTGCGCGAGCGGTTCAGCGAGAGCGTCCCGGAGGGCATCGACGGCGTGCTGACCTACGCGACGGATCTGTTCGACGAGGCGACGGTGGCCGCGTTCGCCGCCCGGTGGCGTCGCGTGCTGGCGACCGTTCTGGCGCGACCCGACGTGCGCATCGCCGATATCGACATCCTCGATGACATCGAACGCGCCATGCTGGTGCCGGTGCGCGGTCCCGAAACCGCAGGAACCACCACGCTTCCGCGCATGCTGGCCGAGACGGCGCAGCGGTACCCGGAGCGGCCCGCCATCGTGGCGAGCGGATACACCACCACGTATCGGGAGATCGACGCGCACGCCAATCGTCTCGCCCGCATCCTGCTCGAGTCGGGCGCGGGCCCGGAAACCGTGGTGGCGCTGGGACTTCCGCGCTCGGCGGAGCTGCTCACCGGCATGTGGGCCGCCGCGAAGGCCGGTGCGGCGTTCCTGCCGGTCGATCCGAAGCATCCGGTCGAGCGCATCGACCACATGCTCACCGACTCCGGCGCGACGCTCGGCCTCACCCTGGCCGCGTACCGCCCGATGCTGCCCGACAGCACGAATTGGCTGGTGCTCGACGACCTCGCCCTGGTGGAACGCTGGGGCGCCGCGAGCAGCCGCCCACTGGACGAGCGGGAACTGCCCGGCCCCATCCGGCCGGACAACGCGGCGTGGATGATCTATACCTCCGGTTCCACCGGCACACCGAAGGGCGTCTCGGTCTCCCACCGCGGCCTCGCCGATCTCGTCGCGGCGCAACAGACCGCGCTCGGCGTGGACGAGCACTCCCGGGTACTGCACGTGGCGTCGCCGAGCTTCGACGCCTCGGTGTTCGAGGCGATCATGGCGTTCGGTTCCGGTGGCGCGTCGGTGATCGCGCCGCCGGAGGTGTTCGGCGGCGGCGCACTCGCCGAATTGATCGACGCCGAGCGCGTCACGCACATGGTGATCACGCCGTCCGCGCTGGCCACGCTCGATCCCGGCGAGGTGACCAGCGTGCGGGTGCTCGCGGTGGCCGGTGAGGCGGTCGGCGCCGAACTGGTCGAACGCTGGGCCACCGGGCGCACCATGGTCAACCTGTACGGTCCGACCGAATCCACCATCTGGGCAACCGGTTCGGGACCGCTGGAGCTGGGCTCGCCGGTCACCATCGGCACGCCCGTGCACGGAGCCGCCGTGCTGGTCCTCGACGACCGGCTGCGCCCGGTCCCGGTGGGCGTGGCGGGCGAACTCTACCTCGCCGGACCATCGCTGGCCCGCGGCTACCACGCCCGAGCGAGCCTGACCGCCGCGCGTTTCATGGCCGACCCGTTCGGGGCGGCGGGCGAACGGATGTACCGCACCGGCGATCTGGTGCGCTGGATCCGTACCGACGCGGGTCTCGAGCTGGAGTACTTGGGCCGCACCGACTTCCAGGTCAAGGTCCGCGGCCAGCGCATCGAGCTCGGGGAGATCGACGCGGTGCTCGGCCGCGCCGATGGCGTGGATTTCGCGGTGACGCTCGGCGTGCCAGGCCCCACCGGGGCGACCGCATTGGCCGCCTACCTGGTCCGCACGCCCGGGTTCGAGCTCGACGTGGCGAAGGTGCGCGCGTTCGCCGCCGACATCCTGCCCGGCTACATGGTGCCCTCGGCGTTCGTCGTGCTGGACGAGATCCCGCTCAACGCGGTCGGCAAGCTGGACCGCAAGGCGCTGCCCGCTCCGGAGTTCACCGCCGACCGCACCGAGTACCGCGCGCCGTCGACGCCGACCGAGCAACAGCTGGCCGCGATCTTCGGCGAACTGCTCGGCGTGACGCCGGTCGGCGCCGACGACTCGTTCTTCGCGCTCGGCGGCGACAGCATCCTGGCGATCCAGCTGGTGTCGCGGGCCAAGCAGCAGGGCATCACGTGCACTCCGCTGCAGGTGTTCGAGCACCGCACGGTGGCGGCGCTGGCCGCGGCGATCGACGCCGCGGGCGCGGCGGTGACGCTGGAGGAACTGCCCGGCGGCGGCGTCGGCGACCTGCCGCTGCCGCCGATCGCGCACTACATGCTCCAGCGCGGCGGGAACTACGACCGCTTCGCCCAGACCGCCGTGCTGGAGTTGCCGGTGGGCATCGAGCGCTCCCAGATCGTCGCGGTGCTCACCGCCGCGGTGGACCGGCACGACATGCTGCGCGCCCGGCTGGCCGCCGACGGCGAGGACGGTCCGCGCATCGTGGTCGGCCCGCCCGGCTCGGTCGACGTGGACGCGCTCGTGCACCGCATCGAATTCGACGCCGTCGAGCCGATCGAGCTGCACGAATTCGCCATGACCGAACTGGACGCCGTCGCGGACCGGCTCGATCCGGCGAACGGCACGGTGCTGCAATTCGTCTGGCTCGACCCGGTGGGCGCGGCGGGTGCGCGCACCGGCGCTGGTCGGCTGATCGTGCTGGCGCACCACCTCGTCATCGACGGCGTCTCCTGGCGCATCCTGGTGCCGGACCTGGTGGCCGCCTGGGCGCAGGTGTCGGTCGGCAACACCCCGGTGCTCGCGGAGACCGGGACCTCGATGCGACGCTGGGCGCACGCCCTGGTCGAGGAGGCCCACTCCGAACGCCGCCACGCCGAATTGGCCTACTGGCACGACGTTCTCGCCGGACCCGACCCGCTGATCGGCGGCCGGGAACTGGACCCCGCGATCGACAAGACCGGCACGCTCCACATGGTCGAGCGCGAGGTGTCCGCCGAGGTCACCACCGCGCTGCTCACCACCCTGCCCGGCCTGTTCCAGGGCAGCGTCAACGACACGCTGCTGGCCACCCTGGCCCTGGCGCTGATCCGCTGGCGCGACACCGAGCCGACGGCGCTGCTGCGACTGGAAGGCCACGGCCGCCAGGAAGAAGTCGTGCCCGGCGCCGACCTGTCCCGCACCATCGGCTGGTTCACCAGCATCTACCCGGTGCGACTGGACTTGGCGGGAATCGATATCGACGACGCGCTCACCGGAGGACCCGCGCTCGGTGCGGCGATCCGCGCGGTCAAGCACCAGTTGCTCGCGGTGCCGGACAAGGGCATCGGGTTCGGCCTGCTGCGCTACCTCGACCCCGAGGCAGCGCGGCAGCTCCCGGAACGCCTCCCCGGCCGGGTCGGGTTCAACTACCTCGGCCGGTACTCCACCGGCGACATCCCGGCGGGACTGGAGGGCCTGGGCTGGCTGCCGACCGACGACCTGGGTGACGTGCACGTCGCCGAACATCCGGACGTGCCCCTGCAATCGGCGATCGACGTGAACGCCGTCGTCATCGGTGACCGCCTGCGCGCGAGCTTCGGCTTCCCCTCGACCCTGCTCGGCACCGGCGAGGTGGCCGAGCTGGCCGACCTGTGGATCGAAACACTCGGCGCGGCAGCCCGCTTCGCGCAGACCCCGGCCGCGCGGACCGCCGCCGAGGAAGAGGCAGCGGCCACCGCGCCCCCGGCGACTCCTGCGGCGGGCGGTCTCGGACTCGACGTGGTGCTGCCGATCCGACTCGGCGGCGACGACCCCGCACTGTTCTGCATCCACCCCTCGTCCGGAATGGCGTGGACCTACCTGGGATTCGCCGACGCGCTGGCCCCCGGCCGTCCGGTCTACGGCCTGCAGGCCCCGGACCTCAGCGGCAACGAACCGCCCGCGCGCTCGATCGAGGAGTTCGCCGACCGCTATGTGCGCGAGATCCGCCGCTTGCAACCGGAAGGCCCCTACCACGTGCTCGGCTGGTCCTTCGGCGGGCTCATCGCGCACGCGGTGGCGACGAAGCTGAAGGCCGAAGGCGCCGACGTCGGCGTGGTCGGGCTGCTGGACGCCGACACGGCCGACATCGACGGCGACAGCATCGAGCGGCTCACCGCCGGTTCGTTCGTCAGCACGTTCGGCTCGGTGTTCGGCATCCAGGACGTGCCCGAAGAGGCGACCGCGCAGCAGGCCGCGGACCTGATCCGGGAACGGCTCGGCGGGGTCTCCCTGGTCGACGCCGCCACCCTGGAGCGGATGGCCGCGTCGTACAACGCCGCCGCACGGACCAGAACCGGTTATCGCCGCCCGGTGTTCGACGGCGACATCGTGTACTTCAGCGCGACCGTCGACACCTCCGACATCTTCGGTCCGGACGGCTGGCGGCCGTACGTGACCGGCGAGATCATCAACCACGACATCGAGGTCACGCACGACGAGATGACGGCGCCGCAGGTGCTGCCGGTCATCGCGCGTGTGCTCGACGCACATCTTGGAGGCCGAGCATGAACGTCGATCAGGGAGTCGTCGTCGAGGGGATCGAGAAATCGTTCGGCGCGGTCAAGGCATTGCGCGGAGTCGACTTCGCGGCCGAGCCGGGCGAGGTGCTCGGCATCCTCGGACCCAACGGCGCGGGCAAGACCACCACGGTGAACATTCTGTCCACGTTGATCCGCCCGGATCGCGGCCGCGCGGTGGTCGCCGGGCACGACGTGGTCGCCGACCCGGCGGCGGTGCGCCGCAGCATCATGCTGACCGGCCAGTACGCCGCGCTCGACGACATGCTCAGCGGCTACGAGAACCTGGTGATGTTCGGCAGGCTGATGGGCCTGCGCAAGCGGGCCGCCCGCGCCAGGGCCGACGAGCTGCTCGCCGAATTCGATCTCGAGCGCGCCGCGGGCCGCCGGGTCGGCACCTACTCCGGCGGCATGCGCCGACGCATCGACATCGCCTGCGGTCTGGTCGTGCGGCCGGACGTGGTGTTCCTGGACGAACCCACCACCGGGCTGGATCCGCGCAGCAGGCAGGGCGTCTGGGACCTGGTGTCCGGCTTCAAGAAGGCGGGCATCACCACCCTGCTGACCACCCAGTACCTGGAGGAGGCGGACGCGCTCAGCGACCGGATCATCGTCATCGACCACGGCGTGGTGATCGCCCAGGGCACCGCCGACGAGTTGAAGTCGCGGATCGGAGGCAGCTACTGCGAGGTGGTGCCGCTGGATCTGAACGACCTGCCCGCCATCGCCGCGGCGCTGGGTTCGCTGCTGCCGGAGCAGAACCGAGCCGCGCTCGTCGCCGAATCCGACCGGATCGCCATACCGGCGCCGGACGGCGCGAAGACGCTCGCCGAGGCGCTGCGCCGACTGGACGGCTCGGGCGTCGACCTGGTGGACATCGCGCTGCGCCGACCCTCGCTCGACGACGTCTTCCTCGAGCTGACCGGGCATCTGGCGACGGTGCAGGAGACCGAGGAGACCGCTGAGCCGGAGGTCGTGTCGTGACGGCGGCGACCTGGCTCACCGAGACCCGCGCGGCCCCGCTGCGACCACAGCAGTGGTGGGTGCTCACCACCCGGTTGATCGGGCCGTCGGTCCGAAGCGGCGAGGTGCTCACCTCGGTGCTGGCTCCGGCGGCGTTCACCGCCAGCTTCTACATCCCGCTGAAGACCGTGATGACCTTCTCCGGCACGGGGTTCAGCAGCTACGCCCAGTTCATGATGCCGCTGGTGGTGTTGCAGGCGGCCGCGTTCACGGCGGTCTCGGCGGCCTTCCGCGCCGCCACCGATTCGGTCGCCGGACTCAACCGGCGCTTCGGCGCGATGCCGATTCCGCCGCTGGTTCCGGTCGCGGCGCGCATGTCCGGCAATCTCTTCCGCTTCACCATCGGCCTGATCACCGCGTTGATCTGCGGCCACGTCATCGGATTCCGCTTCTATCTCGACACCGCGCACACCACCGGCTTCGTGCTGTTCTCCTTGCTCATCGGGCTCGCGCTGATGCTGGGGGGAGACGTGATCGGGACGGTCTCGCGCAACCCGGAGGCGACCGCGCAGGCGCTGGTGCTGCCGCCGTTGATCTTCGGCATGCTGTCCACGGGCCTGGCTCCGGCGCACCAGTTCCCCGCGTGGGTGCAGCCGTTCGTGCGCAACCAGCCGGTCTCGCAATGGGCCATCGCCTTGCGGGCGTTCGCCGGTGACAAGGGTCCGAACGCCGGGGAGGTGACCTGGTCGCTGCTGGCGCCGCCGCTGGCATGGGCGATCGTCATCCTGATCATCTGCATCCCGCTGTCGGTCCGGTTGAGCTCGAGGAGGGCGTGATGGCGCTGCTGACCGATCGCAGGGAGGACCTGCACACCGGCTCCGAGATGTCGATGTCGGCGCTGGCGCGGCACACGCTGATCCAGACGCAACGCCTGCTGCTGCGCTGGGCGCGCAACCCGGTCACGATGCTGGAGACGCTGATCATCCCGTGCCTGCTGTTGGTCATGCTGAACACCGTGATCGGCGGGCAGATCAAGAAGTTCACCGGCGAGAGCGCGCTGTACGGGTCGGTGCCGATGGTGGCCATGGTCGCCGCCCTGTCCGGCGCGGTGGCCGGTGGCATCCTGCTCGGCCGCGAACGCGACGCGGGCCTGCTCGCCCGCTTCTGGGTGCTGCCGGTGCACCGCGCCTCGGGCCTGGCCTCCCGCGTCCTCGCGGAGGGCTGCCGCATCGTCGTGTGCACCTTCGCCGTCGTCCTGGTCGGCTACCTGCTCGGGTTCCGCTTCCACCAGGGCATCGCGGCGACCCTCGTGTTCCTGCTCATCCCGGTGCTGTTCGGCCTGGCCTTCGCCACCATCGTGACCGCGGTCGCCGTCTTCACGGCGAAAGCGACGCTGGTGGAAGGGATCACGATCCTCACCTCGCTGATGATGTTCTTCAGCACCGGCTTCGTCCCGCTGCAAGCCTTCCCGAAGTGGATCCAGCCCGTGGTCCGCAACCAACCGATGTCGGTGGCCGTCGACTCCATGCGCGCCCTCGCCTACGACGGGCCCCTGGCCCGGCCGCTCACCCTGACGTTCGCCTGGTCACTCGGCGCGATCGTCCTCTTCGCCGTGCCCGCGGCCATCGGTTATCGCAGGGCCAGCAGGCGGTGAACCCGCACACGCACAGCGGACTCCCAGCTCGGTCCCAGCCCGCCAGGAGCGCCCGTTCCTAACGTCATCGAGGACGACGAGCGCCGCCGCCCCGCAGGAAACCGCGGGACCGTATACGACTCGCTCGTCCGACACCGCGGCCCCTGAACCCATCCACGACGAGTTCAGGGGCCGATAACTTTTCGCGGCGCGGTCAGGTGGCCGCGAGCTGTCTGGCCAGCGCCCAGATCACCAGCACGTCGATGGCGATCAGCACCAGCGCCCAGAAGGGATAGATCGAGACGAACAGGAAGTTGTCCAGGATGCTGATCGCGGCCAGCACCATGCCCGCGAGATAACCCCAGGTCCTCCCGGTGACGATGCCGATGCCCGCGATCACCACCAGCACGCCGATCACCAGGTGGATCCATCCCCACGCGGTGACGTCGATGAGGAACACTTGATCCTCGGTCACCACGAAGACGTCGCGCCCCGCGATCGCGGCGATGGCCGTCAACAGGTGCAGGACACCGGCGACGAGGATGAGCACGCCTGCGAAGATCGTCATGTCGCCGAGCACCGGACGGGTGCTGATCGGACTGGTCATAGCACTCACTCCTTCCACACGCGACACCTGTCCGGCCCAACGTAATCGCTGCCTTGATGGAATCGACGCAGGTAGCCGGGGTGCGTCACCCGCTGCGCCCAATGGTGCGCGAACCCGGGCCCTGGTGACTTCCGGCACTGTCGGCGCTGCGAGACCACGGAGATTCGGCGAATCGGCACGCTCGGCAACGGATTCGCGGCTGCGGAGGCCGCGCATCCGTACCTGCGCGCGGCCAGGTCGCGCACCGTGCACGGGCCAGCGATCGAACATCAGCAAATACATAGCGATCTATTGGGCGGACCGGGACCGATGTGGTCGCCGACGAGCGCATGCCGCACAATAGGGAGCCGCGCGCGGCGCGTGCCAGGCGTTCTTCCGCCCCCGGACGCATGCCGTGGCGACACAAGGTGTTGTGCTATGCGGACTTGTCACCCCCAAGGAGTAGTGTTCCACGGGTAGACATTCCGTGACGGCAGCGGGCTGGAGGAAAGGCGTGGAGACAGCATGAAACTGATCGATCGGGTGTCGGCCATCAACTGGAATCGGGTGCCCGACGAAAAGGATGCCGAGGTCTGGGATCGGCTGACCGGCAACTTCTGGCTGCCGGAGAAGGTCCCGGTCTCCAATGACATTCCGTCGTGGAACACCCTGACCGCCGAGGAGAAGCAGCTGACCATGCGGGTCTTCACCGGCCTGACCCTGCTGGACACCATCCAGGGCACGGTCGGCGCGGTGAGCCTGATCCCGGACGCGCTGACCCCGCACGAAGAGGCGGTGCTGACCAACATCGCGTTCATGGAGTCGGTGCACGCCAAGAGCTACAGCTCGATCTTCTCCACGCTGTGCTCCACCCGCGAGATCGATGAGGCGTTCCGCTGGTCGGAGGAGAACCGCAACCTCCAGCGCAAGGCCGAGATCGTGCTGTCGTACTACAACGGCGACGATCCGCTCAAGCGCAAGGTCGCCTCCACGCTGCTGGAGAGCTTCCTGTTCTACTCCGGCTTCTACCTGCCGATGCACTGGTCGTCGCGGGCCAAGCTCACCAACACCGCCGACATGATCCGGCTGATCATCCGGGACGAAGCGGTGCACGGTTACTACATCGGCTACAAGTACCAGAAGGGCCTGGAGCGGGTCACCCAGGCCGAGCGCGACGAGTTGAAGAACTACACCTTCGAGCTGCTGTTCGAGCTCTACGACAACGAGGTCGACTACACCCAGGATCTCTACGACGAGGTCGGCCTCACCGAGGACGTCAAGAAGTTCCTCCGCTACAACGCGAACAAGGCGCTGATGAACCTCGGCTACGAGGGCCTGTTCCCCAAGGACGAAACCGAAGTCAACCCGGCCATCCTCTCGGCCCTGTCCCCCAACGCCGACGAGAACCACGACTTCTTCTCCGGCTCCGGCTCCAGCTACGTCATCGGCAAGGCCGTCAACACCGAAGACGAAGACTGGGAGTTCTGAACGACCGGCGCTCGGCTGGGGTTGTCCCAGCCGAGCGCCCGCGCGTTCAGGGATAGTCCGAGGCTTCCGGCGCAAGCCTCAGAAACTCGTTTCTCGCCACCTGGATCCGGTCGAATTCCGGTCCGCTCGGGGGTTCGCCCACCCGTGCCCATTGGTCGCACGCATGATGGAACGCGGCAACTGCCCGCCTGTATTCGGCGGACCTGCGCAGATTGACGGGTTCACCGATCATCGAGCCCTCCAACTGGAAGGTCGGCCGTGCAGTCGCCGATCCGCTGTCTTCCGGCCGTCCCCGGTCTCGGTGGTCCGGATTCCGGCCTTCCTCATCGGACACCGCCCGCGACTTGGTGTTTCCCGGTGCCGGGGGATGCGACACCTCGGCACCGGGAAGTCTGGAGCTCCCACTCGCCCAGCCCGGCTTGCACTCGCCAGAGCCGGTCCTCGCGGCACGGCGTAGCGGCGCCCGATGGGTACGGGTAGCCGGGAGATACGCACTGGGGCAGTTCTTCACACACGTCGTTGTCCTCCCCTGCGAAACACCGATTAGCCAAAACTGTCTGATCAGACGGACATGTCTAATCATAGGGCCGGTGGGTACTCTTTGTTCAGCAAACGAGGGAAGGAACGCGGCGGTGAGTACTACCGGCGATGTCATCCGAAGGCAACGAGAGCTGCTGCAGCTGTCCCAAGACGGCCTTGGTCGACTGGTCGGTGTGGGGCAGCGCCAGATAGCCAGATTCGAGTCCGGCGCCTCGGAACCATCACTCTCGATCGCGGCGCGACTGGCGAACGCGCTGGACGTGTCGCTGTCGGAGCTGGCCGGAGTCACGCCGCGCGGGCTCGATCTCTCCGGCGACTGGTGGGCAGGCTGGCAGACCTGGAAAGACGATGTGGAGCGGGTGGACGTGCACGAGCTGACCATGCAGCAGAACGGCGCGTTCATCGCCCTGAACGGCGGACGAGCCCGGCCGGTCTCCGAGGGCTCCTACGAGTGGCGCGGGGAGATGAAGCTGTGGGACAACGAAATCTTGATGGGTTGGTACATCGCGACTGATGGCGCCGTCCGGTCGAAGGGCTCGCTGTACGCCGTCCTCCACCCACACGGGCACGCGATGATCGGATCCTGGACCGGCCTCAGCTACGCCGGGTTGATCGTTCGCGGCTGGGGCGCAATCGCCCGCGACCGGGACCAGGTCGAACAATTGATGGCCGAATTGATCCAGACCCAGGGAAACTTGACGACATGGCCGAAGACGAAATCGTAGATGTCTCCATTACCGCGGATGATCCGGCGTGGCTGGCCGAGTTCACGCACAAACTCGTCGAGGACGGGTTGGTAGCGTGCGGCAACGTCATTCCCGGTATCCGTTCGATTTACCGCTGGGAAGGCCGGATTCACGACGACGCGCAAGCACTTGTCGTCCTGCACACACGCGCCAGCCTGGTGTCCGCGATCATCGAGCGGGCCGACGCGGAGCACCCCGACGAAACTCCCCAGGTCCTGGCCGTCCCTGTGGTCGACGCCCATCCCGGCTACCGGCAATGGGTTCTCGACTCCACGCGAGGCTGAATCCGAAAACCCCGCAGCAGTCGCTTTCCCCGACCGCGACGCCGCCTGAGCCGAAATATGCGGAACCCGGCAGGCATTCGGTCCGGTCGAGCGGTGCGGCACCGTGATATTGCTGATCAAATGAGGGGAAATTTATCTCGATATACCGGCGCTCGAACCATGGCCCGTCGCGAAATCGGCGCTCGCGGGACCGGAAACAGCCCTCGGCGTGATCCGCGATCGCCGATCGGACGTCGAATGTGTTCGCATTCCGCGAGTTTCAGATACCGAGAACCAGTTTGGCCGTGGTGAAGTAGATGATCAGGCCGGTGGCGTCGACCAAAGTGGTGACCATCGGGGCCGAGACGACCGCGGGGTCGATGCGCAGCTTCTTCGCCAGCAGTGGCATGGTGCCGCCGATGGTGGCGGCCCAGCCGCAGATCAGCACCAGCGTGATGCCGACGACCACGGCGATGCGGGTGCCGACGAATACCGCGCCGATGCCCAGGCCCACGGAGGCCAGCAGTGATCCCAGCACCAGGCCCACACGGCATTCGCGCCAGATCACCCGGAACAAATCAGACACCCTGACCTCGCCGACCGCGAGCGCGCGCACGCAGGCGGTGGCGGCCTGCGCGCCCGCGTTGCCGCCCGCGCCGATCAGCAGCGGGATGAACAGTGCCAGGTGCGCGGCCTGCTGCAAGGTGCCCTCGAAGAAATCGGTCACGCTCACCGTGAGGGTCGCGGCGAGCAGCAACAGCAGCAGCCACAGCGCGCGATAACGGGCCAGCTGGAACACCCCGGCGGCCATGTAGTGGCCCTCCCACGGCGCGGAACCCGCCTGACGTGCGACGTCCTCGCTGTCGGCGGCCTCGATCACCTCGACCGCGTCGTCGATGGTGAGCAACCCGACCAGCCGGTCCTCGCTGTCGACCACCGGCAGGTTGATGTCGTTGGTCTCGCGCATCAACCGCGCGGCCTTCTCCGCGGAATCGGTCGCGCGCGCGAACGCCGGCTCGGTGACGACCAGCTCCGACACCATCCTGCCCGGCTCGCTGAGCACCAGTTCCCGCAGTTCGACGATGCCGGTCAAGCGCCTGCCCGCGTCGACGACGGGCAGCGTGTACACCGTCTCGGCGTTGCCGCCTTTGGCTCGCACCATGCCCAGCGCCTCGGCGACGGTCAGCTCGCGCGGCAGCGCCACCACCTCGGGCGTCATGAACTGTCCCGCGGAACCCTCCGGGTAGCCGAGCAGGCTGGCGGTCATCCGCCGCTCGCGCGGGCTCAGACCGGCGAGCACCTTCTTGGCGACCTTGGCGGGTGCTTCGCGCAGCATGCGGGCCCGGTCGTCGGGCGCCATGCCCTCGACCAGCTCGCGGAAACTCTGATCGCGCAGCCCCTGCAGGATCTGCTGCTGATCCACCGGTTCGAGCTCCTCGAAGACGGCCAGCGCCAGATCTTTGTCGAGCAGCCGGAACGCCATCCCGGCGCGCACCGCGTCCATGCGGGCGAGCTGGTCGGCGATGACGTGCGGCGGGTGGTTGCCGAGCCAGTCGAGCGCGGCGTCCACGCGGCGGGTTTCGACGATGTCCTGCAGGGACTCGGACAGCGTCGGACGTACTTCGATGATGTCGGTCTGCGACATGGGAGGACCTCAGCACATGCGTGAGTGAACAAGGAGCGCGAAATTCACACCGCGGGCGCCGGCCCCTGCCGTCGCAGATCAATCAGGTATGCGAAGGGGCGGCGCCGCGCGGCCTTCGACTGGGAGGTTCGCTGCGCATCGCAACCCCACCTCCTTCTCGTCGTCGCCGCGGATCCGGACGTCCGCACCATTCCGATCAACATCCCATGGACGTCGAAAACGTCCCCGTGCAGCTTACATCGCTTCGGCGAGAATGATCACCTCATAGTGACCGCTGTAACCGAACCGGTTTTGCGCACCACCGCGACACGGTGACTCACCGATGCCCGGATAGCAAGGTTTGACGCACTCGGCGTCGAACTGTTGCTCCCAGCGTTGAGAACAGCGACAGTGTGTGTGCCGAGCAGGCCCAGAGGTCGCAGACCACGGGCCCTCGCCCACGCCCCAGCACAGCTCACGGAAGTCTCGAAGTGTCGACAGCCACCGCACTGATCCGCCGTCGCGCGATCGACTTCATGCGCATTCCGCACGGAATCTGTTGCCGCTGACGTAGCGCGACCCGGTTCACCCGAATCCCCGCGCGATCCGCCGCCGCCCCTCACACCACCGTCTCCCACGGTGGTGCGCCGCCGCATGCCGAGCACTTCGGCTGCGCGGCGCCTTCTCGTCTTCGAAAGAACCCACCATGGCCCACCCCTCATCCACCCGGCGCGTCGCTCGCGCGCTCTCCGCCGCCGTCGCCCTGCTGACCGGCCTGTCGGTGCTCACCGGGTGCGGCGAATCCGCGCCCGCCAAGACCGCCGACGGCAAATACGTGCTCCGCTATCAAGGCGCCACAGGGCAGGTCGGTCCCTACGAACTGGCTCAAGAACTGGGCTACTTCGAGAAGATCACGCTGCACTGGGAGGGCGACACCACCAGCGGCCCCGCCAATATCCAGGCCGCGGCGACGAATCAGGTCGAATTCGGCAGCGCGTTCAACGGGGCGGTGGTGAAACTGATCGCGGGCGGGGCGAAGGTCACCTCGGTGCTCAGTTCCTATGGCGCGGACGAACAGTCGTTCACCGGCTACTACGTGCGGGAAGACTCCGGCATCACCTCGGCGCGCGATCTCATCGGCAAGAAGGTCGCCGTGAACACCCTTGGCGCGCATCATGAGTTCATCACCAGGGAGTGGCTGCATCAGCGGGGTCTCTCCGACGAGGAGATCAAGCAGGTGCAGCTGACCGTCGTGCCTCCGGCCAACACCGAGGACGCGGTGCGCAAGGGGCAGGTCGACGTCGGCGCCCTCGGCGGCGTCTTCCGCGACACCGCCCTCCGACGCGGCGGTCTTCGCCCGCTGTACACCGACAAGGCCATCTTCGGCACGGCCAGCTACGGCACTTTCGTCTTCCGCGACGACTACATCGCCAAGAACCCCGAGGCCGTGCAGGACTTCGTGCAGGGCACCGCGCGCGCGATCCGCTGGCTCCAGGTGACACCCCGCGACCAGGTGCAGGCGAAATTCACCGAGATCATCGGCAAACGCGGCCGCAACGAGAACGCCAACTTGGTGCCGTACTGGCTGAGTTCCGGCATCCCGGCGCCGGGCGGAGTGGTCGTGGACAAGGAAATCCAGATCTGGATCGACTGGCTGGTGCGCAACGGTGAGCTGCCGAGCGGCAAGCTGAAGGCCACGGATCTGTTCACCAACAAGTACAACCCGTACGCGAACGGCACGTACAAGCCCGAAAGCGGGCCGACCGGCGAGGCGGTGGCGGCGAAATGACCACCACCGCGACGAAACTGGCGCTCACCGGCGTGCACAAGCACTTCGCGGTGCGCGGCTCGCGGGAACAGTTCACCGCCATTCAGGACATCTCGCTCGAGTTGCGCGAAGGCGAGTTCCTGGTCCTGGTCGGGCCGAGCGGATCGGGCAAGTCGACCCTGCTCGACCTGCTCGGCGGGCTGAGCAAGCCGACCTCCGGCGAGATCCTGCTGGACGGCAAGCCGATCACCGGGCCCGGCCTGGACCGCGGCATCGTCTTCCAGCAGTACGCGCTGCTGCCGTGGCGGACGGCGCGTTCCAATATCGAGTTCGGCTTGGAGGCCAAGGGCTTACGCCGCAGGGCGCGCCGGGAGCTCGCCGAGCACTACCTGGAACTCGTCGGGCTCTCCGGTTTCGGCGACCGCTACCCGCACGAACTGTCCGGCGGCATGAAGCAGCGCGTCGCCATCGCGCGCAGCCTCGCGTTCGACCCGGAGGTGCTGCTGATGGACGAGCCGTTCGCCGCGCTCGACGCGCAGACCCGGGAGTCCTTGCAGGACGAGCTGTTACGCATCTGGCGGGCCACCGGCAAGACCGTCCTGTTCATCACCCACGGCATCGACGAGGCGGTCTACCTCGGCCAGCGGGTGGCCGTGCTGACCTCGCGACCCGGCCGGATCAAGGCCATCGTCGACGTCGAGATCGATCGCGACGCGGGCGGTGACATCCGCTCCTCCGAACGCTTCCGGGACTACCGCCACGAGATCTGGACGCTGCTGCACAGCGAGGTCCAGCGGGCGGCGAACCTGGAACGCGAGTCGCTGTCCGAGCACCCGGCCCATGTCGAATCCACCACCGAGAGGGCGGCCCATGTCTAGCGCGATTCAGCTCACCGAGCGCCCGATCCAGCAGAGCACCGCCGCGCCGTCCCGTTCCGTCTCGGTGCGCCCGGCGCGAAGCGTGGCCCCGCGCGTAGCGACGGCGTTCCGCGTAGCGGGCGGGTTCGCCTGGCGGGTGTTCAAACCGACGTTCGTGATCGCGCTGTTCCTGCTGGTCTGGCAGATCGCCCCGACCGTAGGCCTGGTGGACGAGGTGTTCCTGCCGCCCTTCTCGGTGGTCGCCCAGGCATTCGCCGACCTGATCGCGAGCGGGGAGATGTGGACCCACATCTCCGCGAGCCTGAACCGTTCGCTGGCCGGATACTCGATCGCGTTGGCCGCCGGTATTCCGGTGGGCATCGCGATCGCCTGGTACAAGCCGGTGGCGGACTTCCTCAATCCCATCCTGGAGCTGTTCCGCAACACCGCGGCGCTGGCGTTGCTTCCGGTCTTCCTGCTGATTCTCGGCATCGGCGAAACCTCGAAGGTCTCCATCGTCGTGTACGCGAGCTTCTTCCCGATTCTGCTGAACACGATCACCGGCGTGCGCACCGTCGATCCCTTGCTGGTCAAATCCGCCGCGTCCCTGGGCTTCTCGCCACTGCGGTTGTTCCAGAAGGTGATCCTGCCCGCGGCGCTGCCGTCCATTTTCACCGGCTTGCGCATGGCCGCGGCCAGCTCGATCCTCGTGCTGCTCGCCGCCGAGATGTTCGGCGCCAGGGCTGGGCTGGGCTACCTGATCACCGCCGCGCAGCAGAATTTCGCGATTCCGAACATGTACGCCGGAATCCTCGCCATCTCGCTGCTCGGTCTCGGGTTCAACGGTCTGCTGGTCGCCCTCGAACGCCGTCTGTCGCGGTGGCGGGCCCCGGCGAACGGCTGACCATGCCCGCACGCCTGCACTCGATCGGCACGCGATCTCCGCTGACCAAGCGACGCGTCGTCGACTTCATGCGGGTGTGCCGCAGCGCTTGTCGCGCTCGCGGACGCCCCGATACCCCCGGTCCTCTATCTCGAAGTGAGTTCTTCCCATGACCGCCGTACACGAAACCCCCACCACCGCCGCCGCCGCCACGGTGCACGTCGCTCCGGTCGCCGGTTACATCGGCGCCGACATCTCCGGCGTCGATCTGCGCGAGCCGTTGACCGACCAGCAGGTCGAAGCGATTCGCGACGCACTGCACACCTACAAGGTGCTGTTCTTCCGCGATCAGCACATCAATCACGCGCAGCAGATCGCCTTCTCCCGCAGGTTCGGCGCGGTCACCCCATCGCACCCTTACGACGACGACGCGCCGACCGAGTACCCGGAGATCCTCGCGGTCGACAGCCGCCTGTACGAGAAGCGGTTCGGGGTACGGAAGTTCAGCTACAACAACCACTGGCACACCGATGTCTCCGCGCTGATCAACCCGCCAGCGGCCTCGATCCTGCGCGCCGAGATCGCGCCGGAGCGCGGCGGGGACACCGGTTGGACGAACCTCGTGGCCGCCTACGAGAACCTGCCGGAGTCGCTCAAGCGGTTCGCCGAAGGACTGCGCGCCGAGCACCGGTTCGGCGGCAACCGTCCCGCCTGGAACGCCGACAGCGACTACGCGAAGAAGGTCGCGGCCGCGCCGCTGGTCACCGAGCATCCGGTGGTCCGGGTGCACCCGGTGACCGGGGAGCGCGCGCTGTTCGTCAATCCGGGCTTCACCACGCGCATCGTCGGGCTGTCTCCGAGCCAGAGCGACGCGGTGCTGAAGCTGCTGTTCGACGAGGTGACCAACCCGGCCTACACCGTCCGGTTCCGCTGGGAGAAGGGCAGTCTCGCGTTCTGGGACAACCGCGCGACCGCCCACCTCGCACCGAGCGATCTGAACCACCTCGACGTCACCCGGGTGCTGTACCGCACGACACTCGAGGGTGACATCCCCGTGGGCGTCGACGGTACGCCGTCGAAGTCCATCGCCGGGGACAAGTTCACCGGCGCGTAGGCAGCGGACAGGTGGTTCCGGCCGAGTATCTGCGGAACTCGTCCGGAACTGCTCTGCCGCCAATCGGATATCCGCATCCGCGAGCAAACACCGACCGGAACCGTGCCCGCGTGGAATACGTGCCCATTGGCATCAGTGCTCACCCTTACCGTCGCTCTGCGCGGAGTCGATGGTTGCCTCCACCGCGAGTTCGACCTTGCCGCCGGTGGGAACAGTGGTTCAGCCATTGGCGGGTACGCTCCAGGCAGGCGGACACTGATCGCCGCAGTAGGCGCGCTCGGCATCGATGACCTCGGCTCGGTCTGCCGTCGTGGCACGGCCACGTTGTTCGGCGACGGCCACGAAGATGCTCAAAGCTGTTGCGGCAATTCATCTTCGGCCATTTTCACGGAAAGTTTGATGGGTATCAGGGCGGTCGGTTTTACTTGCTACTTATGACCTCCACTTCTACCGCCGTCAGCGGGCTACCCCCGATGGCCGCAGGCCGCCTGCGCAATACCAAGCGCTTTGTCACCGATCCGATCACGTTTTTCTCCGACGCTATGACCCAGCACGGCAACGTCTTTCAGTTCCAGCTGGTCACCGGGAACATGGTCGGGCTCACCCACCCCCACCACATCAAGTACGTCTTGCAGGAACGCATGGCGAACTTCACCCGCGAGACTCAGATGTACGACATCATCGAACCGTTCGTGGGGCGCGGTCTGGCGACCATCGCCGACCACAACCGGTGGCGACGCAACCGACGCCTCGTCCAGCCCGCCTTTCACCACAAGAGGATCAACGCGCTCAGCGAGATCATGGTGGCGGAGATCGACTCCATGTGCGACGAATGGGCCGAACATGCCCGCGCCGGACGAACGATCAACATCGGCGAGCAGATGAGCCACCTCACACTGCGGATCGTGGTGCGGGCGCTGTTCGGATTGGATCCCCACGGCCCGGAGGTCACCGGCTTCTCCCGCGCGACGCAGAAGGTGAATGCCGAATTGGGGAAGTTCGTGCGAATGCCCCTCATACCCTTGAAGTTTCCGACGCCGAGTCACCGGCGCTTCTGGCGGGCTATCGCCGAGATGGACGCCATCGTCTACACGGTGATCGACAAGTTGCGCGACGCTGACAACGGTGGCCTGCTGTCCATGCTCATGAACGCCACAGACGCTGATACCAACGAGAGCCTCACCGACGGGGAGCTGCGCGACGAGGTCGTCACCATGCTCTTCGCCGGCCACGAGACCAGCTCCTCGGCCCTGACGTCAGCCATGCTGCTGCTGCAACTGCATCCGGAGGTGCGTCAGCAGCTGCGTGATGACGTCGACGCCGCGTTGCCCGGCGGGCACGCCACCATGGCCGACCTGCCCGCACTGCCCTACAGCAAGCAGGTGCTGGAGGAGGTATTGCGGCTCAAACCACCGGCATGGATGGGACAACGTCGTGCCGCCGAGGACGACGAGATCGGGGGCTACCACATCCCGGCGGGCACCACGCTGATGTTCAGCTACTACCATGCCCACCGGAACCCCGAGTGTTGGGACCGGCCGGACACCTTCGACCCGAACCGCTTCACCGCCGACGCGGTCGCCGCCCGTGACCGGAACGTGTATCTGCCCTTCGGTGCGGGCGGGCACCTCTGCATCGGCAACGCGTTCGCGATGATGGAGATGCAGCTCGCGCTCTCGACCATCATGCGGCGGTTCGAGTTCACCATCGAGAACCCGGACCTCACCCCGACCTCCGCGCTGACGCTCAACACCAAGTTCCCGGTCATTGCGACGCTGACCGAACGGCGATAACGCCTGCCGGTGCGGTGCCGCCCCTGCACTGGTCACCAGCCCATCAGCGGCGAAAGAGTGCTGCGCCCGTTGCGGTATCGGACACGCCGAGCGCCGGACAGTTGCCCGCGGGCCGCGGACGCCCGAGGCCAGCGAATTCCGCGGCCGTCAGGACGCCGAGTTGGACGCGCCGTGCGCGGAATGGTTGCTCGAAGGGTGCGGACTGGGAACAGTGAGCTCCGCAGCCGTGTTGTGGACTGTGGCTCGATACACGCGAAGGAGATATCTGTGCGCTTCGGCATCTTCATCCCGCAGGGTTGGCGGCTCGATCTGGTGGGCATCGACCCGGCGGACCAGTGGGGGGTGATGCGTGACCTGGCCCAGCGCGCCGACGCGAACGAAGCATGGGAGTCGCTGTGGGTGTACGACCACTTCCACACCGTCCCGATCCCCACCGAGGAGGCAACGCACGAGGCGTGGACGCTGATGTCGGCGTTCGCGGCGGCTACCTCGCGTATCCGGCTCGGCCAGATGTGTACCGCGATCAGCTACCGCAACCCCGCCTACCTGGCGAAAGTCGCGGCCACGGTCGACCTGATCTCGGGCGGCCGGGTCGAGATGGGCATCGGCGGCGGCTGGTACGAACACGAATGGCGTGCCTACGGCTACGGTTTCCCGTCGGCGGGCGAGCGGCTGGGCCGCCTCGACGAGGGCGTGCAGATCTTCCGGCAGGCGTGGACCACCGGATCGGCGACCCTCGACGGCAAGCACTACCAGGTCGATGGCGCTATCATGCGTCCGCTCCCGTTGCAGGAGGGGGGTATTCCGCTGTGGATCGCGGGTGGCGGCGAGAAGAAGACACTGCGCATCGCGGCGAAATACGCCCGCTACACCAACTTCAGCGGCAATCCCGAGGAGTTCACCCGCAAGTCCGAGATCCTCCGCGCGCACTGCGCCGAGGTAGGCTCCGATTTCGACGCCATCGTGCGCTCCTCCAACTTCAACGTCGCGATCGGCGCGACCGAAGCCGAAGTCGAAGAGCGCCTCGCGACCCTCGCCGCCCGCCTGACCCCCATCATCGGCGCCGAGCGAGCGAAGTCCCACATCGACGACCTCTTCCGGGGCACCGCTGCCGTAGGCACACCGGAGCAGGTAATCGACAAGCTCACCCGCCTCAGCGATCTCGGCCTCGGCTATTCCATCCTCTACTTCCCCGAAGCCGCCTACGACACCTCCGGCATCGAACTCTTCGAACGAGAAGTAATTCCCGCCCTCCACTGAACGGCTTGTCAAGATCAACGGCACATGGCTGCGGCATTTCGCGAGACAGGCCCTCCGTCATGTGCCGTTGATCTTGAAGGCGACGGGAGTTAGCCGCGGCGGGTGAGTTCTACGCGGTCGGCGAGCTGTTCTGGAGCTCCGGGGGGTGAGAAGTAGATCTCCATGACCACGCGGTCCTGCGATTCGAGTTTGATCAACGTGCGCATCGGGATCGTCTTGCCGGTGAACTGGGGGCCGAGGATGCCGGGGTCGGTGAACTCGCCCGCCATCGTGATGTCGGCTGCGCTGCCGGAGTTCGGGGCGCCTTTGTAGCTCATCGTCATGGGTGTGACGCTGTCGATCGTGGTCCATTCGTAGCGGTTGTCGGTCGGTGCGTAGCCGAGCAGGCCCAGGCGGTAGTACGGTGCGCCGCCCGGCGTTCCCTCCGCCTCCTCCTGGAGGAAGTTGTTGCCGGTCTTGCCGATCCAGTGCCAGCGGGACACGATCTCGCGGCGGACCGGGTTGTCCGGCGTACCTCCGGCGACGAAAGTCGACTTCGCGCCGGTCCATTCGCCGACGAGAAGATTCAATCGCCGGTGGCCCGCATCCTGCTGCTCGGGCCGCTCGGCGGTCGATTCGGCCGGCGCGGGCGGAGGCTGCGTCTGGTCCGAACAACCGGCGCCGAGGAACGCAACCGCGACCAGGGCAGCAGTGACCAGTATTCGAGACTGCGTGTTACGCAAGGAAATCCTTCTGGGATAGAGCGTCTGAGGGGGATGAACATGTCAGCCAAGGGTCCTGCGGAAGTGTCGCCCGACGTGTTCCACAGCCTGGCCGACGGTCGGTTCCTGATCATAGAAATCGAATTGCGTGCCCTCGATCCAGATCAGTTCCTTCGGACCGGCCAGCTGGGCGTGGAAGGCGCGGGCGCCATCCGGGATGGCGCCGTTCTCGCTGTGCACCAGCAGCGTGGGGATCGTGATGTTGCGGGCGACCGGGATGGCGTTGTAGGTCAGCCACTCGTTCCAGCCCTGCACCGCGAATCGGTTCGCCCATTCCGGCACCGCGCCGCGGGTGGCGTCGACGTAGTAGGGGAATTCTCCGGACATCGCGGCCGAGGGATCGGTGGTGCTCACCGCCGCGACGTAGTCCACCTCGCCGGTGTTCTCGTAGCGGGCGCGTGCCGCGAAACCGGCCGCCAGCCGTTGCGATACGCCTTCCTTCCCGCCGTACATCAGCGCGACCAGATCCGGATCGTGCAGCCAAGGCGCGACCATCGCCAAGGACCGAACCCGCGCATCCCCGGCCGCGTTCACCGCCGTGTACCCGCTGCTGGCGCACACGCCCAGCGCACCGATGCGCTGTGCGTCGACATCGGGGCGTCCGGCCAGGAACGTCACCGCGGCACGGATATCGCGACTCTTTCGGGCCGGTGATTCCAGGTCACGCGGCTCGCCGCCGGATTCACCGTAGTGGGTGAAGTCGAAATCCAATGCGGTGAAACCCTGTTCGGCCAGCCGCCGGGCATACACCTGCGGCATCTGCTCCTTCACCGTGAGCCACGACCCGGTCACCACGACGGCGGGCAGTCGGGTGTCTCCGGCATCAGCCGGACGGTAGAGCCGACCGACCAGCAGCACACCATCGCTGTCGAAGGTGACCTTTTCGACCTGAACCTCAGAAACCATGGCACCACTGTGTGCAGTGCCGCCTGGTCCGTCCAATAACAGGTGTGATAACCAATGGTTATGGAGGCGCATCTGCGGGACTTGCGATACTTCACGGTGCTCGCCGAGGAACTGAACTTCACCCGGGCTGCTGAGCGCCTGTTCATCACCCAGCCCGCGCTGAGCAAACAGATCCGGCAGCTCGAACAGCAGCTGCGGACCACCTTGATCGTCCGAGACAAACGCGGCATCGGATTGACCGCGGCGGGCGAAGCCCTGCTACCGCAGGCACGAGCGTTGCTCGAGCAGTGGAGCGAAGCGCAACGCATAGTCGGTGAGGCCGCCGCGGCCGAGGAGTCCGTGCTCACGGTCGGCATGTCCACGAGCGTCGGCAGGGGAATGCTGTCTGCCGCGCGTGAGGCGTTCACGCGACATCGCCCCACGTGGCGCACCAGAATGCGGCAGGTCAACTGGGACGACCCGACCGCAGGGCTCGGCTCAAGGGAGGTCGACGTCGCCTTCGTCTGGCTGCCGTTCCCCGGACACGACTCGTTCGACGTTCACGTGCTGGCCCGAGAGCCGCGCTGGGTCGCGTTCTCCCCCGGCCACTGGCTGGCGGCGCGCGAGAGCGTCGAGTTCACCGAACTGCTCGACGAACCGTTCATCGCCATGCCGGAAAGCGCCGGATCACTGCGCGATCACTGGCTCGCCGTCGCCGAACGCGGCGGGCGTCCCGTCCGGATCGGTGCGACGGTATGGAACGCCGAGGAGACCTTCGCCGCGGTCGAGGAGGGCAGCGGCATCGTCCTGGTGTCCGAGGGCAACGCGGAGATCTACCGCCGCCCCGGAATCGGCGTCATACCGGTCACCGGAATCGATCCCGCGGTCATGGCGATCGCCTGGCGCAAGCATGACCGGCGCGCCGTCATCCGCGACTTCGTCGAGGCAGCCGCGAGCGCCGCGGGCGGATAGAACCGGAACGGTCGGCGCGAGCAGAGATCTCGCGCCGACCGGTTGCTTCGCCTACAGCATGCAGGACACGCAACCCTCTACCTCGGTTCCCTCCAAAGCCATTTGGCGCAGGCGGATGTAGTAGAGCGTCTTGATGCCCTTGCGCCAGGCGTAGATCTGGGCGCGGTTGAGGTCGCGGGTGGTGGCGGAGTCCTTGAAGAACAGCGTCAGCGACAGGCCCTGGTCCACGTGCTGGGTGGCCGCGGCGTAGGTGTCGATGATCTTCTCGTAGCCGATCTCGTAGGCGTCCTCGTAGTACTCGAGGTTGTCGTTGGTCATGTAGGGCGCCGGATAGTAGACGCGCCCGATCTTGCCTTCCTTGCGGATCTCGATCTTCGAGGCCACCGGGTGGATGGAGCTGGTGGAGTGGTTGATGTAGGAGATCGAGCCGGTCGGCGGCACCGCCTGCAGGTTCTGGTTGTAGATGCCGTGCTCCATGACCGAGGCCTTCAGCTCACGCCAGTCGTCCTGGGTCGGGATGTGCACGCCCGCGTCGGCGAACAGCTGCCGCACGCGATCGGTCTTCGGCTCCCACGCCTGATCGGTGTACTTGTCGAAGTACTCGCCGCTGGCGTACTTCGATTCCGGGAAGCCGCCGAAGTAGGCGCCGCGCTCGATAGCGATCTTGTTCGACGCCCGGATCGCGTGATAGACGACGGTGTAGAAGTAGATGTTGGTGAAGTCGATGCCCTCTTCGGACCCGTAGTGGATCCGCTCCCGCGCCAGATACCCGTGCAGATTCATCTGCCCGAGGCCGATCGCATGGGACTGGTTGTTGCCCTGCTCGATCGACGGCACCGAGTAGATGTGCGTCTGGTCCGACACCGCGGTCAACGCCCGGATGGCCACCTCGATGGTCTGCGCGAAGTCGGGTGAGTCCATCGTCTTGGCGATGTTCAGCGAGCCCAGGTTGCAGGAGATGTCCTTGCCCACCTTCGCGTAGGACAGGTCGGCGTTGAACTCCGACGGCGTGGACACCTGCAGGATCTCCGAGCACAGGTTGGAGTGGGTGATCTTGCCCGCGATCGGGTTGGCCCGGTTCACCGTGTCCTCGAACATGATGTATGGGTAGCCGGACTCGAACTGCAACTCCGCGATGGTCTGGAAGAACTCGCGCGCCTTGATCTTCGACTTGCGGATGCGCTTGTCGTCGACCATCTCGTAGTACTTCTCGGTGACGTCGATGTCGGCGAACGGCTTGCCGTAGATGCGCTCCACGTCGTACGGCGAGAACAGGTACATGTCCTCGTTCTTCTTGGCCAGCTCGAACGTGATGTCCGGGATGACCACGCCCAGCGAGAGCGTCTTGATGCGGATCTTCTCGTCCGCGTTCTCCCGCTTGGTGTCCAGGAACCGGTAGATGTCCGGGTGGTGCGCGTGCAGGTAGACCGCGCCCGCGCCCTGACGCGCACCGAGCTGGTTGGCGTAGGAGAACGAGTCCTCCAGCAGCTTCATGATCGGGATGACGCCCGAGCTCTGGTTCTCGATCTTCTTGATCGGAGCGCCGTGCTCGCGAATGTTGCTCAGCAGCAACGCGACACCGCCGCCGCGCTTGGACAGTTGCAGCGCGGAGTTGATCGAACGCCCGATGGACTCCATGTTGTCCTCGATGCGCAGCAGGAAGCACGACACCGGCTCGCCGCGCTGCTTCTTGCCCGAGTTCAGGAACGTCGGCGTGGCGGGCTGGAAACGGCCGTCGATGATCTCGTCCACCAGCTTGCTCGCCAGCGTCTCGTCACCGGCGGCGAGGGTGAGCGCGACCATGCAGACCCGGTCCTCGAACCGCTCCAGGTAGCGCTTGCCGTCGAAGGTCTTCAACGTGTACGAGGTGTAGTACTTGAACGCGCCGAGGAAGGTGGGGAACCGGAACTTCTTGGCGTAGGCCTGCTTGAACAGCTTCTTGATGAACCCGCGGCTGTACTGGTCGAGAACCTCCGCCTCGTAATAGTTCTCCTCGATCAGGTAATCGAGCTTCTCGTCCAGGTTGTGGAAGAAGACGGTGTTCTGGTTGACGTGCTGGAGGAAGTACTGGTGGGCGGCCTCGCGGTCCTTGTCGAACTGGATCTTGCCGTCCGGGCCGTACAGGTTCAGCATCGCGTTGAGGGCGTGGTAGTCCAGAACCTCGCCCGCTTCCGCGCCGCGGACCGGCGCTTGCTCTAAGCGAGCTGCTTTTCCGGTCGGTGCTGTCGTTGCTGTTGCCAAAACAATCCCAATCCCTCTCGGACGCGTTCGACGTCCTCAGCGGTTCCCATGAGTTCGAAGCGATACAGGTACGGCACCCCGCATTTGCGCGAGATCAGCTCGCCCGCATAGCAATAGGTGTCGCCGAAGTTCGTGTTGCCCGCCGCGATGACGCCGCGCAGCAGCGACCGGTTGTGCGGATCGTTCAGGAACTTGGCGACCTGCCGCGGCACGAAATCCTTCTCGGAACGGTTGCCCCCGAGGACGTGCCGACCGCCCCCATAGGTGGGGACGATCAGCACGTACGGCTCGTCTACGCGCAGTGAGTCGGCGGTGTGCAGTGGGATGCGAGTCGCCGGGAGACCCAGCTTCTCGACGAAACGATGCGTGTTCTCCGAAGCGCTGGAGAAGTAGACCAGCGCCGTCGTCTCCGACATGGTCGCCTTCCTCTTCTCAGGAGTGCCGGGCACTCGGCCCCTCGGATGAACCGGAAGCGGTGGACGCGATCAGGCCGCCACGGTCGCGAGCGACTTGATGCGGTCGGGCCGGAAGCCCGACCAGTGATCGTCCCCGGCCACCACGACCGGCGCCTGCAAGTACCCGAGCGCCATGACGTAGTCACGCGCCTGGTCGTTCTCCGAGATATCGATGACCTCGTAGTCAACCCCGGCCTTGTCGAGGGCCTTGTAGGTGGCGTTGCACTGGACGCAAGCGGGCTTGGTGTACACGGTGACGGTCATTGATGTCCCTCTCTCCTTGTGCCTGATCCACAGCTTGTGATCCGTATGCAGTGCACGATCCGACATACTGCGCAAACTCCTGGATCCGGACTCGAAGCCCCTGATCAGCCACGGTTGGCCGTCTCTTGTCTCGCGCCCTCTTCCAGTACCGAAGACACTACACCTAGTGTCCGACAGATTCATCCAACACGACATGTAGCGAGTCACATTGATGAAATTCCACGCGGAGAAGTACCAGGATGCTCGATTCCTCCTACGATAAAAGAGTGACGCAGATCACTTCAGGGAACTTCAGCTAATGGTCAGCAAATATCGGACAAACGCCGAGGGCCGTCGCTACCGCGGTAACGACGGCCCTCGGCGGAGACCGGGAGTGGAGCTTACACGGACGCCAGCTCGCCGCGCGTGGCCTCGACCAGCTCCCGCACCGTGCTCGCCAGCTTGGTCAGCGCCTCCGCGTCATCGCGCGGGTGCGAGAAGGCGAACCGCTCTCCGATGACGCCGAAGTGCAGGTGCGCGGACTCGACGACCTTCGCGCCCGCCACGCCGAGCGCCTTGACCGCGTCCCCGTGCGCCCACTGCGCCGCGTTCGGGCTGATCGACGCGCTGACCACCGCGGCGGGCTTGCCGGTGATGGCCCCGGCGCCGTACGGGCGCGACGCCCAGTCGATGGCGTTCTTCAGCACCGCCGACAGCGTGCCGTTGTATTCCGGCGTCACCAGCAGCAGGCCGTCCGCCTCGGCGACCGCGTCGCGCAGCGCCTGGGCGGCCGCGGGCGCGGAACCGGGAACGTCGATGTCCTCGTTGTAGAACGGGATGTCGGCGAGCCCTTCGTAGAGGGTGACCTCGACACCCTCCGGGGCGGTCTGCGCGGCGGCCTCGGCGAGCTGACGATTGACCGAGGCGGCACGGAGGCTACCGACAAGTGCGAGGATGCGGGTCTGACTCATGAGAACTCCTGGTGTACTGGATGTGGTGTCCGTCGTGTCACCCCAGACCAACCGGACTGCGGTCCGATTACTTCCCGCGGAGTCTGCGTGAGCGCTGTGAACTACCCCACATTCGACGCACCACCGCCACGCGGGCGCGGCCTGCTCGACGTCGGCGCGCCGCTGCCGGGCACCACCCAGCCCGCCGAACGCGCCGACGCGGCGCGCAACCGCCAACTGCTGCTGGACGCCGCCCAGCAGTTGGTGCGCGAGCAAGGTGTGGACAGCCTCACGATGGACGCGCTCGCCAAGCGCGCCGGGGTCGGCAAAGGCACGGTGTTCCGCCGGTTCGGCAGCCGGTCCGGGCTGATGCTCGCGCTGCTGGACCACTCGGATCGAAAGTTCCAAGAGGCGTTCATCTTCGGCCCGCCGCCGCTCGGCCCCGGCGCCCCGCCGGTGGAACGGCTGGTCGCCTTCGGCCGCGCCCGATTGCTGGACATCGAGGTCGCGGGCGAACTGCACCGCGCGGCCGAACTCGGCGAGGCCGGGGACCGCTATTCCGGCGCGCCCTACGGCCTGCTGCGCGCCCATGTCGCGATGCTGCTGCGGCAGGCCGAAGCGCCCGGGGAGGTCCCGCTCATCGCCGACGCGCTCCTGGCGACGCTGGGCGCGCCGCTGGTCATGCACCAGATGCACGTCCAGGGGTACACCCGCGAGCAGATCGGCGACAACTGGGAGAGCCTCGTTCGGCGCGTTGTCACCCGATGAGTCGCCAGTAGACTCGGGCGCCATGCGGAACCTGCGCGAACAGATCATCAGCGAATTGGGCGTCCAGCCCACGATCGAGCCGAAGACCGAAGTGCGGCGGCGGATCGACTTCCTCAAGGATTATCTGAACGCCACTCCCGCACGAGGTTTCGTCCTCGGGATCAGCGGCGGGCAGGACAGCGCCCTCACCGGCAGGCTCTGCCAGCTCGCGGCCGAAGAGCTGCGCGCCGACGGCGCGGACGCGACGTTCCTCGCCGTCCGGCTGCCCTACGGGGTCCAGGCCGACGAGGCGGACGCGCGGATCGCGCTGACCTTCATCCAGCCGGACCGCCAAGTCGTGGTCAACGTCCGTCCCAGCGCGAACGCGGCGGCCGCGGAGGCGGCCACCGCGCTGGGCGTGGACAACCTGCGCGACTTCGTGCGCGGCAACATCAAGGCGCGCGAACGCATGGTGATCCAGTACGCGCTGGCCGGGCAGGAGAACCTGCTGGTGGTCGGCACCGACCACGCGGCGGAGGCGGTCACCGGCTTCTTCACCAAGTACGGCGACGGCGGCGTCGACCTGACCCCGCTGACCGGCCTCACCAAGCGCCAGGGCGCGGCGCTGCTGCAAGAACTGGGTGCACCCCCCAGCATCTGGTCCAAGGTCCCCACCGCCGACCTGGAGGACGACCGGCCCGCGCTGCCCGATGAAGAGGCGCTCGGCCTGCGCTACAGCGAGATCGACGATTACCTCGAGGGCAACGAGGTCAGCGCGGAAGTCGCCGCCAAGATCGAATCCATCTATCTGAACACCCGGCACAAGCGGACCGTTCCGGTGACTCCGCTCGACACCTGGTGGCAGTCCTAGCGGGACCCCCGGGCCGCGGCGCCCTCATCCGCCCGCGAACGGCGGTAGCACGTCGACGCGGGAGCTGAGCGCGGTCGAAGGGTCGCGGGTGAGTTCGTCGCCGATCAGGTAGGCGCACACCGACAACATCTTGTCCAGGCCGGGGCCGTAGGCGGCGGCCAGGCTGGCGCGCAGGTCGGCCACCGTGGCGCCGGCCGGAAAGTCCAGGGTCTCGCTGTCCTTGCCGACCGCGTCGGCGATGGCGGCGAAGTAGCGGATCTCAACCACCGATGGCTCCCATCGTCCGCTCCGGCGGGACGAAGCCCTCGGCGTCGATGCCGTGCCCCGCCCACTTGTTCCACATCGCGCCGCGCCAGAGCGTCGCGAGTTCCTCGTCGTCGGCGCCGGAACGCAGCGCTTGGCGCAGGTCGAACTCCTGATCGCTGAACAGGCAGGACCGCAGCATGCCGTCCGCGGTGAGACGGGTGCGGTCGCAGGTGTCGCAGAACTTGCGGGTGACCGTCGCGATGACGCCCACGCTGCCCGGCCCGCCGTCGACCAGCCACTTCTCCGCCGGGGCCGACGGATCGGCGCGCCCGGACTCGGTGAGCTGGAACCGTGCGCCGAGCACGTCGAGCAGTTCGGCCGCGGTGACCATGTTGGCCCTGGCCCACTCGTGGTCGGCGTCCAGCGGCATCTCCTCGATGAACCGCAGCTCGCAGCCCTCGTCCAGGCACCAGCGCAGCAGATCCGGCGCACCGGAGAGGGTTTCGCGCATCAGCACGGCGTTGACCTTGATCGGGGCCAGTCCGGCGTCGCGGGCGGCGCGGATACCGGCGAACACGGATTCGAGCCGATCGCGCCGGGTCAGCTGGTGGAAACCGGCCCGGTCGACGGTGTCCAGCGACACGTTCACCCGGCGCAGCCCGGCGGCGGCGAGCCTGCGCGCGCGGTGCTCGAGCCCCACACCGTTGGTCGTCATGGCCAGCGGTACGTGCGGAACCTCCGCGTGGCAACCGGCGATGATCTGTTCCAGCTCACGGCGCATCAGCGGCTCGCCCCCGGTGAAGCGGACCTCACGCACCCCCAGTTCGCGCACCGCGAGGCGCACCAGCCGCACGATCTCGTCCACGGTGAGCAGTTCGTGCCGGGGAATCTCCGGCAGCCCCTCCTCCGGCATGCAGTAGGTGCAGCGCAGCGAGCACTTCTCGGTGATGGAGACGCGCAGGTCTCGGGCGACGCGTCCGAAACGATCCAGCAAATGGGGGGTGTCGGGACGGCCGTCGAGCGAGGGACGCCCGGACCGTACGGCGGGAATCCCGATCTCGACCAGAGTCACACGTCCATTATGACCGGCGGGCCCGAATCGTCGGCGGGCGGAAGGCCCATCGACGGCTCACCGCGGCCGGGTTCCGGCGGTGAGGCTCGCATGTCGACGACCGCGGCGTAGCCGCACGCCGGTCACCGGATCCGCGCTGGCGATGGAAGCGGAAAGTCCCTGGCATGGAGAGTTAGGCTGACCGCATGAAACCCCGGCCCGCGAGCGTTTCGGCCAGGTCCGTCGACGACTACCGCGACAGCATCGAACAGCTGCTGCGGCCGCTGGCCGCGCGCGCGGTCGAGTCCGTCGCGGTGTCGCGGGCGCTGGGCAGGCAGCTGGCCGAGGACGTCCGCTCGCCGATCGATCTACCGGTGTTCCGCAATTCCGCGATGGACGGGTACGCGGTGCGGGCGGAGTCCGTGCTGGTCGCGCCGGTCACGCTGCCGCTTGCCGGGGTGGTCGCCGCCGGCGCTCCCGGCCGAACGCCGCTGCCGCCCGGCGCGGCCGTGAAGGTGATGACCGGCGCACCGCTGCCGCCCGGATCGGACTGCGTGGTCCCGGTGGAGGACACGCACGCCGACGACAACGCGGTGACCATCGAGCGAGGCCGCGGCGCAGGGGAATTCGTGCGCGAACCGGGCACCGACGTCCGAACCGGAGACCTGCTCGTCCGCGCGGGAACCACGCTCGCGCCCCGGCACGTCGGTGCTCTGGCCGCGGTCGGCCTGCCGACGGTGGCGGTGTTCGGCTCCGTGCGCGCCGCGGTCATCACCACCGGCGACGAGTTGGTGGCCGCGGGAACCGCGCTGCGCCCCGGACAGATCTACAACTCCAACGGTGTCGCGTTGGCCGCCGCGCTCGCCGCCAACGGGGTCGAGGTCGTCTCGGTGGCGCACAGCCCCGACGATCCGGCCCGATTCCGTGCGCTGCTGTCCGCCGCGACCAAGGCGGCCGATGTGGTGTTCACCTCCGGCGGCGTGTCCAAGGGCGACTTCGAGGTGGTCAAGGATGTGCTCGCGCCGCTCGGCGGACAGTTCGGCTCGGTCGCGATGCAGCCGGGAGGACCGCAGGGGCTCAGCGTCGTCGACGGGGTGCCGGTGCTCAGTTTCCCGGGCAACCCGGTCAGCACGATGGTGTCGTTCGAAGTGTTCGCCCGCCCGGTCCTGCGCCGCCTCGCCGGGTTGCCCGAGGTGGACTGTTACGAACTTCCGCTGCTCACCGCCGTGCCGCGCTCCCCGGACGGCAAGCGGCAATTCCTGCGCGGCAAGCTGGTCCGCGCCCAGTCGGAGGAATCGCGCCCGCTGCACCGGCACCCGAAGGCGGTCGAGGTGGTGTCGGGGCCCGGCTCGCATCTGGTGGCGGGCATGGCCTGGGCCGACGTGCTGATCGATGTGCCCGCCGAGGTCACCGCGCTGCCCGCGGGCACGCTTGTGCGAGTGTGGTCACTATGAGTGAGCTGTCCCACGTCGACAAGGAAGGTCGCGCCCGCATGGTCGATGTGAGCGCGAAGAACGACACCACCCGGATCGCCGTCGCCGCGGGCGAGTTGCGCACCACGGCCGAGGTGGTCGCGTTGGTGCGGGCCGACGATATGCCGAAGGCGGACGTGCTGTCCACCGCGCGCATCGCGGGCATCGCGGGGGCGAAGAAGACCTCGGAACTGATCCCGCTGTGTCATCAACTGGCGCTCTCGTCGGTGCGGGTGGAGTTCGGCTTCACCGATACCGCCATCACGATCGAGGCCACCGCGAAGACCAAGGGCCCCACCGGCGTCGAGATGGAGGCGCTCACCGCGGTCGCGGTCGCCGGTCTCACGCTGCACGACATGGTGAAGGCGGTCGATCCGGCGGCGACGCTCACCGACGTGCGGCTGCTCACCAAAGAGGGCGGCAAGCACGGACATTGGGAGCGCCCGGAAACTCGGGAGCAGTCCGACGCGACGATTGCGCAGCCGGAGGACGAGGACGCCTCGACCGATGTGGAGGAGATCTCGGATGACGTCGAGCCGGATCTCGACCTGATCGAGCGCTCGGCCGTGGTGCTGGTCTCCTCCACCGGCGTCGCGGCGGGCACCCGCGTCGACACCACCGGCCCGGTCCTGGCGGAATGGCTTGCCGGTCGCGGCTTCTCGGTGCGCGGTCCGCTCGTCTACGCCGACGACGATATCGAGTACGGTCTGGCCGACGCGCTGCGCTTCGAACCCGCGCTGGTGATCAGCACCGGCGGGACCGGCGCCTCCCCCACCGACGGGACCCCCGAAGCCACCCGCGCGCTGCTGGACCGTGAACTCCCCGGCGTGGCGGAGGCGATCCGGCGGCACGGCGCCGCGAAATTCCCGCTCGCCGCGCTGAGCCGCGGGGTGGCCGGTCTCGCGGGGCGCTCGGTGATCGTCAACCTGCCCGGATCGCCCGGCGGCGTCAAAGACGGCATCGCGGTGCTGGAACCGCTGCTGGATCATCTGCTCGCACAAGTAGCCGGAGGTGGAAGTCATGACAACGGCTGAGGCCACGGTCCGGCTCGCCCGGATCAGCGACCAGCCGCTCGACCCCGATGAGGTGGAGGCGGCGGTGACCGGACCGCACTACGGCGGGGTCGTGGTGTTCACCGGAAAGGTCCGCGATCACGATGGCGGACAGGCCGTATCGGCCTTGGAATACTCGGCGCACCCGCAGGCGGAGCGATTCCTGCACAACCTCTGCGCGGAAGTCGCGGCCTTGCACGGCTTGCCGGTCGCCGCCGTGCACCGCGTCGGCTCGCTCGCCGTCGGCGATCGCGCGATCGTCGTCGCGGTGGCGGCGGCGCATCGCGGCGAGGCGTTCGCCGTGTGCGCGGAACTGGTCGATCGGATCAAACACGAAGTCCCGATCTGGAAACGGCAACTGTTCGCCGACGGCCTGTCCGAATGGGTGAATGCCTGCGGGTGACCCGGCCCCGGCCAACGTGACGGCCTGCGCTCAGTGCGGCGTGTAGCGCCAGACGCCGAGCATGCTCTGCGGATCGAGGGGAACCTCGGCGTCGTGCACGGTGTCCCGCAGCCGAGCCAGGGCTGCGTCGGTGTGCAGTCCAGCACCGATCAGCACCAGCCGCGCGCCACGGGATTCGCCCCGCGACCAGCTGCCCGGTTCGAAGACGATGTGGCGGCCGACCATGTGCAGGAGGAACTTCCTGCGTTCGTCGGCCACACCGAACGCGGCGAAGCCCTTGGCCCGGAACAGGCCCGGCGGCGGGTCCTCCAGAAAGCCGATCAGTTTGCGCGGATCCAGCTCGCGCGCACTGGTGAACGAGACGCTGGTGTACTCGTCGTGCAGATGACGGTGCTCGGTGTGGTCGTCGCCGTCGTGGTCGTGCTCGGCGAGCAGTTCGTCGAAGCTCAGTTGTTCGGCCACGCGAGGCGTTTCCCGCAGCGGTTCGTCGAACAGCAGCCCCGGATCGATCCGGCCGTGCGTCGTCGCGTACACCGGCGTGGGACCGACCAGCGCGGCGACGTCCGCACGCAGCCGGGCCAGCTGCCGCGGGGACACCCGGTCGGCCTTGTTCACCACCACCAGATCCGCCAGCCGCAGGTGCGTGCGCAGCTCGGGATGGCGTGCGCTGCTGTCCGGGAACTGCTCGGCGTCGACCACTTCGACCAGGCCGCCGTAGCGGATGCGCGGGTTGTCGCTGCCGACGACCATCCGGATCAGGTTGCGCGGCTCGGCCAGGCCGCTGGCCTCCACCACGATGACGTCGATCTTGGCGCGCGGCTGCGCGAGACGGGTGAACAACGCGTCCAACTCGGTGACGTCGACCGCGCAGCACACGCAGCCGTTGCCCAGCGAGACCATGGCGTCGACCTGCCCCGCGACCAGCATGGAGTCGATGTTGATCGCGCCGAAGTCGTTGACCACCACGCCGATCCTGGTGCCCCGATTGTTCCGCAGCAGGTGGTTGAGCAGCGTGGTCTTCCCGGAACCGAGAAACCCCGCGACGAGCACAACAGGAATCCGGTCAGCCATTCCGGTCACCCTACTGCGCGACACGAGGGTGCGAGAAAGCCGGACGCCATCCTCGGTGTGACGAGGATGGCGTCCGGTGGGGTTCGGTGTGCGGACTATTTCGCGGGGCCCAGCAGCATGCCCGCCAGGGTGTAGGCCAGGTTGATCAACTCCGCGCTGACGGCGCTGTCGTCCATGCCGAGCGATTTCGCCAGCGGCAGCAGCAGCTCGACGATCGAGCCCGGGGTGACGGTGAATCCGGGCACCTGCTGCGAATACGGGCTACTCGGCGACTGACCGGTGCCCGGCGTGGACTGCGACTGCGGTGTGCCCGGGACCGTCTGACTCTGCGGCGAACCCGGGACCGTCTGACTCTGCGGCGAACCCGGGACCGTCTGACTCTGCGGGAAACCCGGAACCGACGGGCTCTGCGGGAAACCCGGAACCGACGGGCTCTGCGGGAAACCCGGAACCGACGGGCTCTGCGGCAGACCCGGAACCGACGGGCTCTGCGGCAGACCTGGGATCGTCTGGCCCTGCGGCACGCCTGGGACCGACTGCCCCTGCGGAGTGCCCGGGATCGTCTGCCCCTGCGGCGTGCTCTGCTCGCCCACCGGACGGTCGGACGCCGTGCCCGGTTGCGGAATGGCTTGCACCGCCGACTGATCCGACGGCGCACCCGCCTGTGGTGTACCGAGCAGATAGCCGACCAACCCGGTCGTGAGGGCGATCGCGTGTTTCAGCTGGCCTTGCGGCGTCTCGAGCAGCGCCGCGTCCTCGGGATTGGCTCCGTTGCCCATCTCCAGGAAAACGAGCGGCACCGCGGTCAGCGCGGGCCCGGCGACATCCTTGCGGGTCTGTAGTCCGTCCGCCACGCCGCCGTAGTTCGCCGAGACGAACCCCGCCTGCCGGTACGCGTCGCGCACCGCCTGCGACGCGGCCAGCCCCGCTCCGGACTGGACCTGATTGACGACCGCGTTCGGGATGGGCAGTTCCGGAACGATCAGATGAAAGCCGCGGTACTCCGCGGGCGCGCTGTCGGCATGGATGCTGACGGCCACGGCGGCGCCGGATTGCGTCGCCGCGTTCGCCCGCTCATCGATGCAACCACCCCAGCCCGTGTCGTCCTGGCGGCTCAGCACTACCCGCGCGCCCAGCCCTTCCAGCGCGGTCTTGACCATCTGGCCGACGTTCCAGGTGATGGTGTGTTCCGGAACGCCGTTGATCGTGGCCATGCCGGTGGTCTGGCAGTCCTTCGTGCCGCCGCGACCGTCGCTGACCGGTCTGGCAAGGTTTTCGGAGTGATTCGACCCCTGGTGTCCCGGGTCGAGAAATATGGTTCTGCCTGCGAGTTTGTTCGCCATGTCGGGCGATGCCGGGACAGCCTGCGCGGTGACAGGGAGCAACCCGGACAACGTCATCGTTACCGCGGCCGTGACGGTGGTACAGATACCGGCCTTGATGATGCTTGGCTTCATAGTGCGGTCGGTGCCCCGGGACGGGGCACCCCTCCCTTCCCACTTGTAACACCAAACCCACGTTTCACTCTGGCAACGCCTGTCTCAGCAAGGCAAGGCGCGTTATCGAAGTGTTACAGCCCGAGCCGCGCATGGCCATCAGGCGCGCTGGAACAGTTTGCGCAGAGATCGCAGAGCGTAATGCACTCGGCCAGGAACTAGGCCGAACGGCACGCAGAATGCGTCGACAACTCCCTGGTCGCGCTGGGTCGGGTCGGTCGAGCCCGCCCACTGTACAGCGGCAGCGGCGCCAATAGCTGGGGATCGCCGACGCAGCGCGCAGCGTTGTGCTGCCGCAGAGGAATTCCGGATTCGGGCACACCCCCCGGTCTGTTCTGGTAAGTGTGGCCGCGCGTAGATGCGGAGAACGCCAGCCGCGACGCGGCGGTAGCACAGTCGAGGAGAACACCCATATGCGTGCACGCACGCTTCTACTCGCGGGGGCCACGGCCTCCGCGGTCACCCTGCTCGCCGCGGGAACCGCGGCGGCCGAACCCGCGAACACGATGCCGCAGGACGGCGTCTACCTGGTCGGCGTAGACATCCTCCCCGGCGTATGGGAGGCGCCGGGAACTGCCGATCCCGCCTTCGGCTGCGATTGGCGCAGACTGTGGAAGGTCGAGGGGGACAACACCAACCTGCAGAACATCATCGCCAACAACTACACGCGGCTGAGCCCGGTCCGCGTGGAGATCAAGCCGACCGACGTCGCGTTCCGGACCGAGAACTGCGGCCCGTGGCGGTTGCTGCCGCCGCGGCCGCAGACCGGATCGTTCGGCGGCTGACGGCGGCATACCCGTCGGCTACCGGGGGACGCCCTCCTTCACCAGCGTGAACTGCATGACGTCGATATGTCCGCTGCGGAAGTTCGCCGCGCATCCGGTGAGGTACTTCATGTAGCGCTCGTAGACCTCCTCCGAGGCGAGCGCGATGGCTTCCGCGCGGTGCTCGCGCAGCGCCTGCGCCCAGCAGTCGAGGGTGCGCGCGTAGTGCGGTCGCAGTTCCTGGATCTTCTCGGTGCCCAGGCCGGCCCGACCGGCGAGCCGGGTCACCTCGGCGGGCCGCGGCAGCTGGCCGCCCGGGAAGATCTCTCGCTTGATGAAGATGTGGAACAGCGCATGTTCCCTGGTCACGGGGATATTCATGCGCCGGAGGTCGGTGAGGCTGTGGCCGATGATGGTGTGCAGGAGCATCCGCCCACCCGGCGGCAACATCCGATGACAGCGTTCGAAGAACGTCGCGTAGCGCTCGCGGCGGAAATGCTCGAACGCGCCGATGCTGACGATGCGGTCGGCGTTGCCGTCGTATTCTTCCCAGCCCTGCAACCGGACCTCGACGCCCGCGAGGCGCTTGCGTTCGATCATGGCCTGGACGTAGTTGTACTGGTTGCGGCTGAGCGTCAGACCGACGACTTCGACGCCGTACTCGGTGGCGGCCCGCAGCATCGTCGCGCCCCAACCGCAGCCGATATCGAGCAGCCGCATTCCCGGTCGCAGGTCGAGCTTCCCCAGCGAGAGATCGATCTTGGCGCGCTGCGCTTCTTCGAGCGTCATGTCGGGGCGCTCGAAATAGGCGCAGCTGTAGGTCATCGAGGGGTCGAGGAACAGCGCGTAGAACGCGTCGGAGACGTCGTAGTGCGTTTGCACTTGCCGATAGAACGGCTGGAGGTCGGTCATCGCGTTTCTCCTGTTCAACGGGTTCATCTCCTGATACCCGAGGGCACGGCGAAGCGTTTCGCCCCCCGCCGACCGATACCGAACCGATGCCGAGATCTCCCTAGCGCAACGCCTGCGCCGGGTCTGCTTACCCCCGGGGTAATCGACTCCACGCGCGGCGGCAGGGCAGGATCGCGCGCATGATCGACGAAACGGGCACCGAGCTCTTCCACCGGACCATGCCGTTCACCGAACGTCTCGGCATCGAGGTCCTCGCCCACGGAGCCGAGCTGGTACGCAGCCGACTGGCCTGGGACGAGTCGCTGTGCACCCTCGGCGGCGTGCTGCACGGCGGCGTGCTGATGTCGCTTGCCGACGCGACGGGTGCGGTGTGCGCCTTCCTGAACCTGCCGCACGGCAAACAGGGCACCACGACAGTCGAGTCGAAGACGAACTTCCTGCGCGCCGTCCGCTCCGGCTACGCCACGGCAACCGCGATTCCGCTGCACGCCGGACGTTCGTTCATCGTGGTCGAGACGGCGATCCGCGATGACGCGGACAAGCTGGTCGCGAAAGTGACCCAGACCCAAGCCGTGCTCTAGGCCCGGCGCCGCGGGCTCGACCGGGCGAGGGGATCACCCCGCGCGGTCGAGCCCTGCCCTGACCGGCAGCGCCCGTACCAGCGGAATGCTGATGAACATCACCCGTTTTCCGGCCAGGCCGATCCGGCTGGACCGCAGCTACCGCACACTCACGCGATGACCGCGGCCACGGAGAGCGCGCAGGCCGGATGAGAACCCCCGGAATTGGGGGCAACATCGACCGACCTCCCACCGGCGAAATTGTCCCCGGCGAACGATACCGTTGCCGGGTGATTGTGACCGCCACACCAGAAACCCGGCAGCAGCCGAGCGCCGTGGCGCGTCATCCCTTCTCTGGCGCCTTCACCCTCGCGGATCCGGACCGTTCTCGGCTCGGCGAGGTCGCTGGCTCCCCATCAGCAAGTCCGAGGTCGATCTTGACAAGTACGCGATCCACTACCCGACCCACCGAGCGTATGTCCGCTTTGTCTGATTCAAGACGGGAGTCGCCGTTCGCCGGGCGGAGATGGAGACCGATTGTCATCGACAACAGGACGACGCCGTCCCGGTCGTCGGATGTCACAGCGCGGCGCTGGAGAGTGAATTCGGAAAGGGCGCAAAACATTTGGCGTAACCGCCATGAGTGTTACGCTGTATCACATAGAGTCTCAGTGACGACACTCACCTCCGACACGCAGTTCCCTGCGGGTGCGCCCGCTTCCCGTAGCCCGCGAACGCGGCCCCACCTCACGCTCTGCCCGCCTGTTCGTGCGGCAAGGACGGAGATCTCTGTGCGCGATGAACCACGATCAGCTACCCGGGTCGAGCGAATCGATGGTGCATCGGTCGGAACCGAAGTCGTTCGGTTGGTACGGCTTCGGCGACGTGGCTGGGTGCGCACCAACCTAACGGGCCTATGCGTCACGGCGTGACCGTGTTTGGGGAACGGAAGCGATGAGCAAGCAAACTGCCGGAATGACCGAACTAGCCGTGCGTCCGCCCGCCGCACCGGAGGCGATGAACACCGCACTGCGCGATCGTCTGATCGACGCGACCGTGGAGGTCGTGTCGACCGAGGGCCTGCACGCCCTCACCGTCCGCCGCGTTTCGCGCATGTGCGGAGTCTCCACGATGGCCGTGTACTCCAATTTCGGCGGCATGCCCGGTCTGATCCGCGCCGCGGGTTCCGCGGGGTTCGCGCAACTGGGCCAGCGCATGGCCGCGGCGGGCGTGACCGACGAGCCGATCGCCGATCTGCTGGTGCTCGGCTTGGTGTTCCGCGACGAGGCGCGGCGCAGGCCGGAGCTGTTCCAGTTGATGTTCGGCACCGGAACGCGCATCGATATGAAGATCAACCGGGGCAATGTGCTGGTGGCCGGACACGATTCGGAGTTCGAGCACTACCAGGAGACGTTCGACCACGTGGTCGGGGCGGTGCGGCGAGCTCAGGACGCGGGGCTGATCGATACGCCCGACGTCCGTTCGGCGGCCGCGCAGCTGTGGATGGGCCTGTTCGGCTTCATCCAACTGGAGATGGCGGGACACCTGGGCGACGACGGCGTGCTCGAGGTGCTGGTTCCCGCCATCGTGAATCTGCTCGTCGGCATGGGCGCCCAACTGGAGACCGTCGGCGCCGCGGTCCTCGTGGCGATGCAGCGGTTCACCGCCGGACCCGGCGACTGATCCCGGCTCAGAACGGCAGCCGGGACCTGACCCGCTGGGCGCGCGCCATCGCGCGTTCGGCGGCGCTGCCGCGTGGCGGCATCAGGCCGAGTTGCAGCAGCATCTCCTGCAGGTCCCAGGAGGCCTGGCTGCGCCAGATCAGCCCCGAGCGGAACTGCCAGAGATCGATCACCAGCAGGTCGAACTTCTTTCCGGTGGCGGCGAACCCGGGTGGGTCGATCAGACCGAGATGCGTGCCGGTCATCCGCCACGGCACGATGGCGAGCCGATTGTCCGCGGCCAGTATCGGTGGAAAGGGATTGGTATAGGCCACGTCCGGAAACGAGCGCACCGTGTCTGCGACGAATTTCTCGACTCCCGCGCGACCGCGCGCGGGCTCGGACATCGACGGATCGTGCCAGATGGTGTCCTCGGCGACGCATTTCGCGACGGCCGCCGGGTCCGCGCTGTTCCAGCCCGCGATGTACTGCTCGGTGAATTCCGCCAGCCAGGCCGCGCTTTCGATGGGCTCGGCTTCCGCCTCGATTTGGAACTGTCCAGTGTTGTACGGAACCACGGCGCATCGCCTTTCACCCCGAGTGCGTAATCGATGAGCCATCGTAGCCGCGAATGCGGCACGTACTCAACATGTTCCCGCGATCTGGGCACGGCAGCGGAGAAATAACAACGTAATTCACCGTCGCAGGACCGCAAATAACCCTGTAATAACAGCCGAATAATGCTGTCATACCCGCCCCGAGCTGCGGTGATGATCAATTTGATATCAACAAATGACGCAGGGTTTTTCGCTCGTGTACCGCACGATTCCGTATTGACCTCCGCGAATCGGCACTCCTACCATGGGTGGACACTGACCTCCGACCACGGAACTACTACTTCACCTCCGGATGACGCCTGCTACGGAACATGTTTGCGGGCGTCTGGTTCCGGTTGTCTCCACGCTGATTCGACGACGCCGTCTCTGAAACCGCTGACGTTGTCGAATACCTGAGCATCAGGGGATTTTGCATGCCCAATGTAGCAATTGTCGGTATCGGCTGCCGTTTTCCGGGTGGCATCGACGGACCGGCGTCTTTCTGGGACTTCGTCGTACGCAAGGGCGACGGCATCGTGGAAGTGCCGCCGGATCGATGGAACCTCGCGAAGTTCTACGATCCGGATCCGGACGCGCCCGGACGGATGTACACCAGGCACGGCGGATTCCTGACCCAGCCGCTCTGGGAGTTCGACGCCGAATTCTTCGGCATCTCCCAGCGCGAGGCCTCCATCATGGACCCGCAACAGCGGCTGCTGCTCGAGGTCGCCTGGGAAGCGCTGGACGACGCCGGGATGGCGGGCCGGGTCAGCGGTCGCGAGGTCGGCGTGTTCGTCGGCGGCTTCATGAACGACAACGCGTTGGTGCGCAGCGGAGCCGCGTCCCGCGCCTCGATCAACAGCCACAGCCCGACCAGCTCCTCGCACACCCTGCTGTCGGCACGCATCGCGTTCCTGCTCGACCTGCTCGGTCCCACCATGACCATCGACACCGCCTGCTCGTCGTCGCTGGTCGCGCTGCACCAGGCAGTGCTCGCGCTGGAATCGGGGGAATGCGAGACGGCGATCGTCGGCGGCGCCAACGCGATGCTGCGGCCGGAGGCGTTCATCTCGATGTGCAAGGGCCGCTTCCTCGCCGTCGACGGCCGGTGCAAGTCCTTCGACGCCGCGGCCGACGGGTACGGCCGCGGCGAGGGCGCGGGCGCGGTCGTGCTGAAGTCGCTGGAAGCGGCCGTCCGCGACCGTGACCGGATCTACGCGGTGGTGCGCGGCAGCGGCGTCAACCAGGACGGCCGCACGCTGGCCATCCCGGTGCCCAACCCGGACGCGCAGGCGGCCCTGGCCCGGCGGGTGCACCGGCTGGCCGGCATCGACCCGCGCGACATCCGCTACGTGGAAGCGCACGGCACCGGAACGCCGGTCGGCGACCCGCTCGAATTGTCCGCGCTGGGTGCGGTGTACGGCGCGGTGGACGGCCGCGACGAGCCGCTGCCGGTCGGTTCGGTGAAGAACAACATCGGGCACACCGAGGCCGCCGCGGGCGTCGCGGGCGTCATCAAGGCGGCGCTGACCCTGCACCACGGCGTCATCGCGCCGCAGCTGCGACTGGACAACCCGAATCCGGAGATCCGGTTCGACGAGCTGCGGGTACGGATTCCGCTGGAGTCCGAGCCGCTGCCCAACTCCGACGGGCAGGCCGCGGTGGCGGTCAACAGCTTCGGCTACGGGGGAACCAACGCGCACGCCATCCTCACCCGCGCCCCCGAAGCGCCCCGGGTGGAGGCCGAGCGGACATCGATCACGGTGCTGCCACTGTCGGCGCGCAACGAGACCGCGCTGCGCACCATGGCCACCCAGCTGCACGAGTTGACCGAGACCGCGCCTGTCGGCGCGGTGACCGAGGCGGCATGGACCCAGCGCGCGCACCATCCGATTCGCGCCGCGTTCGCCTACCGCGACCGCGACGACCTGCGCGCCCAGCTCGCCGATTTCGCCGCGGGAGCGGGCAAGTCGCCCGCCCGCGCACTCACCGACGGCTCGACCGAACCGGTGTTCGTGTTCAGCGGGATGGGCCCGCAGTGGTGGGGCATGGCTCGCGGCCTGCTCGAGGCGGGCGGTCACTTCGCCGCCGCGGCGCGCTCGATCGACGAGACCTTCCGCGAGATCGCGGGATGGTCGATCGTCGAGGAACTCCTGCGTCCGGAAGAAGAGTCGCGGATCACCAGGACCGCCTACGCCCAGCCGGCGAACTTCCTGGTGCAGGCCGCGCTCACCGCGGAACTGGCCGAACTCGGCATCCGCCCCGCCGCGGTGGTCGGCCACAGCGTCGGCGAGGTGGCGTCGGCGTATGTCTCGGGTGCCCTGTCGCTGCGCGACGCGCTGCTGGTGAGCTACCACCGCGCCAGGTTGCAGGCCACCACCGCGGGCACCGGCGGCATGCTCGCCGTCGGGCTGTCGGAAGAGCAACTGCGCGAGCGTCTCTCGGGCGTCGATGGCGTCTGCGTCGCGGCGGTCAACAGCCATTCCGCGGCCACGATGTCCGGCGATCCGGCCGAATTGGAGCGGATCCGGGCCGAACTCACCGACGAGGGCGTCTTCGCCAAGGCGCTGCGCGTCGAGGTGCCCTATCACAGCCATTTGATGGACCCCATTCTCGGTGATCTCACCGAAGTGCTGGCCGATCTCGCGCCGCGGCCCGCGCGAGTGCCGATCTGGTCCACCGTCACCGGCGGCGAACTGTCCGGTCCGGACTGGGACGCGGCCTATTGGTGCCGCAACGTGCGCGAACCGGTGCTGTTCGGCGCTGCCGTGGACAGCCTGCTCGACGCCGGTCACCGGGTCTTCCTCGAAGTGGGGCCGCACCCGGTGCTCAGCGGCAACATCCGGGAGGCGTTCGTGCGCCGCGGCCTCGACGGCGCGGCCATCAGCACGCTGTCCCGCGACGCCGACGACCGCGGCAACCTGCTGCGCGCGGTGGGGGAGCTGTACCAGGCGGGCGGGCTGGACACCACGTCCGCGCCCGGCGCGCCGGAAACCCCGGCCGCGCACCTGGATCTGCCGCGCTACCCGTGGCAGCGCCGCACCCTGTGGACCGAGGACCCCGCGATCGAAGCCGATCGCGTCGGCGCCACCGACGGGTACGTCATGCTGGGCCAGCGCACCGCGGCGTCCGCGCCGGAGTGGCAGGTCGAGCTGTCGGTGGCCGCGCTGCCGTGGCTGCCCGATCACGTGGTGGACGGGTCGGTCGTGCTGCCGGGCGCGGCCTACCTGGACGCCGCGCTCAGCGCCGTCGCGGTCCGCACCGGCCGCTCGACGTTCGGGCTGGAGTCGGTCCAGTTCGTCGCGCCGCTGGTGATCGGCCAGCACGACGTTCCGGTGCTGCGCCTCACGGTCGAGGAGACCACCCACCGGTTCACCCTGCACTCCCGCGCCGCCACCGGCACCACCTGGACGGTCAACGCGCACGGACGACTGATCGAGGCCGACGTCGACGCACGCACGATCGACCTCACCGCGCCGGTGGGCGCGGTGGACGTGGCGGCGGCGACGCTCTACGACGGGCTCGCCGCGCACGGGCTGGCCTACGGCCCGAGCTTCCGGCTGATCACCGCGGCCCAGGTCGGCGCGGACTCCGTGCTGGCCCGGCTCGACCTCACGCCGTTGGCCGACAGCGCGCCGAGCCTGCCGCACCTGGCGCATCCCGCCGCGGTCGACGCCGCGCTGCAATGCTTCGCCGCCCTCTACGCCCAGACCGCACAGGGAGCGAGCGTCGTGGTGCCGTCCTCGGTCGCTGGGGTCCGCTGGACCGGGCCGCTGCCCGAGCAGGCCGCGGTGCTGGTCCGCCGGGTGGACGGCGATCCGCTGTGCGCCGACATCACCATCGCGTCACCGGAAGGCGCTGTCGCACTGGCGCTTACGGGCGTCCGCTTCGCCCGCCTCGCGGCCGAGCCGGACCTGCACGACCAGCTCGACGAGCTGTTCTACGAGCCGGTGTGGGCCATCGTCGACGAGGACGCGGCCGTCGACGAGCCAGCGGACGGCGAGGAGTTCCTGCTCGTGGTCAGCCTGGGCAGCACCGTGTCCCAGCGCGCGAAGGAGATCGCCAGCGCCCGAACCTCGTCGGAGATCCTCACCCTTCCGCCGGAGGAGAACGCCGCCGACCGCGTGCTCGCGGCCCTGCGCGCCGGGAACGAGCGACCCGACGTGGCGCGCAGCCGCCTCGTCGTCGTATCCGGCGCCGAACTGGACGCCGTGCCGAATGCCTACGGGCTCGCGCTGGTCGCCAAGGCGATCGGCGAGCTGGTGGTCGGCGAGGAGGACAGCGAGGCCCCGGCGGCCGAGGTGCGCGCGGTGGTCGTCACCGAGCGGGCGTTCTGCCTGCCGACCGACGACTTCGCGCATCCCGCGCAGGCCGCGCTCACCGGCGCCCGACGCACGCTGCGCAACGAGCAACCAGCGGCGCAGTGGCGATTGGTCGACACCGAACCCACCACCCGCACCGCCGACGTCATCGAGCAGGTGCTCGGCGACGGACGAGCCGACGAGGTCGCGCTGCGCGCGGGCGCGTGCTGGGCGCTGCACCTGCGCAAATCGCTCCGCGAACAGGTGGCGTCCTGGGACGAACCCGCGCCGCTGACCGACCCGGACAGCTCTTTCGAGCTGGAGATTCCGCGCACGCGACTGCTGTCGGATCTGGCGTGGCGTGCGGTCGATCGCGTGGCGCCCGGACCCGGCGAGGTCGAGATCCGGATGGACGCGGTGGGCCTCAACTACAAGGACGCGCTCAAGGTGCTCGGCGTGCTCACCGAAAAAGAGCTGGCCGGAACGTATTTCGACACGACGCTGGGCATGGACGGCTACGGCGTGGTGGAGCGAGTCGGTCCCGGCGTGACCGGGATCGCGGTGGGCGACCGGATGTCGGTGTGCGCCAAGGACATGACCCGCCGCTATCTCACATGCCGGCCCGACGAAGGCGCCACGATGCCGATCGACTACGTCGACTCGGAGATCGACCCCTGCCACTCCAGCTCGGCGCTGCCCTTCCTCACCGCCGAATTCGCCTTCGGCGAGCTCGCGCGCCTGCGACCAGGCGAAACGGTGCTGGTGCACGGCGCGGCGGGCGGCATGGGCATGGCCGCGGTGCAGGTCGCGGTGCATCTCGGCGCGCGAGTCATCGCGTCGGCGGGCTCGGAGGAGCGGCGCGCGGTGGCCGCGGCGGCAGGCGCGCACGAGGTGGTCAACTCGCGCTCGATCAGCTTCGTCGACGACGTGCTGGCACTGACCGACGGGCGCGGCGTCGACGTCGTCTACAACTCCTCCCCCGGCGAGATCCTCCAGCAGAACCTGCGCGTGGCCGCCGAGTTCGGCCGGATCATCGAGATCGGCAAGGCCGACATCTACGGCGGCGGCGCCATCGACCTGCGCCCGTTCGACCGGAACCTGTCGTTCTTCGCCGTGGACATGGACCGGGCGCTGGCCGTGCGTCCGGAAATCGTCCGCCGCGGGATCCGCCGCGCGATGGAAGCGTGCGACCAGGGCGTCTACCGTCACCTGCCCTACACCGCGTTCCCGCTCGACTCGACCGCCGAGGCGTTCGAAACCGTGGTGCGGTCCAAGCAGATCGGTCGCGTGGTCCTCGATCTGCGCGAACCGAATCCGACCGTGCTGCCCAAACGGCCGAGTCTGTCCGTCGACCCCGAGGGCAGCTACCTGGTGACCGGAGGGTTCGGCGCGTTCGGCCTGGCCACCGCGCGCTGGCTGGTCCGCAGCGGCGCCCGCCGCCTGGTGTTGGTCGGCCGCAGCGGCGCCACCGGGGATGCCGCCCGTGCCGCGGTCGCCGAGTTCGCCGCCGCCGGAGTCGAGGTCGTCGAGGAGCGCGTCGACATGGCCGACTACGACGCCGTCGCCGCGCTGATCGAGCGCAGCCACACCAGCGGCCATCCGCTGCGCGGGGTGTTCCACGCCGCTGGCGTGGTGAACAACATCGAGGTGCCGTACATCACCGCCGAGTCGCTGGCGGAGATCTTCGGCCCCAAGGTGGCCGGCGCGTTGAACCTGGACACCGCGATCACCGCCGCGGGCATCGACCTCGACATGTTCGTGCTGTTCTCCTCGGCGAGCAGCATCGTCGGCATTCCGCCCCAATTCGGCTACGCGGCGGCCAATTCCGTGCTCGACATGATCGCCGCCACCCGGCGTGCCCGCGGCGCCGCCGCACTGTCGGTGAACTGGGGCTTCATGAGCGGTGGCGGCGGTATGGCCGACTACGAGGCGGTCACCCGGTACGCGGAGCGGACCGGCTACCGCTCGGTGGACATGGACGCGGCCACCGAGCTGCTCGGCGAGTGCCTGCGGTTGAACCTGCCGCAGGTCGTGCTGTTCGACGTGGACTGGAGCCAGTGGGCGCTGGCGCACCGACCCTCCACGCGCACACCGCGTTTCGCCGAGCTGGTCGCGGCCGCTGGCGGCGGCGCCTCCGGCGCGTCCGCGCTGCGGGCGGAGATCATGCGGCTGGGTGTCGAGCAGCGCGGCGAAGTGGTCGCCTACCTGCTCGCCGAACAGCTGGCCGCGGTGCTCGGCGTCGACGCCGAGACGGTGGATCTGAATACTCCGCTGCCCGAGCTCGGCATGGACTCACTGATGGGTATGGAGTTCGCCGCACGTGTCGTGCAGGTGCTCGGAACCCAGCTGTCGGTGCTGGCGGTGATCGGCCTGACGTTGCGCGGGCTCGGCGCGCGAATTGCCGAGCAGATTGCCCAAGAAGAAGAGCGTGCAGCGAGAGCGAGGACGAATTGACCGGCAACAACTCCCGTGACCTGGCCCGGGCGCTGCTGGCCAGGCACGCGGGCGGCGAGACGAGCGCTGCCCCGGCGACCGCGAACGGAGCGCATGTAGCGAACGGCTCCGCCGGTCCCGCGAACGGCTCGGCGACCGCCGCATCCACCGCGACGACGAACGGCGACAGCGCGCGGCGCGGGTCCGCGCACACGTCCTTCCGCGACCATCCCGGTGTGTTGGAGGCCGGTCAGCGATTCGGGCGGTTCGACACCTGGGTTCAGCAGGTCGGTCTGGTGAACCCGTACTACCTGCCGCACGAGGGCGTCAGCGGTGCGGTGACCAGGATGGCCGACCGGGATGTGGTGAACTTCAGCAGCTTCGGCTACCTGGACCTGGCCGCCGACCCGCGGGTGCGGCAGGCGGCCAAGGACGCGATCGACCAGTACGGCACCTCCGCCGCCGCAGTCCGCATCGTGGCGGGCGAGCTGCCGATCTACCGGGAGCTGGAAGCCGAGATCGCCCGCATCTACGACACCGAGGCCGCACTGGTCACCGCGAGCGGCTACCTGACCAACGCCGCCGCGGTCGGGTTCCTGCTCGGCAAGCGCGATCTCGCCGTCTGCGACGCACTTATCCACCACAGCGTGGTCTCCGGCACGGAGTGGTCGCGGTGCAAGCGGGTCTCGTTCCGGCACAACGACCCCGAGTCGCTGGAGACCATCCTGAAGATGTCCCGGCGCAGTTTCGACCGCGCCATGGTGATCATCGAGGGCCTCTACAGCATGGACGGCGACGTGGTCCGCCTCCCCGAGATCATCGAGGTGGCCCGGCGCTACGACTGCTCGATCATGATCGACGAGGCGCATTCGTTCGGCACGCTCGGCGCCACCGGTCACGGTGTGCGGGAGCTGTTCGACCTGCCCGGCGACGCCGTGGACGTCTGGATGGGCACGCTCTCCAAGGCGCTCGGCAGCGTCGGCGGCTATCTCGCGGGCAACCGGGAGCTGGTCGACGGATTCAAGTACGTGGCGGGCGGATTGAGCATGTACACCGCCGCGCCCGCGCCCTCGGCCATCGGGGCCGCGCTGGCCGGGCTGGAGGTGCTGCGCGACGAGCCCGAGCGCGTGACGCGGTTGCGGCACAACAGCGAGTACTTCCACCGCCGCGCCAAGGAATACGGCTTCGACATCGGCACGTCCGAGGATTCGCCGATCATCCCGGTGATGACCGGCGCCGACGAACCCGCCGTGCTGGCCGCGCTGGCGATGTTGCAGCGCGATTTCAGCGTGAACGCCATCACCCACCCGGTCGTCCCGGCCGGGGAGGCCAGGCTGCGGTTCTTCATCAACTGCAGGCACACCGAGCAGCAGATGGACCAGGCGCTGGCCACGCTGCGCGAGGTGCTCGACGGTCTCGCGGACACCGCGGGAAAGCAATTCACTCTCGCCCATGAGGAGGAACAGCGCTCGTGAAAATTCCCATCAACCGATCCCTCCTCCGAAAAGCCGTGGTCCCCGGGGTGGCACTGCTGCTGATGGGCTCGATGTTCATTCCGGCCCGCTCGGCGCTGCTGCCCATCCACGACGAAGCGGGCGGCCCGATCGCGAGCAAGTTCGACTTCACCGCGATGCCGATCGCCCTGCCCAAGGGACTGCCGACCGATCGCAAGATCCGCCACGTGCGCCCGGCCTACGACAACCTGGCGGCCTGGATCTCCTCGATCGGCTCGGCCATCGCGATGAACGACTTCGACGGCAACCGGCTGGCCGATGACCTGTGCGTGGTCGATCCGCGCTCGGACACCGCCTTCCTGACCCCGACCCCGGACAGCAACACCAGCCGCTACGAGCCGTTCGTGCTGGACCCCAAGCCGCTGCCGATCGACGAGTCCACCGTCCCGTCCGGCTGCACGCCCGGCGACTTCAACGGTGACGGCCGGATGGATGCGCTCGTTCAGTACTACGGCCGCACGCCGATCCTGTATCTGCAACGCGCGAACGCCACCCACCTGGACAGCAAGGCGTTCCGGCCGGTGGACCTGGTCCCCTCGCCGAACTCCCCCGACGGCGGCTACCAGGGCCAGCGCTGGATCACCACGGTGGTATCGGTCGCCGACTTCGACGGCAACGGCAAGCCGGACATCTTCCTGGGCCACTACTTCCCCGACATGGACGTGCTGACCGACGACGCCAAGCTCGCGCTGCGGATGAGCGACTCGCTGTCCAACGCGCGCAACGGCGGCAAGGCCCGCATCTTCACACTGGCCTCCGCCACGTCGGGAGAGGAGCCGACCGCCGATTTCCGCGAGGTGGCCAATCCGTTCCCGATCGGCACGGACACCGGATGGGCGCTGGCCGCCGCGTCCAGGGACCTCACCGGCGACCAGCTCCCGGAGCTGTACGTTGCCAACGACTTCGGGCGCGACCGCCTGTTCGTCAACGAGTCGAAGCCGGGTGAGATCCGATTCCATCTCGCCGAAGGCAAGCGCGGCCTCACCGACCCGAAGTCCTATGTGCTGGGCCATGATTCGGACAAGGGCATGGCAGCGGAATTCGCCGATCTGAACGGCGACGGCATACCGGACCTGTTCGTCAGCAACATCGCGGTGCGATTCGCGCTGATGGAAGGCCACTTCGCCTGGTACAACACGGCCAAGGACACCGCGGATGCCGCGCGTCAGCTGTCCGAGGGCGTCGCGCCGTTCGAGAACCGCGCCACCGATGTCGGCCTGGCCTGGGAGACCTGGGGCTGGGACGCCAAGGCCGGCGACTTCGACAACGACGGCCGCAACGAGCTGATCCAGGCCACCGGCATGATCAAGGGCGACACCAACCGGTGGCCGCAGATCCAGGAACTCGGCACCATGAACGACGAGCTGGTCAAGTACCCGTGGGCCTGGCCGATCATCGGCGCGGGCGCCGATCTGGCCGGAGACAATCCGGTCGGCTTCTTCAGCCGCGGTGACGACGGCAAGTTCGCCAATCTCACGCACGCGCTCGGGATGGACACCCCGGTCCCGTCGCGCGGCATCGCCGTCGGCGACACTTCCGGCAACGGCGCGCTCAGCTTCGCCGTCGCTCGTCAGTGGGGCGATCCGACCTTCTACCACAACAACAAGGCCACCAACGGCCAGTTCCTCGGCCTGAAGCTGGTCAAGCCGACCTGGGCGGGCACCGCCGCCACGACCACCGTGGCCGGGCTCCCGGTGCTGGGCGTTCCCGCGGTGGACGCCCAGGTGGAAGTGCGCACGCCGGATGGCCGACTGATCACCAGCTACGTCGACGGCGGCAGCGGGCACACCGGAAAGCGCGCGACCGAAGTACATCTCGGTCTCGGCAATGTCGATTCGGCCGCACCGCTGAACGTCCGGATCTGCTGGCGTGAGAACAACGGCACACCGCACGAACAAACCCTCCAGCTCGCGCCGGGCTGGCACACCGTGAACCTCGCCTCGGACGCGCAGGAGGTCAAGCAGCGATGAGCGACAACGACAAGAAGGATCCGGGCGACGCGGTGGCCGCGTCGAACGGCCATCCCGAAACCACCGGCAGCCCGAACGGCAACGGCAGCGCCGCGGCCAACGGCGGCCCCGACGGCAACGGCGCGCCCGTCACCACCGCGGAACGCATCTCGGCTTTGCAGCGGTCGGGCACCGAGTTCGCCAAGGAATGGGTGGCGACGCCCGCGCCCACGAAAGATCCTCGGTACCTGGCGCTGCGCAACTTCGCCATCTCGATCACGGTGTTCAATGTGATCGGGTTCCCGCTGCTCGGTTTCGAGCAGCCGTTCCTGTGGCCGTTCATCGCGCTGGCCACCGCGTACTCCACCGAAATCGGGTTGGAGATCCTGGCCGCCTGGGCGTACAAGCGGCCGCCCGCCTTCATGGGCCGCGGGCCGCGCGGGATGTTCGAATTCCTGCTGCCCGCGCACATCACCGGTCTGGCGTTCAACTTCCTGGTGTTCGCGCACGACAAGCTGTGGCCGGTGATCTTCGGCATCGTGGTCGCGGTGGGCACGAAGTGGGTGCTGCGCGCCAAGATCAACGGCAAGTGGCGGCACTTCATGAACCCGTCGAATTTCGGGATCGTGGTGGCGTTCCTGGTGTTCCCGATGATCTCGGTGGCGCCGCCGTATCACTTCACCGAGTACATCTCCGGCCCGCCGGACGTGATCATCGTGCTGCTGTTGCTGACGACCGGCACCATGCTGAACGCCAAGCTGACGAAGAAGATGCCGCTGATCTTCGCCTGGGTGACCGCGTTCGCGTTGCAGGCCATCGTGCGCGGCATCTTCGAGCCCGACATCTCGATCCTGGCCGGTCTGAGCATGATGACCGGGCTGGCGTTCGTGCTGTTCTCCAACTACATGGTCACCGACCCCGGCACCACGCCATCGGGCAAGAAGCAGCAGATCATGTTCGGCGCGTCGGTCGGCATCCTGTACGGCGTGGTCACCGCGCTGCACATCTCGTACGGGTTGTTCTTCGCGCTGGTCATCACGTGTTCGGCCCGCGGCATCTACTGGTGGGTGCGCAGCGGCGTCGAATGGTGGCGGCAGCGCTCGGCGACGCCGACCGCATCGGAGCCGTCCGGTCCGGTCGCCCCGGATGAGGACGAGCCCGCCGAGCTGGCGACGGAGGCGGCTCGCCCATGACCGACAGCGCCGAGCTGCGCCGCGTGCTCGGCGCTTTCACCACCGGTGTCACCGTGGTCACCACCGGGTGGCCACGGCCGCACGGGATGACCGCCAACGCGTTCACGTCCGTCTCGCTGGATCCCCCGCTGGTCCTGGTGTGCGTCGCCCACACGGCGCGCCTGCACCGGGCGATCCACGAGGCGGGCGCGTTCGCCGTTTCGGTGCTGTCGGCAGGACAGGAGGCGGTGGCACGGTATTTCGCCGACTCGGCGCGCCCCGACGGCAGCGCCCAATTCGACCAGGTCGAGTGGTTTCCCGGACCGCACACCGCCGCGCCGATGCTGGCGAACGCGGCCGCGGGCCTGGAGTGCAAGCTCGACACCGTCTTCGACAGCGGCGACCACAGCATCGTCATCGGCGAGGTCGTGCACGCCGAACGCGCCGCCGAACTGGCCGCCTCGGGAGCGCTCACGTTCTTCGACGGCGGCTTCCGTCCTTTCATTCCTCGAATCCCTTGACGATTGGAGAACCCATGCCTTCGCCGTTGGGTCCGCTGCGCGCGGCCCTGTTCGTCCCCAGTCCGGCCAGCGTCCGCCGAGTGATGAGCCAATTCGACCAGCCCGACCAGCAGACCGCGCTCGAGCTCGAGCAGGTGACCATGCACTTGGTCAGCGGCATCGACTCCGCGGTGCGCAGCGCCGACAATGACGAACTGATAACCGCTCTGCTCGCGGTGCCGCCGAAGTACCGCGGGTTCGCCTACGAGGGCGCCGCGGTCGGTCTCACCGCGATCGACTCGCTGTCCCCCGGTCGCCGCGCCGCGGAACTGATCAGCGGCCCGGCCAGCCAGTACGCCCTGACCATGTACGTCGGCGTCGGCCTGGCGATGTCGAAGATCCCGAAGTTCCGGTGGAGCAAGGTGTTTCCGGAGCACCCGCTGTTCCGCTGGCTCGCCATCGACGGCTACGGCTTCTACAAGGCGTTCTTCCAGATGCAGCGTTACGTGCGCGAGCAGCATGTCGAGTCCCGCTTCCCCGGCTGGCTCGGTGACCGAGACAATCTGAAGCGCATCATGACGCAGGGCACCGGCCGTGCGCTGTGGTTCATCGGCGGCGGAAGCCCGGCCGGTGTCGTGCGGATGATCGGCGAGTTCGACCCGAAGCGGCACGCCGATCTGTGGAGCGGCGTCGGGATCGCGGTCACCTTCGCCGGGGGCGTGGCGCCCGCCGCCATGGAAGAACTCTGGGATCTGGCCGGGGAATACCGTCCGCAGCTCTCCTTGGGTTCGGCGATGGTGGCGCGGATCCGGCAGCAGACCGACAGCGTCAACGAGCACAGCGAGGCGGCCGCGCAAGTGTTCTGCGGCACCACCGTCGCGAAAACCGACGCGCTGATCGAGGACGCGCTCGACGGCCTGCCCGACGACGGCACGTCCGGCACCTATCTGCTGTGGCGGGACCGGATCGCCGAGATCGTCACCGCGAGCCGGGCCTGAGGATCGCCGCGATGGCACGGGTCAGCGACTGGGTCGGCAAGCACGTCATCGTCACCGGCGGATCGGAGGGGATCGGCGCCGCGGTGGCGGGAGCCTTCGCGCGGCGCGGCGCGCGGGTCTCCATCATCGCGCGTCGGAAACTGCCGCTGCGCGACACCGCGAAAGATCTCGGGGCGGACTGGGCCACCGCGGACGTGACCCGGCCGGACCAACTCGCCTCCGCCATCGCGGATCTGGAGCAGCGCAACGGGCCGTGCGAGGTCATCGCGTGCTGCGCGGGACTCACGCTGCCCGGCCGGTTTCTCGAGGTGGACGCCGGCGAGTTCGAGGTGCACATGTCGGCGAACTATCTCGGCGCCGTGCACGCGGTGCGTCGGGTACTGCCCGGCATGGTCGAACGGTCGCGCGGAAAAATCCTTCTCGTCAGCTCGACCTCGGCGTTCCTCGGCATTCCCGGCTACAGCGGCTACGGCCCGACCAAGGCGAGCATCCGGCAGTTGGCACTCTGTCTGCGCTACGAGGTCGAGCCGCGGGGCGTGGACGTCACGGTGATCTACCCCGCCGACACCGACACGCCGGGGCTGGCCAAGGAGAATCTGCGCAAGCCGGTGGAGACCAAGGCCGTCACCGGATCGATCGAGCCGATGTCGGCCGAGCGGGTCGCCGAGGCCGCCGTGCGGGGGCTGGAACGACGGCAGCACCACATCGCCCTCGATCCGCTGACCCGGTTCTTCCTGGCCTGGGCGAACCTGCCCGAAGATCTGGCGCGGCCGTTTCTGCGCCGCACCATCGCGAAGGCGCTTCGCTCCGGCTGACCATAGCGGCGAAAGGCCCTCCCGCGCATCGGATTCCGGTGCGCGGGAGGGCCTTCGTCGTATTCAGCCGACCAAGACGATCACGCAAGCCCCGATCAAGACGGCTTGCATCAGCGTCCGCAGCGGCAGCGGCATGGTCTTGATACCCACGTCGGCACGGGCGGCGCGGACGTTCGCCGGGAACATCACCACCAGCAGCGCGATCAGGCAGGCCGCCGCGAGGTCGGCGGTCGCGGGGATGAGCAGGCCCACCGCGCCCGCGGCTTCCAGCACGCCGGTCAGCGTCACCAGGGCGGGCGGATTCGGCAGTCGCGGCGGCACCATGTCGATCAGCGCGTCACGACGCGGCTGGAGGAAATGCGCGCTGGCCGTGAGGAGGAACATCGCGGCCAGCCCGAGCGCGGTCGCGTGCGCCCAGGAATCGAGCCAGCCGGGGCCGATCAGCCAGCCGATGAGCCGGGCGGCTGCGGTGACGACGGCGAGGACAACCAGCGGTGCCATCGGGACTCCTGAACATCGAAGCAATCTTGACAGTGGAAAGATTAGGCCCACACTGCTGAACTTGTCAATGTCTAGATGATCGGCCACCATCGAGATATGGCGAAGCACGGCTACCATCACGGCGATCTGCGCGCGGCACTGCTGACCGCGGCCGCCGAACGCATCGCCGCCGAGGGCGTCGACGCCCTTTCACTGCGGAACTTGGCGCGGCACGCGGGCGTGTCGCATGCCGCGCCCGCACATCATTTCGGCGATCGAGCCGGGTTGCTCACCGCGCTGGCCACCGAAGGGTTCGAGCTGCTGACCGAACAACTCGAACACGCCACCGGGGACTTCCGCGAGGTCGCGGTCGCCTACATTCGCTTCGCGCGCGAGCATCCCGGGCACTTCGACGTGATGTACCGCCACAGCCTGCTGCACGCTGACGACCCCGAATTGCGTGCGGCGCGGGAACTTTCGGGCGCGGCGCTACGCTCGGGGGTCTCGGCGATCCAGCCGGAGCACAGCCGAAGCCACCAGCAGGCCACCCAGCTCGCCGCATGGTCCCTGGTACACGGCTTCGCTTCGTTGTGGCGCGAAGGGGCGCTGCATAATTCGGCGCTGGTCACCGATCCCGATCCGGAGGTTCTCGCGCGTACGATGCTGTCCACCATCCGGTTCGACTGACCGGAAACCGTCTTGCGCCGGGCCGCCACCGTGTTAGCTGGACATCCGGAAGGAGCAGGCGGCCCCATCCCGGCTGCCATCGACACATGGACATCCACGCCTACCCGACCGACGCGGCGACGCCTTTGGACCTCACCGAAGCGCACCGCATCGCCGACCACTACCTCACCGGCGAGGACCACGCCGCACACGGAATCACCTACCGGGTCACCGAATTCGACACCTGCTTCGTCACCATCGCCGTCTTCGACAGGCCGCCGCACGCCGACCCCAACGCGCCGGTAGTCGTCGGCGGCTCGGTCTGCGTCATCGACAAGCCCACCGGCGCGGTCTCCTACTGGCCCACCTACCCGGCCACGATGGTCGCCGACCAGTACACGGCCGCACTCCAGGACGGGCGTCTGATCATCGAGGACGGTTGGCCCGAGGAGGACGATCAGCCCGCCAGCACCTCTCCGTGAAGAGAAACCGACATAGCGTCCCGTGAACTCCTTGCCCTGATCGACAATCACGACGCGCTGGCTCGCCGACCTACCGAGGCATCTCGTGCACGTCATTCATACAGCGTCGGCAGGTCGATAAGTGTTACCTCGTCCGACTCTGCCGCCTTTCGGGCATTCTCGTTGAAACCGCCTCCGCTGAAGCACAGTAGTCGAGTTCGACTGGTGTCGTACCGGCCGTTTCGGGCGACGACATCCCGGATACGCCGGAGACGATCGAGATGACCGTGCCCCATCGTGTCGTTCCACTTCGCCTCACCGATCGCCAGGAGCGGCGGCTTGCCGCCGTCCGATATCCCGATGACGGCGACGTCGATCTCGTAATTCGTTCGAGTACTGGCGTCGTGTACCACCCCATGGCCGACTTTGGCCGGAACTCCGGCGAACAATTCGGGATCGGCATGGTGCAGCGCCCAGTCCCGGCATACCTGCTCGAAATGTGGCCCCAGCACGTTGCTGGCGAACCTGCGGCCGCTGGCACGCCACACCCGGTTCGCACTTCCAGGGCGTTCGAGCTGATCCCATACCGGACGCATTATCGCGTGGTAGAACCGAATCAGCGGCTCGGAGATCCGATATGTGGATCTGTTGTCGCGGAAGATGTCGGCGTCGCGGTAGAGCAGTCCGACATCTTCGAGAACATTGAGGGGATGGGCGATATCGGCCGCCTTACGCTCCAGGTAGCTGGCGATGCCACCGCGCGCTGCATTGCCGTCCGCGACAGCGCCCAGCACGGAAAGATACAGTGCGGTGTCCCGTAATTCGGGTTCCTCGGCCAGCAGATATCGCGGCTCGCGAAACAGTGGTGTCTCCGGATTCATCACGGTTCGAACCACCCAGTCATCGAAATCCTCGGGGCCGGTGGGGGCATCGCCACGCGCGAACTCCCGCCGATACGCAGGAGTACCCCCCACGATCGAATTGACCTGTAGCGCTAGGCGAGGGTCCGTAATTCCCCAGAACTCGGCCGCCGAACGATAGTCGAGCGGACGAACCAGCAATTCGAGCCCGGCGCGGCCACGCAAAGGGGCGCTACCGGACAGGATTCGCCCCATGAACGACAACGCGGACCCACACAGCAGCAACCGAGTCCGTGAGTTCGCTCGCTGTTCACGCAACGGCCGCAAGGCCTCTTGAATGACCGACGGGAGCTCCGGATTCGCCTTCGCAAGGTAGGGGAATTCGTCGATGACGACCGGAACCGGCCGTTCGGACCCCAGGCTGAGCAGCGTATCGATGACCTCCGCCCAACCATGGAAATGGAATGGGCTCGCCGGCCGGATATGAGCCGTCAAGGCAGTGCTGATGCGCCGCAGCGATTCGGCTTCGGTCGCCTCGGTCGCACCGAAGTAGAACCCTCCCGCCGCCTGACAGATCGCTTCGAGCAAGAAGGTCTTGCCCTGGCGGCGTCGGCCCGAGACCACTCCCAGCGTCGCACCTGGCTGCTCGTCCGAGACGAAGCGGGTCAGCGCCGACCACTCGTAGTCACGATCGAACATGTCCGCAGGCTTCTGCACGACCCTCCTCACAGTTTGTAGGGGTACAGTTTATATAACTGTACCCCCGTAAATCAGCACAGTAGTACGGTCGGGGCGCAGCGCCGAACGAGTCGCATTCGGCTCGGAGGCGAAGCCCGGGTCATGCGTGGCATCAGCAGCCGCCGCATGGCGACCCGAACGGCACGCCGAACGCCGCGTCCTGCCTGGCCCTCGCGAACGAGAGCACCGGTGACGTGGTCCGGCCCCGCCAGGAGCCCCGAACCTGTCGGACCCGGCTGTTAGCCTCGGAGCCATCAGGTAACTCGCCTACGGAATCCATTGGGGGATGGCATGTTCGAGAATTCATCGGGCGACGGAGTCCCGCAGGATCGAACGGAGCAGGCCGCGGCGGCGCCGGGGATGGGCGAGCTGATTCACGACTGGCACGAGACCGGCCTCAGCGGCGTGTCCGACACGAAATTGCGCCTCGCCGTCGCGTTGACGACCCTGCTCGGCGCGGATGACGCCGACGAGGCGGATCGGCTGATGACACTGGCCCTGGGTGAGGGAGCCGGTTCAGCGGCCGATCGGACGGCGGTCTCGCAGTGGTTGCACGCGCGCTATCCGGGTGACCGGTATCTCAACCCGCCGCCCGACGGGCTCGGCGATTCGCTCGTCTGCCGAGCGCTGCGCGATCAGGAGGACGGTGGTGTGCGACTGCTGGCCGATAGCGTGTGCAGCGCCTCCCCCGGGCAGCTGGAGCGTTGTCTCGCGATTCTCACTCGGCTCTGCGGGGACGATGCGCACATGCGGTCGGTGACGGCGAAATATATTGCCGCCCATCATCGCCGGTTGGTGGAGTGTGTCTCCTTCTCGGATGGAGACGAGAAGGTCTCGCGCCACGGCGTGGTTCTCGACACGGTCGCCCGTTTCCTCACGCGCTCGCTGCCCGAAGACCCGACGGACGACAGCCTCAGCGCCGAAGACAAGCACGAACTTTCGCTTTCCGCTGTCGAATTGGGCGATCTCGCCCGCGCCGAAGGAAACCCGCGCGCCGCCGGGCGGCTGTACCGCCACGCGTTTCTCCTCGCCCGCGACGATGACGAGTTCGCAGGCCCGGACGGCGAAGAACTCGTGTCCGACGACGAACTCGCACCGCACCCGAGCGGGCCCGCCGAGGCGATGCGTTCGTATCGTCGCTCCATCGCGATCGGCGAACGCATCGCCGCAGCTCAACCGGGCGACTCCGGCTATCGTCGCGAGCTTTCGGTGTCCTACGGCAAGCTGGCCGATCTCGAACGAACGGCGGGCGACATCGAGGAGGCAGCCCGACTGCATCACTGCGCACTGGCCATCGCGGAGGAGCTCGCCGAGGCAGAGCCCGGCAACCGCTTGTATCACCGTGACCTCGCCGTCGTCCACGAGAAGGTGGGCGACATCGCCCATGCCGCGGGCGATACCGACCTGGCCGTGCACCACTACCGGGTCTCTCTCGTCCGCACCGAGGAACTCGCCGCCGCCGAGCCCGGAAATCCGCTCTACCGGCGGGACCTCTGTGTGGCCTACAACAAGCTCGGCAATCTGGCGTTGTCCGGTGGTGACCTCGACGAGGCCGCACGGCTCTATCAGTTGGCGCTCGCCGTGACCCAAGAGCTGGTCGACGCCCACCCGGACAACTTGCAATACCGTCGCGATCTATCGATCGGTTACGACAAAGTGGCCGAGGTATCGCGCGCTCGTGGTGATCTCGCCGAAGCGATCCGCCTGTATCGACGCTCGGTGGAGATAGCCGAAACGCTCGTCGCGGCCGAACCGTCGAACCATGCCTACCGGCGCGACCTCTCGGTCAGCGTGGACCGATTGGCCGGGGCGATCCGCGCGAACGGCGATCCGCACGAGGCCATCCGGCACTATCACCGCGCCCTCGCCTTCACCGAGGAACTCCTCGTCACCGACCCCGCCCATCCGCAGTACCGCCGCGACCTCGTCGTCACCTGCAATGTGCTCGGTGATATCGCCAGGGAATGGCGCGACTTCGCCGAAGCGGCCCGGCTCTATCGACGTGCGCTGGACGGTACCGAGGATCTGGTCGCGAGCGCACCCGGCAACCTCCAGTACCGCCGTGACCTTTTGATTGTCCACGACGCACTGGGTTCGCTCGCGATGGATCAGGGCGACTACGACGCGGCCGCGACACATTGTCGGCGCGCTCTTGCCCTATCGGAGGAACTCGCCGCCGCCGCTCCCGCGAACCTGAGGTATCGACGCGATCTGCTCCTCGCCTACACCGCGCTGGGCAAAGTAGCAGCACTGCAGGGAGATTCCCACGAAGCGAGGCAGCTGTTCGAACACGCCACCGCGGTCGCCGCGAGCCTGGTCGAGTCCGCGCCGGATAACCACGCCTACCGCAGAGATCTCTCGGTCTGTTACCACAAGCTGGGCGACAACGCCCGCGCCGGACACGATCTCGCCGAAGCGGAGCAGGCATACCGGAACGCCCTGGCCATCGATCTCGCGTTGGTGGACGCCGAACCCGCGAATCCGTCCTACCGCCGCGACCTCTCGATCACCTACGACCGGCTCGGCACGCTCGCGCGCTCGGCAGGTGATCACCCCACCGCGCGCGACTGGTACCGCCGCTCGGCCGATATCGCCGAAGAACTGGCGGCCACGAACCCCGGAAACCTCGGATACCAGCACGATCTGCTCTGCTGCTGCGACAAGCAGGGCGCCCTCGCCCGCGACACCGGAGACCTGACCGGCGCGGCCCGGCATTTCCGCCGCGGCCTCGCCGTCGCCGATCATCTGGTGCGAACCGCCCCGGCCAACCTCGGCTACCAGCGCGATCTGGCGCTGATGTACGAGCGCCTCGCCGATTTGGCGAGCGGTATCCGATGAGATCGGTTGCTCAGTCCGCGAGCCCGCCCCACGGTTTCACACCAGCGGCTGATTCCCAGCGATAGGCCGATCCATGCGGGTTCACGAGGCGGGAGAAGCCAGCCCGGATGCCGGTGCGGCGGGCAAGTCCCGGGCGGGCTCGCCCGCGTCGGGTACCTCGGTGCCGCGCAGGGAGGTTCCGGCGGTTTCGCGGAGGAAGCTCCAGGCGATCAGGCCGATGAGGGAGGCGCCGACCGTGTAGACGGCGGGGAACAGAGACCAGCCGGTGGCCTCGATCACCACTTCGTTGATCAGGGGGGCGGTGCCGCCGAAGGCCGCGGTGGAGACGTTGTAGGCCAGCGCGAAGCCCGCGTAGCGGACGTGGGTCGGGAAGATGGCCGGGAAGGTGGAGCTGATGGTGGACAGCTGCGGTACATAGAACAGCCCGAGGACGATGAACCCTGCGATGGCCCATCCCGTGCCCTGCCCCATCAGCCAGTACATCGGCACCGCGAGCACCGTGAGACCCACCAGGGAGAACAGCCACATCGGGCGTCGCCCGACGCCGTCGGACAGTCGGCCGAAGAACGGCAGCACCAGCATCATCACCAGCTGCCCGACCAGCATCATCGCGGTGGTCGCCGACTCGCCCATGCCGATCGTGTTCTGCAAGTAGGTGGGCTGGTAGGTGAGCAGCGTGTAGTTCACCACGTTGAGCGCGACGACCAATCCGGCCAGCGTGAGAGTCTCGCGCCGGTAGGTGGTCAGCACTTCCCGCAACCCGCCCGGCGGGTGCTTGTGCTCGGCGACCTCGCTGAACACCGGGCTCTCGGTCAACCTGGCCCGCAGGTACCAGCCGGTCAGGCCGAGCGGGATGGCGATCAGGAACGGGATGCGCCAGCCCCAATCGTGCATGGCGTCCGAGCCCAGGACGAGCTGGCAGGCCAGCACCGTCGCGGAGCCGCCGACGAAACCGGCGAGCGTGCCGAACTCGAGGAAGCTGCCGAGGAACCCACGCTTGCGGTCGGTCGCGCACTCGGCGAGATACGTTGCCGCGCCGCCATACTCACCACCGGTGGAGAATCCTTGCACCACACGCAGGGTGATCAGCAGGATCGGAGCCAGCACACCGACCGTCGCATGGGTGGGCAGTGCGCCGATGGCGCCGGTCGCCGCGGCCATGAGCAGAATAGTGGTGGCCAGTACGGCTTTTCGACCGATCCGGTCACCGAGCGGTCCCCACACCATGCCGCCGAGCGGCCGGAGCACGAACGAGATGGCGAAGCCGAGCATGGTGCCGAGCGTCCCCAAATCCCCGGGAAAGAACGCGTCGGTGAGGTAGGTCGCGGTGGCGGCGTAGACGCCGTAGTCGAACCATTCGGTGGCGTTGCCCATGGCCGAAGCCGCCACGGAACGCCGCAACGGGAAAGTCTCCGATGTGGTCACGTGCACGTCCTCTCCAGTCCGTACACGGACCTCGATTCGTTCCTCCTCCGGCTCCTGACTTCCGGAGGTTCGGCACGAAACAGGGCGATACCCACGTTTCTCACCCGGCAAACCGCGAGGCACCGGCACGGCCTTGCCGACAGGCGCTCTGAACTGCCGATACATAAAGATTGTGACGGCAGTCACAAATGAGTCATGCCGCGCTCAGGTCCGAGCAACTCACATGCCGTAATCCCCGATGAAAATGCGGCCACGGTGCCCACTTCGCCGAATGAACCCTCGCCGGAAGCACACCGGCGCACATCCGCGATCAGTCGACCGCGAGCATGGCGGCGACGCCCTCCGTGACCTCCCGCGCCAGTGCCGCGTCGACCGGTGCGTGATGACTCAGCATCCGGTACCACATAACCCCGAACGCGAAATCGACCACTAGATCCAGCGACACAGCCTCGGCGAATTCGCCTGAGTGCACACCCTTTTGCAACAGCCCGCGCAGTGCCGCACGGCGCGGGCCGATCACGATGCCCTGCAACCGCTTCGAAAGAGCGGGGTCGCGCTGCGCATCGGCCATCAGCCCGACCAGCGCCTGCCCCGTCAGCTTGTGCGTGAGCTCATAGGTCGCCGCGAGCAGCCCTTCCACGTCGGCGAGCACGTCCGCGGAGCCGTCGCGCACCCGCAGCGCGGGGTCTTCCTCGGCGAGCCCGGCCAGCGCCTCCATGAGCACCGATGCCTTGTCCGGCCACCAGCGGTACACCGTCTGCCTGCCCGCACCCGCCGCGTCGGCGATGGCCTTGATGGTCAGGTCCTGATAGCCGTCGCGTTCGCACAGCTCCAGTGCGGCACGCAGGATCGCGCGCCTGGCGTCCGCACTGCGCGGGCGGCCCCGGGTTCCGGTCATACCGCAACTTTACAAGACACGGTGCCTCGTTTATATTTCGAGACACAGAGGTTCGAAATTCAGGAGGAAGTTGTGCGCAATCGAGCCGTCATCGTCGGCGGGACTTCGGGCATCGGTCTGGCTACCGCGCGCAGGCTCGCATCCCACGGGCACCAAGTGGTCATCACCGGTCGCGACGCCGACAAACTCGATGCGGCGCTCACCGAACTCGTCGCGGGCGTCACCGGCCGGACCGTCGACGCCCGCGACGAGACCGAGCTGGCCGGATTCTTCGCCGAGACCGGGCCGATCGATCACCTGGTGGTGACCGTGACCGGACCGTCCGGCACGACGCCGTTCCGCGAACTCGGACTGGACCAGGTGCGGCAGCACATCGACGGCAAGCTGCTCGCGCACACCGCCGCGATGCAGGCCGCGCTGCCGCATCTCGCCGAAAACGGTTCGATCACCCTGGTGTCGGCGGCGTCGGCGGGCGGCTCGATGCCCGCCACCGCCGCGCTCGCCGCGGTGAATTCCGGTGTGGAAGCCATGGTCCCGGTGCTGGCCGTGGAACTCGCGCCGCTCCGCGTGAATGCGGTGTCGCCCGGCGTGATCGACACCGGCTGGTGGAACTTCCTGCCCGACGGCGCACGTGCCGAGGTCTTCGACTCGGTCGCCGCGGCCACGCCAGCGGGCCGCGTCGGGACCGCCGACGATGTGGCGCACGCGATCGAGTTCCTGATCGAGAATTCATTCACGACCGGGATCGTGGTGCGGGTCGATGGCGGTGCGCGATTGGGAGCGCCGAAGTAGCGGTGGCCAGGAAGCCTACAGCGGCGTCACATACGCCCCCGCGATGCCGCCGTCGACCAGGAACTGCGAGGCGGTGATGAACGAGGAGTCGTCGCTGGCGAGAAACGCTACGGCCGCCGCGATCTCTTCCGGCTCCGCGAACCGCCCGAGCGGCACGTGCACCAGGCGGCGGGCGGCGCGCTCGGGGTCCTTGGCGAACAATTCGCGCAGCAGCGGCGTGTTCACCGGGCCCGGGCACAGGGCGTTGACCCGTATACCGTTGCGGGCGAATTGGACGCCGAGTTCCCGGCTCATCGCCAGCACCCCGCCTTTGGAGGCGGTGTAGGAGATCTGCGAGGTCGCCGCGCCCATCACGGCGACGAACGACGCGGTGTTGATCACCGAACCTTTGCCGCGCTCCAGCATGTGCCCGATCGCGTACTTGCTGCACAGGTACACCGAGGTCAGGTTGACCTCTTGGACGCGGCGCCAGGCGTCGATGCCGGTGGTGAGGATCGAGTCGTCCTCCGGTGGCGAGATGCCCGCGTTGTTGAACGCGATGTCCAGCCCGCCGTAGGTGTCGACCGCGGTCTGGAACAGCGCCTCGACCTGCGCTTCATCCGTGACGTCCACCTGGACGTACCGCCCTGCGACTTCTTCGGCCGCCGCTTTGCCGGTCTCGGGGTCGATGTCTGCGACGACCACCTTCGCCCCCTCGGCCGCGAAACGGCGGACCGTGGCCAGACCGATACCGCTCCCGCCGCCGGTGACGACGGCGACTCGATCCTGTAAGCGCTGCAACGTATCTCCTGTCGGATGTGCTGGGGTCACTGGGTGGCGAGGAAGACGTTCTTGGTCTCGGTGAAGGCCAGCGCCGCGTCCGGCCCGAGCTCACGCCCCAGCCCGGACTGCTTGAAACCGCCGAACGGCGTCCAATACCGCACGGACGAATGCGAATTCACCGAGAGGTTGCCCGCTTCCACACCGCGCGCCACGCGCAGCGCCCGGCCCACGTCACTGGTCCAGATCGACCCGGACAGGCCGTAGTCCGTGTCGTTGGCGATCCGCAGCGCGTCGGCTTCGTCCTCGAACGGAAGCACCGCGACCACCGGCCCGAACACCTCCTCGGTGAGCACCCGGTCGGTGGGCGCGCCGGGCAGCACCACCGTGGGCGGATACCAGAATCCGGCGCCGTCGGGCGCGTGCCCGGTGAACGCCACCTTGGTCGACGGCTGCACGAACTCGGCGACGCGCTCCCGATGCGCGGCCGAGATCAACGGGCCCATCTCGGTGGACTCATCGGACGGATCGCCGACCCGCACGCCACGCACCGCCGGTTCCAGCAACTCGAGGAACCGGTCGAACACACTGCGCTGCACCAGAATTCGGGAGCGGGCGCAGCAGTCCTGTCCGGCGTTGTCGAAGACGCCGTACGGCGCCGTGGCCGCCGCCCGCTCCAGGTCGGCGTCGGCGAACACGATGTTCGCGCTCTTGCCGCCGAGTTCCAGCGTCACCCGCTTCACCTGCTCGGCGCAGCCCGCCATGATCTGCTTGCCCACCTCGGTGGAGCCGGTGAACACCACCTTGCGGACCGCGGGATGGGTGACGAACCGCTGACCCACCACCGAGCCCTTGCCGGGCAGCACCTGGAACACGCCCTCGGGCAGCCCCGCCTCCAGCGCGAGTTCCCCGAGCCGCAGCGCGGTCAGCGGCGTGAGCTCGGCGGGCTTGAGCACCACCGTGTTGCCCGCCGCGAGCGCGGGCGCGAACCCCCACGCCGCGATCGGCATCGGGAAGTTCCACGGCACGATCACCCCGACCACGCCGAGCGGTTCATGGAAGGTGAGGTCGACCCCGCCCGAGACCGGGATCTGATTGCCCAGCAATCGTTCAGGCATCCCAGCGGCGTAGTGCAGCACGTCGCGGACGTTGCCCGCCTCCCAGCGTGCGTTGCCGATGGTGTGCCCGGCGTTCTCCACTTCGAGCAGCGCCAAATGCTCCAGATCCGTGTCCACCGCGTCGGCGAACCGGCGCAGCAGCCGTGCCCGATCGCCCGGCGCCACCTCCCGCCAGGCCAGCGAAGCGCGCTCGGCCGCGGCGATGGCGGCGTCGGTCTCCGCTTCGCCGAGCAGCTCGACGGACGTGACGACCTGTTCCGTCGCCGGGTTGAGCACGTGCGTTGTCGTCACGAGTGGTGCTCCCTTCGGTAGGTGTCCGCCGCTTCGACCAGGGCCAGGATCAACCGGCGATCGGTGGCGTCGGCCTCCGGATGCCACTGCACACCCACCAGGAACGACCCGTCGGACGCCTCCACGGCCTCGATCGTGCCGTCGGCGGCATGGGCGGCGGCGGTCAGGCCGTCCGCGAGCCGGTCCACGGCCTGATGGTGGTGGCAGTGGACCTTCACCTCCGGACCGGCGAGTTCCGCGACCCGGCTGCCCGCCGCGGTGAGCACCCGGATGGCGTTGAACCCGCCCGCGACGCCGGAATGCTCCTCGTGGCCGACGACGTCGGGCAGATGCGGAATCAAGGTGCCGCCGAGCGCCACGTTCGCCAGCTGGAGCCCGCGGCACACCGCGAGGATCGGCATGCCAGCGGATCTGGCCAGCTCGAACAGAGCGAACTCCGATTCGTCGCGATCCGGCCTGGTGTAGCCGGGGACTCCCGCCGAGGGGCCGCCGTAGCGGGCCGGATCGATGTCGGCGCCACCGGTGAGCAGCACCCCGTCGAGCCGCCGCACCAGCTCGGGACGCGCGACTCCCGCGGGCGGCAGCAGCACCGGGATGCCACCCGCGGCCACCACCATCTCGACGTAGGCGTGCGGCAGCACCGCGGCGGGCAGGTCCCACGCGTTGAAGCGGGTTTGCTCCACATAGGTGGGCAAGCCGATCACGGGACGGGCTCCCGCGACCTCAGAGTCGTTCGAAACCACGGATACGCTCCCAGTCGGTGACCGCGGCGTCGTAGGCGTCCAGTTCCACCCGGGCCGCGTTGCGGTAGTGCTCCACTACATCATCACCGAACGCCGCACGCGCCACCGTGCTGTCCCCGAACAGCTGGGCCGCCTCGCGCAGCGTGTGGGGCACGCGCGGCCGCTCCGAGCGGTAGGCGTTGCCGTGGAATTCCGGCTCCAGCGGAATCCGCCGATCGATGCCGTGCAGACCCGCCGCGATCAGCGCGGCGACGGCGAGATACGGGTTCACGTCACCGCCCGGCACGCGGTTCTCCAACCGCAGCGAGTGCTCCTCGCCCACCACGCGGATCGCGCAGGTCCGGTTGTCCCGGCCCCACGCGATCGCGGTGGGCGCGAAGCTGCCCGCCACGAAGCGCTTGTAGGAATTGATGTTCGGGGCCAGCAGGTAGGTGAACTCGCGCAGGCAGTCCAGCTGTCCCGCGATGAAATGCCGCATCAGCGCGGACGTTCCGTCGGCTCCGTCGCCCGCGAACACCGGTTCACCCGCCTCGGTGCGCAGACTCACATGAATGTGGCAGGAATTGCCCTCGCGCTCATTGTATTTCGCCATGAACGTGAGGCTGCGCCCTTCCTGGGCGGCGATCTCCTTCGCTCCGGTCTTGTAGATGCTGTGGTTGTCACAGGTGACCAGGGCCTCGTCGTATCGGAACGCGATCTCGTGCTGGCCGGGATTGCATTCGCCCTTGGCCGACTCGACATACATCCCCGCCCCGTCCATCTCCTTCCGGATGCGCCGCAGCAGCGGCTCGATCCGTCCGGTGCCGAGCATCGAATAGTCGACGTTGTACTGGTTGGCCGGGGTCAGCCCGCGATACCCGACGTTCCAGGCCGCCTCGTAGCTGTCGTCGAACACCAGGAATTCCAGTTCGGTCCCGACGAACGCGCGCAGTCCCCGTTCGGCCAGCCGGTCCAGCTGCTTGCGCAGCACCTGGCGCGGTGAGGCGGCCACCGGCCGCCCCTGCGGCTGCACGTGCTCCACGTCGCACAGCACCAGCGCCGTACCCGGCCACCACGGCGCCATCCGGAGCGTGCGCAGGTCCGGCCGGAGCACGACGTCCCCGTACCCGGTGTCCCAGGACGAGAGGGCGTAGCCGTCCACCGTCGCCATGTCCACGTCAACCGCGAGCAAATAGCCGCACGCCTCGGTCGCGTGCTGGAGCACCTCGTCCAAGAAATAGCGTGCCGCGCAGCGCTTCCCCTGCAATCGGCCTTGCATGTCGGTCATCGCGACGAGAACCGTGTCGATATCCCCTGTATCGACGTGGTCTCGCAACTGCGCCACACTCAGCATCCCGCTACGCATCCACGACCCCTCTCGGCACCAACCGTGCTCACGCTAGAGCAAAACGGACACGTTTGTGACGGGACACACAAATCTTGGGTCGCGGTATTCGGTGCGATCGTGCCTGTTCAGCGTCGCGAGCGGAGGTCAGGACAACGGATTGCGCAGTGCCGCGGGAAGCAGCGACACACGGCGCGAGCCGATCCGCGGCACCGCGGACAGGCGTGGCCCGCGAATGGGCAGACCGAGCCACATCCGGACCAGCAGGGCCGCGAAGCGCAGGTGACCGGTCACCCACGGTCCGGCGAAGGCGAGCGACCAGACGGTCTCGGTGCCCGCGGGTGGCAGCTCGCGATCAGCGAAGCGCGCCGCGATCCAGTCGACCATCACCGGCAGTGCCTGGAATTGCAGCAGCAGGTGGGTGCTGAGCCGATCGCGTAGGTAGCGCACGTGGACACCCGCGTCGGCGTAGCGCGCGACGTGGCCATCGACATCCTCGACCGCGATCACCTCGTCGTGCACGCCTTGGAGCACGAGCATGGGCATGGCGGGCGCGCGGCGGCCGGGATGGATGTCGTCGAGAATGCGCCGCAGTCCCGGCTGGGCGAGCATGGCGGCGAGGCCCTTGCCGCTGTGCTTTTCGACGTCGCGCCGGGCGAATCGGTAGAGCAGCGGGAAGGTCGCGGACTTCTCGATCTCGGCCAGCAAGCCCAGATACCGCGCGTCCAGGTGCGCGGTCAGCAGGCTGTCCAGGTCCGGATACCCGCGCCGCAGTCCCGCGGTGAATACGGCGGCGAACCCCGCGAACAGCGTGCCGTTGAGCCGGACGAACGCCGCGGCCGGGTCACCGACCGGCGATCCGGCGACCGCGCCGACGAGGTTCAGCTCGGGCGCGTACTCGGTGGCCATCTCCGCGGCCCAGACGGTCGCCAATCCTCCACCGGAATATCCCCACAGCGCAACAGGTGTGGTGGTCTCCAGCCCCAGCGGGGCGAAGGCGAGAGCCGCGCGTATCGCGTCGAGCGCGCGATACCCCGGCTCTCTGGCCACGCCGAAACGGCCCTCAGTACCCCCGTGATCCGGGACCGACACCGCCCAGCCCCGCGCCAGCGCGCTGGCGATCAGCGGCAACTCGAGCTGCGGAATCGACCCCGGCGCCCGCGCGCCGCGCCGCAGCGCGTACGAGGGAGAGCATTTCGAGGCGACCGCGTCGATCGCGCACTGGAAGGAGACCAGCGGCCGCGGTTCGGCGGGATCCGCACCCCACGGCAGCAGCACGGTGGTCACCGCGACCTCGGGAACACCGTCGAGATCACAGGTGCGATAGAGCAGCTGCCACGCCGAAATCCGCTGGCGGACCAGGCCGAAGAATCCGATCTCCACTCCGCGTGAGCGGACGATGGCGCCGGGGCGCAAGCGCCCGACCGCCGGTGGCGGCGTGTAGAACGGATCGTCTTCGGGCAGGATCGGCCGATGCGAGAACGCCGCCGGATCCGGCGGCACCGCACCCGCATCCCATTCGGGCTCCACACTCATCCGGTTCATCCTTTCCGACGGCGCCGCCGTGGTTTCCGGCATCGCCGCGCCGATAATCGCGGCGGATGCCGTAACTCCACTCAACCAATGCGTCGGCCGGAAAAGAATTGTCCCGGGCACCAATTAGCCGGTCGCGGTTTCTCCTGTCGATGCAGTGACAACCGCTCACAGGCTGCCGTTGCCGCCGACCATCCACGGATTGAAGGTGCATTCCAGCGTCGGGTACGCGACCGGATCGAGCGCGTGCAGAACAATGGACGCCGAACGGGGCGAGTACATGATCGTCAGATGGTCCGACATATCCTGCTCACATCCTTCTTGCAGCGTGATGTTGTCCACCGTCGCGCCGGGGCCTGCCTGCAGAAAAGCCCAGTGGTAGGGATTGGCGACCTCGTCGTACCGGGAGGCGACCGACGTGTAGGCCACCCCGGGCACCGTGTCGCCCTGCGCGTTCAGCTCGGCGTAGAACGACGAGCCCACCGCCTGCTGGATATTCGACATGCCGATCAAGGGCTCGGAGAAGCCGAGAATGTCGACGCCCAGGTTGTTGATGGTCCGTCCGAGCGTCGCGATGCCCATCAGGGAGGTGCCGTGATGGGTGGCGCCGAAGCTGATCAGCTTGCCGACTTTGCCCTGGCCGCCGTCGAATTTCAGATAGCGATTGGCGACCGTGCCGCCTTGGGAATGCCCGACGATGTCGACGGCCTGCGCGCCCGTCGCGGCCAGCACGCGCTCGACGAAATCGCGCAGCTGACGTGACGAATCCTCCATCGGGCCAACACCGTAGCGTCCGGGCATGATCGTGCCGAGGCCGCCGCCTTCCAAAAGACCGGAGCGCCCGAAGTTGAACGCGAACACGCAGTAACCGGCGCGCGCCAGACGCGGCGAAAGGTAGGCGAAGCTGTCGTAGGCGTTCAGCCACGTGGCGTGCATCAGCACCACCGGCCGCGGGTGTTCGGCCGTCGGCGTGCAATTCCAGCGATTCGCGCCGGGCGGAGCGGCGTCGGGATGGGTCAGGCCGTAGGCGAACGCGGCCAGATACGCCGACATCTCCGGCCCCTCCCCCGAAGCGTCGGTGGCCACGCTGGTCGCCCATCCCGACGAGCTGCCGGAATCCACGATCGCCCGCGGCTGCCTGCCGTCCGGAGCCGGGGCGAGGCCCGCGTCGATGTACTCCGCGAGCGCCTGCTGTGTCGGTTCGATCTCCTCTTGCGCGTGCGCCACCCCGGTACCGAGCGTCGTCGCGACGGCCATGCCCGCGATCACCGCGGCCCCCAGAATTGCTCGCCGAGCGTTGTGCCTCATTGCCAACATCCGATTCACTTCCGTTCACGCCGAAGATGCGCGGCCCCAGCGATGAATAGACCACCGCCACACAATGTTTGCCACGACACACTCGACCGATTATGTGATCGGGACCATATTCACGAGCCGCGGTCCGAATCTATGGCGATACGGTGCCGGTGTCACTGCACGGCGAGGAGAAGATTCCGTCCGGAAATTGGTGCCGGAGCCAAAATTCGGAGGCTGCGTTCCAGAACCTTGCCGCGGGTTGTGTGGTCGGAAACAATCGGCGCATGTCCGTCGCGTTGTCCCCGGTCACCGGAGATGCCCCTTTGGTTGCCCGGCTGCTCACCCGCTGGCCGCAGATCGCCGAGCGCATGTTCGCCGCGGGACTCGGCGCCACCCCACCGGCCGCCGATCTGCCGGAGGGACACTTCACCGCTGAGGTGCTGCCCGCGATCTACGCCTGCGGCCGCGCGGTGCTCCAGGCGATCGGCGAACAGCGCAGCTTCACCAAGACCGAGGTCGCGACGTTCGTCGCCCCGGTGGCCGAGCGGCATGCCGAGGACCGGTTTCCGCTGCCCATTTTGATCGAGGCCATTCACGGCTCCGCGCAGTCGGTGCTGCAGGAGGCCGCGGCCTTGGCCTCCCGCGAGGAGCTCGACGACCTCGTCCGCATCGGCAGCCGCCTGCTCGATCTGCTGATGCAGATCAACATCACCGTCGTGGAGACCTACACCGAGGTCGAGCAGTCCATCTACAACGCCGAGCGGGAAGCGCGGCGCGCGCTGTGCTCGGCGCTGCTGCACGGGCTGCCCGCCGCGGAACTGGCGGCGCGAGCCGACACCGCCCTGGCCGAGCACTACACCGTGCTCGCGATCCATATCCGGCACGACGACCAGCCGAGCACCGTCGCGACGCTCGTCGGCCGCCGCCGCATCCGCATCCTGCACCGTGCGCTGGACGCCCTCGCGGGCACGACGACGCTGGCCACCTTCGACGGCTGGACCGGAATCGCGTTGCTGCCCAGCGCCTCTGACGCCGAGCTCGACGACACCCGCTACACGCGGCTGGTCGCGGAGCTGACCGAACAGTTCGGCGTGCCGGTGTTCCTGGCCGAGTACCCCTCCGTGCCGATGGACGCCATTCCGCAGACCGCGAAGGAAGCCACCGACCTCGCCGAACTCGCGCGGCTGCTCGGCAAGCCCGCGGGTGTCTACCAGCTCGACGACCTGCTGCTGGAATACCAGCTCACCAGACCGGGCACCGCCCGCGCCCGGCTGGCCGAGCGCATCGCCCCGATCCTGGACAGCCCGCATTTGATCGAAGCGCTCGACGCGCACCTGCGCCATGGCTCCGACCGCAAGGCCGCCGCCGCCGAGATCCACGTGCATCCCAACACCTTCAGCTACCGCTTGCGCCGCGTCGCCGAACTCACCGGCGTCGATCCCACCGATCCGCACGACTCGCGGTTGCTGGCGGCCGCGCTGACGATCCAGCGCCTGTATCCGGCCCAGTCGACCGGTTCCGGCCAGAATTAGACATTCTCGGCTTGCTTTCCGCATTTGCGGAAATAAACTGCTCTCCATGTCGAATTTGCGGATCAGCGAGGCGGCGGAGCTGCTCGGGGTCAGCGACGACACCGTGCGGCGCTGGATCGATCACGGCAAGCTGACCGCCGTCCAGCTCGACAGCGGACGCAAAGGCGTCAGCGGCCGGGAACTCGCCGAATTCCTCCGGGCCACCGCGGAGGCGCCGGAGCCCGGCGTCACCGTGGCCGCGTCGGCACGCAACCGGCTGCGCGGCATCGTCACGCGGGTGGTGAAGGACACCGTGATGGCGCAGGTCGAGATGCAGGCGGGTCCGTTCCGGCTGGTGTCGCTGCTGAGCCGGGAGTCGGTCGACGAACTCGGGCTCGAGGTGGGCAGCGTCGCGGTGGCGTCGATCAAATCGACGCACGTCGTGGTGGAGATACCAGAAAGTTGACCAGGATGACTCGATCGCTGCACGTGCTGGCCGCCGCCGGGATCACCGCGGTCGCGTTGACCGGCTGCGGCTCCGACCAGGCCGGACCCGCCGGTTCCGACCCGATCGGCGGCACCGTGACGGTGTTCGCCGCGGCCTCCCTGACCGAGACGTTCACCGAACTCGGCACCGAGTTCGAAGCCGCGCACCCCGGCGTGCACGTGGTCTACAGCTTCGGCGCGAGTTCCGCGCTGGCCGAGCAGATCATCCAGGGCGCCCCCGCCGACGTCTTCGCCTCGGCCGCGCCGAAGAACATGCGGCAGGTAGTGGACAAAGGCGAAGTGACCGCCGTCCCGGCCACCTTCGCGCGCAACCGGCTGGAGATCGCGGTGCCCAAGGGCAACCCCGGCCGGATCACCGGGTTGGTCGACTTCGGCAGGACCGAACCGAAGATCGCTCTGTGCGCCGAGCAGGTGCCGTGCGGGGCCGCCGCCGAGACGGTCTTCCAGGTGGCGGGCATCAACCCCGAGCCCGACACCAGGGAGGCGGACGTGAAAGCGGTCCTGACCAAGGTGAAGCTCGGCGAAGTCGACGCGGCCCTTGTCTATCGCACCGACGTGCGAGCGGGCGGCGGCCAGGTGGAGGGCATCGCCTTCCCGGAGGCCGACAAGGCGGTCAACGATTACCCGGTCGCGCCGCTGGCGCACGCGCCCAACGCCGCGGCGGCGGCCGCGTTCGTCGAGTTCGTGCGATCCGACCAGGCGCGCGCGGTATTCGTGAAGGCGGGATTCGACACGCCGTGATCCGATTGGCGCGGCGCCGGGCCCCATCCGGACGACGACCGCTCGTGCTGGTGCTGCCCGCGCTGTGCGCGCTGGCGTTCCTGGTCGTCCCGCTGCTCGGGTTGCTGCTGCGGGCGCCGTGGCGAACCCTGCCCGATCGGCTGTCGACCGCGGAAGTCGGTCAGGCGCTGCGGCTTTCGCTGCTGTGCGCGAGCCTGGCGACGGCGCTCTGCCTGGTGTTCGGCATTCCGCTGGCCTGGCTGCTGGCCCGAGGGGAGGTGACGGGGCGTGGGCTGATCCGGGCGCTGGTCACCGTACCGCTGGTGTTGCCGCCGGTGGTCGGCGGCGTCGCCCTGCTCCTCGTGCTCGGCAGGCGCGGGCTGGTCGGCCGGTACCTGTACGAATGGTTCGGGGTCGCATTGCCTTTCACCACTGCGGGCGTGGTGGTCGCGGAGGCATTCGTGGCGATGCCGTTCCTGGTGATCTCGGTGGAGGGCGCGCTGCGGGCCGCCGATCCGCGGTTCGAGGAGGCGGCCGCGACGCTCGGCGCGTCACGCTGGCTGACCTTCCGGCGGGTCACGCTGCCGTCGATACTGCCGGGCATCGTCGCGGGCGGCGTGCTGTGCTGGGCGCGGGCCCTCGGCGAATTCGGGGCCACCATCACGTTCGCGGGCAACTTCCCCGGCCGGACCACCACGATGCCGCTGGCGGTCTACCTGGCGTTGGAGACCGACCCCGACGACGCGATGGTGCTGAGTCTGGTGCTGCTGGCCGTTTCGGTGGCGGTGCTGGTCGCATTGCGGGAGCGCTGGATCAGGGGTGCGCTATGACGTTGGAGGCGCGTCTGCGGGTCAGCCGGGAGCGGTTCCGGCTCGACATCCCGGTGCACGTCACGGCAGGCGAGGTGATCGCCCTGCTCGGCCCCAATGGCGCGGGCAAGACCACGGCGTTGCGCGCGCTGGCGGGTTTGACGCCACTCACCGGCGGCGCGATCCGTCTGGACGGCGACATCTGGGACGAACCACCGAAGGTGTTCCTGCCTGCCGAGCGTCGCCGAGTCGGCGTCGTCTTCCAGGACTACTTGCTGTTCGCGCATCTGAGCGCACTGGACAACGTCGCGTTCGGCCTGCGCGCCCGAGGACATCGACGCGCCGCGGCCCGCGAGCGCGCCGCGCAGTGGCTGCGGCGCGTCGGCCTCGCCGAGCAGGCCGACGCCGAACCGCGCACCTTGTCCGGCGGCCAGGCCCAGCGCGTCGCGCTGGCCAGGGCGCTCGCGACCGACCCGGCGCTGCTGCTGCTCGATGAGCCGCTGGCCGCATTGGACGCGAGCACGCGGGCGCGGGTCCGATCGGATCTCGCCCACCATCTCGCCGACTACCCGGGACACACCGTGCTCGTCACACACGATCCGCTCGACGCGATGGTTCTCGCCGATCGCCTCGTGATCATCGAGCACGGCGGCGTGGTGCAGGAGGGGCCGCCCGCGGAGGTGGCCCGGCGCCCGCGCTCGGACTACGTCGCCAACCTGGTCGGCCTCAACCTCTATCGCGGCACCGCTCGCGGCACCGCCGTCGAGCTCGCCGAAGGAGGCGTGTTCACCGTGGCCGAACCCGGCCGCGGACCGGTTCACATCGCCTTCCCGCCGACCGCGGTGGGTCTGCACCTCGCGCCGCCGGAGGGCAGCCCACGCAACACCTGGCCGGTCACCATCGCCGGTATCGAGCAGCACGCCCACACCATCCGGGTCCGCCTGGACGGTGTCCCGCCGGTGCTCGCCGACATCACGCCCGCCACCGTCGCCGAGCTGCGCCTACGGCCTGGCATGCGGCTGTGGGCGGCGGTCAAGGCCACCGAGACGCATACCTATCCCGCCTGACAGCCCTCCGGACGACATCGCCGAGCGAGGCGAATACGTGTTGATTCAAAAGCGCTCGACCGAGCAGGGTTGCGCGACGACGTCGACGCCTACGAGGTCAACCAGGCATTCGCGCCGGTGCCGCTGGTGTGGCAGCAGGGGTTGAACGCCGATCCGGCCAATCTCAATCCCCGCGGCGGCTCGGCCACCCGCGGGAGCCTCCGGCACCCGCGTCCTGACGACACTGGTCAATCACCTGGAGCAGACCGGCGGCCGCTACGAGCTGCAAACGATGTGCGAGGCGGGTGGTCTGGCCAACGCCACCATCATCGAACGCCTCGGATAAGCGTCCGCTTCGCCCTGGTCACGGCGGGGTGGCGAGGCAGAGGGGCCGAGGTGGCCAGACTATCCGGCCGGTTGGATGCCGAGATGGTCCTGCCGTCACCGGCCGTCACGTAACGCGGTGATACCGAACGTCGTGTCTGCCGGGCGGGCTACGGGGCTGGCGGCCTGAGTGTCGTTACCGCGCCGCGACCGGACCGGGGAGAGCCGGTATTGAAGACGATGCCGAATCACCGCGGGAGATATCGGGATTCGGCTCGGCAATTGAAATTGCGAATTGCGGATACACCGCATGAATGCAGTGATCAGCAGTCGCTAGGAAATAGCCCGGCGCCTACCGCATTGCACGGTAGGCGCCGGATCACGCATCAGAGGTAGGAGCCGCACACGGGCCAAGCGCCCGGCCCCTGGGTGGCGAGCACGTTCTCCGCGACGCGGATCTGCTCGGCCTTGCTCGCCTGGGACGGGCGGCCGGTGCCGCCATTGGCCTCCCAGGTGCTCTGGGTGAACTGTAGACCACCGGAGAAACCGTTACCGGTGTCGGTGCTCCAGTTGCCACTGCTCTCGCACTGCGCGACAGCGTCCCAGTTGTGCGACGACGCGGTAGCAGTGGCGGTGGACAGACCGAACGGAACGGCGACGAGAGCGCCGAGAGCCGCGGTGAAGCCAAGGACACGAGTGGTGAATTTACGGTTTTGCGACATGTGGATTCCCGCCTGCGCCCACCGACTCGGCGACATTCGCCGCGTCCCTGTCCCCAGGTGATGTCGGGGATCCTCGAACCGCGGGACAGGGTTTCCGGCGTTCAGCGATTCGAGCTCGATCTCGGTGTTTCTCCGAGCCGCGACCGACGTTAGCGGAGAAGTCGCGACAGATCACGTAGCGATAACGTCCGAATTGCGTGAACCATTGGTCGAGACTAATAGCCATACTCGCTGGTCGATTGCGGGAAACACGCCGATACGCATCGGCTGTTATGGCTCCGTTATGTGAGCGAGATCACCACGAAATCGTGAAACGGGTCGCATTTCCGCAGGTCCAGCAGGTGCGCAAGACACACGTCCGCGCTCTATGCCTGCGATCGATCGGGCTGTCGGGGGCCACCAGGTTCGATTCGTTATCTGGCAGGCCGAGCCGGGATGGTCCCGTGACCCCACATACCGCAGCTTGTGCCGCGTCGCCGACCAGCACGTACGGCACCAGCCCTGATGTTCGATTCGTTATCTGGCCGCCGGGTCCGGGAGAGCCCCGTGACTCACCCGGCGACCAGCGCAGACGCCACCATCGTCGAAGGACAGGCCGCGACCATCCCGGCGTTGACGGCGCTACTTCCCGTGCGCCCGGAGCTGGTAGAGCCCCTCGGTTTCGGCCACCACCACGCCGTCGGCGTCGGTGACCACCGCCCGCAACGTGAACTCGGCCTTGCCGTTCGCGGCGGCCTCGGCGGTGATGCGGGCGATCTCGTTCTCCGGCAGCATCGCCTCCGCGTGCACGTCGGTCTTGGCCGGTTTGCGGAAGAAGATGTGCAGGTCCTTCACCAGCGGATAGAACGCCGCGGCATCGAAGGTGGCGATCGCGATCGCGCCGCCGAGGATCTCCGCGACGGTGAACAGCACGCCCGCGTACATCACGCCGAAATGGTTGCCGTTGCCCTCGACGGGCACCGAGGTGGCCGCGAAACCGCGTCGCACCTCGACCGCCTGGACGCCCATCTTGTGCGCGATCGGGATGGTGAATTCCAATGCCCCGTTGACGATGTCCTTGAACGGAGGAGTCTCGACGTCGCTCATCGCGCGACCATCCCTTCACACCGGAGGTGGCCAGCACCTCGTTGTCTCTGCCACGGCCACCTCGGTGGACCTCAGCGAAGCGTAGGCCCTCGTCGGCCGCGTCGGCAGGGTGTTGGCAGATCGCCAACACTTGCCGACGCGGGGTAGGTCAGCGCGACCACCGAGTGCGCGCCCGCCACCTCAGCGGGAGGCGGGAACCAGTTCACGAGTGATTGCGGTGACGAAGTCGGGCAGGTCGCCCGGGTTGCGCGAGGTGAGCAGCGTCCAGCCGTCCTCCGGGGAGCGGACCGCCGGTTCGTCGACCCACGCGCCGCCCGCGTTGACCAGATCGGCGCGCAAGGAGAAATACGAGGTCAGCGTCTTGCCGGGCACCAGTTCGGCATTCACGAGCAGCCAGGGGCCGTGACAGATCGCGGCGATCGGCTTGCCCGCGCCCGCGAACTCCTTGGCCAGCTCGATCGCCCGCTCGGTGACCCGCAGCTTGTCCGCGTTCACCGTGCCGCCGGGCACCACGAGCACGTCGAAGTCGTCCACGGAGACCTCGTGCAGCGACGAATCCGGTTGCACGACGGCGTCTTTGTCCACGTCGTGCCGGAAGGTCTGCACCGGCTCGTTCTTGGGCGCGGCATGGGTGACCCGCGCGCCCCGCTGGCGCAACTCGTCGCGCGGCACCAGCAGTTCGTCTCGCTCCACGCCCGTGTTCGAGGTGATGATCAGGACCCTCGTGCCGTCGAGTTGATCGGTCATGAGCGACTCCTTTCGATCGGAAATGGTCCTACTTCGGACATGCCGCTCGACGTCCCGGCTAAACCTCGCCGGGTGCGGAAGACGTGGCCTCGCGCGGCGGCAACAGCGTGCCGGAGAGATGTTCCTGAGCCAGGCGGCGCAGCGCCGACAGCATGGTGTCGCCGAGAATCGTTCCGACGATCGCGGTTTCGGTCATCCGCTCGAGGCCGCGTTCGTTGCCGACCAAGGCGATGTCGGTCGCGGCGATGGCCTCGCTGGCGGCGGCGTACTCGTCCATCGCCGCCACCACGTCGGCGTGGCCGAGCAGGCGCAACGCGGCGCAGACGTCGACGAGGGTGGCACGGGCGGGGCTGTCTTCATCGATCCGCCAGCCCCGCCGGTCGAGCAGGGCGGCGACGTCTCCGGCGGCCGCCTCGCGCTGCTCGTCGCCGACCGGCGACCTGCGCCCGCCCAGCGCGTACTGCACGTGGCCGAGTGAGTCGCGGGCGGAGAGGCTGCCGCTGTCGAGCACCGCGAGCAATTCCTTGGCCGCCTCGATGGACAGGCCGCCGATATCGAGCAGCGCCCGGATCAGCCGCAGGCGGCTGACGTGGTCGTCGCTGTATTCCGCCTGGTTGCGGTGGGTTCGCACGCCCGAAGGCAGCAGCCCCTCGCGCACGTAGTACTTGATCGTCGCGGGAGAAACGCCGCTGACGCGGCTGAGTTCGGCGATCCGCATCGGACTTCCTCGGTCTCGGTCGGCTCTTGACAGTGGAAAGTACAGCTATCCATAATCGGTGCCGATAGTACAACTATCGATAGTGTGAGTTCCGAAAGGCCGAGGCTCGTGACCGTCTTCTTCCAGCGCTATCCCGCTCTGTCCTGGCATCGCCCACTGATGCTGCTCGCCGTCGCGATGGCGTTGCTCGTCGTCTGGTCGATCGCGGGCATGGTGGTCGACGATCGCACCCTCACCGGACTGCCGATCTGGGCCAAGTCCGCCAAATTCGCCCTTTCGGTGCTGATCTACGCCGTCACTTGGGCATGGTTGATCGCGCAGCTCACCCGCTGGCGCCGCACCGCGTGGTGGGCGGGCACGGTCGCGGCGCTCGGCCTCGCGCTCGAGCTGGTCGTCATCGTGACCCAGATCGTGCGGGGCACCACCAGTCACTTCAATTTCACGACGCCGGTGAACGCGGCGCTGTGGGAGACCATGGGCTCGTCGATCGTCGTGGTCTGGCTCGCCACGCTGGTCGTGTCGGTGGTGCTGTTCGTCAACCCGACAGCCGACCACGCCCGCAACGCGGCGATCCGGTGCGGCACCGTGCTGGCGCTCGCCGGCGCCGCGCTGGGGTTGTTGATGCTTCGGGAAACGCCGGAACAGCGGGCCGCGGGCGGCTCGATCAGCGGGGCCCACACCGTCGGACTTCCCGATGGCGGACCGGGGTTGCCGGTGCTCGGCTGGAGTACCGCCGGAGGGGATCTGCGGATACCGCATTTCCTCGGAATGCACGCCTTACAGGTGGTTCCACTGGTTCTGCTCACGGTGGAACTGGCGGCACGGCGGATTCCGGTACTGCGATCGATGCAAACCAGACGAACGCTCGTCATCATCGCCGCGGCGACCTATGGGGCCGTCCTCGCGGTGCTCACCTGGCAGGCCTTGCGTGGACAGTCGGTGGTTCGTCCCGACGCGGCGACGCTGCTGGCCTTCGCCGTGATCGCCGTCGCCGCCACAGGTTCGGCGATCGCGGCGCTGCGACCGAAACCCATTGGACTCGACCGTGTCCCGGTAGGGGCCAGCCGATGACGAATCTGCTTTTCGACGTCACCTTCTGGTTCGCCGCGCCGTTCTGGGCGCTGATGATCCTGGCGCCGAGATGGGAGCGGACGAGCGCGATGGTCGCGTCACCGCTCATCTGCATTCCACCACTGGTCATCTACACGGCACTGGTCGTCCCCGAGTTCGGCCCGTTTGCCAGCGCACTGATCAACCCGACCCTGCCCGGGCTGCAAGACATCCTGGGCGACGGCCCCGGCGCGGCGGCGGCTTGGGCGCATTTCGTGGCATTCGATCTGCTTCTCGGGCGATGGATCTTCCGCGACAGCCGCGCTCGCGGTCTGCCGCCACTGCTGATCAGCCCGCTGCTGCTGCTCACCATCCTCTTCGCGCCGATCGGCGTCCTGTTCTACCTGCTCATCCGGCTCACCAAAGCTCCGGCGTCCAACCGGTCCGTCCCCATGGAGGCATGATGGAAACCTTGATCGTTCTGCTCACCACGCTGCTCGTGCTGCGCGTGGCAGGCGCACTCGGCGCTCGCCGGTTCGCCGACTGGCCGACCTGCGCCGCGTACGCCCTGGGCGTCATGCTGATCATGACCGGCACCACGCATTTCCTTCCCGACGCCTTCGCGGACTCCCCCGTGCCCACGCACGCGGACTTCATCCCCATGGTGCCGCCGTTCGTGCCGCTCCCCGGTCTCATGATCTACCTGACCGGCATTCTGGAACTGCTCGGCGCACTGGGTCTGTTCCGCACCAGGACCCGCCGCACCGCCGGGCTCGGGCTCGTCGCGCTGTTCGTCGTGATGCTGCCCGCCAATATCTACGCCGCCGTCTCCGACGTGCCGTTCAACGGCGCACCCGCGACACCGCTGTGGGCGCGAATCCCCGAGCAGGCGCTGTACATCGGCGTGGCCCTGTGGGCAGCCGGAGTGCTGCGGATCCCGCGACGCGGCCGCATGCGAATCGCAGGCAACCACGTGATCGCCTGACGGCGACCGGCATACGACCGCACCGAGGCCCGCGCGGCGGGTCTCGGTGCTTTCGGCGCGTCGTGCGTCGATTTGTCAACGGCCGCAAACCATTCAGCCGACCGGCCGGAGCACCTGCGAGCGGTAGCCAGCGGTGACCGAGCACACATCCCAGTGGACATCCCATACGGTATGGTATGGACATCGGCGGCAGAGGAGGTTCCGATGGCCAAGCGGGATTGGCTCGACGCGGGGTTCGCGGTGCTGGCCGAGGACGGGGCGCGCGCACTGACGGTCGAGCGTTTATGCGCCGATCTCGGCCTGACGAAAGGGTCGTTCTACCACCACTTCCGGGGCATGTCCGGATACAAGACCGCCCTGCTGGAGCATTTCGAGAACGAGTTCACCGGACGCTACATCGCCGAAGCGGAACAGGGCGACGCCCCCGCGGACGACAAGCTGGCCCGCTTGCGCAATCGCATTCTCGCGGATCACGAAGCCGAGCGCGCGGTGGAGATCGCGATGCGCGCCTGGGCGATGCAAGATCCCGAGGTGTACCGGCTCCACCAGCGCATGGACCAGCGGCGCGTCGAGTACGTCGCATCCCTGCTGCGTGATATCGGCGAATTCGGCGGGGAGACCGAGCTTTTAGCGCGGCTGTTCTATCTCGCGCTGATCGGGGCGCAGCAGATCATTCCGCCGCTGCCCCCGCAAGACATCGCCGATATCTATGCCTTCGTCCGACGACTGGCGACGAAGAAGGAGCAGTGATGCCCGCGCTCGGCCCCTGGGTGCCACGGCTGATCTTCGCGACGGCCGCCGTCCACTTCGTGTGGGCTTTCGTCCAGCCCAACGATTGGGCGGGCATCGCGGGCGAAGGGTTCTTGGCGACCGCCGCCGATGTCGACGATCCCGACTATTTCGCGCGCGACGCCAGCGTGTGGTTCATGATGTGCGGAATCGCGCTGTTGTCCATCGGGACGCTCACTCGCGACGCCTTGGCTGTCACCGGCCGCGTTCCCGGCCACGTCGGGTGGTACATGATCGCGATCGGCATCCCCTTGACCGTCATCTATTTCCCCGTCACGGGCGGATGGCTGATCCTGGTCATCGGGGCGGTGGCGCTGGGGGCCGCGCGTCGCTCGGACAAGGATCTGGTCACCGGTCGGCAACACGCGACCTGACATCTCTTCCACTGCAACTCTTCAAAACTCTGGCCAGCGGTATATCCCCGCGCCCAGGCGCTTCGGCGGCCCCGCATCCCTACGGTCATAGCGTCATTCGCCGCACGCAACCGGGGTAGCGCTGCCGCGCGCTGGATGCGGATCCCCGCGACCGCCCACACCGCTCGGAAAATTCACCGCCATGCCCGGACCGGGCGCGTGGTCGGCAACCGTGGACCAGACGCCTCAGCCGAGCTGATCGATAAACCGAACCGCACGACAATCGAAAGGACTCCCCATGAGGGTTGTGCTCGCGGGAGCGACAGGAACATTGGGATCAGAGCTGCTTCCCCTCCTGCTGGCTGCCGGTCACAGCGTCACGGCGCTGACACGGTCGCCGACCGGCGCACGACGTGTGCGCCGGGCCGGTGCGTCCGCGCTGGTGGTCGACATCATGGATCGCCAGGCGTTGCTGCGAGCCGTCGACGGGCGCACCGCCGACGCGGTGATCCACCAAGCGACCGCGCTGTCCACCCTGCCGCGCAGGCATCGTGACCTCTACGCCACCGACGCCTTGCGCGAAGAGGGCACCGCGAATCTGCTCCGCGCCGCCGAGGAGCTCGGCGCCCGGCGTTTCGTCACCCAGTCCTTCTTCCTCGGTTACGGCTACCACGATCACGGGGACGAACCGGTCACTGAGGACGCGCCTTTCGCCCCGCCCGCCCGCGGCGAGTTCGAACGACATGCCCGATCGATGCGCGCCAACGAACAGCAGGTGCGCGATGCTCACGGCATCGAAGGGATCGCACTGCGCTACGGACTGTTCTACGGACCCGAACCGAGCACACGCGCGCTGATGGACATGGCCCGTGCCCGGCGGCTTCCGATCGTCCGGCCCGGCGGGACGACATCGCCCATCCATATCGCGGATGCCGCGGCGGCTACCGTCGCCGCCCTCGAACGCGGACGGCCCGGCGCGGCATACAACATCGCCGACGATCACCCGGTGCCGTTCGCCGAGTACGTCCAAGCGCTGGCCGCTGCCGCCGGGGCGCCGCCGCCGCTACGGGTGCCCGCCCTTTTTCTCCGTCCGCTTCCGTATATGTACGCCCTGATGGTGCGGAGCCGGATTCGGCTGTCGAACGCGAAGGCGAAGGACGAACTCGCCTGGACACCGAAGTTCCCGTCGGTGCACGACGGCCTCGCCGCCATGACGGAATCCCGATGACCCTGCTCGAATTTCTCGACCAGGCATTGCGGGCGGACGGGAACACCGTCGAGTGAGAGCGGCATCGCTGCCGGGAACTACCACGCAGCCGAAGGGACCGGCCCGTGAATCCGAGTCGATCCCTTCGGTGATCACACAAAGCCCCATGCGGGCGGCGCCGTCAGCTGTAGGTGTAGAAAACCCCGGTAGCGATGCCGCCTGGAGTGGCGACCGTGACGGGCACCGTGCCGAGACCTGCTGGCGTGACGGCGGTGATCTGCGTGGGCGAGTTGACCGTGAACGACGTCGCCGGGAGGACGCCGAAGAACACCGCGGTAGCACCCGTGAGTCCGGTGCCGGTCAGCGTCACGGTTGTCCCACCGGTCGTCGGCCCGGAAGCCGGGGTGACCGACGTCAACGCGGGCGCAGGCACGTAGGTGAAGGAAACCCCGGCGCTCGTACCCGCCGCGGTCGTCACCGTGACCGGCACCGTTCCCGTTCCCGGCGGAGCGATCGCGATGATCGAGGTGTCGGACAACGCGAAGAAGAAGGTGGATGGGGTAGCGCCGAAGTTCACGGCGGTAGCACCCGTGAACCCGGTTCCGGTCAAGTTCACCACGACTCCGCCGCTCACCGGGCCCGACGTCGGAGTGATCGAAAGGATCGCGGGAACACCCACATACGTGAACGGCAACCCGTTACTCGAACCCGACGGGGTGGTGACCGTCACCTGCACGGTACCCGTTCCGGGCGGAGCGACCGCCGTGACCTGCGTATCCGACACGACGGTGAACGAAGTCGCCGGCGTGGCACCGAAATTCACTCCGGTGGTGCCGGAAAGACCCACGCCGGTGAGGGTGACCGTTGTGCCCCCTGCTTGCGAACCCACCAGCGGATTCAGGAAGAACAGGATCGGTGGCAGCACGTAAGTGAAGGAAACTCCGGTAGCGATGCCGCCTGGGGTGGCGACCGTGACGGGCACCGTACCGATACCCACCGGAGTGACCGCGGTGATCTGCGTAGGCGAGTTGACCGTGAACGACGTCGCCGGAAGCACGCCGAAGAACACCGCGGTAGCACCCGTGAACCCCGTGCCGGTCAGGATGACCGTGGTCCCTCCGGTCACCGGACCGGACGTAGGGGTGATCGACGTCAGCGTGGGAGCAGGCACGTACGTGAACGAAACCCCGCCACTCGTACCAGCCGAGGTCGTCACCGTGACCGGCACCGTCCCCGTTCCCGGCGGAGCGAGCGCGACGATCAACGTATCGGACAACGCGGCGTAGAACGTGGCCGGAGTAGCACCGAAATTCACGGCGGTAGCACCGGTGAACCCCGTACCCGTCAAGGTCACCAAGACCCCGCCGGTCACCGGACCCGAACTCGGACTGATCGAAACAATCACGGGAACCCCCACATATGTGTACGGAAGAGCGTTACTCGAACCGGACGGCGTCGTGACCGTCACCTGTGCCGTGCCCGCCCCGGGCGGAGCGACCGCTGTGATCTGTGTGTTCGACACCACCGTGAACGAAGTCGCCGGTGTGGCACCGAAGTTCACGGCGGTAGCACCGGACAGGCCCGAACCGGTGATGGTCACCGAAGTGCCACCGGCGGCCGGTCCTCCGGTGGGGCTGAGCGAGGTCAGTGAGGGAACCTGAGCGTAGGTATAGGGAAACCCGTTACTCGTTCCTTCCGCGTTGGAGACGGTGACCTGTACCGTCCCAGTCCCCGGGGGAGCGATCGCCGTGATCTGCGAAGGGGAATTCATCGTAAAGGTGGTCGCGGTGGTACCGAACCGGACCGTGGTGGGGCCGGTAAACCCGCTACCGGTGATAACCACGCTGTTGTTCCCGGAAGTCGGCCCTGTCGTTGGAGATAGAGAAGTGATAGTAGGCATGACGCTGCCTCCTTGTTGCTGGTTCCACTGCACCGGGGGGTGCACGACCTTTCGGTGGCCCGGCTCTACACCATTAACTGCCCTGGACCTGCACTGAGGCAATGCATGTGGCGTTCCGATTTTGTCCGTTTTCGGATTTGCTGCCGTGCGTTGACAATCCCTGCACATTCGAGTCCGGCTTCTCGTAGACGCCGTTTGCTGGGTATCGGCTAGCCGATTTTCACGCGGCGGGAAGCGAAGTAGTGCAGCGTGCCGTCGGAATTCGTTGGGGCCGCGTGGTTCCTCGAAGATTGTTGTGGTTCGACGTGCGTCGAATTTGTACCGAGTTGTGGCACTGGTGCATGCCTGCACACCGTATCGGTCGGGACTCGTTGCCCCAGCGGGCCGTTGGCGTTCGGTCCGGGTGCGTCCGCGATCCGCCGTTCCGAGTGCGACGCCGATGGCTGGGTACAACGGAATCGTGAGTGCTTCAAAGTATTTGGGCGCGCTCTGCAGCGCGCTGGCGACCGCCGTTGCAGCGTCCGTGTTCTCCGTCAACCCCGCCGAGGCCAACCCCGTGCGAGCGCACGTGGTCGGCGAGACTCCGCTCGGCGGCTCCGTATCGCAGATCGATGTCTACTCGCCCGCGATGGATCGTGTGGTCACCCATCGGGTGATCCGTGCCGCGGGCGGCGGCCCCGCGCCCACGCTGTATCTGCTCACCGGCATCGGTGGTGGCGTGGACGGGATCTCGTGGTGGGACGACACGGACGTCCGAGAGTTCTTCGCCGACAAGCATGTCAACGTGGTGCTGCCGGTCGGGGGCGCCTACAGCATGTACACCGACTGGCTCGCCGACGACCCGGCGGTCGGCCGCAACCGATGGCAGACCTATCTCACTCGAGAACTTCCGGCGACCCTCGACCATGAGCTCGGCGCCACCGGACGAAACGCGATCGCGGGCGTCTCGATGAGCGCGGCCTCCGCGATCGACCTCGCCATCCAGGCACCCGACACGTACCGCGCCGTGGCGGCCTACAGTGGGTGCCCCTGGGCCGCCGACGCCGCGGGCGTGGCGATGGTCAGCGCGCAGGTGATTCGCGGCGGGGGAAACCCCGCGAACATGTGGGGAGCGCCCGGCGAGGCGGTCTGGCGGGTCCACGACGCGTTCGCCAATGCGTCCGCTCTCGCCGGGAAGACCATCTACTTGTCCGCCGCCTCCGGCACTCCCGGCGAGATCGATCGCGGCGGCCTGCCGTTCCCGCCGATCGAGGCGATCGCGAGCTCGTGCACGGCGGCCTTCGCGGACCGCCTCGCCGACCTCGGTCTCCCCGCGGTCCATGTCAACCGCCCGGAGGGCGCGCACACCTGGGGCCAGTTCGAGGCGGATCTGCACGATTCCTGGCCACACCTGGCCCGAGCGCTCGGTGCGTAACGACGCTGCGTAGGGCGACCGGAGCGCTCCGATCAGCGATGGGTGGACGGTGCGGCCTCACTACCGTGTGCCGCGGCGGAATCGGCACGCGGAACACGCAGCAGCAGGACCGTCAGCAGGCAGCCGAGCAGCGCCAACCCGGACGCGGCGGCGAACCCCGCACGGACACCGTCGACGAAGGGCGCACCGCCCGTCGACCTTTCGGTCACCGTTTGGGCGAGCAGCAGCACGGCTGTCACACCGATCCCGGATCCGACGCGCTGTGCGGTGTTGACGACACCCGCGGCGATGCCGCGATCGGCCTCGTCCACCGCGGTGACGGCAGGAACCGTGACACCGACGAATGCCGCGGGTAGCCCGATGCCGAGCACGATCGCCGCGGGCAGCACATCGGTGACGTACGAGGCGTGATCCGGCAGCCTGGCGAACCACGCCAGCGCCGCGGCCTGCAACGCCATTCCGGCGGCCAGCACGCCACGCGGGCCGATCTGCGCCAGCGCGAACGGGATCAGCGTGCGGGAGACGGCGATGTTGACCAGCGCGACCGGCAGCACCGCCAAGCCGGACGATGTCGGGCTGTAGCCCTGGGTGTTCTGCAGGTACAGCGCCAGCAGCGCGAACGCTGGAACATGCGCGGCACCGACGAGCGCGTTCACCGCGGAGGAACCGGTCACCTGGCGAATCGCGAACAGCCGCAACGGCATCAGCGGATGCGGGCTGCGCGTCTCGATGACCAGGAAGGCGCCGAAGAGGGCGACGCCGATCCCGAGCAGGGCCGAGGCCGCAACGCGTGTGCCGGGATCGCCCCACGCCCCGATCGCGTATCCGATGATCAGCAGCGCGACTGTTCCGGTGAGGGCGCCGGGCACGTCGAGCCGCCCGTCGGCCCGCTGCGCGGCGGGCGCGTCCGCGGGCAGCGATCGGAGCGACGCCAGCGCCAGCGCACCGACCGGCAGGTTGATCAGGAAGATCGACGGCCAGCCGAACGCGTCCGTCAGCGGACCGCCCACCGCGGTTCCGATCGCCGCACCGGCCGCGCCCATCGCACTCCACACGCCGAATGCTCGCCGCCGCGTGGCGGGTTCGGTGAACGCCGTGGTCAGCAGGGCCAGCTGTGCCGGGATCACCACGGCCGCACCGACGCCCTGCAAGGCCCGCGCCGCGATCAGCAGCCACGCCGTGTTCGCGAATCCGGCCAGAGCGGACGCGACGGTGAAGACCGCCAACCCGACGCCGAACATGCGACGCGGACCGTACAGGTCGGCCGCACGGCCACCCAGCAGCATGAATCCGCCGAAGGCGAGGAGATAGGCGTTGGTCACCCAGCCCAGTCCCGCTTGACCCAGGTCGAAGTGCCTGCCGATCTCGGGAAGCGCCACGTTCACCACCGTGGTGTCCAGGAAGATCACCAGCTCGACAACGGTGATCAGCAGCAGTCGCAACCGCCCTTTCCCATCCATCACAATCCCTTTCACTAGAGTGTAGATCTAGCGAAATGCTCCACTAGAGTCACACTCCAGTCAAGTAACATCTGGGTCATGCCGAAGAACACCGGCGTGCGCGCCGCCCGGACCTCAGCCAACCGTGCCCGCATGCTCGCGGCCGCGCGGGAACTGTTCACCACCCGCGGCTACACCGCGACCACCATGAAGGCCATCGCCGAGGAAGCCGGAATGGCCGTGCAGACCCTGTACTTCACCTTCGCCACCAAGCGCGCGATTCTCACCGAGCTGCTCGACGTCGAGATCGCGGGCGACACCGAACCCGTCGCCACGCTCGACCGGCCCTGGTTCGCCGAGGCCGTGAAAGCGCCCGCGGCCGAGCAGATCCGGCTTCAGGTGGCCGCGGCCGGCGCGATCCTGGGCCGGGTCACTCCCCTGCTGGAGGCGGTCCGCTCCGCCGCGGCCACCGACCCGGAACTGGCCGAGCTGTGGCAGACCAACATCGCCCAGCGTCATACGGTGCAACTACGCCTCAGCCAGGCCCTGGCCGCCAAGACCGCCCTGCGCGCGGGAATCGATCCCGAACGCGCCGCCGACATCGCCGTGGCCGTCCTCGCGCCCGAGACCTACCACCTGCTCGTCCACGAACGCGGCTGGACCAGCCAGGCCTGGCAAGACTGGGCCACCGACGCGCTCACCCGGCAACTGCTGCCCTGACGGGAACGCACGCGGGTCGCGTCGAGGCATGCGCAGCCACAGGATCACGGCCAGACCCGAGGTCACGAGGACAGCCGCGACGGCGAAGGTTCGCTGAGTTCCCCGAGCGACCTCCGCAGCAGCGGCCGAAGTGACATCACTCGTGCCGACCGCGAAGGCGAAGATCGCTCCCATGACCGACGCGCCGGTGATCAGACCCAGGTTCCGGGACAGATTCAGCATGCCCGAAACCAGGCCACGCTGGTCCGCGGACACGTCTTTCATCACCGCGGTGTTGTTGGCCGCTTGGAAGATCGCGTACCCGGCAGTCGTGCTGACCAAAGGCAGCACGTATCCGAGAACGCCTGCGGCCGTGGGCATCACAGCGAGCACGGTGGTGCCGCCGATGACGCCGACGAGTCCGGCGACCACCATGAATTCGGCGCCGAAGCGATCAGTGGCGCGTCCGGCCGGGACACCGGTGAGGGCGGACACCGCGGGCCCCGCCGACATCACCAGCCCGACGAAGGCCGGATCGAGGTCGAGGGCCAAGGCGAGGTGGAAAGGCCCGACGACGAGTGTGGTCATCATGACGGTCGAGACCAGTGCACTGGCGGTCAGACCGGCGGCGAGTACGGGATCACCGAACATCGCGAGCGTGAGCAGCGGGGACGCGACGCGGCTCTCGGCGAGGACGAACAGGCCGAGGCTCGCCCCGGACGCACCGAGCAAACCGATGGTGAGCGGGCCGAAATCGTTTCCTTCGATCGTCATGGCCAGTGCGTAGGCGCCCAGGGTGATCGCCAGCAGCGCCGTACCCGTGACGTCGAAACGCCGTCGCGCGGAGCTCGTCACCGGTGCGGAGCCGGGCAGCACCCAGATCGTGAGCGCGAGCGCGAGCAACCCGAGCGGCACGCCGATGAGGAAGATCGCGCGCCAGCCGAAGAGGGCGATGAGGGCTCCACCGGCGGAGGGCCCCAGCGCGGTGCCGACCGCCGACATCGTTCCGAGCAGCCCCATGACGCTGCCGGTGCGCTCCTTCGGCACGGTCTCGCCGACGAACGCCATGGTCAGCGCCATCATGCAGGCGGCGCCGACGCCTTGCAGCGCGCGGGCCGCGACCAGGAAGACCAGATCCGGGGCCAGACCGCACAGCAGCGTCGCGATCGTGAACACGGTGATGCCGACGAGCAAGAGGCGACGCCGACCGGCGAGGTCGCCGAGTCGGCCCGCACCGACGATCAGCGTCGTGATGGCCAGCAGATAGGCGATCACGACCCATTGGACCTCGTGGAACGAAGCGTCGAATGCCACGGCCATGGCGGGCAGGCCGACGTTGGCGATGCTGATGCTCAGCGAAGGCAGCAGCATGGACAACGACAGGGCGGTCAGCGTCCAGCCCAGTGGACGCTGCGCGGGCGGTGCCTGCTGAGGTTCGGCGCCCGGAGGCGTTGCTGGTCTCACGGGGTGTCCTCTTCCTGGAGCCAAGGGGGTCGTCATGGACGGTAGGTCTCCCCGTGACCTGGCGGAAGACGCAAAGATGGAAAAGTATTTGTGCACCCGACGCCATATATTGGCTGATCTGTGAGATCGTGTGCGCATGGCGCGACCCGATCTGAACTTGCTGGTCACCCTGGACGTTCTGCTCGACGAGGGCAGCGTCACCAGAGCGGGGGAACGGCTCGCGCTCAGTCCGTCCGCGATGAGTCGTGCGCTGGCTCGGTTGCGGCGAGCCACCGGCGACCCACTGCTGGTGCGGGCGGGACGAGAGCTGGTGCCGACGCCCCGCGCCCTGGAACTCCGCGACCGGGTGCACGGCCTGGTCCGTGCGGCCGAAGAGGTGCTGCGACCGGCCGAAGAGCTGAACCTGGCGGGCCTGACGAGGAGTTTCACGGTACGCAGCAGCGACGGGTTCGTGGAGAGGTTCGGGCCCGAATTGGTGGCCGAGGTCGGCGCCGAGGCACCCGGTGTGCGGCTGCGTTTCGTGCAGAAGACGAAGAAGGACATCGGTCCGTTGCGAGATGGCGGCGTCGACTTGGAGACGGGCGTCATCGAGCAGGAGCTACCTCCCGACATCGTGAGCAGCCCGCTGTTCACCGACCGGTTCATCGGTGTGGTGCGCGGCGAGCATCCGCTCAGTACCGGGAAAGTCACCGCCGAGCGGTATGCGTCGGCACGGCACGTGCACGTCTCACGGCGCGGGTTGACCGAGGGGCTGGTGGATGAGGCGCTGCGCCCGACCGGACGCCAGCGGGACGTGGTGACCGTGGTGGACGGCTTCAGCGCAGCCCTGGCTCTGGCGAGAGCCTCCGATCTGGTCGCCACGGTCCCGGGGAGGCACACCACGAACCTGCGGCGCGGAATGCACTCCTTCGAGTTGCCCTTCCGCGCCCCCGAGGTGACGGTGTCATTGCTGTGGCACGCCCGGCTCGACGCGGACCCGGCTCACCGGTGGCTGCGCGGCCACGTACTCGACGTGTGCCGACGGCGGACCGAACCGGGGCATCCCGGCGAGGAGACCGGCAGTTCACGCGACGTCTCCGGGCCGTGATCGCCGAGGATCCTCACAGACCCTCGTCGAACGGGTATCGGGCACCGAGTGCGGACCGATCGCCGACTCCGAAGTTCATGACGAGATCGTCGGCGACCTGGACCAGCACATCCCGCCCCTCGACCGCGCCGACCCAGTCCAGCGGCAGCGCCGAAATACCATGGACGGCGCCGATCAGGTTTCCGGCGACCGCGCCTGTGGAGTCGGAGTCACCGGAGTGGTTGACCGACAGCAGCAGCGCCGCGCGCACGTCACCGGTCTTCGCGGCGTGCAGTGCGCAGTACACCGCGATGGCCAGGCACTCCTCGGCGACCCATCCCTCGCCGACCTGCTCGACGAGTTCGGCTGCGGCCGGTTGCTCGGACAGCTCGACGGCTCTGGTCAGCGCGGCCGTCGTCTCCTCGCTCGCGGCGAACGCCGTGAGCTGAGTGACCGTCTCCTGCACCGCGATCGGCAGTTCGACACCGCTCACCACGCGATCGACCAGTGCCGCGAACGCACCCGCCGCGAGGTACCCGGTCGGATGCCCGTGGGTCAACTGCGCGGCCCGCGCGGCGGCGGTGAACGCACGCTCGGGCCCGAACCCCGCGAGTCCGAACGGCGCGGACCGCATCACCGTGCCGCATCCCTTCGACTGCGGGTTCACCGGACCGGCCGCACCGATCGGCTCCGGCGCGAGATATCCCCGTGCCTGCTGACCGAGCCCCGACATGCACGCGTTTCCCGGCGCACGCACCGCGTAGAGAAACGGCAGACTCACCAGCCACCCATCCGCCTGCGCCGCGGGCTCGTCCTGTCGCTGGGTTTGCAACCAGCGCAAATACGCCCGGCGCAGCGCTGGCACCGGGTCGGCGCCCGGCACCGACCGCAACAGCCCTTCAGCGGTGAACAAGCTCATCTGGGTGTCATCGGTGATCTGCTGCGGCGCACCCTCGGCATGTTGCGGCAGAAAACCAGTCACCCCTTCGGCCCCGTAACGTTGGCGGATCTGCTCCAGCCGAAGGAATTCGATCGGCCACCCGAGCGCGTCACCCACCGCCCCACCCAGCAGAGCACCCCTGACCCGGTCGAAAACCGTCATGTAATCCACCACAAGACCCCATCATCGCATCCAGACCCACCGGCCCTCACCACCGCGGCCTCGACGTCCCGGACTGGGGATCGCGCGATTCCCGGCAGGGCGGGGCATCCACACTTTGCGGGCCAGCAGAACGCGATCCGATCGAAGCCCTTGGCGGGCAACAGGTCAGCTGCCGCTTCGGTTGCCTGACGGGATGATCGAGCGAACACCGTTGTCGGGGCGGGCAGTGTCGTCACCAGGGATCTACCGGCGCGAGTCTTCGCCGCGGGCAATCCGTGCCGGGTGATCCGGCAGCTGTAGGCCCGGGATACGGTTGTCGGCAGTGCCTGCGCGGACGCTCTGGGTGGGTGGCGGCACAACCGGACCGGATCCCGGGTCGAAATCTTCAGTGGCTCAGTGGCTTGCGCCGCCGATCATCCATGGGTTGAAGGCGCAGTCGAGGGTCGGGTTCGTCTCCGGGTCGAGGGCGCGCAGGGCGATCGACGCGGAACGCGGGGAGTACATGATCGTCAAGTGGTCGGACCAATCCTCGGCGCAGCCATCCTGCAGAGTGATGTTGTGCACCGTCGTGTCCGGTCCCGGCGTCAGGAAGGTCCATTCGTAGGGGTTGGAGACCTCGTCGTGGCGGGTGCCGACCGACGTGTACTCGACGCCAGGGACGGTGTCACCGTTTGCGTTCAATGCCGCGTAGAACCGCGATCCGACCGCCTGCTGGATATTCGCGTGGCCCACGATCGGCTCGTAGAAACCCAGGATATTGATGCCGAGATTGGTGATCAGCCGACCCAGGGTCGCCATTCCCATCAGCGAGGTGCCGTGATGGGTCGCACCGAAGGTGATCAGTTTACCTACCTTGTCGGCGCCGCCCTCGAACTTCATGTACTGACTCGACACCGGACCACCCTGGGAATGCCCGATCAAATCGACCTTTTCCGCGCCGGTCGTCGCGCGCACCTGCTCGACGAAATCGCGCAATTGGCGCGCGGAGTCCTCCATCGCACCCACGCCGTAGCGGCCGGGCATGATCGGGCCGATCCCACCGCCTTCCAAGAGACCGGAGCGGCCGTAATTGAAGGCGTAGACGCAGTACCCGGCTCGCGCCAATCGGGGCGACAGGTACGCGAAAGTGTCGTAGGCGTTCAGCCAGGTTCCGTGCACCAGGACGACCGGATTCGGGTGCGCCGCGGACGGGGTGCAGTTCTCCCGGTTGGCGCCCGGCGGAGACGAGTCGGGATGAGCCAGTCCGTACATGAAAGCCGCCAGGTAGGCGGGCATTTCAGGACCCTCGCCGACGGCGGCGGACGCGTAACTGCGCGAGGCCGAACCGGAGCTGCTGCCGGAGTCCACGATGGCCTTCGGCTGCCTGCCGTCCGGCGATGGCCCCAGTCCCGCGTTCAGTTCCTCGACGAGCTGCTGCTCTGGCGACCGCGCATCCGGTTCCGCGTCGGCGGCGGCGACGCCGAGGCTCATGGCGAGTGTGGTGGCGCCGGCGACAACCGCCGCGGCGAATATGTGGCGACGAATTCGGTGCTTCATTGCAAGCCTTTCACGAACGTCCGTAATGAATTTGTGATACGGACACTTTCATCCTGAACTATCAATCGAGCACTGTCACTGCGCCCCACACATAAGTCATGAATGGAATTTTGGCTCCGGGGACAAACCGCACCGGCATGGTCACCGCGGTATCGAAATAGAACTGCAGACGTGCGACGGAGAAGAGTATCCGCGACTAGCCGAGGTACCGCACAATGCTCTCGGCGACACAAGCGGGGCGCTCCGCCCCCTCGACGGCGATAGTGATGCGGCGCTCTGTTTGCACGCCGCCGGGAATATCGGTCACCGAAGTGAGTGTGACCGAGCCGCGCACCCGGCTGCCCACCGGAACGGGAGTGATGAACCTGACCTTGCCGAGTCCATAATTCACAGCCATTCTCGCGCACGGCACCGACAGCACCTGCTGAGCCATCGGGACGAGCAACGCGAGAGTGAGGAATCCGTGCGCGATGGTGCGCCCATAGGGGCCCTGCGCGGCGCGCGCCGCGTCGACGTGGATCCACTGGAAATCACCTGTGGCCGCGGCGAATCGGTCGATTCGCCGCTGATCGACAGTGATCCAATCGCTGGTGCCGAGTTCTTCGCCAACCGCCGCGCGCAGGGCGTCGAAATCCTCGAACACCCTCACGCGAACTGCTCCTTCAGCTTTCGTTTGAGGATCTTGTGGCTCGGCCCGAGCGGTAGTTCCGTCACGAATTCCACCCGGCGCGGATACTTGTGCTTGGCCAAATGCTCACGCGCGAAATCGATCACCTGATCCGCGGTGATCGGACGAGAAGGAACGATCACCGCGCAGATCTCCTCGCCATATACGTCATCCGGGATGCCGATGACCGCGACCGCGGCGATATCCGGATGCCGCAGCAGCGCCGCCTCCACTTCGCTTGGATACACGTTGTACCCGCCGCGGATGATCATCTCCTTGATCCGGTCGACGATCCGGATATAGCCGTCGACATCCTTCACGCCGAGATCCCCTGTACGGAACCATCCGTCGACCACCGCGGCTGCCGTCGCGGACGGATTCCCGGTATAGCCGTTGAACAGATTGTGTCCCCGGATGACCACCTCGCCGAGTTCACCGGTGGGCAGCAAGGTGATGCGCTGCGCCTGGTCGGGATCGGCGATCTCCACCTCGACACCCCAGATGGAGTGCCCGACGGTACCGACCCGCGGACCGAAATCCGGTTGATTGACCGCCGCGGTCGGCGAAGTCTCCGACAGCCCATAGCCTTCCAGGATCGGCGCGCCGAAGGTCGCCTCGAACGCCTCCAGCACCGGCTGCGGCAGCGAGGCGCCACCCGAGATGCACAGCCGCAACTTCGGCAGCTCTGCCGACTCGCGAGCGGCGGCGATCAACCGCACGTACATCGTCGGCACCCCGTGAAAAGTGTTGACGTCGTGGGCGAGCATGAGCCGGATCGCTTCGGCGGGGTCGAAGCGCGGCATCAGCACCAGCGTGGCGCCCGCCCGCCAGGTCGAGTTCATCGAGACCGTCTGGCTGAACACGTGCGAGAGCGGCAGCGCGCCCAGCGCCACGTCGTCGACGCGTACGTCGTTGGCGTCGAAGGCGTTGACCGTCGCGTTCATCACCAGGTTCAGATGGCTCAGCTCGGCTCCCTTGGGCCTGCCGGAGGTGCCGCTGGTGTAGAACACGACCGCGGGGTCGGCGGGCTGCCGCGAAACGTAGGACGCGATCGGCCGCGCCATCAGGGAACCCGGTTCGTGGCAAGGGATTCCGGCGGCCTCGGCGGCCGGTCGTCCCGACTCGGCGAACACGGGCTGGCACAGCAGCAACTGGGCCCGGCTATCGCGCAGCAGGTACTCCGCCTCACTGGAGGTGGACAGCGGGTGCACCGGGATCACCACCGCGCCCGCGGCGAGGATGCCGTAGTAGGCGACCGGGAAATCCACCACGTTCGGGCACATCAGCGCCACCCGGTCACCGGGCCGCACGCCGAGTTCGATCAGCGCGGCGGCCTGCCCGCGCGCCCGATTCCACAACTCGGCGAAGGTGATTCGCTGCGACCCGTCGATCAGCGCGGTGCGGTCCGGGCGCCGTCGCGCCTGCTCGGCCAGGATGCTGGCCACCGACAGCGTCGCGTTCATACCGACCGCCTGAGGGATCTCGACATCGCTCTCCAAAAACTAGCAGCGCAAGTTTCCGCTTCACCGTAGGACACCGAAACCAGGGGCGCAAGCGTCACTGCGAGAATGCGAGGACCGGAAGGAGACCCATGGCCAGACCCCGCACGCCGCTGCTGACCCGCGAGCGCATCATCGAAACCGCGCTCGCCCTCGTCGACGCCGAGGGGCTGGCGGCTGTTTCCACGCGGCGGCTGGCCACCGAACTGGGTGTGCAGGGACCCTCGCTGTACAACCACGTCCGCACCAAGGACGACCTCATCGACGCCGTGGTCGACGCGGTGCTCGGCGAAGTCGACATCGCCATGTTCGACGCGCTCTCCGCCGACAACCCGGACTGGCGATCAGCGCTGCGCGCCTGGTCGCGCTCCTATCGCACCGCGATGGCCGCGCACCCGCACATCGTCCCCGCCCTGGCCAGCGGACCGGGACATCGGCCGAACGCGCTGCGCATGGCCGACGCGGTCTTCGGCGGCCTGGTCGCGGCGGGCTGGCCGCGCCGCGACGCCACCACCGTCGGCACGCTCATGCGCTACTTCCTCACCGGCGCGTCGCTCGGCTCGTTCGCCGGGGGCTTCCCGTCCGACGCGGCCGTCTACGCCGACGCGTATCCGCACCTGAACGAGGCGCATCTGCTGGCCGATCGGCAGCAGCGCATCGATCGGGACGCGTTCGAGGTCGGTCTGGAGTCGCTGCTCGACGGCTTGGAGAGCAGGTACCGGCTACTTGCCGGTGGCGTGTAGTTCGATCGCCACGAGCAGATCGACCAGATCCTCGACACTGCGCACATTCCGCCCGGTGAGTTCCTGGATGCGGCGCAGCCGATACTTGGCGGTGTTGTGGTGGATGCACAGCGCGTCCGCGGCCTCCCGCAGGTTCATATCGGCGCGGGCGAAGGCGCGAATGGTCTCGGCCAGCACGCCGCCGCGGGATCGGTCGTCGGCAAGCAGCGCGCGGATCCTCGGATCGACCAGCCGCCGCGCGGTGTCGTCGGCACGCAGCATCAGATACCGGAACGGCGTGATGCACGGCAGCGCCATGACCCCGCCGTCCTCGGGCAGCAACTCCAGCGCGGCACGCGCCTGCTGATACGCCTGCGGAATCTCCCCGATCTCGGTGACGACCGCGCTGACTCCGACGCCGAGCGTGACGCCCTCCCCGCGCAGTCGTTCCGTCATCGCGCGCAGCCGGTCGCACAACTCCTCGGCGGTGCCGTTGCGGCCGAGCGCGGGCACCGCGACGATATCCGACCCGCGTGCCACCGACAGCGTGCGCAGCCCGTTGACGCTGGTGCGGGTGAGCGCAGCGGAAGCGAGATGCCTTGCCTGCGCATCGGATTCGCGTGACCGCCCGGACCGGCCGTCGCCCCGGTCGGTCACCTTCAGCACGACCGCGTCGATCACCACCATGGGCACGGACTTCGCCAGACCGATCCCATGGCCCTGCGCCGTGGTCAGCAGCGCGCCACGCTCGGGCAGCACGCCATCGAGCAGGCTTCCCATCAGCTGCGCGCTGTCGCGGCTGGCCTCGGTGGCGAAATACTGCTGGAACTCCAGATACGCGTTCGCGGCCTGCGTGCTGATCAGATCGCAGTACCGCGACAGCGGTGTGACCATCGACAGCGCCGCCTCGCGCCCGGCCTCCGTGTCACCGGCATGCGCCATCAGGGACTTCCACAGCGCTTGCTGGCCGAGGCGGAACGCGTTGATGTAGTCCACCAACGTGAGTCCGGCTTGGGCGCGGCGTGCCGCCGCGCGACGGGTGTAGGACACGTCGTCGACGGTGACTTTGCGCCGCTGCAGCAGCGCGCCGAGTCCCGTCCGGCACAGCTGGGCCAGCTGGTCGTGCACATCGGCCTGGAAGCTCAGATCACGGGCGGCGTACGCGGGGATCTGGGCGATGATGGCCGACATCCCGGCATCGGCCATGTCGTCCGCGTGGTCGAACAGTTCGCTGACGATCCGCGTCCGCTCGGCCAGCACCGTCGCCGAACCGCTCGCGCCGACCTGGTGTGATCTAGCTGACATAACCGGGGATACTCCACGGCCCTGTCCGGATATGTCAACCGATCCCACGGACCCCCGGAGGTGTCCGCGGCGGACAAACCGGACGCCCGAGATTGGGCCGCTGCGTCCAATGTGCAGCCTGACCAGCAAATTTACGCTGACCACGTGCCACACGCCGGTCGCACGACCGCGCTGTCCCCGCACCGGATCGCCCCACGTGGGCCGGAGGACACATGCTCGAGATAACCACCCTCACCGTCCGCTTCGGCGGCATCACCGCCCTGCAGGAGGTCGGGTTCCACGTCGACACCGGCGAGATGGTCGGACTGATCGGGCCCAACGGCGCTGGCAAGACCACCCTGTTCAACTGCCTGACCCGGCGCTATCAGCCCGCCACGGGCGCCGTCCGGTATCAGGGACAGGACTTGCTGGCGGTACGGCCGTACGCCCTGGCCAGGCTCGGCATCGCCCGGACCTTCCAGAACCTCGGCCTGTTCCCGCGCATGTCGGTCCGGGACAACGTCTTGGTCGGCGCGCACCACCGAGCGGGGGCCGGATTCGTCGCCGCGGGTCTGCGCCTGCCCCGGGTGCGGCGCGAGGAGCGCGCGTTGCGCGAGCAGATCGACGACCTGCTGGCCCGGCTCGACCTCGCGGACGTGGCCGACCGTCCGGCCGCCGGGCTCCCCTTCGGCACGCTCAAGCGGATCGAGCTGGCCAGGGCCTTGGCCGTGCGACCGCGGCTGCTGCTGCTCGACGAACCGGTCAACGGCCTCAGCCACGGCGAGGTCGACGAGTTCGCCGACCGGTTGCGGGCGTTGCGCGCCGAGCTGGATCTCACCGTGGTCGTCGTCGAGCATCACATGGGCTTCGTCATGGGCACCTGCGATCGCGTGGTGTGCCTGGAGTTCGGCCGCGTCATCGCCGCGGGCAAACCCGAACAGGTGCAACGCGATCCGGCCGTCATTCGCGCCTACCTCGGGACGGCGGCATGAGCGCCTTCCTGACCGTCACCGACCTGCACGCGGGCTACGGGGGCGCGAAAGTGTTGCAGGGCCTGACCTTCGAGGTGGCGGAAGGCCAGGTGTGCGCGATCCTCGGTCCCAACGGGGCGGGCAAGACGACACTGCTGCGAGCCCTGTGCGGCATGGTCAAGGCTCGCGGCAGCGTGCGCGTCGACGGCATCGAAGTCACCGGGCGGGCGCCGGAAGCCGTGGCCCGCGGCGGTGTCGCGCACGTGCCGGAAGGTCGCGGGACATTCCTGCCCCTGACCGTCGAGGAGAACCTGCGGCTCGGCGCCTTCCGGCACCGCGATCGCGTGCGCGTCGAAGCCGATCTGCGCCGGGTCCTCGACTACTTCCCGGTGCTCGCCGAACGGCTGCGCGAACCGGCGGGCGGGCTGTCCGGCGGACAGCAGCAGATGCTGGCCATCGGCCGGGCCCTCATGCTGCGGCCCCGGTTGCTGCTGCTGGACGAGCCGTCGCTCGGCCTCTCTCCCCTGGTAACCCAGGAACTGTTTCAGATCGTGCACGCCATCAACGAAGAGGAACGCACAACCGTGATCGTCGTCGAGCAGAACGCCCACTTGGCGCTGGAGGCCGCCCACCACGCGCATGTCCTGGAATCCGGGCGCATCGTCTTGTCCGGCACCGCGGCCGAGATACGCGCCGACGAACAGGTCGCGCAGTCCTACCTCGGATACCGGATCTGACCATGGCCGGGTTCCTACAGCAGATCATCGAAGGGCTCACTGCCGGAGCCGTGTACGCCGGATTGGCGCTGGCATTGGTGCTCATCTACCGGTTCACCGGGATCGTGAACTTCGCCCAAGGTGAACTCGCCATGTTCTCGGCCTTCCTGGCCTGGCAGTTCACCCAGTACGGCATGCCGTTCTGGGCGGCGCTGCTCGCCGCGCTCGCGGTCTCGTTCGCCGGCGGCATGCTGATCGAGCGAGTCGTCATCCGGCCGGTCGAGGGCGCGCCCGAACTCACGCTGGTGATCGTGACGGTCGGGTTGTACTTCTTCGTCAACGCGGCGGCGGGCTGGATCTGGTCGTTCCAGGTGAAGTCGTTCCCGAATCCGTTTCCGGACGGCGCGCTGCGCGCGGCAGGCGTCTCCGCCGGGTACGGCAGCCTGGGGGTGCTCGCCGTGGTCGGCGCGGTGATGGGGCTGCTCTACCTGCTGTTCCGCTACACCAAGATCGGCCTGGCGATGCGGGCGGTCGCCTGCAATCCCCAGTCGGCCCGGCTGGTCGGGATCCGGGTGGGCACCGTGCTCGCACTGGGCTGGGGCCTTGCCGCACTGGTCGGCGCGGTGTCGGGGGTGCTGTCGGCGCCGCTGCTGTTCCTGGAGCCCAACATGATGGGCGGAGTGCTGATCTACGCCTTCGCGGCGGCGACGCTCGGTGGATTCGACAGCCCGGGCGGCGCGGTGGCCGGTGGCCTGATCGTCGGCGTCGCCGAGACCCTCACCGGGGCGTACGTCGACGTCATAGGCACCGAACTCGAGATCGGCGTGCCGCTGGTGATCATCCTCGGCGTCCTGCTGCTGCGCCCGCAGGGACTGTTCGGCCGAGCGATGGTGGAAAGGGTATGAGCGACATGCGCACTCCGAACACGGTGACCGCCGCGTCCGCGTCGGCAATCGAGCCCGTGACGACACCGACTCTCGCGCGCAGGGCGCGTCTCCTCGAATCGGTGACGACTCGCTGGCAGACGCTGCCGATCGCCGTCCTGCTCGTCCTCGCCTGCCTCGCGCCATTCCAACTGGTGCCGTTCCGCACCTTCCAGCTCGCCATGGCGATGATCTACGCGATCGCACTGCTCGGCCTGAACCTGCTGGTCGGTCACACCGGTCAGATCTCGCTCGGGCACGGCGCGTTCTTCGGTGTCGGCGCCTACAGCGCGGCGATCCTGATGGACCGGTGGGACGCACCGTATCTCGCGACTGTCCCGGTGGCCGCGGCGGTGACGTTCGCGCTGGGGCTCGCGCTGGGCGTGCCCGCGCTGCGGTTGCGCGGACTGTATCTGGCGCTGGTCACCCTCGCCATCGCGATCTTCCTGGTGCCGCTGCTCAAACGCGTCGAATTCCTCACCGGCGGTTCGATGGGCCTGACCCTGGCCAAACCGGCGCCACCGGCGTGGACGGGCCTGGCCGAGGATCAGTGGCTGTACTTCCTCGCGCTCGCCACCGTCGCCGTGAGCTTCCTGCTGGTCGCCGGGATCCTGCGATCCAGGGTCGGCCGGGCGTTGCACGCCATCCGCGACAACGAGGTCGCCGCCGAGGTGATGGGCGTGCGGCTGGCGTTCTACAAGACCCTCGCCTTCGCCTGGAGCGGAATGCTCGCCGGGATCGCGGGCTGCGTCTACACCTGGGTGATCGGGTTCGTCTCCCCGGACTCCTTCGCGGTCGCCCTCTCGATCACCCTGCTGGCCGGGCTGGTCGTCGGAGGGCTCGGCTCGCACTGGGGGCCGCTGCTGGGCGGGCTGTTCGTGATGTACGTGCCGAGCTTCGCCCAAGACGTCAATCAGGCCGCCCCTGGCGTCGTCTTCGGACTGCTGATCATCGCGGTCATGTACCTCGCGCCGAACGGATTGGCCGGACTCGCCGGCCGGGCGGCGCGGTGGCTCGAACACCTCGTTCGGAAAGGGAAAACCAATGCGCACTAAGGCGATCCGCACCGCGGGAGTCGCGGCTGCCGTCCTGCTCGCCGTCACGGCCTGCGGAGGCCGCGGCGAAGACGGCGGCACCGTCGGACAGGGCGACTGCCGGGGACAGCAGACCACGGGCATCACCGACACCAGCATCAAGCTCGGCGGCATCTACCCGCTTTCCGGCCCCGCGTCGGCGTATGGCGAGCTGCCCAAAGGCGTTCGTGCCTACTTCGACTACGTGAACGCCGAGCACGGCGGGATCAACGGCCGCAAGGTCGAGTACCTGGTGCGCGACGACGGCTACCAACCGCCCAAAACCGTGGAGGAGACCCGCAGGCTGGTCGAACAGGACCAGGTGTTCGCGGTCTTCCAGACCCTCGGCACGCCGACCTCCTCGGCGGTGTGGGATTACCTGAACCAACGCAAGGTGCCGCAGGTGTTCGTCGCGGGCGGCGCGACGAAATGGGGCGCCGACGACAACCATCCGTGGACCATCGGCTGGCAGCCCAGTTATCGGACCGAAGCCCGCGCCTTCGCCCAGTACGTGCGCCAGCAGCGACCGAACGCGACGGTCGCCGTGCTGTACCAGAACGACGACTTCGGCAAGGATCTGCTGACCAGCTTCCGGGCAGCCGTCGCGGGCAGCGGCGTCACGGTGGTCGCCGACCAGAGCTACGAGGTCACCGATCCCAGCGTGGAAGCGCAGGTGCGCAACCTGGCCGCCTCGAAAGCCGATGTGCTGCTGAACTTCTCCACACCGAAGTTCGCCTCGCAGGCGCTCGCGGCCGAGGCACGCAACACCGACTGGAATCCGCTGCACATCGTCTCCCAGGTCGCCAACACCATCAGCACCTTGAAGCCGGTCGGCTTCCCGAACGTGCAGGGCGTGGTGTCGGCGGCGTTCACCAAGGACCCGGCCGACCCGCAGTGGGAAGCCGATCCCGCGATGCGCGGCTACCAGGAGAAGCTGGCGAAATACGCGCCGGGAGCCGATCCGACCAACCAGTACACGGTCGTCGGGTGGGCGGCCGCGGAGAGCTTCCACAAGACCATGGCGGCCGCGAAATGCCCCACCCGCGAAGGCCTTCGTGACTCCATGCGGGCGCTGAACCAGGTCGGCGTCGACTTGCTGCTGCCCGGCATCACGCTCACTACCGGCCCCGATGACGCCTTCCCTATGGAGGCGGTGCGGATTCAGCGATTCGAGGGCGACCACTGGGTGCTCACCGGCGACGTCATCGAGACCGGCAAATAGGCACTCCCCCAGACTCCCGCCCCGGCGCGGTCCGGGACGGGCTTGCAGAAAACGATTGATGAGGAGCAACGATGATGTTGCGAAATTCCCTTGTGACCGCTGCGCTCGCGGCGGTAGCTGTCGGCGTCAGCGCGGGCACCACCCAAGCCGCGCCCGAACCGGCGCAGCAGGAGGTGCGCTATGAGGTCAGCCGCCAAGGAGACTCGGCGGTCGTCACCACCGACGGCAAGCTCCAGACCGTCGGCGATCAGCTCGTGCTCACCGACGTGCACGGCACACCGGTGGCGGCCGTGCCACTGACCTACCGCATGGACGCCATGGCCTATCCGATCTCCGCCCGGATCGAGGGCAACACGGCCACGCTGACCCCGTCTCGCGCGGGCGGCATCGCGGTGGCGCCGATCTCCCAGGCCGAGATCGTCACGGTGGAGCAGGCCGCCAAGCCGATCGCGGAGTCCTTCACTCCCCGTGATCAATTGGCGCTGGGCGCGTTCACCCAGCGGGTCACCATCGGCGGTGCGATCAGCGCCATCATCGGCGCCGTTCTGGGTGGCGGCGTCGGCTGCCTGCTCGGCGCGGCGGCGGGAGCGACGCTCGCCAGCCCGGTGATCGCGCTGCTGCTCCCGTGGGTGGGCGCGACCATCGCCGGTTGCGTGCTCGGCGCGGCCACCTTCGGCGCGGTCGGATCGATGGTCGGATTGATCACCGTCGGCGGCCCGGTCGCACTGTTCTCGGCGATCCAGTACTTCTCCACGATCCTGACGCCCTGCCCGCCCGAACTGGCCTACTGCAAGGACCCGGCCGCCCCGCCGGTGCGGTAGGCATTCGAGTTCTTCCGTCGGCTCGCCCGTTCCCGCCGGGCGAGCCGACGGTCGTATCCGATCCCCGGCTCCGGCCGACAACCGGGTGAACAGCACTGGAGCGGCGATGCGCACGATCACCGCCGAACAACTCGGGTGTACCGCGTTCCCCCTGACCGAAAGGACATCTCCGTGCCCGAAGCCGTCATCTGCGAACCGCTGCGTACGCCCGTCGGCCGATTCGGTGGATCGCTGAAAGATGTGGCGCCGCAGAAGCTTGCCGCGACCGTCATCGCCGAACTGCTGTCCCGGACAGGAATCGACGGTGGGCAGATCGACGATGTGATCCTCGGCCAAGCCTCCCCGGGCGGCGAGGCTCCGGCCATCGGGCGGGTAGCAGCGCTGGACGCCGGTCTCGGGGTCGAGGTCCCGGGCATGCAGGTGGACCGCCGCTGCGGCTCCGGGCTCCAGGCGGTCATCCAGGCATGCATGCAGGTCAGCACCGGAGCGGGTGAGCTCATTCTGGCGGGCGGCGTGGAATCGATGAGCCAGACCGAGTTCTACGCGACCGGCATGCGCTGGGGCATCCGCGGCGACGGCGTCGAGCTGCGCGACCGCCTCGCGCGGGCCAGAGTGACCGCGGGCGGACACCACTATCCGGTGCCCGGCGGCATGATCGAGACCGCGGAGAACCTGCGCGCCGAGTTCGCGATCAGCCGCGCCGACCAGGACGCCCTCGCGGTGCAGTCGCACCAGCGCGCCGTCGCCGCCCAGCGCGAAGGACGTTTCGCCGACGAGATCGTGGGCGTGACCGTGCCACAACGCCGTTCGCAACCGCTGCTGATCGATGCCGATGAGCATCCCCGCGCCGACACCGATCTGTCATCGCTCGCCGCGCTCCGCCCGATTCGCGCGGCGCTCGACCCCGACGCCACCGTCACCGCGGGCAACGCCAGCGGCCAGAACGACGGCGCCGCACTGTGCATCGTCACCACACCCGAACGGGCACACCGCCTCGGCCTGCGCCCGCTCGCGCGCCTGGTGTCGTGGTCGGTCGCCGGGGTCCCGCCCAGAGCCATGGGCATCGGCCCGGTCCCCGCCACCGCGCAGGCACTGGCCCGCGCGGGCCTCACCCTGGCCGACATGGATGTCATCGAACTCAACGAAGCCTTCGCCGCCCAAGTCCTCGCCGTCCTCCGGCACTGGGACATCGCCCCGGATGACCCGAGACTCAACCCCAACGGCTCCGCGATCGCCCTCGGCCACCCGGTCGGCGCCACCGGAGCCCGCATCCTGGCCACCCTGCTGCGCGAAATGCACCGCCGCGGAGCGCGCTACGGGCTGGAAACCCTGTGCATCGGCGGTGGTCAAGGCATCGCGGCGATCTTCGAACGCCAACCCTGAGGCTACATCTCCGAAACCGCGCTGCGCTGCCGAAGGGCAGCGGAGATGCGCCGCCCGATGACGCCCTGGCGGGGCGCGAACAGGTAGACGGCGGTGAAGGCGAGGCCCTGGACGACGACGACCATGCCGCCCGGCGCGGTGTCGAGGTGGTAGCTGACGTACAGACCCGTCACCGCACACAGCACCGAGATGGTCGGGGCGATGATCAGCATGCGGCCGAAACGGTCGGTGAGCAGATAGGCGGTCGCTCCCGGAATGATGAGCATGGCGACCACCAGAACGACGCCGACCGCCTGGAGGGCGACCACAGCCGTCAAGGCCAGCAGGCCGAGCAGGGCGGTGCCGAGCAGCCGGGGACTGAGACCGATGGCGTGCGCGTGCGTGGGATCGAAGGCGTACAGCGTGAAATCGCGGCGTTTGAGGATCAACGCGGCGAGGGTGATCGCCGCGAGAAGCACGACTTGGATCAGCTCGGCGCGGCTGACGCCAAGCAGATTGCCGAACACGATGTGGTTGAGGTCGGTCTGGCTGGGCGTCACCGAGACGAGCACCAGCCCGAACGCGAACAGTGTGGTGAAGACGATGCCGATGGCGGCGTCCTCTTTGATCCGGCTGGTGTCGCGAACCACCCCGATCAGCGCCACCGCCAGGAACCCGAACACGATCGCGCCCACCGCGAACGGCAGCCCGACGATGTAGGCCAGCACCACACCGGGCAGCACCGCATGGGAAACCGCGTCCCCCATGAGCGACCACCCGATGAGCACCAGCCAGCAGGACAGCACCGCGCACACCACCGCCGCCGTCACGGTGGTCGCCAGCGCGCGCACCATGAACTCGTAGCGCAGTGGATCGAGGAAGAATTCGGTCGGATTCATTGGTCTGCCTCGCCCTCGGCCGGGTTCACACCCGGTCCATCACATCCAGGCCGAAAGCCCTCGCCAGGTTCTCCGGCCGCAGCACCGAATCCGGATCGCCGTGCGCGAGCACCGTGCGCATCAGCAGCACCGCCTCGTCGGCGAGGCCGGGCAAGGCGTTCAGGTCGTGCGTGGACACCAGGATCGTGGCGCCATCGGCGGCGAGCTCACGCAGCAGCGTGGTGATCGTGGCCTCCGAACGCTTGTCGACCCCGGCGAACGGCTCGTCGAGCAGCAGGACGGTCGCGCCCTGCGCCAAGCCGCGCGCCACGAAGGCGCGTTTCTTCTGCCCGCCGGACAGCTGGCCGATCTGCCGGTCGGCGAGGTCGGTCAACTCCACGCGTTCCAGCGCGTGCGCGACGGCCTCGCGGTCGGCCTTGCGCGCGCGGCGGGTGAAGCCCATGCGGCCGTAGCGACCGGTCAGCACCACGTCGCGCACCGAGAGCGGGAAGCTCCAGTCGACATCCTCGCTCTGCGGCACATAGCCGAGGACGCCCGCCCGCCGCGCCGCCACCGGCGCGCCGCCGTTGATCCGCACGGTTCCGCGATCGGGCTGGACGATGCCCATGATGGACTTGAACAACGTCGACTTGCCCGAACCGTTCATGCCGATCAGACCGCAGACCCGGCCGGAGTCCAGGGTGAGGTCGACCCCGTCGAGCGCCAGCACGTCGCCGTAGCGGACGGTGACGCCCCGTACTTCGATCGCCGGTTCGCTCATGCCCGCGCCTCGCTGACGCTCGGCCCCGGCGTGACGACCAGGGCTGACTGTGTCGATGGTCTGCTCGCTCATGGCCTGCGCCCTGTCAGTGCGGCGCCGATCGTCTGCGCGTCGTGACGGATCAGCGCCAGGTAGGTCGGCACGGGACCGTCGGCCTCCGAGAGCGAATCGACGTACAGCACGCCTCCGAAGGCGGCCCCGGTGGCTTCGACCACTCGCCGCATCGGCGCGTCCGACACCGTGGACTCGCAGAACACGGCGGGCACCCTGCGCTGTCGGACGAAGTCGATGGCCGAGGCGATCTGCTGTGGCGTGGCCTGCTGCTCGGCGTTGACCGCCCAGATGTACTTCTCGGTGAGACCGGCGTCGCGGGCCAGGTAGGAGAACGCGCCCTCGCAGGTCACCAAGGCGCGCTCGTCCGGCGACAGCGCGCTCAGGGTGCCGACGAGTTCCTCGTGCACCTTGCGCAGTTCGGTCTTGTACCGCTCGCCGTTGGCCCGGAAATCGGCCGCGTGCTGCGGGGCGAGTTGCTCGAACGCGCGCACCATGTTGTCGACGTAGATCTGCGCGTTCTGCGGCGACATCCACGCGTGCGGGTTCGGTTTGCCCTGGTAGGCGTCCTCGCGGATGCCGATCGGCGCGACACCGTCGCTGACCACGGTGTGCGGCACGCGCACGTCGGAGACGAACTGGGCGAACCACGCCTCCAGGTTCAGGCCGTTGTCCAGGATCAGATCGGCCTTCGAGGCCTTCTTGATATCGCCGGGAGTCGGCTCGTAACCGTGGATCTCCGCGCCCGCCTTGGTGATCGACTCGACGGTCAGGTGCTCCCCGGCCACATTCCGCGCGATATCGGCGAGCACCGTGAACGTGGTGAGCACCACCGGGCGATCGTGACGCCCGGCCTCACTTGCCCCGCAGGCGGCCAGGACCAACGCCAAGGCGCCCACGGTGGCCGCAGCGACCAACCGGCGCGGGGGCAGAGCAAGCAAACGCCGAGCCTTCATACACTGAGATCATAATGTTCGCCTGCCCTAACTTTCAAGTTGGAGCCATTGAAACCCGCTACTCCACCGGCAGCGGAGGTGAGGGCTCGAACACGACCGGCAGTGCGGTCAGTGCCCGGTGGAACGGGCCCGGCCGCCAGGTCAGCTCGTCGGCCGGTACGGCGAGGCGGATCTCGGGTAAGGCGTCGAGCAGCTGGTCGATGGCGTCCTGGGCGATCAGGTAAGCCAGCGAACGGGCGGGGCACACGTGCGGGCCGCCCCCGAAAGCCAGGTGGGCGCGATTGCCCGCGTATTGCGCCGCCCTGATCCGCGGGTCGGTGTTGCACGCGGACATGCTGATCACGACCGGTTGGTGGGCGGGCAGCCAGAAGTCCTCGATCAGTATCGGCTGTTTCGGGAAGCTGAAGCAGAAGTTCGCCAACGGCGGGTCGTTGAACAACACCTCGTCGAGCGCGTCTCTGGTCGACAGGCTCCCGCCGAGCACACTGCCGCCGAACCGCTCGTCGGTCAGGATCAGCCGCAGGGTGTTGGCGATCAGATTCTGCTGCGGTTCGATGCCCGCGCCGTACATCGTGCCCACCTGATTGGCCATTTCCACATCGGTCAGGTCGGCCGGATGTTGCAGCATTCGCGTCGTCACGTCATCGCCGGGTTCGGCTTTCCTGTATTCGATCAACTCCGCCAGCGCGGCCATCAGCAGCTTGTTCCCACGCTCCGCGTCGACGGCGTCGAACATCGCGGCCATCGCGGTCGCGGCGCGCTGCGCGATCTCGGCCGGACAACCGAGCATGGCGTTCAGCACCGCGAAGGAGAGCGGAAACGCGTACTGGCGAACCAGATCCGCGGACCCGTCGGCACAGAACGAGTTGATCAGTGGTATGGCGAGTTGCGCCACGGTGTCGTGCAGTTTGTACCGGTCGACTTTGTCCAGACCCGCGGCGTTGACCTGCCGGTAACGCGCGTGCGCCGCGCCGTCGTTACGCCGTGCGTTCGGCCGCCACTGCATGAGCGGCAGCACCGGGCAGTCGGCCGGAACGCTCTGCTGCCAGGTGCGCGGATCGGCCGGAAAATGGTCCGGGTCGTTGAAGATCCGCACCGCGGTGTAATACCCGATAACCAAGGTCGCGGGCACGCCCGGCGCCAACTCCACCGGCACCAGCGACCCGTAGCGCTCGCGCATCTCGCGATAGGCGCGTTGCGGATCCGCCGCGAACTCCGGTGCGTACAGCGGAATCCGCGGGCCGTCGGTATCGATCGGCGAACCGTGCGGCGCGTGACCGGGTCGGCCGTGCGTTGGGGACGGAGACATCGTCATCGAGGAAACTCCCGGCGGTCGAACAACAAGCCCCGTGAGCCTAAGCAGCTTGCAGGGCGTGCGTATCGAAAACGACGGGTAACGTCGCCGGACCCGACCGGCCACGGAATTTGCTCTGAAATTCCCGCCGCTACTGGACGGGCAGGGGAGGCGACGCCGGGAAGACGACCGGCAGTGCGCTCAACGCTCGGTGAAACGGACCTGGTCGCCAGGTCAGCTCGCTCGGTGGCACCGCAAGGCGGATCTCGGGTAAGGCGTCCAGCAGCTGGTCGATGGCGTCCTGGGCGATCAGATAAGCCAGCGAACTGGCCGGGCACCCGTGCGGCCCGCCCCCGAAAGCCAGGTGGGCGCGATTGCCCGCCAACTGGTCCGTGCTGATCGCCGGGTCGGTGTTGCAGGCGGCGATGCTGATCACGACCGGCTGATGGGCGGGCAGCCAGACATCGTCGATCAGGATCGGCTGCTTCGGGAAGCTGAAACAGAAGTTCGCCATCGGCGGGTCGTTGAACAACACCTCGTCGATGGCATCGCGGGTCGACAGGCTGCCGCCGAGCACGCTGCCGCCGAACCGCTCGTCGGTCAGGATGAGCAGCAGGGTGTTGACGATCAGATTCTGCTGCGGTTCGATGCCCGCGCCGTACAGCGTGCCCAACTGGTGCACGATTTCCGTATCGCTCTGCAAGGCAGGGTGCTGGAGCATCCGGGTGGTGACGTCGTCGCCGGGTTCGGCGCGCTTGAGCAGGGTCAGCTCGAGCAGCGCATCGATGAGCATTGTGTTTCCGCGGTCCGCGTCGATGCCCTCGAAGATCGCGGCCATACCGCTCGCGGCGCGCTGCGCGATCTCGGCCGGGCAACCGAGCAAAGCGTTCAGCACCGCGAAGGAGAGCGGAAACGCGTACTGGCGAACCACATCCGCGGACCCGTCCGCACAAAACGAGTTGATCAACGGGATCGCGATCTCCGCGACGGTGTCGTGCAGCCGATACTGATCGACCTTGCCGAGACCCGCGACATTGATTTGCCGGTAGCGGGCGTGCTCGGCGCCCGCATTCCGCAGCGCGTTCGGCCGCCACTCCATCATCGGCAGCACCGGGCAGTCGGCCGGAATGTCCTTCTGCCAGGTGCGCGGATCGGCCGGAAAATGATCCGGGTCGTTGATGATCCGCACTGCGGTGTAATACCCGATAACCAAGGTCGCGGGCACGCCCGGCGCCAACTCCACCGGCACCAGCGACCCGAACCGTTCACGCATCTCGCGATAGGCACCGTGCGGATCGGTCGCGAACTCCGGTGCGTACAGCGGGATCCGCGGTCCTTCGGTATCGATCGGCGAACTGAGCGGTGCGCGGCCGGATGGGCTGTGCGCTGGGGACGAAGACATCGTCATCGAGAAAACTCCAGGCGGTCGAACAACAAGCTCCGTGAGCCTAAGCAGCTTCTGGAGCGTGCGCACCGGAAACGAGGGGTCTGGCCACCGAACCGACTCGACCACGGAATTTGCTATAGAATTGCCGGATATTCGACTCGTATGCCTGATCGAAGGCGGATCGCACCCGTTGGGTCGAGGGTGCGGCGATCGCGCGACGACCGCGGGGGCGGTGCCGCGCAGAACTCCAACACGAGGGCGGCTTTCATGACAGACGTCGACTATTGCGTAATCGGTGCCGGATTCGCGGGATTGACCGCCGCGCTGCGGCTGAAACAGACCGGCCGATCGGTGGCCGTGCTGGAAGCACGCGACCGGCTCGGCGGGCGGACGTTCACCGAAACGCGTCCGGACGGGTCCTGGATCGATCGCGGCGGCGCCTGGATCGGACCGGGACAGGACCGGATCCGGGCCTTGATGACCGAGTTCGGGGTACCGAGTTACCAGCAGTACACCGACGGTGAGGCCATGATGGTGGTGGACGGCAAGCAGCACCGCTACACGGGCACGATTCCGTGGACGATGAGCCCGTGGGCGGCGATGAATCTCGGCGCGGTGCTGCTCGAACTGGGGCATCTGTGCAAGTCGGTCCCGCTGGAAGCCCCGTGGGCCGCGAAGAAGGCCGACAAGTGGGATCAGGTCAGTCTGGCGCATTGGCTGGATGGCAACGTGTTGTCCAAGCCCGCCCACGAACTTCTGGAGACCGCCATCGCCGGCTCCTACACCTCGGCCGCGTCGGAGGTGTCGTTGCTCTTCGCGCTCTACCAGATGGCCTCCGGTGGCGGGCCGAGCTTCGTCGTCAGCGTCAAGGACGGCGCGCAGGACGCCCGCCCGGTCGGTGGCATGGGCGCCGTCTACCGGCCCATGGCCGCCGAGATCGGCGAGTCGATCCGCCTTTCCCAGCCGGTGCGGCGCATCGAGCAGGACCCCGACGGGGTGACGGTGCGCACCGACCAGGTGAGCGTGCGCGCACGCCGGGCGATCGTGGCCGTTCCCTTGGCGGTCGCGAGCCAGATTCGCTATGAACCCCTGTTGCCGGTCGATCGCTCGTTCCTCCATCAGCGCATGCCGAGCGGCTCGATCATCAAGATTTCCGTCGTGTACGACGAACCGTTCTGGCGGCACGACGGGTTGTCGGGTCAGTCGGTCGCGCCGGGATCACCCGCGACCGTCACCATTGACGCCTGCACCGACACCGGGCGACCCGGAGTCCTGTGCGTCATCATCGAGGGGCCCATCGCGCGGCAGGCCGGACAGCTCGACGCGACCGAGCGAAAGAAGGCGATACTCGGCGAACTCGCCGCTCGATTCGGCGAAAAGGCACGATCCCCCATCGACTACATCGAGCAGAACTGGAGCACCGAGCGCTACTCCGGTGGCGGGATGATCAGCCACGCGCCGACCGGCGTGCTCACCCAGTTCGGCCACGCCCTCCGCAAGCCCTGCGGCCGAATCCATTGGGCCGGAACGGAGAGCTCCGCGGTCATGTGCGGTTGGATCGACGGAGCCATCCGCTCCGGCGAGCGGGCGGCGAGCGAAGTGCTGGAACACGAAACCGCGGCGGTGGGCTGAGGAAGGCCACCGGAGTGCGGAGTCGTCGGCCGAGACGCACAGCCGTGAACGACTCCCCGAGATTGCCGGAAAGAATACGGACGCCGCGTGCGTTCTCCTGATACGAGGAGCTTCGTATCGAGCGTGGGCGACCAGCGATGTCCGGCTTCTACGATTCCGGTTACGTGCTGGCCCGGCTGGTCTTCGAGCGGCTGGTGGGCCTGGTGTATCTCGTCGCGTTTTTGTCGACCTTGGCCCAATTCCGGGCACTGTGCGGTGAGCGCGGCTTGCTGCCCGCGCCGGGGTATCTGCGGGCGGCGGGGTTCCGGCGGTCACCGAGTCTGTTCCACCTCTACTACTCCGACCGGCTGGCCGCCGCTCTGGCCGCGCTGGGTGTGGCGCTGTCCGGCGCGGTCGTGCTCGGTCTGACCGACCTGGTGCCGCTGCCGGTGGCCATGGCGGTGTGGGCGGCGCTGTGGGTGCTGTACCTGTCGTTCGTCAACGCCGGACAGGCGTTCTACGGCTTCGTCTGGGAGATGCTGCTGTTGGAGGCCGGATTCCTGGCGATCTTTCTCGGGAACGCGGACACGGCCCCGCCGATCGCGGCGGTTTTCCTGCTGCGCTGGGTGTTGGTGCGGCTAGAGGTGGGAGCGGGCCTGATCAAGATCCGCAACGACCCGGCGTGGCGGGATCGCACCGCGCTCTACTACCACCACGAGACCCAGCCGATCCCGAACCGGTTCAGCTGGTACTTCCACCATCTGCCCAAGCCGATCCATCGGCTGGAGGTGCTGGGGAACCACGTCGCGCAGCTGATCGTGCCGTTCGGGCTGCTGTGCCCCCAGCCGATCGCGACGGTGTCCGCCGTGATCGTGCTCGTGACGCAGCTGTGGCTGATGGTCAGCGGGAACTTCGCGTGGCTGAACCTGCTCACGATCGCACTGGCCACACTCGCGCTCGACGGCCGGTTGCTCACGGCGCTGCTCCCCATCGAGCCGACACATGCGCCGGATGGGCCGCTGTGGTTCACCATCATGGTGTCGATCCTGACGGTGGCCATGGTGGTGCTCAGCTGGGCGCCGGTCCGCAATATGGCGTCACGGAATCAGGTGATGAACGCCGCCTTCAACCGGCTGTATCTGGGCAACACCTACGGCTTGTTCGGGCACATCACCCGCACGCGGCTCGAGCTGGTCATCGAAGGCACCGACGACCAGCCCGGGCCGGACGCGACCTGGCAGGCGTACGAATTCCGAGCCAAGCCAGGAACCCTCACCCGCCGCCCCCGGCAGGTCGCCCCCTATCATCTGCGGCTGGACTGGCTGATGTGGTTCGCGGCCATGTCACCGATGTACGCGGAAGCCTGGCTGCTGACGATGGTGGTCAAACTGCTGCAAGGCGACACCGCCGTGTCGCGTCTGCTGGCGACGAACCCCTTCCCCGATCGGCCGCCGAAGTACCTACGCATCCTGCTGTACGTCTACCGCTTCACCACGCGCGAGGAGCGCCGCCGGAACGGGGCTTGGTGGACCCGCCGCTACGTGGGCGAGTACCTGCCGCCTGCCTCGCTGCGCGCGACCCCGGATACGGACCGGTCCGCGCAGGCGCCCGACGCCGAACCGGAGGTGTCGAGTCCGCCCGAGCGACCCTCCCGGAAAGGTGAATAAGGTGTCAGCGTGCGCCCAGCGCGTCGAGGATCATCGGACGCGCCGTCGCGAGCGCTTGCTGCCAGTAGGGCCAGGTGTGCGTCCCGTTGCCGATGTCGACGCGAGCGGCGATGCCCAACGCCGCGACGCGATCACGGAACATCTGGGTGGCGGCCAGCGTCATCGCCTCCAGGCTCATCGCGTTCACCGTGTTGCCGACCCCGTACGGCACGTCGAGCGGCCCGGGCGCGCCATTGCCCGTCCAGACGTATACCGGCAGCCCGCGCAGCAATTCGGCCTGCACAGTGGCGTCGTTCCGATTCCAGGCGGGATCACCGGCCGTACCCCACATGTCGTCCACATTGAAGTTGCCCTCGTCCCACATGGCAGCGCGCATCGCTTCGTTCCAGAGCGGAAACGTCGGATGCACGAATCCCGAGAAGGAACCGGCGAACTTGAACTGGTCGCGATGGTGTCCGGCCAGCGTCAGGGCGGCGTTGCCGCCCATGGAGGCCCCCACGATGGCGTTGTTGGTCCGCGACACGCCGTACCCTGCCAGGAAGGCAGGCAGCTCCTTGGTGAGGAAGGTCTCCCACTTGTACGTCGTCGGTTGACGGTTCGTACTACTCGGCCGATACCAGTCGGTGTAGAAGCTCGACCGACCGCCGACCGGGAACACCAACGTGACGTTGTCGCTCGCGAATTGACGCAGCGCGTCGGTATCGCTCGTCCACTGATTGTGATCTCCCGGCGCACGCAGACCATCGAGCACGTACAGCGCCGCGCTCCCGCCACGCGCCGCCCACTGCACCTGCACCTTGATCGGCCCCATGCTCGACGGCACCAAGAGCTCCTGGTAACCACCTGCCGGTGCCCGCAATACCGGCGCATGGACCGGCGCGGCGGTAGCCACCGCCACACCGACCCATGACATCAGCGCGACTATTGCAATGACAGCACCGGTCTTCCGCACCCAACCACGCACCCGCTGGTTCCCAGTTAGTGCCGCCGCACCCACCCCGCACACCTCCTACTTCCCCGGCAAGTCACCGAAGAGACGCGAATTCGGTTGTCGCTCAGGTCAGCGTACTTTCCGCGGGCTTGCGATCCCGCCCACGGCCGGGAAGGCCTGGCTGGTGCGTCGACCACGAAAGTGTCGGATCAGCTCGTCTTGATGGTCCCGCCGTCGATGACGAGGTCGGCTCCGATGATGTTGGCGGCCTTGCCCGAGACCAGGAACGTCACGAGGGCCGCGACCTCTTCCGGTTCGGTGATTCGGCCCGAGGCGATGCCGAACTGGCCCGGCAGCGCCGCCAGCAACTGTTCCTGCGAGATGCCCTGTGCGGCGGCGAGTTTCGCGCCCACCCATTCGGAACCGCGCCAGATCCGGGTGCCGACCACGCCGGGTGAGACCGTGTTGACGCGGACTCCCTGCGGACCGAACTCCTCGCTCAGGCGCTTGCCGAAGGCGGTGAGTGCGGCCTTGGCCTCGCTGTAGCCGACCGGCCCGACGGACGGGAGGTGTGCGTTGATCGAGGAGACGTTCACGATGGCGCCGCGCCGGTCGAGCAGGCTGGGCAGGGCGGCGCGGGTCGCCCATACGGCGCTGAACAGGTTGACATCCAGGAAGTGCCGCCACTGATCGTCGGTGCTGTCGAGGAATCCGCCCAGCGTCAGTCGGTCGGGTTCGCCGCCACCGACGTTGTTGATCAGGATGTCGATGCCGCCGAGTTCCTCCAGCGCGGTATCCACGAGCGCAGTGGCGCCGTCTTGCGAGCTCAAATCCGCCGAAACTGTTGCCACGGCCGCCTTTTCGAGTTCCGGCGTGATGGTGCGTGCGGCGCCGACCACGCGTGCGCCCGCGGCGGACAAGGCCTCGGCGACGGCCAGGCCGATGCCGCGGCTCGCCCCGGTGACGACGGCGGTTTTGCCGGTCAATTCGAGATCCATGGAGAGTTCCTTTCTTGAACTACAGGTCAAAAATTGGGGTATGCGAAAGCCACCACAATGTGGCGGATCGGTCAGAGGGCGGTCAGGGCGACGTCGATGATGCGATACAGCGTGTCGGCGTCGGAGGTCTTGGCCATGATGCGCAGGCCCGCGCTGGTGTTGAGCAGGAACTCGGCGGTGGCCCGCGCATCGACGCCGGGGCCGACGTCGCCGTCGCGTCGGCCCTGTTCGATCCGGGCGGCCAGCGCGCCGACGATGCCCTCCTCGATACCACGCAGGGTCCGGGTGATCTCCTCGTCGTGGCCACCGAGCTCGGCGGCGGTGTTCACGACCAGGCAGCCACGCCGAACCGGCTGTGCGATATCAGCGTCCACCGTCTCACGCAGGTACGCACCGATACGTTCGCGCGTGCTGCCCGGTTGGAACAACAGCTCCTCGGCGTGCTCCACGCCGATCCGTCCATAGCGGGCCAACGCCTGGTCGAACAGTTGCCGTTTACTGCCGAACGTGTGATACAGGCTGCCCTTGCCGACGCCGGTGGCCTCGGCGAGTTGCGCGGGAGAGGTACCGCCGTACCCGTGGGTCCAGAACTCCTCCATCGCGCGCTCGACCACGGTATCGGTCTCGAAGTTCCGCGGCCTGCCCATGCGAAGAACTCTAAATGTTCTTGACCTACAGGTCAACAACACTGGGGGCGGCGACCGTCGACCTTCCGTATCACTCAGCCGACAGACTCTCACCGGTTCCGGCAGACACCACCCCACACCCTCGACAACAACTACCGCCGTCGAAAGTGCCCCAGACTCCCGGCCGGCTGCCGGAACCCGGCGGCGTATCACCCAACCCAGCGGCGTTCGTGGACAACGCACTGCACCACACAACTTCAGCACCACCAGAGCTGATGGTGGATCGAATTGATTGTTCGACCGCCAGGCCGTTCAACTGATTGGAAGGTCGGCCCGGAAACTTTGGCGTATTCCTGGTTACATACGGAGAAAGAAGCAGGTCAAGCCGAGCTATCGGGCTTGACCTGCTGTTTCTGCTCCCCCATCTGGACTCGAACCAGAAACCTGCCGTCAGTGGTGGCGAAACTCGTTGTGGGAGTGTAGATGACCGTGCGGTATCTGGAGTCGCTTGGGTAGGTGGGTGGCGCGTGAGAGCGCGACGTGGGCCGGGGCGCCGATCCGGATTAGGGTGCGACGCCGGCCCTCGCTGCGCCTGCCGTGGACTATCGTGAGCGCGTATTCTCGGCGTGCCGCTGGGGTTGTTGGGCTAGTTGACGTGCTAGCTGTTGGGCGTCGCGGCCGACTCCGCGCAGCGAGTTCGATGACGGGGTGCGCTGCCATTCCAGGCCGAGGTAACCCAGACCGGGGTAGGTGGTGGACAATCCGCGCCGATGGCGGGGCACGCCGGTGTCGGTGAGGGCGCCGAGACCTGCGAGGTAGGGCAGATGAGGCCGGTAGCCGGTGGCCAGGATGACCGTGTCTGCGTTCGTGCGTGAGCCGTCCGGCCAGAGGGCTGTGTCGCCGTCGAGTCGCGTGAACATCGGTCGGGTTGTGGGTTTTTCGGCGGTGAGGGCGGCGCGGTACCGGCCGGTGTCCAGGACGGGTTGGGTCGGAGGGTTGGTGACGAAGCGGCCGAGTGGGAGGGTGTCGAAGCCGGTGATCCGGAACCAGAAGTGCAGGTCTTTGCCCAGTGGTCGCTGTGGCACGAATTTCACCGGGTGCCGGGTGGCGAGGGTGATGGTGGCGTGTTCGGCGAGTTCCGCGGCGATCTGAACGGCGGTGTTTCCGGCGCCGACGACGATCACGTTCTGTCCGGTGTATTCCTGTGGTGAGCGGTATCGGCTGGCGTGCAGCAGCTTCCCGGTGAAGCTGACTTGGCCGGGCAGCGTGGGGATATTCGGTGTGCCGAAGCCGCCGGTGGCGGCGATCAGTCGGGGTGCGGTGAACGTGGTTCCGGTGTCGGTGCGGGCGGTGAAGGCGTCGCCGTCGTGATCGACGGCCTCGATGCGGTGGCCGGTGCGGATATCGGCGTCGAGGGTCGCGGCGTAGTGGCGTAGGTAGTCGATGACTTCGTCGCGATGCGGGTAGTGGTCGGGGTTGCCGGGGAATGTGATGCCTGGCAGGGCGCTGTATTTGGCGGGTGAGAACAGGGTGAGGCTGTCGTAGTAGTGCGGCCAGGATCCGACCGGTTCGGGTCCGGCTTCGAGCACGACGGGGGTGAGGCCGTGGTCGAGGAGTGCTCGGGTGGCGGCGAGTCCGGATTGACCGGCGCCGATGACGATGGCGTCGAACATGAAGTTGTTCTTTCCGTGAGGATTCGACGATTCCACTGGAGTTGGGTGCGCGCGGGGGTGCCCGGCTCGGCGTCGGGCTGTCCGGGCGGACCCTCGGATCGCGTGTCAGGTGCGCAGGAAGCGTTCGAGGGATTGGGCGAGCAGCTGCTGGTCGACGTGGTGGCCTTGGCCGTGCAGCACGTCGCGGGTGAGGTGGGGCATGACGGCAGCGAGATGGTCGGCGGCTTGCAGCAGGTAGGGGGCGCTGGTCGTGCCCACGATCAGCTTCGCCGGAGCGGTCACCGTCGCGTACTGCTCGACGGCGGGTTCCAGCCCGGCCAGCACCCGCATGGTCAGGAGCAGGGTTGGGGCGTGGGCGACTTTTGACAGCCACAGCGGGTCCTCCCGCAGGGCGGCCAGCTCCCTAGGTGAGAACCCCCCACCGGTTACGGAGGCGTCGAGGAGTAGTTGTTCGTAGTCGCCTGCCCCCAGCGCGGTTTCGAGCGCCGCCAGGTCGGGGATGGGGTAGGTGATGGGGAGTGGCGGTTCGTAGAGGGCCAGGCGGGGGATCCGGTCGGCAGCGGCGAGGGCGGTTTCCAGGGCCAGTACCGCGCCGTAGGAGTACCCGAACAGTGCGGTGATCGGTCCGACGGCGTCGATGACGGCGAGGACGTCTTCGACTTCGTGGGCGATGTGCGGTGGGGATTGGCCCCATCCGCTGGTGCCGTGGCCTCGGCAGTTCATGGTGACGACCTCGAAGTCGGCGGCGAGGTACTGGGCGAGGGGTTGCAGGCTCAGCGCGCTGCCGAGTCCGCCGTGGATAGAGAGGATCCGCGGGCCGGATCCGCGGGCGAGGTAGGTGATGATGGTGCCGTCGGTGGAGGGCACGTACCCGCCGCGCACCAGTGCCTGGCTGGTGTGGGTGTCGTCGGTGATGGCTTCGGTCATGGATGGTTTTCTTTCGGTCGTGGTTTCGGGATGCTCGCGGTCGACAGCAGGGCGGCCGTGGCGGCGAGGGTGGCCAGGAGCAGGAAGGTGGTGGCGTATCCGTCGAGGGCGGAGGCCAGTGCGGTGGCGGCGAACGGCGCGAGTGCCATGGTGATGGTGAGCGGTGCGGATAGCAGGCCGGTGAGCTGCCCGTAGTGGCCTGTTCCCCAGCGGTCGGTGACGGCGGTGGCTTGCAGCAGGGTGAACACCCCGCGCGCCATGCCAGCGGCGATCGCGGCGGCGATCAACGCCCACGCGGTGGTGAAGATGCCGAGCAGGGCGGTGGTGGCGGCGATGGCCAGCAGGATGGCCACGGTGCGGGTGCGCAGGCTGGTGCGGGCGGCGAACGCTGCGTAGCTGAGGCGGCTGGCGACCTGTCCAGCACCGCCTAACCCGAGCGCGACTGCGGCAAGGCCGGTGTCGAGGCCTCGTTCGGTCAGCAGCGGCACGAGTGTGACCACCACCGCGAAGGAGGCAAACCCGCTGAGACTCAACGCGACCGCCAGTGTCACGAACGAGCGGCTGCGCGCGATCGGGCCAGGATCGGTGAGATGCGCGTGCTCGGGTTCGGTGGGCGGACGTGGCGGCCACGGCAGCCGCAGCCCGAACCAATGTCCCGGCACGGTCACCACCGCCAGGATCACCATGAGTACCAGATAGGTTGCCCGCCAATCCAGATGCGCCACCAGCGCCGCGGTCAACGGCGCGAACACCGTCGACGCCAACCCCGCAGCCAAGGTGAGGACGGTTAGAGCGCGGACGCGCTGCGGGCCGTGCCAGCGGGTGATCGCGGCGAAGGCGGGTGGATACAGCACTGCGCCCATCGCGATCCCGGTCAGCAACCAGCCGGTGAAGAACCATGCCGGGTTCGGTGCGGTCGCCACCATGATCAGTGCGGGGATCGCCAGTACCGAGCCAGCGGTCATCACCGCGCGTGGCCCGTGGCGGTCGATCCAGCGCCCGACCGGGATCCCGGTCAGCGCCGCGACGAGCTGTCCGGCGGAAAACGCGGCGGTGAGCGCGGTGGGCGACCAGCCGGTGTCGGTGGTGATGTGGCCGAGCAGCACAGGGAAGGCGTAGAACAGGATTCCCCAGCTGGTGATCTCGGTGACGCACAGCACCACCAGCACCCGCCGCAACCCCGCCACGGCGGGCGCCGGTGGCGCCGATAGAGTCTGTCGCACCGCGGTCAGCGGGCCGACGACACGGACAGTGGCAACTCCTGCAGCGCAGTCGGCGCTCCCAGCGTCAGCGACTGTGCAGCGGCAGGTGCGCCGCAGCAGCCGCCACCCTCGCTGGCTTCTTCGGCGGAAGTGGCGTCGTCGAAGACGCCTGCGCCGCCGCAGACACCGGTGTCGGGCAACACCAACTCGACGCGTTCGGCGGCCTCGTGGTCACCGGCCAGGGCGGCGGCGATGGAGCGAACCTGTTCGTAGCCGGTCATCGCCAGGAACGTCGGGGCGCGGCCGTAGCTTTTCATCCCGGCCAGGAACACACCCGGCTCCGGATGCGACAACTCGCGCACCCCGTGCGGGTAGACGGTGCCGCAGGAATGCACGTTCGGGTCGATCAACGGCGCCAACTCCACCGGCGCCTGCAACACCGGGTCCAGTCCGAGGCGGATCTCCGACAGCCACGACAACTCCGGCCGGAACCCCGTCAACACCACCACCCGATCCACGTCCTCGATCCGGCGACCGGCATCCGACACCAGCGTGTGCCGGCCGTTGCCGGTGGGTGTGATTGCGGCGGTGCGGAATCCGGTCACCACGGTGAGCAGACCGGCGTCGACGGCTTGTTTGGCGCGCTGCCCGAGCGCGCCGCGGGCGGGTAGCTGATCGGCCTCGCCGCCACCGAAAGTGGATCCGACCTCCCCGCGGCGCAGCACCCAGGTCAACCGGGTGCCCGGCTCGTTGCTCGCGCCCTCGGCCAGTGCGATGATCGCGGTCAACGCCGAATGCCCACTCCCGGCGATCACGGTGTGCTTGCCTGCGTAGCGGGCGCGGACGGTGTCGTCATCGAGGTCGGGCACCCGATAGTCGATCACCGCCGCGGCAGCGATTTCGCCGAGCGCGGGCAGCCCTTCGCCGCCGAGGGGGTTGGGCGCGCCCCAGGTGCCGGAGGCGTCGATCACCGCTCGTGCCAGCACCCGCTCTTCGCTGCCGTCGCCGTAGCGCAGGTGCACCGACAACGGTTCGCTGTCACGTCCCGCGTTCACGACCCGGTCGCGGCCGCGGCGGGCCACGCCCACGACCTCGGTGTCGAGGACGACCACGTCCTCGCCGAGGGTCTTCGCCAGCGGCATCAGGTAATCGTTCACCCATTCCTGACCGGTCGGGTAGGTGTTCTCGGCCGGGGCGCTCCAGCCGCGGGGCTCGAGCAGGCGGCGCGCGGCCGGGGCGACGAGTTCGGCCCAGCGGGAAAACAGCCGCACATGATTCCACTCGCCCACGGCCGCACCAGCGGTGGCGCCGCGTTCGAACACCAGCGGGTTCAGGCCTCGTTCACGCAGTTCAGCAGCAGCGGCCAGGCCGATCGGCCCGGCTCCGACCACCACGACGGGGAGTTCGTTCACCATGAGAAATCCTTTCATCGACGGTCATCGATTAACTTGATGCAGGACTCTATCGACGTCCATCGATGAATGCAAGCATCGATGTTCGTCGATATAGTGGTGGTTATGACGTCGTTGGATATGCCGGTCGTGCGCGCCGCCGGTGCGGACCGGGTAGACGCGCTGACCGTGGGTGATGCCACCACCTACGCGCAGTGGTTCGCCAGCCTGGCCGATCCGACGCGGGTGCGGCTGCTGCATCAGGTCGCCACCCGCCCGGCGGGGATCACCGTCGGTGAACTCGCCGAAGCACTGGGGATCGGGCAGCCCACGGTGTCGCATCACGTGCGCAAGCTCGCCGATGTCGGGTTCGTCAGCGTCCACAAGGACCGCACCTCCACCGTGGTGATGGTCAACCCCGCCTGCTGCACCGGCCTTCCTCACGCCGCCGACGCGGTCATGGGCGTGTTGACCCCGCGCCCCTGCTGCCCGGAGGACCTGCCCACCGACGTCAGCGTCCGGCAGATGCGCGCAGACGATTGGGAGGCGGTGCGCCGCATTTACGGCGAAGGCATCGCCACCGGCACGGCCACTCCCGCTACCGAGGTTCCCAGCCAGGACACCCTCGAGGCGCGATGGTTACCGCAGCACCGGTGGGTGGCCGAGATCGACGGCGAAGTCGTGGGCTGGGCCGCGCTCAGCGCCGCCTCCTGCGATGAGGGCTACGAGGGCGTGGCCGAGAGTTCGGTGTATGTGGCCGAGCAGACGCGCGGGCGTGGCGTCGGGAAAGCACTGTTACACAAGCAGGTCATCGCGGCCGACGAAGCCGGGCTGTGGACGCTGCAGACCTCGATCTTTCCGGAGAACCGCGCCGCGATCGCCCTGCACCACTCCGCGGGCTACCGCACCGTCGGGGTGCGCGAACGCATCGCCCAGCTCGGCGGAAAGTGGCGCGACAGCGTGTTCCTCGAACGCCGCAGCCCAGTGCGCTGAATCGGCGCGCTCACCGCATTCCGGTGAGCGTGAGTTGGCGCCGATGGTGGTCGTAATGGCGGCCGGGATAGGCGTAGATGTCGGCGAGGGTCATGTAGTCGGCGAAGTACGGATCCCACCGGGTCGGGTAGTGCATACCACGCCGGAACGCGGCGTCCGGCTCATGTGTCAACGAGTGTTGCAGCGAGCCGATCACCCGGTCGAGTTTCGCTCCCATCCGGTGGCGGTTGTAGACGCGGGCCGCCCAGCACGAGCCGTAATAGTTGATCACATCGAACGGCGCTGTCGCGGCGTTGAGGACTGCGGCGAACCCGCGACCGACGCCCTCGGGCAGCCGGCTCATCACGCGCAGAACGATCAGCAGCCGTCGCACCACCATGTACCCGAACAGCATGTGGAACAGCAGCTGTTCGTTGCTCCAGCGGGTCCCCGCCGAAGCCTTGCCCCAATCGTCTTCCCCCGCCATCGACAGCAGAATGTGAAAGTCGGCCCGCGCCCGCTCCAGATCGGCGGCGAGCACACTCCGATCCGTCACCCGTTCTGGCATGGCTCCTCGATTCCATGGCCGGACAATCTGCCGCCTCCGTGGCAGTCTCCATCGTCCACCCGACACTTCAGGCTTCACAACCGCCACCTGACCAGAGAGCGCTACCGCGGAGGCCAGAGTTCGATCCCTCTCAGGGGCGCATCCCGCCCCTGGATATCGGAGCACCCCACGGCGACTTCCGGTGCGTCCTTTCCGGTTCTCCTCCGTCTGTCCTGGTACCCATCCCCACGAATCCAGGAGTCACCATGACCAACCCGAACGAATTCGAGTCCCCGACGACACATGGGACGGACGCAGCACCGCAGCCTACGGCAGCCGCGTGTTGCAGCACCGAACGGCAGACCACGTGCTGCGATCCCAGCGAAAAGGCGACGTGCTGCGCTCCGGCGGCCACGGCAGGCGGCGGGTGCGGCTGCCAGTAGCCCTCACCCGGCACGGTGCGGTGCGAGCCTCAAGCGGCTCGCACCGCACCTTTGTCCGATCGTGGTGATCCCGCGGCCGACCGGTGGGCGTACCTGAACCGGTGTGCCGGTCTACTGGTCCGAGGGTGGTGTGACACCACCACAGCCGCATCCTTCATTGCTGGCTGTGTCTCCGCAGGCTCCCTCGCGGGGTCGGTAGTCGTGCACGTGGCCGGTGCGGTCCCGGCTGATCTGACAGCAGGCATGCAATCGGGCCTGCAGGGCGGCGCGGCCGCGTTGCACGCGAGATTTCATCCCGGACACCGGGATACCCGCCTCACCAGCAGCAGCGGCGTGTGTGCGGGCGTCGAAGTCGACCATCTTCACCGCTGCGGCCTGCTCGACAGGCAGCCCGGCGAGCATCGGCACCAGGCACGAGGCCAGTTCTTTCTCCGCCGCCTCCCCGAGATCGGGTCCATCCTCGCCTGCGGAGGGGTTGTCGGGGACGGCGTCGACGGGTAGCTCGCGGCGATGGGCCGCCGAGCGGTAGTAGTCGGTGATCGCGTTGCGGGTGATGGCATACATCCAGCCCGGCAGCCGGTCCTGCTCGCGCAGATTGTCCAAGCTTTTGGCCATCCGCAGGAACACGATCGACAGGATGTCCTCGGTGTCTTCCGGGTGCGAGACCCGCCGGGCGATGAAGGCCCGCAGGTCGTCGGAAAAGCGGCGCCAGAGCTGGTCGAGATCACCGAGTTGCGGCTGTGGTGTGGTCGCGGTGGTGGCTGTTGGCTGGCTCATGACCGGGGCTTCCTCTCCGTCTCCAGCATCCTCGCCTGCCGGCGTGGTGGCGAGCCTTCATCCTCAGCACAGATACCGACGGCACTGACCGCGATCGGACGCACTGTGCGTCCCGATCCGGCGTGTCACGTCTGTATAGGTGTCGAAGTCGATGTCGGGATCTTCGATTCGACAGATCCCGTAAGTGCGGTGAGGAGGTGAGAGCGATGCTGACGACACACCTGTTGTCGGATTTGACCGACGAAGAGGTCGATCTGATCGTGGCCGAGGAACTGCATCTGCTCGACGCCACCGCATGAGCGCCATCGACGCCTGCATTCGGGCGTATCCGCTGAAACAGCACACCACCTGTGCCCCGACGGTCGTCGAATCTCACGCCGCTGATCGGTGCCTCCCGACGTCGCATCGGACCGCGAGATTTCGATATCGGTGAACTCTAAGATCACCGCAGCCACTCCGAGTGGGCCCACTACGGGCATTAACGTCTCTACGTGTGAGCGAGGCGGTTGAGGACCCGGCAGCATCGACGTCATCCGCCGCAGCGCGGCGCGATGCGCTGCTGCTGGTATTCATCGCGGGTGCGGCGATCGGTCTCCTGGGTGGTTTGATCGGGCTCGGTGGCGCGGAGTTCCGGTTGCCGCTGCTGGTCGGGCTATTCGGATTCGCGGCCCTGCACGCGGTGATCCTGAACAAGGCGACGAGTTTGATCGTCGTACTCACCGCGCTTCCGGCCCGGTTGACCACCCTGCCCTACGACGAGCTGAGCCAGCACTGGACGGTTGCGGCCAACCTGCTCATCGGCAGCCTCGCCGGTGCCTGGCTCGGCGCCGACTGGGCGACACGGATGCATTCGCGCACCCTCTATCGGGTCATGGCGCTGCTGCTGGTGCTCATCGCCGCGGCCCTGGCGCTTGGTCACCTGGGCCAGGTCGGCACTCTCGCACCGCCGACGGCGGCGCGGGTTGTCGCCGCGGCGCTGGCCGGTGTCGGCATCGGGATCGTGGCGGCGTTGATGGGTGTAGCCGGCGGGGAGCTGCTGATCCCGACGATCGTGCTGCTGTTCGGGGTCGACATCAAGGTGGCCGGGAGCTTATCGCTGATGGTCTCGCTGCCGACGATGCTGGTCGCGTTCGCCCGCTACAGCCGAGATCAGAGCTTCCAGATCCTGCGAGTCAACATCGGTTTCCTCCTCATCATGGCCGCCGGGTCGATCGCCGGAACCATCGTCGGTGGGCTGTTGCTCGGCGTCGTTCCCAGCGCCGCGCTCATCCCGATTCTGACCATGCTGCTGGTCGCCTCCGCGGCCAAGGTCTGGCACCACCAGCAGGCACTGGAATGAGTGAGCTCAGAATTCGCCCAGCGGACTATCCGTCTCGCCTCGCCTCCGCTCTCGTCGACGCCATGAACGACATCGGAATCCGCTGACACAACCAGCCCTACCCCTTTCGCGGGGTAGGGCCATCGGGGTTGTTTTCAGCGAGCGCGTGGCGGCCGAAGCAGCCGGGGCAGGGCGGCGACAGCGGTGACCGCGGCCCACAGTCCGAGCGCCGCGACCAGGGCGGCGGCAGTGTCGGCGGCGGTGGCGGTGCCCAGCACGTGTCCGCGCAGGGCGTCGGTGGCGTGCGCGACCGGATTCATCGTGGCCATGGCCTGCATCCAGCCGGGCATGGTCTCGACGGTGCGAACGCACCCCCAGTGTGCTGTTCGTCTGCGTCCACAACGCCGGACGCTCCCAGATGGCCGCCGGCTTCCTCACCCACCTCGCCGGAGAAGCCATCGAAGTCCGCTCCGCGGGTAGCGCACCTGCCGAGTCGATCAACCCCGCCGGCCGTCGAGGCCATGCGCGAGGTCGGCATCGACATCTCCGACCACACCCCGAAAATCCTCACCCCCGACACCGTCGAAACCTCCACCGTGGTCATCACCATGGGCTGCGGCGACGCCTGCCCTTACTTCCCCGGCGTCGACTACCGCGACTGGAAACTCGACGACCCCGCAGGTGAAGGTGTCGATGCCGTCCGCGCGATCCGCGACGAAATCCGCAAACTCGTCGAGGACCTCATCACCGAGCTGGCACCCACCACGCGGTAGACAGCCTCATGAGCGACCCGGACGCGGGGAGCAGGCGCCGCATCGACCACCTCACTGACCTGCCGGCACCTTGTCGGCGGCATCCGCTATCAACCGATCAGACCCGACCGGTCTGCATTAGCTGGCGATATGCTCCAGTGGTGGCGCTGTCCGTGCCAGCACCCATGCTAGCCAGTGCCGGGCCGCCGCCCAGGCCACCGGGTGAGTGGGCCGCGGAACTGAAATGGGAGGGCAAACGGGCGGTTTCGCGCTGCCAGAGCGGTTCGTGCCGATTCTGGAGCCGCAACATGCGCGAGATCAGCGCCGCCTACCCCGAGATAACCGAAGCGCTCGCCGCGCTGGCGGCGGGGCGTTCTGTCATTCTCGTTGGTGAGCTGATCGCTCTGACCCGGCGACGGGTGTGCCGGTGTTCGGCAGACTGCAGCGGCGTATGCACCTGACGCGTCCCTCGGCCGCGCTGGTCGCGGCGGTGCGAGTGGAATACGTAGTCTTCGATGTGCTCGCCCTCGGCGACGAGTCGGTGATGGACCGGCCATGTTTGACGCGACGCGGGCTGCTCGAGAACCTGGGCCTGGACCGTGTCCCGGTCCGGGTGCCACCGTTCTGGCGACTCACCGACGTGAGCGCCGACCGATCGCTGCAAGTAGCGCAGGACGCCGGGCTTGGAGGGCATCGTCAGCAAACACATGGACTCCGTCTATGAACCGGGCCGCCGCTCGTCGCGGTGGATCAAAACACCGCTGCACCGCACCACCGAGGCTGTGGTCGTGGGCTGGATGCCCGGATCAGGCGCCAATACGCGGTTCTTCGGCTCGCTGGTCGTATTCCCCGCCGCCCCCTCGCGTTTCGAGCGGTAGCGGCGGGTCCAGCGGTGGAGGTGGCGCTGGCCGATCGACTCGTCCGCGTTGGTCGCCGGCCAACTCTCCCGTCACCTACAGCTCTGACGAAGTCGCGGCGCTGGATCGCTACCGCCAGAAGGTTGAAGCGGTGGGACCTCGCGCCGAGTCCTATGATCTTTTCCTCTGCCATGCCTGGGACGACCGGCGAGAGACCGCGACCGAACTGCACGACCTCCTCGAAGCGCAGGACGTGTCGGTCTGGTTAAGCGAGTGGGACATCATCCTCGGCCTGCCATTCATGCGGGAGATCGACAAGGCCTGGCCAAGACGCGCATCGGTCTCGTCCTCATCACGCCCGCCTTCCTGAAACGCATCGAAAGCGGTGGTGTGTCCGAGAAGGAACTCTCTGAGCTGCTGGCTCGCGACCTGCTGATCCCCGTCGCGCACGGGGTGACCTATGACGAAATTCGGGCGATCAGCCCGCTCCTCGGCTCTCGCAACGGTCTCAGCACTGGCGAGGACTCGCTAGAAGACATCGCTAAGAAGATCGCTGAACTCGTCGCCTTGTAGAGCCTGGTCGCGAACCTCGAGAGTGGAGTGAGTCCCGGCCACCCACTGGCGGGCGACCGAGTAGACGCCTCGGTCTCCGGGCCACGCCCACCCTCGGGGTGGCTCGTCGTCGATGCGGCAGCCGTCACGGCGCATGCCTTGTGCACCGGTTCGACCGCCTGGTCGTCGAATAGGTCCATGAGCCGCGCCATCGCCCGTAGTGCGCGCGTGACGTGGCCGTGGTCGGTCCAGTTCACCGACTTGAGTTGCTGCTGGGTGGCGGTGCGGCGCACGCTGCTGTCGGTCCACGTGGAGTGATCACTGGTGTGGCCCCTGGACAGGATCTCGGTGCCGACTGCTGCCACATCGTAGGTCGCGGCGGATCGGAACGGCGACAGGGCGGTCCGCAGGCGGCACCCATCCAACACACAACCAAAACGGGGGGTTTAAGGGGGGGCCAGGACCGAAAAAAGGTCAGGCCCGGTCACTGACCGGGCCTGACCTGCTACTTAGGTGGAGCTAAGGGGACTCGAACCCCTGACCCCCACACTGCCAGGCACAGGCCCTGCCGCCGATCAGGGCTTCAGCTTCCCCGGTTGGCGTGAGGTGGGTGGCGCAGCGGGTTCAACTGTCGTCGGCGTTGTCGTCGGATCTGTCGTCACCAGCCCGCTGGCCCCTGGAAGGGGCCATATGGTTCGAGCACGTGTCTGTAGCCTCGGGCATACTCGCCTTCGTCTCGGCGCAGTGGGTACCGGGTGTTGTAACCCAAGGGGGCACAAGTTGACTAGCAGCACGCTGACGTCTTCGGATGGGCAGTCCAGTCGGGCGTGGTTGGTGCTAACAAAGGCGGCATATCGCCGGCTGGGCGGCGCAGCGAAGTACGACGACAACCCAGCGAGCCATTACAGCTGGGACAGCACAGTGCCGAACCACGCGAAAGTCGCGGTCGGTGACATCGTCCTGCTGTGGAACCAGACGGAATCGCTCGGGATCTCGGTCATCGACCACATCACCGTTGGTACCGCGGACAAGCGCCGTGCTCGCTGCCTCAAGTGCAACAGTGTCAACTTCGAGGAGCGGGCGACGATGCGGCCGATCTACCGGTGCCAGAAGTGCAAGGACACGTTCGATGACCCGGTCTACGAAGAGCTCTACGGGCTGACGACGTACCGATCCAGCCATGAGCAGGGCTGGATCGACTTGCTCGGCGAATTCACCGCCGCAGAACTGCGAAGCCTGTGCGTAAAACCGAAGTCCCAGAACAGCTTTCGGTCGCTGCGTTGGCCTGACACACGCCGAGCGATCAACGCCCGCCTTGGTAACGAGGTCCTGCGGCCAATGGACTCGACCACCGCGCAGTTGCAGCACGGACACACGACTAAACCCACTCGAGTTCGGCTCGGTCAGCGGCAATTCCGGGCGATGCTGCTTGGACAGTTCGGGCCGAAGTGCGCGTTCACCGGCGAGCTCCCAGAGGCTGCGTTGGATGCTTGCCACCTCTACAGCTACGCCAAGGTCGGCAAGCACCATGAGCATGGCGGGGTATTGCTGCGCCGCGACCTACATACGCTGTTCGACCGCGGGATCATCGCCGTCGACGGAAACGATGTCATCGACGTCGCCGCTGACCATCGCCGGTATCCGGCCTACGGCAGTCTCCACGGGCAGCCGCTCACAGTGAAGGTGAGCGACCGACAACGGGATTGGTTCGCCCTGCACTGGACCGAACATCGTGGATGATGCCTAGGAAGGACGGATTCGCACCAAGTGTGACGTGTAATCGCACTGCGGTTTTGAGGTTGTCAGTCTCGGTGTTTGTGAGAAGTGGTGATTGTTGGAGTTGATCAGGATGCGTAGTTGAGCAGCGGATCCGTCATTAACATCGTTGGCGGGAGTCGGTTGCGCTATGTACTGCCGCGGACTGAGAATGACGGGCGGAGGGGAACTGCGGTCGTCCGTATGTCTCAAGACCGATGGTGCCGCATGTACAGCATCCTGTACAGTGACACTATGAAGCCGATTAGCTACACCGAGGCGCGAGCGAACTTCGCATCGGTTCTCGACAGCGCCACTGAAGACCTAGAAGAGGTGGTAGTCACTCGTGCAGGCCACGAGCCTGCCGTCGTTGTCGCCCTGAGTGAGTACCAAGCCCTGCAGGAGACTGCGTACCTGCTGGGCAACCCGGCCAATGCCCGACACCTGGAACGTTCGATAGCCGAGCATCGTGGCGGCACCGCAACGCCGAGGGAGCTGGTGGACGTTGATGAGGAAGAATCCACTGAAGACGTGAAGTCGAAGCGTCGACGGAAGGTGCTTGTAAGGACATTCGGGGAGGATGTTCCGCTCCTAATCTCTCCTGATCCCCACTCCTTCGACGATATCGATTCCTACATCGAAGCCGTCAATGGTATTGATCCCAATTCACCACTCGCCGCTTTCTATCGCTTATTGGTTTCGCGTCTAAACATCCCTGATCCTGAACCTAAGGCGCCTCGGCGCAAGGCGGCAAAGTGAAACTGACATTCACCGATTCTGCCTGGTCAGACTACGAATGGTGGCAGAGCAACGACAGGCGGATTCTGCGCCGCATCAACAAACTCATCGAGGACATTAAGCGTAACGGCTATGAAGGTACGGGGAAGCCGGAAGCATTGAGGCATGGACTGGCTGGCTACTGGTCCCGACGTATCACCCAGGAGCATCGGATCGTCTACGCGATCGATGATGACGCGGTCGTGATCATCTCGTGCCGCTACCACTACGAGTGATGTGGATTGAGCATGCCCACATGGGAGCCTCAGACCGTGCCCTGGTTGGTCGAGATTCTTGTGTGCCCGTGGATGCTGCCGCTGGAGGTTTGACCGGTGAAAGTAGCGTCGGTAGAGTTCTGAAACCCCCCAGAGGCACCCTGTACGGGTCCAGCTTCGACTTCCCCTGAGGAGCGTGAGAAGGAACCCAGTTAGCTCGTTGCGTGTGGCTTGGGTCTGGTACATCGTTCGACTCGGTGTCCGGTGCCGTAGCGGTGTGCAGTGTTCTTGCGTCAATCGTGGTAATCCCTTTCCTGGAAACGAAAATCAGCGGCGTCATGAACCGTCTGTCCAGCAGCAAGGAAACCCCGAAAGGAGGCAGCATGATCGATAAATCATGGACCGCCGCGAAGAACGTCTTCTACGGTGTTGCAGGGGCCCTGGTCCAGACCAGACGTAACGAGCTTCGCGGTCTTGCGGTTAGTTCGGCAATCTGACTGAAAAGCGGAAGGTCGCCGGTTCGATCCCGGCCCTGGCCACCGTATCCCCCTGGCAAATCACCTGGTCAGGGGGAATTTTCGTCTCGATACCCCTACGACAGATCTGTTCGGGTTGACCGTGGTTGACCGCAGAGAACCGCGTCGTGATGCACGCAGAACGCACGCCGATCTTCCGTGTTTCAGGCAACTGGGTGGAACTGGACCACAAGCGGTGGACTGAGCTGGAACGGGTGGGTTCGTGATCGTCTGCGGGAAGTAAGTCGGGTACGGCTCTCGTCGTGCCCAGCACTGCTCGGTAATGCCAAAGGTGACCTTCGTACGGCGAGTAACCCCGACACCGGCCCTGGAATGGGTGGGCATGCGCACGAGGGGGCAGGCTTCCCCGCCTGCCCCGTTAGGGCCTGCCCTTCGCGCGTAGAGGCTCCAGGGTCAAGGGTGGCGCAGCCATCAGCGGAGCTGACGCCGTAGGCGCCCTTGACGCTGGAGGGGCGCGCGGACACACTGCAGGCCCATCCATTCCAGGGCCACGCGGCCGAAGGACGCGGAAGAGATGCGAGCAGACCTGAATCCTGGTGCGGCTCTTTAATCTAAGTAATAGGCGAATTCGGCAGTCGATCGCGGTGGCCGGGTTCGGTGACCGGACCTGGTTGCAGCTGGTCCGGTCACCGGGTGCGGGTCAGAACGGCGGCTCGGTGGCGTCGACGCTGGTGGCGCCGTTGCGGGCGCGGCGGGTGATCTGTGCGGTCTGGCCCTTCAGGTCGACGGCGACCGTGTCGGCGGTGAGTTCGAGTGCGGCGCGGGGCTTGGCGTCCTTGCCGATGTAGGGGTCGGCGGTCAGGCGGTGGCCGGTGACGGTGACGCGGCATCCCTTGGTCAGGCAGTCGCCGGTGAGTTCGGCCAGGTCGCCCCAGCAGTTGATCCGGATGACGGTCTTGGCGGCGTCGACCCATTCGTTGCGGTCGCGGTCGTAGCGGCGGTCGTTGGAGATGACGGTGAAGTTGGTGACGAGTTTGCCGGTGTTCGTGACGCGGGGTTCGGGGTTGTCGGCGAGGTGGCCGGTGATGGTGACGGTGACGTTGCTGGCCATGACTGCTTCCTCCTGGGGTGGGAGTTCCGGTGCGGCTCCCGGTGGTTGGTGGGACGGAGGACGCTGTGGCGGGGCATGCACGGTCTCGTCAAGGCTCGCCGCGAGACCGTCTCACTGAAATGTATTGTGCGGCAGCTCAATTGGTGAGGCGGTTTCGTGGTGACTCGTCTTGGCCTTGTCGGGATCGGGTAGGGCCTGCCATGGTGGCATTCGACCCGCCGGGCACCGGGAGTCGTCCGGGACCCCTCCCCAGGAGGACGCGGGCATGGACAGCAGCGGCGGTGGCGCCAGCATCGGACGACTTGTCGACAACCCCGGATCGCGTGGCGCGGGCACTGGCGGGCTCGTCGGCGGCTGCACCGTCGTCTCCGGCGGGCGGGGGTGCGGTCGTGATCGGGGCGGATGGGGCGGCGTGGCCGAGACCGGGATCCGGAGCGGCTGCCGGGGTGGGCTGGTCGTGCTCGCCGGTGGCTGGCTGGTCACGGGGTGGCGGGGCGCTGTTGCCGGTCGTCGTCTGGTCGGTGAGTCCTGGATCGGGAAGGACGGGAAGTGGCGTGGCGGGCTCGGAGTCGCCGCCGGTGCGGTGGCCGTCGGCGTGGTGGGTCGGAGTGTGCGGGTCACGCGCTGGGTTCGTGGCGGTGGCGGCAGTGGCGAGGTCGGTGGGTCGGTGTGCTGGTCCGGGCGCGGTGAGCGGGGCTGATGCGGGCGGGTGCGGGTGGCGAGGACGGCTACCGCGGTCGGCTGCCGGATTTGCCTATTGCTTGGATCAAAATCGGCTCGCTGGTGGGTGCCGCGCGACGCCGAGCCTCCGGCCGCGCGGAGCTTGCGGAGCGCGGCCGTTGTGGGTCGCTGCGTGGCGCGGCGCGCGCCAGCGCGCCGCCTTGATCCTGTATGGCGAAATTCGGCAACAACTCGCGCAACGCAAGGGCCGCACGGAGAATCAAGTCCATGACTGGTCTCGCGCTGACGCCGGAGCGTCGAACGGAACTGGCCGAACTGCTCGGAGACGAGTCTCGGCTGAAGGCTGAGTACCCGAAGGTGGCCGAGTACCTGGACACGGCACCGATGCTGTCAGGGACAGGCAATGAGGAGACGGACGCAGCGTTTGACCTGAGGTTTGTCCACTACATGACCGGTGGTGAGTCCGCCTCGGGGAATCCGTACTGGGACATCGTGGGGCCTTCCGTCTCCGTTGACGGGCAACGTCGACTCGTCAATGGCGGAAACTCGACCGGCAGTGTCCGGCTGGGCTTCGTGCAAACGATCTTGCAGAGCACCTATGCCTACGCGATTCCGTCCCCGGAGACACTTGACTGGGTGAAGACATGCAGCAAGAAGCGGACGGTCTTCGAGTTGGGAGCGGGGCGCGGCTACTGGGCGCGGCTGCTCGCCGAGGTCGGAGTGCACACGCGTGCCTTCGACTCTGAGCCGCCGCACAAGGTACCGAATGCTTCTTTCCCCGGTGCGGAAGGCCAACGGAATGCCTGGTACCCAGTCGGCGGTCTCGATGAGTTCGAAGCAGAGCTTGACCGCGACTCGGTGATGTTCCTGTGTTGGCCTCCGGGATGGGGTGACCCGATGGCGTCCAGAGCCTTGGACCTGTTCGAGGCGCGTGGAGGTCGCCGTCTGATCTACGTCGGTGAGCCGAAGGGCGGCAAGACGGGTGATGACGCGTTCTTCGACCGGCTGACGAACCGGTGGACGCTGGAATCGCAAGATGCCCGGTTCGTCTCGTGGTGGAACCTTGCCGACGTCGCGCAATGCTGGGTTCGCAACCAGTAGGCCGAAACGAAGCGTGGCCCGATCGACGGTACGACCGGGCCACGCGGGAATTGCACTGCGTCAGGGTTGGGTGTCGAGCGCCATCCGGAAGACGAACGACTCGTAGCGGTCTCGCGGATACGACACGTCCGACACCATGAGTACTTGGCCGTCGGCCTTGAGGAAGCGCTGACGGACTGCCTTCACGAGTTCCCCGGACGGCACCTCGAGCCATACAGCGTGTGTCGGTACGGGAGGCCGATCGGCAAGCGTTTCCTCAAGGATGTCGGCGGCGGTCACATCCGTGCCGGGCCGCTGATAGCTATCCGATATCGAGATAGGTCGCCCCTGCTCTGATGCCATCGTGATGATGTGTTCAACGTCGTCGCCTGGGGCGATGCCGAGCAGGGCGGCAAGCTCATCATCGGCGGGCGCTGTAGACGACTCGCGTTCAATCCGAACCTCATCTTCTCCGGCCGCTGCTTCATTGCCGAAGGTCACTTCAGGGTCTTCCATCTGCCGTTCCGGAGAGACACGAACCAACGTTGGGCGAGCCGCGACGAACGTTCCCCGGCGTTCGATGGTGTAGACGAGTCCTTGACGCAGCAACAGGTCGATCACCTTCCTGATGACAATCTCGGACACGCCGTGCTGCTTGGCCAGCTCGGAGTAGCTCGGTAGCTGCATCCGCGCAGGCAAGGCACCGCTGCGGATGTCTCGCGCTATCTCTCCCGCGATGGCAACGTACGCAGGTTCACTCATTCGCTTACTCCTCCTCGTGGGCCGCCCTTGCTGATGATACGCAACTGTGTATACGCACAGGTCAGCACTTTCGCCCTATTCCCGTCAAGCCCCATTGCAACTGCGTATACGCAAACTCCTTGTGCGTATACGCTGCTGTGTATACGCTGTTGTGTATGCACAAAGAGTGCATACCGCTACAGAGCGAAAACACACTGCAACAAGGGGTCTGACAGATGGCACTCAAGGATGTTTGGTTCACCCCGGCGTTCGAGGACGCGTTCCCGATGGGTCTGTTCCTGCTGGGGGAGATCGCGCCGGTTACGGAGTTCAGCACCGACCGCAACGCGCCGAAGCGTCAGCGGCTGGATCTGGACGCCGAAGGCAACGGCACCGGTAAGCGGCTGTGGAAGGGCACGGTCACCGACCCGGCGGCGGCGAACGCGAAGCAGGCGAGCTTCGACGTGGTGTTCGTCGCCGACGTGCAGCCGGTTCCCGCAGCTCCGGAAATCGCGCGGGGTATGCGGCCGGTCGAGCTGGAGGGCTTGCAGGTCAAGCCGAAGATCGCCGGTCAGGGCGAGTTCAAGTCGATCGGCTGGACGATCCGCGCGACCGGCATCAAGGGCGACAACTCCGGTGCCAAGTCGGCTGCGAAGGCGGCGTGATCATGTCGTTCTTCAACACCACCGTCTCCGGTCATGACGGGATCACCGCCGAGTACCACCCCGAGCGCGAATCGGCCTACGGCGACGGTGTGATCCCGGCGACGGTGTTCATCGAGTTGTCGGGCGCGAATGGGTATTTGAGCCTGAGCATCGAGGATGCCCGCACGCTGGCCGAAGCTCTGCCGGGTGTTGTGGCCGAGCACGAGGCCGCAGTGTCCGCGTCGGTGGATAAGGCGGCCTGACGATGAATACGGCGGATCAGTCGGCGGGGATGCGTCTTGCGCGCTGGTCCGCCGTGGTCATCATCATCGCGGTCGGGGCAGCGGCGTTCCGGCTGTCGTTCGCGACGCTCAAGGACCTCGCGGTCCTGGCGCACATCCCGGCGTCGGATGCGTGGCTGTTCCCGCTGATCGTGGACGGCACGATCCTTCTCGCCACCTTCGGAGTGCTGGTCCTCGCCAACGCTCCGGAACGCCGGTTCTTCGTCACGGTGCTGATCATCGGCTCGGTGGTGTCGGTGGCGGGCAACTCGCTGCACGCGGTCGCTGCCGGGCGTGAACTGCCGTGGTGGGCCTCGGCGCTGGTGGCTGCGATCGCCCCGATTTCCCTGCTGGCCGACACACACGGGTTGGCGCTGCTGATCCGTGCGGCACAACGAGACTCGGCACCCGAACCGGCTCCGGCTGGCGTGGTCGAGCCTGCCGCAGAGCAGGCCCCGGCCGAACCTGAGTCTGAGCCGGAACCGGTGCCGGTCCCTGAGTTGGAGCCTGACCCGTTGCCGGTGCCTGAGCCGGTGCGGGTGGCTGAGCTTCACCCGGTGCCTGACGCACCGGTCCACATTCCTGTTCGTTCTTCGCGACCGCAGCAAACCATGCTGCCGATCGCTGTCCCTGTTGGGGGTTGAGATGACTGTTTCTGTTCCTGTTGTGGCGATGGGTGTTTCGTCGCTGGTGACCCTGTTGGCCGGTGTCGGGGTGCTGGGCACTTCCTCCTCGGACACCCCGGTGCCGCCCGTTCCGGCCGCTGCGTCTTCCTCCGCGGTAGCCAACACCACCGCAACACCGGCCCCGGCTCGGTCGGGGTGCGTGATGTTCTGCGAGGACCCCGGTCTGGGTCGGTCTGATGTCGATGAGGCTCCTGCTTCGTCCCCGGCTCCGGAGGGGTGCCGTCTGTTCTGTGAGTTGGAGCGCGGCCCGCAAGGTTGGGGGTTCGCCCGATGAGTCTCGCTGGAACGGTGATGCTCGCCGGTGGGATGTGCACGGGCGCGTCGGCGCTGTGGTGGCTGCGGACACTGGCCGCACGCGGCTCGGAGATGCTACCGGCTCGTGCTGCGCGTGAGGTCACTGCGGCTGCGCCGGTCGAGCTTCGCACGGCGGTGTCGGTGGTGACCGACTCGGGGCAACTGGAGTTGATGTGGCCTGCTCTCAAGCTGGGTTCGCCGCAGACCGGCTACCCGAACATCGTCTCCGCGGCCTACACCGAGTTCGGGATGTCGGTGGATGTGCAGATGCTCGGTGGTCAGTCGCTCAAGGACTGGAACAACGACGACACCCGCGACGCGTTGGCGCACTACTTCGGTGTCCCGCAGGTGACTGTGACATCGCCGGATCCGGCGTTCGTGCGCCTGGACCTGCGGGTGTTCGACACCCTGGCCGACACCGTCGTGGTGCCCGGTCCGGCGGGTGTGGTGGACCTGGAAGCGGTGCCGGTCGGGGTGACCGAGGACTTCGACACCTGGCGGGTGCGGGTGCTTTATGGGCACATCCTCATCGCGGGCGCTACCGGTTCGGGTAAGGGCTCGGTGCTGTGGTCGATCATCGCCGCGCTCGGTCCCGCGATCAAAGCCGGATTGGTCGATCTGTATTTGGCTGATCCGAAGGGCGGTGCGGAGTTCGGCAAGGGCGAGGGCCGGTTGTTCGTCCGGTTCACCACCGACAACGCCACCATCTTGGAGATGCTCAACGAGGCCGTGGAGCTGATGCGGGAGCGTCTGGCGCGGATGCGTTCGGCCGGTCTGCGCAAGATCGTCCCTTCCCCGGATGAGCCGCTGATTTTGATCATCATCGATGAGGCGGCGTCGCTGTCGTCGTATGCCAGCCGGGAGGAGCAGCAGGAGTTCCGGCGTTTGACGGGGTTGTTGTTGTCGCAGGGGCGTGCGGCGGCGGTGTCGGTGATCGCGGCGTTGCAGGACCCGTCGAAGGAGACGATGCCCAACCGGCAACTGTTCCCCGTCCGTGTGGGCCTGCGCCTGGATGAGCCGACTCAGAGCGGCATGGTCCACGGGCAAGGCGCCCGGGATCGCGGGGCACGCTGCGACGAGATCTCCGATGAGACACCGGGTGTCGGCTACGTCGGCGAGGACGGTTCGAGCGAGTTTGTGCGGGTGCGGGCGTACTTCGTCTCCGATGACGACATCGACGCCATCGTGGACGCCTACTCCCCGGCTCCGGAGATATCCGGTCCCGCTGAGGATTACAGCGGCTTCGACCCCGATGACCTCGGCGACGAGCCTGAAGACGGGCCGATGGCGGCATGAAACGCGGTCTGGTCATCGAACAGCACGTGGTCGTCTACTGCGATACCTGCGGCGACCACTACACCGAGGGCGAGAACGAAGCGATCTGCTTCGACTCCATCACCCAGGCCATCGCCTATCTGACTGTCCATTCTGCGGGCGGTGTGGGCTGGGTCTACGACGGCGACAAAGTCACTTGTGACGGCTGCCAGGCCACCAACCGGTGCGCCGAGCACGGCCACACCTTCCCTGAGTCCTGGCGCACCACGGTGTGGCCGCTGGGCAATTCCACCCGTTCCCGCACCTGCGAAGTGTGCGGCGTCCCCGAGATCGAGGCCCAACCATGAGCAACCACCGCTACGACGACAACGTCATCGACCTGCAAGCCCGCCGACGCTGCCACCTGGAACGCTCCGGGCTGGACTCGGCCGCGATCGCCGCGCACCTGCTGGCCGAGACCGGGGCTGTCCCGCTGTGGGACGACACCGACGACCACGACTACGACGGCGGGGACTGGGCGGCATGAACACGACACGGCGCCCCCGGCTGCTGGATCTGTACTGCGGTGCTGGTGGGGCGAGCATGGGCTATCACCGGGCGGGGTTCGAGGTCGTGGGCGTGGACATTCGCCCGCAACCGCGGTATCCGTTCGAGTTCCACCAGGATGACGCGTTGGAGTTCCTGGACGCGCACGGACACGAGTTCGACGTGGTCACCGCCTCCCCACCGTGCCACGACCACACCCCGCTGGCGGCCCGCGCGGGTGTCGACGGCTCGGGCTGGCTGCTGGCGGCGACACTCGAACGGCTGGCCGCTGGGCCGGTGGCGTGGGTGGTGGAGAACGTCATGGGCGCCGCGATGCGCGCGGATCTCGTGTTGTGCGGCAGTATGTTCGGGCTGCGCACCTACCGACACCGCAAGTTCGCCATCGACCCGCGTGTGCCGTTGCTGCCGCCGGTGCCGTGGCATCCCGCCCACACCACCCGCACCAGCACCAAGCAGCGCCGCCGTGACTTCGCCGCCGGACACCACATCTCGATCACCGGTGATGTCGGCACCTGGGCGGGACCGGCGTGCATGGGCATCGACTGGATGACCGGCCAAGAACTCTCGCTGGCGATCCCACCGGCCTACACCGAACACCTCGGCCGCCACCTGCTCACCGCCGTCACCGGCACACCGGAAGTGGGTGCGGCATGAGTGGCGACACAACCAGTGGGACCGCGCGGCAACGGAATCCGATCGTCACGGCGGCCGCCGAACAGGTGGCGAAGTCCAAGCGCCGTCGCACCAGCAAGGCCCGGGATCTGCCGCGGTGGGAGTGCCCCGACCAGATGACCCTCTTCGACCACTCTAGCTCGGAGGCCGACCAATGACCCCCAAGACCAGCACTACTGGGAACACTGCCCGCCTGGATGTCTTCGACGTGTTCGCGTTGGGCCTGCTCAACCTCCTGTGGGCAACGCTCACCGGCGTGTGGTGGCTGCTGCTGTTCCCGATGTTCTCTCTCCCGATCGTCCTCGCGGCCGTGGCCGGCCTTTTCTGGGGACCGGTCGCGGCCCTCGGGGTGGTCGGGGTGTCCCTCGCGGGGATCATGCTCTGGCGGCAGCGGCGCCCGGAGATGTTCGAGCGGTGGGTTACCCGCCGGGCACGCACCCGGTTCCTGACCTGGTTCCGCTACCGGCGCCGCTGGGCCAAGCTCATGACTGCTTGCCACCTGAGTATCGACCGCAACGACCGCACGTTCATCCCACGACTGTTGTCGGCTGACATCGGCCGGGTCTCGCATCTGGCGCACGCCTTCGGCGCCCTGGACTGCCGCGCCACCATCACCGGACCCGGCACCGTCGAGTTGGCCTTCCGCCGCTCGGATTCCCTCGCTGACACGGTGATCCTGCCGCGGGTGGACCACTGGACCGAGGGGCAGGGACGCGCGGCATGACCACGCCCATCGACTTGGACAACGACAGCAACACCGACACCGCTCCGGCCCGGCAGACTGCTGCTGAGCGGCGTGCGCTTCCGAACTTCACTGATGTCGCTCTGGCTGCGGCGGAGAAGTTCGGGGTGTGTGTGCGGCCGGTGACGATGCGGTCGTTCGACCCGCGAACCGGGAAGGTCGAATACGTCGCCTCCCCGTGCAAGTCCACCGTCGCGTCGGTGTGCAAGCCGTGCGCGGACAAGGCCCGCTGGTTGCGGATGACCCAATGCCGGGAAGGCTGGCACGCCGACGTCGAACCGGTCGAGGAAACCCGCGACCCCTCCGACACTCAAACCGAGTTGCTCACCGCGCGAGCTGATCTGGCCCAGCAGTACCGCCAAGCCCGCGACGACGGTGATGACGAGATGGCTGATGCCATCGGTGAACTGGTGGGCAGCTTGGACCGCGACCTTCGCGACTCCGGGTTCCGTGGCCCCATCCCGCCCTTGGACCCGAAAGAGCGCAAGCGGCGGTCTCGCTCGACCAAGCGGCGTCAGGACGTGCCGAACCTGCCTCGGAAGAAGGTCGAACGGCACACGATCGGGCGGGTGATCGGCGGCTACCGGTCCTCGATGATGGTCACGCTCACGATGCCGTCCTACGGGTCGATCAACCAAGACGGGGCGGTGGATTCCGAGGGTAAGCCGTGCTCGGACGGTTCACCCCGCAACCCCGACAGCTACGACTATGCGCGGGCTGCTCGCGACATTGTGTTCTTCTCCAAGCTGGTCGACCGCTGGATACAGAACCTGCGCCGCTGCGTCGGCTACGACGTGCAGTACTTCGCCACCGTCGAACCCCAGAAGCGCGGCGCCCCGCACCTGCATTTGCTGCTGCGCGGCGTCATCTCTCGCGAGATCCTGCGCATGGTCACCGCGGCCACCTACCACCAGGTCTGGTGGCCGCACTTCGACCCCGAAAACGAGGTGTACTCCGGCGAGAAGATGCCGGTGTGGGACTACCGCGCGATGACGTTCGTGGACCCCGACACCGGGCAGGCGTTGTCCGGCTGGGATGACGCCCTCGACGTGCTCGACGCGGTGGATGATCTGGAACCTGCGTACACGGTGCGGTTCGGCGAACGCATGGACCCCGGCCACATGAAGGGCTACATCCCCGGCGACAAGGCGGACCGTGCTATCGGGTACGTGACGAAGTACCTGACGAAGTCGATCAGCGAAGTCCTGGAGACCGAGTCGACGCGCACGGCGATTCACTACGACCGGTTGCACGCGGAGTTGCAGCACACGCCGTGTTCGCCTCGGTGTGCGGTGTGGTTGCGCTACGGCATCCTCCCGCAGGGCGCCAGCGATAAGACGATTCCGGGCCGCTGCAAGGGCAAGGCACACCGTCGAGACACCCTCGGTCTGCCCGGTCGCCGGGTGCTGGTCTCCCGGCGTTGGAGCGGAAAGACGCTGCCGGACCACAAGGCCGATCGGGCGGAGTTTGTTCGGCAACTGCTGGCCTCGGTCGGCATCCACAAGCCCGACACCAGTCACTTGATCATCCGGCCGGTCGAGCCGGGTGATCAGTCCGCGCCACCTCGGGATCACTTGATCCTGTCCGCGATCGCCCAACGCACGAAATGGCGCGCGGAATACACAAATGCCTTGCTCGCGGCAGGAGCAGCGGCACAGCAAGAACATTCAGTTACTCGGCAAGCAGCGTGAGGGAGGAGACGACTGTGAGCGACACGTTCATGACGGTGCAGGAAGCCGCGGCGGTGTTAAAGGTGAGTCGGTACAGCATCTACCAGTTGATCTGGTCGGGTGAGGTGCAGTCGGTGACCATCGGCCGGTGCCGCCGGATTGTTCGGCAATCCTTCGACAGCTATGTCTCCGACCTCATCGACCAGGCGGCGTGATGGCGGAGAAGAAGTCGCGCAAGCGCAACCCGAACGGATCCGGCACGATCGGCGCCCGCAAAGACGGCCGCTACGAGTTGAAGCTGTTCGTGGAGACTCCAGAGGGCAAGCGCAAGCGGATCAGCGTCTACGGCGCAACATGGGAGGAGGCGGACGCTGAGCGCACGCGCCTGAAGGAGTTGCAGCGCAGGGGTGTTCCCGTCGACGTGACGACGATGACGGTTGCGCAGTACATGGGGTACTGGCTCGAAGAGATCGCCGAGCCGAAGATCCGGCGCACGACCTACGCCACCTACGAAGGTGATGTCCGACTGCACATCATTCCCGGGCTGGGCAAACGGAAGCTCAAGAGCCTGGAGAGCCGTCACGTTCGGGAGTTCGTCAACAACTTGCGCACAAAGTGCCAGTGCTGCGGTCAGGAGAAGGACGCGCGGCGGGCCAAGCCGCGATGCTGCGCGAAGTCGCCGGCCGAGTGCTGCGGCAACGTCCTGTCCATTCACTCCATTCGGCACGTGCTACGAGTTCTCCGCGTCGCTCTGCAAGATGCGGTCGAGGAGGAGTTGGTCAGTCGGAACGTCGCCCGGTCGGTGAAGCTCCGCGGTGGCGGAGACTACAAGGTGCGAGCGTTCACCAAATCGGAGGCACAGCGTTTGCTCAGGGCCGCCGAAGAACATCGCCTGCACGCCTTGTGGGCGGTGGCGTTGGCGATGGGGTTGCGCCGCGGTGAAGCGCTCGGTCTGGAGTGGCATCACGTCGACCTGACTGCCGGGCGCCTGGTGGTCCGTCGCGGACTGCATCGGGTGGACGGAGAGCTGAAGCTCGAGGAGGTCAAGACCGACGGCTCTCGTGCGACGCTGCCCATCCCCCGGCCGCTGCTGGCGATTCTGCGTGAACATCGCAAGCGGCAGATGGAGGAACGGTTCACCGCCGGCAACCAATGGCGTGAATCCGGCTTGGTATTCACGACGAAACTCGGGCGTCCGATCGAGCCGCGAAATGTCAATCGCATGTTCAAGCGGCTGTGCGAGAAGGCGGGTGTTCCGCAGGTACGGGTGCAGGATCTTCGCCATTCGTGCGCCACGCTGCTGTTTACGAAGGGTGTAGAGGCCGCGACGGTGCAGAAGATACTCCGACACAGCTCGATCACCGTGACGACCGGGATCTACCTGGAGGTGATCGAGGCGGTGAAGCGCGACGCGCTGGATTCGATGGACACCTTGTTCGACTCCTCCGACGACACCGCGATCTGAACTGTCGTCAGTCGTGTCGTCAGCCCGGGATTTGCAAGGTGCCGGAACGACAAAGACCAGGCCCGGGAATTCGCCGGACCTGGTCTTTTGTTCGAGTGGAGCTAAGGGGACTCGAACCCCTGACCCCCACACTGCCAGTGTGGTGCGCTACCAGCTGCGCCATAGCCCCTGGTGGGTTGCGCTCCGGGCTTCCCCGCCGCGCTTGAATGAAGTTACACCACCGGTGTGTCGGCGACCAAATCGCCTCGATTCGGGGGCGACAGGGCTCACCGGATGAGGTATAGTCGAACACACGTTCGATCTATGGGGAACGATATGCCGCCTCGAGGTGCGGTCTGTGGACAGGGTGCCGGACCGAGCCGTCGAGCGCGGGGCCGGGTGTCGGCAGGTGGAGCCGACACCCGGCCCATTGACCAACTGAAAACTCGGTGGGCGATCTCGGGGGCTGAGATGTCGGGTCGCGCCGTCGAGTGGGCCGGGTCGTCGATTTGGTGGAGTCGGCGGCCCGGTCCTTCCGTTGGGGGCGAGCAGATGTCCGCGCCCTAGGGTTGGCGGAGGGGCCTACTGATCACTGGGTGAGGGAAATCACCCAGTTCTCCTCGCTGGCGTCGACCTTGGTCGTGCCGTCGAAGACGGCTGGTGTGGCCGCGGAGCCGCCTAGCGCCTCGCCGAGTGCGGCGGTTTGTGCCATGGCGGTGGTGCGTGCGAGGTCGACTTTGGCGCCGGTCGAAATGCATTGCAGCACTGGTTCGGGGGCTCCCGCGTCCCGGGCGACGGCGGCGAGTGCTTCGTTGTTCAGGTCGCTGCCGCCTTCACTGGGGCGTTTCGTGGTGAACAGTTCGGTGTGGAACTTCGAGTAGACCGGGCCGGAACCGGCTTCGGCCACACACTGGTTCGCGGCGACGGCGCGGGTGGAGTAGTCCTTGCTCTGTGAGCGGGCGTCGAGGAAGTTCACCAGGCGGTACCGCACCGCGAGCGCGCCCATATCGATCTTCTGGGCGATTTCCTGGCCGTAGATGCGTTCCAGGTTGCCGCAGCCGGGGCACAGCGGGTCCTCGAAGAGGTCGATGGTCTTCTTCGCGTCCGGTCGGCCGAGCAGGATCGAGCCGTTCTGCTCGAGCACCGAGTGCACCGCCGGGTCGCGCACCGGACCGTAGCCGTCGTTGCGGACGGTCGCTTCGTCCCGCCCCCAGCGCATCGCCGCGATCACGATCAAGACGATCAACGCGAGGGCGACCGCACCCAGCGCATAGGTGGTCGTGCTGGACATCGGCCGCGGCGTGTAGTTCGAACGAGATTCGCTCACATTGACACTTTGCCCCACCGAACCACCCCAGCCACCGCCGGGCCGTCCCTCCGCTGGTCGCCCCGGATATCCAGCATCAGCGCATCGGAAGCAGTTTGATCGCGGCTCTTGTCGACGACCTCCGCGAACTCGGTATCGAATGGCGCCACGTCGACCACGAACCACATCTCAACAGCTTCTATCGCGACACCTGCGGGTTCCAGACCACCGATGCGGGCCTGCTACGACTGAACTGAACTGACCTCGAAAGGCCGCGACCAACACCGCACGCACTCGATGTCATCGTTCCCGTCCCACCGCGACCAATTCCGGGCGGCGAAGTCGTTTCACCGAGTGCGGCCGCTTCGCGGGGCGGCACGTCGGCGTCTGCGGCGGGAGACCGCACGCCGCAGAGTGGTGGGTGACATCTCCGATTCGGCAACTGCTGTGCCCGGCAGTACCACTGCCGCTCGAAAATCGGCCCCTACCGCTGGAGTGTCGCTCTGTTTGCCTGCCAGCACGCTCTGTCCACCGCCGACCGTCGCGCACTCACCCGGCACCGCCCCGGGATCGACCGTCGCTGTTCCAGGGTCACACGCCGAATCTCCCGACGAATCGCACGCCACCGTTCCGGACTCGACCGCTACCGGCACCGGCTCCTCGGCCACCGACGACGGGCCGCTCCCCGCCGCCCCGGCAGCGGCGGCACGGTGGTCGATGCCGAGCCGATCCGACGGGCTTTCCGCGTGCACCGGACGGCGGCGCAGCGGCTCGGGGACCACGGACCAGACGATCGCGGCGAGGGCGAGCAGGGCACCGGTCACACCGAGCGCGAGCTCGTAGGACACCTGCTGTGCGAGGGCGCCGACGGCGACCGGGCCCACGACGGTGCCGAGGTCGGCGGCCATCTGGAAACCGGCCAGGACGGGCCCGCCGCGGGCTTTGGGGCCGATGATGTCGGCCACGGCCGCCTGCTGGGTCGGGGTGAACATGCCGGAACCGAGTCCGGCGAGGAACGAGGTGGCCAGCAGCCACGGCAGGCTCGTCGCCATGCCGAGTCCCGCGGTGCCCGCGGCGCACACCAGCGAGCCGACGATCACGAAAGGTTTTCGTCCCCACCGATCGGACAGCCGTCCCGAGGCGAACAGCACCGCGACGTTGCCCGCCGCGAACACCGTCAGCGCGACGCCCGCCATCCCCGGCGCCTGGTGCAGCACCTCGACGACGAGCAGCGGCACCAACGCCATCCGCACGCCGAACACGGCCGCGCCATTGGCGAAGTTCGACAGCAGCACCGCCCGGTACTCCGGCCGCGCCCAACCCTCCCGGAACGACATCATCCGCACACCGCCGACCGGCTCGGGCGCGGCCAATGCCGAATTCCGCAGGCTCAGGTGCACGACGACGCTCACGACGAGCAGCGCGACCGCGTAGATCACGAAAGGCCACCGCAACCCGAGGCCGGACAATCCGCCGCCGACCAGCGGACCGCTCACCGAACCGACCAGGAAGCTGGTCGACCACAGCCCGGACACCCGGCCGCGCTGTTCGGGCGGAGACATCCGGATGACCAGCGCCAGCGACGACACGGTGAACATGGTCGACCCGATGCCGCCCAGCGACCGCAACACCATGAGCTGCCAATAACTTTGGGCCAGCGCACTGGCGCCGGTGGACAACGCGACGATCAGCAGCCCACCGAGGTAGACCGACCGCTCCCCCAGCCGCTGCACCAGCCGCCCGCTCACCGGCGCGAACAGCAACCGCATCAGGGCGAACGCGGAGACGATCGCCGAGGCGGCCGCCACGCCGACGCCGAATCCCCGCGCGAACTGCGGCAGCACCGGGGCGACCAGACCGAACCCGATGGCGATCACGAACGCGCCCCCGACCAGCACCCAGATCTCGGTGGGCAGGGGCTTGGATCTACCCGTCACCGGACAGCGCCCGCCCGACCAATTCCTCCGCGGCCGTCTGCACCTCGGCCAGGTGCTCGGGACCGTGGAACGACTCGGCGTAGATCTTGTACTTGTCCTCGGTGCCGGAGGGGCGGGCGGCGAACCACGCGTTCTCGGTGGTGACCTTGAGGCCGCCCAGCGGCGCGCCGTTGCCCCGCGCCCTGGTGAGCACGGCGGTGACCGGTTCTCCGGCGATCTCCTTCGTGGCGATCATGTCCGGAGTCAACTTCGCGAGCAGCTGTTTCTGTTCCGCGGTGGCGGATGCGTCGATCCGCGCGTAGGCGGGGCTGCCGTAGCGGCGTTCCAGTTCGACGTAGCGCGCCGAGGGGCTCTGCCCGGTGACCGCGGCGATCTCACCGGCGAGCAGTGCCAGCAGGATGCCGTCCTTGTCGGTGGTCCACACGGTGCCGTCCATTCGCAGGAACGACGCGCCCGCGCTCTCCTCGCCGCCGAAAGCCAGGCTGCCGCTGAACAATCCGGGCACGAAGAACTTGAACCCGACCGGCACCTCGTGCACATCCCTGCCGAGCACGGAGACCACCCGGTCGACCATGGACGACGTCACCGCCGTCTTGCCGATCTTGGTCAGCGCGTCCCAGCCCATCCGGTTGGCGACCAGGTATTCGATGGCCACCGCCAGGAAATGGTTGGGATTCATCAACCCGCCGTCGGGCGTGACGATGCCGTGGCGGTCGGCGTCGGCGTCGTTGCCGGTGGAGATGTCGTAGTCGTCCTTGATCGCGATCAGCGACGCCATCGCATAGCGCGAGGACGGGTCCATCCGGATCTTGCCGTCGCTGTCGAGCGTCATGAACCGCCAGGTGGGATCCACGACCGGGTTGACCACCTCCAGCTCGAGGTCGAAGCGCTGGCCGATCTCCTCCCAGTAGTCGACGCTGGCGCCGCCCATCGGATCGGCGCCGAGGCGGATGCCCGCACCGCGGATGGCGTCCAGGTTCAGCACATTGGGCAGGTCCTCGACGTAGTGGCCGAGGTAGTCGTAGCGTTCCACGCCGGTTTCCAGCGCGCGCCGCAGTGTGGTGCGTTTGACTTCGGCCAGCCCGCCCAGCAGCAGTTCGTTGGCGCGGGCGGCGATGGCGTCGGTGGCCGTGTTGTCGGCCGGGCCGCCGTGCGGCGGGTTGTATTTGAAGCCGCCGTCGCGGGGCGGGTTGTGCGAGGGGGTGACCACGATGCCGTCGGCCTGGTGTTTGGTGCCGCCGCGATTGTGGCGCAGCACAGCGTGACTCAGCGCCGGAGTGGGGGTGTAGCGGTCGCGCGCGTCGATCACCGCGGTGACGTCGTTGCCTGCGAGCACCTCGAGCGCGGTGGTCCACGCGGGCTCGGACAGCGCGTGGGTGTCCCTGGCCAGGTAGACCGGTCCGGTGATGCCGCGGGTGGCGCGGTATTCGACGATCGCCTGGGTGATCGCCAGAATGTGCGCTTCGTTGAACGCGCTGTCCAGGCTGGAGCCGCGATGCCCCGAAGTACCGAACACCACCCGCTGGGCCGGATCGAGCACATCGGGGACGCGGCTGTAGTACGCGGTCACCAGGTGTGCGATGTCCTCCAGATCGGTGGGACGTGCGAGACGCCCGGCTCGATCGTGGGCCATGCTCGGGTCTCCCTTCCGTATCGGCTGCGCCCGGCTCGTCATCAGAATCATGTCCACGACCGCCTGGTCACCGCCGACCCCACGGCCACGTCGATCACGTCGGCCACCAGCCGGATCCTCTTGTGGCCGAACGCACCGCACGTGGTCGGCGCGGTGCGGGAATCCGATCCCGCGGCGAACCGCCGCATACCGGTTCTCGCGTCGCTGCGATCGCCGAGCCGCGCCGAACCGACAATGGTAACGGCCGAGGCCCCCTTCGGCATCGGCGCGTCGAAATCCGCTGGTACGCCGCGCGGTACCGTCATCGCCCACCTCCCTGCCACAGTTCCACCGGTGCCAGCGTGACGTTGACCGACGCGAATAGTTCGGCGTTCCGGTCGACGAACGCGCGCAGGCGTTCCGGCTCGTCGACCAGCACCAGCATCAGCGGGAGATGGTCGGCCATGTCCAGGATCCGGGTGGTGTGGACGTGCGAGGACGCGCCGTATCCCTCGATGCCGCGCCACACGCTGGCACCCGCCACTCCGGCGTCCCTGGCCCGCCGCACGATCTCGTGGTACAGGGGCGTGTGCCGCCACATGTCGTCCTCGTCGAGCAGCACGGTGAGCCGTGCCGCCGGCCGCCACTGTCCCGCGGTGCGAGAACCCGTTTGCGGACCACTCACTGCCTGACCCCCTTTCGTCGTGCCGTTCCCGTCGATCGCCGAACCGAACCAGGTAGCCGCCGTGCCTGCCCCGCGCCGGGCTACGACGCCCCCGCTACGCCACCGCCACTCCCCTGGCGGACAGGCGCTGAGCACCGCGCCCGATCCGAGGAGTCTACGAACCTCGCGGGTTGGGTGGTGAGGGTGGTGCCGCCGCCGCGTACGCCGGTGCCACAGAAGGGGACGTAGCAGTCTTTTAGCTACCCACGCCGCGGCGGCTGGAATCATAAACGGCCGCCGCTCCTGCGACGAGGTCGCGGGAGCGGCGGCCGCCGGATGGACGGGCCTTGGCGTCAGTGAGCGAGTACCGGCTCACCCTCTGCGGGCACGGGTGCGGTACTCGGCATGAGCACCGCGGTGAGGAAGGCACCTGCCACGAAGATCGCGGTGGCCCACCAGAAGCTGGTGGTGTAGCTCTCGATCGCGGCCTGGGCGATGGTCAGTGGATCCGGCTTGCGGACCGACAGGTAGTCCTCGGCCGCGGAGGCGGCGATGGTGCTGAGCAGGGCCGTGCCGATCGACCCGCCGACCTGCTGGCTGGTGTTGATCATGGCCGAGGCCACGCCCGCGTCCTCATGCTGCACGCCCGAGGTGGCGCCCTGGAAGGCGACCGACATGGCGCCGCCGAGGCCGAGACCCAGCAAGATCAGGGCGGGCAGGATGTGGGTGGCATAGCCGGTGTCCAAACCGATCCGGGTCAACCAGGCCATGCCTGCCGCCGCGACCAGGAAGCCGCCGCTGACCACGATCTTCGGTCCGATCTTCGGCATCAGCAGCGACGGGGCGGTGGTCGAGGAGGCGACCATCGCCGCGACCATCGGCAGGAACGCCACGCCGGTCATGATCGGCGAGTAGCCCAGCGTCAGCTGCATGTAGTAGGTGAGGAACAGGAAGATGGCGAACATCCCGATGCCCATGACGAAGACCGTCAGGTAGGAGGTGCCACGCATCCGGTCGAGCACGATCCGCACCGGAAGCAGCGGATGCGCGACCCGGGTCTCCAGCCAGGCGAACACCGCGATCAGCGCGGCGCCGCCGATCAGGAAGGCGAGCGTGACGCCGTTGCTCCACCCGTCCGATTCCGCGTGCGAGAACCCGTAGACGATGCCGAACAGGCCCGCGGTGACCACGATGGTGCCGGGGATGTCGAGCTTGGGCCGCTCGGTGCTCGCATGCTTGGCCAGCAGCAGTACCGCGCCGACCAGCGCGACGGCCGCGAAGGCCAGGTTGACGAACATCACCCAGCGCCACGACGCCCATTCGGTGAGCGCGCCGCCGAGCAGCAGGCCGATGGCGCCGCCGGTACCGGCGACCGCGCCGAAGATGCCGAACGCTTTCGCCCGCTCGGACGGTTCGGTGAAGGTCACGGTGAGCAGCGACAACGCGGCGGGCGCCAGCAGCGCGCCGAAGACACCTTGACCGACGCGTGCCGCGACGAGCATCTCGAAGCTGGTGGCCGCGCCGCCGATCGCGGAGGCCACCGCGAAACCGACCAGGCCGATGATGAAGGTGTTACGCCTGCCGAACAGGTCACTGAGCCGTCCGCCGAGCAGCAGGAGGCTGCCGAACGCCAGCGCGTACCCGGTGACCACCCACGAGCGGTCGCCGTCGCTGAAGCCGAGGTCCTGCTGGGCCGCGGGCAGCGCGATGTTCACCACGGTCGCGTCGAGCACGACCATGAGCTGAGCGACGCCGAGGACGGCGAGTACCCACCAGCGCAGCGCGTGCGAGCCGCGCCTGCCGCTTCCCGTCTTCTCGGGCGCGGGCGCCCCACGGTCGATCGCGGTAGTCATGTGTCCCCTTTGTCTCGAGCGTTGATCCGGAGGTGATAGCTCCACTTACCGAGAAATCTATCACGTTAACGGAGACAACGCCTCCACTTAATCCCGGACATTGATAGAATGGCTATGTGAATCACGCCACGGTCGCCTCTGCACCCCGGCGCCTGCGGGCCGATGCCGCGCGCAATCAACAGCGGATCATCGCCGCGGCGCGCGAACTGTTCGCCGATCACGGGCTCGAGATCACCCTCGACGACGTGGCCGAGCGTGCGGGCGTCGGCGTCGGCACGGTCTACCGCCGCTTCGCGAACAAGAAGGAACTGATCGTCGAAGTCTTCGAGCAGAACCTGAACGAGTTCGCCGACGCCGCCGACGCCGCCTACCGACATCCCGATCCCTGGTTCGGACTGGTCGAGTTCTTCGAGTACGCCTGTCGGCATATGGCGACCAACCGCGGGTTCAGCGAGGTGATGCTCGAACTCGAAGAGGACGATACCGACCGTTTCGTCGTCGTGCGCGATCGGATCAAGCCCACCGTGACGGCCATCTGCGCGCGAGCGCGCGACGCGGGAGTCCTCGCCGAGGGCATCGAGCCGTCGGACTTCTTCGCGCTCGTGCACATGGTCGACGGCGTGGCCGAGTTCGCGAGGCCGGTCAATCCGGATGTGTGGCAGCGCTATATGGCCATCGCGCTCAATGGCGTGCGCGCGGACGGCACGCCACGCCAGCATCTCGTCGTCCCGCCGCTGACCGACGAGGAAGTCGAACAGGCCAAGCAGCACGTGACCTGCGGGGGACGCAAGCGGTAGCGAAATCACGACATAAGTAGCGCGCGTCACGATCGCTCCCGTAGAGTTGGTCATATGACCAATTCGTGGGTGAACTGGGCCGGCGATCAACAGTGCACGCCCGCGATGGTGGCCACACCGCGTTCGGTCGACGAACTGGCGGATCTGCTCGGCAACGCCGAGACCGAGGGGCGCATCGTGCGCGTTGCGGGCACCGGTCACTCGTTCAGCGACGCCGTCCTCACCGACGGCATGCTGCTGAGCCTGGCGCGGCTGAACCGCGTTCTCGACGTGGACCGCGCAACCGGCCTCGTCCGGGTCGAAGCGGGCATCACCCTGAACGCCGCGAGCACCGCGCTGCACGAACACGGCCTGGCCTTCCCGAACCTCGGCGACATCGACGCCCAGACCGTGGCAGGCGCCACCGCCACCGCCACCCACGGCACCGGCGCGACGTTGCAAAACCTCTCCGCCGCGGTGCATTCCGTGGAACTGATGCTCGCGGACGGCAGCCGGGTCGAGCTGAACGAGCAGACCGACCCGGACGGATGGCGCGCGGCACGAGTGAGCGTCGGCGCGCTGGGTGTCGTCACCGCGGTGACGCTGCAGTTGGTGCCCTCATTTGTGCTGGAGGGCATAGAACGCCCGGTTCCCGTGGAGGAGGTGCTCGCCGACCTGGATTCCTTCGTCGACGGCAACGAGCATTTCGAGTTCTACATGTTCGCGCACAGCTCGCTGGCCATGACCAAGCGCAACAACCGCGTGTCCCTGCCCGAGCGGCCGCGCGCCAAGTCCGTCGACTGGTTCGCCGACATCCTGATGTCCAACTATCTGTTCGACGGCCTGTGCAAGCTGAGCCGCAGACAGCCGCGCCTGGTCCCGTTGATCCACCGCGGCGCGGCCTACGCGGGTAGTTACCGGCGCCAGGTGGACCGGTCCTACCGCGTGTTCGCGTCGCCGCGGCTGATCCGCTTCACCGAGATGGAGTACGCCATCCCGCGCGAGCACTCCGCCGACGCGATACGCGAGATCAAAGAACTGTCGACCGGATTCGACACACCGATGCCCATCGAAGTGCGGTGGGTCGCGCCGGACGACGCGTTCCTCTCCCCCGCGGGCGGCCGGGAAACCTGCTACATCGCCGTGCACCAGTACCGCGGCATGGAGTTCGAGCCGTACTTCCGTGCCTGCGAAGCGGTTTTCGATCGCTACCAGGGCCGACCGCACTGGGGTAAGCGCCACTTCCAAACCGCCGCGACGCTGCGCGACCGCTACCCCGACTGGGATCGGTTCGCCGAGGTGCGCCGTCGATTGGACCCCAAGGGACGTTTCGCCAACACTTACCTCGATCGGGTGCTCGGCCCGGTCGGCTGACGCGAACGCCAGGGCCGCGGCGGGTTGCCGGATTCAGCGATCAGGCGGCGAGGATCTCGGCGACGAGGTGCGGCACGGCGGTTCCGATGGGCTCACGGATGATCTCGGTGGCCAGTTCGTCATACGGCGTCGGCTCGGCGTTGACGATGACCAAGTCGGCGCCGCCGCGCACGGCGACCGCGCACATCGACGCGGCGGGTTCCACCTGCAACGACGTTCCGATGGCCAGGAAGATGTCGCTGGTCTCCGCGGTGATGACGGCCTTGGCCATGGTGCGCCGGTCCATCTGCTGGCCGAACATCACGGTGGCGGCCTTCAGGATGCCGCCGCAGCCGGGACAGGGCGGATCGGGTTCGCCCGCGCTCACGCGCTCGAGCGTGGCGGCCATCGTGGTCTGGTAGTCGCAGTCGACGCAGACCACGTCGAACATGTTGCCGTGGATCTCGATCACCCGCTCCGGCGATGACCCCGCCCGCTGGTGCAAGCGGTCGATGTTCTGCGTGATGATGGTGACCGCCCGACCGGCTCGTTCCAGATCGGCCAGCGCGTTGTGCGCCGGGTTCGGCACCGCCTGCCACGCCGGATTGTCCCGGCGGGCCAGCCAGGCACGCTTGCGCAGTTCCGGGTCGGACACATAGTTCTGGTAGGTGGAAAGCAGTTCGGCGATCGGGTCTTTCGTCCAGACCCCGCGCGGGCCGCGGAAATCCGGGATACCGGAATCGGTGGAGATGCCCGCGCCGGTGAGCACCCCGATCCGGCCGGTACGACTGCGCCACTCGGTCGTCATGCCTGCCAGCCTAGGGGCACCGGGTGACGCGACCATGAATAGACGATGAGAGATTGTTACTGTTATCATCTCATTATCTTGAGCCGGTCGATCAAGGGAGATCACGATGACCGCGTCCGTCGCACCCGAAGCCACCGAACGAGCGCTCCCGCCCCGCCGCCCGATCCGACCGGGCACCCGGATGTGGGACGAGACCGGCCTGATCACGTTCTCGCTCACCGCGGGCTCGGCCTTCCTGCTGCAGACCATGGAGCCGACCATCTCCGCGGTGGTCGACGAGTACTCCACCTTCCGCACCGACCCGATGGGCCGTGCCGTGCGCAGCCTGGCCTCGGTGATGATGTGGGTCTACGGCGGCGAGGAGGCGCTCGCCGAGGCCGACCGGCTCCGGGAACTGCACGCGTCGCTGAACACCACCGACGCCAAGGGGGTGCGGCACACCGCGCTGTCCAGCGGTCCGTGGGCCTGGGTGCTGCACACCGGGACGTTCGCATTCACCGAGAGCGCGGAATACTTCGCCCGCCGCCCGCTCACCGCGGCCGAGAAGGAGGCGTACTTCCAGGAGACGGTGCAGCTGATGCGCAATTTCTCCGTGCCGCCCAAGGAGATCCCGGCCGACTACGCCGCGTTCGAGGAGTTCTTCGCCGACACCGTCGCCAACCACCTGGTGGCGACCGACACCGCGCGGGACTACCTCCGGGTGATCCGGTCGGTGGCCCCGCCGAAGCAGCTGCCGCGCGCCCTACGACCGGCTTGGAAGGCGGCGGTGGCCCCGGTGGGATGGCTCCAGTATTTCGTGACGGTGGGCACCACCCCCGAGGCCGCACGGGAGAAGTTGGGCCTGACCTGGACGGCGTCCGATGAGCGCAAACTTCGAGCGCTCGGCTGGCTGATCGCGCGGATCGTCCCGCTGCTTCCGGAACGGCTGCGCTACTTCCCGATCGCCTATGAGGCACGCCGCCTGGAACACGACCGCAGGCGACTGCGCAAGATGATCGATATGCGTCCGATCTGACGTGCTGGCGCGTCCTCAGGGGCGCGTTCCGGACCTCTCGTAGGCGGTGCGAGCGGCGGCGGCGTCCGGCCGCAGTTGGAATCCGAAGTGCGCCAACCTGTCCCGGAGAGACGTACCACCGTTTCACAGCGGACGGTCACGGATCATGACGGCGAACGCCGCGCCATCACCGTCCGGTCGGCTCCGCCACGCCACGGCGCCGACCTTTCGCAACGGCTGCGCGGCAACGCCTTCGGGCCGTGACCTGCGATCTTTCCGTACTTCCCCGCGTCAACGCACGGCCCGCGGTAACGATTCGCGGCGCGCTGGTATACGTATCTCATACGCTGCGACAGCGTTTCGGCTCCACCACCACACCGGACGGCCCGTCCGGCGGCCAGCACACGCAGGCTCCACCTGTTCATCGAAAGGCGTTCGCATGTCCCACAAGCCCAGTGTGCTGTTCGTCTGCGTGCAGAACGCGGGCCGTTCGCAGATGGCCGCCGGGTTTCTCACCGCACTCGCCGGAGACCGGTTCGACGTGCGATCGGCGGGCAGCGCACCCGCCGAGACACTCAACGCCACCGTGGTCGACGCCATGGCCGAGATCGGCATCGACATCTCCGGCCACACCCCCAAGCCGCTCACCGTGGACGCGGTCGGCATTTCCGACGTCGTGATCACCATGGGTTGCGGCGACGCCTGCCCGTTCTTCCCCGGTATCAGCTACCGCGACTGGGTGCTGCCGGACCCGGCCGGTCAGACCATCGACGTGGTGCGCACCATCCGCGACCACATCCGCATCCTGGTGGAGAACCTGATCGCCGAGCTGGTCCCCGTGCCCGCACGCTGAACGCTGTCCGATTCGTTCAAGACTGTCCGGCGCGCCCCTGCCTAGCCTGCCGGTATGACTCCACGACTCGACGTCATCGGCATCGTCGTCACCGATGTGGCCGCCTCGGTGGCCTTCTACCGCCGTCTCGGCCTCGATTTCCCCTCGGGTGCGGAACAGGAGGGGCACGTCGAGGCCGCCCTGCCCCATGGCCTGCGGCTCACGCTGGACACCGAGGCCGTCATCAGGTCGTTCCACGCCGAGTGGACGCCGCCGACCGGAGGGGGCCGCCTGGGGATCGCGTTCCGCTGCGCCGACCCCGCGGAGGTCGACGCCGTGTACGCCGATCTGGTGGACGCCGGATACCACGGCGAATTGAAGCCGTGGGACGCCTTCTGGGGGCAGCGGTACGCGGTGGTGCACGATCCCGACGGCAACGGCGTCGACTTGTACGCCGCGCTCCCCACGGCCGCCGAATAACGCCTGTCGCGCCGTCGAAGTCGGCGCGCCGGTGGGCTTGATCGCGCCCGGGGAGCTCGGATCGCCTAGGACCGGGCGAGCAACTCACCCAAGGGAATCCCGGCCAGCGCGCGCACCTCTCGGGACAGGTGCGCCTGGTCGGCGAATCCCGCCAGCGTCGCGGTGTCCGCGAGCGGGACGCCGTTGCGCGCCGCGGCCAGGGCACGTTGCAGGCGCAGCACCCTGGCCAGCGTCTTCGGGCCGTAGCCGAATGCGGCCAGCGAGCGCCGGTGCAGGGTTCGCTCGCCCAGCCCCGCCGCGTCGGCGACCGCGGCCACCGGCCACCCGGCCGCCAGAGCGTCGACCACGCGCCGCATGAGCGGATCGGCGCGTTCGGCATCGGCCGACCGCCGCAGCACGATTCGTTCCAGCGCCACGCTCTGATCGTCGGCGGACTCGAGCTGACCGATCAGCCGCCGGACCGCCGCCGACGGCCACAGATCCGCGAGATCGACCCGCTGGTTCAGCAGTTCGGACGCTGGGACGCCGAGCAGCGCGGGCGCGGTGCCCGGGAAGAACCGGATGCCGATGTACCGGCCGCCGTGCGGCTCGGCGGGGTGGTAGGCCTGCGTGTCCGGACCCGCGACGACCAGCCGCCCCGCCATCCAGATCAGATCCATGCACCCGTCCGGCAGCACGGGCAGCGCCGGACTGCGTCCATCGACGGTTTTGGTCCACAGCACGGCGCCCTCGTACCGCGACCTCCGCTCGCGGTAAGCGCCCGCTCCGACCTCGTTCACGCCGCCGACGCTACGTCAGCCCACCGACAGTTCTGCGCCCCTCGCGCGCCTTCGGCGCACGACCTCGATCATCCGGACGTACCATCCGACCATGCTCCGCTGCGGGGACCGATTCGCTTCCGGTTCGATCAGCGAGCGGGCGCAGGGATCGGGACGATGCCGCGCGGCACGACCCGGAGGTAGGGATGGGGATGGGCCGCGGCGATTTTCGACGCCGGATCCTTGCACGCGACGGTGACGTCACCATTCGGCGCGGAGGAAAACGTCCACAGCGTCATCCATTCCGTGCCGCCGACCGTCTCGGTCTTCTTCACGTCCGATGAACGCAGATCTTCATTCCGTCCGGAACTATCGGTAACCGTGCAGCGAATACCGTTGGCGGCCTGACCCCATGCCGCCGGTGCCCGGATATCGAGCACCGCGTCCTCGGGCACCGGGACCTTCTTGGTGTCACCGAGCAAAACGCGGACCACGCCACCCGCTTCGTCGTGGTCGCGTGCGGCTGTGGTCGTCGCCGCGGCGACCGCGCTCGTCGATGCCGATTCCGTGCTCGCGGGCTGGTCGTCGGAACACCCGACCACGGTCACGGCGAAAAGCGCGGGAAGCGCCAGCCAGCTCAGTTTCACAGTCGGACCTCTCGTCGCGCCCATTCGCCAGGCGATTGGTTCGGATCAGCCAGAGCACTGAGCATGACAACGTCGACGGGGAAAATCCTGGCTACACGCCGAGCAATCGGCAATTGGACGGCAATCGTCCGAATTCGCGTCTCGGCGCGCTTTTCCGCGACTCGTGCCGTCACGCCCGCGCCGGGTTCGGAGAAGGGCATTGCCCATGACGCCGCTGGATCCGCATAGTGTGTCGGTAGGTGATCATCGGGAGGCCACCATGGCGACACAGCCGGGGGGACGCGGCGCGGGGGCGGAGCACGGCCATGTCTGACGACCAGGGAATGACCGGCTCGCGCACACTGCGCGCCGCCACACTGAGCGGTTACCGCGAAGCCGCGGTCACCGCCGCGCCCGCCATGCGGCCGGTGCTGATCACCGTGGCTGTCCTGATCGCCGTGGCGCTGGCCTACGAGGCCGACGCCACCTCACACGACGGCGTCGATCACAGCTGGTTCGCCGCCCTCGCGCTGTCCGGCCTGTTCATCGCCCGCGGGCTGCATCTGCGTCGTCCGATCACCCTGCCGCACGGCACGTCCGCGGTGCTCGTGCTGGCGATCGCCCACCTCGCCTACCGGGCCGAGCACCCCGGCGCGGGCTTCGTCCTGTTGTCCGCCACGGGCTTCGTGCTGGTGCTGCCGCTGTCGAGCAAACCGCAGCCCGAGGAGTTGGCTCGGGTGGCCGAACTGGTCGGCCGCACCGAGGACGACCCGCTGGCACCGTTCGCGCTGCATTCATCCAAGTCCTATTTCTTCCACGCGTCGTCCACCGCGGCGATCGGGTATCGCACCCGCTTCGGCATCGCGGTCGTCGCGGGCGACCCGATCGGCGACCGCGCCGCCTTCCCCGAACTGGTCACGGCGTTCTCCGAATTCGCGGCCGACCGCGGCTGGCGCGTCGCCGTGTTGGGCGCGAGCCCCGCACTGGCCGACCTGTGGCGGCTGCGCGCGCTGGAACACCGCGGGCTGCACGCGGTCCCGATCGGCCGCGACGTGGTGCTCGACGTCGACCGGTTCACCCTCGTCGGGCGCAAGTTCCGCAATCTGCGCCAAGCCGTGAACCGCACCAAGAACTCCGGCGTCACCACCGAGGTGGTGTACGAATCGGCGTTGACCGAGGCGCGGCGCCGAGAACTGCTGGCCATCGTCGACGAATGGGGCCGGGGCAGGCAGAACCGGGGCTTCTCGATGATCCTGGATCATCTGCTCGACGGACGAAACCCGAACATGCTGGTCGTCATCGCCGACCACCCGGAGGGCCGTCCCGCGGGCTTCCAGCGCTACGGCAGTTCCGGGCACGGGCGGGAACTGAGCCTCGACGTCCCGTGGCGGCGCAAGGACGCGCCCAACGGGCTGGACGAACGCATGATCGTGGATCTGGTCGATTACGCGAAAGCGCACGACATCCGCCGGATCTCGCTGGCTTTCGCTCCGTTTCCCGAACTGTTCGCCGAGAAACGCAGATCGCGCACGGCCGAGCTGCTCTCCCTGGTCGTGCACCTGGGCGATCCGCTGATCCGGCTGGAATCGCTCTACCGGTTCCTGCGCAAATTCCACGCGCTGTCGCGGCCGCGCTACGTACTGATCCGCTGGCGCGAGGTGGTGGTCGCCGCCGCGGCCCTGCTGACCCTGGAGTTCGCGCCGCACCGCCGTGAGTACCCGACCGTATCCCAAGGAGCGTCATGGAACTGACCCACAGCGACGTGAAAGCCGCGGCCGAGCGCGTGACGGGCCGGGTCAGGCCGGTGGCCGTGGCGCAGGCCGACAGCGCGGGCGAGCTGTGGTTCGCGCTGGAGTTCCTGCAGCACACCGGAAGCTTCAAGGCCAGGGGCGCGCTGAACTTCCTGCTCACCCACCGGGAGAACGGCACGCTGCCGCCGGTGGGCGTGACGATCGCCTCGGGCGGAAACGCCGGGCTTGCCTGCGCGTGGGCGGCCCGCAACCAGGGCATTCGGGCGACTGTGTTCCTGCCGACCACGGCCCCGCGGGTCAAGGTGGACCGGCTGACCTCCTATGGCGCCGAAGTCCGGTTGGTGGGCACCCAATACGCCGACGCGCTCGCCGCCAGCCGCGAGTTCGCCGACGACACTGGCGCTCTGCTCTCCCACGCCTACGACAACCCGCTCATCGCGGCGGGAGCAGGCACGCTGATGACGGAGATCCACGAGCGGATCCCCGATCTGGGCACCGTCGTCGTCGCGGTCGGCGGAGGCGGATTGTTCTCCGGCGTCGCCACCGCGGCCGATCACTACGGCGTCCGCACCGTCGCCGTGGAGCCCGCCCGCTGCCGAGCTCTGCACGCCGCGATCACGGCGGGACGGATCGTCGACGTGGAGGTCGACTCGATCGCCGCCGACTCGCTCGGCGCCCGGCGCGCCTCGGAGCTGGCGCTGGCGGCCGCACGCCGGTACGACGTCGAGTCGGTGCTGGTCGAGGACGCCGCGATCATCGCGGCCCGCCGCGGGCTGTGGCAGGAGCGCCGTATCGCGGTAGAGCACGCCGCGGCGACCGCTCTGGCCGCGATCCTCGGCGATGAACCGGCGTTCCGGCGCTCCCCTGGCGAACGGGTGTGCGTGGTTCTCTGCGGGGCGAACACCGATCCGTCGGACTTGGCCGGGTAGGCGTACCCGCGCCTTCGCTCCGGCTCGAGCTGGTCCGCCACGCCGAGCGACGGTTCATCGGCGTATTTCCGACGAATGGGACGATACGGGGTTAGGCTCCCCGCTGTCGTCTTCGATCCGGACGGAAGGCACACCATGGCGCATACCTCACTCATGGTCCCCCTAGGCACCGCACTACCCGATTTCTCGCTTCCCGATCTCGACCAGCGGATCTACTCCCGCGACGACTTCGCGGGCGGACCCGGGCTGCTGGTGGTCTTCGCCTGCAACCACTGCCCCTACGTCAAACACATCGAGGCGGCGCTGGGCGAACTGGTCGACACCCTGCCGTCCATGCCGACCGTGGCGATCTGCAGCAACGACGCGACCGCCTACCCGGACGACGCGCCGCTGCGACTGCGCGACCAAGCGATCCGGGCGGGTTGGACCTTCCCCTACCTCGTCGACGAGGACCAGCAGGTCGGCCGGGCATTTCGCGCCGCATGCACCCCGGACTTCTTCCTCTACGACGCCAACCTCGAGCTTGCCTACCGCGGCGCCTTCGACGAGTCGACTCCCGGCAATGGAAAGCCGTTGACCGGCAATGACTTGCGGGCCGCCATCGAGGCCGTGCTGGACGGCAAGCCCGTCCCCGAACCGCACCGGCCCAGCATGGGTTGCTCGATCAAATGGCGGGACGCCTGACGCCAATTCGGTTGCCCCACTGAGCAAAGCGATTCGTTCCCGGAACCGGTCCGGAAAACAGCCCTGCCGATTTCGGCCGCGATGAGGGAGACTGTCGAAGACACCGGGGACACGGAAGGGGTGGGACGGTGGCGACGATCGTCCTCGTACACGGCATCGCGCAGGAACAGGAATCGGCCGACACGCTGGAGGCGCGCTGGCTGCCAGGTCTGGCGGGGGGCGTACGCAACCACGGCGCGCCGGATCTCGCGGATCGGTTGTGGCGCAACGGTTCTCCTGGCGATATCTCGACCCGGATGGCGTTCTACGGCAATCAATTCCTGGCCGAGGGCGCCCAGGGCACCGGAACCGAACTCGACGACGCGCAACTCGACCTGATGGAGGCGCTGGCCGCCGAATGGCTGGCGACGGCGACCGTGCACGCCGGGGACGCCCGCGACCGCGCGACCGCCCGCCGCCTCGGCACTCCCCCGCCGCCGGACGCGGTGGCGCAAGGAGCGCAGGCGACACTGCGACCGGCCCTCAACGCGCTGATGCGATTGCGCTGGTTCGCGCCGTTCGGCTTCGGGCTGGCGCAGAAGTTCGTCGTGCGCGCCCTGTCCCAAGTCGCCCGCTATTTCACCGACGACGAGATCCGGGCGTATGCCCAGCAGCAGGTGCTCGACCACGTCGGTCCCGACACCCGGCTGGTCATCGCGCATTCGCTCGGCAGCGTGGTCGCCTACGAAGCCCTGCACCGCACCGAGCACCCGGTGACCCTGCTGACCATGGGGTCGCCGCTCGGCCTGCGCACCGTCATCTACGACAGGTTGCACCCGCAGCCGTGCAGCGTGCCGAGATCGGTGACCGGCTGGCACAACGTGGTCGACGAGGACGACCTCGTTGCCGCCCACCTCGACCTGGCTCCGTTGTTTCCGCCGTACCCCGGGGCCGCCGTCACCCCGGTCACCGAGCAGCACTTCGACAACGGCGCGTCACCGCACGACTCCACCAACTATCTGACGAAAGCCGTCACCGGTGGCATCGTCGCGAAAGCGCTCGGCCATTAACCGTTCTCGAATTCCGCCTGCCGGTCCGGTTCCCGGCGCGAACTCGCTCGGCGGTCGCGCCACAGGAGACAACCCGCCACGGCGATCCCGCATCCGGTGAGCACCGCGCCCACCGGATAGAGCCACCGCACGCCCGCGCCGTCGCCGATCACCCACCCGCCGATCCGGCCCGCGCCCGCGGCGGCGAGCTGGAATCCGGACGCGTTCACGGCGACGGCCAAGGTCGGCGCGGCCGTGGCCGCGGTCACTACCCGTGCCTGCATGCCGGGGATGACGGCGAATGCCAGGACACCCAGCAAGAAAGTGAGTGCCGCCGTAGCGATTCGGACTCCGCCCGCCAACCAGAACAGCAGCAGCACCCCGGCGAGCGCGGCCAGCAGTCCGGTCACCGAGGGCAGCAGAGCCCGGTCGGCGAGCTTGCCGCCGAGCTGGTTGCCGAGAACCGCACCGACGCCGTAGACCAGCAGCAGTATCGGCACCGCGCCCGCCGGGAAGCCGCCGACCTCGGTCAGCAACGGCGTGATGTAGGTGAAGACCATGACGACACCGACATTCCCGACAGCGGTGAGCGCGATCGCCCACAGCACATCACCGTCGGCGAAAACGCGCAGTTCATGCTGGATCGAGCCCGCCGCCGAGCCCGGCTGATCCGGCATGAAGCGCAACACCAGCGGTACCGCGGCTGCCGCACAGCAGGCGACGGCAGCGAAAGTGGCTCGCCAGCCCAGACTTTGACCGATTGCCGCGCCGAGCGGAGTGCCCAGCACGATGCCCAGATTCATGCCGAGAGCAACGCGCGCCACGGCCGTGGCCTCGGTACCCGGCTGGGCGGTCGACACGGCGGTGGCGACCGCGACCGCGAAGAAGGTGGCGACGACCGAACCCGCCGCACCGCGCATGGCCAGCAGCACAGCGTAATTCGGCGCGAAGGCCGAGCCGAGATTGGCCAGTATCGCGATCGACACCAATCCGACGACCAACGGCTTGCGCGCCACCCTCGCGGTCAGCACCGTCACCACCGGACCGCCGATGATCATGCCGATCGCATACGCCGTCACCAGCGCTCCCGCGGACGCCACCGAAACCCCCAGGCCGCCCGCCACCTCGGGCAGGATGCCCGCGATCACGAACTCGCCGGTCGTCAGGCTGAACACCACCAGCATCAGAGAAAACACCGCGGGCCGCATCACACGCCTTCCAGATAGTTATAACTAGAATGATACGAACTAGAACTATCACAGTTCGAATCGAAAGCGCTAGACTCGGAGCAATGACGCGGCAGCCCGATCCCGTGGTGGACACCGAACTCGACCGCGACGTGTGCAAGCTGGTGCATCAGTTCACCCATCGGCTCGACGTGCACGTCCGCCGCGTCGCCGAACAGCTCGAGCTCACCCCCTCGCAGGTGATCGCGCTACGCGAACTGTCCGAACCGATCACCGCCAGGGAGCTGGCGGCGCGGATGTCCTGCGAGCCGTCCAACGCGACGTTCGTCCTGGACCGGCTGGAGCAGCATGGCCTGATCCGCCGCGAGCCGCACCCCAGCGATCGCCGCGCCAAGCAGATCGTGCTGACCCCTGCCGGTCAGCGCCGACGCGATGACGCGCTGGAATTGCTCGGCGCGAGCTCCCCCTTGACCTCGCTCACCGAAACGCAACAGCGGGCGTTACGCGATCTGCTGCTCACCATGGCCGCCGCCGCAGAGCGCTGACCGGAAGCCGAGTCGCATCGGTCCGATCGCGGCCCGATCCAGCCCCGCCTTCCCGCCGAGTTCGACCGGCGACCGACCTGCCCCAGCGCCGACCGGATCCACTTCGGCGCCGGGCAGGTGGAGTTCGGGAAAGACCGCTCCCTCGCAACGCACGGCGGGGCGGCTACTGGTCATCCTGCGACAGATGGGTTTTCGCGTCCTCGTAGGTTCCGGCGGGCGCGGCGTCGTCGCGGGTGTAAACCAGGTGCAGCACGCCGGTGGCGAAGGTCTGCGATGACAGCAGGCGCAGCGGGATCGTGGGCCCACCGTCCTCGAACAGACGCTCGCCTTTGCCGACGGCGATCGGGTGGACGAGCAGGTGCAGTTCGTCCAGCAGGCCCGCGTCCAGGAGCTGACGAACCACCGAGACCGAGCCGCTCATGCCGATATCGCCGCCCGGCTCGCTCTTCAACGCGGTGACCGCCTCGACCAGATCACCCTTCAGCACTTCGGAGTTGCGCCAGCTGAAGTCGAGATCCTGGTGTGACACCACGATTTTGCGCGCGTCGCCCAGCTTCTTCGCGAACGGCGCGTCCGGGCCGCCCGCGGCTTCCCGCTCCGGCCATGCGCCCGCGAAGCCGTCGTAGGTCTTGCGCCCGAGCAACAGCGTGTCGGCGGCACCGAGCTGGGCGTCGACGGCCGCGCCCATGTCGTCGTCGAAATACGGGAAGTGCCAGTCCTGCGGGTCCTCGATGACGCCGTCGAGCGCGATGAACAGTCCTGCGGTGATCTTCCTCATCGTGTTACTCCTGGATCAGTGTGTGCGTGTGTCGCTTGATCCGACGGAGCGAAGCGCGAGAACTCATCGGTCGCCGAGACCTGCTCGGTTCCGGCCGGTTTCGCGCACCCGGCCGCGACCGCTACCCGGGTCGGTCCGCGCCGGAGCCGTGGAAGGCCGCCCGGTAGCTGTGCGGACTGGTGCCGACCACCCGCTTGAAGCGATCGCGAAACGCGGTCGGCGAACCGAATCCGACCTGGCCCGCGATCCGGTCCACCGGGTGGCTGGTGGCTTCCAGCAGGTGCTGGGCCTGCCGGATGCGCGCACGCAGCAGCCACTGCAACGGCGTCGTTCCGGTGTGCTCGCGGAAGCGGCGGTTCAGCGTGCGGGTGCTCATCCCGGCGTGTGCGGCGATGTCGTCGAGGGACAGGTCCTTCGCGGCGTTGTCCTGTATCCACCGCAGCACCGGTTCCAGTGCCGAGCCGCGCGGGGTCGGCGGCTGGTCGTGCACGATGAATTGCGCCTGTCCGCCTTCCCGTTCCAGCGGGACGACCGCCGTCCTGGCCGCGTCGGCCGCGACGGCAGAGCCGTAGTCGCGGCGAATCATATGCAGGCACATGTCGATTCCCGCCGCCGCGCCCGCCGAGGTGAGCAACGATCCGTTGTCCACGTACAGCACGTCCGGGTCCACCTCGATGTCCGGATAGCGGGCGGCGAGTTCCCCGGCGGCGAGCCAGTGCGTGGTCGCTCGGCGACCGTCCAGCAATCCGGTCGCGGCGAGGATGAAGGCGCCGGAGCAGATGGAGGCGATGCGGGTACCGGCGGCGGCGGCGCGGCGCAACGCGTCGATCACCTCGTCCGGCACCGGCAGTCCAGGGTCCGCACAGCCCGGCAGGATGATCGTGTCCGCCTCGAGCAGCGCGTCGAGCCCCCACGGCGCTCGCAGCGTGAACACCCCGGCATCGACGGTCGATCGGTGCGCGCAGACCCGCACGCGATAGGCGGGCCGCCCATCGGGCAGCCGGGTGCGACCGAACACCTCGACGGGCGTGGCCAGGTCGAACGCGATGACCTGATCCAAGGCGAGTACGGCCACGGTATGCATGGCCATAGCGTAGTTATTCGGTCGAATCCAGCCAATGCGTCCTATCTGGCAGGAAATACTTCTTCCCAGCTCACGCGAGTTGGCGAGAATCGACCGATATATGGCAGTTCCGCCAGTTCCTCCCGATACGCCGCTCTGGCTAGTCTCGACCGCCGTGACGAAGTTCCTGCTCTCGGTCCACGTGCTCGCCGCGATCATCGCCGTAGGCCCGGTGACGGTCGCGGCCAGCATGTTTCCCGCCACCACCCGCCGTGCGCTCGCCGCGACCGCGGCCGACCACAGCCCGGCCGTCCTCGGCACCCTGCATCGCATCTGCCGGGTCTATGCCATGATCGGCATCGTCGTCCCGGTGTTCGGTCTGCTCACCGCGCTCAGCCTCGGCGTGCTCGGCGATGCGTGGCTGGTGGTGTCGATCGCGTTGACCGCGGCCGCGGCGGGCGTGCTCGCCCTGCTCGTGCTGCCCGGCCAGCAGAAGATCCTCGCCGACCGCACCGGCGCCACCCCGGCGCTGATCCGCCGCCTCGCCATGGACGCCGGGGTGTTCAACCTGCTGTGGGCGGTGGTCACCGTCCTGATGATCGTCCGTCCCGGCTCGACGACCGGTGCGTGAGGCTCAGTCGGGCAGGTGCCGGACCGTGATCGTGCGGTCGCGAACGATCATGATCGGACACCGCACCGACAGCAGCAGCGCCTGACTCGTCGAACCGAACAGCATGCTGGCGAATCCACCACGCCCCCGGCTGCCGACCACGAGCAGCTGCGCCCGCTCGGAGTGTTCCAGCAGACAGTGTTCCGGGCGGTCGGTGACTATCTCCCGCTGGATCTCGACATCGGGAAAACACTCCTGCCATCCGGCCAGGCTTTCCGCGAGCACGAGCTGCTTGTCCGGATCGGCTGTGCGCTCGGCACCCGGCACGGGCAGTTCGACACCGGTCCACACGTGCAGTGCGAGCAGCGGCACGCCCCGCGCCGATGCCTCCTGCAGCGCCGCCTCGATGGCGGGTTCGCTGATTTCGGTGCCGTCGACGCCGACGACGATCGGCTGCTTCCTGGCTTCCCGCGTGAGCGGCGCGCCCTCCCGGACCACCACCAGCGGGCAGTGCGACCGCCGGGCCAGCGCCGCGCTGACCGAGCCGAGCAAGGCGCGCCGCATGGTGCCGCGCTCGCGGGTGCCCACCACCATCATCCGGGCCTCCCCGGTGCGGTCCAGCAGTGCCGGACCGACCGGTTCGTGCACCAATTCGGTGGTCACCTCGATGTCGCGCAGGCCGGTAAGCGCGATCAACGCCTCCTGGGTGGCGGTGTCCAGGACCCAGCGACCGTGGCCTTCCATGCGCGCGTAGTCGGTGCTCGTCAGCGGTTCGGTGATGCCGGGCCCGTAGTCGGCGACCGGATCGAGAACGTGGACCAGACGCAGCGGCGCTCGATGCTGCGCGGCGGCCTGCGCCGCCCACGCGATCGCCGCCGCCGATCCCGCGGACCCGTCCACACCGACCACGATCGGTCTGTTGGTTCGCATGCTCACTTCCTTCCAGCACGAAAGGTCGAGGTCAGCACCGCGCAATCGACATTACCGGGGCATAGGGCATGGACCGGCCAGCCCTAGGGTTTCGGTCATCCGCCGAAAACGGCGCAGGCGTAACCCAGATGGACCCCGTTGCCCACCGTGACCTCGATGCTCGCCACGAACGACGCGTCCGGCTCTTGCACCGCGCTGACGGTGTGCGGCCCGGGAGTGGCGGGCACCCAGGTGATCAAAGCGACGCCGCCGGAGGGCTGGACCACGCCGAAGGGAACACCGTTGTCGTAGAAGACGACCGGTGCGACGAGATCGGTCACGGTGGCCCTCGCGGTGTACGTGCAACCGGTTCCGTAGTTCGTCGCCATCCCGAAGTTGATGCCGGGATACATTCCGACCTGCGTCACCGTGGCTCCCGCCGTCGGCAGTGCGCTCAACGTGACCGCCGCCGCGGCGGCGAACACCGCCGCCGCGCCAACTCGAATCCGCATCTCGGTGGTCCCATCCTTCGCTCGTCGTCCCGGCGCCGGGCACACGCACCGGCGAGGTACCTAGATCCTCACTCCCGCCCGGCCTCGAGAGGGTGCGAACCGCCGAACAGCGACCAGAACGTCGCCCTCCGCTGATACGTCGTGCTGCTGCTCGGCCACGAATGGCAGCGGAGTATCCCGCGCAACCGTGCGTCAATCCTTCGCTTCGGTGCGCGTCGCGCCCGCGGACGCCGCGACCACACACGCCACTCCCGTCCACTGTCCGAGGTTCATGACCTGGCCGAGAACCACCAAGCCCGCAACCGCCGCGACCGCGGGTTCCAAGCTCATCAACACTCCGAACACGCGGGGTGAGATCCGCCGCAACGCTTCCAACTCCACGGAGTACGGCAGCACCGATGACAGCATCGCCACCGCGAACCCGGCAGCGAGCACCGCAGGTTGCAGCAGCGCGGTCCCCGCGTCGGCAATGCCGACCGGCAGCATCACCACACCACCGAAGGCCATGGCCAGCGCCAGTCCACCGCCGCCATCGGTCTTCTCGCCCAGCGCGGCGCTGAGCAGGATGTATCCCGCCCAGCACGCCGCCGCTGCGAGCGCGAACAGCACGCCGACCCAATCCACGTCGCCGTCCGCCCTGGTCAGCAGCAGCACACCCGCACCGGCCAGCACCGCCCACACCGGGTCGATCCAGCGCCGCGACCCCGCCAGCGCGACCGTCAGCGGTCCGAGGAATTCGATCGTCACCGCCATCCCGAGCGGAATCCGATCAATCGCCGCGTAGAACGAGAGGTTCATCGACGCCAGCACCGCGCCGTACCCGAGCACCACCGGCAGCGCGCCGCGCTCGACCCGCAGCGACGAGCGCCAGAACACCAGCAGGACGACTCCGGCGAACACGAGCCGCAACGTGACCGCGCCCGCCGCGCCGGTCGCCGAGAACAGTTGCTTCGCCAGCGCCGCCCCCACCTGCACACTGACGATCCCGGCCAGCACCAGCGCCGTGGGTGGCACGCCACCGAGTCCTCGCGCGGTGATCGAACGCCACACCGATACCGGTGTGGTCCCGCGCCGCGCCCGCTCGAAGTCGATCGCTACCACGCCCACCTCCGTCGTGCTCGAAAGACTGCCCAGCACAGCCAATCACGCGGGTACGACAAGACCAACCGGGCTGGGCCCACGCCGGGAAACCTCGTTCGCCGAAGCCCGCACTCCTTGCCTCGACTTCCTCCGGCCAGCCAGAACGACCTCGTCCGCGGCGACAATCACCTGGACGCCGTGTCGTCATCGGAGATCGGCAAGAGCCACATTCGGGCGCAGCTGCGTGCCGCCCTGCGAACGAGATCGAGGGTCGGCGCTCGCTGACCGGCATCGGAAGCACCGGCAGCAGCGCGGGATTCGGTCTCTCGCGCGGCAGCGCACACCGGGTAGGCGCTCGCGCTGTGCGCACTGTCGGCACGCGGCGGGCTGCTCGCGCACAACCTCGCGCGACTGTTCCGATTCCGCCTCCAGCATGCGCTGCTCGCCGTGATGGGTCACGGTGGCGGAGGCGTCGCTAGCGCGGCAACGTTTGCCGTCGGCTCGGACGCCGACGAGGGCGACGCGCCGTCCCACACCGCGTCAACTGGTCACCGCGCGGTGAACAAGCCTTCGGCTCAGCCCTTTTGCCGGTGAGCACCGGGTTGCCCGGCGGAATGTCGTGCGTCCCGGTCCTCGTCGGACGCTTTGTCCGCGATCAGGCTGCCCAGCAAGGCAAGTGAGCGTTCGGAGGGTGAACCGGGTTCCGCGTGGTAGGCGATGAGAATCTGCCCCGGCGCGCCGTTCACGCTGAGTGTTTCGTAGGAGAGAGTCAGCTCGCCGACCATCGGGTTGCGGAACCGTTTCACCCCCGCGGTCTTCACTCGCACGTCGTGGCGCGCCCATAACTGCCGGAAATCCTCGCTCTTGAGCGACAATTCGCCGACCAGTTCGGTCAGGCGCGGATCGTCGAGGTCGGCGCCCGCGGTCGCCCGCAGGCTCGCGACGGTGTCGGCCGCGATGGTCGGCCAATCGGAGTAGAGCTCGCGCGCCTCGGGATCGAGGAAGATCATGCGCACCTGGTTGACCCCGGGAACCGAGCAGGAGTTGACGGCCTCGGCCAGCGGGTTCGCCGCCAGCACGTCCAGGTACTTGCCGAGCACCAGCGCGGGCGTGTGCGGCCACGCGTTCATCAGCCGCAGCAACCCGGGCGCTACCCGTTCGGGGCGGCGCGGCGCTCTCGGTCGCTTCACCACGGGTCGCGCCAGCTCGCGCAGATGCGCCGTGCCCTCGTCGTCCAGCGCGAACACCCGCGCCAGCGCCGCGATGACCTGCTCGGACGGGTGCCTGTCGCGTCCCTGCTCCAGCCGCACGTAGTAGTCGGCGCTCACCCCAGCGAGCAGTGCGATCTCCTCGCGACGCAACCCGGCGACGCGGCGTTGACCGCCGCCGGACAACCCGAAGTCCTCCGGTCGCGCCAGCTCACGACGCGCCCGCAGGAACGCGCCCAGTCGATTGTCGGAGTCCATGACCCGAGCGTAGGCGAGCGGCACCCCGGCTGGGTGGCCCCGCGACTACCAGGAAGTCCGCGACCTGGCAGGGGGCCGCCGCGAGGCCGAACGTAGTGGACATGACAAACAACCTCACCGGCCGCGTCGCGGTCATCACCGGAGCATCGAGTGGAATCGGGGCCGCCACCGCACGGCAACTCGCGCGGGGCGGCGCCAAGGTCGCCCTGCTGGGCAGACGCAAGGATCGCATCGAAGAACTCGCCGCCGAGATCGGCGGGGACGCGCTCGCCGTGGTCGCCGACGTCGGCGACCAGCAGTCGGTGCGCGACGCCGCCGCCACCGTGCGTGCGGCGTTCGGCCCGGTCGACTTGGTCGTCGCGAACGCGGGCGTCATGCTCGCCGCGCCGTTCGAGTCCGCGCTCACCGACGAGTGGGACCAGATGGTCGGCACCAACATCAACGGCTTGCTCTACACCGGACGCGCCTTCATCGATGATCTGCTCGCGGCGGCGAGCGCGGGCAAGCCAGCGGATCTGGTGCTGGTCGGATCGGTCGGCGGGCACCTGGTCTTCCCCAACTACGCCGTGTACACCGCCACCAAGGCCGCGGTCGCGCACCTGACCCGCAACCTGCGCGCCGAGTTCGGGCCGCGCGGTGTCCGGGTGAAGAACATCGAACCCGGCTTCGTCGGCACCGAACTCGGCGCGGGGATGCGGGACGAGCAACAGCGCGCGGGGCTGGAGCAGTGGCGCACCGCGATCGAGATCCTGGAACCCGGCGACATCGCCGACGCCATCGCCTACGCCGTCGCCGCACCCAAGCGCGTCAATGTGGCGGAGCTGATCGTGGTCCCGACTCAGCAGGGCTAGCAGCGGCGCGTCCGCTGCTACAGTCCGGCGGATGACGGACATTGCCCCGGTTCTGCGCCCAGCTCGACCCGAGGACGCCTCGGCGATCGCCGAGATCTGGTACCACGGCTGGCGCGACGGCCACCTGGGCAACGTCCCCGACGCCCTACTGGCCGTCCGGCCGCGCGACTCGTTCGACGTTCGCGCGGCCGACCGGGTCGCCGACACCACCGTCGCCACCGTGGACGGCACGGTCGCGGGCTTCGTCATGGTCGATGGGGACGAGGTCGATCAGGTCTACGTAGCCGCCGAGCATCGGTGCACCGGCGTGGCCGCGCTGTTGCTGACCGCGGCCGAACAGCGTGTCCACGCCGATGGCCACGACCGCGCCTGGCTCGCCGTCGTCCCCGGCAATATCCGGGCCCGCCGGTTCTACGCCAACCGTGGCTGGGTCGACGAGGGCGCCTTCACCCATGCGGCACCCGGCCCCACCGGCCCGGTCCCGGTCCCGGCCCACCGCTTTGTGAAGCACCTGCGCTGACGGTGCGCGGGGCCGGGAACGCCGTCTAGTCGAGATCGGCCCACCCCGGCCACGGGCGCATGCCCTTGTCGCCGCGGATGTATTCCAGGCGGCGCCGCGCTTGCCCCTGGTAGGCGCGATTTTCCGTGGCCGCGCGCAGTGATTGCAGAGCCAGCCGGAACTCTTGGATATCGCGTAGCAGATAGAAACCATCCCAGCGGGTCACATCGCAGCCGTACCCGGCACAGAAGTCGGCGTAGTCCGCGGCGGTGATCGTTGCCGCCGTCCAGCACTCGATCGCCGTGTGCACCAAGTCCCACTCCGGCGGGCCGATCACCGCCCGGCCGAAACCGACCAGGATCACGGTGCCGTCGTCACCGACCACGACGTTCTCGCCCCAATCGGTGCCCTGGATCACCGACCACGGCATGCCGTCGGGCCGCGTCTTCCACCGGCCCCGCAGTTCCTCGAGATGCCCGCGCAGCCAGCGCCGGTCTTCCTCCGTCACGGTCCGCGCGGCGGCGATCTCCTCTTCCAGGCCAGCCAAAGGCATCATGCGACGGAGCTCGAACCCCGGCAGTGGCAGGCGGTGCAGCTGCGCCAGCGCCTTGGCCATCTCGACGGGCGTTCCAGGATGATGCGGCGGCAGGTCCTGCCAGAAGGTCACCGCACGACGATCCACCACCACCGGCTGCGGGATATCCGGCACCAAGCGCGCCGCGGACACCCCGCACGTCTCCAGCCACCGGGCCACGGCGACCTCCCGCCCGACCGCCAGCTTCTCCGCCCGACCGCCGATCCGCGCCACAATGCCGTCGTGCAGCTTGAATACCGTCTGCGAGCCGACCGGCTCCGCGCCCGCGGAGTCGATCCCCACGCTCACGCAGGCGGCCCGCAAGACCGAGCGCATCCCGTTCTCCGTGATTCCCGCGGTCATGACAGCCCTCCAAGCCCCCGCCGACCGACGCTCCCGCCCCGGGAGCGATAGCACCGCAACTCGGCTTCGAGCGTCATAGCAGCCATCCAGATACCAGGGGGCTAACAGCCCGTTTGCCCTGCTCAGTTGACGTTACTAGCGCTATTCCACCGCCCACAGCAATCAAACAGAATCCACCAGTTTCGCCCGATTCCTCCCATTTCCCGCCGGTCGGCAGTCCATCCACATCGCACCTACACCCAGCCATCAGCAAGGCAAACAAGGCCTGTGTCGAAGAGCGCTGATGTCACGGCGGCCCCTTTGCACGCGTCCCACCGTCGACCCACGGCGCTAGTTGATCAGCGCGGCGACGTAGGCCATCACCGCCGCGACCAGCGCGATGTACTGCACGGGAAACCGGATTAACCCAACCCGGCCCACCGCCACGGTGATCCGAAGGCGAAGCCCGCCGGATGAGGCGTGGGGTCGT
>NZ_BAGF01000057.1 GCF_000308755.1 Nocardia pneumoniae NBRC 100136
CCAGCAGGGCCGGGCGGTCGGGACCGTCGACCCACCGAACCTCGACACCGTCACCGAGCGCATCGACGGTCGACTGGGCGAGCTTGTCGGCGATCAGAACTACAGGACGGCCTGCTTGGCTCACGTGGGTTACTCCTGGGGAATGG
>NZ_BAGF01000056.1 GCF_000308755.1 Nocardia pneumoniae NBRC 100136
GGACGGTTTGGCGGCCTGGCGTCGGATCGCCTCGGGCACCGGGGTGCACGTGATCGACATCGGGTGCCAGCAGTCCGGGGTGACCGCATCCAACCTTTCGACTCGGCACACGCCCGCATGCGGGAGTCGCGGGCGTGCAGGACAGCGGGTCGCCTCGGCGCGACCAGATTGGACCATCACATGGCTGAATGGACTTGGGAACCGGACGATTTCGCCGCTCTCTGGTACGGCGACGCCCACGACCGCATTCCCAGCCCATTGCGCTACACCAGCCGCTTCGCCTTCCGCGACGAGTTCGATACCCACCGCGCCGCCATCCGCGAGCGCTACTCCGCCGACGAGCTCGACGAGATCAACGCCGCCCTGCACACCCTGGGCACGTCCGTGCTCCGCATCGAAATCCTCGGCGGCACGTGCAAGCACAAGAACAGCACCGGCCGCGACGACCTACGCGAGTACCGGATCCTCGGCGCCCGCACCGACTACCACGCCGTCGTCCTCAGCCAGGCAGGCAACCGGCACGAGCACAGCCCCATTCGCGTGCGGATGTTCCCCGTCGACCAACTCCCCACTCGCCTGGTGAACGCGATCCCCGCCTGCAAACCCGGCGCCGAACGGCCCGCCACCTTCCACCCCGACGACCTGACCCCGCGCCGCGACACCTACCTCCAGGACAACGCCCGCAACACCCCGCGCGAGCAATACCTGCGCCTCCTCGGCCGCCCAGTCGACGGCGGCGGCACCGCCGTCCTCCTCACCGCCCCCCTGCACACCCACGCCACCCCCGCCAAAGTCCTCCAGTGGCACGACATCTCCAACGACGGCCGTTACACCGAACACCGCACCCACCACATCACCGTCCGCCCCACCACCCCCACCGACCTCACCACCCACTTCACAACCTGGATCGACCAAGCCCTCCACCACCTCCAATCCACCCGCCCCGAAACCTGGTAACAACCCGACGGAACCGAATCCGGCCAGGCGACGTCCAATCAGTAAGGCAGCTGCCACAGGTCAACATTGACGATCGAGGAGAAGGTGCGCAGTAATGGCAATGGAAGACGCGCAGCGTTTCGTTCTGGCTGGTGACAAAGGAATTGCATGACAGAGTGGACTCGTCTTGTCGGTGTGGGACTGTTCACGATGAACCTCGACGAAGGTCGTCTTCCTGTCCAGGTCGATGTGGTCCGCAATCTCCACAACCGCTTGGGCCCACCAGATTTCTCCGCGGCGGCGATGACCGGGTACTACCTGGCACTCTGGCATCATGACGCGCCGATCATCGCGCAGGGAAAATTCGCCGCACTGAGCGCATCCCCTTCCCACCGTGCCCAAATGATCACACTCCTCGACACGCAGTCACTCACCGAATTCGAGGAAGTCGAACGAGCGCTCAGCGGACGTGACGAGTTCATTGGCGAAGGCCCCTGGACCGACTTCGGATCACGTTCCGTCACCGTCGCCGCAAGCCTCTCTCGCATCAGCAGCATCCGCATCGATCCGAGGTGGGCGGCAACGGCGAACCCGTCGGACATCGCCCACGACATCATCGACTGCGCGAATCAGATCCGTCAACAGCGTCCACGCTTCCACGAAGGCGGTTCATGGGCGCACCGCTCCGACGATGAGCTCGAGTTCGAACTCGGCGAATACAAGAACTATCTGATGAGGAATCAATAGTGACCAATTTTTCGGCGGACATGAACCAGCTGGTTTCCGCCGCGAGGGCCTGGCATCGCGCGTCGGACAGCTTGGGCGAGGCCGCACACAAGGCAGATAGCATTCGACACAGCAACAAAGATGTCGTCTGGGCGCTGTTTCAGGAAGCCTGGAATGCTCAGGTTGCAGCCGCACAGTATATGTACGACAGGCTGAGCGAGGGACGCGATGAAACGGAGGCGATTGGAGACGTCCTCGAGCACGTTGCCAACGTATATCTGCAACAGGATCAAAACTTCGCGAACGTGCTGATCAAACTGGACGAAGGATAGTTGTGGGCGCCACCAAAAGTCTCGATGAAATAAACAACGTTCTCGATCAGTTCGCGGACAAGGTAGCGGAAATACGAAGCCAGCCCGCCAAAGTGGAGGTTGCGTTCAATGAAGCAGCAGCGGCGATGGCAATATATGAGGGACAGGCGTTCGGAGGGCCGATCGGCGCAGCTGTCGGAGCCGCGTATGACGCGATCACCCAGGACAACTTCAGTGGCTACATGCAAGATCATAAGGAAGAAATCAAGGACAAGCTCCGAGATCTACTGGATAAGCTGCACGATGCCATCGAAGGTCTACGTGCGCCTATCGCCTTCCTACAGACCAGCGAGGAATGGCTGAAGCTGAAATCCAAGATCGGCGAAGCGCAGAACAACGAAGTAGTCAAGGGCAACGTGCTCGGCTACTGGCAAGGTGGTGCAGCCAATCGATACGGGGCGGCACGCACGCTACAGGACACCGCCATGGATTCGGCCAAAGCAACTTGCGATAAACTGAGCGACTGCCTCGCCGCGATATCGGATTCCGCTTGGGACTTCTACTCCGGCATCCTTCAGGATATCATCGGATTTCTAGCCAGATTCACTGCGGCCGTAACCAAGATCGGTTCATTCTTCGAAACCCCCTGGGGCATTTCCGACGCGATCGACGCGCTTGCCGATATCATCCCGAAAACGATAGCGTATGGAGACAAACTCGTCAAGGCACTCAGTATCCAAAAGCAGAATATCAAGAAAATAACCGACTCCACAGAAAATCCGAAGGGATTTCTCGGCAACCACTGGCCGGAAAGCGCTTCCAAGAGCTTCGACACGCGCGCTCCCGGAACGGAATGGGTAGCGACGTGAAACTGCGGGTAATCACGCCAATTGCGGCAATCACGCTACTTATGTCGGGTTGCAGCCTCTCCCCGAACCCCGATACCGAACAACACACATCAAAGTCGAGCGACCATTCGCTGCAGGAATTGTGCGATTTTCCTAAACAGTTCTTCTCCGCCCGCTATAACACCCGAGAATTGGAAGTCAGCCTGGGCGCTACCAGGCCAATGACCGAGAAAATCGGGGGCGGCAACGGATGTTTCTACGACACACCGGACGGCGAGTTCGTCGGGTACGCTTCTCTGTTTCGGGCGGACCTGGACGCGACGCCGCCGACCACCAAGAATTCCCTGGTCCGCGCCCTGACAGTTGACGGCGTCACCGTTACGGAAACGGTGGAACCCATATCGGAACCCCTGGATCCTGCCACCACGCGCCCACGCTACAAACTGACGGCCAGCATTGGCGGCTGGGATGGCGAGTTAGAGTTCAAGAATGGCGATGACCAGGGCACCCGAGACGGCGCGCAAGTGCTCGTCAATATGATCCGCGCCTTGAAGGGGTGACGACCTGCCCCGCCAAAAGCAGGAAGGAGTGGATCCGGCCGCTGGACCAGCGCCGGACCCATTGCTATCTCACCCACCCCACCGATCTCACCGCCCACTTCACGTGGTGTGCTCGCGTTTGAGCCCAAGGCTCGGCGCGCGTGGACCTGCCCCGGTCCGCCGCAATCGGCGAATCCAGCTTCAACACAACATGGCCCAACGCCACGCATCAGATCGACCAGCACCCGGGTCAGGCGAGCGCGTCGCAGCCCTTCGCCCGAGATCCCGAAGGCTCCTTCGGAATAGCCGACTGTCAGGCCTGCTGATGTGGATGGCGGCGGCGAAGCATCGCGTGGTGGATGAACAACACCTCGACCTGGCGAGTGAAGACAGTAACCAGTTCCCAGCCGAAATGCTGGTCCAAATATTCGATGCACGCTGTCAGAGCCGACAAGGTGCCCTGATAGTCGGCCTGCCGCAGAGGACCCATCACGTCCCCCAAGCCAATACTCCGCTGCGGCTGCGAATAGATGACGAGATACTTGCGTTGATAGGTGCGCATGTCGACAGTGCCATCCAAGATGACCCTGACGTCGAAAACTGGGCCCGGACCGGCCGGGAGCAGTTTGGGCTGACCATTCACCCTCCGACTACTACCCGCACAGGGCTACTGGTACAACTCCCGCGCAGATCTGTATAAGCGTTCCGGTCTCATGACCTCGCGGTTGGCCCGTACCGGCCAGCGTCAGCGACACGTCCGCTATCGCACGTCATCGGGAAGTCCGGCCGGGGTGCACGCCAGGCGTGAATCTGCCTGAGAGCCGCATCGTTCAACCCAGCCCGGCACAGAGCGCAACGCCGCGTCACCACACATGCCAGCGGAAGACTGCGGACGAGCAGCCGAACCGGTTGTGGTGAAGTAAGGTTCCAGATCGGAGAAGGGGGATGTCAATGGGGTATCCACATGGTGGCGTTGGCAGCGAGCTGTCACCGGCAGGGTTGGGTCGCCGAGAACCAGCACCGAGTGGAGCCACCACAATCGGCGCGGCTTCGCTCTCGCTGGGCATCGGGCTGATCTGTTTACTCGGAACCATTTCCGCGGTCATGTACGTATCCGACAACCGGGAGTACCTGTCGGGTGGAATGATCCGGTCGATCGGTTTGGTGGGGGCCGGGGCGGTCCTCTGGTCACTCGGCGCGATCCTGCTGTTCTGTCGCACCACAGCTGGTCGGGTGTTGGTGATCATCGATTCCGGGCTGGGGCTGTTCTACGTCCTTGCCTCCGTCATACGCACGGAAGATCCGATCTTGCTGACGATGGCGACCCCGGTGCTGCCCATTCTCGTTCTTGCCGCCTTGCCGTCGACCGGCCGCTGGATCGCCGCCGAGCCGCGCCGCGAGGGGCCGGTGGCCCCAGGAGGAACCGCTCCTGATGACTCATCGATGGGCAGCTGACGCTGAGCGCGGCTTCAGGAGAACCCGGGTCCTCGTTGGGCCGCGAGCGAAGATGTCGCAGAGGAGTTCTCGGTGCCGATCGCGGCGGTGGTTCGGCTTCGAGGTGGTGTCGGCGGTCGTTCGTTCACCATGACGCGGTGTTCGCTCCGCTCTGCCGATGCGGCTTTTCGCATGGGTGAGGCACCGTGGGGCGGCTCGAGCGACCTTCCATCCCCTTGCCGCAAGGTGCAGGCGCTCAACCGCATTCACGAGAAGACCGCTCCAGCAACGCCCGATGGGCTTTCCGGTCCGAGATGGCACAGCACCGTCAACACCTGGCAACAATCCGGAAACCGGACAAAAACGGATCATGGGACGCGTTGCGTAACTGCAGGTCCCGGGGTGTTAATGGAGGTATATAACCGGGCCACTACCAGAGTCGGGCACCCCCCGGTGTAGAGGAATCAGCAAACGAGGAGGCAGCGTATGCCTACTTTCCTCTCCCCCTCCTCGGGGCAGCACTCGAGGGGTCCCCGTGTCACCGCGACCGGCCGCACCGTAGCCGACCGCTGTCCCCCGGTGCACGCGGACGTGCAGCGTCGCGAATCCTTCTATCCCACAGACGGGTTCGACTAGTTCAGCTGTTCGTCGACGATCCGACCTTATCGAGCTCAACGCCCCCCAGCCGCGAGCGCCGGGGCGAGGTGCAAGGACTTCCAGCCGAACGCGCTGTCGCGGCGCGGAGGCGGGGAGCGCAGTTGTATACGCGGTGATCCACGAACCGCTGAATCACGGCGATATGAGAGCTGGCCTCGGATGGTCAACTTTCGACGAAACCCGCTGACATACAGACCACTCCGGCAAAACGGACTCGGGCAACCGGACACCAACCCGACCACCGGGGAGCTTCCACACAACCCACACAAAAGAGAAAGGGAAAACCGATGAACAAAGTACTCGACATCCTGCGCAGCGAGCCCGTTCGCGCCCTGCTGTACCCGCTACTTGTAGCAATCATCGGGTACGGGGTCACCAAGGGCATCGTCTCGGCCGATGCGTCCGGATTCATCCTCGCCGTTGTCGCGGCGGCACTGGGACTTCCGGCCGTCGAGTCGGCACGCCAGCGGGTGAGCCCAGCGCCGCCGGACAGTGGTGAACCCGCATGAAATCCCCGAAGGCGACGACACGTCACGATCCCTTCGAAGTGGTCCTGTGCGCCGTCTTCGGGGCGTCGGCGCTGTTGCAGGCGTCCTACGGTCCGCCACCGGGTTCCGCCACGGCGAGCATGCCACCGGGATTCCGGGTGCTGTGGCTGAGCCTCATGCTGATCGGCTGCCTCGCGACGCTGGTCGGCGTGTTCGCCCGGCGCGTGTGGGGATACCTGGTCGAGCAAATCGGACTGGGTGCGGTCGGCTGGTCGCTGATGGCATTCGGCGGCCAGCTACTGGTGCTTCAGTTCCAGTATCGAACTCTCAGTCCCGCCACGATTCTCGGCGGGCCGCTGCCTATCGCGCTGGGTCTCGCGTTCCTGTGGAAGCGCCGACAGGTGTTGCGGGACGTGCAGGCCCTGCACGCGGTGAAGATGAAGGAGGAGCCATGACTATGGTCCAGCAGTCGCCGGTGTTCGCGGCGCTAGTGCTGATCGCCAGCTCCTCGGTGCTGTCGGCAATCGTGACGGCATGGTTCAAGCGCGGCGATGTCGACGCCACCATGACCAAGACGAAGGCCGATGCCGCGAAAGTGCTGAGCGACCTTGCCATTTCGCAGACGCAACAGATGTCCGAGCAGATGGGCGAGTTTCGTATGGCGCTACGGGTGCACCGGGAATGGGATCGGAAGATGGTAAACCGGGCACGGAAGGCGGGCCTCGAATTCGAGGACCCGCCTGAACTGTTCCTCTGACTCGATGACAGTACACCTGGGTAAGTCACTGCCGGGGCGGTTTCGGCAAATTTGCCGAACGCTCGCGGCAGTTCACGGTTTCAGCGACCGAACCCGGCGGTCGCATGCCAGTCGAGCGACCGGGAGCTCCGCGAAAATGCCACTGCGGCAACACCAGACGCGCTGGTCACGGGCGACACGCGACCAATCCGAAAACGGACCAAAACGGATTCGATACTCATTGCCGGAGTGCTGGTTCAGGAGTGTTAATGGAAAGTAGCCGGGCCATTGAGCGAGTCGGGCACCCCCCGGTGCAGAAGAACGATCACCACGGCAACGAGGAGGCAGCGCCATGCCTACCATCACTTCCATCTCCCCCACATCAGGGCCCACCACGGGCGGTAACAGTGTGACGATTACCGGCACCGGGTTCACCGGTCCCACGACCGTCAGATTCGGCACTACCGCCACCACTTTCACGATGGACTCCCCCACTCAGATCACGGCGATCGCCCCGGCTGGTTCGCCGGGTACGGTGCAGGTCACCGTGACCACTTCGGAGGGGACCAGTAACGGTGTCTCGTACACCTATCTCGCTGTTCCGTCGCTGAGCAGCGTCAACCCCAGCCAAGGCTCCACCGCGGGCGGCACGACGGTCACGCTGACCGGATCGGGCTTGACCGGTGTCACGGCGGTGAATTTCGGTGCCACACCGGCGACGTCGTTCACGGTCAACTCCGACACCCAGATCACCGCGGTCTCCCCTGCCGGGAGTGGGATCGTGTCGATCACCGTCACCGGACCGGGCGGAACCAGCAACCCGGTCACCTTCGTCTATGTCGTGGTGCCGACCATCACCTCGATCTCCCCCACCGCGGGACCGGCCGCGGGCGGCAATAGTGTCGTGATCACCGGCAGCGGGTTCACCGGCCCATTGACGGTGCGGTTCGGTAACAACGCAACTATTTTCACCGTCAATTCCCCGACGCAGATCACCGCTATCGCGCCACCCGGGTCCGGGACGGTGCAGGTCACGGTGACCGGGTCGGGTGGAACCAGCAACGGTGTCTCCTACACCTATGCCGGGGTTCCCAGCCTGACCAGCGTCTCCCCCAACACCGCCCCGACGACCGGCGGCACGACGGTCGTGCTCACCGGCACCGGCCTGTCCACCGCGACCGCGGTGAATTTCGGTGCCACACCGGCGACGTCGTTCGTCGTGAACTCCGACACCCAGATCACGGCCGTTGTCCCGGCCGGGACGGGTACCGTGCAGGTCACCGTTACCACCGCCGGTGGAACCACCAACGGTGTGCCTCTCACCTACGTCGCAGCACCCACCCTGACGACAGCGGTGCCGAACCTGGGTCCGGTCACCGGCGGCACCACCGTCGTGCTCACCGGCACCAACCTCACCGGCACCACGGCCGTCAACTTCGGTGCCACACCAGCGACCTCGTTCACGGTCAACTCCGCGACCCAGATCACCGCGGTCGCTCCGGCGGGTGTGGCGGGGACGGTGCAGATCACCGCCACCGGCCCAGGCGGAACCAGCAACGGCGTCGCCTACACCTACGTCGCGGTACCCACCCTGACGACCCTGATTCCGAACGTCGGTCCGGTGACCGGCGGCACCACAGTGGTGCTCACGGGAACGGGACTGACGGGAGCGACCGCGGTGAACTTCGGTGCCACACCGGCAGCGTCGTTCGTCGTGAACTCCGCCACCCAGATCACCGCTGTCGCCCCTGCCGGGACGGGAACCGTGCAAGTCACCGCCACGACAGCGGGCGGAACCACCAACGGTCTCGCCTACACCTACGTCGCGGTACCCACCCTGACGACAGCTGTACCGAACCTCGGACCGGTGACCGGCGGAACAACGGTAGTCCTTACCGGAACCGGGCTGACCGGTACCAGCGCGGTGAACTTCGGTGCGACCCCGGCGACCTCGTTCACCGTGAACTCCGACACGCAGATCACCGCCGTGGCTCCCGCGGGGACCGGGACCGTGCAGGTCACCGCCACCACACCCGGCGGAACCACCAACGGCGTGGCGTTCACCTACGTGGCGGTGCCCACCCTGACCACGCTGGTGCCGAGCGCCGGTGTCCAAGCAGGTGGAACAACGGTCGTGCTCACCGGCACGAATCTGACCGGAACCACAGCGGTGAACTTCGGAGCGACACCGGCAGCGTCGTTCACCATCGACTCCGCCACCCAGATCACCGCCGTGTCCCCGGCCGGAACCGGGACGGTGCAGGTCACCGCCACCACCGCAGGCGGAACCAGCAACGGCCTGACCTTCACCTACATTCCGGTACCCGCCGTCACCACGGTGGTGCCGAATACGGGTCCGGCAACCGGCGGCACCACGGTGATCATCACCGGAACGGGTCTGACCGGAGCGACCGCGGTCAACTTCGGTGCCACACCGGCGACCTCGTTCACCGTCGACTCCGCCACGCAGATCACCGCCATCGCCCCCGCGGGAACAGGAACGGTGCAACTGACCGTCACCACCCCCGGCGGGACCAGCAGCGGCGTCGCCTACACCTACATCCCGGTACCCGCACTCACCGCGCTGGTACCGAACGTGGGCCCAGCCGCGGGCGGTACCACGGTCGTGCTCACCGGCACCGGTCTGACCGGAACCACCGCGGTGAACTTCGGCGCCACACCAGCAGCGTCGTTCACCGTCGACTCCGCCACCCAGATCACCGCCGTCGCCCCGGCGGGGACGGGAACCGTGCAAGTCACCGCCACCACCGCGGGCGGAACCAGCAATGGCCTGGCCTTCACCTACGTTCCGATACCGACCCTCACCACGGATGTTCCCAACGTGGGTCCGGTAGCTGGCGGGACGATCGTGGTCCTCACCGGAACAGGGCTGTCCACGACCTCCGCGGTGAACTTCGGTGCCACACCGGCGACCTCGTTCATCGTCAACTCGGACACCCAGATCACCGCCGTCTCCCCGGCCGGGACCGGAACCGTTCAGGTCACCGCCACGACAGCGGGTGGAACCAGCAACGGCGTCGCGTTCACCTACTTCGCCGCGCCCACCCTCACCACGGCGGTACCGAGTCTCGGCTCGGTATCGGGTGGCACGACGGTCGTGCTCACCGGCACGAATCTGACCGGAACCACAGCGGTGAACTTCGGTGCCACACCCGCAACCTCGTTCACCGTCGACTCCGCCACCCAGATCACCGCGGTCGCACCGGCGGGGACCGGAACGGTGGCGATCACCGCAACCACCCCGGGTGGAACCACCAACGGCGTCATCTACACCTTCGTCGACGTGCCCACCCTCACCGCAGCGGTACCGAATGTCGGTCCGGTATCGGGTGGCACGACGGTCGTGCTCACCGGCACGGCGTTGACGGGCGTCACCGCGGTGAACTTCGGTGCCACACCGGCCACCTCGTTCACCGTCGACTCCGCCACCCAGGTCACGGCCGTCGCACCAGCAGGGACCGGGACCGTTCAGGCTACGGTGACCACCGCCGGTGGAACCAGCAACGGCGTCGCCTACACCTACGTCGCGGCGCCCGCCCTCACGCTGGCGGTACCCAACACCGGACCCGCCGCCGGCGGCACCCCAGTGGTCATCACCGGAACGGATCTGACCGGAGCTACCGCGGTGAACTTCGGTGCCACACCGGCGACGTCGTTCACCGTCGACTCGGCCACCCAGATCACGGCCGTCGCTCCGGCGGGGACGGGAACCGTGCAGATCACCACTACGACAGCGGGAGGAACCAGCAACGGCGTCGCGTACACCTACATCGCGGCGCCCGCGCTCACCCTGGCGGTACCCAACACCGGCCCGCAAGCAGGTGGCACGACAGTCGTGATCACCGGCACGGACCTGACGGGAGCCACCGCGGTGAACTTCGGCGCCACACCGGCGGCCTCGTTCACCATCGACTCGGCCACCCAGATCACGGCCGTCTCACCCGCCGGGACGGGAACCGTGCAACTCACCGTCACGACCTCTGGAGGAACGAGTAATGGACTCAGCTTCATCTATGTTTAACGGCTGATCCGGCTGGGCCGTCGGCAGGCTAGTGCCGACGGCCCAGTTTCGTTGCGGTTGAGCGAATACAACAGAGCCTTCGTCACCGTGGACGGGGGCTGCAGGGGTAAGGGGGTTTTCGTTGGCGACCGTACTCAAGATGCTGCTGGCGGAGCGGCATCTCAAAAGTCATCCGGATTTCCTGGTCGCGTACGACCGGTGCGCGGCGCAGCTCGACCCACCCATTCCGCCGGGGCATGGGCCGGCGAAGGCGCAGTACTACCAGTGGTTGTCGGGTCGTATGGTCGGGCTTCCGCGCGACTATCACTGCCGGGTGCTGGAGCGAATGTTCCCGGGCTGGACGGTTGAAGGATTGTTTCAGATGGCCAATTCCACACCGGTCGACCCACGAGCGCAGGAGGCTGGGACCGACATCTTGCTCGAGGCGTTTCTCGGGGCCGAGATGACCACCAGGGGAACCACTCTGGTGTACCCGAGACTCGAGCTGACCAGGCCATCGGTGGACGCACTGGAGGCGGCGGGCATCTCCCGTCCCTTCGGGAAGCCGACCGGTGCCGACGTCCCGTCCGTCGTGACGGAGAACGATGTCCGCGGACTGCTGTATGTGTTCTCCTTGCTCCAACGCCACACCAGCATTCGAGCCGATGTCCGCAGCGACCGCGACATCGTCGCCCGCTCCGACCGGCCCTACATCAGTTTCGGGCTGAGCGGCAACGACTGTACCCATCTGTATCTCGAGACCGTCGAGCGTCCGCTGTTCACCATCCGGAACACCGCGGGCGCGGACGGCTCTCGTTCGGTGCATCTGCGGTTGAGCGACGGCAGCGAATACGACTCGAACGACGACCGCAACATCGGCGTCATCGCGCGGGTGCGGCCGAGCCCGGAGGCGCACCCGGACCGATATTGGATCTATTGCGGGGGTCTGGGTCCGCATGGCACCGCCGGAGCCGGTTGGTATCTCGCCACATCATGGAGTCCGCTTCAGCAGCGTGCCGCTGATCGCGAGTTCGTCGCGGTCATCGGCGTCGACGAGTACTCCGACCGGACGACCAGTTTGGAGCATCTGCTGATCGCATAGGCACGACGAAGGGCACCCCCGTGAAGTATCGGTCGACTATGGTTGCCGTGGCGCGGTTCTCGCTGGACCGCCCACGGCGCCGTGAGCGTCTGTGCTGGGTTGTTCCGGTGTGGGAACGCAAACGCTTCAGTACCCGGCGGGCAATGCCGCGAACATATCTCGCGTCACGGCGACGGCATTGTCGGAACTACCACCTCTGACCAGCAGCGTGGCGAACGCGATGTCACCGCGGAACCCGACGAACCAGGAGTGTGAACCGCCCTCGACTTCGGCCTCACCCGTCTTGCCGTACACCTCGCCCTGATCGGCGATCCGCTCGGCGGTGCCGCCGGTGACCACTTTGCGCATCATCAGGCGTAGCCCTTCGATCACGTCAGGGGCGAGCGCGGGGCGGTCGCCGTCGATCCGGGTGGGCCGTCCCGCGATCAGATACGGCACGGGCGCGGAGCCGCGCGCGATGGTGGCCGCCATGAGCGCCATCCCGAATGGACTGACCACGACTTTGCCCTGGCCGAGGCCGTCCTCGGTGCGCTGGACCAGATCGCCTGCTGGCGGCACCGACCCGGATGCCGTCGGCAGCCCGACCACCGAATAGCCCGGCCCCACGCCCAGTTTCGCGGCGGCGTCGTGCAGCGCGGGGCCGGGCAGCTCACTGGCGAGTTTGGCGAACGACGTGTTACAGGATCGCTCGTACGCCGTGGTCATCGGCACGTTGCCGACCGTGAACAGGTTGTAGTTGGGGATGGTGCGTTCGCCGATGATGATGCGGCTAGGGCACGGCAGCACCGTGTCGGGGGTCGCGAGGCCGTTCGACATCGCCGCGGCCGCGGTGACCGTCTTGAACACCGAACCGGGCGGGTACTGGCCGGTCGTCGCGATCGGACCGTCCCGGTCGGCGGCCTTGTTCTGCGCCACCGCCAGGATCGCGCCGGTGGACGGACGCAGCACCACCATCATGGTCTGCTCGGTGCGCGCGTCCACGGCGTGCTGCGCGGCGTTCTGCACAGTGCGGTCGACGCTGAGCGAGAACGACGGCGCGGGTTGGGACGGCACTTCGATGAGCACGTCGGTGTCGGCGCCGTTGGCGTTCATGGTGACCACGCTCCAGCCCGCCTTGCCGTCCACCTCCGCGATCACGGTCTTGCGAATCTGGGCGAGCAGATCCGGCGCGAAATCGCGGTCGGTGGCGACCAGGTCCCACTGCTGGGTCAGCGTGACACCGGGCAGGCCGATGAGATCGGTGGTCACTTGGCCGGATTCGTTCTCGTTGAGCAGCGCCACGGTGTAGGCGCCGGTAGCGGCCTTCGCCGCGTCGAGGATCGACTGTGGAGTCAGCGATTTGTCGAAGCGGTTCAGTGCCGCGGCCAGGGTCGTGGCCACCGCCGCGGCATCGGGCGCTTGCGCCGCGGCGAACGCGACCCGCGACACCTTGCCCGGCACCAGCACGTCACTGCCGGACTGCTCGTTGACCCGCGCCCGTGGCGGCGGATTGGATCGCAACGCCATGGTCTGGGTGTCGCCGAGCCGGGGATGGATGTTGGCGGAGGTCCAGCGGACCATCCAGCGCCCGTTGCTGCGGCCCATCTGCAACTGGCCCGAGTAGCTCCACGTCCGCTTCTTGGGCAACCGCCACTCGTAGGTGTAGTCGACGGTCGCGGTGTCGCCGGTGACCCGTGCCGCGCCGGTGCGTGCGGTGAGCTGTTCGGCCTGCAACTGGTCCCAGGCCGAACGCAATGCGTCGGTTGCCTTCTCGGGCAGATTGGTGAGTTCGGCGGCGGCGGCCACGCGATGGTCGGCGAATGCCTTGACGAACGCGTCCGCGGCGGGCACCGGACCCTGCGCCTGGCTCGCGCACCCCGCGGCGGCCACCGCGGTCACCGCGAGGGCGAGCGAAAGCAGCATCCGAGTCGGCATCGGCACCGATGGTAGTGGCCATCGGCAGGCAAACGCCTGCGGCACTCCGGAATTCACCACGGATGCGCGGTCAGTCGACGAGGACGGTGGCGAAGGTCGCGATCTGCCGGAACCCGACCCGGCTGTAGGCGCGGCGAGCGATCCGGTTGTAGTCGTTCACATACAGGCTGGCGATGCGGCCGGAGGCGACCACCGCGCTCGCGATCGCCGCGGTGCCCGCGGTGCCGCGGCCCTTCCCCCGATGCTCCGGATGCACCCAGACCCCTTGGATCTGGCCGGTGCGCCGGGACAGCGAGCCCACCTCGGCCTTGAAGACGACTTCCCCGTCCTCGAAACGGGCCCAGGCGCGACCGGATTCGATGAGGCTCTGGATGCGGCGGCGGTAGCCGCGCCCGCCGTCGCCCGCGCGGGGATCGACACCGACCTCCTCGATGAACATCGCGATCGCGGCCGAGAGGTAGCGCTCGAGCTCGGCCGGACGGACCCGGCGAACCGCCGGGTCGGGTGTGGCCAGCGGCGGCTGGGAGAGCGCGAGCAGTGGTTGTTCGCCGCGCAGTTCCCGTTCGGGGCCCCAGTGCACGGCCAGCATCTCCCACAGCGGCAACGCCAGCTCCCTGCGGCCCACCACCGAGGAGCAGATACGCGGCCAGCGGACCGCCCGGTCGGCGAACGCGCGCAGCGCGTCTCGGTCACCCAGTAGCGGCACCAGGTTCGCACCCGAGAAGCACAGCGACTCCGCCGGACCACTCCGGGTCCACAGCTCGCCCTGGCCACACCGGGTGTCCAGACCGAACTCCTGTAGTCGGGCGGCGACCATGCAGGAGGCCACCGGATCGGCGTCCAGTACCCGCAGGACGTGCGCCAGGTCCCGATTCGCGAGCTGCCGCGCAGGGGCGTGTTTGGCCCGTCGCGCCGGCTCCAGCAGACTCCGCACGGTGACAGCCTGCCACGAACCGGCGCCATACGGTATGGCTATGCCGAAAGCCCAGGTGGGCGCGTTTCGCTCAGCTGACCGTGACGACCGGTTCGCCGGTTCCCGCGCTCTCGCCCATCTCCTCGGCGATGCGCATCGCCTCTTCGATGAGCGTTTCGACGATCTGCGCCTCCGGGACGGTCTTGATGACCTCGCCCTTGACGAAGATCTGGCCCTTGCCGTTGCCGGAGGCCACACCCAGGTCGGCTTCGCGTGCCTCGCCGGGCCCGTTCACGACGCAGCCCATGACGGCCACGCGCAGCGGCACCTCCATGCCCTCCAGGCCCGCGGTCACCTCGTTGGCCAGGGTGTACACATCGACCTGCGCGCGCCCGCAGGACGGGCACGACACGATCTCCAGCTTGCGCGGGCGCAGGTTCAGCGACTGCAGGATCTGCCCGCCGACCTTGACCTCCTCGGCGGGCGGCGCCGACAGCGACACCCGGATGGTGTCGCCGATGCCCTCGCTGAGCAGCGCGCCGAACGCGACCGCGGACTTGATCGTGCCCTGGAACGCCGGACCGGCCTCGGTGACACCCAGGTGCAGCGGGTAGTCGCACTGCGCGGCCAGCTGGCGGTAGGCCTCCACCATGATCACCGGATCGTTGTGCTTGACCGAGATCTTGATGTCGCCGAACCCGTGCTCCTCGAACAGGCTCGCCTCCCACAGCGCCGACTCCACCAGCGCCTCCGGCGTGGCCTTGCCGTACTTCTCCATCATCCGCTTGTCCAGCGAACCGGCGTTCACGCCGATGCGGATCGGAATTCCCGCGGCGCCCGCGGCCTTGGCGACCTCCTTGACCCGGCCGTCGAACTCCTTGATGTTGCCGGGGTTGACCCGGACCGCGGCGCACCCGGCGTCGATCGCGGCGAAGATGTAGCGCGGCTGGAAATGGATGTCGGCGATCACCGGAATCTGGGATTTCCGCGCGATCGTGGCCAGTGCGTCCGCGTCCTCCTGACGCGGGCAGGCCACCCGCACGATGTCGCAGCCCGACGCGGTCAGCTCCGCGATCTGCTGCAAGGTGGCGTTCACATCGTGCGTCTTGGTCGTGGTCATGGACTGCACCGAGATCGGGTGATCACTGCCCACCCCGACATTGCCCACCATCAGCTGGCGGGTTTTGCGCCGGGGAGCGAGCACGGCCGCGGGAGCGGTCGGCATCCCCAATCCGATTGTGCTGGTCACCTTCGGCTGCCTACTTTCGTCGTGTCCGGCCCGTTCGGTGCCGAGTCTAGCCTTGGCGCACCACAGCCACCCTGTGACAGCAGCGACAACGCTTCCCCGGCCGACCCGACAGACTACGTCGTCAACCGCGTCGCCCGGCCGTCGCCCCCGGTCAGAACAGCCTGATCGGATTGACGATGTCGGCGGCCAGGGTGAGCAGCATGTACGCGCCGCCGATCACGACGAACACGTAGGTCACCGGCAGCAGCTTCATGTAGTTCACCGGCGCACCGGGCGCCAGGCCCTTCCAGCCGCGGATGGTGTTGCGGATCTTCTCGTAGATCACCACCGCGATATGGCCGCCGTCCAGCGGCAGCAGCGGCAGCAGGTTGAAGACGCCGAGGAAGAAGTTCAGGCTGGCCAGCACCAGGATGAAAATGTTCCACAAGCCGCGTTCGGCGGTCTCGCCGCCGATCTTGCTGGCGCCGTACACGCTGACCGGGGTCTCCGGATCACGCTCACCGCCGGTGACCGCCACCCACAGCGAGGAGACCTTGGCGGGCATCTGGGTCAGCGAGTCCACGGTGCGCACGAACATGTCCCCGGTGAACGCGCCCGCGGCGGGAATCGCGGCCAGCACGTTGTACTGCACAGGTTCGTAGCGATCCGGCGCCACGCCGACGGCGCCGACCTCGCGTCCCGCGCCTCCGTCCTCGGGGTAGCGCATGACCCGCTCCGGGGTGACCGGAATCGTGAGGGTCTGGCCGTCACGCTCGACGAGGTAGCTGAACGGGCCAGTCTGCTTCTGGGTCTCGGCCTGGAATTCCCGCCAGGTGTCCACCTTGACGCCGTTCACTTCCTTGACGATGTCGCCACGTCGCAATCCGGCGCGCTGCGCGGGGCCGGTTCCGGTGCACGGCTCGGTCGAACCGTCCGGGTTCTGCTGCGGCACGCAGCTCATCGGGCCGAGCGCGGTGGCGGGCGGCTCGGTCAGGTTCGGCAGGCCCCAGCCGACGGCGAGCACCACGATCAGGAGGAAACCGAGCACGAAGTTCATCGCGATGCCGCCGGACATGACCAGCAGCCGCTTCCAGGTGGCCTGGCGGTACATGGCGCGGTCGAGTTCCTCCGGGCGCAGCTCGTCCAGCGCCGTCATGCCCGCGATGTCGCAGAAGCCGCCGAGCGGGAGCGCCTTCAGGCCGTATTCGGTCTCGCCGCGGCGGAACGAGAAGATGCGCGGGCCGAAGCCGATGAAATACCGCCGGACCTTCATTCCGGTCGCCTGGGCGGTCCACATGTGCCCACATTCGTGCAGCGCGATCGACAGCGTGATGCCGAGCGCGAACAGCACGAATCCCAACGCGAACACCATTTGCTCTACAGCCCTCCTGCGTTTGCGCAGCTCGAATATCCCGCACGCACGCGTCCGCTCCTGGCCGCGAGCACTCTGATCACCCTAACCGGACAACGGCCGACCCGGTGTCTTCAGTGTGCCAGGACGCGGTCGCGGCGCGCGTCCGATCCGGCCGCCCGGTCAGCCGCGGACCCGGGCGGCGGCGAATTCCCTGGCCCAGGAGTCGGCGGCGAGGACCTCGTCGAGCGAGTCCGGCTCGGTGCGCCACTGCTCGGCCGCTTCCACCGCGGCGGCGACCGTCCGCACGATATCCGGGAAGCGGATGGCGCCGTCGAGGAAGGCTTGCACCGCCACCTCGTTCGCGGCGTTGTAGACCGCGGTGACGCTGCCGCCCGCCTGCCCGGCCGCGCGGGCCAGCTCGACGGCCGGGAAGACCTCGTTGTCGACCGGCTCGAACGTCCAGGTGGACGCGGTGCTGAAATCGCACGCCGCGGCGGCGCCGGGCACTCGGTCCGGCCACCCGAGGGCCAGCGCGATGGGGAGCTTCATATCCGGTGGGCTGGCCTGGGCCAGCGTGGAGCCGTCGGTGAAGGTGACCATCGAGTGCACGATCGATTGCGGGTGCACGGTGACGTCGATGCGGTCGTAGGGGATCCCGAACAGCAGGTGCGTCTCGATCAGCTCCAGCCCCTTGTTCACCAGCGAGGCCGAGTTCAGCGTGTTCATCAGGCCCATCGACCAGGTGGGATGCGCCTTGGCCTCGGCGGGATCGACCGATTCGAGCATTTCCGCCGTCCAGCCCCGGAACGGGCCGCCGGACGCGGTCAGCACCAGCCGATCGACCTCGTCGGCGCGACCCCCGCGCAGGCACTGCGCCAGCGCGGAATGCTCCGAGTCGACCGGGACGATCTGGCCGGGGGCGGCGGCGCGCGTGACCAGGGAACCGCCCGCGACCAGGGATTCCTTGTTCGCCAGGGCCAGACGGGTGCCCGATTGCAAGGTGGCGAGGGTCGGCTCCAGCCCCAGCGAGCCGACCAGGGCGTTGAGCACGACGTCCGCCTCGGTGTGGCGCACCAGCTCGGTCACCGCGCCCGGACCGCCCAGCGGCAGGTCCAGCTGCCGCGCGGCGGACGGATCGGCGACGGCGACGTTGCGCGTGCCGGTGGCGGCCATCTGGGCGGCGAGCAACTCGGTGTTGCCGCCGCGCGCCGCGAGCCCGACCACCTCGAAGCGGTCGGGATTGGCGGCGATCACCTCGAGCGCTTGGGTACCGATGGATCCGGTGCTGCCCAGCAGCAGGACTCTGACGATGTCGGACACGACCTCATTCTGTCCTACCGCTGAGAACCCGTTCGACCGGCGCGGGGTGACTTACAACGACGCACCGTCGTATGTCACGATATGCGGCAGTAGCTCATCGAGTGCGTACCGATTCCCGGTACAGGAAACAGCTAAGGAGCGATCGTGGCCGCCACGGAACTCGAACACGCCGACACCGAGCGCGGCATCGTCACTCGCGTGGATCCTGCCGAAGTTCCCTCCGCTGCCTGGGGTTGGAGCGGCGAGTCGCGTCGTACCTTCCGGATCGCGGGCTGGATCGTCGCGCTGATCCTGCTGGCCATGCTGGTCGGCAACCACAGCGGCCGGATCGAGAACATCTTCCTCATCGGCTTCTCCGCCGCGATCGTCGGCATCCTGATCCGCGACTCCTGGTTGCGGCGCAAGCCGCGCTAGTTTCGGGGTACGAATAGTCTTCTGTCGCAATTTCATTCGTCCGATACCGACGGCCGTGTCCGGTACCGTGTGCGTCCGGGGTCCGCGTCCCGACCGGGCCGCTGACCCCGGTTTCGGTACCCACGATCCTTAGGACGCAATGATCAAGACCTGTTCCGTCGCACTGCTGTCGGCAAGCGCCATCGGCTCCCTGCTCCTGCTGCCCGCGGCGCCCGCCCACGCCCAGTCACCGGCCTGCGGGGCGGCCATCGACGCCATCAACGCCGCCATCGACGAGTCCGGCGGCAACCTGGACCCGACCGTGCAGCAGTCCCTCGCCGCCAAGCTCTCGGCCATCAATGCCGAAGGCGCGGAGAAGGACGCCATCACCGCGTACGCGCGCGCCCTCACCGACGACAACGTCTCGAGCATGGACGGCGCGACCAACGAGCTCAACCGGGTCTGCAAGGGTTGATCGACAGGCGGCGCGGACCCTTCTGGTCCGCGCCGCGGTTCGGAGCGTTTCCTCGCGCGCCAGCGGACTCGCGCGTCACTTCGCCAGGAGTCCGAGAGGCGGGCGGGCATCTCGGGCAGCGGTAAGGCTGGGTCGCCGACCCCGTGTCGTATTCCGAGCGACCAGCGGCCGAGGCGGTACGGCTACCGGCCGCGTCGCCGGGTGGGCTTCTTCTTCGCCGGATTCGGACGCCCGCCCGTGCGTTCGGCCGGAGACTTTTTCCGCGGCTGCGCGTTCGTCGCGCGGGCCGGAGCGCGCGAGCTGCGCTCGGACCGGCCGCGCACCACGCCGATGAAATCCTCGACCAACTCCGTGGTGCGGTCGGCGGGCCAGGCCAGAGCGATCTCGGTCTCCGCTACATCGACCAGCGTGCGGTAGACGAGGTCGCGGCGATGGTGCAGACGAGCGAGCGAGTGCGGCACGATGGCCGCACCACCCGCCGCGGCGACCAGTTCCAGCGCTGCGCCGACCGTGTCGATATCCGAGGTGTCCTGAAGGTGCTCATCGGCCAGGTCCGCTCTGCGCACCTCGTCGAACACCGAGATCGGATGGTCCTTCTGCACCACCGCGACCGGGACCTCCCGGTAGAGCGGAATGAGGCTCATGCCCTCGCGGTCGATCGGCAACCGGACGAAGCACATGTCGACCCGTCCCTCGCGCAATGCCGACTCTTGGTCGGCCTGCGCCAGCGGGATGACCTCGAGCGGCATCTCAGGGAAACGCTCGCCCCAGATTCTCGTCCACTTGGAGACGGTGACACCGGGCACGAAGCCCACGCGGAGCACCGCGGGCGACCGCGGCTGCTCATCGGCCGCCGACTCCGCACGCGCGATGATCTCCCGCGCCCGCTCCAGCAATTCGCGCCCGTCATCGGTCAACTGCGTCGGCTGCGCGCCGGGCACGAAAAGCTTTGTCCCCAGCTCGTTCTCCAAGTCGATGACGCAGTGGCTGAGCTTCTGGCGCGAGATGTGCAGCGCCTTCGCCGCACGCGCGAAATGCAACTCCTCCGCGACCGCGACGAACCAGCGCAGGCGCACCACGTCGATCGACTCCAACCCGCTCACTCCTGGAAGCGTAGGCCACCGTCGACCGGGAACGCCCGCGCCACCGGGTCGGCCGCCCGGAGCGTCCGCCGAGCCGACTAGTGCGGCCGGTTTCCGCTGTCGACCAGCGTGCAGTGTCCGTCGACGCAGGACCGGCGCAGACGGCCACGCGAGATGGTCTGGACCAGTCCGATGGCCCAGCAGGTCGGGCAGCCGCGCAGCGCGACCATTCCGACCGGCACCAGCAGCAAACTCACGAACCCGACCAGCGGATACAGCGCGAACGCCGCTACCACCGCGCCGAATCCGGCCAGCCCGCGCAACAGGTGGCGCGGCAGGGACGCACTGGCGAAGCCACGCTCGGTCACGACGGCTCCTCGCCCGGCTCGGACACGTCCCGCAGGCTGTGCTGGACCGCGGCCCTGGCCCGGTGCAGCCGCGACTTCATGGCCGCGGTACTCAGGCCGAGCAAATCGGCCACCATCGGTCCGCTGTAGCCCTGAACGTCACGCATGATCAGCACCCGCCGCTGGTCGTCGGGCAGCGCCGCGATGGCAGCGGCCACCCGCTCGGTCTCCCAGGCGCGGATGGCTTGCTCCTCGGCGGAGGACACGGCGCAGTCCGGCGGGGACTCGATCTGCCGAGTGCGCAGCCGCAGCTGCCGCAGGCATTCGTTGCGGACGATGCGGAACATCCACGAGACCAGCGCGCCCGAGGCGCGTAAGGTGCCGATCTTGCGATACAGGACGATCAACGCCTCCTGCGCGGCGTCCTCGGCGTCCTCCGGTGTGGCACACAGCGAGTAGGCGAATCGGCGCACGTGCGGATGCGATCCGGACACCAGCGCGGCGATCGACCCGATGTCACCGTCGCGCGCCGAAGCGACCAACTCCGCGTCCGGCCAGATCGTCTCAACCACGGGTCCGTCCCTTCCTGCGCAACACGGCGATACTGCACGCGCACACCAGTACAACACCCACGACAACGGCGGCAATGATCACGACGACCTCCTATCCCGTGCCAGCCGACTGCCGACACGACTATCAGAGGCGCGAAATCCCGAAAGGATTCACATCTGGCCAGCCAGTCGCACGGCGACCACCGAGCGAGCGGTGATTCGAATCATGTCCTGCGGCCTTCCAGCGTTCTAGAAGGAATGCTCTAATGTGGTTCTAGAGGTTGTTCTCTAAAATCCGGGAGGTGCTGCCGCATGGCCGCGACAGGTGGGCAAAGCCGCAGAGGCGCAGGGAATTTCGTCATGGCGGTCACCATCGTGAGCGCGTCCACGATGGTCGGCTTCGGGGCGTGGATGCGGGCGGATCCCGCCGGATTCGCCCGATGGGCGAACTGGCCGAACCACGTGCACTTCCTGCACGATGCCGGTGTCTTCCAGCTCGGTATCGGGTTGATGATGCTGTGCGCACTGTGGTGGCGCGATGCCCTCGCGGTCGCACTGGCCGGATTCTTGTTCGCCAACACCTTCCATGCGATCAACCACGCCCTCGACCGTGATCTGGGCGGGAACGACTCCGATCCCTGGGCGCTCGGGCTCGTCTCCGTACTCGCCGCGGCCGGTCTGCTGGGGCGGCTGCGCATCCTGCGGTCACAGCGGAGAAACACCGTCCTCCGGACGGACTCGCATGGGTAGACCGCCGAGGCATGACGTGGACGGCCTGCTCGACGCTGCCGCCGAACTGGCCGCCGCGTCCGGGCCGGGCAATGTCACGATGACGGCGGTGGCACGTCTCGCCGGGGCGCCGAGCGGCTCGGTCTACCATCGCTTCCCGAATCGACCGGCCCTGCTGGCGGCGCTGTGGCTGCGCGCGCTCGATCGCTTTCACGAAGGATTCCTCGTCGCCATCGACGCCGCCGACGCGCATGCGGCCGCTGAGGCGGGCGCCCGGCACATCGTCGCATGGTGCCGCGAGAACCCGCTCGATGCCGCCATCCTGTTGTACGGCTCCGCCGACTTCGAGGAATCCCACTGGCCGCAAGAGCAGCAACAGCGGTTGCGGCGCGCGAATCGCCGCGCCATGCACGGCGTGCGCGATCTCACGCGGCGCCTCGGCCTCGACGACAGCCGAGGCCGGGAGCTCGTCACGATGGTGGTGCTGGACCTGCCGTACTCGGCCGTGCGTCGGCACCTGCGGTCCGGCACCCCCATTCCGCGGTACGCCGAGGACTTGGCCGCGGAATCGGCCGGAACCGTGCTGCGCAACCACACCGGGTGAACATCCCGGTCCCGGCCGCGCCGGTGCCGGGTCAGGCTTCGGCGGCGAGCTGCCCGCAGGCGGCGGCGATCTCCTGACACGGGGCGATGCTGCCGCAGCCACGGCTTCGTTTTCTGCTCGCGGACGAACCCGGCACCGGCAAGACGGTAACTTATTCGGGCAGCAGCCCGTGTTCCATCGCGAAGACCGCGGCTCCGGCGCGGGTGCGGCGGCCGGTCTTGTCGTAGATGTGTGCGAGATGATGGCCGACGGTGCGCTCGGACAGCACCAACTGGGCGGCGATCTGCCGGTTCGACAGTCCGCGCGCGGCCAGACGCAGCACGTCGAGCTCGCGTTCGGTGAGACCGCAGGGCAGGTCGGTGCGCGGCTTGCGCAGTCCCGCCGCCTCCACCACGGCCGCGCACGCGTCCCGGTCGAGGTTTCCCGCCGAGGCGGCGTCCAGAAGTTCCCGGGCAGCGTCGTCGGGGGAGAAGGCGGGGCGATACGGCCGCGGCTCGGTGAGCGCCGCGAAGACATCGGCCGCGGCGAGAATCCGCGCTGGCTTGGAGAGGTCACGCCCTCGGACGCCCCGGTGATAGCCGCTGCCGTCGAGGCGTTCGTGATGACCGGCGGCGATGTCCGCCAGGTCGGCCAGGCCGGGGCAGCGTCGCAGCACCCGCTCGGTCCAGTAGGTGTGCAGCCGGACACGTTCCCAGTCGCCGGGGCCGAGTGGGCCGGGCCGATCCCAGATCGCGCTGGAAACCCCCACGCGCCCGATATCGTGCAGTAATGCCGCCGCGCGCAGCGCGTCGCGATCGCCGGGATCCATCCCGCACAGTTCCGCGGCCCCGCCAGCGAGATCGGCGACATGTCCCGAATGCCCCAGCAGCCAGCGGCCTTTCAGGTCCACCACGATCGCCATGGCCAGACACAGCTGGAGCCGCTCGCCGGGCTTGATGCGCAGCGGCACGCCGGGTTCCCCGTGGACCACGGCAGTGAGCACGTCCGGTACATCGAGGCAGTGCCACACGGCGTCCGCGTCGGCGGCGAACAGGGCCACCAGTTCGGGGTCGAGATGCCCGCCGGCCCGTCGCCGCAGCTCGGCCGCCGCGCCGTGCCGTCCCCGTTCGGCCGCGGCGAGCACCGCCTGCTCGGCGACGTGCACGATCCGCCCGGTCAGCGAAATCTCCTCGCCCTCGAGCCGCTGCGGTGCGCCGAGGCCGTCCCAACGCTCCTTCACCTCGGTGAGCGCCACCACCGCCGCCTCCGGCAGCCCGAGCCGGGGGCCAAGAGCACGGCTGACTTCGCACACCGACCGGACCGCTGCGGCCGCTTGCTCCGGGGCGGTCGTGACGAACCGGTCCCGCAGCAGTGTCCGGCTGTCGGGCGCCCACGAGCCGAACTGCGCCAGCTGCGCCGCGAAGATCGGCGTATCACCCGGATCCAGCACGTGGTAGGCCCGCTGGAAGGCGACGTCGTCGGCGAACGCCGCCGCGTTTTCCGAGGCGCGGCTGGTGCAGCCGACCGCGCCGAGCAGAGCCGCGTGAAAGACGGTCCGCCGGTCCGACTCGTCCAGACCGATCCGTTCCGCGAGGGCGGTGGCCACCAGGCAGGTCGCCAAACCCTTCTCGAACGGCGCCCCGGTCGCGAGATCGGTCGTGAGCGACAGCGCGGCGAGAACCTCGGTGACCCGGATGGCGGCGGGCGGGATCGACACCCTCCCACGGTAGTTCGCCCCAGGCAGCGCGTCATTCGGAACTCGCCGGATGGATAGGTCGATCGACCGATGTGGCCGGGCAGGTCGCGCGCCGACCATTGGCTGCAACATCATTCGCATCTATCGAAGGGGAGTCTCATGTCCCGATCACCTCGGCGTGGACACCGCGTCGCCGGTGCCCTCCTGGCTGTCGGCGTCACCGTGCTCAGCGGCACCGTAGGCGGTCTCGCGCTGCCCACCGCCGGTGCTTCCAGCCATCGCGAGGCCCCGTTGATCGCCGGTGATCCGGCGGTGGACAACACCGATGTCTACGCGTTCGTCAGCCCGGACAAGCCCGACACGGTGACGATCGTCGCCAACTGGTTCGGGCTGCAGGAGCCCAACGGCGGCCCGAACTTCTATCCGTGGGCCACCGAGGCCAACTACGACATCAACATCGACAACGACGGCAACGCGAAGCCCGACATCAGCTATCGCGTCACCTTCACGACCGACGATCGACGCGGCGCGGGCACTTTCCTCTACAACAACGGGCCGGTCACCGGACTGAACGACGAGAATCTGCTGTTCCGCCAGAACTACACGGTGTCGGTCAGCCACGGCGCGAACGACTGGCGGCCGATCGCACAGGGCCGGGCGGCTCCGTCCTACACCGGCCCTGCCTCGATGCCCGACTACGGTGAGCTGCGCAAGCAGGCGACCGAGAATCTGCCGGGCGGCGGCGCCGTGTACGCCGGTGCCGCGGAGGACCCGTTCTTCCTCGACCTGCGGGTGTTCGACCTGCTCTACGGCGGCGACCTGTCCGAGGTCGGCACCGACACGCTCGCCGGGAAGAACGTCAACACCATTGTGCTGCAGGTGCCCATGCGCGAACTCGCACTGAAGAACGACCCGGCCCGCAACCCGGTGATCGGGGTATGGAGCGACACCGAGCGCCGCACGCTTCAGCTCAGCCCTGGCGCCGCCACGCCGGTCGGCGCATCGGTGCAGGTGTCGCGGCTGGGCAATCCGCTGGTGAACGAGGTGGTCGTCCCGGTCGGTTTGAAAGACGCGTTCAACGGACTCGAACCAGTCGGTGACGCCGGGATTCCCCAGGTGGTCGAGCGGGTCACCAAGCCAGAGCTGGCGCAGCTGATCGAGTCGATCTACCAGGTGCCCGCACCGGCCACACCGCGCAACGACCTGGTGGAGATCTTCCTGACCGGGATCGCGAAGAAGGCGCCGACACTGGATGGCGGCGCGCCACCCATTCAGGCGGACCTGAACTCGCAGATTCTCAACGCCGATGCCCATGCCTCGGCATTCCGGCCGTCGGAGATGCTGCGGCTGAACATGTCGGTGCCGCTGACCGCGCAGCCCAACCGGCTCGGCGTACTCGCCGGTGACCTCCAGGGATTCCCCAACGGCCGACGTCTGTCCGACGATGTGGTGGATATCGCGCTGCAAGCTGTGGAGGGCGCGGCACAGACCGGCAAGCTGGTCGACGCGCTCGCCACCGGAGACAAGGTCGACGCCAACGACGCGGCGTTTTCCAGCGCTTTCCCCTATGTCGCGCTGCCTGCGCAGGGCACGACCGCGCCCGGGCAGTCGACGGGCGCGACCGGACCCGCCGCAGCGCCGCAGGGCGACGACGGTATGCCGTGGATGCCGATCGTCGCGGGGGGCGCCAGTGCCGCCGCGGTGGTCGCGGGCGGCGGCTTCCTGCTCATGCGCCGCCGGGCGAACCGGTCGATGCTCGAGCCGCCGAGCGCCTGATATCCCGGCCCGGGTGGCGGGACCGGCGCAGATCTGGTCCCGCCACCCGGCAATCACCGAGTTCGTTCCACCATCCGAGGTCCCGACATGTCCGAATTGCTTTCCCGTGCGCTCCGCAAGCCTGTGTTCGTACTCCTCCTGATCGGGCTGCTCGCTGCCATTGTGAGCACAACCGCATTACTGCCCGACAGATCATCGACCGCCGATCCGATCCCCGCCGACCCGTTGGCCGCGCAGATCACGCAGATGCGACAACAGCTGGACCGAGTGCCGGGCAACGCGACCGGCTGGGCCGCGCTCGGCGCCGCCTACGTCGAATTGGCCCGTATCACCGGGAATCCGGAGAACTACGGTCAGGCGCAGCGGGCGCTGGATCGATCGCTGGAGCTGAAGCCCGACGAGAACGCCGAAGCGCTGATCGGCCTCGGCGCGCTCGCCAACGCCCGGCACGACTTCACCGCCGCTCGCCGCCACGCCGAACAAGCCCTGACGCTGCGGCCGAACAGTGCCGACGTCTACGGCATCCTGATCGACGCGTTGACCCAACTCGGCGAGACCGACGCCGCCACCGCGGCGGTCCAACAGATGCTCGACCTGCGCCCCGGTGTTCCGTCGTTCACTCGCGCCGCGTACGACCTCGAACTGCACGGCCGTACCGACGACGCCCGGCAGGCCCTGCGGATGGCGCTCGCCGCCGCCACCACCTCCGACCAGATCGCCTTCTGCCGCTACCACCTCGGCGAACTCGCCTTCAACACCGGCAACCTCGACGAGGCCGAAAACGAATATCGGGCGGGTCTTCTGGCGAACCCGGACAACGCCGCACTGTTGCAGGGAACCGCCAAGGTGCTCGCCGCTCGCGGCGATGTCGAAGCGTCGATCGCGCAATACACGGCATTGACCGCCCGGGCACCGCTGCCGGAGTATCTGATCGAGTTCGGCGAGCTGCTCGACTCGGCGGGCCGACCCGATGCGGCGGCCGCCGAGTATCGCGAGGTCTCCGACCAGTTCCGGCGGCTCGAGCGGCAGGGCGCCACCGAGTACCTGGACGCCGCCCTGCTCGCCGCGGAACACGGCGATCCCGTGGAGGCGGTGCGATTGGCACGGCTGGAGTTCGACCGCCGCCAGAGCATTCTCACCGCCGACGGCCTGGCCTGGGCGCTGCACAAGGCAGGCCGCGACGACGAGGCGATCGTCTACGCCGACCGCGCCACCGCCCTGGGCTGGCGCAGCGCGGCCCTCGCCTACCATCGTGGCATGATCCTCGCGGCGCTCGGCCGCACCGATGAGGCCGCCGCCGCGCTGACCGGCGCACTGCGGACGAACCCCTACTTCTCACCCCTGCACGCCCCCCGCGCCCGAGAAGCCCTCGATTCGCTCATCTCGCGGTGAAGCAGCGGGTCTCGCCGCTGGTGCCGGGTCAGGCTTCGGCGGCGAGCTGCCCGCAGGCGGCGGCGATCTCCTGACCGCGGGTGTCGCGGACGGTGCACGGGACGCCCTTGGCCTCCACGCGACGGACGAATTCGCGCTCGACAGGCTTGGGGCTGGCGTCCCACTTGCTGCCCGGGGTGGGGTTGAGCGGGATGAGGTTGACGTGCACGCGGGAGCCGAGGGCCTTGTGCAGCTTCTCCCCGAGCATGTCCGCACGCCACGGGTGATCGTTGATGTCACGGATCAGGGCGTACTCGACCGAGACGCGACGCCCGGTCTTGTCGGCGTAATACCGTGCGGCATCGAGGACTTCGGATACCGGCCAGCGGTTGTTGACCGGAACCAGCGTGTCGCGCAGCTCGTCGTCGGGAGTGTGCAGCGAGACGGCCAGGGTCACCGACATACCCTCGTCGGCGAGTTTGCGGATGGCGGGGGCCAGGCCGACCGTGGAGACGACCACGTTGCGCTGGGAGATGCCCAAACCGTCCGGCGCAGGCGAAGTGATCCGGCGGACGGCGGCGACCACGCGCTTGTAGTTGGCCAGCGGCTCCCCCATGCCCATGAACACGATGTTCGACAGACGGCCGGGGCCGCCCGCCACCTCGCCGTCGCGCAGAGCGGCGGCCGCGGCGCGCACCTGGTCGATGATCTCGGCGGTGGACAGGTTGCGGTTCAGGCCGCCCTGGCCGGTGGCGCAGAACGGGCAGGCCATACCGCAGCCCGCCTGGCTGGAGATGCACAGCGTGTTGCGGTCCGGGTAGCGCATGAGCACGCTTTCCAGCAGGGTGCCATCGCCCGCGCGCCACAGGGTCTTGCGGGTGGTGCCCTCGTCGCAGACCACGTGCCGTACCTCGGTGAGCAGCGGCGGGAACAGCGCCTCGCCGATCTTCTCCCGCACGGCGGCGGGCAGGTCGGTCATTCCGGCCGGATCCGCCTGCAATCGCGCGTAGTACTGCCGGGCGATCTGGTCGGCGCGGAACTTCGGCAGACCCAGTTCCTCGACGGCCGCGCGCCTGCCCTCGGCGTCGAGGTCGGCGAGATGGCGCGGCGGCATGCCGCGGCGCGGTGCATCGAAAACGAGGGGCAGGGAGACCGTCATAGTTGCTCCATTGTCCCATCCACGCGAAGCTGGCCCACGTCGCCCCGACATGCCCGGTTGGTTGCGAGCAAATCCCAGCGCCGGTGATAGCGGTCCGCCATGATCGAGGTATGTCCACCCACCCTGACCACACGCCGGAACCGGACCCGGACCTAGCGCACCCACGCACCACACAGCCGGGCCGCGGCCCCGTGCCCCCGGCCGAGAAATCGTTGTCCTCGCGGACCGGCTACGCCTGGACGGGGCTGGTCGTCGGCGTCCTCATCCTGGTCGTCTTGCTGATCTTCATCGTGCAGAACCTCGATGAGGTGCAGGTGCACCTGCTGTTCTGGGACTTCACGCTCCCGCTCGGCATCACAGTGCTGTTGTCGGTGATCGGCGGCGCGCTGGTCATGGCGTCGGTCGGCGGAGTGCGCATTCTGCAGTTGCGCCGCCGAGCCAAGCAACGCTGACCGCTCAGATCAGGGTGGACAGCACCAGCCAGGAAACGAACGCCGAAGGCAGCATGGAGTCGAGGCGGTCCATGATGCCGCCGTGGCCCGGCAGCAGCGTACCCATGTCCTTGATGCCCAGTTCGCGCTTGATCTGGGATTCGATCAGATCACCGCAGGTGGCCACCAGCACCAAGCCGACGCCCAGGACGACGCCGATCATCGAGTTGGCCTCGAGCAACAGCGTCACCGTCAGCAGGCCGCCGATCACGCTGAACACCAGCGAACCGCAGAACCCTTCCCACGACTTCTTCGGGCTGATCGAGGGCACCATCGGGTGCTTGCCGAACAGCACGCCCGCCACGTAGCCGCCGACATCGGAGCAGACCACCAGGATCATGAAGGTCAGCACCCGCAGGTTGCCGTCCGGCTCGAGCAGCAGCAGGGTCGCGAACGAGGCGAGCAGCGGAATCCACGCCAGCGTGAAGACCGTGATGGCGGTGTCCCGCAAGAAGTTTCGCGGCGCGGTGCGCAGACCGTGGTCGAACAACCGCCACGCCATGCAGACCAGCGTGGTGGCGGCGAACGCGCCGGTGACACCGCTCGCGCCGTACGGCCAGCCGAGCCAGAACACCGCCTGACCGCCGAGGATCAGCGGAACCCGGGGAACCAGCACGTCCGCTTCCCGCAGGCGCTTGGCGACCTCCCAGGTGGCCACGCCCACTCCGGCCGCCGCGACGCCGATGAACACCTTCGGCACGAACAGCAGGATCCCGATCAGCGACAAGCCGAGCCCGAAGCCGACGCTCAGCGCGGCCGGCAGGTTGCGGCCCGCCCGGGAACCGCTCGATGCCGGGTCGGGATGGGCGGCCCCCGCATCGCCCTCGGACGTGGCTAGAGGTTCGGCCGTGCCGGCATCGTTCGCGTGCACTTGCCTCGCATCGGCTCTACCGTTCACCGGCGGCTCCTCGGCCGCACCGGTCGCGGCGGCGTTCTCGGCCACGATTGTCCCGTCGCTCACTCGTCGTTCCGTTCATCCCCCGCCCTGGCGGGCCCTCCGCTGTGTCGCACCGGCGGCGTTCCGGCACCCTTCGCGGTTACGCAAGCTACCGCCTCCGGGCCTGCCGCTCATGCCGCCGGTTCCCCTGGCGGCATTCCCCGTGCCTTCGGTATCGCTTGCGAACCGGACTGTGCGCCGGTTGTTGCTGCCGCCGGTCGGCGTCAGACCTCGAGCAGTTCGGCTTCCTTGTGCTTCACCAGTTCATCGACCTGTCCGACATACTTGGCGGTGGTCTTGTCGAGTTCCTTCTCGGCGCGGCCGACCTCGTCCTCGCCCGCCTCGCCATCTTTCTGGATGCGCGCCAGCTCGTCCATGGCCTTGCGGCGGACATTGCGGATGGCGACCTTGGCGTCCTCCCCCTTGCCCTTGGCCTGCTTGGCCAGTTCGCGGCGGCGCTCCTCGGTCAGCTGCGGCACCGAGATCCGGATGATGTCGCCGTTGTTGGTCGGGTTGACCCCGAGATCCGAGTTCCGGATCGCGGTTTCGATCGCCCCGAGCTGGTTGGCCTCATAGGGTTTGATCACGACCATGCGCGGCTCCGGCACCGTGATGCTGGACATCTGGGTGATCGGGGTCGGCGCACCGTAGTAGTCCACGACGACCCGGGAGAACATGCCCGGATTCGCCCGACCGGTGCGAATGGTTCCGAGATCGTCCTTCGCCACCGAGACGGCCTTCTCCATCTTCTCCTCGGCGTCGAAGAGCGCTTCTTCAATCACGACCGTTTCCTCCACAGCGTCGTCATGTCATGATCCGCGGTCCGCGGGGTATCAGGACCGAACCAATGTGCCGATCTTCTCACCGGCGACCGCGCGGGCGATATTGCCCTTGGTCAACAAATTGAACACCAGAATCGGCATCTGGTTGTCCATGCACAGGCTGAAGGCGGTCGCGTCGGCGACCTTGAGGTCGCGCTCGATGACCTCCTTGTGGGTGATCTCGGAGTACATGGTCGCGGTCTCGTCGACGCGCGGGTCGGCGGTGAACACGCCGTCGACCGCCTTGGCCATCAGGACCACGTCCGCGCCGATCTCCAAGGCACGCTGCGCGGCGGTGGTGTCGGTGGAGAAGTACGGCATGCCCATGCCTGCACCGAAGATGACCACCCGGCCCTTCTCCAGGTGCCGCTTGGCGCGCAGCGGGAGATAGGGTTCGGCGACCTGCCCCATGGTGATCGCGGTCTGCACCCGGGTGTCCACGCCCTGCTGCTGCAGAAAGTCTTGCAGCGCAAGGCTGTTCATGACCGTGCCGAGCATGCCCATGTAGTCGGAGCGGGCCCGCTCCATGCCGCGCTCCTCGAGCTCGGCGCCGCGGAAGAAGTTCCCGCCGCCGATCACCACGGCAACCTGGACCCCCGTCGCGACCACCTCGGCGATCTGCTCGGCGACGGTCTGCACCACATCCGGGTCCAACCCGACCTTGCCTCCGCCGAACATCTCACCGCCCAGCTTGAGCAGCACCCGGCGATATCCTGGGCGGTCGGTCCCCGGGTCCGTCATGGGTCTCCAGTCTCCTTCGGCGGTGGATTGTCGTTCTTCCGGCGATTGGTGCTCACGGCAGGCGCCTGTGACGTGGAACAAATCGGAGCGGCACCTATCCTGCCTTATTCGGTTCGAGCGGCAGCAGAAGGCCCCCCGTCAACCGGCGTTCACTCGGTCGGCGGGGGGCCTGCACGCTGGGGGTGCGGCGATCAGTTCGCGCCGACCTCGAAGCGGGCGAAGCGGGTGACGGTGACACCGGCCTCGTCCAGCAGCGCCTTGACGGTCTTCTTGGCATCGGTGACCGACGGCTGCTCCAGCAGCACGACGTCCTTGAAGAAGCCGTTCACGCGGCCCTCGGTGATCTTCGGCAGCGCGGCCTCGGGCTTGCCCTCTTCGCGAGCGGTCTGCTCGGCGATGCGGCGCTCGTTCTCCACGATCTCGGCCGGAACCTCGTCGCGGGTCACGTACTTGGCCTTGAGCGCGGCGACCTGCATGGCGGCGGCGCGAGCGGCCTCGGCCGCGGCGTCGCCCGCACCGGTGTACTCGACCATCACGCCGACGGCGGGCGGCAGGTCCGAGGCACGCTTGTGCAGGTAGGTGGCCACCGGGCCGTTCAGCGAGACCACCCGGCGCAGCTCGAGCTTCTCGCCGATCTTCGCGGCGAGCGCCTGCACGGCCTCGTCGACGGTCTTGCCGCCCAGGTCGAGGGCCTTCAGCGTCTCCAGGTCGGCGGGCTTGGCGGCCGCCGCCGCGGCGACGATCTGCTCGGCCAGCTGCTGGAACTCCGCGTTCTTCGCGACGAAGTCGGTCTCGGAGTTGATCTCGACCATGACGCCGTCCTTGGCGGCGACGAGGCCTTCGGCGGTGGTCCGCTCGGCACGCTTGCCGACGTCCTTGGCGCCCTTGATGCGCAGCAGCTCGACGGCCTTGTCGAAGTCGCCGTCGGTCTCGGCCAGCGCGTTCTTGCAGTCCATCATGCCGGAGCCGGTCAGCTCCCGGAGCCGCTTCACATCGGCAGCGGTGTAGTTCGCCATTCTCGGCGAGCCTCCTTTGGGAAGTGTGAGTTTCTGGCAGCGGCGATCACGATGGCACTCGCTCGTGATCGCCGCCGAAACAGCTGGTTACGAGTCTCAGGCCTCGGCCGAGGTCTCGGCGGCCTCAGCGCCGGGTGCGGCCTGCGCGAGCAGCTCCTGCTCCCACTCGGCCAGCGGCTCGCCAGCGCCCGCCTCGGGCTTCTCGTCGCCCGTGGACAGACCGGCGCGCGCCTGCACGCCCTCGGCCACCGCGGAGGCGACGACCTTGGTCAGCAGGGCCGCGGAACGGATCGCGTCGTCGTTGCCCGGGATCGGGTAGTCGACCAGGTCGGGGTCGCAGTTGGTGTCCAGGATCGCGATGACCGGGATGTTCAGCTTGCGCGCCTCGCCGACGGCGATGTGCTCCTTGTTGGTGTCGACGACCCAGATGGCCGAGGGCACCTTCTGCATGTCGCGAATACCGCCGAGGGTGCGCTCCAGCTTGTTCATCTCACGCGTCAGCATGAGGATTTCCTTCTTGGTGCGACCCTCGAAGCCACCGGTCTGCTCCATGGCCTCGAGCTCCTTGAGGCGCTGCAGACGCTTGTGCACGGTGGAGAAGTTGGTGAGCATGCCGCCCAGCCAGCGCTGGTTGACGTAGGGCATCCCGACGCGAGTCGCCTCGGCCGCGATCGACTCCTGGGCCTGCTTCTTGGTGCCGACGAAGAGGACGGTGCCACCGTGGGCGACGGTCTCCTTGACGAACTCGTAGGCCTTGTCGATGTAGGTCAGCGTCTGCTGCAGGTCGATGATGTAGATGCCGTTGCGGTCGGTGAAGATGAACCGCTTCATCTTCGGGTTCCAGCGCCGCGTCTGGTGCCCGAAGTGTGCGCCGCTGTCGAGCAGCTGCTTCATGGTTACGACAGCCATGGCTCTCGTATCTCTCTTTCGTTTGGCCGGTTGACGCAGCGAATCGGCGATCCGCTGCCCTGGCGCCGCCGAATCGTCGGACCCGACCGCGAGGGTGGGACCAGCCGGCGATTCCTTGTTCCGAACACGCTGCCGCGAACCCAAAGCTGTTGAGCTCGATCGAACAGCGCCGTTACGAACAAGCACGGGTGGCGCGCGAAGTCGGTCCGTGCACGCACAGACCGCTCGACCAGTTTACGGCCTGGGGGCGGCCAGACCTAAATCGGCCGGATCCGAAGCCTGCGACCAGGTGAAACGCAGATTTTTCACAGGCGAGGAGGTTGTCCACATTCCTCGGTTCGCCCCGCTCTGGGCGTCCGCGCCGCCGGAGAGTGGAGGCATGAAACCGATCTCCACGACGACGACGTTGCTCATCCCGCTGTTGTTCGTCCTCGGCGTCGTCTCCGCGCCACCGGCCGCGGCCCATTCACACGTCGCGGAACCCGCGCTCGGGGCATGCGCGGGTTCCGTCTGCCTCCCCTCCCTTCCCGGATTGCTGCGCCGCGCACCGTTCCGGTTCCGGCAGTCCGACCCGGGCGCCGAGGACGACCGTCCTGGCCGCGGCTCCACATCGTCCGAATTCCCCTCCTGTGAGCAGGTGGAATCCGCATGCACAGCCGGGACGGCTCCCTCGGCGGTCTCGACCCGGTTCCCATGACTCCGTCGACCGGCACGCGGGTACGTCACCCGCTCGCGTGGGTACTGGGACTCGGCGTCGTCGCGGTCCTCTCGATGGAGCCGACGGCCACCGCGGCACCCGAGGGCCGGTTCGGCTGGCCGCTGCAACCGCGGCCCGCGGTGGTGCGGCGCTTCGACAAGCCCGCGCACAACTGGCTGCCGGGGCATCGCGGGGTCGACCTGGCCGGAGCCGAAGGGCAGCCCGTGCTGGCCGCGGGAGAAGGGATAGTCGTGTTCGCGGGAACGGTGGCCGACAAGCCGGTCGTGTCGATCGATCACCCCGGCGGCCTTCGCACGACCTATGAGCCGGTCCGCGCCGAGGTCACGGTGGGCAGGCGAGTCGCGCGCGGCACCCGAATCGGCACGCTGGAGTCCGGCCACCCGGGCTGCGCGACGCCGTGCCTGCACTGGGGAGCGCGTGCCGAGGGCAGTGGACGTCGCGAACGCGAATACCTGGATCCGCTCGGGCTCCTCCGTCTGACTCCCGTGCGGCTGAAACCGGTGCGCCCGCGAGCGGCGTCGGCGGCGTTGTCCACGGACGGTCGCCCCGGGCTGCGCCGCCGCTTCAGCGGAGCCGCGAATCGCCGGGACGAGGTTCGAAGTGGCAGGGCCGCGCGCCGGGAGGCGAAGATCGACGCATGGAGGATGGGCTCGACCGGCCACCGTTCACGTATCGCGAGGTCGGTGCGACCAGAGGTGTGCTGCCGGAGGGGTATCACCGGCTCACGCTGCGGCGTCCGATCGGCCGGGGCCGCGCGTTGTTCGAGCACGCGGGCGCGGAGATCCTGGCCTATCGGGTACAGAAGGGCACCGGCATCTTCCGATACGCCGACACCCCGACGGCCGAGCCGGGCAGCGCTGTCACCGTGCGGCTGGGAGTCGGTCCGCTGGGGATCACCGCGCCCTGCCGCGTGGTGTACGTGCTCGATGAACCCGACCGGCGAGGTTTCGCCTATGGAACATTGCCGGGGCATCCGGCGGCGGGCGAGGAACTGTTCGCGGTCGAATACGACCAGGGCGACGAAACCGTGTACGGGCTGGTCATCGCCTTTTCCCGTCCGGCTGCCTGGTTCACGCGACTCGGCGGACCGGTGGTGCGGCTCATTCAGCGCTTCGTCGCGGGCAGATATATCGCGGCGCTGCCGACCTCCGTCTGAGCGTGGTCGGCAGCGGCCTCGGATGCGGCCGAGCGATGCGTCGGCCGCCGTCGGGCGACGTTGCCGAACCAGCCTCCTGGCGGGCGCAGAGCCCACCGCGCAGTATGTGCGCGGGCGGATTTCCGCCCGAAGCGCTCGCGGACCCCTCTCGGCGGGCGGCCGCGACGAACGTCGGCACATGGACTCGGTCCCGATCACAGCGCTCGACGCTGGTCGCCGCCGCGGCGCTGACCGAGTTCGCCGTGTCGGCATGGACATGTGGCCGCCGGTAGCTGGCGACGACAAGAGGCACGCGCCTACATCTCCCCGGCGATCACGGCGTGACGATGGCGAAATCGGGATCCGGCGCGTCGAAGATGTTGACCAGTTCGGCGAGTTTGGTGACATCCCCCTCGATGACGATGTCGCCCGCGGCCGCGGCGACGCCGAAGTCCTCGCCCGCCAACAGCACTCGGATCAGCGTGGCCTTGGTCAGGGTGAACGTGGCGTCGGGTTCCGGAAGGGTCATGCCGGGGGCGACATCGAAGTGGGTCAGGCGCCCGTTGCGCAGTTCGAGTCGATGGGTGCGGTCCTCGTCGGTGAGGATCCAATCCGTCACCAGCCGATGGTCCCACGCCTTGGGGCCGTCGACCCGCAACGCCAAGGCGTCGAAGATCTGGTCGACGGTCAGCGCGGCGGCCACGGTCGGCGATTCGGCCTTGGTCGGCGTGCCGAACGAGCCGTAGCGCAGCTCGTAGGCTCCGCTGAGATAGAAGTTGCGCCAGGTCGCGTTCTCCGCGCCGTAGCCGAGTTGCTCGAAGGTGCTGGCCTGCAGTTCCTTGGCGGCGTCGTTGTCCGGCTCGGCGAAGATGACGTAGTTGAGCACCTGCGCCACCCATCGGTAGTCCCCTGCGTCGTAGGAGACCCGCGCCTTGCGCAGCACTTCGTCCGCGCCGCCCATGAATTCGACGTGCCGCCGCGCGGATTCGACCGGTGGATGCTCCCACAGATGGGCGGGATTGCCGTCGAACCAGCCCATATAGCGCTGGTAGATGGCCTTGACGTTGTGACTGACCGAGCCGTAGTACCCGCGCGCGTGCCACGCCTGTTCGACGGCCGGTGGCAGCGTGAGCATCTCGGCGATCTCCGCGCCGACGTACCCCTGGTTCAGCAGTCGCACGGTCTGGTCGTGCAGGTAGCCGTACAGATCGCGTTGCAGCGAGAGAAACTCGACGAGCCGCGACGTGCCCCAGGTCGGCCAGTGATGCGACGCGAAGACGACGTCGGACTCGCGGGCGAAGAGATTGATCGCCTCGGTCAGGTACTTCGCCCAGATATGGGCGTCGCGCACCAGCGCGCCGCGCAGGGTGAGCACGTTGTGCATGGTGTGTGTCGCGTTCTCCGCCATGCAGAGTGCGCGACGGTCGGGGAAGTACAAGTTCATCTCCGCGGGCGCTTCGGTGCCGGGCGTGAGCTGGAAGACCATCCGTATCCCGTCGACCGTCTCCGCCTGTCCGGTCGTGGTGATGTCGACCGTCGGAGTGATCAACGTGACGGTGCCGACGGAGGTGGTCTGGCCGAGCCCCGACCCCACCGCGCCGAGCGGGCCGCGCGGCAGCACAGCGCCGTACATGTACCCCGCACGACGCGCCATCGCCGTGCCCGCGTAGATGTTCTCGGCCACCGCGTGTTCCAGGAATCCCGCGGGCGCCAGCACCGGACAGCGGCCCGCGGCGACCTCGTCGGCGGTCGTGACACCCCATGCGCCGCCGAAATGGTCGGCGTGCGAATGGGTGTAGATCAGACCCGTCACCGGACGGTCGCCACGGTGTGCTCGGTAGAGCGCGAGACCCGCCGCCGCGGTCTCCACGGAGATCAGCGGATCGATCACCAGCACGCCGGTGTCGCCTTCGACCAGTGTCATATTGGAGATGTCCAGGCCGCGGATCTGGTAGATGCCCTCCGTGACCTCGAACAAGCCCTGCTTCAGTACCAGCCGGGACTGTCGCCAGAGGCTGGGATGAACCGACGCCGGGCAGGGGTCGCGCAGGAAGGCGTAGGAGTCGTTGTCCCACACGACGGTTCCGTCTTCGGAGGTGACCACGCCGGGTTCGAGCGCGGCGATGAATCCGCGTTCCGCGTCGGCGGTGTCGGCGGTGTCCTCCGCGAGCAGCGCGGCGGCGGCACGTTGGTGCTCCGCGACGATGAAGCCGCTGGGCTCACTCGCTGTGCTCATTGTCGTCCTCCTCACGTGTCGACCAACCATGCTGTGCCCCTGCCTTTCACGGCCATGAATCGAGAAACCCGGCTGCCGCGACCGCGACGACGGCGACCGCCACCGCCGACGCGGCGACACTGCTGTCGCCGTGTGCGTACCGGCCTTGACGCAAGCCGCGATTACGCAGGTAGCAGGCCACTGCGAGCGCCACCATCGCCAGCGCGGCGGCGATCGGCGCGATCGCGGCCGCACGCCATCCGCTGTCGAGGGCGTAGTGCAGGAACAGCGTGCCGACCACCATCGACGCCACCGCGGTGCGCCGCCACGCCAGTGCGGTACGTTCGGCGGCCAGATGCGGCGCGTTCATCGCAGCAGCACCGCCAAGCCCGCGAGCACGGACACGATCGCGATGCCCGCCGACAGGATCGGCACCAGCACCGTGTCCGGCAACGGCCCGCCCTGTCGCATGGCCACGCCGACGCGCCGCCAGTGCGCGTACGCGCCGACCGCGACCACCGCCGCCAAAACCAGGCAGCTCAACGCGATCGCGCGCCGGAGCCCGGCCATCCGGAACGGCTGCACCAGCGTGTGCACCGCGACACCACCGGCCAGCAATCCCAGCGAGGTCCGCATCCAGGCCAGGAAGGTGCGTTCGTTCGCGAGCGTGAAGCGGTAGTCGAGTTCCTCTTCGCCCTCTTCCGATTCGGCATCGGGATTCGGCAGCGTCACGCCGCCTCGGCTCGGTTCGCGGGATGCGTCACGTCACCCAACGGTAGTTCGAGCCGCGGACGAGCGCGGCCCTCCGGCGACGCGCCCGGACCACTCCTGCGCGCTCGCCGCCCCGCCACGCGCGACCGGCCCGGTGCGCAGGGTTGATCGACAACACTGCGCTGCTCGGCGGCGATCACGGGCATCACTCCATCGCTCGTAGCGTTGGCAAACGATCCGCTACGCCAGACTAAGCCGGACGCTCGGGGCCGTCCACGCTCCTCGCACGCCCGTGACCCGCTGGTTATCTGCGAGATACGTCAGATCTCGACCGCGTCCTCGAACGTCATGGCCAGCCGCGAGACGGCAGAGGACATCAGCGCACGCCGCGGCAAACCGATCGACCGCAACTCTTCCGCGATCGGATGCTCGCCCAGGGTCAATTCCGCCCCACCGAAACGTGCTCGCATACCGGCGGGCCGCATCCGCCACCGCGTGCAGCGAGTGACCCCGTCGATGTGCGAGTAGGCGTCGAAGGAGGATGCAGTCGCGCGGCCGCCCGGCGTCCTGAGCCCGGGGCGGACGGTGAGATCCGCGATCAGCTGTCCGTTCTGGTGCAGCGCACCGCTGCGCGTGCGACCCTCGTGGTCGACGACGAACTCGGCGAGTTCCTTCGGGAATCCCCAGATGCCCCGGCCCGCGGCCAGCGTGAAATCGCCGTCGACGGGCAGCCGATGGATCAGCACTCCGGCCCGCCCGGTCGCCAGGTCTTTCAGGTCCCCGAATCCCGATGCCGCACGCGAGGTGTGGTGGCGCACCATGAACGAGACGCCGAATTCGTTGTAGGGGCCGAGATCGCCGTCGACGTAGTCGACGAACACCAACGTGCACATCGCCCGCCCGCCGGGCAGCCGCAGGATGCGCAGCCCGGAATAGTCGATGAGCTGTTGCGCCGCCGCGGCGGGCACCGGATAGGTCGCCATGAAAGCGTGTGCGAGCCGGATGCGCACCGGCATTCGTACTTCGCGGCCGAGAACCGTGTGCGTGCTCACGTCAACGCCTTTCTGCGCGTCGGCGCAGCCGTGCGCCGCGTGGTCGTGCGGACGGATTCCATCCGATCAATGTATGGAACATGTATCAGATCATCCGCACAATATTTTTCTCATACGGCCATTATCAGAGTCGAACTTGTTGCAATTTTCCCGGCGGCGCGATGCCAGGGCCCCAGACTACGGAGACCCCGGCGTACCGCGCAGACGGGCCTCCAGGCCGTCGAGCACGCAGAGCAGGCCGAAATCGAAGGCCATCGCGCGCCCGACCTCGGGATCACTCGGCACGGTAGACCGGTAATCGGCGAGCATGTCGGGATAGTCACCGGCGAGCTCGTCCATCACACGCAGTATGCCGTCGGTGTCGATCTCGGCCCCGCCCGAGGCCTTCTCCCAGGCGATCTCCGGAATCACCTGGCCGAGGACGAAACACATCACGGTTCCGCTGGCGAGGTAGATGTCCACGCCACGGAAACCCGCCTGGACGAACGCGCGCCGCAGGCGATCACTCAGCCGTAGCGAGTTCGGACCGATGCTGGGCAGCTGCCCGACCAGCGACGTCATCCACGGATGCGCCCGGATCGTCGCACGCAAGCTGTAGGCGAAGGTGGTCAGCAGCTCACGCCAGGACGCCTGCTCGGGTTCCGGGGTCTGCACCATGCCCCAGAACTGGTCGAGCACCAGCTCGAGCAACTCCTCCTTGTTCGCGACATGCCAGTACAGGCTGGTCGCGCCCGCGCCGAGTTTCGCGCCGAGCTTGCGCATGCTCAGCGACTCCAGCCCCTCGGCGTCGAGGATCTCGACGGCCGCGCTGATGATCTGGTCGCGGTGCAGCCCGGACGACTTGGGCTGGCGCGGCTGCCTCGTCCATACCGACGTGAACTGCTTGGTCACCCCTTGATCCTATATTCACTCGCACAGTGTTCGATTTTTCTCGTACGCTGTGCGAGTGGAATCGAACGTTGTACGAGACCCGCGTCGTTGGTGGGTCCTCGGAGTCCTGTGCCTGTCCCTGCTGGTGCTGATGCTCGACAGCACCGTGCTCAATCTCGCCATCCCGTCCCTGATTCGAGAGCTGGACGCCACACCGTCGGACGTGCAGTGGATCCTGGACGCCTACGTGCTGGTCTTCGCCGGGTTACTGCTCACCGCCGGAAGCCTGTCCGACCGATTCGGCAGGCGGCGCGCACTGGTCACCGGGCTGGCCCTCTTCGGCGTGGCGTCGCTGGCCGCCGTGCTGGCCACCGAGCCGTGGCAGGTCGTCGCCGCCCGCGCCGCGATGGGCGTCGGCGGCTCGCTGCTGATGCCCTCGACCCTGTCGATCCTGATGACCACCTTCGCTGAGGACGAACGCCGCACGGCGATGGCGGCGTGGTCGACGGTCTCGATGGTCGGCATCGTCGCCGGACCGACGCTGGGCGGCTTTCTGCTCGAGCACTATTGGTGGGGGTCGGTGTTCCTGCTCAACATCCCGGTGGCGGTCCTGGCGATCGTGGCGGCTTTGGCGCTGATGCCGGAGACCACCGGCGAGCAGCGACCCGTCGATCTCGTCGGCGTGCTGTTGTCCGTCGTGGCGCTCGGCGCGACGGTCTACGTGATCATCGAGCGGGAGTGGAACATCGGCATGATCGTGCTGGCCGCCGTGACGGCCCTCGCGTTCGTCGGGTGGGAGAGCCGGTCGGCGCATCCGATGCTGCCATTGGCGATGTTCCGCAGCCGGGACTTCACCGGCACCTGCTTCACTCTGCTCCTGATGGTCTTCGGCATGGGTGCGGTCATGCTGATGCTGACCCAATACCTGCAATTCGTGCTCGGCTACGGGCCCATGAAGGCCGGTCTGGCGCTGCTGCCCTACGCCGTGGCCGCGGCCGTCTGCAACGGACTCGGCGCGACCCTCGGAAAGACTCTGAGCAACAAGACGCTCATCGTCTCCGGCCTGCTCGTCATGGGCGCGGCGTTCGGCATCCTGGCCGTGGCGAGCGGCTACCCGGGGGTCCTGGCCAGCATGCTGGTGATGGGCATCGGCGGCGGTTTGGCGGGACCGGCCGCGTACGCGGCCATCATGAGCGCCATCCCCCTCGAACACGCCGGTGTCGGCTCCGCGATGAACGACACGTTGCAGCAGGTCGGTATGGCGATCAGCATCGCGATCCTGGGCAGCGTGCTGGCCGGAGTGTTCACCTCGAACATGCCCGCGGACGCCCCTGACGCGGCGCGCGAATCCATCGGCGCGGCATTCCAGCTCGGCTACATCGAGCCCGCCAAGGACGCCTTCACCGCCGCCATGTCGACCGGCGCGTGGATCAGCGCTGGATTCAGCATCGCCGCCGCCGCGCTCGGCGCGGCCCTGCTACGGGCCCGACGTGCGGAATCGGCCGCGCAGCCCGAACCCGCCGCCGCGACGAACGGGTGATCCGTAGCGCCGGGGCCGCGTCCTGGCTTCACCCGGGATGAATTATTCCGACCCGGGGGCTGATGGTCTCCTGCGCGCCCTCCGAGCAGAGTTGGTGGTGTGTACGCATTCTGCCGGCCTTCAGTAGACGAGGGCTTGTGAATCAATCAGTCGCAGGAGACATCATGATCACGAACAAAATGCGCGCAACGGCAGCGGCAGTAGCGGTCGCACCGGTCATCGCCCTCGGTTCCGGATTTGCTTCCGCGGCCCCGGACGTATCCCCTGTGCCCGTGGCGGATAATTCCGCGGTTCCGGCCCAGGTCGAGCCCGCTACGTTGGGTCTGATCTGGCCTCTGGGCATTTTCTGTGCCCCATTGCTGCTCCTTCCGCCGGTCATCAACGCGGTCGCCGTGTTCGTGTGCGCCGTTTAATCGCACTCGACAGACGGCACTGAGGACGAGATCGTCACGTGTCGCGACGCAGACCGCGTCGTAACCGTGTGGCGTCTCGTCTGGTGACGAAACAACTCCAGCCGGGCTCCGCGTCGCGGGGCCGGATCACGATACCGGCCCCCGGCGTGCCCGGCCCGGGATGTATATGAGCATTTATCCATGGCACACGGATAAATGCGGTTCAATTATCGGATGACAATGTTCAGGAAACTCGTGGGCGCTGCCGCGGCACTTGCCGCGGCCGCCGCGCTATTCGGGGCGTCGTCAGTCACCGCACACGCCCAGGGACCGGCCGTACTGGGCGGCGGCTCCGGCATCATCGTCGCGGACCAGAACATCTGCACACTCACCACGATCGGGCGCGACGCCGGAGGCCGCCTGGTCGGGTTCACCGCCGCGCACTGCGGTGCGGCCGAATCCGCGGTCGTGGCCGAAGCCAACCGTAACGCCGGCGCCCTCGGCACCTTCGCCTACACCAACGAGGAGCTGGACTACGCCGTGATCGTGTTCGATCCGGGCAAAGTCACGCCCGTGAACCATGTGGGCAGCACGACGATCACCGAGGTCGGCGGACCTGCGCAATTCCCGGACATCGCCTGTAAGGAAGGCCGGGGCACCGGCCGGACCTGCGGGCTGACCTACGGCGACGTGTTCGGCGGCGGCTCCTTGACCTGGACCCAGATGTGCGTGGTTCCGGGTGATTCGGGCGCACCGGTCGTGGTGGGCACGACCCTCGTCGGCATGGTCAACGGATACTTGAGCGTGCCGTGCCTCGGTCCGGAGGTCGGCGCGAACATCACCGCTATCATGAACGACGCGAACGCGCGCGGCGGCGCCGGAGCGGGGTTCGACCCGATCTAGCCGGGCACCGCATCGGAGCTCGTCCGGCCGGAATGATCACCGCTCGTGCTCGACTATCACGCCGCTTTCGATCGCGCGTTCGACCAAGAACGAGCGCTTCTGATTCGGCGGCAAGGCCGGGATGCGGAATTTGTCGAACAGTGCCCGCATGTGCGTCTTGACCGTGGAGACGGTCAGGCACAAATCGTGCGCGATCTGACGGTTCGATGCGGGGTACGAATACGCGTTCCGCGCGTCGTACGGGCGGCAGAGCGCCTCCAGAACCTGATATTGGGCATCGGTCAGCGAATTCCGGGTGGGCAGCGCGGAAAGCGCGAGCGTCATCTCCTCTTCGGAGGAGGTGCCGTCCCGGAAAACGAGTAGTGACCGGCCCACCCGAATCCGGTCGCCGGAGCTGAGTTTCCTGCGTCCGCCGACACGCTCGCCATTGATGAAAGTCCCGTTCTTCGACAGGCCGTCATCGATGATGACCCAGCAGTCGCAGACTCGTTCGATGATGGCGTGCAGACGAGAAACGGTCGCGTCGGCTGTCACGGTGATGTCGGCCGCGTTCGACCGACCTATTGTCACGCTGGGCGTGTCACCGTTCAGGGGAATCTCACGCCATGTTCCCCGCCCCATCGGCTGGGATAGCGTCGACTCCGCGCCCGACCGGGGCCGCGCGGGCTGGCCTGCCAGTGAGTACAGTCCGCGATGCAGGGCCTGTGGTCCGCTCGACGTAGACATCGCCTGTTTCCCACTCGGAGTACGTCATGGAGTGCGGGGCACTGATTCGCATCTTCCAGGGTGCGCCCTTCTGACACCGATCACACCGGAATTCAACTACTTCGGCGCGATCTTGTAGGGAAACGGATACTGGACCCTGCCTCCGCGACACCAAAGCAGACTGATGGTCGGAATTTTCCCTAGCCGATGAAGAGTCAGGATCGGCGGGGCCAGCATAGTCAGATGAACATGATCATCCGGCCACGAACCGACGCCGATATGCGGGACTGCGCCGCGGCTCTCCGGCAAGTACACGACGTCGACCGGTACCCGGACATCTGGCCTGCCGATCCGCTGGGCTGGCTGTCCCCAGCCAAGCTCATCGCGGCTCATGTCGCCGAACATGCCGGGAAAGTGGTTGGACACGTCGGTCTCGGGGCAGGCGGGGACACACCGATGACCGTGCGTGAATTGCTCGGCACGCCCGCCGTGGCGTGGGTGATCCGGCTGTATGTCGTACCGTCCGCCCGACGGGCGGGAGTCGGTTCCCATTTGCTGACGGCGGCAGTGCGAATCGCAGCGAGCTGGGGGCAGCGGGCTGCGCTCACCGTCGAATCCGGCAGTGCGGCGGCGATCGCGATGTACGAGCGAAGCGGTTGGCGACGCGTTCATAGCGCGACCGGCGGCTGGCACACAGCGCAGGGGGAAGAAGCGTGGATGCACTACTACGTCAGCCCGTGAGACCGCGGCTGGCCGATCGCCTATCTCAGGCGCGCGGGTGGGCTTGGTCGTGTGCCTTCCTCAGGCGGTCGATGGAGACGTGGGTGTAGAGCTGTGTGGTCGCCATGCTGGCGTGGCCGAGCAGTTCCTGGACCACACGCAGGTCGGCGCCACCCTCGAGGAGATGGGTCGCGGCGGTGTGCCGCAGACCGTGCGGACCCATATCGGGGGCGCCGGGGATGGCCGACACCACCTCGTGCACCACGCTTCTGGCCTGGCGCTGATCGAGGCGCTTGCCGCGGCGGCCGAGCAGCAGCGCGCGCCCGGACTCGGCGGTGGCGAAGGCGGGGCGTCCATAGCGCAGCCAATCGCCGACGGCCTCGTCGGCGGGCGCGCCGAACGGCGCCGATCGCTCCTTGTTGCCCTTGCCGAGTACGCGCACCACGCGCCGTTCGCGATCGACATCCTCGATGTCCAGCCCGCACAGCTCGCTCACCCGGATGCCGGTGGCGTAGAGCAATTCCACGATCGCCCGATCCCGCAACGCCATCGGGTCGCGCTGGGCGGCGCCCGATCGCGCCGCGTCCATGGCGCCGATCGCCTGCTGCGGTCCGAGGACGGCCGGGAGTACGCGATGCGCCTTGGGTGACCCCAACCGCAGTCCCGGATCGACGGACAGTCGCCCGGTGCTGGTGAGCCACGCGGTGAAGGTACGCGCCGACGACGCCCGCCGCGCCAATGTCGTCCGGGCGGCGCCCGCGGCCGCCTGCCGCGCCAACCACGACCGCAACAGCAGCAGATCCAGCTCACGGATAGCCGAATCGGCCGACCGCATATACAGATGGTCCAGCAGCGAACGCGCATCCCCCAGATACGCCCGCACCGTATGCTCCGAGCGATTCCGTCCGAGCCGCAGATGCCTGCCGTACTCCGCCAACAGCGCTTCCAGATCCTCGGGCAGTTGCTCCATTCCCCCACCGTCGCGACCCCGGCCCGGGTTGGCAAGTCCCCGCGCCGAACGGCCCCGCATGGGCGATATCCACCCCACAGGTGCACTCCTCGCCTTCACCCCCACCTGACGAACTTCGCCCACGACCACGGGACGGCTGCACCGTGTCCGCCTGATCCCGCACCGACCGCCGCCACTCCTCACCACGCAGCTCCGCCACCATTGCGTGGGGGACAACAGTCCGCCGCACCGTGCACAAGCCCGTAGTTCCGCACGACGCCGCGATGACCACATCGGCGCCCCGTCGATTCCCGTCGCACCATGGAGTCATTGCCTGCACTGCGCCCATCCTCCTCGCATCAGTCGCTCGGCCCTTCTCGCCTCGCCGCCGCACCGGTCCATGACCGAAAGCGGCGGCAATTGCGGACGCCATGCACTGCGCGCGACCTCGTCGTCGGAATCGTGCAGCAACGACCGGGACGATGGGCCGCGGCTCGTGCTCCGGCAGGGCCAGCGAGGGCGTGCCGACGTGCGACCGGTTCGGATCCCGCAGTCGGCCCGCTCATCTGCGGCGGGCCGTTCGGTGCCAACCGCTGTCGTCGGCCGCCACCAGACCCGCCAATTCGAGGGCCGGGAGGATCGCGCGGACCACGGGAAGCGACAGGCCGCACTGCTGGGACAGCTCGAGCGGCAACCGGGAACCGATCCTCGGCAGCGCCGCGAAGACCAGGGCCTCGTCCCCGGTGAGACGGTCCTCCGGAGTGTCGGCTGTCGCTCCCGGAAAGGACAGCTGGAGCGGACCCGCCTCGTCGACGACTTCCTCGGCACGGGTGACCAGGAGGGCTTCACCGTCCCGAATCATTCGATGACAACCGACCGAAGCCGCCGACGTCACCGGGCCGGGTACGGCCAAGGCGGGGCGGCCGAGGCGGCGAGCCCACTTGACGGTGTTGCGGGCACCACTGCGCAACCCCGCCTCCACGACCAGTACGCCATCGGCGAGGGCGGCGATCAGGCGATTGCGGGCGAGGAATTGGTGCTTGTGCGCGGTGACTCCGGGCGGGTATTCGCTGACCACCAGGCCCGATTCGGCGATATCGGCCAGCAGGCGCTCGTGCTGGGCCGGATACGGCCGGTCGATGCCGCAGGCCAGCACGGCGATGGTCGAGCCGTCCACCGCCAATGCCGCGCGGTGCGCCATGCTGTCGATCCCGAACGCGGCACCGGACACGATGGTCCATCCCTGCGCGGCGAGATCGCCCGCGATCTCGCTGGTCACCCGGTTGCCGTAGCCGGTGCTGCACCGCGCGCCGACCACCGCCACGGCGCGTTCGCTGGACTCGAGCAGGGATCGGGGGCCGCGGGCCCACAGGACGAGCGGTACAGCCCCGTCGCGGTCGCGGCCCGGTTCGAGCTGCGTGAGACCGAGCATGCGCCAGGCGGGCCACTCCGGGTCGTCCGGCGTCACCACTCGTCCGCCGATCCGGTCGATCAGCTCGAGATCCCGCGCCGCGATGTCGATGTCGCGCCGCTGCTCCGTCGGTCCGCGCAACGGCTCGGGCAGCGCGCACTCCCGCACGGCACGCGCCGCCTCCATCACTCCGATCGCGTCGATCAGCGCCGACAGCGGCGCGCACGGGCCCTGCACCACTCGCGACAGGTACACCCAGGCCGAACGCCGCGCATCGGGATCGCCGGATGCCGGGCCCGAGGGGGCCGCGGGCACGCCACTCACCTCGGCGGCGCCGCCGTCCCGCGGCGGCGCCGCACTCATTGCGCGCCTCGCTGGCGGAAGTTCAGCGCGGCGAGCACATCCTGCGCCGAGGGCACTTCTCCCCCACGCAGGTCGCAGATGGTCCATGCGATCCGGATGGCGCGGTCCGCGCCGCGCGCGGACATGCGGCCGAGACGCATGGCACCCTCGACGGGCGCGAGGGCTTCCCGGGGGAGGCGGAACTTCTGCCGCAGAACGTGACCTGGGACTTCCGCATTGGTCAGCCACCCGTATTCGCGCCAGCGCTCGGCCGCCGCGCGCCGGGCGACGGCGACACGAGCGCGAACCACCTCGCTGCTCTCGGCAGCATCGGTACTGAAGGCGGCGCCCGACTGGCCGTGCATCCGCACCCAGATGTCGATTCGGTCCATCAGCGGCCCCGACAGCTTCCCGAGATAGCGGCGGCGAGCCAGCGGTGCGCAAATGCAGTCGACGTCGCGCGCCGGGGCGCACGGGCACGGATTCGCCGCCAGCACCAGCTGGAATCGGGCGGGATACCGTGCCACACCGTCGCGCCGGGCGATGCGTACTTCTCCTTCCTCCAAGGGCGTTCGCATCGCCTCGAGCACCTTCGTGCCGAGTTCGGCGCACTCGTCGAGGAACAGCACACCGCGGTGGGCCCGGCTGACCGCGCCGGGCCGCGCGATCCCCGAGCCGCCACCGATCATCGCGGTCACCGACGTCGAATGGTGTGGGGCGACGAACGGTGGCACGGTCACCAGCGGGTGGTCGCCGGCGAGCGTGCCCGCCATCGAATGGATCGCGGTCACCTCCAGCGCCTCGGTCTCCGTGAGCGGCGGCAGCAGGCCCGGAAGACGTTGCGCCAGCATCGTTTTGCCGATTCCCGGCGGGCCGGTGAGCAGCAGGTGGTGCCCGCCCGCCGCGGCCACCTCCAGCGCCCAGCGCGCTTCGTCCTGCCCCACCACCTCGCTGAGATCACCGCCCTGGCGCACCGCATCGGGCAGGTCGCCATCCGGTTCGGCGAGCGCGCCCTCCCCGCGCAGCCAGGCCACCACCCCGCGCAGGCTGCTGGCGCCGAAGACCTGGATACCCTCCACGAGTCCGGCCTCGGCCATGGTCACCGCGGGCACCACGACGGTCGACCAGCCCGCGTTGCGGGCCGCTAGCACGGCGGGCAGCACTCCGCGCACCCGCCGCACCCGCCCGTCCAGCGCTAGTTCACCGAGCAGCACCGTCTTCGCGAGGCGCTCGGAGGGGACCGCGTCGGACGCGTCCAGCACCGCGACGGCCAGCGCCAAGTCGTAGACGCTGCCGAGCTTGGGCAACGTCGCGGGAGACAGCGCGAGGACCACCCGGCCGTCCGGCCATTTCTCCCCTGAGTTGGCCACCGCGGAGCGCACCCGGTCGCGGGATTCCTGCAACGCGGCGTCGGGCAGGCCGACCAGGTGCACCGACGGCAGGCCCTGACCGATATCGGCCTCGATCTCGACGAGCAGCCCGTCCACGCCGGTGACCGCGATGGAATGCGCCCGGCCCAGCGCCATTCAGAACACCGCCTCGAGATGATCGATCACCGGTGGACGTCCGCGTGCCACCAGCACCGACACGACGTCGAATCGAATGCGCCGCCACGGCCCGTCCTGCTCGGCCAGCCACAGCAGGGCCAAGCGCCGGATTCGCTGTTGCTTGAGGAAGGTGACCGACTCGGCCGGGGTGCCGTAGCCGAGCCCCGAGCGGGTCTTGACCTCGACGAAAGCGGTCACCTCTCCGTCTCGGGCGATCAGATCCAGCTCGCCGTACCGGCACCGCCAATTCCTGGCGAGGATCTCCATCCCCGCGGCGCGCAGAAACGCCGCCGCCAATTGCTCCCCGTGCGCGCCGAGCGCCTGTCTATCTGTCACCCGGCCAGCGTGCGCCCGGCCCGAATCAGGTCAGCGTCGCCGACCTGGGCATTCGGAGAACCTGTTGATAACCGCGCGGCTGTGCAGAACTATCCGGCCGCTCACTCGGGCAGCCGCAGGTCCGGTTTCTCCAGCTCCTCGATGTTGACGTCCTTGAAGGTGATGACCCGGACGTGCTTGACGAAGCGGGCGGGGCGATACATGTCCCACACCCACGCGTCGCTCATCCGCACTTCGAAGTACACCTCGCCATCGGCGTTCTGCGGCCGCAGCTCCACGGAGTTGGCCAGGTAGAAGCGGCGCTCGGTCTCCACCACGTACGAAAACTGACCGACGATGTCCTTGTACTCGCGATACAGCGAGAGCTCCATCTCGGTCTCGTACTTCTCGAGGTCCTCGGCACTCATCGGGTGGGACGTCCTCCTTCTCGCCGCATCGCGTCGTGTGATGACATCATCGCGCATGCGCGGCGTCGGTAGCCACTCGGCCAGCCGTACGCGCGTTCTGAAACTGCTCGGACAGCGTCTCGTCGAGCTCGCCCGCCAGGACGGCGTCCGCCTCTTCGGTGTCGACCGCGACCGACCGCAGCCCGGCGGCCAGGCGCACATTGCGCCATGAGCGGCGGTGTTCGCTGCTCGGGCCGAGGCGGTGCAGCGCCGCCGTGTGCTCGGGGGTGTTGTACCCCTTGTGTGCCGCGAACCCGTAGCCGGGGAATCGCTCGTCCAGCTCGACCATTATGCGGTCCCGAGTGACCTTCGCCAGGATGCTGGCCGCCGCGATGCAGGCCGCCGACCCGTCGCCACCGATCACCGGCAGTGAAGGCACCGGGATGCCGGGCACCCGGAACCCGTCGGTGAGCACATAGCCCGGCTCCCGGCCCAACCCGGCGACGGCGCGGCGCATTCCTTCGATATTCGCCACGTGGATGCCGATCGAGTCGATCTCCCAGGCCGGGATGACGACCACTTTGTAGGCCAGCGCCAGGCGGGTGATCACCGGGTACAGCTCCTCGCGGGTGGCCTCGGTGAGCTTCTTGGAATCATCGAGACCGGCCAGCTTGTCATAGGCCTTCGGGGCGAGCAGGCAGGCGGCCACCACGAGCGGCCCCGCGCACGGACCGCGCCCTGCCTCGTCCACCCCGGCTACCGGCCCGAGACCACTGCGGATCAACGCGGCCTCCAGCGTGCGCAATCCCCCGGCCCTGCGCATGACCACGCGCGGCGGCCAACCGTTACCCACTGGCACTCGACCCTGCCCCACGATCCAATTATCCTGCGCGCCGGACGATCAGTTCGTCTGGGGATTCTCCGAACGCACCGGTCCGATCCGCCCGGGCGGCCAGATCTTGAACACCGCCTTGCCGCGGACGTTCTCCACCGGAATGGTGCCGTCCAGGTCATCGTTGATGTGCGCGCGGGAGTCGGCGGACTGGTTGCGGTTGTCGCCCATCACCCACAGATGTCCCTCGGGCACCTTCACGGGCTTGAATTCCCGGCCACCGCCGGCGCCGTACGGCTGGCCGGGCACGTACGGGGAGAGGTAGCGCGCGTACGGCTCGTCCAACGGCTTGCCGTCCACGATGACCCGTCCCTGCGGGTCGCAGCACTGCACGGTCTGGCCACCGACCGCGATCACCCGCTTCACCAGGTCGTTCTCGTCCGGCGGCACCAGGCCGAAGAAGGAGAAGAAGTTCTGCACGCCACGAATGGCCGGATTGTCCGACCGGATCGACTTGTAGTGGGTGTTCCACGAGGGCGGCCCGACGAACACGACCACGTCACCCGGCTGCGGATCGCCCCAGTAGTAGCTGAGCTTCTGCACGTAGATGCGGTCACCGGTGCATCCGGCGCACCCGTGCAGCGTGGTCTCCATCGACTCCGACGGGATCACGTACGGCCTGCCGACGAAGGTGACCATCAGCGCGGCGATCACCGCGGCGATCACGATGAGGATCGGCAATTCCTGCCAGAACGGCCGCTGCTGCTTCTTCTGCCCGCGCCTGGCGCGAACTCCCCGCTTACCCTCGTCGCCCGATTCGGACACCGACACCGACCCACTTTCGTCTGCCACGCCGAACAGATTAGCCCGGCATCGAGACGGACGTTCGATGCCGGGCTGAGCAAAATCCGTTGTGCCGAAAAGCTAACTCAGCGCTTTTCCTTGATCTTGGCGGCCTTACCGCGCAGCTCACGCAGGTAGTAGAGCTTGGCGCGGCGGACGTCACCGCGGGTAACGACATCGATGTGGTCGATGTTCGGGCTGTGCACCGGGAAGGTGCGCTCCACGCCGACACCGAACGACACCTTGCGGACCGTGAAGGTCTCGCGGATGCCACCACCCTGGCGGCGGATCACGACGCCCTTGAAGACCTGGATGCGCTCCTTCGAGCCTTCGATGACCTTCACATGCACGTTGAGCGTGTCGCCCGGCCGGAACTCGGGGACGTCGCTGCGCAGCGACTTTTCGTCGACGAAGTCAAGGGTGTTCATTTCCATCCTTCTGGTTTCGCGCGAACAGAGGACCCTGGCGGCACTGCGTGTGCTCGGCCGGTTCATGCTCCGAATTAGGGGGTGCGCCGGGTCGACAATCACCCAGGGCAACCTGAGCATTGTGCCAGACCAGCGCGGCGCGGAAGAAATCGGCCCGAGCCGAGCGCGTTGGGTTATCCCTTCACTCTAGTGGCGCGGCCGCACGTAGGGGCCGGTGCGCGGTCAGTGATCGTGTTCGCCGGAGATCGCGTCCTGTGCGGGCGGTGGTCCGGGCGACTTCAGCGCGTTGTGGTCGGCATGCCAGAGCGAGTGGTGGCGGTGCGGCGCCGGTGGCGCGGGAACCACCGTGCGGGTGAGTTCCGCCTCCGCCGCCGTGCGGACATGGTCGACGTCCGGTTTCCCCGCGACCAGGTCTTGGACGAAGATCTTGGCCCGGATCACCGGACGGCGATATCGCCGTTCGCGGACGATGGCCCGGTACATCAGCCGCCTGCGATCGGCGTAACGCCAGCGCGCCCACGGCGCGCCCGGACGGCTGAGCCGCAGGGCGCCGACGACCAGCAGCGGCAGGAAGAACATGCCGAACAGCCCGGTCCAGATCTTGCCTTTGGCGATGACGATCGCGGCCAGCGCCAAGTTCACCGCCGCGAACACGACGACGAAGACGCGCACCTCGATGCTCGGATCGCGCCGGAAGTCGTTGATGTCCAGCAACCACAGCGGGTGGAAGCCGAGCAGCAGCAGCCCGGTCACGGCCAGCGCGACGAAAACCGCGTCGACCGACGTGCGCCCCTGCTCCTCCCAATACACGTCGCGCAGGTAGAAGATCAGCGCGAACTCGTCGAGGACCAGCGCGGCGCCGACGCCGAAGGCCGCGGCGAGCCCGCTGGCCGTCGCCGTGTCCGCGTCCTGGTACAGCGTGACCATGCCGATGCCGGACACGAGCACCAGGATCACCCCGAACACCATGTGATGGATGTGGGTGTCCCCGGCGCGCAGGTTACCGGGCCACCAGCGCACCCGCGCCCGGATCAGCCGGACGCTGAGCCGGATGAACAGGAAGCCGACGATGAACCCGAGGAGGAAGCACAGCAACGGCAGCCGCCCCTGGGCGATCACGTCCTCGTGGAGCCACCGTCGCATGCCCGTCTACTCCCTCCCGTGCACCGGACTACTGGCCGAAGCCCGCCCTGCGCAACGCGTCCGCCATCGCACCGCTCGGCGGGGGCGCGTTGCGACGCTGGTTTCCTCCGCGCCCCTGTCCCTGGTTACGGCCTTGGCCCTGCTGCCTGTTCTGGCCATTCTGCCGCTGCCGCTGCTCGCCGCCTGATCGGCCGCCCTGGCCACGCTGCTTGTCGCCGCCCTTCCCTGGCACGCCGGGCTCGTCGTCGAGACGCAGGGACAGACCGATGCGCTGGCGCGCCACGTCCACCTCGAGCACCTTCACCTTGACCACGTCGCCGGACTTGACCACCTCGCGCGGGTCTTTGACGAAGTTGTGCGACATCGCCGAGACGTGCACCAGCCCGTCCTGATGCACGCCCACATCGACGAACGCGCCGAACGCGGCCACGTTCGTCACCACGCCCTCGAGCACCATGCCCGGCTTCAGGTCGGCGACCTTCTCCACGCCTGCGGCGAACTCCGCGGTCTTGAACTCCGGACGCGGGTCGCGGCCCGGCTTCTCCAGCTCCGCGATGATGTCGGTGACGGTCGGGACACCGAACCGCTCGTCGGTGAAGTCATCGGCGCGCAGCGCGCGCAGCACCGAGGTGTTGCCGATGACCTCCGCGATGCCGCGGCCGGTGGATTCGAGGATGCGCCGCACCACCGGGTACGCCTCCGGATGCACCGCGGAGGTGTCCAACGGGTCGTCGCCCCCGCGGATGCGCAGGAAGCCCGCGCACTGCTCGAACGCCTTCGGACCAAGGCGCGGCACGTCGAGCAGCGCGGTCCTGCTGCGGAACGGGCCGTTCTGGTCCCGGTGCGCGACAATGCTTTCCGCGACCGACCCGGCGATGCCGGATACCCGCGACAGCAGCGGCACCGAGGCCGTGTTCACGTCGACGCCGACCGCGTTCACCGCGTCCTCGACGACCGCGCCCAGCGAGCGCGCCAGCAGCGATTCCGACACGTCGTGCTGGTACTGGCCGACGCCGATGGACTTCGGGTCGATCTTCACCAGCTCGGCCAGCGGGTCCTGCAGCCGCCGCGCGATCGACACCGCGCCGCGCAGCGAGACGTCCAGATCGGGCAGCTCCTGGGAGGCATAGGCCGAGGCGGAGTACACCGAAGCGCCCGCCTCGGACACCACGATCTTGGTCGGCTTGTTCTCCGGGATGCGCGAGATCAGTTCGGCGGCAAGGGCGTCGGTCTCCCGTGACGCGGTGCCGTTGCCGATCGCGATGAGCTCGACGCCGAACCTGGCCACCAGCGCGCCCAGCACCGCGAGCGACTTCTCGGTCTGGCCCTGCGGCTTGTGCGGGTAGATCACCTCGGTGGCGACCACCTTGCCGGTGGCGTCGACCACCGCGACCTTCACGCCGGTGCGGTAGCCGGGGTCGAGGCCCATGGTCGTGCGGGTGCCCGCGGGCGCGGCGAGCAGCAGATCGCGCAGATTCGCGGCGAACACGTCGACCGCGTCCTTCTCGGCGGCCTGGCGCAGCCGCATCCTGGTGTCGATGCCCAGGCTCACCTGCAGTTTGGTGCGCCAAGCCCAGCGCACGGTGTCCAACAGCCAGGAGTCGGCGGGGCGGCCGCGGTCGGCGATGCCGAAGCGGGCGGCGATGCGGCCCTCGTAGACGGTGCGCTGGCCCGGCTCCGGCTCCTCGGTGTCCGGCTCCAGGTGCAGGGTGAGCACCTCCTCCTTCTCGCCGCGCAACAGCGCCAGGATGCGATGGGAGGGCAGCTTGTCGAACGGCTCGCTGAAATCGAAGTAGTCGGCGAACTTCGCGCCCGACTCCTCCTTGCCCGCACGCACGGTCGAGGTGACCTGCCCGCGGTTCCACATCAGCTCGCGCAGCTCGCCGACCAGGTCGGCGTCCTCGGCGAAGCGCTCGACCAGGATGGCGCGTGCTCCGTCCAGCTGCTCGGTGCTGTACTGCGCCGGATCGGTGTTCGGGTCGTTGATCAGCGCATCGGCCACCGGCTCGTGCCCCGCCTCGCGCGCGATCTGCGCCTTGGTGCGCCGCTTCGGCTTGTACGGCAGGTAGATGTCCTCGAGCCGGGCCTTGGTCTCGGCGAGCATGATCTGCTGGTGCAGCGCGTCGTCGAGTTTGCCCTGGCCGCGGATCGATTCGATGATCGCGGCCCGGCGCTCGTCGAGTTCGCGCAGGTAGTGCAGGCGCTCATCGAGCTGGCGCAGCTGGGCGTCGTCCAGACCGCCGGTGACCTCCTTGCGGTAGCGCGCGATGAACGGCACCGTCGAGCCCGCGTCGAGGAGCTCGACGGCGGCGCGGACCTGGGTCTCGCGCACCCCGAGTTCCTCGGCGATGCGGCGGTTCACGCTGGCTCCGGCCGCGGCGACGGAAGGCGGCGGCGTGGGAGGGACCACGGTGTTGGACTCTGCACTGGAAGTCTCGGGCGCTGTAGTCACGCCCGAGACACTAGCTGTTCCGCCTCTCCGAGTCTTCAGGCTGTCCCGCCTCGCTCCCCCGCCTCGCTCCCCCGCCTCTCCGGGTCTTCAGGCCGTACTAGTCAGGTGACACCTGATTTGCGTTCAGGTCCTGCGTTGGGTCCCGCTCGGGTTCTGGGGGTACCCGGTGAGTTACCCATGTACATACGAGATCAGTTGTCGCGTATCTACTCCGACCTCTGTTCCGCTGTTGACGCGAGGAGTGTCTTGGCGATTTCGCGCATTTCGGCCTTGCGGATCTTGCCGGTGACCGTCATCGGGAACTCCTCGACGACGTGCACATAGCGCGGGATCTTGAAGTGCGCCAGCTTGCCGGTGCAGAACTCGCGCAGCGCCGACGCGTCCAACGGTGTTGCGCCTTCGCGCATCCGGACCCACGCCATCAACTCCTCGCCGTACTTCGGGTCCGGCACGCCGATCACCTGGGCATCGAGAATGTCGGGGTGGGTGTAGAGGAATTCCTCGATCTCCCGGGGATAGATGTTCTCGCCGCCGCGGATGACCATGTCCTTGATCCGTCCGGTGATGGAAAGGTATCCGTCGTCGTCCATCACGCCGATGTCGCCGGTGTGCATCCAGCGGGCGGCGTCTATCGCCTCGGCGGTTTTGTCCGGGTCGTCCCAATAGCCGAGCATCACCGAGTAGCCACGGGTGCACAGCTCGCCGGGTTCGCCGCGCGGCACCGTGAGACCGGTTGCGGGGTCGACTATCTTGACTTCCAGGTGCGGGCCGACCCGGCCGACCGTGGCGGTGCGCCGGTCGATGCTGTCGTCCCGGCGGGTCTGGGTCGAGACCGGGGAGGTCTCCGTCATGCCGTAGCAGATGCACACCTCGCGCATGCCCATCCGGTCGATCACCCGCTTCATCACTTCGACCGGGCACGGCGAACCGGCCATGATGCCGGTGCGCAGGGTGGACAGATCCGGGGTGGCCGAATCCAGTTCGGTCAGCATGTCGATGAACATCGTCGGCACGCCGTACAACGAGGTGCAGCGCTCGGCATCGACCGCGGCCAGCGTCGCCTTCGGATCGAAGGAGGGCGCCGGAATGACGATGGCCGCACCGTGACTCGTGCTCGCGAGGTTGCCCATCACCATGCCGAAGCAGTGATAGAACGGCACCGGGACGCAGATGCGGTCCTGTTCGGTGTAGCCGCACAGCTCGCCGACGAAATAGCCGTTGTTCAGGATGTTGTGGTGGCTGAGCGTGGCACCCTTCGGGAATCCCGTTGTGCCCGAGGTGTACTGGATGTTGATCGGATCGTCGGTCGACAGCAGCGCGGCGAGCGCGGTGAGCCGGTCGGCGTAGATCACCGTGCGCGACAGCGCGTCCCACTCGGGTGTGCCCAGTACGAGAACCTGTTCCAGCGCCGCGCAGTTCGGCCGGACGTGCTCGATCATAGCGACGTAGTCGGAGGATTTGAACCGCTCGGCCGCGACCAGCATCCGCACGCCCGCCTGACGGAGCACGTACTCCAGTTCACTGGTGCGGTAGGCCGGATTGATGTTGACCAGGATCGCGCCGATGCGCGCCGTGGCGAACTGGACGAGAAACCATTCCGCGCAGTTCGGCGCCCAGATGCCGACCCGGTCCCCCTTGCCGATGCCGCGATCGGCGAGGCCGCAGGCCAGGGCGTCGACCGCGGCACCGAGTTCGCGGTAGGTCCAGCGGCGTCCGGACGGAAGGTCCACCAGCGCTTCCCGATCCGGGAATGCCGCGACGGTCCGGGCGAGGTTGCCGCCGATGGTGTCGCCGAGCAGCGGGACGTCGGAAACGCCGGACGCGTAGCTGGGCAGGGACGGCTCGTGTGCCGACATCACCGGATACCTCCCTGTCGCAGTACGAATCGCTGCACCTTGCCACTGGGCGTCTTCGGCAGGCTCGGCACGAAGTGCACTCTGCGCGGGTAGGCGTGCGCGGCGAATTTCCGTTTCACCAAACTCTGCAGTTCGGACTTCAACTCGGGGCTGGCCACGGCGCCGTCGCGCAGCACGACGAACGCCTCCAGCACCTCGCCGCGCAGGTCGTCCGGCATGCCGACCACGGCGGCCTCGGCGACCTGCTCGTGCAGCACGAGGACGCTCTCCACTTCGAACGGGCCGATGCGGTAGCCCGCCATGATGATGACGTCGTCGTCGCGGGCGGAGAAACGGAAGAAGCCGTTCGCGTCCTGCGAGCCCGCGTCGCCGGTCAGGTACCAGCGGCCGTCGGCGGTGTAGCGCTGCGCTGTGCGTTCCGGGGCGTCGAGATAGCCGAGGAACCACAGCAGCGGACTGTGCGCGGTATCGATGGCGACCCGGCCCACCGTGCCGGGGGCAGCGATGGTGTCGGCGTCATCGGCGAGCACCGCGCAGGACCAGCCGGGCAGCGTGCGACCCATCGAGCCCGCGGGAGTCTCGGTGTCGAGGTCGTCGTGCCAGGCGTTGCAGATGACCATGCCGTGCTCGGTCTGGCCGTAGTGGTCGCGCACCGCGACACCCAGGTGCTCCACCGACCATGCGACGACCTCGGGCGTCAGCGGCTCACCCGCCGAGGAGGCGCGGCGCAACCGGGAGTGCACCGGCGGCGCGGCGCTTTCGGCGCGCAGCGCGCGGTAGACCGTCGGCGCCGCGGCGAAATTGGTGACGCCGAAGGTCTCCAGCACCTGCCAGGTCAGCGGAGCGGAGAACCCCGCGTGCAGCAGGATGCTGCGCATGCCGGTGGCCAGCGGGCCGAGGATGGCGTAGTAGAGGCCGTAGGCCCAGCCCGGGTCGGCGGCGTTCCAGAACACGTCGTCGGGCCGGACGTTCAGCGCGAACTCCTGGTAGGCGTGGAAGGAGGCGAGCGCGCGCAGCGGAATCGGGACGCCTTTGGGCGTGCCGGTGGTGCCGCTGGTGAACAACTGGACCAGCAGGCCGTCGCCGCCGACCGCGACCGCGCGTGCCTGCGGGTGAGTCGCCGAATGGGTGTCGAGCAGATCGGCCATCCGCAGCGCCCCGTCCGGGATGTCGGCGCCCGACACGATCAGCCGCCAAGGCGGGTCCGCGGGCAGATCCGGGCCGGGCGCCAGCTTCGGCGCCTGATCGGAGTCGGCGACGACGAGGGAGACCTCGGCGGCGTCCAGCCGCAGCGCGATGGCGGGCGGCGCGAACGCGGTGAACAGCGGGACGTGCACCGCGCCGCGGCGCCAGATGCCGAGCAGCGCGACCACCAGGTCCGCCGACTTCGCCATCAAGGTGGCGACCCGGTCGCCCGGTTCGACGCCGAGTCCGGCGAGCGCGGCGGCGAATCGGGCCGAGCGTTCGCGCAGCTCGCCATAGGTGAGGTCGGTCGAGGACAGGTCTGCCTCGACGATCGTGAAGGCCACCCGGTCGGCCGGGTGCCGATCACACAGCAGGTCCGCCGCCGACGCGTCAGCGCGGTCGTAACAGTCCAGCAGCTCGCGCACCCGCTGATTCGGATCGGTGCCCATCGTCAGTTCTCCTTCATCTGTGATCCAGCGCTACCCGGGTGTGCAATAGGATGTGGGTCACATCCCGTCGGCCACTACCCCCGAAAAGGGGTGAGTCCCCGTGACCCACACCGCGCTGCTGCGTCCGCGCGACGCCGACGCGTTACGCGCCGAGATCCGCTGGGTGGCGAGCACTGCGGGCGTGCCGGTGGCCTTCGGCGGCGAAGTTCATGGCGACGCCCTGCTGCTGTCGGAGTTCGTGGGCACGGTCACCACCGGGCTGCGCGGGTTGGCGGTCGTGCGCACGTCGGGGCTCGGTGGCCGGGTGATGGATTCGGGGCGTCCCGCCGCGGTGTCGGACTACCGCACGTCGTCGTCGATCACCCACGACTACGACGGGCCGGTCTCCGGCGAAGGCATCCGTTCGGTGCTCGCCGTCCCGGTGGTCGTCGACCAGCGTGCCCGCGCGGTGCTCTATGCCGCCACCAGGGGCGCGACTCCGCTGGGTGACCGCACCGCGGATCTCGTCGTCCAGGCCGGTCGCCGCCTGGCCACCGAGATCGCCATTCGCGACGAGGTCGACCGCCGTTTGCGGATGCTGGAGCTGGCCACGCCGTCGGCCGGTACCGCACCGGCCGTCACCGAGGAACTGCGCGACATCCACGCCGAACTCCGCGGCATGGCGCGCTCGGCCGAGGACGACCGGTTGCGCGGGCGACTGCACGCGGTGTGCGAACGATTGACCCGCGTCCTGGTCGGCGAACCGCATCCCGACAGTCCGCGGCTGTCCCGCCGCGAACTCGACGTGCTGTCCCAGATCGCCCTGGGCTGTACGAATCAGGAAGCGGCACAACGCCTCTCGCTCGGACCGGAAACCGTGAAGAGCTACCTGCGCAACGCGATGGCCAAACTCGACGCCCATTCCAGGCACGAGGCGGTGGTGGCGGCGCGGCGTCACGGCTTGCTGCCGTGAGGGCGAAGCGCCGGAGCCACAAGATTTATCCGCAGGTGCGAAGCTGCGCGTGATCGGCGGGGAGTGCCTAGTGCTGGGAGCCGGACTCCCTGTCGTGATCGGCGAGCAGGTCCGGGCGCCGTTCGCGAGTGCGGGCGAGGGATTGCTCGCGGCGCCAGGCGGCCACCTTCGCGTGGTCGCCGGAGAGCAGGATCGGCGGAACCTCGAGGCCGCGCCAGGAGACCGGGCGGGTATAGCTGGGGCCCTCGAGCAGGCCGTCGGAGAACGAATCCTCTTGGTGGGATTGCTGATTGCCGAGCACGCCGGGCAGCAGCCGGACCACGGCCTCGGTCATCACCAGCACCGCCGCCTCGCCGCCGATCAGCACGTAGTCGCCGATGCTGACCTCCTCCACGCGGACCCGGCGGGCGGCGTCGTCGAAGACGCGCTGGTCGATGCCCTCGTAGCGACCGCAGGCGAAGACGAGGTGCCGCTCTGCGGCCCACCGGTGCGCGGTGGCCTGCGTGAACGGCACGCCAGCCGGTGTGGGGACGACCAGCAGCGCGTCGTCGGGACAGACCTCGTCGAGCGCGTCACCCCAGACGGTCGGCTTCATGACCATGCCGGGACCGCCGCCGTAGGGCGCGTCGTCCACCGACTTGTGCACGTCGTGCGTCCAACGGCGCAGATCGTGCACCGTCAGCGAGATCAGCCCCTTATCGATCGCCTTGCCGAGCAGCGCCGTGCGCAGCGGCTCCAGATACTCGGGGAAGATCGTGACGACGTCGATTCTCATGCCTGTCTCCTGCCGCCGCGTCCACGAGCCGGGCGGGCGCGGCGCGATCGGGTCTGCCGGCACGTCATTCCGGGTCGAGCAGGCCCTCGGGCGGATCGATGACGATCACGCCGTCGGCGATCGACACCGTGGGCACGATCGCGGTGACGAACGGGATCAGGATCTCCCGGCCGTCGTCGGCGGCGCGCACCGCGAGCAGCTCGCCCGCCGCGGAATGCAGCACCTCGCGCACGGACCCCACCACGGTCTCGTCGGTGAGGCGGACCTCCAGCCCTTCCAGCTCGTGGTCGTAGAACTCGTCCGGGTCCTCCGAGGGCGGCAGGTCCGCGCTGTCCACGACGAGCAGCATGCCACGCAGCGCGTCCGCCGCGGTGCGGTCGGCGACCCCGGCGAGGAACACCAGGAGCCGGCCCGAGTGCTCGCGGGCCGACTCCACGGTGAAGTCGCGGACATCGTCGGTGCGCGGCAGTCGACCGCGCAGCGTGACGCCGGGCGCGAAACGCGCCTCGGGCTCGTCGGTGCGCACCTCGACGACAAGTTCGCCGCGCACACCGTGCGCCTTGGCGACCCGTCCGACGACGAGTTCCATCTACTGGTCGGTGTCGACCACGTCGACCCGGATGCCCCGGCCGCCGATACCGGCGACGAGGGTGCGCAGCGCGGTCGCGGTGCGTCCGCCGCGACCGATCACTTTGCCCAGGTCATCGGGATGAACGTGCACCTCGACCGTGCGTCCGCGGCGACCGGTGATCAAATGGACGCGGACGTCGTCGGGGTTGGCGACGATGCCGCGCACCAGGTGCTCGACGGCATCGGCGACTACGGCGCTCATTGCTCCATCACCTCGAGACGCGACGGATAGGACCCACTCATTACTCGGTGGCCTCGGTGGCCTCGGCGCCCTCTTCGGCGTCCTTCTTGGCGGCCTTCTTCTTCGGGGTGACCGCCTCGGCGACCGGCTCGTTGTCGGCGGCGGCCAGCGCGGCGTTGAACAGATCCAGCTTCGACGGCTTCGCCTGCTTCACCTTCAGGGTGCCCTCGGCGCCGTCGATGCCCTTGAACTTCTGCCAGTCACCGGTGATCTTCAGCAGCTGGAGGACCGGCTCGGTCGGCTGCGCGCCGACACCCAGCCAGTACTGCACGCGCTCGGAGTCGATCTCGATGAGCGAGGGCTCTTCCTTCGGGTGGTACTTGCCGATGGACTCGATGGCCCGGCCGTCCCGGCGGGTGCGGGCGTCCGCGACGACGACGCGGTACTGCGGGTTGCGGATCTTGCCCAGGCGGGTGAGCTTGATGCGAACAGCCACTGCTGATCTGCCTTTCGTTGGTTGGTCACGACGCAATTCGGCGACCCGCATGGTCTGCGAGCCCGGTTTTGCGCTTTCGAGTGTGTGACCGCCGCGCGGTACGTAACCGGAGACGGGCTGACACTTGTCCGGAAGGACGGTGGTCCATTCTGCCAGAAGGGACGGTCGCGCCAGAAATCGCGTTCGGTGTTCGCGGCGATACGTCACCGGGCTATCCGGGGACGGTGGCGGTCAGGGCGTGGGTGGGCACCCAGGGGCCACCCCACCACATCCGCCACCCGAGGGTGCGGTGGGTCAGTCCGGTCGCGCCGTTTCCGGCCAGCGTAGCGCGGTAGTGCCGGGTGTTACCGATATCGACGATGACCAGCTTCCCCCCGGGACGCAGGACACGGCATGCCTCGCGGACGGCGTCGGCGCGGCCCTGCTCGGACTTGATGGCGTGAATGGCCAGGCTGGACACGACGACGTCGAAGGCGCCGTCGGGGAACGGCATGCGGGTCATGTCGCCGGTGCGCAGTTCGATGCGGTCGGCGACGTTCTCGGCGAGCGCGTTCTGTTCGGCGGTGGCCGGAGTGCAGTGATCGGTGGAGCACCACAGGTCCAGGCCGACCGCGCGCCCGGCGGGCAGCCGCCGCGCGGCCGCGAGCAGCACCGCGCCGCGCCCGCAGCCCATGTCGAGTAGCAGTTCGTCGCCGCGCAGTTCGAGCTCGTCGAGCAGCCCGGCCCAGACCCGGAACTTGCCCCGGAGGGTCGCGTGCAGGAACAGCCCGAACTGCGCGGCGAGCACGATGCCGATCAGCAGGAGCAGCAGGCTCGGACGCAGCTGCTGGAACAGCGCCACCACCAGTGCGGCGGCAAGGTAGGCGACCGCGAGAACTCCCAGCAACAGCAGCACCGACGGCGCGTCGACACCGTACGACGCTCGCCACGGAGGGGCTATCATCGGCCGATTGTATCCGGCGGCAACGGCATTCGCGTCCGGTTCCCGCTCGTCAGGCCACCAGCGGCGCCAGGGTGCGTCCGATGAGTTCGACCGCGCCCTGCTCGTGTCCCTGGAAGACCATGTTGACGATCAGGCCATCGACGCCGTGGTCGAGAACGCGGGTCCGCAGCTGCTCGGCAACCTCATCCGGCGTGCCGACGAACTGACGGTCGGCCGGAGTCTGCGCGCGCTCGGATTCCGAGAGCGCCGACAGGTCGATCCCCATGCGACTCAAATAGTCCTGCTGCTGCTTGCGGGCCAGGTCGCCGTCTTCGTCCACCATCAGGAAGCACAGATAGCTGGTCTCCAAGGTCGCCGGGTCGCGGCCGACCTCAGCGCAGCGCCCACGCAGGATCTCGATCTTGCGTGGGAGCTCGGAGGCGTTGCAGATGAGGTTGAGGTGGTCGGCGAAACGGGCGGCCAGCCGAAAGGTCTTCTTCTCGCCGCTGCCGCCGAGCAGGATCGGCAAGTCGTCGCGCACGCGCGGCTCGTTCATCGCGTTCTCGACGCGATACCACTTGCCGTCGAAGGTGGGGCGCTGGCCGCGCAGCATCGGCTGAATGATCTGCAGTGCCTCGTCCAGCCGTTCGAATCGGGTGGTGAAGGTGCCGAAGTCATAGCCGAAGGATCGGTGCTCGAGCTCGAACCAGCCCGCGCCGATGCCCAGCACCGCGCGGCCGCCGCTGACCACGTCGAGCGTGGTGACGGTCTTGGCGAGCATGGCGGGGTTGCGGTAGGTGTTGCCGGTGACCAAGGCCGACAACTGGATTCGCTCTGTCGCCGTGGCGAGGCCGCCCAGGGCGGTGTACGCCTCGAGCATCGGCTCGTCGGGCGTGCCGATGCCGGGCAGCTGATAGAAGTGGTCCATCACGAAGACCGTGTCGAAACCGCCGGCTTCGGCCTCCCTGGCCTGCGCGATGACCGTCGGGAACAGTTCACGCACCGACTTGCCGTAGCTGAAGTTGGGCATTTGATAACCGAGGCGAATGGTCACGTAATCGACCCTACCTGCGCAGCCGGATGAATTCCGGCAACAGCCCGCGCCGGGCCGAGCCAAGGCGAGGCAGCCGCATCCGCCTCATTCGCCAGACGAACGGGTGAGCCGCGAACGACGAGTTACCGATGACCGGTGACCGGACCGCGCCCGCCGTACACGCGTCCGCGCAGCACGACGGCGTACGGTGCGGTGAGCGTTTCCGGGTGGGTGCGCGGGTCCTGCTGGTAGACAACGAAATCCGCGGGCGCGCCCGCTTCGATGCCAGGGCGTCCGAGCCAGCCGCGGGCATCCCAGGAGGCCGCGCCGAGCGCGTCGTGCCGGGACAGGCCCGCGGCGCCGAGCGCGGCGATCTCGTCGGCGATGCGCCCGTGCCGGATGGAACCGCCGGCGTCGGTGCCCGCGAAAATGGGCACGCCCGCCTCGTGGGCGGCCGCGACCGTGCCGCGCACCCGGCGGTGCAGGTCGCGCATGTGCGCGGCGTAGACGGGGAATTTGCCCGCGCTGTCGGCGATCTCCGGGAAGGTGTCGATATTGACCAGGGTCGGGACCAAGGCGGTGCCGTGCTCGACCATCATCTCGATGGTGTCCTCGGTGAGGCCGGTGCCGTGTTCCAGGCAGTCGATGCCCGCGTTGATCAAGCCGGGCAGCGCGTCCTCGCCGAAGACATGGGCGGTGACCCGGGCGCCATTGGCGTGCGCGGCGTCGATGGCCTCCTTCAGGATCGCGTCGCTCCACAGCGGGCGCAGGTCGCCGACGGAGCGGTCGATCCAGTCGCCGACGATCTTCACCCAGCCGTCGCCGAAGCGGGCCTGTTCGGCGACGATCTCCGGCAGGTCGCGTTCGTCGTCGAGCTCGATGCCGAGCTCGCGGATGTAGCGCTTCGGCCGTGCGATATGACGGCCCGCGCGGATGATGCGCGGCAGCTCGTGATGGTCGTCGATGAACCGGGTGTCGATCGGCGAACCCGCGTCCCGCAGCAGCAGCGCACCGGCCTCCCGTTCGATCTCGGCCTGCGCGACGGCGCCCGCCCGGTCCTCGTGGCCTCCGCCGTACCGGATGCCGACATGGCAGTGCGCGTCGACGAGTCCGGGCACGATCCACCCGGTGCGGCACAGGGTTTCGGCGCCGGGAACGGGCTCGAAGGACACCAGCCCGTCCCGCACCCAGAGATCGCGCACCTCGTCGCCCGGGAGAACCACTCCTCGCAGATGCACAGCAACCTCCCGGACGTCGTCGGCTGCCTCCAACCTACTGCCGGGCCCGATCTACTTCTTCGGGAACTTCAGCTTGGACAGGTCGAAGCCGTCGAGGCCAGGAGGCAGCTGGTCGAGCCCGGCGGGCATGTTGGACAGGTCGGGCATCCCCGCGGGCATTCCCGGCATGCCGCCCATCCCCGGAAATCCGCCACGCACCTTCGGCGGGGTCGGGCCGCGGCCGCCCTTCTTGCCTTTCTTGCCCTTCTTCGCGTTGCCGCGGCGGGAGCCGGGCAGACCCATCTGGCGGCCCATCATCGCCATCATCTTCTTGGCCTCGAAGAAGCGGTCGACGAGCTGGTTGACCTCGGAGACCTGGACACCGGAGCCGTTGGCGATGCGCAGGCGGCGCGAGGCGTTGATGATCTTCGGATTCTCCCGTTCGGCCGGGGTCATGCCGCGGATGATCGCCTGCACGCGGTCGAGCTGCTTGTCGTCGACCTGGGCGAGCACGTCTTTCATCTGACCCGCGCCGGGCAGCATGCCGAGCAGGTTGCCGATCGGGCCCATCTTGCGGATGGCCAGCATCTGGTCGAGGAAGTCCTCGAGGGTGAGCTCACCGCTGCCGATCTTGCGGGCGGCTTCCTCGGCCTGCTTGGCGTCGTAGACCTGCTCGGCCTGCTCGATCAGGGTGAGCACGTCGCCCATGCCGAGGATGCGGCTGGCCATGCGGTCCGGATGGAAGACGTCGAAGTCCTCGAGCTTCTCACCGGTGGAGGCGAACAGGATGGGCACGCCGGTGACCTCGCGGACGCTCAGCGCCGCACCACCGCGGGCGTCGCCGTCGAGCTTGGTGAGCACCACGCCGGTGAAGCCGACGCCGTCGCGGAACGCCTCGGCCGTGGTGACCGCGTCCTGACCGATCATCGCGTCGAGCACGAACAGGGTCTCGTCCGGCCGCACGGCGTCGCGGATGCCAGCGGCCTGCCGCATCAGCTCTTCGTCGATGCCGAGACGACCCGCGGTGTCGACGATGACCACGTCGTACTGCTTCTGCCGCGCTTCCTCGACGCCGCCGCGCGCCACGTTCACCGGGTCGGCGGCCGAGATGCCCAGCGGGTTGTCGCCGCCACCGACGGAGGTGCCGGGATGCGGCGCGTAGACGGGCACGCCTGCGCGCTCGCCGACCACTTGCAGCTGGGTGACGGCGCCGGGACGCTGCAGGTCACAGGCCACCAGCAGCGGCTGATGGCCCTGCCCCTTCAGCAGCTTCGCCAGCTTGCCCGCCAGCGTGGTCTTACCGGAACCCTGCAGACCGGCGAGCATGATCACCGTCGGGGGATTCTTGGCCAGATTCAGCCGCCTGGTCTCGCCGCCGAGGATACCGACGAGCTCCTCGTTGACGATCTTCACGACCTGCTGGGCCGGGTTCAGCGCCGCGGAGACCTCCGCGCCCTTGGCGCGCTCCTTGATGCGTCCGATGAAACCGCGCACCACGGGCAGCGCGACGTCGGCCTCGAGCAGGGCGAGGCGGATCTCGCGACAGGTGGCGTCGATGTCGGCCGGTGACAGACGCCCCTTACCACGCAGATCCTTGAGGGCACCGGTAAGCCGGTCGGACAGGGATTCGAACACCGATCGCGCTCCTGATCTCGGGGGACGTCACATTCTCTCCCAGGGTAATGGGATCGCCCGTGTGATCGCGCAGGCGGTGCGTCCTTTCCGATGCGGCGGGCCCGCTAGTCGAGCACGCGACGGCGCGGTTTGGGCGTCGCGCGGTAGTCGTGATTCTCCTCGACGACCATGAACACCGCCTCGTTGGCGGTCAGCCCCAGCTCGAGGGCCAGGTCGTCGAGCAGCGCCCACTCCGCCGTGCTCGGGATGGGCGAGGTGGCGACGGTGGACGCGATCGTCATCGCGGTCACCGCCTGCCGTCCGGTCAGGGTGCGCCCGGGGAGCCAGGAGACCACCCAGCGGTCGCCGCCTACGCAGCGCGCCATGTGCGTGGTCTCGTCACTTGTCATCGTCGACGCCGAAACGACTTCAATTGCCACCGACCTGCTCCCCTCGTGCTCGCGATAGCCGGACGCTCTAGATCGTAGGGGCGCGCCGCCGGACCGGAGCTCATATCCAGCAAATATCTGGCAACAGATTGATCACCAGGGAAATTAGCAGGTCAAACCGGATTTCATGGGTTCGTCGAGTCGCTTTCCGGCGGCTTTGGCGCAGTTCTGGGAACCACCGCGAGAATCGCTTTCTCGATCGCTTCCCGGCGCGCGGGACCGTCCTCGGCGCCCAGATCGAGGCAGAAACTGTCCACCACCGCCGACCCCATCGTGACCACTTTGGCCCAGCGGACGTTCGCTCCGCAGCTCGCCAGTTCGGCGGCCAGGCGGCTGAGCAACCCGATCCGGTCCTCGGCGCGCAGCTCCAGGATGACTTGGCCGGGCACCGAGGTGTCCAACCAGATCACCCGGGGTGGCGCCTGCGCGTAGCGGGTCCGGCCGATGCCGCTCGCCTCGCGCTCGCGTTTCGCCAGCGCCGCGGACACGTCCAGGTCCCCCGCCGTGGCGCGGATCAGTTCCTGTCGCAGCAATCCCGGGTCCGGCGGGTCGCCGAATTTGGGCGAGACGACGAAAGTGTCCACGGCGAAATCGCCTTCGACGCCCAGAGCGGCCGACAGGACACGCAACGAGTGCAGCGCGAGCACGCCCGCGGCATCGGAGAGCAGCCCCGGAGTGTCGGGCGCGATCACGGTGACCGTATAGGTGTATTTACTGTCCCCCGGCTTCAGATCGACGTGCACCCCGCCCGCCTGCGCCTTCTCGACCAGCTCCGGCGCGATGGGCTCCGGCGTCGGCAGCGGATCGCCCGCCATCACCAACCGACAGCGCCGGACCAGCTCGCCGATCAGCGACGCCTTCCAGTCACCCCACACGCCCGGACCGGTGGCCAGCGAGTCCGCCTCGGCCAGCGTGTGCAGCAGTTCCAGCAGCTGAGGATCGCCATCGAGCGTGTCGACCACGAACCGCACCGTCTCGGGATCGGTCAGATCGCGCCGGGTCGCGGTGTCCGGCAGCAGCAGATGGTGGCGGACCAGCGCGCTGAGTGTGCGCACGTCCGAAGGCCACAGACCCAGACGCCGACCGATGTGGGTGGCCAGCTCCGCGCCGACGACGCTGTGATCGCCCGCGCGGCCCTTGCCGATGTCGTGCAGCAGCGCGCCGAGGGCCAGCAGGTCCGGCCGAGCCACCCTGGTGCTGATCGCGCTGGCGTAGGCGACCGTCTCCACCAGGTGGCGGTCGACGGTCCAGGTGTGCAGGACATCGCGCGGGGGCAGGTCGCGCACGGCGCCCCACTCCGGAAGCAGCCTGCCCCACAGGCCGGTCCGGTCCAGCGCCTCGATCGCGTCGATGGCGCCGCGGCCCGCGCCGAGCAGGACCAATAGGTCGTTGAGGGCGTCTTTCGGCCACGGCTCGCGCAGCTCGGGCGCGTCCTCGGACAGCCGGTTCAGGGTGGTGGCCGACATCGGGAGCCCGGTTTGCGCCGAGGCCGCCGCCACCCGCAGGATCAGCCCGGGGTCGCGCTGGGGGCGCGCGTCGCGGGCGAGCACCACCTCACCGGCATGCTCGACGACACCCTCGTCGAGTGGCCTGCGCACCGGCATGCGGCGCAGCCGCGCCAGCCCCCGGCGCGGGAGCGCGTTGGCCGCGGTGCGCAACCCGACGTCCACGGAATAGCTCACCGTGCGCGCCGAATCACTCAGCGTGCGAGCCAGGTCGAAGCGGTCGCCGATACGCAGGGCCGCGCCGATCTCGTCGGCGTCCTGCGCGCGCAGCTGGTCGCGGGAACGGCCCGCGACCCGGTGCAGTTCGGTGCGCACGTCCAACAGGCGGCGACGCGCCTGCTTCAATCCGCCGCCGGGCACGTCCGGCCCGAGCCCGGGCATGGCGTCGGTCAGCTGGGCGATGGAGAGGGCGTCGAGCAGCTGGATGTCGCGCAGGCCGCCGCGCCCGTTCTTCAGATCGGGCTCGGCGCGGTGCGCGATCTCGCCGTTGCGCTCCCATCGGGCCTGGGCCTGGGCGATGAGGTCGTCGAAGCGGTTGCGGATTCCGGTACGCCATTCCCGGCGCACGCCGCCGATCAACAGGCTGCTCAATTCCTGGTCGCCGACGATGTGCCTGGCTTCGAGCATGCCCAGCGCGGCGATGAGATCGTCGGCGGCCACCCGCAGCGCCTGCGGCACCGTCCGCACGCTGTGGTCGAGCTTGATGTGCGCGTCCCACAGCGGGTACCAGAGCTGGTCGGCGACCTCGGCGACCCGGGCGGGATCGACGTCGTCGTGCAGCAGCATCAGATCCAGATCGGAGTACGGCAGCATCTCGCCGCGCCCGAGGCCGCCGACCGCCACCACGGCCAGACCGCTGTCGGCGGTGATGCCCAGTTCGGCGCCCTTGCTGGTGAGCCAGAGTTCGTAGAGGTCGACCAGGGCCTGCCGCAGCGACTCCGCGTCGAGCCGAGGGTTGCGCGGCAGGCCGCCGTCGAGCAGTTGGGTTCGTGCGCGGACCAGGTCGGCCGCCCCATTGGATATCTTGCCGCTGACTTCTCCGGTCACCTTCGGGTCACCGTCGTGCTCGTACTGACTACCCACAACCCACCGCCCATTTCACGCGTGCGGCCCCGCTCCGACCGGGAGCTCCGGTGGGAGCGGGGCCGCCGCTCTACTCGATATTCGTTACAGAGCGTCGGTACCGCGTTCGCCGGTCCGCACCCGGATGATCGACTCCACCGGAGTGACCCAGACCTTGCCGTCGCCGATCTTGCCGGTCCGGGAGGCCTCCACGATCACCTCGACGACCTTGTCGACGGACGCGTCGTCCACCACGACCTCGACGCGGACCTTCGGCACGAAATCGACCGAGTACTCGGCGCCGCGGTACACCTCGGTGTGGCCCTTCTGGCGGCCGTACCCTTGCACCTCGCTGACGGTCATGCCCAACACGCCCGCCTGCTCGAGCCCGGTCTTGACGTCCTCGAGCGTAAACGGTTTGACGATGGCGGTGATCAACTTCATGTTCGTCATGCCTCCTTGGCCGAACGTGCCGTGCTACCCAGAGCGGCGAAGTCGTAGGCGGTTTCCGCGTGCTCGGACTCGTCCAAGCCCACCGACTCTTCTTCCTCGCTCACGCGCAGCCCAATGGTGAACTTCACGATATAGGCAATGATCAGCGTCGCGATGAAGGAGAAGGCAAGCACCACACCGGCACCCACCGCCTGCCGCCACAACTGGTCGACGCCGCCGCCGTAGAGCAGACCGGTCTTGGCCGCGCCCGCCTCCGGCGCCGCGACGAAACCGACCATCAGGGTGCCGACGATGCCGCCGACCAGGTGCACGCCGACCACGTCGAGCGAGTCGTCGAAGCCGAACTTGAACTTGAGGCCGACCGCGAGGGCGCACAGCGCGCCCGCGACCACGCCGATGGCGAGCGCGCCGAGCACGTTCACCGAGGAACACGACGGGGTGATGGCCACCAGACCTGCCACGATGCCCGAGGCCGCGCCCAGCGAGGTGGGCTTGCCGTCGCGGACCTTCTCCACCAGCAGCCAGGACAGCATCGCGGCGCAGGTCGCGATGGTGGTGGTGATGAAGGTCGACCCGGCGAGGCCGCCGGAGGTCACCGCGGAACCGGCGTTGAAGCCGAACCAGCCGAACCACAGCAGACCGGCGCCGAGCATGACGAACGGCAGGTTGTGCGGGCGGAACGGCGTGGTCGGCCAGCCCTTGCGCTTGCCGAGCACCAGCACCAGCGCCAGACCGGCCGCACCGGCGTTGATGTGCACCGCCGTGCCGCCTGCGAAGTCGACCGCGAGCAGCTTGTTGGCGATCCAGCCGCCTTCGTGCACGACGTTGCCGTCGGCGTCCTTGACGTCGAAGTCGAACACCCAGTGCGCGACCGGGAAGTAGACCACCGTGGCCCAGATGCCCGCGAACAGCAGCCACGCGCTGAACTTCAGGCGGTCGGCGACCGCGCCCGAGATGAGGGCAACCGTGATGATGGCGAACATCAGCTGGAACGCGACGAAGACCGTCGCCGGAATGGTGCCCGCGAGCGGGATGTTCACCGCCTCCGTCGTGACGGCGCCGGCCGCGTCCTTGACCTCGGCGACGGAGTTACCGCCGATCAAGCCCTTCAGGCCGAAGAACTGCGTCGGGTCGCCGATCACGCCGAACTTGTTGTCGCCGAAGGCCGTCGAGTATCCGTACAGCGACCACAGCACGCCGACCAGACCCATCGCGCTGATGCTCATCATGATCATGTTGAGCACATTCTTCGACCGGACCATGCCGCCGTAGAAGAATGCCAGGCCCGGTGTCATCAGCAACACCAGCGCCGAACTCGCCAGCATCCATGCGGTATCACCGGTGTCCGGCGCACCGGTAAGCGGAAATGCCACCTTAATGTCCTCCTCATCTCGGGCCCAGCCGATTCCGGCAAATGGACCTGCACAGAAGGGTCCTCACTCGGTGTTTCATCCGTTGAGCTGTCGTGTTTCACCTGTGTGAACGGATGGCGCAGCTGTGTTGCTACCACGTTTCGCGATGTACACCGGGTGTTTGCCGAAGCTGTGAGCAGCGTGTCCGCGAAATCGGACATTCATTACCGCCGAGTTGGAGTCGGCAAACATCCGGGGTGTGATGTGTCTCGCACCGATGCGGTGGACGTGCGGCCTCCGGCCCGCGGCGCGCCGCTTACGCGGAAGGCCGCGGGCTCAACCCTTTTCGGAGGACAGGTGGATCAGCCCAGCAGCGCGTCCACGAACGCGGCGGGCTCGAACGGGGCCAGGTCGTCGGCGCCCTCACCGAGACCGACCAGCTTCACCGGCACGCCCAATTCGTGCTGGACCTGGAAGACGATGCCGCCCTTGGCCGTCCCGTCCAGCTTGGTGAGCACCACGCCGGTGATGTCGACCACCTCGGCGAACACCCGCGCCTGGTTCAGTCCGTTCTGGCCGACGGTGGCGTCCAGCACCAGCAGGACCTCGTCGACGGCGGCCTTCTTCTCCACGACGCGCTTGACCTTGCCCAGCTCGTCCATCAGGCCGGTCTTGGTGTGCAGCCGGCCCGCGGTGTCGATGAGCACCGCGTCGACACCGCGCTCGACACCCGCGGCCACCGCGTCGAACGCGACGGCGGCCGGGTCGGCGCCTTCCCGGCCGCGGACGGTGTCGGCGCCGACCCGCTCGCCCCAGGTCTGCAGCTGATCGGCGGCCGCGGCGCGGAAGGTGTCGGCGGCGCCGAGCAGCACCCGGCGGCCGTCGGCGACCAGCACGCGGGCGAGCTTGCCGGTGGTGGTGGTCTTTCCGGTGCCGTTCACGCCGACCACCAGCAGGATGGACGGGTGATCCGGGTGCGGCAGCGCGCGGACCGAGCGGTCCAGCTCCGGCCGCAGCTGCTCGATCAGCACGTCGCGCAGAACGGCACGAGCCTGGTCGGTGGTGCGGACGCTGCGCGCCGCCATCTCGGCGCGCAGCCGGGAGACGACCGCGGTGGTGCTCGCGGTGCCGAGGTCGGCCAGGACCAGGGTGTCCTCGACCTCCTCCCATGATTCGTCGTCCAGGTCGCCGCCGCCGAGCAGGCCGAGCAGGCTCTTGCCGACCGCGTTCTGCGAGCGGGACAGGCGTCCGCGCAGGCGGACCAGACGGCCCTCGGTGGGCTCGATCTCCTCCAGCGCCGCGGCGGTCTCGACGCCCGCTGGGGTGTCCGGGGCGACGACTTCCGTGGTGGGGGCGGCGCCGGTGTCCGCAGGGGCGGTTTCGGGCGCGGTCTCCGGGGCACCGGTCTCGATGACGGGCGCGGTGTCGGCCACGTCCTCCGGAGTCTCCACCTGGTCGGTCGGCGCGGGCGCCTCGGTGGCCGGAGACTCGGCCTCGGCCTCGATGGGCGTCGTCGGCGCGGCGCCGCCGGACACGGGGGGCGCTTCGGCGACGTCCGCCTCCGGAAGCGGCACGTTGGTGATCCCGCGCTTGGGCGCGTCGCGCGGGATCGCGGCGTCGTCGCCGATGTGCGGCTGTCCTTCGGTGTCGGTGCGCTCGAGCGGTGGCGGCGCGGTAGCGGTGCCGCCCCGGCTGAAGTTGAATCCGCCGGTCGCGGTGTAACCACCGGACCGGTCGGTCACCTCCTTGTCCTGCGCGGGCGGGGTCAGCGACACGCGGCCGCGCTTGTACCGGACGAAACCGGCGACAAGCACCACCAGCAGCAGTGCGGCGACCGCGGCGATCAGGATCCAGACTTCGGGACTCACGCGAACCATCCTTGCAGACCGGTCGTCACGGGCTGGGCCCCGAGCCGCACCGAACGGTCGCGTCGCGCCCCCGCGAACACGGCAGATGCCCGGCGAACACCGCGCGTCCCGAGCCGCGGGCGGGCTTCGGCGGGCACCGACACAACCCCTGAGATTTCTTGTCCTGCGGAACTTCTCGCGAAGTGACAATAGGATCGGCGACGTGACCGATCGAAACGTGCTTGGGGGGCCGCTGGAAGAGTGCGGCACCGATCCTCTCACCGGCTTCTACCGGGACGGCTGCTGCAGTACCGGGCCGGAGGATCTGGGCAGCCACACCGTATGCACCGTCGTCACGGCGGAGTTCCTGGAGCATCAAGCCTCCATCGGCAACGATCTGAGCACGCCGCGTCCGGAGAACAACTTTCCCGGCCTGCAACCGGGCGACCGCTGGTGCGTCGTGGCCGTGCGGTGGCTGCACGCGCACGAGGACGGTGTCGCCGCGCCCGTCGTCCTGGCCGCCACGCACGAGAACGCCCTGGAAGTGATCTCCATGGACATCCTGCGCAAGTACGCCGTCGACGTGCCGGACGACGTCAGCGACCTGCTCTGAGCTGGTCTGATGCGGTGTGGGCTCAGCGCGTCCGAGCCATCGTCCGGCACGTTCCGGCGCAGTGCTGAATGCCGACCGCACCGGAAACCGACCCAGGGCTACGCCGGTATCCCGTGACTCGTCCTCGCGCCTATCTCCCTGCCCGCCGCCGCGCTGCCGTCGCGATGGGGCGGCACGGCGGTCGGCACATCTCCTTCTCCCACTCGCCTGTGACGGCGGCCTCATCCCTCCGTCGCACCGGGACACTCGCCGGGTTGCGATGGGTTCATGACGCAGCAGAGACGCCGATGGCGCAAATGCGCCATCCGGGTCAGCGCGCCGCGGCGGAGCGGCGCCGGTGCGCCTTCTGGCGGCACGCCGCCGAGCAATACGTGGCCCGGCGACCGGTCCTGGCCCGCGGCACCGCCGCGTGACACACCGGGCAGCGGTCGCCACCACTTTCGTTACGATCGACTGATTCGTTACGATTTCCTGCGTCCCGGTCCTGTTTCGTTACGACCGGTTCGCCCGGCCGCGCCCGCAGCGCGTCCAGCACGATCGCGGCGGTGCGGTCGAGACCGTCGCTCGTCTTCCGGAGCTGTTGAATCGCAACGCATCCGGTGAAGATCGCCAGCACGTCCTCCAGCTCGACGTCGGCGCGGACCGCGCCGTCACGCTTGGCCGCGGCCAGCAGGGCCGCCAGCGCGCGGTGAAAGCGTTCGCCCGCGCTCCGCACCAGCACACGCGGCCATCCGTCGTCGGATCGGACCATGTCGCAGAGTGCCTGATTACCGGGCGTCGTCGCGATCACCGCACCGCAGAAGTCGAAGAAGGCGGCCCCGGCGTCCGGAGCGCCGAGATGTTCGGCGGCGAGTTCGGCCAACCGATCGATGCGCTGCTGCATAACCGCTTCCAGCAGATCGCCTTTCGTCGGGAAGTGCCGGTACACGGTGCCCGCGCCCACTCCGGCGCGCCGGGCCACCTCGGCGAGCGACACCGAGACACCCTGTTCGGCGAAGGCGCGCTGCGCGGCCGTCAGCACCAGAGCGCGATTGCGCCGGGCATCGGCACGCGCCGTCGTGCCGGGGGCCGACGATGCGGTCATTTCGTTACGGCCTTCCTAGTTCGACTGGTTGAATCGGGTCGAGCCACCCGTATCGTTCGAATCCGGGTTATCCGACCCGATTCTATCGAGCAGAGAAGGCGAAGCATGTCCCCTCAGCACAATCTCATCCTGGTCACCGGAGCCACCGGCAAGCAGGGCGGCGTGACCGCCCGCAGGCTGCTGGCCGACGGCCACGGGGTGCGCGCGCTGGTCCGCGACGCGCAGGCGCCCGCCGCACGGGAATTGGCCGCGGCGGGCGCGGAACTCGCTATCGGCGACTTCGACGCCCCCGACACCGTGTCCGCGGCGCTGGACGGTGTCACCGGACTGTTCGCGGTTCCGCCTGCCGCGTACGGCCCGCAGGGCTGGGACGTGGAACTGGAAGCCACGCGCGGCGAGGCGCTCGTGGACGCGGCTCGCCGCGCTGGTGTCGAGCAGATCGTGTTCACCGGCATCGCGTCGATGGGCGACAACACCTCGTGGGGCACGACCGGCAAGAAGCGCATCGAAGACGCGATCATCGCCAGTGGTGTCCGGTACACGCTGCTGCGTCCGGTGCGCTTCATGGAGAACTACCTGCTGCGCACCTCGCCGGTCGACGGCATCTTCGGCGGCGTACACCGGCATCTCTTCCCCGCCGCCGGGCCGATGAAGATCATCGCCGTAGCCGACATCGGCGACATCGCGGGCCTCGCGTTCGCCGACCCGGACCGCTTCCACGGCCGCGTCCTCGAACTCGCGGGCGACGCGCTCACCCCGCCCGCGGCGGCCGAGGCGATCAGCAAGGCCACCGGGCACCACGTCCGCTACCAGGAGGTCACCGAAGCCGAGGCGGACGCGCTCGGCACGGAGATCGGCAACACCTGGCGACTGATGCGCCACACCGGCGGCTGGCACGCCGACGTCGCCGAAATCCGCGAACTCCATCCCGGTCTGCGGACATTCGACACCTGGCTGGCCGAAACCGGTGCCGCACAGATCAAAGCCCTCCTGGACAGCGAAAAGATGACTCCAGCACGGTGATCCGCCGACCTTAACCGCCCTGCACGGCCTGGCGTCGCCGCGGCCGACCAACCAGGTCGATGGCGCGCTGCCGAACATCATGTGGCGTAGTCAAATGGCGGATCGAACCACCGCGACAACCGCCATTTGACTCCCCTCGACGTTCGAGTTCTCCAACGCAACGCGAGCTGGTTGACCGGGCTGGGACTGCGGGTGCGTGATCGACGGCGGAATGCGTGCCGTCTCAGCTCGCCGCGCCCACCGGGGCCAGGTTCTCGCCGCGCAGCCGCTGCGAGATGACCTGGGTGATGCCGTCGCCGCGCATGCTGACGCCGTAGAGGGCGTCGGCGATCTCCATCGTCGGTTTCTGGTGCGTGATGACGATCAGCTGGCTCTTCTCCCGCAGCTGTTCGAACAGGCCGATCAGGCGGCGCAGGTTGGTGTCGTCCAGCGCGGCCTCCACCTCGTCCATCACGTAGAACGGCGAGGGCCTCGCGCGGAAGATGGCCACCAGCAGCGCGACCGCGGTCAGCGACTTCTCGCCGCCGGACAGCAGCGACAGCCGCTTGACCTTCTTCCCCGGCGGGCGGGCCTCCACCTCGATGCCGGTGGTGAGCATGTCCGAGGGGTCGGTGAGCAGCAGCCTGCCCTCGCCACCGGGGAACAGCTTCGCGAACACCTCGACGAATTCGCGCTCGACGTCGGCGTAGGCCTCGGTGAACACCTGCAGGATGCGGGCGTCGACCTCGGCGACCACGTCCAGGAGGTCCTTGCGCGCGTTCTTGACGTCCTCGAGCTGCGTGGCCAGGAAGTTGTAGCGTTCCTCCAGCGCGGCGAACTCCTCCAGCGCCAGCGGATTCACCTTGCCGAGGGTGGCGAGGTCCTTCTCGGCGCGCTTGGCGCGGCGCTCCTGGGTCTGCCGGTCGAAGGGCATCGGAGCGGGCGGGCTGACCTGTTCGCCGCGTTCCTTGGCCTGCTCGTACTCCTGCATTTCCAGCGCCGAGGGCGGCAGCGGCACGTCGGGACCGTACTCGGCGATCAGATCGTCGAGCGCGATGCCGAACTGCTCGGCGATGGTCGCCTCCAGCTGCTCGATGCGCAGCGCCGCCTGGGCCTTGGCCACCTCGTCACGGTGCACGGCGTCGGTGAGCTGCGCCAGTTGCGTTCCGAGCGCGCGCACCCGCTCCTTGACCTGCTCGACCTGGGCGGCGCATTCGGAGCGCCTGCGCACCAGCTCGTCGCGGCGGGCGCCCGCCTCGGCGACCACTTTCGCCAGTTCGGCGGCGACCTTCGCCCCCGACTCGGCGACCGCGGCGGCCACCTCGGCCGCCTTCTTGCGCGCAGCCTGGGCGCGTTCGGCGCGGGCACGGGTCTCCCGTTCCGCGCGCGCTGCCCGGCGCAGTGAATCCGCTTTGCCGCGAACCGATTCCGCGCGTTCCTCGGCGGTGCGCACGGCGAGCCTGGCCTCGACTTCCATGGCCCGCACCTCGGCCAGCGCGGCCGCCGCCTCTTCCCGCGCGCGACCCGCGGACTCGGTGCCCGCCGCGCCAGCGCCGTCGGCGTCGACTTCGGACTGTTCGAGTTCCGCGTGCCGCAGGCGATCTTCCAGTTCGGCGAGCGAGGCGAGCGCGTCCTCCCGGCTGGTCTCCGCGTCGGTGCGCTGGGCCAGCAGGCGCTCGCTCTCGGCCTGCGCGGTGCGGGCGGTCTGGCCGAGCCTGCCGAGCCGCTCGTAGATCGCCACCAGCGCCTGGTCGGATTCGTGCAGGGCGAGCAGCGCCTGATCGACGGCGTCCTTGCGGTCGGCCTGCTCGTCCAGCGCGCCGGACAGCGCGGCCTCGAGTTCCTCGGCCCGCCGCTGCGCCGCGGCCAGGTCGGCGGTGGCCGCATCGATGTCGGCTTGGATCTCCAACTGGCTCGGCGCGCGATCGGAACCGCCCAGCAGCCAGCCGTTTCCGGCGAGATCGCCGTCCCGGGTGACCACGCGGACCTCGGGCCGGGCCGCGACGACCACCCGTGCGGTGGGCAGATCGTCGACCACGGCGATGTCAGCGGTCAAGGCGGCCATCGCGCCGCGCACGCTGTCGGGGCAATCCACCACGTCGATGAGCCAGCGGGCGTTGCCGGGCAGCGCGCCGAGTGACGGCCGATCGGCCTCCGCGGCGCCGAATACGACGGCGGCGCGTCCGGCGTCGGCGTCCTTGAGCGCGCTGATCGCGGCATGCGCGGCCTCGTCGGTGTCGGCGGCGATGGCGTCGGCCAGCGGGCCCAGCGCGGCCGCGACCGCCGCCTCGTAGCCACCGTGCACGCGCAGGAGTGCCGAGAGCGGGCCGAGCAACCCTTGTTCCCGGTTCTCCACCAACCAGGCCACGCCGTCACGCCGGGCCAGGTTCATGCCGAGCGCTTCGATGCGCGCGCTCAGCGACGCCACCCGCTTGCTGGCGTCCCGGTCCTGCTCGCGCAGTTCGGTGACGCGCTGATCGGCGAGTTCCAGCGCCTGCACCGCGTGCTCGTGCTGAGCGTCCAGGCCGACCTCGCCCGCGTCCAGCTCGGCGAGCTCGGCCTGCACCGTGTCGAATTCGGCCTGCGCGGCCTCGCCGCGATGCCGGGCCTCGGCGATGGCGGCGGAGAGCCTGGCGATCTCCGCGTCCACCGACTGCGCCCTGGCGCGCAGGGTGTCGACCTTGCCGGACAGCCGGGCCAGGCCTTCGCGGCGGTCGGCGATCGCCCGCACGGCGGCCAGATGCGCCTGCTCGGCGGCCTTGGCGGCGTGTTCGCGTTCGGCCAGCTGGTCCCTGGCCGCCTCCAGCGTCTCGACGGCGATCTCGACCGCCTCGCGCAGCTCGGCCTCTTCGGCCTCCACCCGCTCGGCCTCGGCTTCCAGCTGCTCGGGGTCGCGACCGGCGCCGACCGGAACCGCGGTGTCCAGGTGACGCGCGCGGTCGCCCGCGATGCGGATGGTCGCGTTGACCCGCTCGGCCAGCGCGGAGAGCTGGAACCAGATCTGCGCGGCCGCCTCGGCGCTCGGGGTCAGCCGGGACAGCTGGAACTCGTGCTGCGCCAGCGCCGCGTTGGCGGCGTCCAGCTCGGATTGCACGGTGATCTGCTGCTCGCGGGCGTAGGCCTCTTTGCTCTGCTGGCTTTCCAGTTCCCGGCGGCGGGTGACCAGGTCGTCGGCGGCCAGGCGCAGCCGGGCGTCGCGCAGATCGGCCTGCACGGTCTGCGCCCTTCGGGCCACCTCGGCCTGCCTGCCCAGCGGTTTGAGCTGGCGGCGCAGCTCGGTGGTGAGGTCGGTGAGGCGCGCCAGGTTGGCCTGCATGGCCTCGAGCTTGCGGACCGCCTTTTCCTTGCGCTTGCGGTGCTTGAGCACACCGGCGGCCTCTTCGACGAACGCGCGGCGGTCCTCCGGACGGGATTCCAGGATCGCCGACAGCTGGCCCTGTCCCACGATGACGTGCATCTCGCGACCGATGCCGGAGTCGCTGAGCAGTTCCTGCACGTCCATCAGGCGGCAGGAGTTGCCGTTGATCTCGTATTCGCCCGCGCCGTCGCGGAACATCCGCCGGGTGATGGACACCTCGGCGTAGTCGATCGGCAGCGCGCCGTCGGAATTGTCGATCGTCAACGTGACCTCGGCGCGGCCGAGCGGGGCGCGTCCCGCGGTGCCCGCGAAGATCACGTCCTGCATCTTGCCGCCCCGCAGCGCCTTCGCACCCTGCTCGCCCATGACCCAGGTGAGCGCGTCGACGACGTTCGATTTGCCCGATCCGTTGGGACCGACCACACAGGTGATGCCCGGCTCGAATCGCAGCGTCGTCGCGGACGCGAAGGACTTGAAGCCCTTCAACGTCAGGCTCTTCAGGTGCAAATTCGACGACCTTTCCGTATCGCGCCCGCCTGCCTGTGCTCGGTAGCGCTTTCGGCAACCAGCCATGGTATTCCGTCGCGTGCCGGAACTCCCCTGGGCCCGACAGCGCGGGCCGAGTGGCGGTTCGGCACTCCGTAGGTTATCGACTTGCCCGGGATCCCCCGCATTGCGACTGTGCCCCAGGTTTGCCGAAACGGCCCGCATCGCTGTCTACCGCGCTCGGACGTCCCGCGCAACGCGAGCATGACATACTGCGGGGCCGTCCCGCCGCAGCCCCGGAAGGACCTGACGCGGTGGGCGGAGCTGCCGCACATCCGACCGGCCACGCCGCACCGGCGCCGAGCAGTCTCGAACTGGCACTGACGCCGTGCCGTCCCGCCACATACGATCCCTCTGATTCGCCAGCGGCACGTTCTGGAGCGCACACCATGTCTGCCCCCTCACCAGGGTCTCCCACGGCGTTCCGCCTTGCCCGCATCGCGGCGCTCGTGCTGGGCAGCCTGGTGTTTCTCCATGCCTGCGAGCGCAGCGAGAGTGCGGTGCTCAGCGACGTGTGGGGCGAAGTCGTCGTCGCGGCGGTGTTCGTCGCGGCGGCACTGGTGGCGGCGTGGTTCGAAATCGAGCTGAGGGCGCAGGAGCGCGACGACGACGTGGCGCGTCCCGGCCCCGCCAGCCGGTGGGTCGATGACGCGGAGCAGGCCGAGGCTCCCATTCGTGGGAATTTTTCCCGGCGAGGCCGCCGATTCGCAGACGAGGAGTACCCGGAAGACGAGCCGGGCGAGCGCGTCGGTCGCGCGGCGCGGTCTATGCCCAGGGCGGACGACCACTCGGAACCCGACGAATACTCCGCCCGTCCCGACCTCGTCGCCGGGATTGCGCGGACATTGCGGATCGGCCGCCCCGACGCCGAGGACGAGCGTCCACTGCTGTCCACCTGGAACGCCGTGACGAAGTGGGCGCGTCGCGGCGAGCCCGACGAGGACGATGAGATCGACGATCTCGACGACGAGATCGAACAGATCACGCGCACCGAAACGGGGGAACTCGTCGTGGAGTCCGGCACACGGACGATCCGCGTCAAGATCGGCCGCTCCGGTGACCTCGTGGTGCACGGCCGCGTGACCGGTGGTCCGCATCCGCGGTCGGAATGGAGGTGGACATTCCCACCCGACACGTTCCACGACATCCGCGCCGCGCTCGGCGACCGGTCCGGTGATCTGCTGGACCTGCTCGAGGAAACCATTCCGTGGCTGGACGCCGGTGCCCGCCATGATCCGGGCGCATGGCTGCGTGCGCACGACATTCCCGCGACGTACCGGGAGAAGGGCGTCAGCGCCTCTCAGGTCACCCGGGAACTTCCGGTGATCCGGCCCGGGCTACCGCCGCAGCCGCCCCGGCCAGGTAAGCCGCACCGGCTGTCGGAAGACGCGCCCCCCACCAGACACCCTCGTACAGGGTCCGCGGAACCGGCAGACGTCCGCGATGCCCGTTTCCCCGCCCGCCGCGAAAGACATCCGGTTCCCGCCCGCGCCGCGGAGCCCCTACCGTCCCCCCGAGAAAGCCGCTCGCCGCGCAAGAATGCCGCCGATCCGCGGTCCTCCTCGCGCCGCGCCGACGCCGATCGGCCATCGCGCGGCGGCGCCTCCCGATCCACGCAGCAGCGGTCCGGAAACGACAGGCAGTCCCGCTCGGCGCGCCGCCACCGCGACAATCCCGATCCGGCCCGGCCCAGTGGCCCGTTTCCGGCAACCGCCGCCGAAGACCCCGGCCTGTCCCTTCGTCCCACCCCTGGACGTCCTGATCTGCCACGACGTCGACGTCAGGAACCCTCCGGCGAACCCGCCGATCAGCGGTACGCCGGGCGCCACACGCCGCAGCCGAGCCTGGACCCACGATCCGACTACGAGGCCGACGCCCACCCATCGCATCGAGAACCCCGCCGCCAGCGGAATCCGTACGCGGCTACAGACTTCGATTCGAGGCCGGGGCGACGCGCCCAGCCCGAACTCCAACGGCGCGACCGATTCGCGCCGGGCGACCAAGCCGCCGAACCGCACCGCGACCAACCTCCGCCGCGCCGTCGCAACGGCGATCAGCGGTCGCGGCGCGACCAACCCACCCCGTCGCATGAGTCGACGTCGCGGCGCAGGTGGTAGTACACGCGATCGGCGCCGCCACCGGATGACCCGATGACAGCGCCGAATTCAGCGCCGACGCGCTCAATCCGTGCGCTGTCGAACCGGCGAGCAGTGGTCGCGACGCGACCGGGGTCGCCCGCACGGCTCGGGTTGTCGGCATGACATCGGTCCGATGACGACGCCGAATCCCGCTCAGTTCGCGCGGCGGCCGAAACGACCGCTCTCGAAGCCGGTCAGCACGCGGAACGCGAGCACGGCGCCCCACGGGCCGATCACCCACATGGGCCAGAAGTAGGTGAAGGCGCCCACGCCGAGGGAGATCGCGGCCCAGATCACCAGCACGAGCACGCTGACGCCGAGCCAGGTGCCGCCCTCGATGCGCTGCCAGATCGGGATGCGCGGCCGCGGTGTGGCCGGTTCGGCGGCGTCCTTGGCGAATTCGGGCAGATCCGACAGCACCAATCGCAGGTCGTCGCGAGAGGTGGTCGCGTACACCTGGGCGACGCGCTGGTCGTACTCGGCCGCATCGATGCGCCCGTCCGCCATATGCCTGCCGAGCAGGCGCACCACGGTCTCGCGTTCGGCGTTCGAGGCGCGGATAGCGGTGGAGATGTCCATGCCTGGTCCTATCGACGGTTCCATACTCCATAGTGGAATGTAAATCCAGCATAACCCTCCAAAGTGGAATGTCAACTCTGCGTGCTTCTCGTGCGGAAAAGGCGACTTCGCACGGCCTGGCGGTAGTGTTCGGAGCCTCGGGTACAGGAGTATGGACAAGTGTTCAGCTCGCGGGCCCGCCGAGCGGCCGGACCGTGTCATCGGTGAATTCGCTCAGGAGGCACAGATGTCGGAAACCGTGCGTGGGGTCGTGGCGCGCAGCAAAGGCGCGCCGGTCGAGCTCGTCGACGTGGTGATTCCCGATCCGGGACCGCACGACGTGGTGGTGCGGGTACAGGCCTGCGGGGTGTGCCACACCGACCTGCACTACCGCGAAGGCGGGATCACCGACGACTTCCCATTCCTGCTCGGCCACGAGGCCGCGGGCGTGGTGGAAACCGTCGGCGGCGCGGTCACCCACGTGACACCGGGCGACTATGTGATCCTCAATTGGCGCGCCGTCTGCGGCGAGTGCCGGGCCTGCAAGCGCGGCCGTCCCTGGTACTGCTTCGACAGTCATAACGCGAGCGAGACGATGACGCTCACCGACGGCACCGCACTGACCCCCGCCCTCGGTATCGGCGCGTTCGTGGACAAGACCCTGGTGCACGAAGGGCAGTGCACCAAGATCGACCCGGAAGCCGACCCGGCGGTTGCGGGGCTGCTCGGCTGCGGCGTGATGGCGGGCCTGGGTGCGGCGATGCACACCGGCAACGTCTCGCCCGGCGACACCGTCGCGGTGATCGGCTGCGGCGGCGTCGGCGACGCGGCGATCGCCGGTGCGCGCCTGGCCGGAGCGAAGACCATCATCGCCGTCGACCGGGACGCCAGGAAGCTGTCCTGGGCCGACCAATTCGGTGCCACCCACACGGTGGACGCGACCACCGAGGACGTGGTCGAGAAGATCCAGGAATACACCGGCGGCTGGGGCGCCGACGTCGTCATCGACGCGGTCGGCCGACCGGAGACCTGGAAACAGGCGTTCTACGGCCGCGACCTGGCGGGCACGGTGGTCCTCGTCGGCGTGCCGACCCCGGACATGGTCATCGAGATGCCGCTGCTCGACCTGTTCTCCCGCGGCGGCGCGCTGAAATCCTCCTGGTACGGCGACTGTTTGCCGGAACGCGATTTCCCCGCCCTGATCGACCTGTACCGCCAGGGCCGCCTGCCGCTGGACCGGTTCGTCACCGAACGCATCGGACTGGCCGAGGTGGAGCAGGCCTTCGACAAGATGCACACCGGTGACGTGCTGCGCTCGGTGGTGGTCTGGTGACGGCCCGCATCGATCGTGTGGTCACCTCGGGCGCCTTCACTCTCGACGGCGGCACCTGGGCGGTGGACAACAACGTCTGGCTGGTCGGCGACGACGACGAGGTGATCGTCATCGATGCCGCGCACGACGCCGATCCGATCGTCGCGGCGGTGGCGGGCCGGTCCGTCCGCGCGATCGTGTGCACCCACGGGCACAACGATCACGTGACGGTCGCCCCCGAACTCGCCCAGCGCTTGGACGCCCCGATCCTGCTGCATCCCGGCGACGAACCGCTGTGGCGGATGACCCATCCGGACGCCGGGTACCGACCACTTGCGGACGGCGAGCGGATTCGCTTGGCAGGAAATGAGATTCACGTCCTGCACACGCCTGGCCACTCCCCCGGATCGGTCTCGCTGCATGTACCCGAGGCGAAGGCGGTGTTCACCGGAGACACCCTGTTCTCCGGCGGACCCGGCGCGACCGGGCGCTCGTTCTCGGATTTCGGCACGATCATCGAGTCGATCCGTGATCGGCTGCTGACTCTCCCGGAGGACACCACGGTGCACACCGGACACGGCGACTCCACCACCATCGGCGCCGAGAAACCCGGGCTGGCCGAGTGGATCGCCCGCGGCCACTGACGACCGCGGGCGAACGACTTCGCCCAGGCCACAGGATGCGTCAGCCCCGGTACGGATAGCGATGGTCCAGGTCCAGGTTCAGCTGGAGAACATCGACGTGCGGCTCGCCGAGGAACCCGAAGGTCCGGCCGTTGGTGTGTGCGTCCACCAGAGCGCGCACCTGCTCCTCGGGAACGCCGCGCGCCTTCGCGACGCGAGCGACCTGGATGGCCGCGTACTCCGGGGAGATGTGCGGGTCCAGCCCGCTGCCGCTCTCCGTGACGGCGTCGGCGGGCACCGCCGGGGCGGCGGGGGCATCACCGTGGATCGGCACGATGCGGCCGACCGAGTAGTCCTGGCCGGGCTCGGCGCATTCGACCCGCACGCCGCGATAGGTGCCGAGGAACGGCTGCGCCGGGCATGCCTCGTTCACGCTGACCACCTGCACCGGACGCGACACGTCTCCGTCGGCGTCACGCGGGCCGATCACCGAGACAACCGCGCCCACACCGTTTTTCGTGCAGAACGGACGGCTGCCGTCGACCCCCTCACGGTCACCGACCTCCTTGCTCCGCGTGCACACCTGGGTCAGCAGACTCTTGCGCGAGGCGGTGTCGACGATGTCCTCCGGGCCGAGGTTGCTCGCCGCGGTGGACAGCGGGTCGTATCCGTCGCCGGCGGCGGACGGACGGCTCTGGAAGTACTGCACCAGGGCGGCGCCGTCGGCGTCGGTGAACGACTGCCCGATCAGGCTGGAACCCACGGTCGTCGCGTTCGCGCCGACCAGCGAGCCGTCCGCCTTCTCACGCAGACCGGGCAGCTGCGCGACCGCGAAAACCGCCAGCGGATAGACGATTCCGGTGATCACCGTGAGCACGAGCAGCGCGCGCAGCGCGGCGACATGTTGCCGGATCCAGGTCGAATAGCGCATGTCAGGACATCCCGGGGAGGAAGTGGACCACGAGGTCGATGAGTTTGATGCCGAGGAACGGCGCGATGATGCCGCCGAGCCCGTACAGAGTCAGGTTGCGCGTCAGCAGCTTCGAGGCGTTCGACGGCCGGTAGCGCACGCCGCGCAGCGCCAGCGGGATCAGCGCGACGATGACGACGGCGTTGAAGATCACCGCGGACAAGATCGCCGACTGCGGGCTGGCCAGCCGCATGACGTTGAGCACGTCCAGGCCGGGGAACAGCGTCACGAACAACGCGGGAATGATCGCGAAGTACTTGGCGATGTCGTTGGCGATGGAAAACGTGGTGAGCGCGCCGCGGGTGATGAGCAACTGCTTGCCGATCTCCACGATCTCGATCAACTTGGTCGGATCGGAGTCCAGATCGACCATGTTGCCCGCTTCTTTGGCCGCCGAGGTGCCGGTGTTCATCGCCACGCCCACGTCGGCCTGGGCCAGGGCGGGCGCGTCATTGGTGCCGTCGCCGGTCATCGCGACCAGGCGTCCACCGTCCTGCTCGGTCTTGATCAGCGCGAGCTTGTCCTCCGGCGTGGCCTCGGCCAAGAAATCGTCGACTCCGGCCTCGTCCGCGATCGCCTTGGCGGTCAACGGGTTGTCACCGGTGATCATCACCGTGCGGATGCCCATCCGGCGCATCTCGTCGAACCGCTCCCGCATGCCCTGCTTCACCACGTCCTTGAGGTGGATCACGCCGAGCACCCTGGCCGCACCGTCGACGATCTGGCCGACGACCAGCGGCGTGCCGCCCGCGGCGGAGATGCCGTCGACGGTCGCGCCGAGTTCGTCGGGCACCGCACCGCCGTTGCCACGCACCCACTCGGTGACCGCGCTCGCCGCGCCCTTGCGCAACTGGCGACCGTCCAGGTCCACGCCCGACATCCGGGTCTGCGCGGTGAACTCGACCCACTCCGCGTGGGTCAGCTCACCCGCCGTCCGCTCCCGCAGACCATAGGCCTCTTTGGCGTAGACGACGATGGAGCGGCCCTCCGGCGTCTCGTCGGCGAGGCTGGAAAGCTGTGCGGCGTCGGCCAATTCGTCCTTGCTCACGCCTGGCGCCGGGACGAAGTCCGCGGCCTGGCGGTTGCCGAGGGTGATGGTGCCGGTCTTGTCCAGCAGCAATGTGTTCACATCGCCCGCGGCCTCGACGGCACGGCCGGACATGGCGAGCACATTGCGCTGCACGAGGCGATCCATGCCCGCGATGCCGATGGCCGACAGCAGCGCGCCGATCGTCGTCGGGATCAGGCACACCAGCAGCGAGACCAGCACGATGCCGGTGACGCCGTGCACGTCCAGCGCCGAGCTGTCCGGCACCCCTGGGTTGTTCGCCTTGCTGAAGATCGCCAGCGGCTGCAACGTGGCGACCGCGAAGACGAAGATGACGGTCAGCGCCGCGAGCAGGATGTTCAGCGCGATCTCGTTCGGCGTCTTCTGCCTGCTCGCGCCCTCGACCAGGGCGATCATCTTGTCGATGAAGCTCTGGCCCGGCTCCTGGGTGATCCGTACGACGATCCGGTCCGACAGCACGGTGGTGCCGCCGGTCACCGCCGAACGGTCGCCGCCGGACTCCCTGATCACGGGCGCCGACTCGCCGGTGATGGCCGACTCGTCCACCGAGGCGATGCCCTCGACCACGTCGCCGTCGCCGGGGATGACCTCGCCCGCTTCGACCACCACATGGTCGCCGGGACGCAGTTCCGGTGCGGCGACCCGCTCTTCGACCACCCGGGCGCCCGGCGACCAGTCGGCCAGCCGCCTGGCGACCGTGTCGGTCTTGGCCTTGCGCAGCGTGTCGGCCTGCGCCTTGCCCCTGCCTTCGGCGACGGCCTCGGCCAGGTTCGCGAAGATCACTGTGAGCCACAGCCACACGACGATCGCCCAGGCGAAGAAGCTCGGATCGACCAGCGCGAGGATGGTCGACCACACCGCGCCCAGCTCGACGATCAGCATCACGGGGTTGCGCCAGAGGGTGCGCGGATCGAGCTTGCGCACCGCGTCCGGCAACGAGGTCAGCAGCATCTTGGGGTCGAGCACCCCGGCCTGGACACCCTTGCCCCGCCGCGGCCGCTGGGGTCCGGCCGCCGCGGAGACGTCTTTCTCGATGACGGGACTGGACATGTCAGTGGATTCCTTCGGCGAGCGGCCCGAGCGCGAGCGCGGGCAGGAAGGTGAGCGCGACCAGGATCACCGTCACACCGACGACCATGCCGACGAACTGCGGCCGGTGCGTCGGCAAGGTGCCGATCGACTCCGGGGTGGTGCCTTGCTGCGCTAGCGAACCGGCCAGCGCGAGCACGACGATGATCGGCAGGAAGCGGCCGAAGACCATGGCGAGGCCGAGCGCGGTGTTGTACCACTCGGTGTTGCCGGTCAGCCCCGCGAACGCCGAGCCGTTGTTGTTGGCCGCGGATGTGAACGCGTACAGCACCTCCGACAGGCCGTGCGGCCCGGAGTTGAGCATGCTGGCCCGTTGTCCCGGCAGCGCCATCGCCGCGGCCGTGCCCACCAGGACGATCAGCGGGCTGATCAGGAAATAGGTAGCGGCGAGCTTGATTTCGCGCGGCGTGATCTTCTTGCCGAGGTATTCCGGAGTACGCCCGACCATGAGGCCCGCCACGAACACCGTGATCACCGCCAGGATCAGCATGCCGTACAGGCCCGATCCCACGCCGCCCGGCGCGACCTCGCCGAGCTGCATGTCGAACATGGCCATCAGGCCACCGAGGCTCGTGTACGAGTCGTGGAACGAGTCGACCGCGCCGGTCGAGGTCAGCGTGGTCGACGCGGCGAAGGTGGCCGAATTCGCCACGCCGAAGCGCTGTTCCACGCCCTCCATCGACGCGCCGATCGCGGTCGGCACGGTCCCGTGGTGCTGGAGCTGGAACAGGTTGGTCAGCGTCACGCCGATCAGTGCGATCGTCCCCATCACCGCGACGATCGCGTAGCCCTGCTTGCGACTGCCCACCATCCGGCCGAAGGTGCGCGGCAGCGAGAAGCTGATCACCAGCAGGAGGAATATCTCCAGCCAGTTGGTCCAGACCGTCGGGTTCTCGAAGGGGTGCGACGAATTGGCGTTGTAGAAGCCGCCGCCGTTGGTGCCCAGTTCCTTGATCACCTCCTGGCTGGCGACCGGTCCGCCGGTGATGGTCTGCTGGGAGCCGTTCAGGGTCTGCGCCACCTGGTCGTGCAGGTGGAAGTTCTGGATCACGCCGCCCGCGATCAGGACCAGCGCGAACACGAACGCGATCGGCAGCAGGATGCGCAGCGTGCCGCGCACCAGATCCACCCAGAAGTTGCCCAGATCGCCGGTGTGCCTGCGGGCGAAGCCACGCACCAGGGCGATCGCCACCGCTATGCCGACCGCCGCGGAGACGAAGTTCTGCACCGCGAGCCCGGCCATCTGCACCAGGTGCCCTTGGGTCGATTCACCGGAGTAGTTCTGCCAGTTCGTGTTGGTCACGAAGCTGACCGCGGTGTTCCAGGCCAGTGCGGGCGTCATCTCGGTGGCCGGATCGTTCAGGTGCAGCGGCAGCCTGCCCTGCACGAGCTGGAAGAAGAACAGGAACAGGATGCCTACGGCAGAGAAGGCCAGCACGCTGCGTGCGTACACCGGCCATGTCTGCTCCACCTCGGGCTGCGCGCCGATCGCGCGATAGACCACGCGCTCGACCCGAGAATGCGTGCGGCCGTTGTAGACCCGGTACATATAGTCGCCCAGCGGTACGTGCGCCAGCGCCAGCGCCAGGATCAGGGCGGCCACGAAGGCGATCCCCGCGGTTGTCGTGCTCACTCAGAACCTCTCGGGGAACAGCAATGCCGCGAACAGGTAGATCGCGACACCGACAGCGAGAACCAGACCGATCAGATTCGCGGTCACAGCTTCTCCACCCCGCGCTGGACCAGCCCCAACAGCGCGAACACCGCGATGGTGAGCACCGTGAACACGACGACCGACATGACTCGTCAACCTCCATCCGCGCGCCATGCTTCGGCGCGTCAGGGCGAGTGAAGCGCCCACGCGGCTGTCTCGACCGGTTCCTGACGACTTCTTGACGGCCCGGTGCTCGGCATTTGCGGTTCATTGACACGCCGGACAAAGCCGCAAGTATCGCGTCAAAGTACGCGGCCCAACTGTCAACACACCGTAAAGATCGAGGTCGGCGCCAGGGACGCAGGTAGAAGTGGAGGGCCGGAGGCGGAGAACTCCAGCACGGCCGGTGGCATCCGCCGGGAGGAAAAGAGAGGATCGTCATGTCGGCAGTCGCGATTGTCGTCGGATTCGTCTGCTGCGCGCTGATCATCCGCGCGTTCGGGGCACGCGAGCAGGCGCGGCGCCCGCGGCCCGTCGTGATCGAGGTGGAGGGTGCGCGGCGGTGACGCGCGCACGACGCGGGCATATCGGGCACAGCGCGCCGGATCGGCCGCGGACCGCTGGGCCGGAGAGGCGCGACGCGCGATGATGAACGCGTGAAGCGCGGTCAGTTGCGGATCTACCTCGGCGCCGCGCCGGGAGTCGGCAAGACCTACGCCATGCTGGGCGAGGCCCACCGGCGGCTGGAGCGCGGCCGTGACGTGGTGGCCGCGGTGGTCGAAACGCACGGCAGGGAGAAGACCGCGCGGCTGCTCGAGGGCATCGAGCGCATTCCGCCGAAGATGATCGAGTATCGCGGCGCCACCTTCCCCGAACTCGATGTCGATGCGGTGCTGCGGCGCGCCCCCGCGGTGGTGCTGGTCGACGAGCTGGCGCACACCAACGCGCCCGGCAGCAAGCACGAGAAGCGCTGGCAGGACGTGGCGGACCTGCTCGACGCGGGCATCGACGTGATCTCCACGGTCAACGTGCAGCACCTGGAGAGCCTCAATGACGTCGTGCAACAGATCACCGGCATCCAGCAACGCGAGACCGTGCCGGACGCGGTGGTGCGCGGGGCGGACCAGGTGGAGCTGGTCGACATCACGCCGGAAGCGCTGCGGCGCAGGCTTTCCCACGGCAACGTGTACGCCGCCGAGAAGATCGACGCGGCGCTGCGCAACTACTTCCGGGCGGGCAACCTCACCGCGCTGCGCGAACTGGCGCTGCTGTGGCTGGCCGACCAGGTCGACGCCGCGCTCGCCAAGTACCGGGCCGAACACAAGATCACCGAGCTGTGGGAGGCGCGCGAGCGCGTCGTGGTCGCGGTGACCGGCGGGCCGGAGTCGGAGACGATCGTGCGCAGGGCCAGCCGCATCGCCACCAAATCCAGCGCCGACCTGGTGGTGGTGCACGTGGTGCGCGGCGACGGCTTGGCCGGTGTCTCCACCGAGCGCTTGGCGCGGCTGCGCGAACTCGCGGCCAGCCTGGACGCTTCGCTGCACACCGTCACCGGCGACGACGTGCCCACCGCCCTGCTCGAATTCGCCCGCGAGGTGAACGCGACCCAGCTGGTGCTCGGCACGTCGCGGCGCTCGCGCTGGGCGCGGATGTTCGACGAGGGCATCGGTTCCACGGTGGTGCAGCTGTCGGGCAAGATCGACGTCCACATGGTGACGCACGAGGAGGCCCATCGCGGATTCCGGCCGCCGACGCCGCACCTGCGCCGGCCGGTGTCCGCGTGGCTGGCCGCGGTGCTCGTGCCCGTCCTGGTGTGCGCGCTCAGCGCCGCGTACCTGGACGACGTGCTGGATCTCGGCGGGCTCAGCGCGGTGTTCGTGGTCGGCGTCGTCGCGGTGGCGCTGCTGGGCGGCGTGGTGCCCGCGGCGTTGTCGGCGCTGCTGTCCGGCCTGCTGTTGAACTGGTTCTTCGCACCGCCGCGCTACAGCCTCACCATCGCCGAGCCGAACAGCTTCATCACCGTCGTCGTGCTGCTCATCGTCGCCGTAGCGGTGGCGGCCCTGGTCGACCTGGCGGCGAAGCGAACCAGACAGGCGCGCAAGGCCTCTCGGCAGGCGGAGCTGCTCACCATGTTCTCCGGCGCCATCCTGCACGGAGCGGACCTGCCCAAGCTGCTCGAGCAGATCCGGGAGACCTTCGCCCAGCGTGCGGTCGCCCTCGTCTCGGGCGATCAGGTATTGGCCGAGGTCGGCACCGATCCGCCGCGGCTGCCCTCGGACGCGGACACCGTGGTGGAGGCGGGCGACGCCCATCACTGGCTGTTGCTCGCGGGCCGACCGCTGGCCGCGGCCGACCGTCCGGTGCTCAACGCGGTGGCCAACCAGGCCGTCGCGCTGGTACGGCAGGCGCGCCTGGCCGAAGAGGCCAGCGCCGCCGCGGCGCTGCTGGAAGCCGACCGTTTGCGGCGGGCCTTGCTCTCGGCGGTCAGCCATGATCTGCGCACCCCGCTGGCCGGAGCCAAGGCTGCGGTGTCCAGCCTGCGCAGCGACGACATCGAATTCTCCGCCGAGGACACCGCCGAACTCCTGGAGACGATCGAGGAATCGGTGGATCAGCTCACCGCGCTGGTCGGCAATCTGCTCGACTCCTCGCGGCTGGCCGTCGGCGTGGTCACACCGCAGCTGCGGCGCGTGTACCTGGACGAGGCGGTACACCGCGCGCTGGTGAGCGTCGGCATGGGCGCCCGCGGGCTGCGCCGCGCCGCGATGGACCGGGTCAAGGTCGAGGTCGGCGACGTCTCGGTGCGCGCCGACAGCGGGCTGCTGGAACGAGTGCTGGCCAACCTGCTCGACAACGCCCTGCGGCACGCACCGCGCGACAGCGCCGTCCGGGTCACCGCCGAACGCACCGGCGACCGCGTCGCGATCGCCGTCGTCGACACCGGCCACGGCGTGCCGCACGGCACCGAGGAGCAGCTGTTCGAACCGTTCCAGCGCCTCGGCGACCGGGACAACACCACCGGCGTCGGGCTCGGCCTCTCGGTGGTGCGCGGATTCGTGGAGGCAATGGGCGGCACGGTGCACGCCGAGCCAACCCCGGGAGGAGGGTTGACCATGCTGGTCGAGCTGTCCGCCGACGGCATGCCGAACGCGAATGGCGCGATCGGCGAGGTCGCGCACGAGACGATGAGCGCAGGAGGTGAGGTGTGACGACACAGGAGGCGGCGGTCGTGACGAAAACGCCCGAGGCGGCGGCGACGAAGGTACTCGTGGTCGATGACGAACCGCAGATCGTGCGCGCGTTGCGGATCAATCTGTCGGTTCGCGGCTACGAGGTGATCACCGCGGCGACCGGCGCCGCCGCCCTGCGCGCGGCCGCCGACCGGCACCCGGACGTGGTGATCCTCGACCTCGGCCTACCCGACATGGACGGCATCGAGGTGCTCGCCGGGCTGCGCGGCTGGACCTCGGCGCCGGTGATCGTGCTGTCCGCGCGGACCGACTCGGCCGACAAGGTCGAGGCGCTGGACGCGGGCGCCGACGACTACGTCACCAAGCCGTTCGGCATGGACGAGCTGCTGGCGCGGCTGCGCGCGGCGGTCCGCCGCGGCGCCGCCGACGGCGACTCCTCGGCCCCCGTCGTGACGACCGCGTCGTTCACCGTCGACCTCGCCGCCAAGAAGGTGACCAAGCGGGGCGAGACCGTGCATCTGACGCCGACCGAGTGGGGCATGTTGGAGATGCTGGTGCGCAACCGGGGCAAGCTGGTCGGACGCCGGGAACTGTTGCGGGAGGTGTGGGGCCCGTCCTACGCCACCGAGACGCACTATCTGCGGGTGTACCTGGCCCAATTGCGGCGCAAGCTGGAGGATGATCCGTCGCATCCGAAGCACCTGCTCACGGAGGCGGGTATGGGGTACCGCTTCCAGGAGTAATCCCAGCCACCGCTCGGCTGCCTCCGGAATGGCAGAGCCTGGCGCGGCGTTGCCAGGCGCGAGCCGATTGCGACGAGAATGGCAGGATCGAACCCATGGCTGAACAGACCGCTACCCCCGCCACCGCCACCGCGGCGCCGATCGAGCAAGGACCGACCACGCTGTGGGTCGAGCGCACTGGAACCAGGGCCTACACCGGCCGCAGCTCCCGCGGCGCCGAGGTCCTGATCGGTTCGCAGGGCGTTCCCGGTGTGTTCACCCCGGGCGAGCTGCTGAAGATCGCTTTGGCCGCCTGCTCGGGACTGAGCGCGGACTTCGCGCTGTCGCGCAAGCTCGGCGACAGCTTCGACGCCACCATCCGGGTCTCCGGCGACGCCGACCGGGAGAACGAGGTCTACCCGCACCTGGAGGAGGTGTTCGAGCTCGACCTCAGCGAACTCGACGAGGAGGCGCGGGAACGGTTGCTGGTCACCGTGCAGCGCGCCATCGACAAGGTGTGCACGGTGGGCCGGACGCTGAAGGCGGGATCGAAGGTGACGCTGTCGTTCGACATCGAGGCCTGATGGACGGCGCCGTCCGGTTGAGCGCGTGGGTGCACGGCCTGGTGCAAGGCGTGGGATTCCGCTGGTGGACCCGCTCCCGCGCGCTCGAACTCGGGCTGGTCGGGCACGCGACCAATGCCCGCGACGGCCGGGTGCACGTGGTCGCGGAGGGTCCTCGGCCCGCCTGCGAGCGGTTGCTCGACCTCTTGCGTTCCGGCGATACACCTGGTCGGGTGCGGTTGGTTGTGGAAAGCTGGGAGCCCGCGCGGGGTGATTTGACGGGTTTCGAGGAGCGGTAGTGGTGATTCGGGCGACAAGGGGGGAGCAGCGGTGAGTACGCGGAATCCGGGTGACGGCAACCGTCGAGACGACGCCCAACCCGGGCGACCGGACGAGGATCGGCCGACGCCTGCCGCCACGCCCGAATCAGCCGACCAGCAAGAGCCGTCGACACCCCCGTCCGGCACGGACTGGGCGACGCCCGTATCCGCGCCGAGCGGCCCCGGGCAACCACCCGAGGTCGACTGGTCGACGCCGACTTCGGTGCCGCCGGGCACGGGGACCGGCCAGGAGCCCGCCGGTTCCGATCAGCAGCCAGCCGAACCCCAACAACGCCGAGGCTCTGTGCAGCGTCAGGAACCAGGCGTCACGCAGCCGCGACCGCCCACGGTGGCCGAGGCCCGAGCGAGAGACAAAGCGCGTAAGCGCGCCGAAGAAGCGCAGCGCGCGGCCGCGGCGGCCGAGGAAGCCAAGAAGCGCAAGCGCAAGCGGGTCATGATCGGCGGCGTCGCCATAGTCGGCGTCGCCGGACTGGTCGGCGGCGGCTACCTCGCCTACCGCGCCCTGGCCGCGCCGGACCGGGTGACGGCGCACTGCGTGAAGACCGAGAACGGCCAGGAGTTGGTGGTCGACGACTCCTACTGCGGTGAGGGCCGTCCCGGCTTCACCAGCGGACCGGGCCTGATCATCCTCGGCGGCGGACCGCAGTACCGCTACTACTACGGCGGCACCGGCACCATCGGCAAACCACCGACCGGCGGCACCACGATCAAGCCGAAGGGCGCCGAGATCAAGACCAAGAGCGGGACCACGATCCAGCGCGGCGGGCTGGGCAGCAAGAGCACCGGCGGAGGGTCGTAGATGCGCCGCGTACGGGACACGCCCCGGCCGGGCTGGCAGCAGACCATCGAAAGCCAAGGCCTCGTCTACGGTTCCCCGGGACGGGACGCGAGCGGGCAGCCGCGGCCGTACTGGGACGAATCGGTCCATTACGAGTTCGAGATGGCCGAGATCCTCGCCTTGGAGGCCGATGTCGAACTGCTGCACTCGATGTGCCTGAACGCGGTCGAACACATCGTGCTCACCGAGCGGTTCGCCGATTTCGGCCTGCCCGAGTGGAGCTGGGGTCCGATCGCCGACTCCTGGAAACGCTCCGACCCGCACGTCTACGGGCGCTTCGACCTGCGCTATGACGCGCGCCGCCCGGCGAAACTGCTGGAGTACAACGCCGATACCCCGACCTCGCTGCTGGAGGCGGCGATCGTGCAGTGGCACTGGCTCACCGACCGCTACCCCGGCGGCGACCAGTGGAACTCGCTGCACGAGAAGCTCGTCGAGCGGTGGAGCGCGCTGCGTGACGTGCTGCCCACCCCGCAGCTGCATTTCACCTGGTCCGGCGCGGACGCCACGGGCGAGGACAACGTCACGACGGCCTATATGCAGGAGACCGCGGCCGAGGCCGGGTTCGACACCATCGCGCTGCCGATCGAAGAGGTCGGGTTCGATTCGGAGCTGGAGCGTTTCGTCGACCTGGCCGAGGCGCCGATCGAGGCGGTCTTCAAGCTCTACCCCTGGGAATGGGTGCTCGACGACGAGTTCGGCAAGCGCGTCGTGGACAGCCTGCCCCAGACCATGTGGATCGAACCGCTGTGGAAGACGCTGCTGAGCAACAAGGCGATCCTCGCGGTGCTGTGGGAGATGTACCCGGGCCACCCGAATCTGCTGCCCGCCTACCTGGACCATCCGCATGAGCTGACCGAGTACATCCGCAAGCCCAAGCTCGGACGCGAGGGCGCGAACATGACCATCGTCGGCGCCGGTCTGGAAACCGCCACCGGCGGCGTCTACGGCGAAGAAGGCTACGTGTACCAATTGCTCGACCCGCTACCGGAATTCGACGACATGCGCCCGGTGCTCGGCGCGTGGATCGTCGGCGATACCGCGGCCGGTCTCGGCATCCGCGAAACCGCGGGACTGATCACCGACGACGGCTCCGCCTTCGTCCCGCACCGCATCACCGACTGAGCATCGCCACCCGACAAACACGAATCCGTCTCGACCGCAGGCCAACCCATTTCGGAAGGATCACAATGACCGCAGTCGCCCTGGAATCGGGGTACTGGAGCTCGCTGGGCGAGGGTGTGGGAGCGATCATCCTCTACGCCCTCGTCGGTTTGGTGCTCATGCTCGTCGGCTTCTACGCCGTCGACCTGACCACGCCGGGCAAGCTGCGCAGACTGGTGGTGGCGGGCAAGCCGAACGCCATCATCGTGACCGCCGCGGGCATGATCAGCATGGCGTTCATCGTCGTGTTCGCCATCTTCGCGGTGGGCGGCGGCGGCAAACTCTCCGAGGGCCTGATCGCGGCGCTGGTATTCGGCCTGGTGGGCATTGTCGCGCAGGTCATCTCGGTGCGGGTCATCGAGCGGGCGCTCGGGATCGATATCGGCGCCGCGTTGCACGCCGAGACCTACACCGCCGAGGTCCTCGTCGTGGCCGCCGCGCATTTCGCGCTCGGGCTGGTCGTCGCCTTCGCGATTCTGTAACGATCACCGCAGGCGGAGGCCATCGCGGGGCAGGCTTGCCTACGCCGAGCGGTTTCGCCGGTGGGTCAGTTGTCGTCCAGGTGATCGAGGCAATACGCCGCCGCCGCGAGGTACTGGCGGCACTCCGGGCCGTGACCGGCGTGCACGCCGCGAATGAACAGCGCGCGGTCGAGGTCGAGATCGGTCGTGGGCTCCGCGGCGCAGTCCCGATGCTGCGTGCGCCACAGGTCCTGAGTGTCCAGCGATGTCTGCATCGTGCACCTCCCATGCCTGCGTGTCAGTGCGAGAAGGCCTTGCCAACATCCTTACGCCGGAGGCATACCCCGTCGCGCCTCTCGGCAACCCGACCCGGTCATCGGGTCACCAATTGCCAGTCGTCGGGGAGGCGCGCCGCGGTGATCTGGGTTCCCTCCACCTCCAGGTCGACGGTGCTCGCGCCGAGACGCAACGCGCGCAGCGAAATCCTGCCCCACCGCTGCGGGAGGTGCGGACGCACGCTGAGCGTCCGGGCCGGAACGTCCGGATCGAGCCCGAGAAACGCGCGCACCAGCAGCAGCGGCGCCGCGCTCGCCCACGCCTGCGGCGAACAGGACGTCGGATACGGCACCGGGGTGGCGAACCGCGACCGCGGGAAACCACAGAACAACTCCGGCAGCCGCCCGTCGAACACCGCTGCCGCGTCCAGCAATCCGGTGGCCAGCTGCGTCGCGAGTTCCACCGCCCCCGGAACGTGCTGGTACCGCAGCAGACCCGCCACCGCGATCGCCGTGTCGTGCGGCCAGACCGAGCCGCAGTGGTAGCTCATCGGGTTGTAGGCGCCCATGTTCGACGCCAAGGTGCGCAATCCGAACCCGGAGTCCATCTCCGCACCGCCCATATGCCGCACCAGTTCGGCCGCGTGCTCGTCACTGGCGATACCCGACCAGAGACAGTGCGCCGCATTGCTGGTCAGCGCGTCGACCTGCCGCTTGCCGCCGTCCAGCGCCACGGCGTACCAGCCGCGGTCGGGCAGCCAGAACTGCTCGGCGAACTTGCCACGCAACTCCTCGGCGCGCTCGTGCAGTTGGGCGGCCAGCCGCGGGTCGTCGAACGCGTCGGCCAAGTCGGCCCTGGCCAGCAGCGCCGCGTGCACGTATCCCTGCACCTCGCACAGAGCGATCGGCGCCTCGGCGATATGGCCGGAGGCGTCGTTGATTCCGTCGAAGCTGTCCTTCCACCCCTGATTGATCAGGCCGCGGTCGGTCGCGCGGCGGTACTCGACGAAACCGTCGCCGTCGCGGTCGCCGTAGTCGGTGATCCAGCGCAGCGCGGCGTCGGCGGCGGGCAGCAGTTGCCGAATCGCCTCGGGATCAGCGCCCCAGCGATGGCATTCGGCCAGCAGCATCACGAAGAGCGGTGTGGCGTCGGCGCTTCCGTAGTAGATGTTGCCGCCGAGTACCTGACCGCCCGCCGGGCCCCGGCGCATCTCGTGCATGATGCGTCCTGGCTCCTCCTCGGTGAGCGGGTTCACCTCCTGCCCTTGCAGTTCCGCCAGCTGCTGCAGCGTGCCCAGCGCGAGGTCGACTTCCAAGGGCAGCGCCATCCACGCGGTGAGCAGGCTGTCGCGACCGAACAGGGTCATGAACCACGGCGCGCCCGCGGCGACGAACGGGCGGGCGTCGCCGGATTCGTCGTGAATCTGCAACGCGCCCAAGTCGCTTTCGGTGCGGCGCAGCACCCGGGTGAGCACCGGATCGGAGGCGACGATATCGGTGGCGGTATCCCGCCATGCCTCGATCTTGCGGCCCGGCGCGCTGATTCCGTAGTGCTCGCCGGGGGCGATGGCCTGGAAGCGCTGATTGCCCACCGTGGGCTGGGCGATGATCTCGGTCTGCCAGCACTCGCCGACCGGCACGATCACTCGCCACAGCAGCGTGCCCGGCATCACCTGGGGCTCCACCGTCGCCGAGATCGAGATCCCGCGGGTGCGGTCGGCATGGTCGTGCAGCACCAGTTCGCCGTCGGCGACCGTCACGTCGGCCCTCGCGTGTCCCGCGCGGCCCTCCTTCACCGCGAACAGATCCACGAAATCGGCGTCCACGTGCAGCTCCAGCAGCACCGCCGTGGGCTCGCGGCCCATATTCTCCAAGGTGAGCAATTCGTGCATGCCATCGGCGACGATCCGTTCGCGCACCACCAGCAGCGTGCTGTCGGCCAGGCCCGCCTGCGGCGGCCTGCGCAACACGAACCTGGCGGCGAACGCCTCCGGACTCAGCACCGAAAGCGACTCGGCGGGTTTGCCGTTGACCAGCAACTCCCAGCGGGACAGCACGCGCGCGTCGCGGAAGAACAACCCGTGCGGCTTGCCCGGTTCCACATCGCCGAGCCGGTTCGACAGGCAGAACGTGCCGCCCTCCACCAGGGTCACCGAACCGCACCCCCCGAACCCGGCCGGTTCACCGGAATTCAGGGGGGCGGGAGTCAATGGTGGGGTACCGGTCACGCCAATCCGCTCGCGGCGATCCGGGCCGGCGCGGCAGCGGGCACGCCCGCGTCGATCGGCACGGCGCCGAACCGATTCTTGGACCGCAGCACCCGGCGATACACCTGCTCGTAGCCGAGGCCGAGGGTGTCGGAACCGAATTTCGCCTTCACGTGGGCCCGGCAGGCGAACGGGTCCATCGTCCGGACCTCCTCGATGGCCGCGGGCAACTCGGCGGGGTCGTCACAGATGCGGCCGGTCACGCCGTCGACGATCACCTCGGACACCGCCCCGCCGCGCAGCGCGACCACCGGCGTGCCACAGACCATGGATTCGATCATCACCATGCCGAACGGTTCCTCCCAGCGAATCGGGAACAACAGGCAACGCGCATTGGCCAGTAGCTTACGCTTGGCCGTGGCGTCGGCGAGGCCGAATACGTGGTCGTTTTCGGTCAGCAGCGGCCGCACCTTCTCCTCGAAGTAGATCTGCTCGGGCCGCTCGCTGCATTTGCCCGCGAGCACCAGCGGGATGCCCGCGGCGTGCGCTGCCTCCACCGCCAGGTGCGGGGCCTTGCACTCGCTGAACCGGCCGAGGAACAGCGCGTAGTCGTCCTTCTCGACGCGGAACGGCCAGTCGTCGACGTTCAGCGCATTGTGCACGCGCCCGGTCCAGTTCAGGCCCGCGGCGAGTTCGCGCTGCCGGTCGCTGATCGCGACCAGCGCCACCTCGTCGCCCAAATCCTGGTAGTAGCGGTAGATGTCGTCCTCGACCGGTCCGTGCACGGTCAGCACCGTGGGCAGGCCGAGACGCTGGAAGACCGACGCGTTGAGCGGCCCGGCGAACGTGTGGTCGTGCACCAGGTCCACACCCGATGTGGCCGCGGCCTTCTCGATCGCGCGTCGCACCCGGATCGCGTGCACGACCTCGGGGAACGGCTCGCCGAGGCGCTCGGGCACGGCGCGATCCCACACCGGCACGAACTTGGCTTTGGTGCCCGGCTCCCCCGCCCCGAACAGGGTCACGTCGTGCCCACGCGCCACCAATGCGTCGACCAGATCGGCGACCACGGCCTCGACACCGCCGTATGCCTTGGGCGGCACGTCGAAATACGGTGGCACGACCATCGCGATGCGGAACGGACCGCTGGAATGGTCTACCGACAGGTAATCGGACGACGCCATCGGCAGATCGGACAACGCCCTCTGCCCCGAAATCGGCACGGAAATCGCGCTCATGACCCTCCTTCCAGGGACAACCAAGTAGCACTCGCATTCACCCAGCACTCGGAGTACCGGGCGCCGAACTGAACTAAGTGGCCGCCGCGGCGGGGGTGAAGACCTTGCTGCACCGCCGTCCATGGGGCTTGGTTGGCCTGGTCACGCCCTCGGCATGATCAGGGGGGCCGTCTGGGAGGTACCTCAGACGCGCCGTTTCAAACCAATCGGGGTGACTAAAGTCAACGCAGTAGCAATTAATCCGCTATCAGTGGGTAGTCCGGTGGCCCCGATTCGTCAAGCCTCAATGACAACCTTCGGATCCGCGTCGGCCACCTCGCCCGGGCCCGCCGCGATGAACGCCAGCAGATCCTCGGCTTCGGCGCGGACCGCCGCCTCGTCCGACGCCGACAGCGGATGCCACGGCACGATGCGCAGCGTGGCGCCGTCGAGCGACCAGCGGCCGTGTACGAAGCCGTCGACCAGATACATGGGCACGCCCGCGGAGGCCTCCTTGGCGGTGCGCTTACGGTCTTCCTCGCTGATGATCCTGCGGCGGTCCTTGTGGCCGAGCAGCGCGTTGTCGAAGGCGGGCAGGAAACGAACCGGCACGGGCGCATCCGGCTCGGCCAAGGGCGCGTCCGGAAGATCGAACAGGACACGATGCTGGTCATCGGTGAATACCCGCAGACGTGGGCGCATCTCGTCGACGACCTCGGCCAACCGGGTGATGCCCGCCCATGCCTGCATGTCGGCCACCGTGGCGGGCCTTCGAACGCGGCCAGGTAGCGCAGCACCAGCGTCTCGGGCCGCGGCCCGGCGGCCATCGGCGCGCCGATCCATTCCTCGGCCAGCCCCACCGTGACGTACCGGTTGCGCCACCGACCCCACGCACCGGTCTCCGGGCCGTGCGCCAGCGGGATCAGCAACTCCACGGTCTCGGCCAGCCTGCGGGTGTGCCGACCCGGGAAGCGCTCCGCGAGCAGCTTCCCCAGCTCGCCGCGGCGCAGCAGCCGACCGGCCAGCATGTCGCGCCCGGCCGCCGCGAGTTCCGCCAGGTCGACGCCGTCGATCTCATCGCGGAAGTACGGCGTCTTCAGCGCGGCGTCGACCACCGGCTGCACCGTGGGCCGCAACCAGCGGAAGTCGGCCGCGTCGGCCAGATGCACGGTACGGCGGATCATGGTGGAGCGCACCACCTGACGCGCACGCAGCAGCGCGGCCAGGTCGTCGTGCCGGAACGACGCCAGTCGCGACCACAGTCCCACGTAGGGCCAGTTCGGCTCCTGGCCCTGCACGGCGACCAGATGCCGGACGAGTTCCAACGGGCTCAGCGCCACCCGATCCACCAGCTTCTGGCGGACCAGCAGCGTCCGATTCAGTTCGCGCAGCGACAGTTCCGTCATGGGTCCATCGTCGCTGAGGCCACCGACAGATCGGCGGCACGAGGTTCGGTCCGCGTGCGGGAATCACCGGTCGGGCAGGCAGCGGCCCGGGTCGGGCAGGTCCGCGCACGGCGCGTTGCCGTGCGCTCGCAGCACTTCTTTGCCGGTCTGATCGGTCAGGAAGTGCAGGAAGCTCGCGGCGAGCGAGTCACCGGGCAGTTCCCCATTGCTGTAGGCGTACTCGACGCCCCAGAACGGGTAGGCGCGCCGCACGGCGGCGTCGCGGCCCGCGCCGACGCCGTCGATCGCGATGGTGGGCAAGCCCGCGTCGATGGCTTCGGAGAACTCCAGATAGCCTACCGAGCCCGGGATGTCGGCCACCGCCTTGCGCATGTCCGCGGTCACCTGCACGTCGCAGTGCGCGGGCGCGCTGATGACCGTGCCTTTGAGCGCCGTGCAGCTCGCGTGCGGACGATCCGGCTGCGTGCCCTCGAGCACCCTGCGCTCGAAGGTGGTTCGCGAACCCGAACCGGGAATGCGGTTGACCAGCACGACCGGCAGGTCCGGACCGCCCACCTCGCGCCAGTTACCGATCCTGCCGCGGTAGAGATCCTGGATCTGGGCGACGGTCAGATCACGGACGCCGACGCCGGGATGGACGATCAGCGTGAACAACGACAGGGCGAGCGGCCGGTGCACCAGCGCCGGATATCCGCCGCCCTTCGCGCCGTCGCTGATCGCGAGTAGCCCCGGCTTGCCCGCGCCCTCCTCGGCGAGCTGGTCGAGACCGCGCTCGGTCCCCTCGAATCGGAACGCGAATTCCGCTCCGGTGCAACGCTTTCGATACTGGTCGGCGGCCTCCTCGATCACCGGGCCGAACGCCGAGGACCCGATCACGGTCAGCTTGCCCGACGCGCACTCGATCGGCGTCGGCGACGGCTCCCGCCAGACCACCACGAGCAGAAAACCGATCACCAGCACCAGAGACATCGTGAACACGACGAGCCTCCGGGACGTGCCCGCCCGGGTCTGGATGATCCGGCCGCCCTTGATACCGCCGCGCAGCACCGGCTCCGGGTAGTTCCCCGCTTCGCCGGAGCGCTGCAAGATCGCCAGGATCTTGTAGTGATCGTCCTTGCGCAGTGGCACTTTCGGCAGATCGATCACGCCGATGTGCCCGCCGGTGTCCTCGCGCACGTCGATGGCGGAGTTGCGACCGAGATGGTCGGCCAGCGCCGAAGGATCGCTCAGTTCGTTCACCGCCATGCCGATCACCCGGCGCTGCGGAAAATGCAGGTGCAGACCGATCTGCTGGCTCGGCGCCGTGTAGTCCTCGATGTCGATGCTGGTGATGCCCGCGTTCTCGATGCGCACCAAGACGACCGAGATGTCCTTCAGATCCGGGCTCGCGCCGTCGGCCGAGGGACGCAACTGCGTGAGCACCCCGGGGAACCTCGACTCGATCTCACCGGTGACGGGCGTATCCATCTGCACCCGGTAGCCGAGCCGTTTGCGGCCCGCGAGGACGAACTCCCATAGCGGCCCGACAACCGCCACGACGAGCGCTATGACCGCCGCAACGGTACCTATCAGCGTCAGAACGGTGTCGAGCGGCAAGTCGCCCACCAGTTGATCCCACTCCCCGAGAAAACCATGTGACACTCATTCTCTGCGGCAATCATGCGCCCGCACACCGCGATTCGAACTGTTCGGCCACCGTTAACCCGGCGGTCATGCCCCAGCGCGGGTCCATGCCAGCAGGTCCGCCAGCGGCCAGGTGTTGATCACGCGTTCCGCGGCAACGCCGTTCGCGACCGCGCGCTCGCATCCGTACCCTTGCCAGTCGAGCTGTCCAGGTGCGTGCGCGTCGGTGTCGATGGCGAAGTGACACCCCATCTCCACCGCTAGGCGCAGCAATCGCGAGGGCGGATCGAGCCTTTCGGGCCTGCTGTTGATCTCCACGGCAGTGCCGTAGGTGCGGCATGCCTCGAAAACGACCTCGGCGTCGAAGGTCGACTCCGGCCTCGTGCCACGACCGCCCGTCACCAAGCGGCCGGTGCAGTGCCCGAGCACGTCGACATCGGGATCGGCGACCGCGTAGGCCATGCGCTTGGTCATCGTCGCGCTGTCGTCGCGCAGATGCGAATGCACGCTGGCCACGACGATGTCCAACCGGGCGAGCAGGTCCGCCCGCTGATCGAGGGTGCCGTCGTCGAGGATGTCCACTTCGATGCCGGTGAGGATGCGGAACGGCGCCATCCGGTCGTTGAGTTCGGCGACCACGTCCAATTGCTTGCGCAGCCGGTCGGCGGACAGCCCGTTGGCCACGGTCAATCGCGGCGAATGGTCGGTCAGGGCGCAATATTCGTGGCCGAGCGCCGCCGCGACGCGCATCATCTCCTCGATCGGGCTGCCGCCGTCGGACCAATTGGAGTGCGTGTGCAGATCGCCGCGCAGCCGCTCGCGCAACGGCTGGCCCGGCGCCCCGATCGGCTGCGCGGCCGCGCGCAGTTCGGCCAGGTACCGCGGCACCGTACCGGCGTACGCCTGTTCGATGACGGCCGCGGTCTTGGGTCCGATGCCCGCGATCTCCTGCCAGCTGCCCGCCGCCCGATGCGCCTCGCGCTCCTCGGCGGACAGCCCGTCGACGGCGTCGGCGGCGCGCCGGTAGGCCTTGACCCGGTGGGTTTCGGCTCGGGCGCGTTCCAGCCAGAAGCCGATCTCCCGCAGCGCCGCCACCGGACCGGGCGCGGTGGCGTCGTCCGGTGTCCCGCTCGGATCCTGGTCGAGCACCGGGCTAAACGATCCGGCTGTACTTGATGAAGGCCACGCCGTCCTCGAACACCGTGCTGGTGATCACCCGGAACTTCGCCGGTTCCGGCAGCCGCGACCCCGCGCCGAACAGCGGGCGTCCACGGCCGAGCACGATCGGGTACAGCTTGAGGAAGATCTGGTCGATCTCCGGGAGCAGCACCTGCGCCAGCTCGCCGCCGCCGCACAGCCAGATGCCGAGCCCGCTTTCTCGCTTGAGCGTCCTGACCTTCTCGACCGGGTCCGCCGAGATCAGCTCCACGGCGGGATCGGGGCTCTCCGGCAGGGTGGTGGAGACCACGAACTGCCGCAGGTGCGCGTACGGGCTGGAGGTGCCGGTGCGCACGCCGAAGTCGTGGGTCTTGCGCCCCATCAGCACGGTGTCGAAATAGCGATTGCGTTGCTCGACTCCGATCGCTTCGCGCACCTTGGTCGGCAGCGTCTCCGGGTACTGCGCGTTGATCGCTGGGCCGTGATCGCCGCCGACCGGGAAGAAGTCGACCGAGCCCCCCTCGGTGGCGATGAACCCATCGATGGTCGAGGCGACGTAATAGGTGAGCTTGCGCATGCTTCCTTCCTCACGGGTCGGGTGACAGTCCGAACCGCCCTGAGGAAACGGTAGCTCGCTCGCGCTAGCGGTGGCGCGGCTTCGGCTGGCAGCGCGGGCAGGAGTACGACGAGCGGTTCATGAACCGCTCCCGGACGATCGGCGCGCCACAGCGGCGGCACGGCTCGTCCTCCCGGCCGTAGACGGCGAGGGAGCGCTCGAAGTAGCCGGACTCACCGTTGATGTTCACATACAGTGCGTCGAAGGACGTGCCGCCCGCGTCGAGCGCTTCGGCCATCACCGCACGCACCTCGGCGAGCAGGGCGCGCACGGCGGGCCTGGACAATCCCGCCGCGATCCGCCCGCCGTGCAACCGGGCACGCCACAGCGCCTCGTCGGCGTAGATGTTGCCTATGCCGGAGACGACGCCCTGGTCGAGCAGGACGCGTTTGATCTCGCTGCGCTTGCCCCGAATGACGGCGACCACGGATTCGAGGTCGAAGCGCGGGTCGAGCGGGTCGCGGGCGATGTGCGCGACCGGCTCGGGCACCAGGGTGCCGTCCACCTCGACCAGCGGCGCGAGCGCCCAGCCGCCGAAGGTGCGCTGGTCGACGAAACGCAGCTGCGTGCCGTCACCGAAGGTGGCGCGGATGTGCGCGTGCTTCTCCAGCGGAGCGTCGGCGGGCTGGATCAGCATCTGACCGCTCATCCCCAGATGCACCACCAACGCGGCTTCGGGGTCGTCGAAGGTCAGCCAGAGGAACTTGCCGCGCCGCTCGGCCGACTCGACCTTCAGGCCGGTCAGCCGTGCGGCGAGATCGGCGGCGCCTTCGAGATGGCGGCGCACCGACCGGGGATGGGTGATCGCCACCGATTCGACGACCCGGCCGACCACATGCTCGGCGAGGCCACGTCGAACCACCTCGACCTCGGGAAGCTCGGGCACGTCAGGTTTCGGCGGTCAGCGCCTCGTAGGCGGCCCCCGCGGCCTTCTGTTCGGCTTCCTTCTTGGACCGGCCGACGCCCTGCCCGTAGGCCCGGCCGCCGATCACCGTGGTCGCGGTGAACTCCTTGTCGTGGTCCGGCCCCGTCGAGGTGATCTCGTAGCTGGGCACGCCGAGGCCACGCTCGGCGGTGAGTTCCTGCAGGCTGGTCTTCCAGTCCAAGCCGGCGCCCATGCGGGGGCCCCGCTCGAGCAACTCGGCGAACAGCCGCAACACCACCGAGCGCGCCACATCGATGCCGTGCTGCAGATGCACGGCACCCAGCAGCGACTCCATGCCGTCGGCGAGGATGCTCTCCTTGTCCCTGCCGCCGGTGAGCTCTTCGCCCTTGCCCAGCAGCAGATGGGCACCGAGCCCGCCTTCGCCGAGGCCGCGGGCGACCTCGGCGAGCGCGCGCATGTTCACCACGCTCGCGCGCAGCTTGGCCAGCTCACCCTCGGTCTTGGAGGGATGCTCGTGATACAGCCGCTCGGTGATGCTCAGCCCGAGCACGGAGTCGCCGAGGAACTCGAGACGTTCGTTCGTCGGCAGACCGCCGTTCTCGTACGCGTACGACCGGTGGGTCAGCGCGAGGCGCAGCAGATCCGGCTGCAGGTCGACGCCAAGCGCGGCGAGCAGGCTCGCGTGTTCACCGGACGAGTCGGGTTCGTCGGTCACGTCGCTACGGAAGGTCGAACGATCAGACCGCGGCGGTGACCTGGCGACCCTTGTAGGTGCCGCAGGACGGGCAGGCGATGTGCGGCAGGGTCTTCTCGCCGCAGGCGCGGTTCGGGCAGGTGATCAGGGTCGGCGCGGCGGCCTTCCACTGGCTGCGCCGCGACCTGGTGTTGGAACGGGACATCCGGCGCTTGGGAACGGCCACGACTACTTCTCCTCTGTCCTATGTGCTGTGTCACCCTCGTCGGGGCTGCCGATGCCGGGCGATCCGGCGGCGAATTTCGCCAGTCCGGCCCAGCGGGGGTCAAGTATCTCATGGGTGTGCTCGGATCCCGCAATCGCCATCCGCACCCCGCATTCCGGGCACAGTCCGGCGCAATCCGCTGTGCACAGCGGCTGGAGCGGGAGCTCGAGGCCGAACGCGTCGATGATCACGGGCTCGAGGTCGATGGTGTCGTCGACCATGCGATAGACCTCGTCGTCCTCGGTGGTCTGCTCGGTGGTGCTGTCCGGATAGGCGAACAACTCGGTGAGTCGCACGCCGACCTCGCCGGTGAACGGCTCCAGGCAGCGCGAGCACTCCCCCTCGATCGGCGCGGTCACCGTTCCGGTGACCAGCACACCCTCGGACACCGCCTGCAACTGCAGGTCGAGCTCCACCTCCGCGCCGACGGGGACGGCGACCAGATCCAGGCCGATCCGCTCCTGCGTGGTCACGGTGCGGCGCAGCTCGCGCATCGTGCCCGGCCTGCGGCCGAGGCTGCGGGTGTCCAGCACGAAAGCCGCGTCCGGCATCCGGCGCTTGGCCGAATGGGAACGCGACGCGGAACCGGATCCGGCGGACATCACGAACTCACTCACGATCGGGGGGATATGGGCAACCACTCAACAATACGCGACCGCGCGGTTCTCACCCAAACGCTGCTGATCATCCCGGATGCCGCTACCTGCGGAATTCGGTGGCGTAGTCGGGCGCGCCCGCCCCGGTGCGCAGCTGGGTGCGCCCGCGGCCGACGGTGCGCAGCGTGCTGGTGAGCGTCTCTTCGAAATCGGCCAGCCGGGAGTCGACGTAGTGGTCGCACTCCTCGCGCAGCCGATCGGCTTCGGCGTGCGCGGCGTCGATCACCCTGGCTGATTCGGCATGCGCGGCGCGCACCACCTCGGTCTGCGTGACCAAGCGCTCCTGCTCGGCGAGACCTTCCGCCACGGACCGTTCGTAGGCGGCCTTCCCCGCCTCGATCATCCGCTCCGACTCGGTGCGCGCCCGGCCGGTCAGCGCCTCGTATTCGGCGTTGCCGTCGGCCACCACGCGCTCGGCCTCCTCCTGCGCGGAGGCGACCAGGCGGTCGGCGTGCGCGCTGGCCTCGGCCACCATGCGGTCGGCGTGTGCCTTGGCGTCGGCGAGGATGCGGTCGGCCTCCTCGCGGGCCGAGCCGATCGTGCGGTCGGCCTGTTCGTTGGCGCTCTGCACCGTGGTCTCGGCCGCGGCCCTGGCGTCGGACACGATCTTGTCCCGGTGATCGAGCACGTCCTGGGCGTCGTCGAGTTCGCCGGGCAGCGCGTCACGGACGTCGTCGAGCAGTTCGAGCACATCGCCGCGCGGAACGATGCAGCTGCGGGTCGGCGGGATGCCGCGCGCCTCCTCGACGATGGCGACGAGTTCGTCGAGCGCTTCGAATACGCGATACATGCTCACTACCCTCCTGCGGACTCACGGCGAAACCCAGTGTGCCCCTCGTCACGGCTCGTGCCGAGTGCATTTCCGGTGTGTCGCGGCAGTGTCTTGCACGCCACAGAATCAAGTGGAGCCCTCCTCTCCGCTTCGTGTTACATTCGTCTGGAAGATCGAACTCGGATCTTCAGCACGGACCGCGAGCCTGCCGGGATCGCGGACAAAGAGCCGGAGGAACGGACACCTGCCCGTCGAGTGTCGACAGGCTCCGACCATTCAGCGACCGCTGAATACGCGCCACGAACGGAACCTGCCGAGAATCGACGGGCAAGGAAGCGATGATCGATCGCAGGTGCCCGCGCCGAGGGCTCGTGGGCGATCGGAATGACGATGACTGTTCTGGAACTACCGCGATCGGCGGGAGCGAGCGCCACCAGCTTGTTCACCCCGTGGGTGAGCCCGTACCCGCTGGTGCCGACGGCGCAGGCCGCGGCGACGTTCGGCCGGCTGCTCCAGTACCTGCGCGGTGACCGCGCCTTCGCCCAGCTGATCCGCTTCTCGCTCGTCGGCGGATCAAGCAACGTCGCCTACGTGCTGCTGTTCTTCGCCATGCACGGTGTCGGGCCGCTGATCGCGAACGTCGCCGGCTCGGTCGTCAGTACCATGATCGCCAACGAACTGCACCGCCAGCTGACCTTCCACGCCGCGGGCCGGGTCGGCTGGTTCACCGCGCAGTGGGAAGGCGGCGGGCTGGCGCTGGTCGGTCTCGGCATCACGACCGCGGCCCTGGCCGCACTCGGCGTGTGGGCGCCCGGTCTCGGGGACACCGCGCAGGCCGCCGCCATCCTGGCCATCACCGCCGCGGTCGGCGGCATGCGCTTCCTGGCACTGCGCGGCCTGGTTTTCTGAAACTCCGCTGCCCGGGCGAGAGTCAGTTCTTGCGTTCGGCCAGGCGGTCGAGAAGGCGTTTGTGGACCGACGGGGGAAGCATGTCGCTGACGTCGCCGCCGTATGTGGCGACCTCCTTGACGAGCGAGCTGGACAGGTAACTGAAGGACGGGTTGGTGGCGATGAAGAAGGTGTCCACGCCGGAGAGCTTCTTGTTCATCTGCGCCATTTGCAGCTCGTAGCCGAAGTCGCCCGCGTCTCGCAGGCCCTTCACGATGGCGGTGATGCCCTGCTCGCGGGCGAAGTCCACGAGCAGACCGTGCCATGACTCCACCCGGACGTTGCTCAGGTGCGCGGTCGACTCGCGCAGCATCTCGATGCGCTCCTCGACGGTGAACATGCCCTGCTTCTTCGGGTTGATCATGACGGTGATGACCACCTCGTCGAACTGGGCCGCCGCCCGGGTGAAGACATCGAGGTGACCGTAGGTCACGGGGTCGAACGACCCGGGGCACAGTGCTCCTGCCATGAGCCGACGCTAGCAGGGCCGCGGCCCCGCGGCACGAGTGGCCACGCCGCGTCTACTCCTCCGGCTCGAACTCCGCCAGGTCGATGCGGGTTTCACCGTACCGGCGCGACTTCGCCGGGAGGAAGCCTGCGGGCCAAGCTGTTTCGGGCGAGCGCGCCGAACGCTCCAGCACCACCACGGCACCGGGACGCAGCCAGCCGTGCTCGGCGAGCGCGCGCAGGTCGTCCAGCACGGCGGCGTTGTCGACGGCGTAGGGCGGATCGGAGAACACCACGTCGAAGCCGCCCGCACAGCCCAGCCGCAGCACGCTCGCGACCGTCGCGACCCGCAGCTCGGCGCCAGGCAGCCCGAGCTCGGCGATATTGCCGCGCACCACCGCGGCCGCCTTGCGGTCGGACTCGACGAGCAACGCGTGCTCGGCGCCGCGCGAGAGCGCCTCCAACCCGAGCGCGCCGGAGCCCGCGTACAGGTCGAGCACGCGGGCGCCCGCGAAGTCCAGCCGCGCGTCCAGGACGCTGAACAGCGCCTCACGTACCCGATCGGAGGTCGGGCGGGTGCCCGAGGGCGGCACCCGCAGGCGCCGCCCGCCCGCCGTCCCCGCGACGATCCGGGTCATTGGGCCGAGGATTCCCGCACGGTCAGCTCGATGAGCAGATCGCCGCCTTCCACCTGCTGCACCGGGCCGATCGCGACGCGGCCGACGATGCCCGCGCGGGGCGCGGTGATCGCGGCTTCCATCTTCATGGCTTCGATGGTGCCGATGGTCTCGCCCGCGGCGACCGAATCGCCTTCGGACACAGCGAGAGTCACCACGCCCGCGAACGGAGCCGCGACATGCCCCGGGTTGGCCTTGTCGGCCTTCTCCGCGGCGGGGATGTCGCTGGCGATCGAGCGGTCCCGCACCGAGACCGGCCGCAGCTGCCCGTTCAGGATGCACATCACCGTGCGCATGCCGCGCTCGTCCGGCTCCGAGATCGCCTCCAGGCCGATGAGCAGGGTGACGCCTTTCTCCAGCTGCACCCGGTGTTCCTCACCGCGGCGCAGACCGTAGAGGAACTGGTTGGCCGACAGCCCGGAGGTGTCGCCGTACTTCTCCCGGTGCGCGAGGAATTCGGCGGTGGGACCGGGGAACAGCAGGCGGTTGAGCGTGGCGCGCCGCTCGTCGGAGCTACCGGCCAGCCCTTTCTCGTCCGCGGGGGTCAACGGCGTTTCCGGCTTGGCCGCGCCGCGACCGGCGAGCGCCTTGCTGCGGAACGGCTCCGGCCATCCGCCCGCGGGGGTGCCGAGTTCGCCACGCAGGAACCCGATCACGGAATCGGGGATGTCGTAGCGGCCCGGATCGGCGGCGAAGTCCTCGATGTCGACGCCGGTACCGACCAGCGCGAGCGCGAGGTCGCCGACGACCTTCGACGACGGTGTCACCTTCACCAGACGGCCGAGCAGCCGGTCGGCCGCCGCGTACTTGGCCTCCACCTCCTCGAACCGGTCGCCGAGGCCGAGCGCGATGGCCTGCTGCCGCAAATTCGACAGCTGACCGCCGGGGATCTCGTGGGTGTACACCCGGCCGGTGGGTGCGGGCAGCCCGGATTCGAACGGCGCGTAGACCTTGCGCAGCGCCTCCCAATACGGCTCCAGATCGCACACGTTCTGCAGATCGAGGCCGGTGTCGTACTCGCTGTGCGCCGCGGCGGCGACGATCGCCGACAGCGCGGGCTGACTGGTGGTTCCGGCCATCGCCGCGCTGGCGCCGTCGACGGCGTCGGCACCGGCCTGCCACGCGGCGAGGTAGGTGGCCAGCTGACCGCCGGGCGTGTCGTGCGTGTGCACGTGCACCGGCAGATCGAAGTTGCTGCGCAGCGCGGTGACCAGCTTGGTAGCGGCCGGGGCGCGCAGCAGACCGGCCATGTCCTTGATGGCCAGCACGTGCGCGCCCGCGTCGACGATCTGCTCGGCCAGCTTCAGGTAATAGTCGAGGGTGTAGAGCGATTCGTCCGGATTCGCCAGGTCACCGGTGTAGCTCATCGCGACTTCCGCGACCGCCGTCCCGGTTTCGCGCACTGCGTCGATGGCCGGACGCATCTGGTCGACATTGTTGAGCGCGTCGAAGATCCGGAAGATATCGATACCGGTCGCGGTCGCCTCGGAGACGAACGCGCGGGTCACCTGCTCCGGATACGGCGTGTAACCCACGGTGTTGCGACCGCGCAGCAGCATCTGCAAACAGATGTTCGGAATCGCCTCGCGCAAGGCGGCCAGCCGCTCCCACGGGTCCTCGTACAGGAACCGCAAAGCGACGTCGTAGGTCGCGCCGCCCCACGCCTCGATCGACAGCAGCTCCGGCGTCATACGCGCGACGTGCCCGGCCACGCCGAGCAGGCCGTTCGTGCGCACCCGGGTGGCCAGCAGCGACTGGTGCGCGTCGCGGAAGGTGGTGTCGGTGACGCCGACCGCCTTCTGCTCGCGCAGCGCCCGAGCGAACCCTTCCGGCCCCAACGCCAGCAGCCGCTGCCGGGAGCCGTCCGGCGGCGGCACGCTCAGGTCGATCGCGGGCAGCTTGTCGTGCGGGTACACCGTGGTCGGCCGCTCACCGTGCGGCTTGTTCACGGTGACATCGGCCAGGTACTCGAGGATCTTGGTGCCGCGGTCGGCGGATTGGCGCAGGGTGAGCAGCTGCGGGCGCTCGTCGATGAACGAGGTGGTGACCCGGCCCGCCTTGAAGTCGGGGTCATCGAGTACCGCGAGCAGGAACGGGATGTTGGTGGCCACACCGCGGATGCGGAACTCCGCCAGCGCCCGCCGCGCCCGCGCCACCGCCGCGGGGAAGTCGCGACCACGGCAGGTGAGCTTGACCAGCATCGAGTCGAAGTAGGCGCCGATCTCCGCACCCAGGTTCGCGCCGCCGTCCAGCCGGATGCCCGCGCCGCCGGGTGTGCGGTAGGCGGTGATGCGGCCGGTGTCCGGACGGAATCCGTTGGCCGGGTCCTCGGTGGTGATCCGGCACTGCAGCGCCGCGCCCCGGATGGTCACCGCATCCTGGCTCAATCCGAGGTCGGCGAGGGTTTCGCCGGCGGCGATGCGCAGCTGCGACTGCACCAGGTCCACATCGGTGATCTCCTCGGTCACCGTGTGCTCCACCTGGATGCGCGGGTTCATCTCGATGAAGACGTGGTTGCCGCGCTCGTCGAGCAGGAACTCCACGGTGCCCGCGCACGAGTAGCCGATCTGGCGTGCGAACGCCACCGCGTCGGCGCAGATGCGTTCCCGCAGTGCCGGGTCCAGGTTGGGCGCCGGCGCGAGCTCGATGACCTTCTGGTGGCGGCGCTGCACCGAACAGTCCCGCTCGAACAGGTGCATCACGTTGCCGTGCTGGTCGGCCAGGATCTGCACCTCGATGTGCCGCGGGTTCACCACCGCCTGCTCGAGGAATACGGTCGGATCGCCGAACGCCGACTCCGCCTCCCGCGAGGCCGCCTCGATCGACTCGCGCAACTGCTCCGGGGCGGCGACACGCCGCATACCGCGTCCGCCGCCGCCGGCGACCGCCTTGACGAAGATCGGGTACTCCAGCTCCCTGGACGCGGCGATCAGCTCGTCGACGTTGGCCGACGGCGCGCTGGAGCGCAGCACCGGAAGCCCGGCCGCCTTGGCCGCCTCGATGGCGCGCGCTTTGTTTCCCGCCAGCTCGAGTACCTCAGCCGAGGGCCCGATGAAGGTGATGCCCTCGCGAGCGCAGGCCGCCGCCAGGTCCGGGTTCTCGGAGAGAAAGCCGTAGCCAGGGTAGATGGCGTCCGCCCCCGCCGACTTGGCCGCCTCGATGATCGCATCGATGGACAGGTACGCCCGGACCGGATGGCCCGGCTCCCCGATCTGATACGACTCCGCCGCCTTCAGCCGATGAACCGAATTGCGGTCCTCATAGGGGAACACGGCGACCGTCCCGATGCCGAGTTCGTAGGCCGCACGGAAGGCGCGGATGGCGATCTCGCCACGGTTGGCAACCAAGACTTTCGAGAACATTGACCTAAGGTACCCGGCTCCGTGAACCGCACGGACAAGGAATCCCCCTTCGCAAGGGTCTTCACAAAGGGCCCTAGCACCGTTGCGAAGTTGCGTTCACGAGCCCGACACATGAGCTTCGCGACAGCAACCGTGCACCCCAGTTTGCTACTTGGATCGGCCTCTGGCCCGCACCGGCCGCTGCCGCCGGATCGACGCCGAGCCACCACACGCCCCCCAGCGCAACGAGTGATTTCGTGAGCACATGGGTAACTCACCGGGAACTCCCAGAACTCGAGCGGCACCCAACGCAGGACCTGAACGCAACTCCGTCTCACCCCACCAGTACGGCCTAAAGACCCGGAGAGGCGGGGGAGCCTATGCTGAGGGGGCAGCTGGTTCACCGGTGCGCGGCGAGATGGAGCCCCGACGTCGCGCGACGGAGTCGAGCCCGTCCGAGCGGCGGGCGAGAGGGAACCCGGTGGGAATCCGGGACTGTCCCGCAGCGGTATGCAGGAACGACCGCCGTCACCAGGCACTGAGTTCACCGGGCCGGAAGGCCGCGACTCGGGAAGCGACGGCCAGTAGGTCGGCCATAGGGAACAGCGGCGCGAGCTGGACTCCCTCGGCCGGTGCCCGCGAGTCCGAAGACCTGCCAGCCGTGCCGGGTACGCCGTATCCGGCGGCCACCGCCTCGTGGATTGGGCGCGCGGATCACCAGTTGACGTGTCGGGCTCCTCGGCCGGGAATATCTCCGGCATGTCATAAGGTTCTCCGCCTGCCCGTATGGCGATGGCTTTCGTCCTCAGCAATGGAGAAACATCGTGACTGTTTCACAGCAAAAGCCGTTCACCGCAACGGTTCTCGGGCTACCACGGGTGGGGCCGCGGCGAGAGCTCAAACGGGCCACGGAGGCCTATTGGGCAGGCAAGATAGACGCCGAGCAGTTGCACGCCGTGGCACGTGATCTACGGCATGCTCAGCTCACCGGACTGCTCGCCGCGGGAATGGACTCGATCCCTGTCGGGACCTTTTCCTATTACGACCAGATGCTCGATACCGCCGTGCTGCTCGGCGCGCTGCCGCCTCGGGTCGCCGGGATCGCCGATCCGCTGGATCGGTATTTCGCCGCCGCTCGCGGCACCGACACGGTCGAACCGTTGGAGATGACCAAATGGTTCGACACCAATTACCACTACTTGGTGCCGGAGATCGGCCCGGACACCGCGTTCTCGCTGCACCCGGAGAAGCTGCTGGAAGAACTGCGGGAGGCGCTGGAGCTGGGCGTGCCCGCGCGGCCGGTGGTGATCGGGCCGATCACCTTCCTGAAGCTGGCGAAGGCGACCGGCGTCCCGGCGCTGGCCCGGCTGCTGGAGCTGCTTCCGCTGTATCGGGAGTTGCTGCGCAGGCTGGCCGTGGCGGGCGCCGAGTGGGTGCAGATCGACGAACCGGTGCTGGTCACCGATCTCACGGCGGAGGAAATCGACCTGGTGCAGGTCACCTACGCCGAACTGGCCGCGGCGAGCGAGCGTCCCGCGATCCTCGTCGCGACCTACTTCGGCGATCCGGGTGCCGCGCTCGCCCCGCTGGCCGGGACCGGGATCGAGGCCGTGGCCGTGGACTTCACCTCCGGTACCGATGTTTCCGCGGTGGCGGCGGTGCCCGCTCTCGCGAACAAGCTGGTCGTCGCCGGAGTGGTGGACGGACGCAACGTGTGGCGCACGGATCTGGACCGCGCCCTGGCCACGCTCGGCAGTGTGCTGGAATCCGCTGGGCAGGTGGCGGTTTCGAGCTCGTGCTCGTTGCTGCACGTGCCGTACACCCTGGCCGCGGAGACCCGGTTGGATGAGCGGCTGCGGTCGTGGCTGGCTTTCGGGGCGGAGAAGGTGACGGAGGTGCGCCTGCTGGCGACCGCCCTGCGTGAGGGACCGGAGGCGATCGGCGCCGACTTGGCCGCGGCGCGGGCGGCACTGGCGTCGCGGCGGTCGGATCCGCGGCTGAACGATCCGCAAGTGCGGGCCAGGCTGGCCGCGCTCGGGCCGGACGCCGTCCGCCGTGCTCCCGCCGAGCAGCGCCGCGAGCTGCAACGGGACCGTTTGCGGCTGCCCGCGCTGCCGACCACGACGATCGGCTCCTATCCGCAGACCTCCGCGATCCGGCTGGCGCGGGCAGCGCTGCGCAAGGGCGAGATCGATCAGGCGGAGTACGTGCGCCGGATGCGCGCCGAGATCGCGGACGTGATCGCGCTCCAGGAGGAGCTGGGGCTGGACGTGCTGGTGCACGGCGAGCCGGAGCGCAATGACATGGTGCAGTACTTCGCCGAGCAGCTCGACGGTTTCGCGGCTACCGAGCAGGGCTGGGTGCAGTCGTACGGGACCCGCTGCGTGCGGCCGCCGATCCTGTTCGGGGACGTGGCGCGCCGGGAGCCGATGACGGTCGAATGGATCGGCTACGCGCAGTCGCTCACCGACAAGCCGGTCAAAGGGATGCTGACCGGTCCGGTGACCATTCTCGCGTGGTCGTTCGTCCGCGACGACCAGCCGCTGGAGGAGTCCGCACGCCAGGTGGCGCTGGCGATCCGGGACGAAACCGTCGACCTGGAATCCGCGGGCATCCGGATCATCCAGGTCGACGAACCGGCTCTGCGCGAACTGCTTCCGCTGCGCGCGGCGGATCAGCCCGCGTACCTGGACTGGTCCGTGCTGTCGTTCCGGCTGGCCACCTCCGGTGTCTCGGATGCGACGCAGATCCACACCCATCTGTGCTATTCGGAGTTCGGCGAGGTGATCGACGCGATCGCCGGGCTGGATGCCGACGTCACGTCGATCGAGGCCGCCCGCTCACACATGGAGGTGCTCGACGACCTCAACGCGGCGGGCTTCGATCTGGGCGTGGGCCCCGGCGTGTACGACATCCACTCGCCGCGGGTGCCCAGCGTGGAGGAGATCGTCACGTCCCTGCGCGCCGCGCTGAAAGCCGTTCCTGCCGAACGGCTCTGGGTCAATCCGGACTGCGGATTGAAGACCAGGGGACGCGCCGAAGTGGAAGCCTCGCTGCGCAATATGGTCGCCGCCACGGCGGCGGTGCGGTGAACACGTCCGCCTGAGCGATGATCGGCGCCCCCTTCCCCCGGCGAAGGGGGCGCCGACTCGCGTCACGCCCGTCGGCCGCAATGCCTGCCGCCCCTGGTCGCCCTCCCCCGACCCCCCGGATCAGTTCCCGCGCCCGTGCAGCCGGAATCCCCTCCGCAGGTCACGCGCTCAGCCGGATTCCGGTTCCGGCCGTGGACGCTGCCGCCGCCGCGACGTATACCGCTCACACGGCTCCTCCCGCCGCGGCACCGGCACAACCCGCGCCCGCGATCGCATCCCCCTCCTCCATGCCGTATGACACCCGGAACAACGCTCCATCGGCAAACCCCTCCTCGCCCGTCATCTCCGACTCGGTCTTTCCCCTCTTGCCATACTTCGACGCGCGCACCCGCGATTCGGTTCCCGACAATCGCGACTAATTTCCGCGATACCGAATGCCGCTGTGCCCGTGTAACTTCCGTTGCCATGCCGACGCAGCAGCACGAAGTGCTCGTAGAGATGTTCCGGACGCAGCCAACCCTTGCGGCCGGGCTACTCACCGACGCCTTCGGCATACCGCTACCCGCGTACGCGGGGGCTCGGACGGCGTCATCCGATTTCACGGATGTCGCGCCGAACGAGTTCCGGGGCGACACCGCACTCGTACTCACCGACGGGAACGGCGCCGCAGTCACCGGCATCGTCCTGGAGGTACAACTCGGCCGCGACCGATCCCGGCAGTGGGCGTGGCCGCTCTACGTCAGCACCCTCCGCGCCCGGCTGGAGTGCCCGGTCTTCTTGATGGTCGTCAGCCCGAATGCGCGGGTGGCGACCTGGTGCCGCAAGCCGATCGAAATCGGTCATCCCGGCCTCATCCTCCGCCCTCTGGTGCTCGGACCGGACGTCGTGCCCGCCGTAACCGATCCAGAAGAAGCCCGGGCACTCCCCGAACGAGCCGTCCTCTCGACCCTCGCACACGCCGACGGCCCCGACGCGGACCGTGTGTTCGAGGCGTTTCTCGCGGGATTGGAGAGCACCGATGACGAGCACGTCAAAATGTACTATGACCTTGGTGTCGCGGCTCTGTCGAAGACGGCCCGGCATCGATTGGAGGAACTCATGACATCCGCCTTCAAGTACGAATATCAGAGCGACTTCGCCCGCAAGTACGTCGCACAGGGGCGCGACGAGGGACGAGCCGAGGAAGCCGCGCGACTCCTCCTCATGGCCCTCGACGCCCGCGGGATCACCATCGCCGACACCACTAGGGCCGAAATCGACCGGTGCACCGATCTCGACCAACTCGAGTCCTGGGCCCGCAAGGCCATCACGGCGGAATCCGAGAACGAGGTCTTCTCTCAGCCCGAAATTCAGTCCGAAGGCTCGGTTGTCGACGGTGAGCAGCACTGATGGCGTTTAGCTTCAAGTACGAATATGAGAGCGAAATCGCCCGCATGTACGTAGCGGAAGGCCGGACCGAAGGGCTGGCCCAAGGACGGGTCGACGAGGCGGCGCGGTATTCGCAAAGCCCCCACCGCCGAATCCGGGGACGAAGCCTTCGGCTGACCCAGCCCTACAGGCCGAAGGCGCGGTTGATGACCGCCATGTCGAAGTAATCGCGCCAGATGCTGATGACGCCCTCGGTGACCTCGAAGAAGCCCATGACCGGGAGCGGGGTCGCGCGACCCGCGGAGAGCAGGGTGTCGGTGCGTTCGTTCATGACCACGTTGCCGGACGCGATCTGGTGGTGGATGTCGAAGTCGATGGCGTCGAAGGTGGTCAGGAAACCCGCGATGAAGTCGCGGATGGCGGCGCGGCCGACGATGGGTTCCATCGGAATGTTGTGGTAGACGGCGTCTTCGGCGAAGTACGCGCTGATCCGGTCGGGATCGGGATCGGACCAGCTTTCGCACATCGCACGGACGAGTTCATCGGGAGTCGGCATTCGCGTGGCTCACTTTCCTGCTGACCGGTGGGCGGGGAGTTCACCCTCGATTCAACCAAGCAATTGCTCGGTACGGAAGAAATCGGGGTCCGCCACCCGCCGGTGCAGGTCGCCCCGGTCAGCGTCCGGGGGCAAGCTCCCGCTGCGGCACGCCGGTGTACTCCGACAGCGGGCGGATCAACGCGTTCGATGCCGCCTGCTCGACGATGTGGGCCGTCCATCCGGTGATCCGGCTCACCACGAAGATCGGCGTGAACATCGCGATGTCGAAGCCCATCAAGTAATAGGCGGGCCCGCTGGGGAAATCGAGATTCGGCGCGAGCCCGGTCGCCTCGGCCATCGCGCGTTCCAACTCGACGTACATGCGCAACCAGCGCTGACCTCCGGTCACCGCCGCCACCCGCTCCAGCTCCGCCCGCATGGTCGGCACGCGCGAATCGCCGTTCTTATAGACCCGGTGACCGAAGCCCATCACCTTCTGCTTGTCCGCGAGCTTCGCTCGCAGCCATGCCCCGGCCAGCTCCGGTTCGCCGATCTCCAGCATGGCGTGCATGACGGCCTCGTTGGCGCCGCCGTGCAGCGGGCCCTTCAGCGCGCCGATGGCGGCCGTGACCGCGCTGTAGATGTCCGACCGGGTGGAGGTGACCACCCGCGCGGCGAAGGTGGAGGCGTTGAAACCGTGCTCGGCGTAGAGGATCAGCGAGGTCTCGAACGCCCGCACGATCCGCGGGTCGGGCACCGCGCCGAAGCACATGTTCAGGAAGTTCGCCGCGAAGCCCAGATGTGAGTGCGGCGGGATGGGGTCCTGTCCGCGCCGCCGCCGCATGTCCGCGGCGATCACGGTCGGCAAGATCGCGGTCAGGCGCAACGCTTTCGTCAGCAATGCCCGCTGTGTGGGCGTATGGCCGAGGTCGTCCTCCGCGTCCTCGGCACCCAGGTAGCTCGCCACCGTGCGCACCACGTCCATCGGATGACAGGACTCCGGCATCTTCTCGACCAGCGAGAGGACCGACCGGTCGACGCGCCGCTGCGCGCGCTCACGCTGACACAGCAACTCCAGCTGCGCGGCATCGGGCAACTCGCCGTACCAGAGCAGGTACGCGACCTCCTCGAAACCGCAGTGCCGCGCCAGGTCCGGCACGGCGTAGCCGCGATAGGTCAGGGAGTTGGTCTCCGGCACCACCTTGGAGATGGCGGTGGTGTCGACCACCACTCCGGCCAAACCCTTCTTGATCTCGGTCATATCGGTGACTCGCTTCCGGTCCAGGTGAATATTCCGGCGTCGAATTCGGTGTACTCGCGGTAGCGCAGCAGTTCGTAGAGCCGCGACCGGTGCTGCATGGTCGTGAGCAGCGCGCTTTGCGTTCCCGTGCGGGCGATCTCGCGCAGCCCGTGCTCGACGGCATGCATGGCCAGCCGCAGCGTGGTCACCGGATAGATGACCGCGTTGTAGCCGATCTCCTCGAGCGTTGATGCCGACAGCAGTTCGGACTTGCCGAACTCCGTCATGTTGGCCAGCAGCGGAACTGCCACGGCAGCACGGAATTCGGAGAACTCGGCGGCGTCGGCCAGGGCTTCGGTGAAGATCAGGTCCGCGCCCGCGTCGGCGTAGGCGTTGGCCCGGTCGATCGCGGCGGCCAATCCTTCGGCGGCGCGCGCGTCGGTCCGGGCACAGATGACGAAGTTCGGGTCGCGCCGGGCGGACACGGCGGCTCGCAGGCGTCGCACCATGTCCTCGACCGGGACGACGGTCTTGCCGTCGAGGTGGCCGCAGCGCTTGGGATTCACCTGGTCCTCGATATGGCAGCCCGCCGAACCCGCGTCCTCCAGAAGCGCCACCGTGCGCGCGGCGTTCATCGGCTCCCCGAAACCGGTGTCGGCGTCGACGAGCGTCGGGAGATCGGTGACCCTGGCGACCTGCCGCGCCCGCGCGGCCACCTCGCTTGCCGTGGTCAGGCCGATGTCGGGCAACGCCAGCTCGGCCGACATCACGGCGCCGGAGAGATAGACGCCCTCGAACCCGATCTCCTGGATCAGCCGCGCCACCAGCGGATCGAATGCGCCCGGTAGTCGCTGGATGCGTCCCGACTCCAGACCCGTCCGGAACGCCACACGCTTCTGGGCCGCGCTCGTCGCGGCCGCCAGCGGGCCGGTCACCGTGCCCACCGTCCTACGCTGAGGACATGACCGACGAGCCCCTGCGTTACCGACTGATCACCGGCGTGGACGACGCGCGATTCTGCGCGCGGGTCAGCGACCTGCTGGCGCAGGGGTATCGCCTGCACGGCTCGCCCGCGATCACTTTCGATGGCAAGAACGTGATCGCCGCGCAGGCGGTGCTCCTGGACGACGCCTAGCGCCGTCATCAGAAGATCCCCTCCGGAGTGCGCGGCGCCCGGTCGAGCACCGCGTCGGACACGGTGAAGTTCAGCTGGTCGAGTTGCCCCGCGGCCAGGTCCGGCGTCCGCTGGGCCGCGTCGAGGAAGCGGTCCTGCTCGGCCGCATCGAGCACCCCGTCGGCGAGGGTGCGGAATTTCTCGAGGTACTCCGCGCGGCCGAAGGGGCGTGCGCCGAGCGGATGCGCGTCGGCGACGGCCAGTTCGTCGACGATCGTCTCACCGCTGGTCAGCGTCACCACCGCCCGCGCGCCGAACGCCTGCTCGCCGGGATCGGTGGCGTGGTAGCGCCTGGTCCACTCCGGGTCCTCGGTGGTGCTGATCTTGCGCCACAGCGCGACGGTGTCCGGCCGCCGCGCCCGCTCGGGCGCGTACGACCGCTCGTGATGCCAGCTTCCGTCTTGCAGCGCCACCGCGAAGATATAAGGAAGGGAATGATCGAGTGTTTCGCGGCTGGCGTGCGGATCGAACTTCTGCGGGTCGCCGGATCCGGTGCCGATCACCACGTGCGTGTGGTGGCTGGTATGCAGCACGATCGAGGCGATCCGATCCAGATCCCCGATGCGCGAGCGCATCCGGCGCGCCAAGTCGATCGGCGCTTGACTCTGGTATTCGGCCGAATGCTCCTTGGTGTAGCTGTCCAGGATCGCGCGCTTGGCTTCGCCCTGAGCGGGCAGTGGCACATGGTATTCGGCGCCGGGCCCGCCGAGCAGGCGGGCGAGCACGCCGTCGGCGCCCTCCCAGATCGGCGCGGGCGCGGTCTCACCGCGCAGCGCCCGATCCACCGCCTCGACCGCCATCTTGCCCGCGAAGGCGGGAGCGTAGGCCTTCCAGCTGGAGATCTCCCCTTTGCGGGACTGCCGCGTCGCGGTCGTAGTGTGCAACGCCTGGCCGATGGCCTGGTAGATGATTTCGGTGTCGAGCCGCAGCAGCGTGCCGATGCCCGCGGCGGCGGACGGGCCGAGGTGGGCGACATGATCGATCTTGTGCTCGTGCAGGCAGATGCCGCGTGCGAGGTCGATCTGGATCTCGTAGCCGGTGGCCAGCCCGCGGATCAGGTCGGCGCCGCTGCGGCCGAGATGCTGGGCGACGGCGAGGATCGGCGGAATGTTGTCGCCCGGATGCGAGTATTCCGCGGCCAGGAACGTGTCGTGGAAGTCGAGTTCACGCACCGCGACGCCGTTGGCCCAGGCGGCCCACTCCGGGGAAACCCGCTGCCGCGCAGGCAGTCCGAACACGGTGGCCCCTGAACGACCCGCGCGCGGGCGGTAGGGCTGCGCGGTGGCCTGGGCACGCGCGGCGGTCACCGGTCGGCGGGTCAGCGCGGCCGCCGCGACGGCGGCGTTGTCGATGATCCGGTTCACGATCATCGCGCCTACCTCGGCGGTCACCTCGACCGGGTCCGCGGCGACCTCGGCGATCTTGGTGGCGAGGTGTTCCGAGCGCGGAAACTCCTCGGCGGCGGCGCGTGCGCGTACGATGTGTCTCTTCATGCGTCCTCCACGAGCGTGTGCAAATCCCCCTCTTCGCACGCTACGCAGGACGGACATATTGCTGTATACCTCGCAAAAGCATATTTTCGTGGGAAACAATCCCCGATTTTGCGATGATTGCGAATAGTCGCAGTTACCATCGTGCACGTGCGCAAGATGTATGCGGGCGCCCGGCTTCGGCGGTTGCGCGAAGAGCGGAGGATGACCCAGGCGGCCCTGGCGAAATCGCTGGACCTGTCGCCCAGCTACCTCAATCAGCTCGAACGCGACCAGCGGCCCCTCACCATTCCCGTACTGCTGAAACTCAATTCCACCTTCGACCTCGACGTCCAGTTCTTCGCCGCCGATTCGGACGCGCGCCTCGTGTCCGACCTGCACGAAGTGCTGGTGGACGCCGCGGGCGGGCACACCGCCCCGCTCACCGAGGTGGAGGAGCTGGCGACCCGCCAGCCGGAGATCGCCAGGATCGTCGTGGCGATGCACCGCCGACTACGCGCGGCCACCGATCAGCTCGACCTGCTCTCGGCGCGGGTGTCCGCGCCCGCGGGCGCGCCCGGCGTGCCCATGCCCTACGAGGACGTGCGCGACTTCTTCTACGACCACCACAACCACATCCCGCAGCTGGACATCGCCGCCGAGCAGCTGTTCGAGAACTCGGGCCTGTCCATCGGCTCGCTCGATCGCCAGCTCGCGCGGATCGCCGAGGAACGCGCCGGGATGACGGTTCTGGTGCGCGGCGACGGCGCGGACCCGGCCATCCCCAAGCGGCACTACGACCCGGAGAGCCGCACGCTGACGCTGGCCCGGCGATTGCGCCCCGGCCAGCGCGCTTTCCAGATCGCGACCACCCTCGCGTTCCTGCTGTACGGCGCCGAGCTGGACGCGGTGCTGGCCGAAACCCCGTCGCTGACCGGCGAATCCCGCACCCTTGCCCGGATCGGGCTGGCCAATTACTTCGCGGGCGCGCTGGTGCTGCCGTACGGGCGATTCCTGCGGTCGGCGGAGGAATTGCGCTACGACATCGACCTGCTCAGCTTGCGTTTCGAAGTCGGCTTCGAAACCATCTGCCATCGGCTCAGCACCTTGCAGCGGCAGGGACAGCGCGGCGTCCCGTTCTTCTTCGTCCGCACCGACCGCGCGGGCAATATCTCCAAACGCCAGTCCGCCACCGCCTTCCACTTCTCCCGGGTCGGCGGCAGCTGCCCGCTGTGGGTGGTGCACGAGGCCTTCGCCCATCCCGGCCGCATCCTCACCCAGGTCGCCGAGATGCCCGACGGACGGCGCTATCTGTGGATCGCCCGCACTGCCGCGATCGCCCCGCACGGATTCGGCACGGCGGCGAAGAGTTTCGCCATCGGGCTCGGCTGCGACATCGAATACGCCGAGCGCCTGGTGTATTCGGCGGGCTTGCAGCTGGACGACCCGGGCACCGCGGTGCCGATCGGGGCGGGCTGCAAAGTCTGCGAGCGTCCGTCCTGCCCGCAACGCGCGTTCCCGCACATCGGCAGCCCGCTGGCGATCACCGAGCACACCAGCACGGATCTGCCCTACCCGCGCGTGGGCCGCTGACCGGCTTCGATCCTGGCGAGTTTGTCCGGGTTGGACACGGCGTAGATTTCGCGGATCCGGTCGGTCGCCGGATCGATGTCGAGGACGACGACCGCGAACGGCGCGCCCGCGGAGAAGAACAGCGCGGCGGGGTCGCCGTTCACGAACCGATATCCGACGCCGAAATCGGGCACGTCGCTGAGCAGATTCGAGCCGGTGAGCAGGCGAGCGACCTTGTCGCGGCCGTGGATCGGGCGCAGCGCGGCCCGCCGCTTGCCGCCGCCGTCGGACCAGAACGCGACGTCCGGCGCGAGCAGTTCGAGCAGACCGGCCAGGTCGCCGTCGGCCTGGGTGGCGACGAGTTTCTCGGTCACTCGTCGCTGCGTGTGCGGGTCGGCTCGGTAGCGTGGCCGCCGAGCGTGCACGTGCTCCCTGGCCCGGTGAGCGAGCTGCCGGATCGAGGCGGGGGTGCGGCCGAGGACGTCGGCGATGTCGGTGTGCGGATAGCCGAAGACCTCGTGCAGCACGAAGACCGCGCGCTCGAGCGGGGTGAGCGTCTCCAGCACCACGAGCACCGCCATGGACACCGATTCGGCACGCAGCGCGCCCTCCGCCGCGTCCTCGGTTCGCTGTGGGGCGTCGGTGAGCAGCGGCTCGGGCAGCCACGGGCCGACATAGGTCTCGCGCCTGCGACTGATCGCCGCGCGCCGCGCGAGCGCCTGGTTCACCGCGATGCGCACCAGATACGCCCGGGGATGCCGGATCTCCTCGCTGCCCTCACCCACGCGGGCAGCCCAGGAAAGCCACGTCTCCTGTAGCACGTCCTCGGTGTCGGCGACGCTGGCGAGCATGGCGTAGACCACCGAGAACAGCAGTTCTCGGTGATCGGCGAACACCCGCGTGGCGGCTTCGTCGGCGGTCTCGGCCATGGGACCTCCTGTGTCTGTGCGGGACGACCGCACGTGCCTGGTCTCACGCATAGGAGCGAGACAGCGCCGCGATATGTGACGTCCGGCCCCGAATTGTGATCCGTCTCTCGACGCCGCGCCGCGATGTCACATCCTCCGCGCGCCGAGGCTCTCGGTTCGCAAGGACGACAACGTCCGCATCGAGAGAGGACATCGGAGTGCTCGCACCCACCGAAACACCATCGTTCTTGGCAACCCGCCGCGGCAAACTCACGCTGGCCCTGCTCTGCACGGTCGCCTTCCTCGACTTCGTCGACGGCTCCATCGTGAACGTCGCGCTGCCGACCATCCAACGCGAACTCGGCATGCCGGTGCCGACGCTGCAATGGGTCACCAGCGGTTATCTGCTCACCTACGGCGGGTTGCTGCTGCTCGGCGGCAGGCTGGCCGATCTGCTCGGACGTCGCAGGATCCTGATCGCCGGGACCGTCGTCATCGGCGTGTCGTCCGCGCTCGGCGGGCTCGCCGACAGCAGCGGGCTGCTGATCGCGGCTCGCTTCGCGCAGGGCGTCGGCGCCGCGCTGATGCTGCCCGCCGCCCTGTCGATCCTCACCACGAGTTTCCGGGAGGGTTCCGATCGGCACACCGCGGTCGGGATCTGGGGCGGCGCCGCGGGTTTGGCGTCGGCCGCGGGCGTGTTCCTCGGCGGGGTGATCACCGAGGGGCCGGGCTGGCGCTGGGTCTTCTACGTCAACACGCCGGTCTGTGTGCTGGTGCTGGCGGCTATCCCGCTGCTGATTCCGAACGATCAGCGCAATGACATCCGGCGCGGCTTCGACGTGCTGGGCACGGTCTTGGCGACCGCGGGCCTGATGACACTGGTGTTCGGCTTGGTGAAGGCCCCGGAATACGGATGGGGCGACGCGCGCACGATCGGCGTGCTCGGTGTCGCCGCGGTTCTGCTCGTCGCGTTCGTCGTCAACGAGCGCGTCACCGCCGACCCGCTGGTCCCGCTGTCCATCTTCGGCATCCGCGGACTGGCCGCGGCGAACCTGTGCCACCTGGTGATCGCCGCGGGAATGCTGTCGATGTTCTTCTTCGTCACGCTGTACATGCAGACGGTGCTCGGCTACGGCGAGTTCGACGCGGGCGTCGCCTATCTTCCGGTGAGCTTGACCATCGGTGTGGCCGCGGGCCTGGCGACGAAGTTCTTCGCCAAGACCGGAACCCGGGTCTTCACGGTGCTCGGGTCGCTGCTGTGCGGGCTGGGCGTTCTGCTGGTGTCGCGCATATCGACCGACGGGTCCTACCTCACCGATCTGCTGCCGGGAATGCTGGTGATGTCGCTTGGTGCAGGCGGGGTCTTCGTCGCGAACACCACCGCGGCGAACGCGGGCGTGCCACCCGAACAAGCCGGTCTGGCCGCCGCGCTGCTCAATACCGGGCAGCAACTGGGCGGCGCGCTGGGCCTCGCGGTGCTCACCGCCGTCGCGACCTCACACACCAATGCGCAACTCGCAGCCGGTCACGCGCCGATCGAGGCGATGACTGCCGGGTTCGGCCGGGCGCTGCTCGTCGGCGGCGTCATCGGCGTGGTCGCCGCGATCCTCGGATTGTGGACCGTCAACGCGCGCGGGGATGCCGAGTCCACGGCGTCGGCTACAGAACCCGCGGCGGTCTGAGATCGGCAGGCGGCCGGGGATCGAACGACTCCACCAAGCGGCCTCAGCTCCTGGTTCTCGGGGAGGCGAGGCCGCGTCGTATCCCGGTCACCGCTGTCGGTGACGTGGCCGCGGACCGGCCCGCTAGCGGCAAGCAGAGCAGTACTGATGACGGCAAGAGCGGCTCCGAGCCGAGACATGATGTACCGCATAGTGTCACCAAGGTTCGCCGCTGGGGGACAACGGAAAGGCCAGTAGAGGGACAGTGCCGATCGATCTACGCTGGCCCGCATGGGACACGTGGGCCAGCGAATCGCAGCGGAGCGCACGATTGCCGGTCTCGGGCAACGTCAGCTGGCTCAACGCGCCAGCTACTCACTGTCGATGGTGAAGGCGGTCGAACAAGGCCGGGAAGTGGCAAGCCCCGGGTTCATCTCCGCCGTCGCCAAGGCGCTGCGGATCACACCTGAACGATTGACCGGTGCGCCCTTTGACGACGGCAAGCCGATGTCGGATGCGATCAACGAACTGTCGGTGCTGCTCACCGAGGGTCGTTACGCCCGCGCCACCGAACCGGGGTCCGTCGAGGCACTGACCGCCGACCTGGAGGCGGCACAGCAGCTCTACCGCAACGACCGAACCCGCCAAACCATCGAGGTACTGCCCGCGTTGATCCGTCGGATACACGGCGCGATCCGCGAAACATCCGGTGACACAAAGGCATACGCCTATACCCTGTTGACTTCGGCCTATGTGTTGGCGGAGTGGTCGGCGCGGCGCACTGGGCACATGATGCTGGCGCTTCCCGCGCTGGATCTCGCGGACATGTACGCCCCCCCTCGCTGACGATCCCCATTACGGTGCATTCTCGGCGCTGGCACGCGCCCGCGTGCTCACCCACTACGGCGAATCAGAGGTTGCCGGGCAGCTCATCGACTCGGCTATCGATGCCGCCGACTCTTCCCGCTCCGGGATGGTGCTCGCCGGATACTCGCACCTCGCTGGAGCGATCAATGAGGCGCGGAAACTGAACTTCACCAATGCGGTGGCTCATGTCGATGCCGCGAGAGAGATTGCCGATCGGACCGGCGAGACAGATCTGTACATGACCGCGTTCGGACCGTTGAACGTCGAAATCCACGCTCATGCGATCGAACTCGAGGCAGGCGACCCGAATAAGGCCGCTGTCGAGGGCTCGATGCTCACCTACTCAACCGATGCGCCGCCCACCCGGGTCGCCCATCACTGGCATGACAACGCCCGGGCGTGGCTTATGTCCGGCAAGCCGGATCAGGCGCTCGCGGCGCTCAACAAGGCTCGGGCAGCGGCGCCGCAGCAGACGCGCTTGCATCCCTCGGTACGCGAAACGGTCTATGGGATTGCAACGGCCGAACGCCGACGCACCGACAGCTTGGCCGGGTTCGCATCATGGGTCGGCATCACGCTCTGATCGGCGAAAATCAACTCCCGCGACCCGTCTGCGGGCGTCATCGGCGCACTCAGCGCGACAGCTTGGCCCTGGACCCGGTCAACGCGCGCGGAGACGCGAAGTCCGAAGCGGACACAGCGCAACCAGCGGCAATTCGCGGAAGACCGCGGACGGGAACCAGACGCCCCAAGTCCACCGCCGACCGGCCGACTTGCGCGGCCCATTCGTTCGGGGCGAAAGCCCCCGTAGACAGCGGAACCTGCGCTTCACGACTTGGCCAAATACTCCAGGCGTTCGGAATCCACGGCCGCATGCATCATGCTCGCCAGACCGGGGTGCCTGGTCAGGCCGGGATCGGAGGCTACAACCGAACGGGCGAATTCCTGGGCGGCGGTGATGACCTCGAGATCGTCCAGCAGGGACAGCAGGCGCAGGGAGCGGGCCGTGCCGGACTGGGCGGCGCCGAGCACGTCGCCTTCGCGGCGGGTGCGCAGGTCGAGCACCGCTAGTTCGAAGCCGTCGGTGGTGGCGGCCACGGCGTCCAGCCGCGCCATCGCCGAACCGCCCGGGGCGGCGTCGGTGATCAGCAGGCACAGCCCCGGGTGGGTGCCGCGTCCGATCCGGCCGCGCAGTTGGTGCAGCTGGCTGACGCCGAAGCGGTCCGCGTCGACGATCACCATCACCGTCGCGTTGGGCACGTCGACGCCGACCTCGACCACCGTGGTGCACACCAGCACGTCCACCGATCCGTCGTTGAACGCCCGCATCACCTGGTCTTTCTCGTCGGCGGGCAATCTGCCGTGCAGCAAGCCGACCCGCACGCCCGACAGCGGCCCGCCGCGCAGCATCTCGAACACATCGAGCACCGCCTGCGTGGTCGGTCCTTCCTTCTCGCCGTCGCCGGACTTCGAGCGCCCGTTGCGGGACTTGCCCGTGCCCTCCTCGTCGTCGCCGATGCGCGAGCACACCACGTAGGCCTGCCGCCCGGCGGCGACCTCCTCCACGATCCGCTCCCAGGCCCGGTCCACCCAGTTCGGATGCTGTCTGCGCGGCACCACCTTGGAGACGATCGGCGAGCGGCCTTTCGGCAGTTCGGTGAGCGTGGAGGTCTCCAGATCGCCCAGCGTGGTCATCGCGATGGTGCGCGGGATCGGCGTCGCGGTCATCACCAGCAGATGCGGGCTTGCGCCCGCTTTCGCCTTGGCGCGCAAGGCGTCGCGCTGCTCGACGCCGAAGCGATGCTGCTCGTCGACCACCACCATGCCGAGATCGAAGAACTCGACGTTGTCCTGGATCAGCGCGTGCGTGCCGATCACGATGCCCGCCTGGCCGGTCACCGCCTCCAGCAGCGCGGCCTTCTTCGCGGACGCCGACATCGACCCGGTCACCAGCACCACGCGGGTCGCCTGCTCGGCCGCGCCGAGTTCGCCCGCGGCACCCAGCTCGCCGAGCATGCCGCGTAGCGACCGATAATGTTGCGCGGCAAGCACTTCCGTCGGCGCCAGCAGCGCGCACTGGAGTCCGGCGTCGACGACTTGCAGCATGGCGTGCAAGGCGACGATCGTCTTGCCGGAGCCGACCTCGCCTTGCAGCAGCCGGTGCATCGGCTGCTCCCGGGACAGATCCGCGGAGATCTCCCCGACGACGTGCCGCTGCCCCGCGGTGAGCTCGAACGGCAGCTGACGGTCGAAGGCCGCGGCGATGCCGTCGGCACGCGGCGGGCAGGCCCGTGCGCGGCGGCCGGACACCTCGTGCCGCCGCTCGGCCAGCACCAGTTGCAAGGCGAGCGCCTCGTCGAAACGCAGCCGGTCCTTGGCTCGATCGATGTCGGACTTGCGGTCGGGCAGATGGATCAGGCGCAGCGCGTCGGACAGGTTCAGCAGTGCGCGTTCGGCGCGCATGTCCTCCGGCAGCGGGTCCTCGATGGGGTCGAGCTGGTCGAGCACCTGACGCACGCACGCGAGCACATCCCAGCTCTGCACCTTCGCCGTCGCCGGGTAGACCGGGATGAATTCCCGCTCCATGAAGGAGGTGTCCACTCCCCCAGCGCCTCTCGCGCTCTCCGCGAGACCGCGCAGATCCCCGCCGCCGCGCACCTTGGTCAGCCCGCCGACCGAGTCCGCGTCGTCCGCTTCCGGCAGGATCAGGTAGCCGGGATGGCTCAGATTCCACTGACCGGGGCGCCAGTAGTTCACCGTGCCCGACATCATCGCCCGCAGGCCCTCGCGCACAACGTATTTCACCTTGTCGCCGTGGAAGAAGGTGACGTCGACGCCGCGGCCGGAGCCGGTGTCGAGGACCACCTTCAGCAGCGAACCGCGGCGGTTGCGCATCGGCCGCAGCTCGGCCTTGGTGATCCGCCCGATGACGGTGATATGCGTACCGTCTTCGGGCGCCTCCTCCGTGAGCGGCTGGCCCTGGGTCGCGTAACGCAGCGGATAGTGCCGCAACAGGTCTTCGACGGTGTGCATGTCGAACGCGTCCGCCAGCGAGGCGGCCGCCTTCGCGCCCAGGATGTGGTCGAGCCGATCGCTCAGTGTCGCCATGCCCTACTCCACTCCGATCTGCACCAAATCGCCTTGCTGCCCACCGGAATACACGATCACCTCGACACCGGGGAAGCCCTGCGCGATATGCGCGGCGAGTTCGGCGCCGAGCTGCTCCGGCGCCTCCGCGCCCATCAGCAGGGTGACCAGCTCACCGCCGAAGGCGAGCAGCCGATCCAGCAGTGTCCGTCCGGCGGCGCGCACGTCGCGGTCGATCACGACGACCTCGTGGCCGACCAGCCCGAGCCCGTCGCCCGAGTCACAGGTGCCGACCAGGGTGAGCGCGCGCTCGGTCGCGGCACGCAGCGATCCCCAGCGCGTCGTGGCGGCGGCCTCGGACATGGCGAAGGCGTCGTCGACGGCGATCCGTCCGCGGTCGTGCACGGCCAGCGCGGCAAGGCCCTGCACCATGGACGCGCTCGGCAGCAGGAGCACGTCACGATGCGCGTCACGGGCCGCGACACCGACGGCGACCAGCTCGTGCGCGGGCAGTGCGCCGTTGGGCAGCACCAGCACTTCGCGGTGAGGCATCCGCCGGATGGCGGCCAGCAGCGTCGACGCGGTGACCGCCGGATCGGCCGCCAGCACCACCGCGCCCGCGTCCTCGAACAGGGTCGCGGCGCCGTCCCCGGCGACCACGGCCAGAATCCCCCGGTCGGCCGGAGTCCGCGGTAACCCCGCGGCACCGAAGACGCCCGCCACCTGGGTCGAACCCGTGCCCGCCGCGGTAGATCCCACGGCCGCGCCGCCTGATGGCGCAGGTCCCACCCGCGCGTCCGCACCATGGCCGCTGCCTTCGGCCGCATCGGACTCGTCAACGCTCGCGACGCTGCGGGTTCCCGCGCCCCCGCCTCGCGGTACGGCGCCTTCTCCGTGTCCCTCCCACTCGTCGTGATGCGAGCCGAACACGACGTTCTCGATGCGGATCCGGCTGAGCGTGCCCGCCGCGATCCCCGCCTCCACCGCCGCGCCCGCGTCGGCACAGTGCACATGGGCCGACCAGGACCGGTCGCCGTCGCCCACGACCACGACCGAATCGCCGAGTTCGGCGAGGCGGGACCGCAGTGCCGCCACTTTCGCCTCGTCGGTGTCGGCCAGCAGGTACATCACCTCGTATCGCGGCTCGGCGTCGACGGGAGCGGATCGCTTCGCGGCCACGGGAGCCCGTGGATATTCCGGCCGCGTGGGCGCCTCGCCGCGGGTCACCGAGACCAGACTGTCCAACAGCACGACCAGCCCTCGCGCGCCCGCGTCGACCACACCGGCCGCGCGCAGCACACCGAGCTGAAAAGGCGTGTCGCCGAGAGCCTTGGCGGCGCCATCGGCGGCCGCGAGCGCCACGTCGCCCAGCGTCTGATCGGGGCAGGTGGCCGCGGCCGCGGCCGCACAGTCCAGGACGGTGAGGATGGTTCCCTCGATGGGCACGCTGAGCGCCTCGCGGACCAGCTCCGACGCCTTGGCGAGCGCGTCGCGCAGGCGGTCGGCCGTCAGCGGACCGCCGCGCACCGCCTCGGCGACGCCGCGCAGCACCTGGGACAGGATGATCCCGGAATTGCCGCGCGCGCCGACCGTCGCACCGTGCGCCATCGCGGCGGCGACGGTATGGGCCGCGCCATCGTCGCCGTTCGCCGCGACCGCCTCCGCCGCCTCGACCGCGGCGCGCATGGTGGCCAGCAGGTTGGTTCCGGTGTCGGCGTCCGGGACGGGAAAGACATTGAGCGCGTTGATCTCCTCGCGCCGCAGTTCCAGGCCCGCCAGGCAGGTGCGACCCCAGCACAGCAACGCCGTGCCGTCCATCACATCCCGCGCTCCTGGCACGTCGCCTCTCCCTTCCGCCACCTGCGCACCACCACCGACCGTCAGGTTAGCGGGCGGTGCCGACAGGGACCCGGCAACACCGTCCCACTACAATCGGTTGTGCCCGGCATCCGTTCCGGCACTCGTCCCCTGGGACCGGTTTGGTGGATCGGTGGCCGCACAGCTACCCTTGCAGGGTTGCCTCGCGCGGCCGTCGCCGGTCTGCGCTGGTCGGCTTCCGCCGACAGGGCACACTTGACATTGCACCGGGACAAAGCCGCATCGCGAAGGCGGCCGTCCCCACATGACATGAAGGAGTTCGCGACATGGCTGCCGTCTGCGACGTCTGCGCCAAGGGCCCCGGCTTCGGGAAGTCGGTCTCGCACTCGCACCGGCGCACCAACCGTCGCTGGAACCCGAACATCCAGACCGTTCGCGCACAGGTCGCGCCGGGCAACACCCGCCGCATGAACGTGTGCACCTCGTGCCTGAAGGCGGGCAAGGTCGTCCGCGGCTGATCCGGCCCCGGCCTACCAACACCATCGGCACACGCCCCGGCACCCGTCTCGGGTGGTCCGGGGCGTCGTCGTGACTGCGGCGGTTCGGCGAGGATGGTCGCTGTGACCGAGCATCCGTGGCGAATCCTGCCGCTGGCCGCCGAACACACGCGCAGCCTCGCCGAATGCCACATCGCCTGCTGGCGTGAGGCCTATCGAGGGCTGGTACCCGCGCACGTGCTCGACGCGTTCGACGTCGAGCGCCGAGCCGAGCAGTGGGAGCGCGACCGCGTGCGGCATCCCGGCCGCACGCATGTCGCGATCGTCGACGACACGGTGATCGGATTCGCCAGCGCAGGCCCATCACGCGACCGGCACCCGGTGACCGCGCTGGAATTGCACGCCCTTTACGTCCGCACACCGTGGCATGGCAGCGGCGTCGCCGACGACCTGATCCGCGCCGCGCTCGATCCGGCGGCCGCGTGCTCACTGTGGGTCTTCGAGCAGAATCCGCGCGCGCAGGCGTTCTACCGCAGGCACGGATTCGTGCTCGACGGCACCCGGGCGGCCGAATCATTCACTTCCGCGATCGAAGTACGCATGGTGCGCACATCGCGCGGGGACTGAAAGCGCCGGTCGAAGCCCCGGCGGGCACGCGCTGGGCGTACCTCCGCGTTCGCTCCGGCCACGCGCGCGCTATCGACGGACTGCGCCGGACTGCGCCGGGCAACGCCCCGTTAGGGTGCAGACCATGACCTCCACCGAGCGAGCCGAGTACGTGACGACCGTCGACGGCGTTCTCCAGATCACCATCGCCACCGCCGCGAACGGCACGTCGATGGACTTCGCGGGCATCGCCGCGGGGACCGCGGCACTGGGCTCGCTCGGGACCGACGTGGGCGCGGTGCTGCTGCGCGGCACCGGCGCCAACTTCTGCGCGGGCGGCAACGTGCGCGGCTTCGCCGCGGCGGCGGACCGGTCCGCGCACATCCGCGGTCTCGCCACCGACCTGCACGAATTCGTCCGCGCGCTGGACGCCACGCCCGTCCCCGTGGTGGCCGCGGCGCAGGGCTGGGCCGCGGGCGCGGGAATGAGCCTGGTCTGCCTTGCCGACATCGCGCTCGGCGGGCCGGGCACCAAGCTGCGCCCGGCCTATCCCGGCATCGGACTGAGTCCCGACGGCGGCATGTCCTGGACGCTGCCGCGTCTGGTCGGTGCGGGACGGGCTCGCGAAATCCTGCTCACCGACGCCGTGCTGGAGGCCGAGGAGGCGGTGCGCCTGGGCATCCTGAGCAGGCTGGTCCCCGATGCGGAGATCGCCGACGAGGCGCAGCGCGTCGCGCGCACCATCGCCACCGGACCGCGTTCCACCTACGCCAGCATCAAATCTCTGCTGCGGCAATCGGATTCGTCCACGCTGAGCGATCAGCTCGACCGCGAGCGAGACGGTATCGCCGCGGCGGCGAACTCCCCCGCCGGTCGGGAGGGCGTCGACGCGTTCGTCGCGAAGCGCCAGCCCGAGTACACCGGGCTCGCCTGAGCCCGGTTCAGTCCCGGGTCGAGAGCACGAACTTCGCCACCGCGTCGGTGAACGAGTCGTTGTCGTCACCGGCCGCGGTGTGCGCGGCGCCGCCGATCTCCACGAGCTGGGCGTGCGGCACCAGCCGCTGGAACGCCTCGGCTCCCTCCGGGCTCACCACATCCGAGCGCATGCCGCGCACCAGCAGCACCGGAATGCGCAGGCCGCGCGCCGCGTCCTCCATCTGCTCGATCATCGCGGACGGGTCCTCCAGCCGTCCGGCGAGCATGTCCGGGTCCCAATGCCAGTACCAGCGGCCGTCGCGTTCGCGCAGATTGCGCAGCAGACCGTCGGTGTTCTTCGGCCGAGGACGGTGCGGCAGATAGGCGGCGACCGCGTCGGCCGCCTGCTCGATGCTGTCGAACCCGTCGCGATGCTTGCTCAGGAAGTCGATCACTCTCGCGACGCCTTCCGGCTCCGGCCTGGTGACGATATCGACCAGCACCAGCGCGCTGATCGCCTCGCCGCCGGGCTGCGCGGTGGCGAGCAGTCCGGTGATGCCGCCCATGCTGGCGCCCACCACCACCGCGGGCCCGCCGAGTTGGTCAAGCACGAGCAGCAAGTCCTGGACCATGGTGTAGCGCCGGTAGTCGCGGTCGGGCGCCCACTGGCTGTCACCGTGGCCGCGCGCGTCCAGGGTGACCACCCGCATTCCCGACGCGCCGAGCCGCGCGCCGGTCTGCTTCCACGAATGACGGTTCTGCCCGCCGCCGTGCAGAAAGACGACGAGCGGGCCGTCGACCGGGCCGAACTGGTCGGCGGCCAGCTCGATTCCACCCGAACCGCGCAGCCGCAGCCGAGACGGTTCGAGAAGATCGTTCGCATTACTCACGATCTGTAGGATCGCACAACACCGGCCCTCGCCGGGGCCAACCCGGCGAATCGATGACTCAGCAGCCGAGATTGCCCGCGAAGAACAGGCAGGCGATCTTGGCGTGCACCGACGCGGAGATGGTGGAGGAGCCGCTGGAGGTGTACTCCTCGGCGACCGGAGCCGTGGTGGTCTCCGTGGCGGGCTCGAGCCGCAGCGGAGCCGCACCGGCGACGGCCGCGCCGCTGGTGAGCGCGGCGCAGACGGCCAGGGTCGCGGTGGTGCCGCGCAGCGCGCCGCGGACGGTGGTGTTGTGCATGGAAGAGCTCCTCACTCGTTTTCTTTCGGTCGATCACACACTGGCGCCCGATTCAGGGCAGGCGCCAGTCAACCGGTTCGGCACCCAGTTCGTCGAGTAGTTCGTTCACTCGCGAGAAGGGGCGCGAACCGAAGAACCCGCGCGACGCGGACAACGGCGACGGATGCGCGGACTCGATGTAGGGGATCTCGGACTCGATCAGCAGCGGTTTCAACGTCGCCGCGTCCCTGCCCCACAGGATCGCCACCAGCGGCTCGTCCCTGGCGACCAGGGCGCGAATGGCCTGGTCGGTGACCGCCTCCCAGCCCTTGCCCCGATGTGAGGCCGGCTTGCCGGGCGACACGGTGAGCACTCGGTTCAGCATCAGCACCCCCTGATCCGACCACGGGCTCAGATCGCCGCAGGACGGTGTGGGGTGGCCCAGATCCTTGCTGTACTCGGCGAAGATATTGGCCAGGCTGCGCGGAATCGGCGAAACATCCGGGGCCACCGAGAAACTCAGGCCCATCGGGTGGCCAGGTGTCGGATAGGGATCCTGGCCGACGACCAGCACGTGCACGTCGTCGAACGGGCGCTGGAATGCGCGCAGGACGTTCTCACCGGACGGTAGATAGCCACGCCCGGCCGCGTTCTCCGCGCGCAGGAACTCACCCATGGCGGCAATCCGGTCCGCCACCGGCTCGAGTGCCTTCGCCCAGCCCGGATCCATGATCTCCGACAGTGGTTTCGCGCTCATGACCGCACAACTTAGCGTGGTTGGTCTCCGGCTGCCCAGGCCGCCCCACGGAACGATTCCCACCCGCCGTCGCCCGCGTGGGCCACGCCGTCGACGGTGAGCCCGTGACCGGCCACAACCTGCCCGATCGCGACCCATCCGGCGGGTAGCGGGCGGCCCGGCGCCCAGGCGCCCGCGAAGGCGTGGTCCTCGCCTCCGGTCAGGATCCATTGCGCCGCATCGGCGTCCAGCACGGCGGCCACGCGTTCCAGCGCCGGATCACGCAACGCCGCCGAGTTCAGATCGATCGCGACGCCGGAGGCCGCCGCGACATGTCCCAGATCCGCGAGCAGTCCGTCGGACACGTCGGTCATGGCGTGCGGCCCGGCGTCCGCCGAACCGGCCGTGGGCGACCCGCGCCGCAGCGCGTCCAGCACGGCCGCGTAGGGCGGCTGCGGAACGCGATGCGCGGCAAGCGCTTCGGCGACCTCGGCACCGGTCACACCGGCGGTGAACGCATCGAGTCCAGCGGCCGACCAGCCGAGACGGCCCGCGACCGCGACGATATCGCCCACGCGCGCACCGGATCTCGTGATCGGCGCGCGGCCGCCCAGGTCGCCGAAGGCGGTGACCGAGATGACCAGGTCGCGGCTGCGAACCAGGTCGCCGCCCGCGATGGACGCACCCGCCCTGGCGGCCTCGGCCCACATGCCGTCCGCGAGCCCGTCGACCAGCTCGAGCGGGGTGTCGGCGGGGCAACCGAGCGCGACGACGAACGCGGTCGGCTCCGCGCCCATGGCGACCACGTCGGCGGCGTTCTGCGCGATCGCCTTGCGGCCGATATCCTCGGGACCGGACCAGTCCAGCCGGAAATGCCGATCCTGCACCAGCATGTCGGTGGTGACCACGAATCGGCCGTCCGGAGCCGCGACCAGCGCCGCGTCGTCGCCGGGGCCGAGCAGCACGCCCGGAGCCTGCTCCCGGCCCGCGTTGATACGCTCGATCAGCGCGAACTCCCCCAGTTCACGCACTGTCCTCGGGCCTGTGCTCGCGCTGATGATCGATCCTTTCCGGCGCGCCGCTTGCTGGAACGAGGCCGACGGTACCCTTTCGCCAGGTACTCGAGCACCACCGGGCCGCTCCACCGGGCCGCCGCGCACCCGCGGTCACCGGCCGAGGCCCGATGCGCGCGAACAGGAAGGATCGGTGAGCATGGCGGCGGATTCGTCGAACCGCGATTCGACGGAGCACGACGACGAGCACGCGTATGCCGCGACATCGGCATCCGACGCCCGGGACGCCGTGCGGAAAGACGCGGCCGACGCCGCTGGCACCGCGGACGCGCCGACCCCTTCCCCCGACACCGAGCCAGCGCAATCGGACGCCGACGATGCGGACGGCGCGGCGACGGAGCCCGACCGCCCGGCCGCGACGCCGCAGTACTCCCCGGCCCTCATCGCCACCGCCGTGGCGCTGCCGGTTGTCCTGGTCGTCGCGGTACTGGTGGCCGCGGTACTCGCGCGCCGCGCACCCGTCGAGCGGGAACCGCTGGTCCTCGGTCCCGTTCCCGCCCCGGCCGCGGACGGCCCCGCCTGCGCCGCCCTGCTGCCCGCTCTGCCCGCTGACCTCGGCGACTTCAGCAAATCGACCCTCGTGGAGCCCGCTCCGCCCGCGACCCGGGCATGGCAGCGCACCGACGGCGGCGACCCCATCGTGCTGCGCTGCGGGTTGGACCGCCCGCTGGAATTCAACCGCGCCTCGCCCTTGCAGATCGTGAACGGCGTGCAGTGGTTCGAGGTCCGGGACCAGACGGCGAAGGCGAGCACCTGGTTCGCCGTCGACCGCGGCACCTACATCGCCCTGACCGTCCCGGACGGTTCGGGGCCGACTCCGCTGCAAGAGGTCTCCGACACCATCACCGCGACCCTCCCCGCCCAGCCGATCGATCCGGGACCGCTGCCCAACTGACGCGCGCTGGCAAAGCTCGCGGTGCACCCGCGCTGGGAGTGGCCATCGTGCCTGCGGTTCGTTGCCGCAGCAGGTCAGGTTTCGGATGCACCAACGATTGCCTCGACCTGGCCGCGCGGCTTTCGCCGAGCCAGGAGTACGACTCAGCGCAGGCCGGTGCCCCGGGCGAGGGCCGTTTCGATGAGCGTGGAGACCAGTGTGGCGTAGTCGATGCCGGTGGCCTCCCACATGCGCGGATACATGGAGATCGCGGTGAAGCCGGGCATGGTGTTGATCTCGTTGATCACCGGTCCCTGCTCGGTGACGAAGAAGTCGACCCGCGCCAGGCCCTGGCAGTCGAGGGCCTGGAAGGCGCGCACCGCCAGTTCCCTGATCCGGTCGGAGACCTCGTCGTCGAGCTTGGCGGGGACGTCGAATTCGCAGACGTCGTCGAGGTATTTGGTGTCGAAGTCGTAGAACTCGGGCGCGGCGGTGGCGTGGTCTTCCTCCGGCATCCTGATCTCCGCGACGACGCTCGCCGAGACCCGCCCGTCCGGGAATTCCAGGACACCGCATTCCACTTCGCGTCCGACGATGCCCGCTTCCACGATCACCTTCGGATCGTGTTCGCGCGCCGCGGCGATCGCCGCGTCCAGCTGGGTCCAGTCGGTGACTTTGGTGATGCCGATCGACGATCCGCCGCGCGCGGGTTTCACGAACACGGGCAGCCCCAAGCGCCGCCGTTCCTCCTCGGCGACCGTCGCGGTGCCGGGCCGCAGCACCACTTGGATGCCGACCGGCAGTCCCTCGGCCGCGAGCAGCTTCTTGGTGAACTCCTTGTCCATGCCCGCCGCGCTGGCCAGTACCCCCGGCCCCACGTAGGGGATTCCGGCGAGCTCCAGCATGCCCTGCAGGGTCCCGTCCTCGCCGAACGGTCCGTGCAGGATCGGGAACACCACGTCGACCGAACCGAGGGCGGCGGCCGGATCGTCGAGCGCGATCAGCGCCCCCGCGCGGCTCGGATCGGCGGCAAGGGTCAGCGCCGTGCCGGTGGCGTCGACCGACGGCAGGGCGCGGTCGTGAATGCCGAGCGCGGCCACGTCCGAACCGCCGAGCACCCAGCGGCCCGCCGTGGTGATGCCGATGGGCACGACTTCGTACCGCTCCGGATCCAGATTGCGCAGCACGCTGCCGGCCGATACACAGGACACGGCGTGCTCGTTACTGCGTCCGCCGAACACCACCGCAACCCTGATCCGGTTCCTCATGCCCGGAACCGTACCCGTTTCGGCGAGCGTACCCACGGTTGCCCGTCCGGCAATGGCGGATATCCGCCCCGAGCCGGGCGGATCCGGATCACTCCGGTTTGATCCGCCGTCCGAGCAGGTTGTCGACGGCTTCGCGGACCGAGAGCCCCTCATGGCAGACCTGGTGCACCGAGGTCGTCAGCGGCATCTCCACCCCGTGCCGCTCGGCCAGCGCGCGAATCGATGTGCAGGACTTCACACCCTCGGCGACCTGGCCATGAGTGGCCGACTGGGCGGCATCCATCGACCCGCCCGCGCCGAGCACATGACCGAAGGACCGGTTGCGCGACAGCGGCGAGGTGCAGGTGGCGACCAGGTCGCCGACCCCGGCCAAGCCCGCCAGCGTGGCGGGTTCCGCGCCCAGGGCCACCCCGAGCCGGATGATCTCGGCCAGACCGCGGGTGATCAGGCTGGCGATCGAGTTGTCGCCCAGACCCATTCCCGAGGCGATGCCGCAGGCGAGCGCGATGACGTTCTTGCAGGCTCCGCCGATCTCACAGCCGATCACGTCGGTGTTGGTGTACGGCCGGAAATATCCGGTCGCGCTGGCGTGCTGCACCGCGACCGCGCGGTCGGTGTCCGAGCAGGCGATCACGGTCGCGGCGGGCTGACCCACCGCGATCTCGCGCGCCAGGTTCGGCCCGGACAGCACCGCGATCCGGTCCTGGTCCGCGCCGGTGACCTCCCTGATCACCTGGCTCATCCGCAGCAGCGATCCGGTCTCGATGCCCTTGGCCAGGCTCAACAGCGTGGCGTCCGGAGCGATCAAACCCTTCCACTCCGCGAGGTTGACCCGCAGGGACTGCGACGGCACCGCCAGCACCACGATCTGCGCCCCGTCCAGCGCCACCGCGGGGTCATGGGTGGCCGCGATCGGCGGCAGCGGAATATCGGACAGGTAATCGGGATTGCGATGTTCGGAGGCCAGCGTCGCGGCCACCTCGGGCCGCCTGGCCCAGATCGTGACCTCGGTTCCCGCGTCCGCCAATACCTTCGCGAACGCGGTGCCCCACGATCCCGCGCCCAGCACCGCTGCCCTCGTCATCAGCCCAATATGCCATGGAAGGATTGCACGCATGCGCCCGCACTCCGTGCATGCCGTGATCGCGGTCAAGAGCCTCGATCGGGCCAAGAGCCGCCTGGCCGATCGGCTGCGCCCGGAGCACCGGGCGCGGCTGGTGCTGGCCATGCTCGCCGACACCGTGACCGCGACCGCGGCGGTCGCCGCGGTGGTATCGGTCACCGTGGTCACCCCCGACCCCGCGGTCGCCGATCTGGCTCGCACCCTGGGCGCGGACGTCCATCCGGAGCCGCGCGAGCGGAACTCCGACGGACTGAACACCGCCCTGGCCGCCACCGCGGCTGTCTTGCGGGCCGCGCACGGCCCCATCGATCTGCTCGCCTTGCAGGCCGATCTGCCCGCGCTGCGTCCGGAAGAGCTCGCGGACATGCTCGCCACCGCCCCGCCCGGATCGCGGTCGATCGTGGTCGACCACGCGGGGAGCGGAACCGCCGCGCTGGTGGTCCGCGACCCGGTCGCCGCGCTCGACCCGCGCTTCGGGCCCGGCTCGGCTCGCAGTCATATCGCCGCGGGCGCGGTCGACCTCGCCGGGGACTGGCCGGGGCTGCGCCTGGACGTGGACACCGCCGACGATCTGGACCGGGCCGTAGCGCTCGGCGCCGGCGACGCCACCCGCGCTGTCCTGCGTGACATCGGCTGGCCGGGCGTCGTTCACCAGCACGTTCCACACGTGTGCTAGGCGGTCGCCGCGGTAGCGTGAGACGTACGTCAATCCCGGCTCGGGGCTGCACACCCGCTCTTCGGTAGGGGATGATCGTTGACGTGAGCGATACGGAAACCGTCAAGCAGCAGCCGTTGCTTCCCACCCCACCCCCGGCGGCGACACCCCTGTCCGCCGACTCGGCGGCGCCACGGTTGCCACGTGATCGCTATCTGAATCGCGAATTGAGCTGGCTGGACTTCAACGCCCGGGTGCTCGCCCTCGCCGAGGACGCCTCGCTTCCGTTGCTGGAACGCGCGAAGTTCCTCGCGATCTTCGCCTCCAACCTCGACGAGTTCTACATGGTGCGGGTGGCGGGCCTGAAACGGCGCGCCGAGACCGGTCTGCTGGTGCGCTCGGCCGACGGCCGCTCCCCCGGCGAGCAACTGGAGTTGATCGCCGCGCGCACCCAGGAGATCGCGGTGCGGCATGCCCGCGTCTTCCTCGACAGCGTGCTGCCCGCGCTCACCGCCGAGGGCATCGCGATCATCGACTGGAGCGACCTGGACGACGACGAACGCCAGCGCCTGTCGGGGTACTTCCAGGATCAGGTCTTCCCGGTCCTCACGCCGCTCGCGGTGGACCCGGCGCATCCGTTCCCCTACATCAGCGGGCTGAGTCTCAATCTGGCCGTGACGGTGAAGGATTCCACCACCGGCGGCGAGCATTTCGCGCGCGTCAAGGTGCCCGACAACGTCGACCGGTTCGTCCGCGTTCGCCGCACCGAATCCGGGTCGCCGATCGCGGCATTCCTGCCGATGGAGGCGCTCATCGCCGCGCACCTGGACCTGCTGTTCCCCGGCATGGACGTGGTCGAGCACCACTCGTTCCGGATCACCCGCAACGCCGATTTCGAAGTCGACGAGGACCGCGACGAGGACCTGCTCCAAGCGCTGGAACGCGAACTGGCCCGGCGCCGGTTCGGTTCGCCGGTGCGGTTGGAGGTCTCCGACGACATGACCGAGCACATGCTCGATCTGCTCCTGCGGGAGCTGGACGTCCATCCCGATGACGTCGTCCAGGTGCCGGGCCTGCTCGATCTGTCCTGCCTCTGGCAGGTGTACGGCGTGGACCGGCCGAATCTGAAGGACACCCCGTACGTCCCCGCGACGCCGCCCGCGTTCGGCGAGCGCGAGACACCGCGCAACGTGTTCGCGGCGCTGCGCGAGGGCGACGTGCTGGTGCATCACCCGTTCGACTCGTTCTCCACCAGCGTGCAGCGGTTCATCGAACAGGCCGCCGCCGACCCTCAGGTGCTCGCGATCAAGCAGACGCTCTACCGCACCTCCGGCGACTCCCCGATCGTCAACGCGCTCATCGACGCCGCCGAGGCGGGCAAGCAGGTCGTCGCCCTGGTGGAGATCAAGGCGCGGTTCGACGAGCAGGCCAACATCAAGTGGGCGCGCGCGCTGGAGCAGGCGGGCGTGCACGTCGTGTACGGCCTGATCGGTCTCAAGACGCACTGCAAGACCTGTCTGGTGGTGCGCCGGGAGGGCGCGACCATCCGCCGCTACTGCCATATCGGGACCGGCAACTACAACCCGAAGACCGCGCGCCTCTACGAGGACGTCGGATTACTCACCGCCGCACCGGAAATCGGCGCCGATCTGACCGACCTGTTCAATTCGCTGACCGGTTACTCGCGAAAAGAGAACTACCGCAACCTGCTTGTCGCCCCGCACAGCGTCCGCTCCGGCATCATCGAGCGCATCCAGCGCGAAACCGAGCTGGCATCCCAGGGCCATGACTCCCGAATCCGGATGAAGGCCAACGCGATCGTCGACGAAGAGGTCATCGACGCGCTGTATCGAGCCTCGCAGGCGGGGGTGCCGGTGCGGATCGTGGTGCGCGGGATCTGCGGCCTGCGCCCCGGCGTGCCGGAGATGAGCGAGAACATCGAGGTCCGCTCGATCCTGGGCCGGTTCCTGGAGCACTCCCGCATCATGCACTTCCAGGCGCAGGACGAGTACTGGATCGGCAGCGCCGACATGATGCACCGCAACCTCGACCGCAGGGTCGAGGTGATGGCGCAGGTGAAGGACCCGCGACTGACCGAGCAACTCGGTGAGGTGTTCGACTCGGCGCTGTCACCGACGACGCGCTGCTGGGTGCTGCAACCCGATGGCACCTGGCGTGCCTCGCCTGGGGTATCCGGGAATGGCGACAAGATCAGAGATCATCAGGAGTTCTTGATGCGGCTGCGGAGACCCGAACAGCAGTGAGCGCGGAAATCGGATTCGAACAGGAGGGGGGCCCGTTCTGGGATCCCCGCGTCACCGCCAACATCCACGCCGCGGGAGCGGTGCTGTGGCGACTATCAGGGCAGGGAGCGGTGGAGATCGCGGTGGTCCACCGCCCCAAGTACGGGGACTGGTCCCTGCCCAAGGGAAAGCTGGACCCCGGCGAGACCCCGGTGCTGGCCGCCGTCCGTGAGGTCCGCGAGGAAACCGGGCTGGAGAGCAGACTCGGCCGCTATCTCGGCCACGTGACCTACCCGATCCCCGGCCATCGCAAGCTGAAACGAGTGGACTACTGGGCCGCCGAACTGGTGGGCGGCGAGTTCGCGGCCAATTCCGAGGTGGACGTGCTCAGCTGGTACCCGCTCGACCGCGTGATGGACCAGCTGTCGTACCCGATGGACCGCCAGGTGGTGCGCGCCTTCACCCGCCTGCCCGCGCGCACCAGCACCCTGCTGCTGGTGCGGCACGCGAAAGCGGGCCGCAGGGATCGCTTCACCGGGCCCGACGAGCAGCGCCCGCTCGAGCGCGAAGGCAAGGAGCAGGCCCAGGCACTGGTGCCGAATCTCTTGGCGTTCAAGGCATCCGAGATCTATTCGGCCGATCCGGTGCGGTGCGTGCAGACGGTGGCGCCGCTGGCTGAGCGGCTCGACGCCGAAATCGCCGTCGAGCCATTGTTTTCCGAGGAGGGCTATGCCGCCGACCCGGACAAGGCCCGCGAGCGTTTTCGAAACCTGGTGTCCGACACAGCGGTTCGCGTCGTGTGCAGTCAGGGAAAGGTGATCCCGGACCTGCTGGGGTGGCTGGCCGAACGAGACGGCGTCGCCCTGCCGTCGGCGCGCAACCGCAAGGGCAGCGTGTGGGTGCTGTCGTTCGTCGGGCAGCGCTTGGTGGCCGCCGACCATCTGGATCGATCGCTGTCGGCCTACGTCGTGAAGGACTGACGACTCGACGGCCCCCGGCCGGCGAGCACCCGTCTATCGCCGACGGCTAGTGCTACGAACATCCGAAAACGGCCCCGGGTGTTTCCCGGGGCCGTCTCGACGTTGAGGCGAATGGGCCCAGTCTTCGGGGCCGCGCATTCGGCGCCGATCCGGCGGTGGCTCGGGATCAGCGGGCGCGAGCCGGGGCCTTCTTGGCCGCGGTCTTCTTCGCAGGTGCCTTTTTGGCGACGGTCTTCTTGGCGGCGGTGGTCTTCTTGGCCGCCGTGGCCTTGGTGGCCGTCTTCTTGGCCGGAGCCTTTTTCGCGACCGCGGTCTTCTTCGCGGGCGCCTTCTTGGCCGCGGTCTTGCGAGCGGTGGTCTTCGCCGGAGCCTTGGCCGCGGCCTTGCGCGCCGTGGTCTTGGCGGGCGCCTTGGTGGGGGTCGCCTTCTTCGCGGTGGTCTTCTTGGCCGCCGTCTTCTTCGCCGCCTTCTTCGCGGCCACCGGCGCACCGACACCGCGTTTGACGGCAGGGCCGGTCGCCGCCAGCTTCTGCTTACCCGCGATCACCGCCTTGAACTGAGCGCCAGGACGAAACGCGGGCACCGATGTGGGCTTCACCTTCACGGTTTCGCCGGTGCGCGGGTTCCTGGCGACTCGAGCCGCACGCTTGCGCTGTTCGAACACACCGAATCCGGTGATTGTGACGCTCTGACCCTTGTGCACCGCGCGCACGATGGTGTCGACCACATGCTCGACTGCCGCGGTGGCCGTGCGCCTGTCCGTACCCAACTTTTCGGTCAGAACGTCGATCAGTTCCGCCTTGTTCATTGAATCCTCCGCAGACTAATGGCCCGTCGTCGGACCGACTAGGTACCACGGTAAACCCACTTTGGGCAAGAGTCTATGTGCCACGCCAAAATTCATGTGGTTTAGCACACGTCCAGCTACCGCAACTCCGGCCACCCAGCTAACCGCCGAGGGTGATTACGTCTGCGAAATATGTGCCGGGAGGGTGGTGGGTTTCCATGTTGGCCTTGCCTTTTCGAAGCGGGAGATGGCGTCTTCCTGCCGCAGAGTGAGCCCGATGTCGTCCAAACCCTCCAGCAGACGCCACCTGGTGTAGTCATCAATATCGAACGGCAACACGACGGTTCCAGCCGCCACAGTGCGCGCCCCGAGGTCCACAACCAATTCCAAGCCGGGCTGTTCCTCGAGCAACTTCCAGAGCATTTCGACATCGTTCTGTGACATCTGAGCGGCCACCAGCCCGCCCTTACCCGCATTGCCGCGGAAGATGTCGGCGAACCGGGACGAGATGACCACCCGAAAGCCGTAGTCAGACAGCGCCCAAACGGCGTGCTCACGCGAGGACCCGGTACCGAAATCCGGACCCGCCACCAGCACACTACCCCTGTTGTATGGCTCGATGTTGAGAATGAAGTCCGGATCGGTGCGCCATGCGGCGAACAACCCGTCCTCGAATCCCGTACGAGTCACCCGCTTCAGGTAGACGGCGGGGATGATCTGATCGGTATCGACATTGGAGCGGCGCAGCGGCACCCCGACGCCCTTGTGCACGGTGAAGGCTTCCATAACGAATCTCCTGGGTTTGATTGAGGGAATCGGGGCCGGTCAGTCCAGATCCGCAGGCGAGGACAGGGTTCCGCGGACCGCCGTCGCGGCCGCTACGAGCGGAGAAACCAGGTGCGTACGGCCGCCTTTGCCCTGCCTTCCTTCGAAGTTGCGGTTCGAGGTGGAGGCACAACGCTGGCCCGGCGCCAGCTGGTCCGGATTCATTCCCAGGCACATTGAGCAGCCCGCTTGCCGCCATTCGGCGCCCGCCGCGGTGAAAATCTCGCCGAGTCCTTCTTTTTCCGCCTGCGCGCGAACCCGCATCGACCCCGGTACAACCAGCATTCGCACGCCGTCGGCGACATGACGTCCCTTCAAAATCCCGGCCACCGCACGCAAATCCTCAATGCGTCCGTTGGTGCATGAACCGACGAATACGGTGTCGATCGGCACTTCCCGAAGTGGAGTACCCGGCTCCAAGTCCATGTAACGCAGTGCTTTCTCCGCGGCCTCGCGGGCCACCTCGTCGGCGATCGCGGCCGGGTCGGGCACCGCCTCGCCCAGCGGGGCGCCCTGGCCAGGATTGGTGCCCCAGGTGACGAACGGGGTCAGCGTGGCGGCGTCGATGTGCACCTCGGCGTCGAAAACCGCGTCCTCGTCCGTCTTCAGCGCCTCCCAGGCGGCCACCGCGGCGTCCCAATCGGCGCCCTGCGGGGCGTGCGGGCGTCCTTTGAGGAATTCGTAGGTCGTCTCGTCCGGGGCGATCATGCCCGCTCGAGCGCCCGCCTCGATGGACATGTTGCAGATCGTCATTCGGGCCTCCATGGACATGGCCCGGATGGCCTCGCCCCGGTACTCCAGGACGTACCCCTGGCCGCCGCCGGTGCCGATCTTCGCGATGACGGCCAGGATCAGGTCCTTGCTCGTCACGCCGGGGGGCATGGCGCCGTCCACGGTGATCGCCATCGTCTTGAACGGGCGCAGCGAGAGGGTCTGGGTGGCAAGCACATGCTCGACCTCCGAGGTGCCGATGCCCATCGCCAGCGCGCCGAACGCGCCGTGCGTCGAGGTGTGGCTGTCGCCGCAGACCACCGTCATCCCCGGCTGGGTCAGGCCCAGCTGCGGGCCGACCACGTGCACGATGCCCTGGTCCAGGTCGCCCATGGGATGCAGCCGCACACCGAATTCCGCGCAGTTGCGCCGCAGTGTCTCCACCTGGGTGCGCGAAATCGGGTCGGCGATCGGCTTGTCGATATCGATCGTCGGCACGTTGTGGTCCTCGGTCGCGATCGTGAGATCCGGCCGCCGCACTCGCCGGCCCGCGGCGCGCAGTCCGTCGAAGGCCTGCGGGCTGGTCACCTCGTGGACCAGATGCAGGTCGATGTAGATCAGGTCTGGCTCGCGCGAGGCACCCTCGCCCGCCCCCCGTGCGACGACATGCTGGTCCCATACCTTCTCGGCCAGCGTGCGCGGTTCGGCCATGGTCGATCACCTTTCGGACGAAGCAGCCGTTCCGCGATCTGGACTTCGACGCGGCGACGGTTGCACAAGTTGGGATAGCTACGCCTGGTCGGAACGCTGATGACCGGAATCCGCGTTGGTGGATTTCTCAGCATCCGAGACGCTAGTATCGTTCTATGAGACAGCATAGCGGCATCGGCGTCCTCGACAAAGCAGTGGCGGTCCTGTACGCCGTAGCCGAGCATCCCTCCGGTCTCAACGAGCTGTGCGCCCGCACCGGCCTGCCCCGCGCCACCGCGCACCGCCTCGCCGTAGGATTGGAGGTGCATCGCCTGCTCGCCCGCGACAGCAACGGGACCTGGCGCCCGGGACCCGCCCTCGCCGAGCTCGCGACCAGCGCCAATGACCCGCTGCTCGAGGCCGCGTCGGCCATTCTGCCCCGCCTGCGCGAGATCACCGGCGAAAGCGTCCAGCTGTACTGCCGCGACGGCAACGCGCGCGTGTGCGTGGCGGCGCTGGAACCCCCCGTCGGCCTGCGCGACACCGTTCCGGTCGGAGCGCGGCTTCCGCTCACCGCGGGCTCGGCGGCCAAAGTCTTGCTGGCGTGGGCCGACCCGGAGCTCCAGCGCACCATCCTGGCCGACGCGGTATTCGGCGAGCGCGCCTTGGCCGAGGTGCGCAAGCGCGGCTGGGCGCAAAGCGCCGCCGAGCGCGCGGCCGGTGTGGCAAGCGTTTCCGCGCCGGTGCGCGACGCAGGCGGCACCGTGGTCGCGGCGGTGTCGGTGTCGGGCCCGATCGATCGGATGGGCCGCAGGCCGGGCGCGCGCTGGGCGGCGGATCTGGTCGCGGCCGCCGAGGCTTTGCACAAGCGCCTGTAACGCGTTTCAGTCCGGACTCTCTAGAGTTGTCCCATGGGAGTCAACCAACGGGCACAGATCGTGATGTCCGACACCGAGATCACCGAGTTCCTCCAGCGCAGCCGGATCGCGACGCTGGCGACCATCGGTCCGACGGGCACGCCGCACCTGACCGCGATGTGGTACGCGCTCATCGATGGCGAGATCTGGTTCGAGACGAAGGCCAAGTCGCAGAAGGCGGTGAACCTGCGGCGCGATCCGCGGGTCTCCTGCCTGGTCGAGGCAGGTGACACCTACGACCAACTGCGTGGTCTGTCGATCGAAGGCCGGGCCGAGATAGTCGAGGACGCCGAGAAACTCTTCGCCGTCGGGATGAGCGTCTGGGAGCGCTACACCGGCCCCTACAGCGAGGACGTGCGCCCGATGGTGGAGTCCATGCTGAACAAACGGGTCGCCGTTCGCGTCGTGCCCGAGCGCACCCGCAGCTGGGATCACCGCAAGCTCGGCCTTCCGCGCATGCCGCTCGGCGGGACCACCGCGCACGCGCTGGACTGAACAAAACACGCCCGGGCAGCGCGACGCGCCCGAAATCCAACTGACACAACCACCTCGCACGGGATAGGCGTACCTCCGCCTTCGCTCCGGCCATGCGCGTTTTGCGTACTCCGCCTTCGCTCCGGCCATGCGCGTTTTGCGTACTCCGCCTTCGCTCCGGCCATGCGCAGACTTAGGACGGACTACGTCCGACAGCGTCCGTGTATTTTCGAGGTGTTCGACATGAATCGGCCGGGCATCGCCGCCCGCGAGGGCACGCCGCCCGGCCGCGACGACGAGGAGCAGCCGATGGCGGATTCGGGTAAGTCCAATGGCGCCGACGAGGTGAAGCGCAAGTTCCGGGAGGCACTCGAGCGCAAGAACCAGCAGAACGCCCGCGCGGCCGACCACCTCGACGGACGGTCCAAGGCTTCCGCGGCCCACGCCGCGGCCGCCCACAAGCGGGAATTCCGGCGCAAGAGCGGCTAGTCCGCGACCACCGCGAAGGCCCTCCAGCAAGATCGCTGGAGGGCCTTTCGTTTCGCTCCGGGCACCCCAACCGAAGCGAACAACCCCTACCGACCAGCCGAACCTCCCCTTGCCCCGGCCGAGCCGAACTCCCAGACGGCCGAATCATCGCCCAGGCGGCACGACCGCCCCCACGAACAAGACCCCACCCGCTCTCCCACGCCCGCCCGCTCTCCCACGCCCAACCGAGCCGAACCCCCAAGCGGCACACGATCCACTCCGCACGCCACCCCGATATGCCCACCGGCCAGCGCAAACCCGCCCCGGATGCCGGGAGCCGAGCCGACACCATGCCTCTGGAACCGAAGCTCGAGCCAGCGTCGGGCAACAGAAGCCGCCCCATAACCCCTGCCACAACCCCCGGCACCGGAACCTGAGAGCGACGCCTGAGCCAGCGTTTCGGGAGCAGAAGTCGCGCACAGAGCCCGGCAAAACCCCGCGCCCCGACCGTGAGAGCGAGGCCCGAGATCCGGGAACGAACTCGCACAAGCGACACCCGATCGGAGCCGTCCAACGGGGCTCCGGAGGCGGAGTTTTCCAGCCAGGACCTCCGGGCTGAAGCTCCCCGGGCAGAGGTACGGAGCCGAAGCTCTCGAACAAGGATGTCCGTAGACAAAGCCCTCCGGGCAGCTGGGGAGGCTCCGTGGGTGGCTCCAGAGGCGAAGCCTTCCAACAGGGATGCCCAGAGGCCAACCCCTCCAGCCAGGACCAAGGGGGAGCCTCCACGCGTAGAGGCCCAGAGAACGAAGCCTTCCAACAGAGATGTCCGGAGACAAACCCCTCCAGTCAGGACCCAGGGGGCCAAGCTCCCCGGGCACTGGGTCCAGAGGCGAAGCCTTCCAACAGAGATGTCCGGAGACAAACCCCTCCAGTGAGTACCCAGGGGGCGAAGCTCCCCGGGACGGAGGCGAAGCCCTCCAACAAGGGGGTCTGGGGGCGAAGCCCCCAGCCGGGTCCCCGGGGCGAAGCCCCCCCGGGGTGGGGGTCCGGGGGCGAAGCCCTCCGGGCGGGGTGTGGGGGTTGCACCCCCACAAAACATAGCGAAACAAGAAAGGCCCACACCCTTGTGGGCATGGGCCTTCCACTCGTGTAGCCCCGACGGGATTCGAACCCGCGCTACCGCCTTGAGAGGGCGGCGTCCTAGGCCGCTAGACGACGGGGCCAGGACTGCTTCTCACTGTCGTGAGGAGCGCCGTGGTGATCTTTCGATCAGGAGGCTCGGCTAGCTTAACCGGCCGAAGCCCGGCGACCAAATCGCCGGATGCTGTCTTGATTTCGGCCGCGAACCGAAGATCGAACAACACTCTCCGCTGGGGTACCAGGACTCGAACCTAGAATGGCTGAACCAGAATCAGCTGTGTTGCCAATTACACCATACCCCAATGACCAGGTCGTTCAGCCTCGCGTCTGGGTGACTCGAGACCGTGTTCCGGGCCGAGAAGAAGAGTACCAAACGGCTACCGGTTTACTACAAATCGCCTGGTCAAAGCCACATTCTAGGCGCTACGCGGCCCGGCGCGGCCGGAGGACGACTCCGTCCGGCCGCGCTTTTCAGGACGCAGCGTCGCCCGGCGCGGTCCAGGTCAGCGCCGAGCGCAGCCGGTCCAGGGCGACCTCCCGGCCGAGCAGTTCCAACGACTCGTACAGCGGCGGGCTGATATGCGATCCGGTCACCGCGACCCGCACCGGCGCGAAGGCTTTGCGCGGTTTCAGCCCCAGATCTTCGATGAGCGCCTTTTTCAGCGCCTCTTCGAGCGCCTCGGTCGTCCACTCCGGCAACGGCGTCACCGCGGCAATAGCGGCTTGCAATACCTCGGTGGCGTCGGGCCCGAGATTCTTGGCGCCCGCCGCGGGGTCGATCGCGAACTCGTCCGCGGGTGCGAACAAGAAACGCAACAGTTCCCAGGCGTCGGCCAACACGACGATCCTGGTCTGCACGAGCGCGGCCGCGGCGGAGAACACCTTCTCGTCGATTTCCGCGCCGATATGGCCGTGTTCGGTCAGATACTCCCGGAGCCGATGGGCGAAATCGCCCGGCTCCAGCAATCGGATGTGCTCGGCATTGAGCGCGTCCGCCTTCTTCTGGTCGAAACGGGCCGGATTCGAATTTACTTTCGAAATATCGAAGGCTTCGACCATCTCCGTCATCGTGAACACGTCGCGGTCCTCGGACAGGCCCCAGCCGAGTAGCGCGAGATAATTCAGCAAACCCTCGGGAATGAACCCGCGGTCGCGGTGGGCGAACAGATTCGACTCCGGATCACGCTTGGACAACTTCTTGTTTCCCTGCCCCATGACGAAGGGCAGATGACCGAACTCCGGCGTGAAATCGGTGACCCCGATCCGGCGCAGTGCGGCATACAGCGCGAGCTGCCGCGGGGTGGAGGAGAGCAGGTCCTCGCCGCGCAGCACGTGGGTGATCCGCATCAGCGCGTCGTCGACCGGGTTGACCAGGGTGTACAGCGGGTCGCCGGTGCCGCGGGTGAGCGCGAAGTCCGGGACGGAGCCCGCCTTGAACGTGGTTTCGCCGCGCACGAGATCGTGCCAGGACAGGTCCTCGTCGGGCATTCGCAGCCGGACCACGGCGGCGCGGCCTTCGGCTCGGTAGGCCTCGATTTGCTCGGGCGTCAGGTCGCGGTCGTAGTTGTCGTAACCGAGCTTCGGGTCGCGTCCAGCAGCCCGGTGACGAGCCTCGACTTCCTCTGGCGTGGAGAACGATTCATATGCCTCCCCGGCCTCCAGCAAACGCCGGACCACGTCCAGATGCAGATCTTTTCGCTGCGACTGGCGATACGGTTCATACGGCCCGCCGACCTCCGGGCCCTCGTCCCAGGTGAGGCCGAGCCAGCGCAGCGCGTCGATAATCGCCCGGTAGGACTCCTCGGAATCGCGAGCGGCATCGGTGTCTTCGATACGAAAGACGAATGTGCCACCGTGATGGCGGGCGTAGGCCCAGTTGAACAGCGCTGTCCGGATCAGGCCGACGTGCGGTGTTCCGGTCGGCGACGGGCAGAATCGGACCCGTACTTCAGTCATGGCTCTCTTTCGATCAGCGTTTGGCGGCAACGGGATTGGTGAGCGTTCCGATCCCATCGACGGTCACCGACACCTGCTGACCCTCCTTCATCGGGCCGACGCCCTCGGGGGTTCCGGTGAGGATCACGTCACCGGGCAGCAGTGTCATCACGGTGGTGACCCACTCGATGAGCTTCGGAATGTCGTGCAGCAGAAGCGAAGTGCGGCTGCGTTGGCGCACCTCGCCGTCGAGCTCGGTGACGATCTCCAGATCCGAAGGGTCGATGGCGGTTTCGATCCACGGACCGAGCGGGCAGAACGTGTCGTAACCCTTCGCCCTGGTCCACTGGCCGTCGTGGCGCTGCTGGTCACGGGCGGTCACGTCGTTGGCGACGGTGTAGCCGAGGACGACGTCCAGCGCGCGGGCGGCGGGCACGTCCTTGCACGGGCGGCCGATGACGATGGCGAGTTCGCCTTCATAGTCGACCTGAGAAGCGCTGGGCGGCAGGATGATCGGGGCGTTCGGCCCGACGATGGCGGTGTTCGGCTTGAGGAAGATCACCGGGTCTTCCGGTGCGGGGCCGCCCATTTCGGCGGCGTGGGCGGCGTAGTTCTTGCCGACGCAGACCACCTTGCTGGCCAGGATCGGGGCGAGCAACCGCACGTCGGCCAGCGGCCAGCTGCGGCCGGTGAACGTCGGTGTGCCGAACGGGTGTTCCGCGATCTCCTTGGCGATCGCCGATCCCGCCGCACTCTGGCCCGCACTGTCGCTCACGTCGCCTTCGATGCTGACGAAGGCGACTCCATCGGGACTGGCAACTCGACCTAGACGCATGCCGGGCAGTCTATCGACCCGCCGCCACCTGCCCGAACGCGCCCGACCGAGTGGTACGGAATTTTCCGGCCCGCGTCGGCGATCGCGCTGTGAGCAGTACGACAGCCGCAGCCGTCGATGCGCGCCGCCCGGCGGGTGTACGGTGAGCAGCGAAGTTCACAGAGTGGGAATACAATCCCAAATATTGAGATATTGAGGTGAGGCCGATGGCGACCGAGATCCAGATCGACGAGGTTCGGCGCTGGTCCATGCTCGGTCTCGGCGTCTTCGCCCAAGCATCCAGCGCGGTCTTCATCCACGGTGTCCCGTTCCTGCTGCCCGCGCTGACCGACCGCGGCATGCCGCTGGCCACCGCTGGCCTGCTGGTGGCGATGCCGACCGTCGGACTGGTGTGCACCCTCATCGCGTGGGGTTACGTGGTGGACCGGATCGGCGAGCGCAAGGTGCTGGTCGGCGGACCGCTGCTGATGCTGGTGGCGGGATGCGCCGCGGCGGCGGCCACCGACCACCTCGCCCTGGGCGCGCTGCTGTTTCTCGGCGGCGTCGGGGCGGCCAGTACCAACGGCGCCAGCGGGCGAGTGATCGTCGGCTGGTTCCCGCCGCACCGGCGGGGACTGGCGATGGGGATCCGGCAGACCGCGCAGCCGCTCGGCGTCGGCGTCGGCGCGTTGGCGATTCCCGCGGCGGCCGCTGCCTACGGCGTGCCCACGGCCATTCTGGTTCCCGCGCTGATGGCGGGCCTGGCGGCCCTCGGCTGCCTGACGGGCATCGTCGACCCGCCGCGCCCAGCGCGCTCCACCGCCGATCCGGCCTTGCGCGCCAACCCTTATCGCGATGACGCCACCCTCTGGCGCATCCACTTGGTCTCGGTGCTGCTCGTCGTCCCGCAGGGCACCGTGTGGACGTTCGCGCTGCTGTGGCTGCACCGCGATGTCGGCTGGTCGCTGGCCGCCGCGGGCGCACTGGTCACGTTCACGCAGTTGCTCGGCGCACTGGGCCGCATCGGCGCGGGCGCGTGGTCGGATCGCGTCGGCAGCCGGATGGGGCCGCTGCGCGCGGTCGCCATCGCCGCCGTGCTTTCGATGGCGGGCTTGGCTCTGACCTCCTGGACCCACTGGTGGTGGGCCGCCATCCCGCTGCTGATCGCCGCGTCCGTGATCACCGTCTCCGACAACGGACTGGCCTTCACGGCGGTAGCCGAAATCGCGGGCCCGTACTGGAGCGGCCGCGGCCTCGGCATCCAGAACACCGGCCAGAACCTGGCCATGGCCGCGATCCCGCCCGTGTCCGGGGCCCTCATCACCGCAAGCGGCTTCTCCGCCGCCTTCCTGCTCGCCGCCGTCGCGGCGGTAGCCGCCGTCCCCCTGGTACCCACCGACCCCGAATAAGCCTCTCCGGCAACCTCTCCCGCCGCCGAGCGAATACCAGGGTCGGTGCTGCCACGCCATCTGCGGCGCCGAGGAGATGGGCAGCGCGGGGCCATCTCACAGAGCCCGTACAAGCGAAGGCCCCGCCCCTGATCCGGGGGCGGGACCTTCGGGTACGTCGGTGTCAGACGGCGGCGGCGATACGGTTGCCGATCTCCACGGTCGACGCGCCGCCGGAGCGAGACGCGAGGTCCTTGGCGACCGCCGACTCGATGCGGGCGGCGGCCTCGGCATCGCCGAGGTGCTCGAGCAGCAGCGCGACCGAGAGGATCGCGGCGGTGGGGTCGGCCTTGGACTGGCCCGCGATGTCGGGGGCGCTGCCGTGCACCGGCTCGAACATGCTCGGGTTCGTCCCGGAGGCGTCGATATTGCCGCTGGCGGCCAGGCCGATGCCGCCGCTCACGGCGGCGGCCAGGTCGGTGATGATGTCGCCGAAGAGGTTGTCGGTGACGATCACGTCGAACCGGCCCGGATCGTTCACCAGGTGGATGGTCGCGGCGTCGATGTGCTGGTAAGCCGTTGTGACATCGGGGAACTCGGCGGCGACCTCGTCCACGGTGCGCTGCCAGAGCGAGCCGGCGAAGGTGAGCACGTTGGTCTTGTGCACCAGCGTGAGGTGCTTGCGCCGGGCCTGCGCCTTGGCGAAGGCGTACCGCACCACGCGCTCGATGCCGAACCGGGTGTTGGTGCTGACCTCGGTCGCGACCTCGTGCGGGGTGTCGACGCGGATCGCGCCGCCGGTGCCGGTGTAGGGGCCCTCGGTGCCTTCGCGGACCACCACGAAGTCGATGTCGGGGTTGCCCGCCAGCGGGCTGGTCACGCCGGGGAACAGTTTGGACGGCCGCAGGTTCACGTGGTGGTCCAGCGCGAACCGGGTGCGCAGCAGCAGTCCGCGTTCGAGCACGCCGCTGGGCACCGACGGATCGCCGATCGCGCCGAGCAGGATCGCGTCGTGCTGCTTCAGCTCGGGCAGCACCGAGTCCGGCAGGATCTCGCCGGTCGCGTGGTAGCGCCGCGCGCCCAGATCGTATTCGGTCTTCTCGACACCGGGGGCGACCACGTCGAGCACCTTGAGCGCCTCGGCGATGACCTCGGGCCCGATCCCGTCACCCGGGATGACAGCAAGCTTCATGACAAATGCTCCGTTCGATGTTTGCCGGTCGAGGCCGCCACGATGCGCGGCCCGTGGTTCGACCGTCGGGGTGAGCACGACATGCCGACCGGTGACCGCAGCACCGTCACGGTACTCGGCGCGGCCGGACAGTCGAGAACTGGGCGGCGGACACGGGGCGACCCGCGCGGACACGTGAGCGGACCGGCCGGGCCGGACCCGGACCTCGGGAAGACCGACGAGCGACGCCGCGCACGAATACTTCGCACGCGGCGTCGGTCCTGCACTACGCGGGCATGACCCGCGATCCGATCAGAACAGGTCGACCAAGACGATCTTGCCCGCGCCGACCGACTCGGCGATCGCGGCCTGCACGTCGCCGGGCACCTCGCGGGCGACCCGCAGCACGACGGTGGCGCCTTCCTTGTCCACGTCCTGGGTCAGCTGCGCGGCCAGGATGTCGATTCCGGCCTCGCCGAGCTTGGTGCCGATCTTGCCCAGCGCGCCCGGCTTGTCCTCGTAGTTGAGGATGGCCAGGTTCAGGCCCTCGGCGCGCATGTCGTAGTTGCGGCCGTTGATGTTGACGATCTTCTCCACCAGCTGCGGCTCGGTCAGCGTGCCCGCCACGTTCAGGGTGGAGCCGTCGCCGAAGACGGCGCGCAGGTCGACCACGCTGCGGTGGCTCGGGCTCTCCGACGCCGTGGCGACCTGGGTGCTGATCCCGCGGTCCTTGGCCAGCGCCGGTGCGTTGACGAAGGTGACCTGGTCCTCGACGTGCGCGGAGAAGATGCCGCGCAGCGCGGACAGCTCCAGCACGCCGACCTCCTGCGCGGCCAGCTCGCCCCGCACCTGGACCTCGACGCTGACGGGCAGCTCGTTGGACAGCGCGCCGAGCAGGGCGCCCTGCTTGCGCACGATGTCCAGCCACGGCGCGACCTCTTCGCTGACGGTGCCGCCGGTGACGTTCACCGCGCCGGGCACGAATTCCCCGGCCAGGGCCAGCAGCACCGACTTGGCGACGTCGGTGCCCGCGCGGTCCTGGGCTTCGGCGGTGGAGGCGCCGAGGTGCGGGGTCACGACGACCTGCGGCAGATCGAACAGCGGGCTGTCGGTGCAGGGCTCGGTCTCGAAGACGTCCAGGCCTGCGGCGCGCACGTGACCGGACTTGATCGCCTCGGCCAGCGCGGCCTCGTCGACCAGGCCGCCGCGGGCGGCGTTGACGATGATCACGCCCGGCTTGGTCTTGGCGATGGCCTCCTTACCGATGATGCCCTTGGTCTCGGGGGTCTTCGGCAGGTGGATGGAGATCAGGTCGGCGCGCTCGAGCAGTTCGTCGAGGCTCAGCAGCTCGATGCCCAGCTGCGCGGCGCGCGCGGGCGACACGTACGGGTCGTAGGCGACGACCTTGGTCTCGAAGGCGGCCAGGCGCGCGGCGAAGAGCTGACCGATGCGGCCGAGGCCGACCACGCCGACGGTCTTGCCGAAGATCTCCACACCGTTGAACTTGCTGCGCTGCCAGGTGTGCTCGCGCAGGGTGGCGTCGGCGGCGGGGATCTGGCGCGCGGCGGCCAGCAGCAGGGTGACCGCGTGCTCGGCGGCGGTGTGGATGTTCGAGGTGGGCGCGTTCACGACCATGACGCCGCGCTCGGTGGCGGCGGGCACGTCGACGTTGTCCAGGCCGACGCCGGCGCGGGCGACGATCTTCAGGTTCTTCCCGGCTTCCAGGACCTCGGCGTCGACCGTGGTCGCCGAGCGCACCAGCAGCGCGTCGGCTTCGGGCACCGCGGCCAGCAGGGCCGGGCGGTCGGGACCGTCGACCCACCGAACCTCGACACCGTCACCGAGCGCATCGACGGTCGACTGGGCGAGCTTGTCGGCGATCAGAACTACAGGACGGCCTGCTTGGCTCACGTGGGTTACTCCTGGGGAATGGGGTCGGCAATTACCGTCGACCAGCTTAGTGCGCGCGGTTTCGGTCGCTCCTACCACCTGGTAGGCGGCCGTCCTCAGTCGCGCGGCTGGCAAAAATATGCAGACCGGTCTACAGTCACAGAGCATGGGCGCGAAAGGCACCGAGACACGCGGCAAACTGGTCGACGCGACGCGGGCGCTGGTCGAGCGGCACGGCTACTACGGCGCGGGCCTCAACCAGATCCTGGCGGCCAGCGGAGCGCCGCGCGGCTCGCTGTACTTCCACTTCCCCGGCGGCAAGGACGAATTGGTCGCGGAGGCGATCGCCCAGGCGGGCAAGGACATCGCGACGCTCATCGACACCATCGAGCCCGGCGACACCGCCGCGGCGGCGACCAGACTGCTGAAAGCGTTCGGCGACCGCCTGGAGGCGTCCGGCTGGCAGCAGGGCTGCCCGGTCGCCACGGTCGCCCTGGACGTGGCGGCCGCGAACGACCCGATCCAAGCCGAGTGCGCCGCCGCCTACGCGGCGTGGCAGGAGGCGCTGCGCATCCGCCTGCGGGCCGACGGCCGCGACGACGCCGACGACCTGGCCGCCGCGGTGCTCGCGATGGTCGAGGGTGCGTTGCTGCTGGCCCGCGCGCAACGCAGCCGCGAACCTCTGGACCGGGTGGAGCGCACCCTGCACCACCTGATCTGAACCGACCAGCCCCACCGACCCTTTCGCAGGTCCACAAAATATGTAGACCGGTCTAGTAAGGAGCATCTCATGTCCGACAGCATCGTGTTCGGCGCCGCCGGGTTCCTCGGCCGCAACGCGGTCGCCCGCTTGCTCGCGCAGGGACATTCCGTCGCCGCCGCCTTGCGTCCCGGTAGCGAGGAGCGGCTCACCGCCTGGTTGCGCAGACGCGGGGTCCAGGCGAGCAGGCTGGAGATCATCGCGTGCGATGTCACCGCGCCGGACCTCGGCCTGCCCGAAGACTTCGACCCGTCCGGCATCCGCGACGTGTACAACTGCGCGGCCCGTTTCGCGTTCGGACTCGCGCCCGAGGACGCGTACGCGGTCAATGTCACCGGGGCGCTGCGCGTGCTCGACTGGGCGGCAGCCCTCCCGGACCTGCGGCGCGTCGTGCACATCACCGGATACCGGATCACCGTCGAGGAATCCCAGGAACAGCATTACGAGAACGGCGCGTACGGGGCGTCCAAGTTCGAGTCGGATCCGCTGCTGCGGCGGCGCGCGGCCGACCTCGGCGTCGCGCTGACCATCGCGAACCCGAGCAGCGTGATCGGCCCCGGCCAATACATTGGATTGGCGAACGTGGTGCAGGATCTGTGGAATGGCAAGCTCGCGGCGATTCCCGGCGGCGCGCAGACCTTCGTGCCGATCGTCGACCTGGACTACTTCACCGATTTCCTGATCAGCCTGCCCGCTCTCCCCGATACCGCGGGCCGGTCCTACACCGTGCTCGACGATCGAACCCCGGTGCTGCCGAAGCTGATTCGGCTGCTGGCCCGCCACCTGGGGGTCCGGGCACCACGGTTCTCGATTCCGGCTGGCGTGATCTCGAAGCTTCCCCGCGGGTTGACCGGCGCCGATCCGGAGACGATGACCTTCATCGCCGACGACCGCTACGACACCTCCGCGGCGGACGAGGTCGCGCGACGCGCCGGGCTCACCATGCCTTCCACCGAGGCGACCATTCTGGCGTGGGCGGACCATCTGGTGGCCAGCCGGTTCGGCGCGGTGGCGGACGATCCGACCGCCGGATTCGACCACGGCGTCTGGGTGAGCGGGGAACGCGAACGTCCGGCTTACGTGTTGGTGCACGGCCTTCCGCTGGACGGCGAGTCCTGGAACACGGTGCGCGCCGAGTTGGATGGATCGAGTCTCGCCATCGACCTCCCCGGACTCGGACGTTCAGCGCCCGGCGACATCGATGCGGCTCTGCCTCGATTGCTCTCCTCGGTACACACCCGGCCGGTGCTGGTCGGCCATTCGCTCGGCTGCGGACCGGTGCTGCGCTACGCGGCCGAGCATCCGGAGCGGATCTCCGGTGTGGTCCTCGTGGCGCCCGCGTTCTTGCAACCGCGGGCCGGGATGCTGCTGCGCTCGCCGCTGATGACGGTAGCGCTGAAACGAATCTCGGCCGCCGCCTTGGCGAAACGGCTCGGTGTGCCCGAAAGCGCGGCGATCCCGAGCGCCGCGGCGAATCTGCGCAGACCCGGCGTCGCCGCGCGAACCGTCGGCGCGCTGCGCCGGGCGAGCTCCTCCGCGCGACGCGAGGAGTTGCGGGCATTGCTCGACCGGGTCGAGGTGCCGGTGCGAATCGTCACCGGTTCAGCGGATCCGATCACCATCCCGACATCGCGGGAGGCGATCTCGATCGAGGGCACCGGGCACTACCCGCAGCTGACCCATCCCGAGCGGCTTGCGGCCGAGCTCGTCCGGATGTCCACCGTCGGCGCTCGCCACTGATCTCGCCTGTCGCCGTCCGGGGCCGAGTTCGGTCCGGGGCCGAGTTCGCAGGCACTTCAGGATCTATCTCTGCGCGCCGCCGCAGGGTGGGCCTCGGATAGCGGCAAGCCCCCGCACCAGCCCGGTGCGGGGGCCCGCTCGATCACGCCGTCAGTGGGCGCGAGAACCGGTCGATCTCCTCGACCGTCACGTCGGTCAGCGGCCGCCGAAGGAACCCGTCCACAGAGTGTCGACGAGACCGTGCAGCGCGGCGCCGAGCGTGTTGAAAAGACCGTTCACGGCAGCACTACCGGTGTCGATGATAACGGGGATCATGGAAATACCTCTTCCTCGAAACATTATCCAGTCGAACTGGCTGACACATGGCACATCGAAGGCCGGACGGCGGCGGTTACGGAATTCGAATAATTAGTGATGCAGAGCACGATATGCACCGATCGTGACTCACACCACTCACAACCATAGCTCTCACGTGCACTTTTAGTCATTTGACCAGGTCACGATGCTGTTTCGGCGCATCTAATTTTCCAAACTAAGGACTTCATGAGAAAGCTCTGAGAAATAGATCTACGGAAACTCGGGCCAGCCGCGACAGACGAGCGACAATAGAGCCTCCGAATAACTGCCGATCCGCGCCGTTGCCCCGAGTCCAGAAATAACGGAGCCATATCAGCGCCGATATCCGAGGCCGGAGCCGGATTCGCGCTTCGGGTGACAGGACGAAGTCGATGGTGACCCGCGCCACATCATCATCGGGGCGCCCGCGCCCTAGGGGTGCTGTTGAGGAGCGTGTCGCCAGGTACAAGATCTTGGCGACCGCGATGCTGCGGACGACGAGTAGCGCGCATTCCCATCGACGGGGGCCACAGGCGAGCTTGCCCGCCCATACACCGCCTGTGGCGCGACCGGGAACACCGTGTCGCGCACCAGCGCATCACCGTCGCCTCCGCGACCTCGAACAGCTCGAACTGACCGCGCCCGGATCCGACTGGATCGCGACGCACACCGTCGGACCGTCCTCGACCTGCTCGCTGCGCTGCGGGACTGGAGCGATCCGCACGCAAAAGCCCTCTGAAAAGCCGAAAGGCCCCGCACCCTTTCGGTGCGGAGCCTTTCGGAAGCTTGGTCGCGATCAGAGAACGCGGACGTCCTGAGCCTGCGGGCCCTTCTGTCCCTGGCCGATCTCGAATTCCACGCGCTGACCCTCATCGAGGGACCGGAAACCCGAGCCGCTCACAGCCGAGTAGTGCACAAAGACGTCGGGTCCTCCGCCGTCCTGCGCGATGAAGCCGAAGCCCTTCTCGCTGTTGAACCACTTCACAATGCCTTGAGCCATTTCATACTTTCTGTAGACGAGCCAGGTGTGTTCATCGATATGTCCCGGTCTCGTAGATCAACGATGCCATGATCCGACGAATTACTCACGCTCGGTCCCACCAACTGTGAGCTAACGCTCACCACCGGCTTCGCTTGCGCTCGGCCGGGCGCGGACCGCGTCTTCACCTCCCACGCTCGGTTGGGCCCCGATCCGCACGGCCTCGCCGCGACAGCCATACGGGTGCCCGCACTTCCAGTCGGATGGGCTCGCCGTCGTTCCTCGACGAGCACACCCCGATCGCATGGGTCACCGCGCCCGGCACCATGAACATTTCCTTGGCCTACGCGGCTCGGCACCGGTGATCTGGTTACCAGTTTCGTTGTGCCCCAACGATTTACAGCCTACAGCACGCAGACTCCGACAGTTCAGCGTACGTCGGCCTACTGCCGGGCGCACCGTTCGTTAAGTTCTGTTCACGGTCGCAGATAGCGCAGCTGACGCGGTTTGGTCTCGTCGTAGTCGGTCCGCCCCGGCAGGTGCTCCGGCACGCCGACCTCCCACCAGGCGCCCGCATCGGTCCACGCCGACGGCTGTGTCCGCACCACCACCACGGCCGGACGGGATTCGGCAACGGCGGCGGCACGCGCCCGCGCGTAGGCGTGGCGGAACTCGTCGAGGTCGTCAGCCGTGCAGACGTGACAGCCAAGGGCCGCCGCATGACCGGCGAAGTCGACGCGGGGTGGATCCTCCTGGGTGGTAAGGCAATTCGCGTAGAAGTTGTTGAACGGGGCGCCGCCTTGGCCTTCTTGCAGGCGGGCGATCACGGCGTAGCCGTCGTTGTCGCAGACCACCGCGACGAACGGGTGCCCGGCGAAGGCGGCCGAGAACAACTCCGAATTCAGCATCAGATAGGAGCCGTCCCCGAGCAGCGTCGTGACCACGCCATCGGTATGCGCCATGGCCGCGCCCCACGCCCCGGCGAGCTCGTAGCCCATGCAGGAGAAGCCGTACTCCACGTCCATGGTGGGTGCGCCGCCCGTCGCGCGCCAGCCGCCCACGAGTTCGCCGGGTAAGCCACCCGAGGCCGTCATCACGTAGTCGCTCGGCCCGCTCAGGTCGTTCACCGCGCCGACGACCTGGGCGTAGCTCGGCATGCCCGCAGTCGGCGCGCGCAGCTTGTCGATGTGCGCGTCCCACGTGCCGCGCAACGCCGCCGCTCGCGCCGTCCACTCCGCATCGATCCGCCACTCCCCCGGCTGGTCGGCCAGTTCCCGCACGGTGGCGTCGGCGTCACCGACCACCGCGAGGGCGCCGTGCTTGACGGCGTCGAACCGCGCCACGTTGATCGTCACCAGGCGAACGTCCGGCGCGAAGACGGTCCAGGACGCGGTGGTGAAGTCCTGCAATCGGGTCCCGACCGCAAGGACCAGGTCGGCTTCGGCCGCCATCGCGTTCGCCGACGCCGAGCCGGTGATGCCCAACGGCCCCGCGTACAGCGGATGGTCGTGCGGAACCAGCGTACGGCCCGCGGTGGTCTCCACGACCGGAATGCCATGGCGCTCGGCGAAATCCAGCACGGTGCGCCCTGCGCCCGAATAGCGGACGCCGCCGCCGAGCACCAGCAGCGGGCGACGCGCGGCGTGCAGCGCGGCAGCAGCGTCGACGAGGGCACGCTGATCGGGTCGAGGCCGCGCCACGCGGTGCACGACCGGCGCGAAGAGCACGTCGGGGAAGTCGTAGTCCTCGGCTTGGACGTCCTGCGGGAGCGCGAGGACGACCGGACCGGCGTCGGCCGGGTCGGTGAGCACCCGCACGACTTGCGGCAGGGTGGCGATCAGCTGTTCCGGGCGGGTGATGCGGTCGAAATACCGGCTCACCGCGCGGAACGCGTCGTTCACCGTGACGGTGGCGTCACCGAAGTGCTCGACCTGCTGCAGGACCGGGTCCGGGGCGCGACCGGTGAACGTGTCACCCGGAAGCAGCAGCAGCGGAAGGCGATTCGCGTGTGCGACACCTGCCGCCGTCACCATGTTCAGCGCGCCGGGACCGATCGACGAGGTGGCGACACCCACCTGACGCCGGTTCGTGGCCTTGGCATAGCCGACGGACGCGAGCGCCATCCCCTCTTCGGTGTGCCCGCGCCAGACCGGGAGTTCGTCGCGCCGTTCGTGCAGCGCGGTACCGAGTCCGAGCACATTGCCGTGCCCGAAGATCCCGAACACGGCGGGGAACAGCGGCACCTCGCGGCCGTCGAGCGTTTCGGAGCGCTGGGCGACCAACCAGGCCACCAGCGCCTGCGCCGCGGTCAGTTTCATCCGATCCGTCCTTCGTGAGTGGTGAACTGGCAGCCGGGCCGGGCTCAACCGCACAGCAATTCCTCGATTTCCGCGGCGGTGGGCATCGCGTCGGCGCAGGCGAGACGTGCGGCCACCAGTGCGCCCGCCGCGTTGGCGTAGGTGGCGATGCGCCGCGGATCCCAGTCCGCGAGCAGACCGTGGATCAGCGCGCCGCCGAATCCGTCGCCCGCGCCGAGCCCGCACACCACCTCCACCCGGCAGGGCGGCACGGTCCAGCGCTCGGCGTCGGTGGCGACCAGCACGCCGTCGGCGCCCTGTTTGATCACCGCGAGGCGCACGCCACGGGCGAGCAAACGGTCGGCCGCCGCGTCCGGGTCCGCGGTGCCGACCGCCACCTCGACCTCGGTGCGATTGCCGACCACCACGTTCACGTGGTCGAGCATCCAGCCGATCTCCGCCCGCGCGGTGTCGGCGTCGGGCCAGAACATCGGCCGATAATCCAGGTCGAGCACGGTGTGCCCGCGTCGCGCGCGCCGCAACAGGATCTCGCGCTGGGTGCCGCGGCCCGGCTCGGCGCTCACGCCGGTGCCCGTGACCCACAGCAGTGGCACGGAATCGACCAGGTCCCAGGGCACTTCGTCGGGCGTGATGGTGAGATCCGGCGCGATCGGCGCTCGGTAGAACAGCAGCGGCGGATCGGCGGGTGGCGTGAGCTCGCAGAACACCACGGGGGTCAGCAGGTGCGGCGCGGTCGCCACGTAACGCGAGGAGACGCCGAAATCCTCCAGCGCGGTCCGCACGAAATCGCCGAAGCCGTCGGGTCCCACCTTGGTGAGCACCGCCGACCGTCGGCCCAGCCGGGCGGCGGCCACCGCGACGTTGGTCGCGGTGCCGCCGAGGAACTTCGCGAAGCTGCGCACCTGCGCCAAGGCGACGCCGCTCTGTTCCGGATAGAGGTCCACCCCGACCCGGCCGATGGTCAGCGCCTCCAGTTCGGTCACGAGTCCACCACCCGCCGCAGTTCGTGCTGCAAGGCGTCCAGTTCCGCCCCGCCCGCCATCTGGCGGGTCAATTCGGGCAGGTCGATCTCGGATTTCTCGTACGAACCGAGCATCGCGCCCCGCTTCAGCAACAGGAACCGGTCGCCGACCGGATAGGCGTGGTGCGGGTTGTGCGTGATGAGCACTACGCCGAGTCCGCGTTCGCGCGCCTGCACAACGTACTTCAGCACCACACCGGCCTGTTTCACCCCCAGCGCGGCGGTCGGCTCGTCGAGGATCAGCACCTTCGCCCCGTAGTGCACGGCGCGCGCGATGGCGATGCATTGCCGCTGACCGCCGGACAGCGTGCCCACCGGCTGCTCCAGGTCGCGGATGTCGATTCCCATGTCCGCCAGTGCGGTTCGTGCGATCTCGTGCCCCTTCTTGCGGTCCAGCAGCCGGAAGGGCCCGTATCCGACGGTGGGTTCGGAGCCGAGTACGAAGTTGCGCCACACGCTCATCAGCGGCACCACCGCGAGATCCTGATACACCGTGGCGACGCCGCGATCCAGTGCCTCCCGAGGCGAGGAGAACCGGACCGTGTCACCCTCGACGCGCAGTTCGCCGCGGTCGTGCTGGTGCACCCCGGCCAGGATCTTGATCAGCGTCGACTTGCCCGCGCCGTTGTCGCCGAGCACGCAGGTCACCTCGCCCGCGTTCACCATGGTGGACACCTCGCGCAACGCGACCACGCCGCCGTAACTCTTGCCGAGGTCGCTGGCCTCGATGAGGGGAGTCATCGGCGCACCCTTTCGGCTCGTTTCTGGAATCTGTTGTTGACCAGCACCGCCGCCAGCAGCAGCGCACCGAGGAACAGCATGAACCAGTCGCTGTCCCAGCGCGCGAACACGATGCCTTGGCGCGCCATACCGAAGATCAGCGCGCCGATCGCGGCGCCGACCGCCGAACCGAAGCCGCCGGTCAGCAGGCACCCGCCCACCACCGCGGCGATGATGTAGTGCAGTTCCAGACCGACGCCCTGATTGGCCTGCACGCTCGCGAACCGGAGGATGTTGCAGGAACCGACCACCCAGGCCGCGAACGCGGTGCCCATGAACAGCAGGATCTTGGTGCGGTCGGCGGGCACGCCGACCGCGCGGGCGCTCGGCAGCGCGCCGCCCACCGCGAAGACCCAGTTACCGAACCTCGTGCGCACCAGGATGATCGCGGCGAGGGCGGTCAACACGACCCACCACACCACCGACGCCTGGATACGCGCATCACCGATGTCGAGCGTCGAGGCGAACACCCAGCCCGCCGACTGATAACCGTCCGCACTCCGCACACCCGACACCTGCACCGTGCCGGTGACCAGCCGCGTCACGCCGAGATTCAAGCCCTGCAACGCGAGGAACGTGCCCAGCGTGACGATGAAGCTGGGCAGTCCGGTGCGCATCACCACCCAGCCGTTGAACGCGCCGACCACCAGCGCCAACACCAGCGAGGCCAGCAGCGCGAACCACACGTTCCACCCGGCGTGCACCGCCAGCAACGCGGTGACCAGCGCGGTGGATGCGGTCATCACGCCCGCCGACAGGTCGAACTCGCCGCCGATCATCAGCAGCGCCACGGACACCGCCATGATGCCGAGCGTGGAGGCGTCGTCCAGCCAGGTCGCCACGCCGAGCGGGCTCAGGAATCGGTCGGTGATGATCGAGAAGAACACGAACACCAGCAGCGCGCCCAGCGCCGCGCCGATCTCCGGCCGCACGGCCAAGCGCTGGAGTGGCGTGAGACCCGGCGATCGTTCCCGCGTGGTGTCGGTTGTTTTTGTGGCAATGGTCATTTCATGCACTCCCGACCTCAGCGCGTGCCCTGGGCGACGAGCGCGGCGACGGCTTCTACGTTGCTCTTGTCGACGAAGCCGGGGCCGGTCTGCACCGGCGCGCCGCCTCCCACGGTGTTCAGATTCGTCCGGTAGAGCCGTAGCAGCACGATCGGCAGATAGCCCTGCTGGTACTGCTGCTGATCGACGGCGAACAGCAGCCTCCCGGACCGGAGTGCCTCCACCACATCGGAATTCAGATCGAAGGTGGCGACGGTGGCGGCCGATCCCGCTTCCCGTACCGCGTCGACGGCTCGTGCGGCGACTTGGGAGTTCAGCGTCAGGACCGCGTCGATGGACCGGTCGGCCTCCAGCGCGCCTTTGATCCTCGACTGCGCGTCGGTCGGGTTGTTGATGTCGACTTGAAGCGTCGTCGCGTTGCCGAACGCCTTCGTCGCGCCATCGCAACGCTGGTTCGCGCCGATGTTGCCCGCCTCGTGGATGACGCACAGCATCTTCGTGCGCCCGGCGTCGGCGAGTCGTCGGCCCGCTGCCCGACTCGCCAGCGATTCGCTTTGACCCACGTGGACGAAGGCCCCGAACTTCGTGCTCTCGGCCTCACCCGAATTGATCGTCACCACCGGAATGCCCGCGGCCACAGCCTTTTCCACGGAAGGTCGCAACGCCTCGGGATTGGCCATCGAGACGACGAGGCCGTCGACACCCTGCGCCACCGCGTTGTCGATCAGCTTCGACTGCTGGCCTGGATCACCCGAGGCGTTGTACTCGACGCGGATGCCGAGATCTTTGCCCGCGGCCTCCGCGCCGTTCTTGACGACGTTCCAGAACGCGTCGCCGGGGCTGCCGTGGGTGACGACCGCGACCGAATTGACCGTCCCAGCGGCGATCGGAGTTCGCGAGGGAGCGGGCGCGTCGGCGCCGGGGCCGCTACACGCGGCCAAGAGGGCGGCCGCGGCGACCCACGGCAGTATGCGCGATGTGGTCGCGCCGCGCTGTGGTCTCAGAGACATCGGTGTCATCGCTCCCACTAGATTCCTGCCGCGGCGAGCGCGATGTCGGCCAGGTTGCGCAGGCTGCGTTCGACATCGCGGCTCGACTGCCGCGGCGAGTCGGTCGGCCGCAGCGCTGTGTCCTGTTCCAGCACGTACCAGCCCCGATAGCCCGCGGCCCGCACGCATCGCACGAGCCCCGCGATGTCGACATCACCCTCGCCGAGCGGGACATACAGCCCTTGGCGCACCGCCTCGCTGTACTCCAGGTCCCCGGCGCGCACCCGGTCGGCCAGTGCGCCGCGGACGTCCTTGAGGTGTATGTGCCCGACTCGCTCGGCATGCCGCCGTGCGAGGCGCACGGGGTCGGTGCCGCCGATGAGCAGGTGCCCGGTGTCCAGGCAGAGCTCGAGATCGGAGTCGGCCAGAAAGCGCTCGACCTCCGGCTGGCGCTCCACGTGGGTGCCCACGTGCGGGTGCAGGACCGTGCGCAGGCCGTGTGCTGCGGCGATATCGCGGATCGCGGAAGCCGTATCGACCAAGGTGCGCCATTCGGCGTCGTCCAGTCGCGGGCGCGCGTCGTATCCCTTCAGTCCGGTCGCGGCCGCGAGCACGAGGACTTCCGCGCCGGTTGCGGCCAGTAGCGATGCGGCGTCCTCGGCCCGGGCGATGGCGTCTTCCCTGTCGCGATGCAGGACGAGGGCGAGGAATCCGCCGACCGCTGTGAGGCCGAAGGCGTCGAGCACCCGTCGCCGGTCAGCTGGATCGCGCGGCAGATAACCGGGTGGGCCGAGTTCGGTGGCGGACAGACCGAGCGCGGCCATCTCCGACAGCACGGTCCGCGCGTCGAGCACGTGGCCCCAGCCGGGGACCTCGCAGACACCCCAGGAGATCGGCGCGGCCGCGATACGCAGCGGATAGAGGGATTCGATCATCGGCACTTCTCCGACCTTTGATGTCGAGTTGACTCCGCTGTATTGGAGCGCTCCAACTATGTAACGTAGGTCATAGTGTGTCAAGGGCTTTCGCTTCGCCGGTCAAATGCGTCGCTACCTGCTGATATCCCTCAGTTGACCCGAAAACAGATGTCATCCAGCGTCCGGAAAGTCCGATTAGAGCGCTCTATTGATTCTGGCGCGGGGGTCTTGTATCGTCCGGTCCGGCGGGGTCGGGCGAAGGATCGGACGAACTCGGAACGGAGGCGAGATGGCGCGACCCACCATGGAGGACGTCGCCGCGCGCGCAGGCGTGTCCCGTGCCCTCGTCTCGCTCGTCATGCGCAATTCCCCCAAGGTCAGCGAGCACCGCCGCCGCGCCGTCCTGGACGCGGCGAAAGACCTGGGCTACCAGCCGCACATCATGGCGCGCTCGCTGGCCAGCCGGACGTCCAACATCGTCGGCGTCCTGGTCTCCGACCTACGCAACGCCTTCTTCGCCGACGTGGTCGAAAGCATGGACGCCGCCGCCCAGGAATCCGGTCTCGAACTGATCCTCAACACCGGCCGCCGCAGTGCCGCGCGCGAGCGGGCCGCATTGGAAAGCCTGCTGTCCTTCCGGCCCGGCGGCGTCATCCTGCTGTCGCCCGTCCTGCCCGCCGCCGCTCTTCGCGAAGCGGCGCGGCAGGCTCCGCTGGTGCTGGTCTCCCGCGCCTCCACCGTCGCCGACATCGACACCGTCAACGACGACGGCGAGGTCGGCGCCGGTCTCGCCGTCGACCACCTGGTGGCCCTCGGTCATCGGCGCATCGTGCATCTCGACGGCGGCAGCGCTTTCACCTCGGCGCCACGCCGCAAGGGCTACCGCGCCGCCATGCAGCGCCACGGCTTGGAGCCGATGGTCGTGCCCAGCGAACACACCGACTCCGCAGGCATGGCCGCGGTGCGCAAACTGCTGAACCTGTTCTCCCGCGACAACTTTCCCACCGCGCTGGTCTGCGGCAACGACTTCAACGCCGTGGGTGCGATGTCCGCACTGGGGGAAGCGGGTTTGCGTGTGCCCGAAGACGTTTCGATCGTCGGTTACGACAACACTTCGCTGGCCGCGCTGCGTCACGTCGCCCTGACCACCATCGACCAGCCCCGCACCGAGATGGGCCGCCTCGCGATCGAGGCGCTCGCCGAACGGCTGCGCGACGGCCGCACCGCCCCGGTGCGCCGCCGCCTCCAGCCTTCGCTCGTCATCCGCTCCACCACTGCCGCCCCCGGCCGCTGAACCACCGCCGCGTCCGTCGACGCAGGCCGCGATTCCCCTTCGAAGGAGAGCCGATGTCATCCCACCGAGCCGTCACCTTGGGCCTGGCCGGTACCGGCCGCATCGGGTCCGCACACGCCGAAACCCTGACCGAGCTCCCGAACGTCGCCACCGTCCTCGTCGCCGACGCCGACGCCGACCGGGCCCGCGCGACCGCCACCCACCTCGGCGTCGAATTCGCCCCCGACCTCGACACCCTCTTCGCCGCCGACCTCGACGGCCTGATCATCGCCACGGCCACCGACTCCCACCCCGAGCTGATCACCCGAGCCGTCGACGCGGGCATCCCCGTCTTCTGCGAAAAACCGGTGGCCGCCGACATCGACGGCACCCTCGCCGTCATCGACCACATCCGCGACTCCTCCGTCCCCGTCCAAATCGGCTTCCAACGCCGCTTCGACGCGGGCTACCGCGCGGCACGCGAAGCCGTCCGCTCCGGCGAACTCGGCTGGCTGCACACAGTGCGCGCCACCACCCTCGACCCGGCTCCCCCTCCCGCCGAATACATTCCGCGGTCGGGCGGCATCTTCCGCGACTGCGGAGTCCACGATTTCGACATCATCCGCTGGGTGACCGGACGCGAGATCGTCGAGGTCCATGCCCTCGGGGCCAACCGGGGCGCGGCGTTCTTCGCCGACGCCGACGACGTCGACACCGCCGCCGTGCTGCTACGCATGGACGACGGAGCACTGGCGACCGTGTCGCTGACCCGCTACAACGGAGCCGGATACGACGTCCGCCTGGAAGTATTGGGCTCCAAAGGGAACGCCATCGTCGGCTTGGACGACCGCGCACCGCTCACATCGGTCGAACCCGATTACGCACCCCCCTCCCGCCCTGCCTACACGAGCTTCATGGAGCGGTTTCGTCCCGCGTATACCGAGGAACTGTCCGCGTTCGTCGCGGTCGTCAACGGCGAACTCGACAATCCCTGCGGTCCTCTGGACGCTCTCGAAGCGTTCTACGTCGCCGAGGCCTGCGAACTGTCCCGGCGGGCGGGCCGCGCTGTCGAGATGGCCGAAGTGCGGCACTGAGCTCAGCACCGCACGTGAACAGGCATCTAGCCTACTTCCAGGACCACATCTTGCCGATCGCCTTGCCGCTCGCATCCGTCTCCCATTCGAAGACACCCGCGGTGCCGCGCAGCGCGGCGAATTCCGGCGAGTCGGTGTCGTAGACGATCGAGCCGCGCCAGCTGACCGAGCCGTTCTCGCTGAGAATGCCGACGCCGGAACCTTGCCAACTGGCGTGGGCGCCGGTCGGGCTCATGATGACGCCCTGGCCCTCGCCGTAGAGCGTGCCGTCGGCGCGAAGCCGACCCGTGTACGTTCCGGTGTCGTTGATGGTGACGTCGAGCAGATGGCCCGTGGCCTGGAACGAACTCTCCATCGCAGGCGGAAGTCCGTTCTCACCGCGCACTACTCGCTGCACCGTGACCTGGCCTTGTTCTTCCGCGATAAGGTCCCCGAGCATGACCGAACTCCTTCCCTGTCTCGTCCCCCTATGGCTGGGCTACACCCGTTCGGGGAGGGTGTCAACACTCGAACCGCAGCTCGGTTGAAACATCGGATTGTCAGTTTTCGCCCTCCGCTCGGATCAGAGCACTTACCGAGGCGGGTGTTATCGCCAGCGGCAGCGGTCGGGCGCTTCGTGTCAGGATGTCGCGATGAGCAAAGCGGCACGTCCGGTCAGCGAGGAAACGGCGGAACTGTTCATGGATTACGGACAGTTCTGCGTCGATGGCGGTCTCGGAGATCCGGATTCGGAGACTGATCTCCTCGACCGCGCGCTGGCGGCACACCCCTATGCGTCGGACGGGCTGACCATGGTGGTGCTCAGCCCGCACCAGAACAACTTCCGGATGCCGGTAACGGTGCAAGTGTGGGGAGCGCGCCCGCCCGGGGATCGGGAACAGTGGCAACAGGTTTGCGAGGCGCGGCTGCGCGTCGGCCCCGAGGAAGTCCTGTCTCTGTCGTCACCGACAGACGGTGCGGCGGACTGTTCGGTTCCGGAGGGTGACTATCTGATCGAGGTCAGTGGCCGCGGCTTCGTCACCTACGGCTGGCCGGGATCGACCGAACCAGGCGATGTGTGGCGGATCCGGCTCTGGCCGGACGACGGCAGTGAACCGCTACCGGCCGTGCAGTGGAATATGCCTGGATACGGTGTGCCGGAGAATGTTCCGATTTCCGACCGCCCTGCCTCGGCGGAATCCGACGAGTGGGTCATGGTGTCGGAGGAGAGCGGCGGCTTCAGTCGCGTGCACATCTCCGAGTTGCCGGAGCGAGCCGCGGCGGCCGAGCGACAGCAGTGGGGCGGAGATCCGATCGAGGAATTGCGGGATTACGGCGCCGAAGAGCTGTCCCGCTACGACCGCGCGCTCGCCGAGGCGATCGCCACGATGGGTGAGCAGGATCTACGTCGCTTGGCGCGCTGGTCCGCCATCCAGGCGTGCGAGAAGGCGGACATCACCGGAAGACCTTGGGTCCATACGGCTTTGGTCGCACTGCGGGAGGGCAGACCACTGCCGCCCCCGTTCGACGACATGGAGGCCGCGTTCGCCCGTTTGCACGAGGAGGACTTCGGGCCCGTGGACGAGAACGGTAACGATGTGGTCGGATCCATCGTGGCTGATTGGCGTAAGCCCGCGCCGAATCCCTTCGACCTGGGTCCGATCCACCGGCCGTCCTTCGCCCTGCCGACGATCGTCGACGCGACCAAACCCGACGCCCTGGACGCGGCGATCACGACCCTGCACGAGACGGCCATGGTCTTCGGCCCGGATGTCGATGCTCTCTTCGCCTCGCTCCGAACGCAATTCGGGCTTCCCCCTCGATGATCAGTTCGGCGCGTGGGCGGTCGTGACGTCGGCACCGGCCACGTCAGCCGCGCATACCGCCCAGGCCCAAGACAAGCAGGCCTTTGCTCCGATCACCCTTGCGCTGTTCGAGAACTGCTCCGCCACAATGTCTTCCCGCTATTTAACGTGTCGTTATTTAGCGGTACATTCTCCGGGTGACCGGATCCGAATCGCAGCCTGTGGGCGCCTCCTCGCCCGCTCCTCAGCCGACCGAGTTCCCACCTCCGACAAAGCCCGCGGCCGGTCCAACTGGACGAACGGCTTGGACGATCGAGCGCAAAGGGCTCGAGTGGGTTGCCGACTACGAGCGTCGAGGCGACCCCCGTGGACTGTTCTGGCCGTGGGCCGCTCCGAACATCAATGTGATCTGCGTAACATTCGGCATGTTCGTGGCGGCGCTCGGTCTGGGCTGGCTGTCGGCGACGCTTGCCGCGGCGGTCGGTGCCGTGTTGTCGTTTTTGCTGGTCGGCCTGGCATCGCTGGCAGGGCAGCGGGGCGGGGCTCCGACCATGGTCGCCAGCCGTGCGGCATTCGGATTGCACGGCAACACGATTCCCGCCGCGCTGAGCTACCTGGCGCTGGTCGGGTGGGAGACCGTGGGCGCGGTCTTCTCCACTCTCGCCGCGAAAACCGTGGCGCTGCGGCTGGACCCTGATGTGAACACCACGGCGGTCATGGTCGTCGCCTTCGTAGCAGTGATCGTCGTCTCGACGGTGGTGGGGATCTATGGCCTGCACGTGATCTTGCGAGTCCAGAAATGGCTCACGGTGGCATTCGCCGCTCTCACCGGCGTGTATCTGGTGTTGACGCTGCCTCGGATCTCGTTCACGGCGACCGGCCAATTCACGTGGGGCGCTTTCGCCGGCGGCGTGGCGCTCATCGCGACCGCCCTCGGCCTGGGCTGGGTGAACTGTGCCGCCGACTACTCCCGGTACCTGCCCCGGGCGGCGAGCCGACGTGCCGTGGTCGGCTGGACCACGTTCGGCGGCAGCGCACCACCTATCGTTCTGATGACGTTCGGGATTCTTCTGGCCGCCGGGGATCCAGCGGTCGCGCACGCCGCGACCACTGATCCGGTCGGCGCCCTCGCAGCGCATCTGCCGACGTGGTTCCTTGTCCCATACGTCACGTTCGCCGTGCTGGCGTTCGTGTCCGCGTCGATCATGGACCTCTACTCTTCCGGGCTGGTCTTGCTGACCATCGGCGTCCGGCTTCCGCGCCAGCTCGCGGTGCTGATCGATGCCGGCCTGGTTACGCTTGCCGGTGGGTACGTCGCCTTCGCGGCACCGAACTTCTTCGCCCCGTTCCAGGCATTCCTCACCGTCATCGGTGTGCCGATGGCCGCATGGACCGGGATCTTCCTGACCGATCTGTGGCAGCGCCGCCATCACGGCTACGACCGCGCTGCCCTCTACAGCCCCGCAGGTGTCTACGGCCGGATCAACTGGGTCGGGGTAGGTTCCCTGACCGCGGCAACCGCTGTCGGACTCGGCTTGGTCACCTCCCGTGATCCGCATATCGGCCCCCTGTTGGGCTACCTGTTCACCCCCGCCGCCCGCGACGGCAGCCTCGGCACCAGCAACTTGGGCGTCTTCGTAGCACTCGGCCTCTCCGCACTCATATACGCCGCCGCGCACCGGATCATCGGCCCTCGACCACATCAGACAAGTGATCTTCCGTCACCTGCCATCCATGAGAAGGAGCCGACCGCCGATGTCGGTTAGGGAATCTGCGGTCATCTCGATATCACCGAGCAGCTGGTCGCGTTGGAGGGCAAAGCTGGGTTGGTGACCGCGATGGCGAGCCGTGTTTACCGTGGAAAACCAGCGTCGAACCCGTGCGACAAATCAAGATGGAATGCCCGGCCATCGGCGGTCGGCACCCACCCGCGAGCGAGCGCAACCCTGATCGTGTCTGCCACCTCCCGTGGTAGCACCGGCTCGGTTCTACGCCCGAGCCAGTTGCTGGGGTGCGGGCGATCCGTCTCGACCACGAGCACGGCACCACCAGATTCGGCACGCTCGACAACATAGATACACGGTGACCAGCAATTGCCCTGGTTGTAGGTCGGCCTTCCGCGCAGCCTCCAGCGGTAAACAACGCCATCGACTGTGATACGCCGGGAGCCTTTGCGCCTGAGTGCCATTACCCTCCCCCGATCTGCCATCGCCCGACCCGACAGTCACCAGCAACGCACCATATCGGCACCGAACGCGGATCGCGAAGGGCTCGTCTTGACCGATCACCAACCAGTCCCAGAAGGCACCCGGTGTGAGGATGCGCCTCATCTGGCGAGTGCCCTGCCCCGGTTCTGGGTCCGCAGCACTCCGCAGCGGCGGATGGACTGGCCCTCACCAGAACGGCTCGAGGAACGGTTCGCTGAATTCAAGGCAGCTGGCTGACCAAACGAGCTCACGGCGGGTGGC
>NZ_BAGF01000055.1 GCF_000308755.1 Nocardia pneumoniae NBRC 100136
GAGTCGGGGCCGGAGCCGCCGGACGCGGGCCGGGACGAGGGCCACCACCCGCGGGCTTCGCGGATGGACGGGCCGACGACGACGGACCGGGGCGTGCACCCGGCTTGGTGCCGTTCGAGGGGGCGGATTTCGCCGCGAACGACTCACGCAGCCTGCGCGCGACGGGAGCTTCCACCGTCGACGACGCGGACTTCACGAACTCGCCTTGCTCCTTGAGCGTTGCGAGTAGTTCCTTGCTCGTGACACCGAGTTCTTTGGCCAACTCGTGCACGCGGGCCTTGCCTGCCACTGCTCTCCTCACTGAGAGGCCGAGCAGCGCCACCGTCTACGCGACGGGGGCCCGCACGACCTCGGGTTATCTCCGATGGACGTTCATCGTTGGTACTTCACGGTGTGCTCATGAGTGCTCGTGCCTGTTCTCGAGGTAATGCTCCAGGGCTGAGATATCCAGATGTCCGGACACTCGTAGTGCTCTGCCGATGGCTCGGCGCCGTTCTGCCGTGCTCAGACAAGCCGAAAGGGGGTGCAGCCAGGCACCCCGTCCGGGAAGTCTGCGCCGCGGATCGGGAACGATCTCGATGACGTGGGAGCCGTCACCGGTCTCACGGTCCCGAGCCACGATCCGCAACAGATCGACGGCCAGCTCGCGCTTCCGGCACCCGATACACGTCCGCACGGGAGCCGCCCGGCGCCGGGGCGCCGCGTACTGCTCGGTGGTGCGATCGGGCACAAGTGCCGAAGGCTCGGACTGAACCTTGGACCACTCTACCGCTGCCGCGCTCGGAACGCCGAACCCCTCCCCCGCGGAAGTTACGAACCTGTCATCCCGAGCACTCCGCTGGCGGGTTTCGGTCAACTCCGGTGCGCCTCCGTCCGGAGGGATCCGCCCATGTCAGGCGCGGCATCACTGCGGATATCGATGCGCCAACCGGTCAGCCGCGCGGCCAGGCGGGCGTTCTGCCCCTCCTTGCCGATGGCCAGCGAAAGCTGGAAATCGGGCACCACGACGCGGGCCGCGCGCGCCTCGGGGTCGACGATCGTGACCGAAACCACTTTCGACGGCGAGAGCGCGTTGCCGACGAACGTCGCCGGGTCCTCGGCGTAGTCGATGATGTCGATCTTCTCCCCGGCCAGCTCGCTCATCACGTTGCGCACCCGCTGACCCATCGGGCCGATACAGGCGCCCTTCGCGTTGACGCCGGGCACGGTGCTGCGCACGGCGATCTTGGAGCGGTGTCCCGCCTCCCGCGCCACCGCGACGATCTCCACCGAGCCGTCGGCGATCTCGGGCACTTCCAGCGCGAACAGTCGCCGCACCAGGTTCGGATGGGTGCGCGACAACGTGATCTGGGGGCCACGCGGACCGCGCGAGACACCGACGACGTAGCACTTGATCCGGTCGCCGTGCTCGTAGGTCTCGCCGGGCACCTGTTCGGCGGGCGGGATGAGTCCCTCCGCGCCGTGCAACTCGCTGCCGATGCGCACCACGACCGTGCCGCGGGCGTTGGCGCGCGCGTCGCGCTGCACCACGCCGCCGACGATGTCGCCCTCGTGGGTGGAGAACTCGCCGAAGGACTTCTCGTTCTCCGCGTCCCGCAGCCGCTGCAGCACGACCTGCCTGGCCGTGGTCGCCGCGATCCGGCCGAATCCCTCCGGGGTGTCGTCCCATTCGGAGATCACGTTGCCGTCGGCGTCCACCTCGCGCGCCATCACCCGGACCACGCCGGTCTTCTGGTTGATGTCGATGCGCGCGTTGGGCTGGTGTCCCTCGGTGTGGCGGTACGCGGTGAGCAGCGCCGACTCGATCGCGGAGATCACGGTCTCGATCGAGATCCCCTTGTCGGCGACGATCGCGCGCAGGGCTTCGATTTCGATGTTCATTCCACGATCCCTTCGGTCGGCGAATCGGACGCTGTTATGGGTTGGTGTCGTGCATTCGGTGTTCCTCGAGCGGGACTGCTCTGCGCCGCGTCGGCGATCGCTACCGCGTCTTCCTGACCCGGAGCGGGTCGCCCCGGAACGACTCCGCCCGCGAGTTCCAGCTCCCGCGCGCCCGGCGGGGAGAACTCGACTTGGACGACGGCGTCGGCGATGTCGGCGAGCGGGACCGTCACCAGGTGCGGGTCACGTTTGCCGCCGAGCACCAGGGCCACCGAATCGCCGGTGAGCTCGCCGACCCTGGCTTCGAAGGTCGCCGCCCCCTCCGGCGGCCGCACGCCGTCACGCAGTGTGACGCGCACCTTCCGCCCTCGGGCCCGGTGCCAGTGCCGGTCGGCGGTCAGCGGGCGATCGATGCCCGGCGTCGTCACTTCCAGCAGGTAGGGCGTCTCGCCGAAATCTCCCGCCTCGTCCAGTCGCGCCGACAGCTCCGTGCTGAGCGTGGCGATCGAATCCAGATCGGACGCGTCGCTGTCGACGATCACCTGCACCCGAGCCTGCGCATGCTTGCCTGCCGTCGAGATCTCGACGCCCTCGAGGTCGAATCCTCGGCGTTCGACGAGACCAGCTACGAGCTGGCTCACCCTTTCCTCGGTCGGCATCGGCATGTGGGCGGCTCCTGGTTCAGTTGTGACGCGGCGGGAAATTTCTCTACCGAAGGTCTAGCGTAACGCGCCACGAGAGTGTAAAGGACCACTGGTCGAGGAGTACGCGCGCCACGGCCGACGCCTCGTCCGGTGGCGTGCTACGAATCTGGCACGATGGTGCCGTGCCCATCCGCCTTCCCGCCCCGCCGCGTGCCGGGTGCACTTCCGGCATTCCCTCCGACCGGCACCAGCCCGGCCTCGCCGCCCTGGATCGTCGCAGCGCACTACGTCTCGCGGGCGGAGGAACAGTCGGCATCGTCACCCTCGCAGCGCTGGCGGGCTGCGCCGAGAAAGAGGTGATCCACGAACCGGATCCGCTTGCCGCGCAGGAGATCCTGGCTCGTGCCGATGCCGCCGCCGCGTCCGCGGCCATCGCCATCGCACCGGAACGGCACGCGGCCCTCGGTGTGATCGCGGCCGAACGCACCGCGCACGCCGATGCGCTGCGCACCGAGATCGCCCGCGTGATCGGCGTCTACGCCGACGGGACCACACCGGTGCACCGCACCCGCGCCAATGGATCAGGGCCGTCCGCCGTGGCTTCCGGCAGCGCCGTTCCGCCGACCGCCCCGCCGAGCATCGATGCGCTGCGCGCCCAGCTGACCGCGTCCCAGAAATCGGCCGCCGACCTGGCCCGCGCCCTGTCCGGATACCGGGCCGGGCTGCTCGCCTCGATCAGCGCCGCCTGCGCGGCTCAGGCGGGGGTGTTGCTGGCATGACCGAAGCCGAACGCCAGGCGCTGGTGGACGCGTTGAACGCCGAATACGGCGCGGTGTACGCCTACGGCGTGATCGCCGCGCACGCCTCGCCCGAGCGCGCCAGACTGATCGCCGAGCACACCGCCGCCCACCGCGCCCGGCGCGACACCACCGCCGACGCGCTCGCCGCGGACGGTGCGACGGTGCCGCCGCCCGGCGCCGCCTATACCGTGCCGTTCCCGGTCACCGACCCGATCTCGGCGGCCCGGCTGGCCGCGACGGTCGAGTCCGACACCGCGATCGCCTGGCGTGCGGTGGTCGAGCGGGGCGCGTCCGCGACCGTCCGCCGCACGGGCGTGGACGCGCTCACCGACGCGGCTGTCCGGCTCGCCACCTGGCAGTCGATCCTCGGCGCCGACCCGCCGACCGTCGCGTTCCCCGGCAAAGCCTGACCCACTGGACGCCGACGCGCATTGCCCGGAACACCAGCCGGACGATGCGACCCGTCCGACGGCGGTCCGGTATCGGCTCCGGACCGCCGTCCGGCTCGCAACGCCTTGCCTACGGGCGCATTTCGTAGGCGCCGTCGTAGGACGCCACCTCGGCCCACACCCGGTCGAAACGCGGACGGTCGGCGACCGGAGGCCGCAGCGCGGCCGCGGCCCAGCCCTGCTGGTCGGGCGTGGCCGACGGCTTGCCGTACAGCGCTGTGGCGTAATTGTTGAAATCGCGGACCTGGAAATCGAAGATCTGGTCGATCAGGTCACGGTCCAGTCCGGTGATCGCGGCCTGCTCCAGGATCAGCTGACCGTAGACCACCAGCGAGAACAGGTGGCCGATGGTCAGCATGAAGTCCAGGTCCTTCTGCTGCGCGGCGTCCGGCGCCGCCGTGGTCAGCAGCGTGCGCAGCGCCTGCGCCTGCTCGTAGAACCGGCCGACGTTGGGGATGTCGGCGTGCTTGTCGTAGATCGGCGTCCAGTCCGCGAACCGCACCTTGCCCGCGCCCCGCGCCGGGCCCTGCCGCCAGAAGAACGCGTCGTCGGCCGCGTCCTGCCTGGTCTCGATCTCCGGGTAGTCCTGCGGGTTGAACAGGTAGTTGGGCATGAACTTCAGGATCTGCCCGACGTTCACGTGCACCGTGCCCTCCAACCGGGGCAGGGTGTTGATCAGCCGCTGCACCTCGGCGAAGTAGGTGTTCTTCTCGAACCCCTTGGCGGCCAGCACGTCCAGCAGCAGCGTCATGACAGTCTCGCCCTCGGAGGTCACCTTGGACTTCGTCATCGGGTTGAACAGCAGGTAGCGGCGGTCCTCCAGGCTGGCGCTGCGGAAGTAGTCGACGGCGCGGTCGCTGAACAGCTTCATCGCGAGGATGCGGGCATAGGCGTCGACGAAGTTCGTGCGCACGTGCGGGAAGTCGGTGACCGGGTTGCCGTAGAGGATGCGGTTGTTGGCGTGTGTGATCGCCTCGTAGAAGGAGTGCTCGACCATGCCGATGCCGCCGTGGCAGAGGTTGAACTTGCCCACGTTGACGGTGTTCAGCGCCGCGGAGAACGCCTCGGGACCGGTGTGCAGGATGTCCTCCGCGCGCACCGGGTAGTTCTCCAGGCGGAACGTGCTGACGTACATCTGCTGGTGCACGACGTTGCCGAGCAGACGGTAGTTGTCGTGGCGGGAATCGGCGACGAACCAGACGTAGGCGTCCGCTCCCTCCAGGTCGGCGCGACGGGAGAACACCGACACCATGCTGGCCACGTTGCCGTTGCCGATGTAGTACTTCTCGCCGTTGGCGCGGAACAGGATTCCCGCCTCGGCGTCCGCACTGCCCGGCTCGGTCGGCGTCAGCACCAGGTCGGTGTTGTAGATGTCGGCGCCGTGCGTTTGCTCGGACAGACCGAACGCCATCACCTCGCCCGCGGACAAATCGGCCGCCGCGCGCTTCTTGGCGTGCTCGTTGTCGCTCTGCCAGATCGGGCCGAGGCCGAGGATGGTGACCTGCTCGGCGTACCAGTAGGCCAGACCGTAGAAGCCGAAGATCTCCGACAGCGCCGCGTTGCGCGCCGCGTCCCACCGGCGGTTCGGGTCGCCGTCGGCGTAGGCGGCCGGGGTCAGGAAGGTGGCGAACAGCTTCTCCTTCTTCACGAAGTCGAGGAAGTCGGCGGTCCACACCGCGTTCGCGTCGTCGGCGAGCAGACGCTGTTTGCCCCGGCCTTCGAACCACTCGATGGTGGCGCGCAACAGCCGCCGTGTCTCGGCGTCGAACTGCTGCGGATCATAGGTGGCGGGGTTGAACAACCGCGCGTCTGTGTTAGCCATGGCGGTTAACTTACCAGCGAGTAATCGCAGCGTGGACCAGGTATGCGTATTTTTGACCAGCAAATTCAGGCTACGGTCGCGTAGGTACCCGCGCCCGATTGCGCGTATCACGCAGCCCCATGTCGCGACCTCCCCAGCCGTGTGCCGCCATGGTGTGGGCACAGCGAACAGCCCCCGGACGGAGTACGACAAGGGGCTGCATGAAGCGTGATTTCGTTAGCACATGGGGTGACCGGGTGCGCCCAGAACTCGAGTGGCACCTGACGCAGGACCTGAACGCGAGTGCTGGGCTACCCGACTGGTACGGCCTAGATACCCGCAGCGGCGGAACGTGCTTTGGTCACTACCGCTTCCACCGCCGCGGCGGCGGGGAGTTCTTCGGTCTCGCCGGTGAAGCGATCGCGCAGTTCGACCTTGCCCTCGGCCCAGCCGCGGCCGATCACCAGGACCAGCGGCATGCCGAGCAGTTCGGCGTCCTTGAACTTCACGCCGGGCGAGGCGGTGCGGTCGTCGAAGAGCACGTCCAAGCCTTGGGCGTGCAGTCCGGCCACCACGTCCTCGGCTCCCGCGCGAGCCGCGTCGTCCTTGTTCGCGATGACGACGTGCACGTCGTACGGCGCGACCGCGGCGGGCCAGCGCAGCCCCTTCTCGTCGTGCTGCTGTTCGGCGATCACCGCGACCATGCGCGAGACGCCGATGCCGTAGGAGCCCATGGTCAGCCGGACCGGCTTGCCGTTCTCGCCCAGCACGTCCACCTCGAACGCGTCGGTGTACTTGTTGCCGAGCTGGAAGATGTGGCCGATCTCGATGCCGCGCGCCGACACCAGCGTTCCGCGGCCGTCCGGCGAGGGATCGCCGTCGCGGACCTCGGCCGCCTCGATGGTGCCGTCGGGCGTGAAATCCCGTCCGGCGACCAGGCCGACGACGTGCTTGCCCGGTTCGTCGGCGCCGGTGATCCAGCTCGTCCCGGTGACGACACGGGGATCGACCAGGTAACGAACGCCGTTGGCCTGCAATGCCTTCGGGCCGATGTAGCCCTTCACCAGGAACGGGTTCTCGGCGAAATCGGCGTCGGTGAGCAACTCCACCTCCGCCGGTTCGACCGAGGCGCCCAGGCGCTTGTCGTCCACCTCGCGGTCACCGGGGACGCCGATGCCGATGATCTCGGTCTTCCCGTCCGGGTGACGCAGCTTGACCATCACGTTCTTCAGCGTGTCGGCCGCGGTGACCGGGCGGCCGTAGCGCTCGGCGAGACCGGCGCTGTTGGCCCAGTCGACCAGCGTCGCGATGGTGGGGGTGTCCGGGGTGTCGTACACGACGGCGGCGGGCTGGCCCTCGATCGGCAGCGGGTCGGGAGCGGGCGTGACCACCGCCTCCACATTGGCCGCGTAGCCGGATTCCGGGCAGCGCACGTATGTGTCCTCGCCGACCGGGCTGTCGGCCAGGAACTCCTCCGACGCGCTGCCGCCCATCGCGCCCGAGGTGGCCGCCACGATGACGTACTTGACCCGCAGCCGGTCGAAGATGCGCTGGTAGGCCTGCCGGTGCGCGTCATAGCTTGCTTTGAGGCCGTCCTCGTCCAGGTCGAAGGAGTAGGAGTCCTTCATGACGAACTCGCGGCCGCGCAGGATGCCCGCGCGGGGACGTTCCTCGTCGCGGTACTTGGTCTGGATCTGGTACAGCGTGACCGGAAGGTCCTTGTAGGAGCTGTACTCGCCCTTCACGGTGAGCGCGAAGAGCTCCTCGTGGGTCGGGCCGAGCAGGTAGTCCGCGCCCTTGCGGTCGCGCAGCCGGAACAGGCCGTCGCCGTACTCGGTCCACCGGTTGGTGGTCTCGTACGGGTCGCGCGGCAGCAGCGCGGGCAGCGAGATCTCCTGGGCGCCGATCGCGTCCATCTCCTCGCGCACCACGTCCTCGATCTTGCGCAGGACGCGCAGGCCGAGCGGCAGCCACGAGTAGACGCCCGGGGCGACGCGGCGGACGTAGCCGGCGCGGACCAAGAGTTTGTGGCTGGGCACCTCCGCGTCGGCGGGATCGTCGCGCAGGGTTCGCAGGAACAGGCGGGAGAGGCGGGTGATCACGGAAGCACAGGGTAGTCGCCAGCCGTACGCCAGTTACAGCGCATTACCGTATTCGTTCGTGCTGGTGCTGCTGCCTCCTTCCGAAACCAAGTCCGACGGCGGCGCCGGAGCGCCGCTGGCGTTGGACGCGCTGGCCATGCCGCAGCTCACGGCGGTGCGCGCGCGACTGGTCGAGGAAGTGGTGCGGTTGGCGGCCGACCCGGACCGCTCCCGCGCGGCGCTCGGGCTCGGCAAGGGCGCCGACGGCGAGATCGCCAGGAACGCGGCGCTGCGCACGTCGCCGACCCGGCCCGCGCTGGAGCGCTACACCGGCGTCCTCTATGACGCGCTCGACGCGCGCTCGTTCACCAGAATCCAGCGGGCCAAGGCGTATGCCCGGCTCGGCATCGGCTCGGCCCTGTTCGGCGCGGTCCGCGCGGGTGACCCGATTCCCGCCTACCGGCTCTCCGGCGGCTCCAAACTGCCCGGCCTGCCCACCCTTTCGGCCCTGTGGCGCGATGAGCTGGCCGCCGCGCTGCACGCCGAGGCCGCGGGCGAGCTGGTCGTCGATCTGCGCTCGGGCACCTATCAGCAACTGGGCCGGGTTCCTGGCGCGATCACCGCGAACGTGCTCACCGAACGTGCGGACGGCTCGCGCACCGTGGTGAGTCACTTCAACAAGCACCACAAGGGGCTGCTCGCTCGCGCCCTCGTGCTCACCAGGGCCGAACCGACCGACGTCCGCGGGGTGGCGCGGGTAGCGGCAAAAGCCGGACTGCGGACCGAGATCGCTTCGCCCACTGAGCTTTTGATCATCACCTGAGTGCGTGTGACTATTCCGCCGCAGCGGTGAGCGCGGAAAGCTCGGCGGCGAGATCGGCTCGTGCGGCCGACTCGTACCGATGGCGAGCGGTCGGCGTGCGGAACAGGCAGGGCTGCTCGGCGAGTTTGCGCAGTACGGCTGCCCGGCCCGCGCGGAACAGGTCGTCCGGGACGTGCCGGTATTCCGCGCGCACCGCCTGGCTGTACGCGGCGTAGTCAGGGGCGTCGGCGGCGAGGATCGCCAAATCCGCGTCGCAGAGCACGTTGCCGTTGCGGTCACCGGCCGCGGGGTCGTGGGACGCGGTGAGGCGGACCAGCCTGCCGACTTCGCTGATCATGTCCGGCCCCGCCCCCAGCGTGGCCAGCGTCGTCTCGGCCAGTTCGGCGCTGCGCTCCTCGTTGTCGGCGCGGTCGACCGCGTAGACCGCGTCGTGGAAGAAGGCGGCGTAGCGGACGGCGGCGAGGTCGTCGGCGTCGTCGGCCAAGTCCTCGATGACGGCCAGCATGGCGGCCAGGTGCTCGACGGTGTGATAGCGCCGATGCGGCTCACCGTACCGGCGCACCAGATCCGCGCCGACCGCAGCGGCCTGCTCCCCCGCCAGCGCGATCCACCGCGCCAGTACCTTTTCCTCCACCGTCATGCGCACAGTCTCACGGAACCGTCCGCGCTCGACAATGAGCCTGGTCACCGCGGCAGCGCACCTGTCACCGTCTTCCCGTTACCCGCCGTCAGGTCGCGGATCAGCAGGGCGGTGTGCAACGAGGTGCGGGACTCGCCGTCGTCGAGGTCGACGTCGAGGATGCGTTCGATGCGCGCGAGGCGGTCGTAGAGGGTCGGGCGGCTGATCTCGAGCCTGCGGGCGAGTTCGGTCTTGTTGCCCGCCAGGTCGAGGAACTGCCGCAGGGTGCGGGTCAGATCGGTGTGGTGGCGGATGTCGTAGCGCAGCAGCGCGCTCAGCTCGGTCTCGGCGAACCGCTGCACGCCCGGCTCACCGCGGATCAGCGACAGCAGACCACGCAGGCGCACGTCACCACTGCGATAGAACGGCCGGGCCGCCGAATCTCCCAGCGACAGCGCGACTTCGGCGACATGCGCGGCATGCGGCAGCCCGTGCGCGGTCTCCGACAGCGAATCCGACACCGCGCCCGCGCCGATCACCACCCGCCGCACCCCCTCGACCCGGCGGACTTCGCCGAGGATCGTGGCGCAGGCGGCGGCGAGCGCCTCGTCCGGGTCGGCGGCGCGCGGCAGCGCGAGGATCAGCGAAACCCGGTCCCTCTGCTCGGCCGCGACCAGCGCGGTGGTCTTCGCCAGGCCGAGCCCGTGCGTCACGGCGTCCACGATGCCCACGGCGCGGCGCTGTCCGGCCACCGGATCGGTTTCGACCGCGGCGGCCACGTCGACGGCCAGTGGGACATAGACCGCCCTGCGCGCCAAGCCGAGCGCGGCGGCGCGAGCGCGCGCGTCGCGCTCGTCCAGCCTGCCGTTGACCAGGTCGTCGATCAGCCCGGTCTGGGCCTGCCGGTGCAGGCCGAAGCGGTCCTTCTCGATCATGCGGTGCAAGGTCAGCGTCTGAGCGGCGCGCTCGAGCACCATGCGCGCCCGCTCGCTCGGCACACCGTCGGCGCACAGGATCAACCGGCCCCACCGCTGCGTGTGCGGGCCCACCGCCACCGCGTTCCAGTTGTCCGGCAGCAGGCGCGAGGTGGTCTCCCAGTTCTCCAGCAGCGCCGAGGTGGACGCGTGGCGGGCCGACAGCGCCAGCACGCGGTGCGCCAGGTCTTCCAGCACCACCGGCGCGTCGAGCATGGCCGCCGCGGTCTGCACGATCTCGGCCAGCGCGGCGCGGCGCACACTGAGCTCGGTGAACGTCTCGTGCACGGTGCGCGCGAATTCCAGTTCCGCGAATTGGTCGGCGACGATCACCCGGTGCACGGCTTCGGTGATCGCCACGAACCGGGTGACCCGGTGCAGCGCGATCAAGGGAAGCTCCAGCGCGTCGGCCGTCGCCGCGACGGCGGGCGAGAGCGCGCGCACGTACCCGCCGAGTTCGACCACCAGCCCGGATACCCCGGCGGCGGCCAGGGTGGTCAGGTACTCCGCCGTCGCCGCGTCGCCGTGGCTCATGGCCTGTCCGGTGGTGAGGATCAGCTCGCCGCCGACCAGCAGGTGCGCCACGTCGGCCACCTCGCTGACATGCACCCACCGCACCGGCCGCGCCAGCGATCCCCCGCCGACCACCTCGGGTTCGCCCGCGCGCACCACCGGCATCGCCAACACGTCGGCCACGGAGGGAAGCACCGACGGATCGTAATACCGGACGCGAGATTTCGTACAGATCGTCGGCCGATCGCACACGGTGGATGGCGGAGAGTGGTAGTCACGCCCAGTGACGCAGGAGAACTCGCCGATGACCCTTCCGAACGGACTGTCCCTCGACGAGGCCCGCGCCGCGGCCGCCCAGGCGTCCGAACTCGACCGCAGACATGTCTTCCACTCCTGGTCCGCGCAGGCGCACCGGGATCCGATGACGATCACCGCGGCGTCGGGTTGCTACGTGTGGGACGGCGACGGCAACCGGCTGCTCGACTTCTCTTCGCAGATGGTGAACACCAATATCGGGCACCAGCATCCGAAGGTCGTCGCGGCGGTGCGCGAGCAGGCGGCCAAGCTGTGCACCGTAGCGCCGCAGCACGTCAACGACGCTCGCTCGGAGGCCGCGCGCCTGATCGCCGAGCGCACCCCCGGTGACCTCGACCGGATCTTCTTCACCAACGGCGGCGCCGACGCCGTCGAGCACGCCGTGCGGATGGCGCGGCTGCACACCGGGCGCTACAAAGTGCTCGCACGCTACCGCTCCTACCACGGCGGCACCGAGACCGCGATCAATCTGACCGGCGATCCGCGGCGCTGGCCGAACGACCGCGGCACCAGCGGCGTGGTGCACTTCTTCGGACCGTTCCGGTACCGCACCCAGTTCCACGCGACCACCGAGGCCGAGGAGACCGAGCGCGCGCTCGCCCACCTCCGGCAGACCATCGCGTTCGAGGGTCCGGAGACGATCGCGGCGATCGTGCTCGAACCCGTCCCCGGCACAGCGGGCATCATGATTCCGCCGCCCGGGTACCTGGCGGGGGTGCGGGCCCTGTGCGACGAGTACGGGATCGTGTTCATCGCCGACGAGGTGATGTGCGGGTTCGGGCGCACCGGAAAGTGGTTCGCCATCGAGCATTTCGATGTCGTGCCGGATCTGCTCACCTTCGCCAAGGGCGTGAATTCCGGATATGTGCCGCTGGGCGGAGTGGCGATCGGTCCGGCCATCGCCGCGACCTTCGACGACCGGCCCTATCCCGGCGGGCTCACCTATTCCGGGCATCCACTGGCCACGGCCGCGGCGGTGGCCACCATCACCGCGATGCGCGACGAGCGGATGGTGGAGAACGCCGCCGACATCGGCGCCCGCGTGCTCGGCCCCGGCCTGCGCGAACTCGCGCGGCGGCATCCCAGCGTCGGCGACGTGCGCGGCACGGGCGTGTTCTGGGCGCTCGAACTGGTGCGGGACCGAGTCAGCCGGGAGCCGCTGGCCCCATACGGCGGGACGAGTCCGGCGATGGGCGAGGTGGTCGCGGCGTGCCGTGCGGCCGGGTTGCTGCTGTTCGTGAACTTCAACCGGCTGCACGTCGTCCCGCCGTGTGTGATCACCGAAGCCGAGGCGAAGGAGGGCCTGGCCATCCTCGACAACGCCTTGGAGTCAGCGGACCGGCACACCGTGTGAAGGGCGGGAATGCCCTGCCGCGCCGGGATGTTCGCTCAAAGCGTGACCAGTACCGCTGTACTTTCCGATGACCTGAAGAAGTACCTGGACGAGGAGCGGGTGTTCGCCACCGCCGCCACGGTCGGGCCGAACGGGCAACCGCATCTCACCGTGATCTGGCTGAAGCGCGACGGCGACGATCTGCTGTTCTCGACCACCGTCGATCGCCAGCAGGGCAAGAACCTCGCGCGCGACCCGAAGATCACGGTGCTGATCAATCCGCTGGACAACCCGTATGTCTACGCGGAGATCCGGGGCACCGCGACGATCACCCCGGATCCGGAGAAGACGCTGCCCGACGAGCTCTCGCTGAAATACACCGGCAAGAAGTACGCGGAGTTCAACCCGGCGTCGGTGAACGACGGCCCGCGCATCATCGTGCGGGTGACACCGCGTCGCGTCGCGGGCCGGTTCTGACCGGCCGCCGCTAGCCCGCCCAGCTGATTCCTCCGGCCCGACACCCAGCGCTGCCTGCTCGGACATGCTCGCCCCGCCTGCCCGAGCCAGGCTTCAGCCGACCTCGCGGACACCTGGTCCCGCGATGACCACCCCACGCGACCGCTTGGCCCAAGCCTGCTTTCGAGCGAAGCGAGATCGAGCATTGCCTGTTCGCGGCCCGGCTCGCGTCCGCGACGAAGTCGCCAGCGGCTGTCGCTTGGACGCGAGCCACAAGAGGGCCGCGAACACGCAGCGCCGCAGGCGCTGCAAATAGAACACAGCTCAAGCCTGCTGGGCCTCTTCCTGGGCGTGCTGCGCCTTCGCCAGCTGCTGCGGTGTGAACCGCAGCGTCAGCGCGACGAGCCCGGCCGCGAATGCGATGAGCGCGCAGACGAACAGCACCAGGGTGTAGCCGTTGCCCAGCGCGGCGATCTCGTCGGGCGTCATCCTGGCGACCTTGCCGGTGCTGCCGCCGAGCGAGAGCGTGCGCGAGGCGGCGATCGGAGTGAGCAGGCCGATGAAGACCGGTGTCGCCAGGTTCATGAACATCTGGCCGACCGCGGCCAGTGGGCCGATGTTCGCCGGTGGCACGCCGACGAGCACGCACAGCGGCGTGATCACCATCGCGACGCCGACGCCGAAACCGATCACCGTCAGCAGCGGCAGCAACGTCGCGAAGTACAGCACCTCGCCGTCGAGCGTCGAACCGAACAGCAGCCCGACGCCCAGCACCGCGGCCGCACCCCCGAGCAGCCAACGCGGCGCGATGTACAGCGCCGCCTTGGACGCCACCGCGCCGCCGATGCCGATGCCGACCGTGAACGGAATGGCCGCCACACCCGCCTTGAGCGGCCCGTAACCGATCACGTTCTGCATGAACTGCGCGACGAAGAAGGTCATCGCGCCCAGCACGCCGCCCGCGAGGAAGATCAGCAGGAAGGTGGCGACGCGGTCGCGGCTGTCGAACAGCGACCAGGGCAGCAGCGGGTCTTCCGCACGCCGTTCCAGCGCCACGAAAACGATGAGCAGCACGACGCCCGCGATCAGCGAACCGATGATGACGGGGTGTCCCCATCCGATCTCCGGCCCCTCGGTGGCGCCGAAGACGATGGCGGCGCAGGCGATGGTGCCCAGCACCGCGCCGGGCACGTCCAGCGCCGAGCGGTGGTGTTCGGTGTCGGCGAGTTTGTAGGCCGCGCCGAGGATGATCAGCACGCCGATCGGGACGTTGATCAGGAAGATCCACCGCCACGACAGCTGGGTCAGCGCGCCGCCGACCACCAGGCCGCCCACCGAGCCGATACCGACCATCGAGCCGAGGATCGCGATGGCCTGGTTACGCGCCTTACCGGGCGCGAACGTGGTGGCCACGAGCGCGAAGGCGGTCGGCGCCGCGACCGCCGCGCCCGCGCCCTGGAAGGCGCGCGCCGCGATCAGCATGCCTTGGTTCTGCGCGAGCCCGCACAGCAGCGAGGCGAGGGTGAACACCGCCACCCCGACGACCAGCATGCGCTTGCGGCCGAAGGCGTCGCCGAGCCTGCCGCCGAGCAGCATCAGGCCCGCGAAGGTGAGCCCGTAGGAGGTGACCGTCCACGCGCTTCCCGCGCTGGACAGCCCCATCTCCTCTTGCAGCCGCGGCAGCGCGAAGATCACGACCGTGCCGTCGAGCACGACCATGAGCTGCAACCCGCTCAGCACTAGGATCGCGAGCCCGAAGGCCCGCTGCGTCACTGGATACTGCATCGTCGCAGCGGGATTCCGAAGCACAGTGAGCCACTGTAATTGATGCTCCGCATCACCTTCCCGCCCCACCGACCCGGATGAAGAAACAATGGGTCCCAGCTTCCGGCCGCGGGCACGCTACCCGGTCGCGGAGTCGGCGTGCGAGGGGGTGGTTGCGGCGGAGAATCCGGCGGTGGGGCCGATCACCACGATGGCGGGTGGCCGGATGCCTTCCTCGCGGACCCGCGCGGCGACCGTGCCGAGATCGGCGCGCAACACGCGCTGGGTGCGCAGCGTGCCCTCCTGGATGACCGTGGCGGGTGTGTCGGCGGGCCGCCCGCCGTCCAGTAGCGCCGCGGCGAACTGCTCGATCCGCTCCACCGCCATCATCAGCACCAAGGTGCCGCGCAGGCGGGCCAGCGCGGGCCAGTCGACCAGCGAGTCCGGATGGTCCGGCGCGACGTGCCCGCTGACCACCACGAACTCGTGGGTGACGCCGCGGTGCGTCACCGGGATCCCCGCGGCGGCGGGCACCGCGATGGGGCTGGTGACACCGGGCACCACCGTGACCGGGACCCCGGCCGCGACGCAGGCTTCCAGTTCCTCGTAGCCGCGCCCGAACACGTACGGGTCGCCGCCTTTGAGCCGCACCACGAACTTGCCCGCCTTCGCGCCTTCGATGAGCGCGGTGTTGATCGCGTCCTGCGCCATCGCCCGCCCGTACGGGATCTTCGCGGCGTCGACCACCTCGACCTCGGGTCCGAGTTCGGCGAGCAGTTCCGGCGGAGCGAGCCGGTCGGCGACCACCAGGTCGGCCCTGGCCAGCAGCCGCCGCCCGCGCACGGTGATCAGATCGGGATCGCCCGGCCCTCCGCCGACCAGCGCCACGCCCGGCGTGATCGGCGTCGAGTCGTCGCTCACCACACCGGATTGCAGGGCCTCGAGCAGCGCGGTGCGCACCGCCGCCGAACGCCGGTGCTGTCCACTGGCCAGCACGCCGAGAGTCAGTCCGTCGTAACGCGCGGTGGCCGGGGTGACCGCCGTGCCCAGCCGCGCCGTGTCGGCCCGCACGCAGAAGATCCGCCGCCGCGTCGCCTCCGCGACCACCGCCGCGTTGGTCTCCGGCTCGTCGGTGCAGGCGATGGCATACCAGGCGCCGTCGAGGTCGCCGTCGGCGTAAGAGCGCAGCGCGATGGTGATCTGCCCCGACGTCGCCATCCCCTCCACCGCGGGCGTGACCGCGCGACTCACCACGTGCACGTCCGCACCGGAGGCGATCAGCAGGCCAAGCCTGCGCTGCGCCACCGTGCCCCCGCCGACCACGACGACGCGCCGCCCGCGCAGATCTAGCCCGACCAGGTAGTTCGGGTCGCCGGTGGGCTGGTCTTGCGTTGCGTCTGACGTGTGCGGCACAAGTTTCGAGCCTACGGCCTGACCACCAGGCACCGGCAATCGACCGGCACCCCTCCGGCGTCGTTTCGGCGGGCACCACGACGGCGACCGACAGACGGGCCGCCGCTTACCGGCGAAGGGGCGCCTCTCGCGAAACGCACGAATCGGGCGCGCTCAGCGAGGCGCCGCGGCATGCCGACGATGGTTCTCGCGCGGCGGCGCACCGCCCGGCCGATCCGCTGTGACCTGCGACGACACACCGCGGCGAACGGGGCGGCGAGTCGCTTACGGACGCCGGGTGGCATACGGTCGGGTTGTCATTCACCCCGCCCGGCCGCACCGACGGAGTCGATGTCGTGGCCGGGACCGACCGGCTTGGAAGGTGGACGCATGACACCGGTGACACCGGCGCAGGAGCTACTCGACGTGGCCTACGAGGAAGCCCTCCACGGCCTCGCCGAGGGCGGTATCCCGATCGGCGCCGCCCTGTTCGACGCGGACGGCACGCTGCTCGGCCGCGGCCGCAACCGCCGGGTGCAGTCCGGGGATCCCAGCGTTCACGCCGAGACCGACGCTTTCCGGGCGGCCGGGCGGCGGCGCGACTACCGCAACACGATCATGGTCACCACTCTCTCGCCGTGCTGGTATTGCAGCGGCCTGATTCGCCAGTTCGGCATCGGCTCGCTGATCGTCGGGGAATCGCAGACCTTCTCCGGCGGGCACGACTGGCTCGCCGACCACGGCGTCGCCGTGACCGTCCTCCAGGACCGGCGCTGCGCCGAGCTGATGACCCGGTTCATCGCCGAGCATCCCGCACTGTGGTACGAGGACATCGGCGTCGCCGACGAACTCGACGCGTGAATTCCCCCGTCCGCGCGGCTCAGCGGAAGTACGGGTATTCCTGAACCCAGTGGAAGCCGCGGCTGCGCAATGGGAAATCGTTCAGGTTCACCGAGGTCAGCGCGATCGACACCGGTTGTCCGGCGATCGTGCCGGTCAGCGTCAAACGCTCGGGCGCGGGCCGGTCGAAGCCGAAACTGCCGATCATCGCCGGTCGTTCGGTCATCGTGCTCGGCGGCGCAAGCAGGGCGAGGCTGCGGGCGTCGGAATCGACCATCGCCAGCACCGGGACCAGCCGACCGTCCATCCGCTGCACCGCGGCGCCATCACGATCGAAAACCACACGCTGCCACCGCAATTCGTCGGTGGACAGCGGCGGGAGCAGCTTGCCGTCCACGCTGAACTCGGTGACCGCCCAAATGCCGTACAGCGGAGGTTCCGGCCGTCCCGCACCCTGTTCGGTCCATCTATCCCAGCCGGTGCAGGCGTTGGACAACAGCAACCACAGCCCGAGCGCGATCTGCGCCGCGGCCGCGATTCGGTTGGCTCGCGGCGTCCGGAACAGCGGGGGCGTCGGCGACGAGCCGGTGGGCCGGTTTAGCACCAGCACGCTCACCAGGCGCCGGGCCTCCGGCGCGAGCAGCACCAGGCACAGCAGCACGAGGTGGAACGACAGGATCTTCGCCGGCACGTCGTAGGTCATGTCCAGCACGAACACCTGCGTCGTGCACACCAGGCTCAGCATCGCGCCCACCAGCGCGGTGCGCGGCACGATCAGCAGCACTCCGCCGAGCAATTCCGCGCAGCCCAGCAGTATTTCGTACGGCTGGGACACCCCGACCTGGTTCCAGAGCACCGCCATGGGGCTGAAGTCACCGTACGGCTGGATCAGTCGGCTCAGCGGCGTGGGCGGCATCTGCGTCGGGATGGCCTTGGCCATGCCGTACGAGATCATCTGCCCGGCCAGGCACAACCGCACGAACAGCAGGAACCAGGGCTGCACCGCCCGGTAGTCCGGCCGTTTCCGATCCAGCACGCTCCAGACCACGGTTGCGAGCACCGCGACAACACCGACGACGAACACCAGCACCCAGAAGTAGGCCTGATCTCCGCTGATGGACGCCGTGTTCGCCGCGACGGAGGTGCCGAACACCCGCGTGCCGGTCCACTCGACCAGCGGGCGGAGCACACGGGCGGCCGCGTAGTTCACCCAGTCGGGCAGCCATTGCCGGGCCAGGCCGAGGAACTCCGGCACGATCGACGGATACACCAGGCAGAACAGCCCGAAGTACAGAAAACCGAAGCGGAACGCCACGCGGGTGGCGCCGCTCCAGGGCCGGGTACCGGGATCCACGGCGCTCGCGACGCCGTCTGCCCGGTCGAGGATCGCTTCCGCGGTCACGGCGGTCCCTTCCACTCCCAGTTGACGCAGACCGAAGGTACCGAAAGTTCCGGGACCCGTTCGGGGATTCGACGGGATCCGCGCACCCGACGAATCGCCGCGGGATCTCGATCAGCGGAAGTACGGGTACTCCTGCACCCAGTGGAAACCGCGGCTGCGCAGCGGGAAGGAGTTCAGGTCCACCCGATCCAGCGACAGCGTCACCGGCGTCCCGTTCAGCTCGCCGGTCAGCAGCAGCGTGTCCGGGGTGGGCTGGGTGAAGGTGAAACTCGCCAGGCGGGTGGGCGACGCGTCCGGGGATCCCGGCGGCTGAGTCAGCACGAGAGTGTGGGCGGTGGTGTCGACCTGCGCCACGACCGGCAGGAACGAGTCGTCCATTTTCTGCACACTGGCGTTCGGCCGGTCGAAAACAACGCGGCGCCAGCGGTTCTCGTCGGTGACCAGCGGCGGCACCGGATGCCCCGCGCTGGTGAACTCCCCGACCGACCAGATGCCGTACAGCGGGGGCTTCCGCACCCCGTTCGTCTCACGCCACGCTTCCCAGCCGATCTGCACGGTGCCGATCAGTATCCAGAGCCCCAGAGCCACCTGGAACGCCGCCATGATCCGGTTCGCGCGCCGGGACCCGAACACGGCGGGCTGGGTCGCGGGCTCCGAGGGGCGTTGCAGCACCAGCACATTCGCCAATCGTCTGGCTTGTGGCGCCAAGACCACCAGGCACAGCAGCAGCAAGTGGAACGAGAGGATCTTCACCGGCACGTCGTAGGTCATGTTCAGCACGAAGACCTGCGCCATGCTCACCAGGCCGAGCATCGCGCCGATCGTCGCGGTGCGCGGCACGAAGAGCAACACTCCGCCGAGCACTTCGGCGGTGCCGAGCAGGATCTCGTACCCGGGCGCGGCGCCGACCTGGTTCCATAGCACCGATGCCGGGCTCATCGTCCCGTACGGCTGTAACAGCGCGGTCAGCGATGGTTCGGGCATCTGCGTCGGGATGGCCTTCGCCATGCCGTAGAAGAGCATCTGGCCGCCCAGGCACAGCCGAGCGAACAGCAGGAACCAGGCTCCGAGAGCGCGGTATTCGCGACGGCGTCGATCGAGGATCGACCAGACGACCGTGATCACCGCGGCCGCGACGAGTTCGCAGAAGATCAGCACCCAGATGGCGGCTTGATCGCCGCTGCCGGAATCCTCGTGCAGCACGGCTTCGACGCCGAAGACGTGCTCGCCGACCCAGCCGGTGAGCGGGTTCGTCGCGCGCATCTGCCACAAGATCGCGCTCTCCGGCAGCCACTTGCCCACGATCCCGGTGAACGCGAAGAGGATTTGCGCGAACAGCACGCAGAAGAGGAACAGATACGCGACGACGAACCGGAACGCGATCCGAGGCGGCAGACTCCAGGCCCCTCGCTCGACGTCGAGAGACGCCTCGTCGCCGCGTGGATCCAGGACATTCGTTCTGATCGTGCGCACTATGCCCCCTCGCTCGCCGACAGATTCACGAGCCGAAAGTATCCGACCAAGTCGTGGGATGACCTCAGGGAAAACCCTGGAATTTCGCGTGCATCTTCGTCTACGACCGGATGATCTCCAACGGCCCGGTTCACCCAGCGAGACGATCGCCTGATGGGGACCGGTTTCGTCGCCGTTTCCACCCATGACGCAACTAGAACGCGTTACAGTCCCGCGTATCCCGGGCGGTGCACCCGGGCGGCACGTGTCAGGAGGACAAGATGACCGACGATCCGGACCCGGCACAGCGACAGCAGCTGACCGTCAGCGAACGCGACCTCGACACGCTCGCCGACAATCTGGCCCGGTGGCTGCACGCGAAGGTCGGCGGCGACCACCTACCGCGGATCTCCGGATTGTCGCGTCCGCAGTCCGGCGGCATGTCCAGCACGTCCATTCTGTTCGACGCCGAATGGAGCGCAGGAGGGCACTCGGAGCGCGGGTCGTTCGTCGCGCGGATGGCGCCGGAGGCCGGATCGTTCCCGGTCTTCCGGACCTACGACTTGGCCACGCAGTACCAGGTGATGGCGGGCGTGGCCGCGGCGAGCGACGTGCCGGTGCCCGAGCTGTGCTGGCTGGAGAACGACGACAAGCCGCTCGGAACACCGTTCTTCGTGATGCGCCGCGTCGACGGCCGGGTGCCCGCGGACAACCCGCCGTACGTCTTCGTCGGCTGGCTGTTCGACGCCACTCCCGCCGAGCGGCTCCAGCTCACCCACAACACGGTCGAGGTGATCGCGAAGATCCACGACATCCCCGATCCCGCGACGCGGTTCCCGATGCTGACCGGCCCGGGCCAGTCCCTGCGCAGGCACGTCGCGGCGCAGCACGCGTGGTACCGGTGGGCGCTCGCCGACGACGGCTTCGCCATCCCGCTGATCGAGCGGAGTTTCGCGTGGCTCGACGAGCACTGGCCAACCCACCCCGGCCCGGACGTGCTCAGCTGGGGCGACGCCCGCCCGGGCAACATCATCTACCGCGGGTTCGACCCGGTGGCGGTGCTGGACTGGGAGATGGCCGCGCTCGGGCCGCGCGAACTCGACCTGGGCTGGGTGATCTTCATCCACCGGTTCTTCCAGGATCTGGCCACCCGTTTCGGCCAACCCGGCCTGCCCGACTTCCTCCGCCGCGACGACGTGGTGGCGAAATACCAAGCGCTGACCGGACATCCGGTGCGCGATCTCGATTTCTATCTCGTCTACGCCGCGTTGCGGCACGCCATCGTGATGGCCAGGGTGAAGCGCCGGATGATCCACTTCGGCGAGGACACCGACACACCGGACCGCGACGACTACGTCATGCACCGGGCGAGCTTGGAAGCGCTGCTCGACGGAACCTACGAATGGGACTGACCATGCCTGTGCCTTTGGACGAGTACCCGATCCATCAGACGCCGCTCTCGCTGGCCCGGGTGGCCAGCAGCGACCGGAACTTCTACGACCGCAGCTACTTCAACGCCCACGACCGCGACGGCGGCACCCTGCTGATCACCGGACTCGGCGTGTACCCCAACCTCGGCGTCACCGACGCCTACGCCGCCGTCCGCCGCGGCGACACACTGCGGGCGGTGCGCTTCTCCGACGCGCTCGGCGACCGCGGCCTCGACCAGCGCGTCGGCGGCTACCGCGTCGAGGTCCTGGAGCCGCTGCGCCGCATCCGGGTGATCTGCGACCACGACGACCTGGGCTTCGACCTCACCTGGACCGGCGCGTTCCCCGCCGTGCAGGAACAACCGCACCTGATCCTGGCGGGCAACCGGCCGATCATCGACGCGTCCCGGTTCGCGCAGGTCGGTTCGTGGGCGGGCACGCTGCACGTGGACGGCGACGACATCGCCATCGACCCGGCGGTGTGGACCGGAACCAGGGACCGATCGTGGGGCATCCGCCCGGTCGGCGAGACCGAGCCGCCCGGACGCGCGGCCGCCGAGCCCTCGGGTGGATTCTGGTGGCTGTACGTGCCGCTGCGATTCGAGGATTTCGCCGTGGTGGTGATCGTGCAGGAGGAGCCGGACGGCAGGCGCACACTCAACGACGCGACCAGGGTCTGGCCGGACGGGCGCACCGAGCAGCTCGGCTGGCCGCGCATCGCGATCGAGTACCGTTCCGGCACCAGGCTTCCCGTCGCGGCCCGGCTGGAGCTGACCACGCCGGACGGCAAGCCGCTGGAGATCGAGATCACGCCGGGCTCCGGCATCCCGCTGCACGTCGGCTGCGGCTACGGCGGCGACCCCGACTGGCAGCACGGTCAGTGGAAGGGCCGTGACTGGTCGTCCTCCAGCCGCTACGACCTGACCGACCCGGCCATCGTCGCCCGCACCCCCTACGGCGTGATCGACCACGTCGCCCACGCCCGCTGCGGCGACGCCGAGGGCTGGGGCCTGTTCGAACACGCGAGCCTCGGCCGCCACGATCCCACCGGTTTCGCCGACTGGGGGTCGGTGGCACCGTAAGGCCCCGCCGCACACGGACGAACGTCGAACTGCCCCGGCGTCGAGATCGCGACCAGCTGCGGCCACCGAAATCCGGTGCACGTTCCCCGCCTTGTGGGACCGGTGCGCTGGCGAGCCAGCAGATCCGCGAACGAAAGCATCTACTCCGCAGGTACGGCTGACGCCCTGCGCGGTGCGAATGTGGCCAAGGGGGTCAGCGGGCGGCTGTGGCGGCAATCACGATTCCGCCGATCGTTGTCTTGGGGAGCAGCAGCGGGCCACGTCCGGCCAGCAAAGCGGCTGCCTCCGCGACACTCGCTGTGCCGAGCGCGTTCTCGGTGCGTGCGGACGGATTCGGCACTCGGACGTCGGCGAGTTCGGCGGAGCTGTAGGAGCGGACGGGCACGCCCAAGGCCGCGGCAGCGGCGTGGAGGCCGGGTTCGGCGGCGCGCCGGTCGACGGTCGCCAAGCAGACGATGACATCGTCGCCCAGGGCTTCTCGCAATGCAGCTCGGATGTCCGCCGCGTCGGTTCCCGGGCGCAAACCGACGCCGACGGCCAGGTCAGGTCGTGACACGGGCTCTGGCGTAGGCCCCTGCCGCCGCGACGAAACGGCGTACCGCCCCTGGGTTTCCGGCGGGATGAGTATGCAGGTAGGACGCGTGCACATTGCCGACGAGCGCGCCCTCGCGGACCCGTTCGCCTTCGCTGCCGTGCCAGCCCCACGCGGGCGTCGCCGAGGGTGGCGACCCCAGACGGGTCCGATGGAACTCGTGCCCGCGGACGCGTTCACCTGCCCGCCACAGCGGCGAGTCGCCGAGCGCCACGGCATCTCGGTAGCCGAGCGTCAGGCGCGGACCGAACTCGGCGTCGGCGTCGATCACCCCCGCCATCGGATGGCCGTCGAGTGAGCGGGCCAGATACAGCAGCCCGGCGCATTCCGCGTGCACCGGTAGCCCGCGCCGCGCGGCCTCGGCCACCGCCCGCAACAGCGGGACGTTCGCCGCCAACTCCGCCGCATGCTCCTCGGGGAAACCGCCGGGCAACACCAAACCATCTGTGGCAGAGGGCAATTCATCGTGCAGCGGATCGAATACCGCTACCCGCGCCCCCGCCGCCGTCAGCAATTCCCGATGCTCGGCGTACCCGAAGGTGAATGCCGCCCCACCCGCGACGGCAATCAGCGGTCCGTCCCGATCGGCGATTCGATCGGCCGCGACGAGAGCGCTCCCCCGATCGGGGGGTCTCTCGGCATGCCCCCGCGCCTCACCACCGCCGAACGCCGCCCCGGCGTGCACCCGCGTGTCACCACCGAAGGTCGCTTCAGTGGATGACCGGGCGTCGCCACCGAACTCGTGCACAGCGGCGGCGGGATCCCAGGTCGGTCCGGTGACCGACGATCGGGCCAGCGCCGCGATCGCGTGCAGGTCCACATGGGCGGCCACGAGATCCGTCATCGCCGCCACGGCCGCCGTCGCGGCGGCGCCGTGTTCCACGGCGGGAATGAGGCCGAGATGCCGGGAGGGAACCTCCAATTCGGCCATCCGCGGCAGCGATCCGAGCACAGGCAGCCCGACCCGATCGCAGGCCGCGCGCAAGACCTGGTCGTGTCGCGCACTGCCGACCCGGTTCAGGATCACCCCGCCGAGCCGGACGCCGCTGTCGAAGGTGGCGAACCCGTGCAGCAGCGCCGCCAAGCTCTGACTGTGCCCGCGAGCGTCCACCACCAGCACCACCGGCGCGCCCAGCAGGCTCGCGACCTGCGCCGTGGACCCCTCCGCCACCGGCCCCGAATGCCGCTCATCGATCCGCCCGTCGAACAAGCCCATCACGCCCTCGACCACCGCGAGATCGCACCCCCGCGCACCATGCCGATACAACGGCACAACACGTTCCGCCCCCACCAGCACCGGGTCCAGATTCCGCCCCGGCCGCCCCGCCGCCAACCCGTGATACCCCGGATCGATGTAATCCGGCCCCACCTTGAACGGCGCAACCCGATGCCCCACCCGCCGCAACGCCCCGATCAACCCGGTAGCAACCGTCGTCTTCCCATTCCCCGACGCCGGAGCCGCCACCACCACAGCCCTCACCCCCACCACCGCCCTTCGAGTGGCACACCACTGTGCGGGCGTCTCGCGATTCGCCGCAGGGATGTGCCACTCGCGGTCGGGAACCGAGTTACCATTCGATGCCTCGTTGGCCTTTGCGGCCTGTGTCCATGGGGTGTTTGAGTTTGGTCATCTCGGTGACGAGGTCGGCGGCGTCGAGGAGGGCGGTGGGGGCGTCGCGGCCGGTGATGACGACGTGTTGGTTGCCGGGGCGGTCGAGCAGGGTGTCGACCACGTCGGCGACGTCCACCCAGCCCCATTTCAGGGGGTAGGTGAATTCGTCGAGGACGTAGAAACGGTGCTGCTCGGCCTTCAGGCGCCGGGCGATCTCCTGCCAGCCGGCCAGCGCGGCAGCGGCGTGGTCCTCCTCGGTGCCCTGTTTGCGGGTCCAGGACCAGCCTTCGCCCATCTTGTGCCACTCGACCGGTCCGCCCGCGCCGGTCTGCTCGTGCAGCGCGCCGAGGGCGCGGAAAGCCGCCTCCTCGCCCACTTTCCATTTGGCGCTTTTCACGAATTGGAACACCGCCACGTCGAAGCCCTGGTTCCAGGCGCGCAGCGCCATGCCGAACGCGGCCGTCGACTTACCCTTGCCGGGCCCGGTGTGCACCGCGAGCACCGGCTGATTGCGCCGCTGCCGCGTGGTCAGGCCGTCGTCGGGAACTGTCTCCGGAACACCCTTGGGCATCGAAATCTCCTTGCTGTTCTCGGCTCACTCCGAAACCGGTTCCGGGGCACTGTCACGCTGCTCGAGCCGGGGCACCGCGCACGCTCCCGGAGCTCGCGCGCACGACGTCGGCCACCGAGTCTCCGGTCAGCTCGGCCAGTCTCAGATAGCCGCCGCGCAGATCGCGGGCCAGCTCGGCGGCGAGGCCGAGGCGGATCATGCCGCGTTCGCAGTCGACGACGACGGAGGTTACCGCGTCCTTCGCGAGCAAGGACGCGGCGGCGCGGGCGCGCGGAACGGGATCGGCGCCCCCGGTCGCGCGGCCGTCGGTGAGCAGCACCAGCATCGGCCTGCGGCGTGGGTCGCGCACACGCTCGCGCCGCACCACATCCCGCGCCTTCAGCAGACCCGCCGCGAGCGGAGTCTTCCCGCCCGTACGCATTCCGGACAACCGCCGCACCGCGATGTCGACCGACGAGGTCGGCGGCAACACGAGTTCGGCGTCCGCGCCGCGCACGGTGACGACGGCGACCTTGTCGCGGCGCTGGTAGGCGTCGCGCAGCAGCGTGACCACCGCGCCGGTGACGGCCGACAGCCGGTCCCGTGCGGCCATGGAGCCGGACGCGTCGACTACGAAGACGATCAGATTGCCTTCTCGCCCCTCGCGATACGCGCCGCGGAGGTCGTCGGCGGCCAACCGCAACGGGCCCCCGTCACGTCCGCGGGACCTTTGATGCGGCGCGGCGGCGAACACCGTGCCGAGCAGGTGCAGCATAGAGGAGGGCTCGATGCTGGAACGTACGACGCGCCCGTGCCGCGACTCCGCGCGCGACCGCCTACCCGGCGCACCCTCGCCGACCCCCGGCACCTCCCAGCGTGGCGGCCGGGCCGCCGCGGACACCGGTGCGCCACTGCGTCCTTCACCGGATCCGCCGCCCGGCCCGTCCGGTGGCGAAGGGTCCTCGGGGTCGCCGTCCGGTTCCGTGTCCCGCGGCCCCGATTCTTCGGTCCGCGTAGGCGATTGCTCCTCGCGCCGCGCCTCGTCCGCCGCGTCGCGCATGGCGTCGTCGAGCTGCTGCTCGCTGATGCCGGGCTCGTCGAACGGATCACGCCTGCGCCGGTGCGGCAGCGCCAGTTCCGCGGCAACGCGCACGTCGTCCTCGGTCACCGCGTCACCGCCGCGCCAGGCGGCATGCGCGGTCGCGGTCCGCGCGACGACCAGATCCGCGCGCATCCCGTCGACATCGAAGGCGGCGCACAGCGCGGCGATCCGGCGCAACTCCACATCGTCGAGCACCACCAGGCCGACCCGTTCCCTGGCGGCGAGGATCCGCTCGGCCACCGCGCGATCGGCCTCGGCGTACCGCGCCGCGAACCCGGCCGGATCGGCCTCGTAGTCCAGCCTGCGGCGCACCACCGCCATCCGCACGTCCACGTCACGGGAAGCGGCCACGTCCACGGTCAGCCCGAACCGGTCCAGCAGCTGCGGACGCAGCTCGCCTTCTTCCGGGTTCATCGTCCCGACCAGCACGAAACGCGCCGGATGCGAGTGCGACACGCCGTCGCGCTCGATGTGCACCCGGCCCATCGCCGCCGCGTCGAGCAACACGTCCACCAGATGGTCGTGCAGCAGGTTGACCTCGTCCACGTACAGCACGCCGTGGTGCGCGGCGGCCAGCAGGCCGGGACGGAACGCCTGCTCCCCGTCGCGGAGAACACGTTCCAAGTCGAGGGAACCGACCACGCGGTCCTCGGTCGCGCCCACCGGCAGCTCCACCAGCCGGGCGGGCCGCGCCCCGGTCTCGTCCACGACCGGCGGCAACAACTGGGCCAGCGCGCGCACCACGGTCGACTTGGCGGTGCCCTTCTCGCCGCGAACCAGCACGCCGCCGATACCGGGATGCACGGCGCACAAGATCAGCGCCAGTTGCAGCCGTTCCTGTCCGACGACCGCCGAGAAGGGAAACCCGGCCTCACCGTCCGAACCCGGACGCGTTCGGCTGTGCTGGTCGGACATCGGCGCGGTTTCGGTATGGGACACGGACACGCCCCAACTCTAGGCACGCGGCCTCGACCGACCGACAGGTGCCCTCGATCCGCAACCCGGCACGGCGGCCCCGCAAAAGCCGCAGCCGCGACCACGCCACTCACCCGATCACGAGAGAGCGAGCCACAGGGCCCCACTCACCGACTCGCGCGACCACTCGGCCCGACACCCGTTTTCGAGCGAAGCGAGACGGAGCATTGCCCGTTCGCGGCCCGGCTCGCATCCGCGCGGCCGACGCGTAAGCGACGAAGTCGCAAGCGGCGGTCGCTCGGATGCGAGCCATGCAAATCAGACAGAGCCTCTGCGCATCGGCACGTGCGCGATGCCGTCCTCGTCGAATTCCTCGCCGTCGACCTTGAAACCGTGCTTGCTGTACAGGTCGACCAGGTAGCTCTGCGCGGACAACCGCACCGTCGCCGAACCGACCTCGGCCAGCGCCGCCTGCAGCAGCCGCGTGGTGTAGCCGTGCCCGCGCGCGGCCGCCGCGGTACAGAGCCTGCCGATGCGGAAGCTCTTGACCCCGTCGTGGTGCTCCTCGCACAGGCGCAGCGTCGCGATCACCTCGCCCTCGTCATCGAGCCAGAGGTGCCTGGTCTCGGGCAGCAGGTCCTTCCCGTCCAGTTCCGGGTAGGCGCATTTCTGTTCGACGACGAAGACTTCGACGCGAAGTTTCAACAGCTGGTAGAGCGTCGCGGTATCCAGATCCTGCGCCCATGACCGTTTGAGAGCAACCGTTGACATCATCGCGCCTTGCTATCACAACCTAGGCGTTCGCCGCGACCCCCGCGTGCCTCGGCGTGTTGTCGCCACCGCCGACGAGGTTCAGCGCCTTGGAGGTCCAATCCCACACCTCGTGGAACAGCGCCGGGTTGTCCGAGAGCTTCACGCCCAGGGAGGGCACCATTTCCTTCAGCTTCGGCGTCCACTCGGCGTACTCCTGCGGGAAGCAGCGCTGCAAGACGTCGAGCATGGCGGTGACGCAGGTGGAGGCGCCCGGCGAAGCACCGAGCAGACCGGCGATGGTGCCGTCCTGCGCGGCGATCACGGCGGTGCCGAACTCGAGCACGCCGCCGACGCCCTTGCGCCGGATCACCTGCACGCGCTGGCCCGCGGTGATCAGCTCCCAGTCCCTGGCCTCGGCGCGCGGGATGAACTCCGACAGCGTGATCACCTTGCCCGCCTCGGACTTCAGCAGCTCGCTGACCAGGTACTTGGTCAGCCCCAGCTCGGTGACGCCGACGCCGAGCAGGGAGAAGATGTTGTTCGGCCGCACCGACTTGAACAGGTCGGTGTTCTTGCCGTCCTTGAGGAATTTCGGCGTCCAGCCCGCGTAGGGCCCGAACAGCAGGCCCGGCCTGCCCTTGATCACGCGAGTGTCCAAGTGCGGCACCGACATCGGCGGCGCGCCGACCGCGGCCTTACCGTAGACCTTGGCCTCGTGCCGGTGGATCAGCGCCGGGTTGACGCAGCGGAAGAACTGGCCGCTGACCGGGAATCCGCCGAATCCCTTGGCCTCCTTGATGCCGGCCTTCTGCAGCAGGGGCAGCGCGCCGCCGCCCGCGCCGACGAACACGAACTTGCTGATCAGCGTGCGGGTTTCGCGGGTGCGGACATTGCGCACCGTGACCAGCCAGGATCCGTCGGACCGCTTGGACAGGTCGCGCACCTCGTGGCCGAAGGCCAGGTCGGCGCCGCTGGCGCCGAGGTAGGCGAGCAATTCCTGGGTGAGCGCGCCGAAGTCGATGTCGGTGCCGCCGTCGGTCCAGTTCAGCGCGACCGGCTCGGAGAAGTCCCGGCCGCGCGCCATCAGCGGCAGCCGCCGGGCGAACTCGTCGGGGCTGTCGATGTACTCCATGCCCTCGAACAGCGGGTGCGGCGCCAGCGCCTCGTACCGCTTGCGCAGGTACGCCACGTTGTCGGCGCCGTGCACGAAGCTGACGTGCGGGATCGGGTTGATGAAGGCGGACGGATCGCCGAGGATGCCGTTCTCCACGCCGTAGGACCAGAACTGGCGCGAGACCTGGAAGCGCTCGTTGATGTCGACGGCCTTGGTGATGTCCACCGAACCGTCGGGGTTCTGCGGGCTGTAGTTCAGCTCACACAGAGCGGAGTGTCCGGTGCCCGCGTTGTTCCACGGGTCGCTGCTCTCCGCCGCGGCGGCGTCGAGCCGCTCGAACAGGGAGATCGACCAGTTCGGCTGCAGCTGCCGCAGCAGCGCGCCGAGCGTGGCGCTCATGATGCCGGCACCGATGAGCACTACATCGGTCTTTTCAGTCAGGGCAGCGTTCGGCACGGGTAGATCGACTTCCTTGTCCTTCTGCGCGGGCCCACCGGGCGGGTGGACCTGCCTGGGCACGGTGTGTGGTTGTCACTCGGGTCCGGCTCCGCCGTTCCCGAACATCATGGCGGGAGTTAGGTTACCCGCCGTTCACCTAGGCCCAATTGTGCACCTCACCACCCTCTCGGCACGCGACCAGCCTGCCGAATGTGCGGAATGCGACAGAGATCGTCGTCACTTCCGCGGTCAGAGACCGCGACGGTCTGTCGGCTCGTGGCGCCGTCCAATACATTGGTCGCGTGACGAACGAACAGTCGCTTGCCGAGCCGGTCAGCACCTCTCCGGATGGCGGGGGCTGGCGCCCCGACGTCCTAGGTCAGCACTACCAGCAGCGCACGCTCGCGCTGGGCCCCGATCCCGACGGCGAAGGCGACGTAGTCGCCACGCTGGTGCGCTACGTGCCGTCCGGCGCCGTCGAGCAGACCGCGGGCGCGGTGCTCTACGTCCACGGATTCACCGACTACTTCTTTCAGGAGCACCTCGCCGAGCACTTCGCCGAGCGCGGGTTCCAGTTCTACGCGCTCGATCTGCGCAAGTGCGGACGCTCGCTGCGGGACGGGCACACGCCGCACTATGTGACGGATCTCGCTTTCTACGATCGGGAACTGGACGAGTCGCTGCGGATCGTGCGGGCCGAGACCGGCGCGCCGGTGGTGATCACCGCGCACTCCACCGGCGGCTTGGTCGCGTCGCTGTGGCTGGACCGGCTCAACCGCGCCCGGGGGACCGCCGCGGCGGGGATCACCGGAGTGGTGCTCAACAGCCCGTGGTTCGACCTGCAAGGGCCCGCGTACTACCGGACGATCGGAACGCGGGTCATCAAGGCCGTGGGGCGGTTCCGGAAGATGGTCGAGCTGCCCGGGGGCAAGATCAGCACCTACGGCGACAGCCTGCACCGGTCGGTGTCCGGCGAGTGGGACTACAACCTGGACTGGAAGCCGCTGGAGGGTTTCCCGGTTCGGCTCGGCTGGTTGCGCGCGATCCGCAACGGTCACGCGCGGCTGCACGAGGGCCTCGACATCGGCGTGCCGTCGCTGATCCTGCGCTCCCGGGTGACCAAGTTCGCCCGGCAGTACGGTCCCGCGGTGGACGTGGCCGACGCGGTGCTCGACGTCAAGCAGATCCAGCGCTGGTCGGGCTGCCTGGGCGACCGCACCAACATGGTGCCGATCGACGGCGCCAAGCACGACGTGTTCCTGTCCGGCCCCCCTGCGCTGGCTCAGGCGTTCGCCGAGCTGGACAGCTGGCTGGACTGGCTGGCGGCTTACCAGGCCGCGCGCGAGGGATCACCAGAGGCTGGTGCGTAGCACGATCTCGGTGGCCAGTTCGTGGTCGGCTTCGGTGGCCACGTTGGTGACGTCGACCTCGATCACCCGGAACTCGCCGTAGACGAACCGCCCGGACCCGTCGGCCACCGAGCGCGGCAGGTTCTTGGTGACCAGCAGCGTGGTCGGCACCTCCACCGGCCCGGTGGTCGCGTCCAGCACCGCGCCGCCGGCCCCGGGAGCGGCCGGATGGCCGCAGTCGGCGACCACCAGGCTCTGGAACCGTCCGAAGCCGCGCGCGCACGCCTGCCAGGCCAGCACGGCGCCCGCGCCGCGTCCGGCGACGTTCACCCACGGCAGCCCTAGCTCGTCCAGGATCGCGGTCACACCGGCCGCGTTCAGGCCCTCGATCGACTCCACCACGTAGGTGCGCAGGTCCGAGGTGTGCAGGCGGGCGCATACCTGGTCGTAGACGTCCGCCGGATCACCCGCGTCGGGCAGCAGCAGCACACTGTGCCGGGACTGCGGCCCGTCGATCCGCACGGTCCACGCCTGGTCACCCACCGTGATCCGCCGAGATTCCATGCCGAATCACGCTACACGGATGACCGGGCCGCAGGGTGCGTGTTGGCGGCGGCATTCAGGCCAGCAGCCGCATTCCGGCCCGCTCACCTGCGTTGTGATCGAAGGTGACGGTCAGGTCACACCCCGCCTCCTGGCCGAGCTGCTGGATCAGCGCGTCGGCGAAGTCGGCGCCGTCGGCGGCCCGGCGCAGCGCCTGCCGCACGGTGTCGGCGCGCTCGACCACGATCTCGCTGGAGTCGAGCAGGCCGAGCAGCACGTCGGTGACGGCTTCGGGGTCCTGTTTGTAGCCGCGGCGCAGCACCCAGTGGATCTCGGCGAGCACGATCATCGTGACGTAGCCGGGCCTGCTCTCGCTGAGCCCGTCGATCACCTGATTGGCCCGCGCGGACTGTTCCGGGTCGTCCTGGGTGAGGTAGCGGATGAGCACGTTCGCGTCCAGGCCGATCATGACCGCTTGCCCTCCACCACGTTGCCCGCGATCGCCTCGTTCATCTCGGCGAGCCCGATCGGCGAGCCGGACCAGCCGACGATGCCCTTCAGCGACTTGATCGTGCGCGTCTCCGGCACCAGCTCGTAGGTGCCGGTCGGGGTTGGCACGAAGGCGACCCGCACACCGGCGCGCAACCCCATCGCGACGCGCACGTCGATCGGGATGGTGATCTGCCCCTTGCTGGTCACGGTCGCCGACACCACGCTTCCCCCTCGACTGCTGGGCTTCTTGTCCGTCGCCATATCCCTCACCCGACCGTGATCCTTTGCTGCGAGCGGCCCCGCCTTACCTGGGGCCGGATTCCTTACTGCAAGGTAAGGCGCGGGGTCAGCGGCGTCAACCGATACGGTCACCAGCGAGAACAGCGCCGGTGGACAAGATCGGCAGGTCGGCGGGCGCGCCCTCGGCGAGGAGGCGCTCGATCGCCACGACGTCGAGATGGTCCTCGACCAGCCCGGCCACCAGATCGAGCTGCGCGGCCCGCACGGCGGCAACCGAAACATCCTCGGCCACAACGAAACCCGTTCGCCCAGCAGCCGCGGCCACCGTGCGCAGCCAGCCGCGCCGCAATGCGTCCGACTCCAGCAGCCCGTGCAGATGGGTGCCCCACACCGCCCCGCGCACGCTGCCCTCCGGCTCGCCGTCGACCGTGAGCCACGGCGCGTCACCGCGGCGCGTCACGCGACCGTGGTGGATCTCGTAGCCACGAACGGGGATTCCCGCGGCATGTCCAACGCTTCGGCGCAAGACCTTCGGCTCGGCGAATTCGATGGTGAGATCGAGCAACCCGAGCCCGTCGACCTCGCCCTCGCCGGACTCCACCCGATCGAGGATGCGGGCGCCGAGCATCTGGTACCCGCCGCAGATCCCCAGGATCGGACCGCCCGCGGCGGCGCGTGCGCGCAACGCGTCGGCGATGCCGGTGCGCCGCAACCACTCCAGGTCCGACACCGTCGCCTTGCTGCCCGGCACGATCACCAGGTCCGCGCCCGCGAGCCGGGAAGGTTCGCTCACCCAGCGCACCGCGACGCCCGGTTCGCAGGCGAGCGCCTCGATGTCGGTGGAGTTGGAGATGCGCGGCAGCCGGATCGCGGCGACGGTCAGCCATTCCGTGCCCAGCGGCGGTCGCGGACGGCCCACCGGCGCGTCGGCGAGGGTGCCGAGCGAGTCCTCGGCGTCGATCCAGAGATCCTCGGCGTACGGGAGCACGCCGAGCGTGGGGCGACCGGTGAGCTCGGTCAGCCGGTCCAGACCCGGCCGCAGCAGCTCCCGCGTGCCGCGGAACTTGTTGACGACGAAGCCCGAGATCAACTGCTGGTCTTCGGGCTCCAGGATCGCGAGGGTGCCGAACAGGTGGGCCAGCACGCCGCCGCGGTCGATGTCGCCGACGAGCAGCACCGGTAGCCGTGCGGCGCGCGCGAGGCCCATGTTCGCCAGATCCGTCGCGCGCAGGTTGATCTCGGCGGGCGATCCGGCGCCCTCGCAGATCACCACGTCGAATTCGGCGCGCAGCGCGGCGAGTTCGGCGGCCACGACGGCGCGCAGATCCCGCCGATGCCGGAAGTAGTCCTCGGCCCCGACCGTGCCGATGGCCCTACCCCGCACCACGAGCTGCGAACGCCGGTCGCTGCCGGGCTTGAGCAGGACCGGATTGAATCGGACGCTCGGCTCCAGCCCGCATGCCTGCGCCTGCAACGCCTGCGCCCGGCCGATCTCCCCGCCGTCGAGCGTGACGACGGAATTGTTGGACATGTTCTGTGCCTTGAACGGCGCGACACGCACGCCACGCCGGGCCAGCATCCGGCAGATCCCGGCCACCACGACGCTCTTGCCCGCGTCGGAGGTCGTGCCCGCGACCAGCAGCGCGCCCTTCATCGCGGCGCACCGGGCGCGCTCGCCGCCCGAGTCAGGCCGCGGGTCACGGCAGGGTCAGGATCTCGGCCCCCGACTCGGTCACGACCAGGGTGTGCTCGAACTGCGCGGTCCACTTGCGGTCCTTGGTGACGACCGTCCAGCCGTCGTCCCAGATCTCGTAATCGATGCCGCCGAGGTTGATCATCGGCTCGATGGTGAACGTCATGCCCGGTTCGATGACGGTCTCCACCGCGGGCTGGTCGTAGTGCAGCACGACCAAGCCGCTGTGGAAGGTGGGGCCGACGCCGTGGCCGGTGAAGTCGCGCACCACGCCGTAGCCGAAGCGGTTGGCGTAGGACTCGATGACCCGCCCGATCACGTTGAGCGCGCGGCCGGGCCGGACGGCCTTGATGGCCCGCATGGTGGCCTCCTCGGTCCGCTCGACGAGCAGGCGCACCTCCTCGTCCACGTCACCGGCCAGGAAGGTCTTGTTGGTGTCGCCGTGCACGCCGTGGATGTAGGCCGTGACATCGATGTTGACGATGTCGCCGTCCTCGATCACGGTGGAGTCCGGGATCCCGTGGCAGATCACCTCGTTCAGCGAGGTGCAGCAGGATTTCGGAAATCCCTTGTAGCCCAGGGTCGACGGATACGCCCCGTGGTCGCACAGGTACTCGTGCGCGATGCGGTCCAGTTCGTCGGTGGTGACGCCCGGCGCGACCGCCTTGCCCGCCTCTTGGAGGGCCTGCGCCGCGATCTGGCCCGCGATCCGCATCTTCTCGATCGTCTCCGCGGTCTGCACCCAGGGCTCGCGCCCCTCGTTGGCGGTCTTCTTCCACGCGTACTCCGGGCGCTCGATGGCGCGCGGGACTTCACGGGTGGGCGACAGCGTGCCGGGGACAAGCGGCTTGCGGGTGCGGACAGACATAGCGAACAGCGTAATCGGCCGGTCGGACCGACGCCGAAGGCGAGCCGGAATAGTTTCGGACCACGGTCCGTTTAGAGTGCTGGTTGACATCGAAACTATTCGAAAAGAGGCTCGAACCGTGGAACTGGGACTGACGACGTTCGCGGAGCTCTATCCCGTCGGCGACCGGCCCGCACCGACCGCGGCCCAGCGGCTGCGCGAAGTGGTCGAGGAGGCCGTCGCCACCGAGCGGGCCGGACTCGACGTCTACGGCGTCGGTGAGCACCACCGCAAGGACTTCGCCGCCTCCTCCCCCGCGGTCGTGCTCGCGGCGATCGCCGCACGCACCGAGCGGATCCGGCTCACCAGCGCGGTCAGCGTGTTGAGCTCGGACGATCCGGTCCGGGTGTACCAGGACTTCGCGACGCTGGACGGCCTGTCCGCCGGCCGCGCCGAGCTGATGGCCGGGCGCGGCTCGTTCACCGAATCGTTCCCCCTGTTCGGCTACGACCTGGCCGACTACGACGAACTGTTCGAGGAGAAGCTGGCGCTGCTGCTGCGTATTCGCCAGGACGAGCCGGTCACCTGGAGCGGCAAATTCCGTCCGCCGCTGCGCGACACCGTCGTCTACCCGCGCACCGACCATCGGCCGCTGCCGGTCTGGATCGCGGTGGGCGGCAGCCCGGAATCGGTGATCCGTGCCGGTCTGCTCGGCCTTCCGCTGGCCATCGCGATCATCGGCGGACAGCCCGCCCGGTTCAAGCCGCTGGTAGAGCTCTACCACCGCGCTCTGGAACAGGGTGGCCACCCGAAACAGGCGGTCGCGGTGCATGCCCACGGGTATGTGGCGGACACCGACGAGCAAGCGGTTGCCGACTTCTACGAGCCCTACGCGCTGGCGATGAGCACCATCGGGCGCGAGCGCGGATGGGGTCCCATGACTCGTGCCCAGTTCGACGCCTTGCGCGCACCGGGAGGTTCGCTGTTCGTCGGTACGTCCGACTACGTCGCCGAGAAGGTCGCCGCGGTCGGCGAAACGCTCGGATTGGACCGCTTCATGCTGCACACCAGCGTCGGCACACTGCCGCACGAAAAGGTGTTGCACACCATCGAACTGCTCGGCGCGAAGGTTGCCCCGCGCCTTGCCGCCATCGCGGAGTGATTGCCTCGCAACGGGAGTGGCGGGCGTGCCGCGCCAGTCGACTACGCGGCACGCCGGGCACGGCGCCCCGTTGCGCCCGCCGTCACTGTGCCGGTGATCTGATCACTGCTCGGGCAGACGTCGGCGGCCACCGGCCACGTCGGTTACCAGATCAGTGTACCCGTCGACCAGTTCGGCCAGCTGGTACCAATGTTTATGGGTATTGCCGCTGCCCGCGCCTTCTGCATCGATGACCTGATTCGCGTCCACCCAGCTGCGCGCCATCCGGTCCACCACCGCACCGAGGCTTTCGGTGTGCAGCGAGGCTCCGTTGCGGTGCTGCGGCATCTCCTGCGTCACCCAGTCGTTGATATCGTCGACGAGTTCCGCGCGCCGACAGTCGATTTCGGCGATGAGGGCGATGTCCTTCAGCTGGGCGCGACGCTGATGTAGCTCGGCGAGCGCGTGTGCGGACCGTAGCAGTTCCCGATCTTGGAAACGGCGTCCCTGGAAGGCACACAATAATTGCGGCGCGGTCGGTAATGCGCCGACCGTCGGCGCGCTCACCGCCCTACTCCGAGTTCACCCGACACCAACGCTCTTTGTACCAACATGATTGGCTCTCGATTCGGTTATCCCGGTCATCGGATCGGTTGTCACAACAAGGATAGCTGGATCATGCACGTACAGATGCACGAACGCAAGATTGCGTCCGCCCTTCTGCGGTCAAGGCCTCCTGATCACGTCGGATGCCCAGAGCCCATCGAGCGCAATCGATTTCGGCGCCCACGGACGGCATCTCACAGCCGGGCCAACGCGGCCAGCAACGTGAGCGCGGGCAGCGTGCCCTGTATTACGGCACCTCTGGCGAACCGGCGGTCGTGGGCCACCAGAACGACCGCGGCGGCCAGCATCGACCCGCATCCCGCCAATACCAATGCCCAGCCCGCCTCCGGGACCGACCGCACGAGCGCCACGCCCACCAGCGTCGCCACCGCGAGGAACAGGTTGTAGAAGCCTTGGTTGAACGCCCACGGCCGCGCCGCGGGCATATCGCCCTCGGACATCTGAAAGATCCCCTTGTACACCTTGGGATCGGTGAACCGCACAGACTCCATGACGAAGATGCCGATGTGGAGCAGGGCGGCCGCGACCGCCAGCGCCTGGACAACCCAGAGCATGTGACCTCCTTACGAAGTGAACGGCCGGAGGACGTCGGCGGCGATCGCGGATCATTGGCGAGCCGACGCGGACGGCTTGGGCGACTCCGGTATGCCGACGCGCATCCTATGACCCGGCCCGCGTCGGCCTCCGCAACGCACCGTCGACACGCCGCCGCTCAGGTCACCCGACAGCTCGAACGCACGACGCACGTTGCCCGTCCGGATACAGCTCGGGCGCTTCCTGGTCGAGGCCGAGCGCATCGAGCGCCTGGTCGACGCCCGCGGCGTCCATCGCGGCCGAGGTGAGCGTCAGCGGGGATGTCGCCGGTCGGGATCGCGTCGCCGGTCCACCGCCGGAGCGAGGTGAACAATATCGTCGATCGCCTCCCGGTTATAGCGATCGCAATAACCGAACCGGAAGGTTCGCCAGGCATAAACTGGGTATCTATCGCAGGACCGTAGACACCCGAGGCAGAGCAGGGCAATGGCTGGTTCGGACCCGTTCGCCACACAGCGCGATCGGCCTTCAGGTATCGAGCAGGAACTGGAGGGCGCGGGTCTCGACGACCCTCAGGTGATCGGCAAAGGCGGTTTCGGCGTGGTCTACCGCTGCCGCCAGCGTGCGCTGAATCGCAGCGTCGCGGTGAAGGTCCTCACCGGGCGGCCGGATCTGGAGCCGGAGAATGTCGAGCGGTTCCTGCGCGAGCAGCAGGCGATGGGCGCGCTGTCGGGGCACCCGAACATCGTGCCGATCCTGCACGTAGGAACGACCGACAGCGGACGCCCCTATCTGGTGATGCCGTATCACTCGCAGGGTTCCTTGGCCAACCGCATCCGCCGGGAGAATTTCCTGCCCTGGCAAGAGGCCATCGGGATCATCATCAAGCTATCCGGGGCCCTGGAGACCGCGCATCGCGCGGGGATTCTGCATCGCGACATCAAACCGGACAACGTCCTGCTCACCGACTACGGCGAGCCGCAGCTCACCGACTTCGGGATCGCCCGTATCGAAGGCGGTTTCGAGACCGCGGCCGGAGTGGTCACCGGCTCCCCGGCGTTCACCGCGCCCGAGGTCCTGCGCTCGGGTGTGCCGTCGGTGGCCTCCGACGTCTATGGACTCGGCGCGACGCTGTTCGCCATGATCACCGGTCACGCGGCATACGAACGCCGCTCCGGCGAGCAGATCGTCGCCCAGTTCCTGCGCATCGCCTCCGATCCGCTCCCGGACCTGCGCCCCGACGGCATTCCCGACGACGTGTGCGCCGCCATCGAGACCAGCATGTCGCACGATCCGGCGAACCGTCCGCGCTCCGCCGCCGCGTTCGGCGAATTGCTGCGCGATATCCAGCGCGCCAACGGACTGCCGGTCCAGAACATGACGCTGCCGACCGTCGACCATGCGATCTCGATACAGGAAGACCTCAGCACCCGGCCCATGGCCGCCACGGCGCGACACCCCTCTGCCCACCCCAAGACGCCGCCCACACCGGAGACGAAGTTCCGCCCGGCGATGTCCTCCCGTCCGCTGGTCCGCCGCGATCGCCTGATGGACGCGTTGCAAACCGAGCCTCGACCGCGGCTTGCCGTCATCCACGCCCCGGCCGGGTTCGGCAAGAGCACGCTGGCCGCCCAGTGGGCCAAGCGGATGGCCGAAACCGATGGTGTGAAGGTGGCGTGGTTGAACGCCGACCGGGACGACAACAACGTCGTCTGGTTCCTCACCCACCTGATCGAGGCGTTCAACCGGGCGAGCCCGGAGCTGGCGCCCCAGCTGGCGCGGATACTCGAAGAGGGTGACGACAGCGCCGCTCGCTATGTGCTCACCACGCTGATCGACAGCATCCACAAACGCGGCGATCGGTTCGCGCTCGTCATCGACGACTGGGATCGGGTCACCGACCCGGCCGCCGTCGACGCCTTGCATTTCCTGGTCGAGCAGGGCTCTGCGCACCTGCAGATCATCCTGACCAGCCGATCGGTCGAGAGCTTGCCGCTCGGCACCATGCGGGTTCGCCATGAGATCGTCGAAATCGATGCCGCCGCATTGCGTTTCGACGCCGAGGAGGCGCGCGCGTTCTTTGCCGAGCAGAGCGGTGTCGCACTGGCCGACAAGGAGAGCGCCGAGCTGCGCGACTGCACCGAAGGCTGGGCGGCCGGATTGCAGCTGGCGTCGCTGTCGCTGCGCGAGCACCCCGACCCAGCGACGCTGATCGCTCACCTGTCCGGGCGCCATCACACCATCGGCGAATACCTGGCCGAGAACGTGCTCGACACCGTCGAGCCGGATCTGCTCGACGTCCTGCTGAAAACCTCGCTGCCCGAACGCGTCTGCGGCAGCCTGGTCACCGCGCTGACCGGCCGGCCGCACGGTCAGGCCGTGCTGGAGAACCTCGAACGCCGCAATCTGTTCCTGCGCCGGATCGACGAAGACGGTGAATGGTTCCGCTACCACCATCTGTTCCTGGAGTTCCTGCGGCAGCGACTTGAACGCGACCATCCCGAGCAGGTGCCCGAACTGCACCGTGCGACCGCCGCCTGGTTCGCCGAGCACGAAATGCTCAGCGAAGCCATCGATCACGCGCTGGCCTGCGGCGACGAGAAGAATGCCGTCGACTTCCTGGAGGCGAAGGGCCGCGCCCTGGTGCAGGACGGTCAGCTCGCGACGTTCCTTGGCCTGGTCGCCAAACTTCCCCCGGCGGAAGCCTGCGCACGCCCGCGACTGCAGATCGGTGTCGCGTGGACGAATGCCCTGCTGCGCCGGACCACCGACCTGCATGCCGCGTTGCGGCTGATCCGGGCGTCACTGGAGAAGGCTCCGGAGCCCGATCCCGATGTCGCGGTGGAGGCCGACCTCATCGAATGCGTGGAGCACGTGTTCGCCGACCGGCCCGAAGGCGTGGACGCCGTGGTCGCCGCGTGCCTGAACCGAGCCGACACGCTGGGGCCGTGGGCGCTCGGAGCGGCCGCGAACCTCGCCGCGTTCTCCGCCAGCTGCCGATTCGACTACGACCGAGCGCGCGAATGGCACGACTGGGCCGCCCCCTACTACCGGGAGACCCGCAACACCTTCAGCCTGATGTACAGCAACAGCCTGGTCGGCATCGCGGCGCGGGAACAGCTCGATATCGCCGCGGCCGAACGCAGCTTCCGCACCGCCCTGCACATCGCCACCACCTCCGCGGGCCCGCAGTCCTACGCCGCACGGTTGGCCGGCGCTCTGCTCGGCGACTTGCTCTACGAACGCGACCAGCTCGCCGCCGCGGAACGACTGCTGGACGAGGCGGGGCGGCTCGGCACCGAAGGCGGGCCGGTCGAATTCATGATGGCCGCCTACGCTACGGGCGCGCGGATCAAGGCTCTGCGAGGCGACCTCGCGGCCGCCGCGCGCCGCCTGGACGAAGGCGCCGAGGCCGCGCGCGCCCTGAAGCTGCCGCGGCTGGCCACCCGGATCGCCAACGAGCAGGTCCGGCTCGGACTCACCGCGACTTACGTCACCGAACCGCCGGTCGGTGAGGACGGCATCTCGGCGATGGCCGCGGAAATGCGCGAGGATTCCGCGATCCGGATGCTGCTGCGGTCCGGAGCCGCGAAACGGGCGGCCGCCGCGGTCGCGCGCGCCCAGCAGTTGCGCGATGGGATCGACACCGCGCGACGCCCACGGGCCGCGGCGCAGGCACAGTTGCTGCTGGCCTCCTGCCTCGCGGCGGCCGGGAGGACCGACGCCGCGAAGGACGCCCTGGTGCCGGTGGTGGCCAAGCACGCCGACGTGGGTCTCATCCGGCCGCTGCTCGACGAAGGCACGTGGATCACGTCTCTGTTGCACACCCTGAATTACGATTTGCGCGAAGGCCTTTGGAAAGACGAATGGCCGATCGTCCCCCCAGCTTTTCTGCGCAGGTTGCTGGAACGCTGAATACCTTGTGGCAGGCGGGCTTCCCCCGAATGCCTTACAGCACAGGTTGCGGTCCGCGAGAGCTATCCGTGTCGAGGATGTGCAGCACCCACCGGCCCTTGCCGTCGGCTTTGGCGCGGTAGAGGCCGGTGTCGGCGGCGTCGAGCAGCGATTCCGCGTCCGCGCCCGCGACCGCGGTGACGACCGCGCCGATGCTGATGGACATGCGCAGCCGCCGGTCGCCCGCGATGATCGGATCGACCAGCGCTTCGAGCAGGCTGTTCGCCACGGCGGCCACCCGGTGGTCGCTGGCGGGCGGCGGGATCAGCGCGACGAACTCGTCACCGCCGATGCGGGCGATCAGGCAACCCGAGCCGCGCACGCTGTCCTGCAAACGCGCGGCGACGGCGGTGAGGATCTGGTCGCCCGTTCCGTGGCCGTAGCGGTCGTTGACGTGTTTGAAGCGATCGATGTCGACGAAACACAACCCGGCGCGGTCGCCGTTGCCGGCGCTCGCGATCATCTCGTCGATCCGTTCGATGAGATGCCGCCGGTTCGGCAGCCCGGTGAGCGGGTCGTGGCGAGCCTGCCGGTGCAGCTCTTCGCGCATCCGGTGCTGCTCGGTCACGTCTTCGCCGACGGCGAGCAGATAGTCGCTCTGCCCATCCACGCCCTTGACGAAGGTGATGGCGAACGACGCCCACCCGTAGCTGTCGTCGGCGCGACGAATCCGCTGCTCCAGTTTCACGGTGCCGCGCCCGGCCGGGACCAGCTGCTCGTAGACCAGCGTCCGGATGCCGTCGCGGTCATTGGGGTGCGCGAAGTCGTAGACCGATACCCCGCGCAGGGTTTCCACCGGGACTCCGATCATGTCGGCCAGGCCGCGGTTGGCGTCCAGCAGCGTCCCGTCGGTGTCGCCGATGGCGATGGCGATGGCGGCGTTGTCGAAGACGACGCGGAATCGCTCGTCGGCCGCTCGGGTCGCGTCACCCAGCGTATCCGGGTGCCCCGGGTCGTGCGGGCGCAGCCGCGCTTCGTACCCTTGCCCGACCGCGGCGAGCAGCGCCGCGAGCCGCCTGCTGCCGTTCGGCTGCCCGGCGCGTTCGGCCAATTCGAACAACACCTCGGCGGACACACTGGGTACGGAGGGGGCGATCACCCCCGCGGAGGCCAGCTCGGCGCCCACGCGGGCGCCAACGGCGGCGTCGAAGGGTTCGGCTTCGAGGCCGGAGACCAGCTCTTCGACCAGGCCGAGAAGGAGGACCTCGGGGGCGGGCACGGACTCACCGGTGACGGCCCGCAATGCCCGCCACCACGAGTTCGCCAGCCTGGCGAGTTCGATCTGTTCCACGCAACCCCCTCACCATTCAGGCCGGAGATAGCCCCCGACGCATCGTATCCACATATGTTCGATACCGTCGAGTACTCCCGCTGCGAACGTATTCCCACGGCTGGTGAGGATGCGCGGTACTAACCCGTGCCGTTCTCCCGGAATATCGAGGCGCCTTTATAGCGCAACGTCGTGATCTGCCAGGCCCACGTCGCCTGGACACAGGCGATCAGATCGGCGATATGGGTCGAGACGGTTGCCGCAAGAGCGGCATCTTCCGCTCCCAGGAGATCGCATCGTTCGGCGGTGGCCGCACCGACCCGCCGGAATTCGGTGAGCCGCGCCCGAACGATCTCGGTAGCGCCGTGCACGGCGTCCTCCAATGACGATCCGGGATGGTTCAGCAGGACCGCCGGGATCAGGTTGAAGTCCGCGAGATCGACGATGCACTCCTTTTCGAAAGAGAACACGTCGTTCATCAATGCCCCGATCTCGACGGTCAGCACCCGCAACCGGCGCAGGTCCGTGGCGAGGCCCGCACGCTCGATCCGGTCCCAGGGCAGATAGTCGTCGCGCCCGAACTCGCACAGGGCGATGGCCGGATACATGCCCGATACCCGGGCACGCAGGTCGATGTACTCCGCGACGCCGAGCAGTCCACCGCGGGTACGGGCGTTCTGGTCCTGGATCGCGGGACGCAGGTGGTCGATGGTGGCGTCGACGAACCGATCCAGCCATGCCGGGTCGGCGAGAGCGGACAGCATGGCGAGGAAAGCCGCCGTCGAGGCTTCCAGCGGGGTCGGATCGTCCGGCGCCGAGCGCGTGCGCAACAGCGAGCACAACCGATCGACCGCGACGCGGGCACGTTGCTGCTCACCTTCGTCCAGGTGTCCGAACTTCTCCCGGCCCACGGTGTCGTTGAGCCAGAAGAGGATCGCGTTGTAGAGACCGATGATCGTCATCCGCTCGGCGCTGATGGCGCCGGGGTGCAGATAGGGCGTCATGCTGTTGTAGTGCTTGCCGCCGGGTTCGAGCCAGATCTCATGGGCACGGCAGAATCGCTCGACCTCCGCACAGGCCTGCGCCCCGAACCGGTTCGGCCGGAAGTCGCGGCAGTAGTCGACTATGTCCCAGTCGGGCGTGCTGAACATCGCGCGCAACGACCACTGCCGCCCGTCCCGCAGCAACTCTTCGTGCTGCTCGCGCATGTTCACGATGTCCCGCTCGAGCGCCGATGTGTACTCACTGACCACAACGACTCCGTCCCACAATGGTTACTTCGCCTAAATTCTCTCGACTTACCATCAGTGGGACTGGTCGAATGACCAAAATCGCCGGCTACTCCCTCGCCATGACATCGCCGTGCATGGTCAGCAGCAGATGATCGAAGCGGGCTCGTTGCGAGGCGGGGCCGCCACCCATGGCGGGAATCTCGGTGACCAACCGCTGCGCCAGCGTGCGCAGCTTCACGTTGGTTTCCTGGGAACGCCATTGCAGCACCCGGAAGGCCTGTTCGGCATTGATGCCGTAGACCACCATGAGCACGCCTTTGGCCTGTTCGATCACCGCCCGTGATTCGACGAGCTCGGGCAGGGTGTCGTCGATGACCTCCTGGCGGTTCTCCTCGAGGATGTCGGACACGTCGATGAAATAGCCGCTCGTGCCGATCACCAGGCCCTGGTCGTCGAGCATGCGGTCGGCGACGACGAGCACGTGATGGATCCGCCCGGAGGTATCGACGACGCGGTGGCGCCCGCAGAACGGCTCCCCGGTCCGCATGGCGACGTCGATGGACCGGGCGACCAGCGCGCGGTCGTCGGGGTGCTTGTGCGCCAGAAACAGTTCGGTGCTAGGTTGCGCACCCCCGGCGGCATAGCCGTAGAGAGCCGCGACTCCCTCCGACCATTCCCATCGCTGACCCTCGAACCAGAAACGGAAGCTACCCACGCTCTGCGGCCTGCCCGCGACGACGCTCTCGACCGCGGAGGCGCTTGTCAGCGCGAGGTCATCCATCCTCGTCACGCGGGTCATTATCCAACCGTCCCGCCCGCACATCAGCGCGGAACGCGATCCGAAATCGAACTGTAGCAAACTTTCGGCATACATCACGCGTGCGAGTAGTTCCCCCTGAATCGAGGACTTTCGGCACCCTGGGATACTTTTGGCAATCTGTTCGCAACAGGCACGTCCCACGTCATCCGATACTGTCCGCGCCACCGGGACACACGCGAGAACCAGCTGACCGACGCGGATCACCCGCCAGCCGCCACTCCCCTCACGGCAGCGCCGGACAGCGTCCCCGGCGATGCGCTCCCCCGCTCCTGACTCCGCGAACCGAGCGGCGGCCGATACCCTCGCTCCGCGCCGCCGAATGGTCGCCCTCCCCGTGGTGGGAAGAACGGCGCCGATCATCCTGCGAGTATCTGTACCGCGGTGCGCCCTACCCTCGGGCTTGGTTTGTCCCCAGGCTTCCCCGCAATCGTTCGCGTCCCCGAAAACACTGACCATAATGCGGATCACTGGAGGTAGTCTCTGTTGCTGTGCCCCGGCTTTCGTCGCAGATCCGCTGCGTGAGGGCCGTATTCACGGGGAACGCCGTAGCGCGTTCCGGCAAGTGCGCAAGACCGAAAGGGTTGTTCTGATGGCAGGCAAGCGCACCGTACTGACCGTCCGGTTGCGACGTCTGGCGGCGATGCTGCACGAGATGCGGGAAAACGCCCAGCTCAGCAAGGAGGAGGTCAGCGCGAAGACCGGGATCAACGTCACCACGCTGTACCGGATCGAGACCGCGCAGGCCCGCCCGCAGCGCCGCACCCTCATGGCGATGCTCGACCTCTACAAGATCGGCGACGATCAGCGCGAAGACGCCCTGGAACTGCTATCGGACGCGTTGAAGCCGGGCATGTCGCGCGCCTACGAGGGCAGCGTGTCGGAGGTGTACGCCGCCTACATCAACTTCGAGTCCGAGGCGCTGTCCGCCCGGCACTTCGAAACCTCCATCATCCCAGGCCTTCTGCAGACCTACGAGTACGCGACGGCGGTGATCGACACCTCGATGCCGAAGCTGGAGGCGTCGGTGATGGAGAGCAGGGCGAAGGCCAGGATGGACCGCGCCGCCAACCTGTCCAAGGAGGACCCGCTCGAGCTGTGGGTGGTGATGGACGAGGCCGCGATCCGGCGCACGGTCGGCGGCCCCTCGGTGATGCGCGGCCAGCTCGAGCGGCTGCTGCAGGAGACCAAGCGTAAGAACGTGATCCTGCAGATCCTGCCGTTCGAAGCGGGCGCGCATCCGGGCATGGCGGGCCCGTTCACCCTCTTGGATTTCCCCGACCCCGCCGACCCCGAACTGGTCTATGTCGAGGGCATCGCGGGTGACGAGCTCATCGAGGGTCACAACGAGATCCGACGCTTCGGCGTCATCTTCGACCAGCTGCGGGCCATGGCGTTGAGCCCGCGCGACTCCGCGGCCATGATCGTGGAGGCCGCCCGCCGGATGGACTGAGCGCCCCCGGCAGCCCGCCGTCTTCGCCGCTGGGTAATCAGCCCGGCTGACGACTATTTCCCCGCGGAGTGGGTACCCTCGCCGTTACTGCCGAGGGGAGGACGCATGTCCGACGTCACCGTGAATCCGCCAGCCCACTCCGAGCCCGAACTCAAACGGGTGATGGGACCGGCGTTGCTGCTGCTGTTCGTCGTCGGCGACATTCTCGGCACCGGCATCTACGCGCTCACCGGCAAGGTGGCCAACGAGGTGGGCGGCGCGGTCTGGGTGCCGTTCCTCGTCGCGTTCCTGGTCGCGCTCATCACCGGTTTCAGCTATCTGGAGCTGGTCACCAAGTACCCGCACGCCGCGGGCGCCGCGCTGTACACGCACAAGGCTTTCGGGATCCATTTCCTCACCTTCATGGTCGCCTTCGCGGTGATGAGCTCCGGGATCACCTCCGCCTCCACCGCCTCGCGGGCCTTCGCGGCCAACTTCGCCGAAGCCTTCGACCTGGAGATCGGCGACGGCATCGCGGTGACGGCGATCGCGCTGGTGTTCATGGCGGTGGTGGCGGCGGTCAACCTGCGTGGGGTGAGCGAGGGCGTGAAGCTCAACGTGCTGCTCACCTGCGTGGAGCTGACCGGCCTGCTGATCGTCATCGCGATCGGCTGCTGGGCGCTGGGCTTCGGCGACGGCGATTTCTCGCGCATCGTGGAATTCGACACCGGTGAGCGCACCGCGGTGGGCGGCGTCATCGTGGCCACCACGCTCGCGTTCTTCGCCATGGTCGGGTTCGAGGACTCGGTGAACATGGCCGAGGAGTGCAAGGAACCGAGCAGGATCTTCCCGAAGGTTCTGCTCGCCGGACTGATGATCACCGGCCTGATCTACGTGCTGGTGTCCATCAGCGCGATCGCGCTCGTCCCCGCCGACGAACTCGGCCAGGGCGATACGCCGCTGCTGAAGGTGGTCGAGGTCGGCGCGCCCGGCTTCCCGACGCACATCTTCGCCTACATCACCATGTTCGCGGTCGCCAACTCGGCGCTGATCAACATGCTGATGGCCAGCCGCCTGATCTACGGCATGGCCAGGCAGAACGTGCTGCCGCGACCGTTCGGCCAGGTGGGCGAGCGACGCCGCACCCCGTACAACGCGATCATCTTCACCACGCTGCTCGCGCTGGGCCTCATCCTGTTCGTCGGCGAGGTGCCCGAGCTCGGCGGCACCACGGCCTTGCTGCTGCTGGGGGTGTTCACCGTGGTGAACGTGGCCGTGCTGGTGCTGCGGCGAGACAAAGTGGCACACAAGCACTTCCACACGCCGACGCCGATGCCGATCCTGGGCGCGCTGAGTTGCGGCTTCCTCGTCACACCGTTCACCGACCGCAATCCGGCGCAATACGCCATCGCGGGCGTGCTGCTGGCCATCGGCGTCGCGCTGTGGGGCCTGAACTACCTGGCCATCCGCGCCATGCGGGCGCAACCGCTGGCCAGCGAGCCGCCCGCGCAGTGACCAATCGCTTACTCCGGCAGGGCATTACCTGCCGCCGGTAGGTCCGGTTCCCGCGGATGACGAGTGGCCGCGATGTAGGTAAGGTTGGCGCCGATGACCAGCATGGAAGCGCGCTTGGGTGACGCGACCCGCAGCGTGCCGCTCCCCAACCCGTGGAACCTGACCGTCTACCTGGCCGCGGTGGCCGCGCACCGCGGCCGCTCGATCAGCCTGCACCCCGTTCCGAAGGCGATGCTGGCCGACACGGGCTGTGGCGGCGGCGGTCTATGGGTAGCGCGCAAGCACGACGACATCATCGTGTACGACGCCGCGGCGACCGGCCGCAACGCCGATCACGTCATCCTGCACGAAATCGGTCACATGCTGCTGGGGCATCACAAAGACGCGGAGCGCGGCGATTCGCTGCCGCCCGCGCTGGCCGCCATCCTGCCCTCGATCTCGCCGCACTCCGTCGAACATGTCCTCGGCCGTGCCGAATTCGGCGTCGACCGCGAGCGGGAAGCGGAAGTGTTCGCCGACATGACCATGGTCTACTCGACGTTGCCGCGCCGGCGCTCTCGGTCGTTCCGGCTGTTCGGCCGGGGCAAGTAGCTACCAGCGGTCGTAGCGCCCCTCGGGTAGTCGCCTGGCGCCGGTGCGCAGGTCATCGACGAGATCCTGGTAGCCGTCCGCCAATTCGTCGATCCGGACCCAGGCGTCGTAGAAGACGGCGTCGGGCGCGTGGGCGAGGGCGACGAACACCTGCGCGGCGAGCATGGCCAGCCGGTCCACCATTCTGCCGACGGTCTCGGTGTGTTCGGGCGCGGCGGGACGCGGGATCGGCGCCGCCAAGGTGACCCAGCGGTCGATGCCGCGCACCAATTGCGCCCGTCGGCGGTCGAGTTTGTCGCATCGGCTGTGCGGCGTGCGTTCGCGAGTCTGGTGCAGCTGAGCCAATTCCCCGGCCGCCTCCAGCATCGGGTGGTCTATGTGCGGCAGGCCGCGAAATGCCGCCAGCAGCAGCTCTTTTCCGGGTATCGCCCGATCCTCGGACGCCTGATTCACCCTCAGCACCCCCATTCCGACCAGGGTGGACGCGGTGTGATCGCGTCCTCGATGCCTTGTCACGCCGGTGTTCCGGCACTGCCCGAACATCCACATGTGCCTAGCGTGACCCAGACCGGCTTCCCGCGCGTCCATTTCACGCGGTTCCGCTCACACGACACGCCCATCAACCGGATTTCCGGAGCCCACGCGCGAGCCACAAGCCCCGGCAAACATCCAGTGACCTCGCTTTTTCCAAAGACACATCCCAATTTCCGACGACTACTCCCAGCCCAGTCGACACGCCAGCCAACCTCCGGCGAGTCGGGCAAACGCCGCTTGATGGGCGCGCAGGCGCGGCGAACGCGGCGGCCCCGACTTGCGGCAGGCGGCCGCCGGGTACCCGGCGAGCGCGCAGCCCCGGGTTCGGTGAGTACCGAACCCACGGGTGCGCAGTTCTTGTCATGTCCTGGTGGACTGCGAGGGTGGCGGTTTGACGACGCCGACGAGCGAACCCGCGTTCATGGCGTAACTCTGGGTCTGCAGACGATCGCCGGAATTGCCTTCGATGGTGTTGATCCGGCCGGTTCGGGGGTCCACGGATTCCACGATTCCCACATGGTCGGGGGTTCCATCGCCCTCCCAGTCGAAGATGATCATGTCCCCTTTTTGGGCATTCGCGATGTTCGCCGCCAATCCCATGTGCTTGGCGTCGTTCCAGATGGTGGGCACGTAGTTCGGGTTGGTCCAGTCGACGTTGTAACCGGCCTTTTCCCAGACCCAAGTGGAGAAGGCCGCGCACCATGCGTCGTTGATGTTGTAGGGGGCCTTGTAGGGTTTGCCATCCACGAAGAAAACCGGAACATTGTCGCCGCCGCGTTCGGTAACACCGAGATCCAGCTGTTCCCGGGCCTTCGCGACAATATCGTCCCTGGTTCCGTTACCGGGTTTCCAGCTGGCACTGCTCGCGGTCGGCGCCCACGGAGCCAGGTTCCTGGCATCCGGCGCGTTACCGTAGGGGTTGCGGGGTAGGTCCGGCATCATTTCGTAGATATTCTTGGCATCCCTTTGCATGCCGCTGTCCGCGTCCTCGATCGTGTCGTGCACACGGTCCACGGCCTCCAGGATCAGGCGCAGCAACCGGACTTCTTCGGCGGCGGCCAGGTGCACGCTGTCATCGGGCAGTTGGGTCAGTTGATGCGCCCCGCCGAGCTCGGCTTTGAGCCCGTCCACGATCTCTATCACGTCCTGGAACGCCTTGTTCGACGTGTCGAAACTCGCGATGGCGCTTGCCTTGACACCGTCGTTCTGCGATCGCAGTTGCGCTGCCTTGTCCACGATCATGCCGCGCTTGTCGTCGTAGTTTCCGGTCATCGCCGACGATTTCGGGGCGAGCTGCTGGGCGCCGTCCTTGGTGAGCTCGCGCCCTTCCGCGCTGAGCAGATTGTTGTCTGCCAGCCAAGCGATCATGTCCGGCTGCCCGCCGTCCCAACCGGACGCGAACAGCACGATCGAACGCTGCATGTATTCTTCCGCCGCCTCGACGACCGCTATGAGACCGGCACTGGCGTAGGCGGGAGGGTCGAGATTGATCTCGATGTCTTGGAAGGTTGTGGTCATGCACGCCCTCCACCCGGTGCGGCTCCCACAGCCGGTCTCCGCGCGCCGACAAACAGCATCCGTAACCTCGCTCGCCCATGACCGCCGGACGCCGTGGCGGCATACTCTCTATGCACCACCGAGTATCGGACATTCCCACCATTAGTAACTCGCATCATCCGCCCGTCATTCGAGCGCCGAGCGACAGCTAGCTACCACGCGGCCATCGGGTTGATCAAGACGCCGTAACCGGCACGGCAGGCCACAGGTTCGCGTAGCGCAGCGCCACATGGCGGGAAAGCACCAGCTCCGCGATCGGCGCAGCCTGCCGAGCCGTTCAGGAGGTGGGTTCTCGCTCGTCGAGATAGTCCTGACCGCCGACATATGTGGTGTGTCCGGGATCGGCCTGGCTGGTGGTGGCCAGCGCGACCGCTGTGGCGAACTCCGTGACAGTGGGCAAGGTGCCCTGGTCACGGCGAGCGGTGACGGCGTCGGGATTTCGGCGCTGGAGAAGTTGCACGATAATCGTGCCGTCGATCATGTCGCCGGAGACGACGTGCAAGCTGATGCCGCGGGCGCTGAGTTCCGGGATCATGGCGCGCAATGCGTCCTCGCCCGCGCGTTTGCTCGCGGCGATGGGCTCGTATTCGGCCGGGACCGGCTTGCGCCCGTGGAAGTGCGCTTGATGACTGGTCACGAAGACGATGCGAGAGCCGGAGGGCATGTGCGGCACGGCGAGTCGCACCAGCCGTTCCTGCGCGTCGCGGTTGAGCGCCATCGCGTAGCCGGGCTCGGCGTGCCGTTCGAGACCGCCGGAGGCGTTGAGCACCAGCACGTCCAGGCGACCGAACTCCTCGGCTATTCCGGCGATCAGCGCGCTCGCGGAATCCGCGTCGGCGATGTCGGCGCCCGCCGTCGACGCGGCGCCGCCCGCCTGCCGGATCGAGTCGGCCAGACGCTCGGCTCGCCTGGCCTTCTCGCGGTAGTTGATCACCACATGGTCGCCGCGCGCCGCGAGCACCCGTGCGGTCTCCGCGCCGATACCGCGGGACGCGCCCGTGATCAGGACGATTCGCCGTCCGGTCGTGTCGTCCACCGTCACCCTTTCGATCGCGCCAGGCGAAGCCCAGGCCTCCGCTTCTATTTCAGAATCACTATGCTGGTTCTAAATGAGAAGCGCAAACGAACCCAAACCGCCGCGGGGCCGCGACGACCCGGCGAACGCGCCGCTGCTGGCCACCATGGACCTCCTCGGCCAACGCTGGATGCTGCGCATCCTGTGGGAACTGGAGCCCGACCGCCTCGGCTTCCTCGAACTGCGCCGCCGCATGGGCAACTGCTCGTCGAGCATGCTCTCGGTGCGACTGCAACACCTGCAATCCGCGGGACTGATCGCGAAGAATCCCGACAAGTCGTACGAATTGACCACCGCGGGGATCGAACTCGGCGCGGCGCTGCGCCCGATCTGGGACTGGTCGCGCCGCTGGCGCGTAACCCCCACCGACCCGCAGGCCGACTGAACAACCGGCAAGGCGAGGCGACGCCGAAGCTCCGTTTGACCTTCGAGTTGGTTGAGACTCCATGATGGCCGGGTGGCGAGTTCGGAATCGGCAGGGTTGATCACGATCGGCGTGCTGGCACGGGCCAGCGGGCTCACGGCGAGCGCGCTGCGGTTCTACGACGACTGCGGCCTGCTCGTCCCGGCTCGGGTCGACCCGCTGACCGGATACCGCTATTACACCGAGGCGCAGCGCGGACGGGCGACGCTCATCCGGCAGCTGCGCGCGATCGACCTGCCGCTCGAGACGATCGCGGAGATCCTCTCCGGCGACGCCGGGCGGGCACGGGACCTACTCGACCGTCACGTGGGCGAACTCGCGCGGCGCGCGAGCGAGGCGGCCCGCGTCGCCGCGCTGGTCAAGCGGTCACTCGGGCCGCATGTGGCGGTCTCCGCGGCGATCCTGGCCCAGGCACTCGAGCAGGTCCGCACCGCCGTGGCACGCACCCGCGAGATCCCGGTGCTGGCGGGCGTTCTGCTGGAAGCGGGCGGAAACGCGCTGACTGTCACGGCAACCGATCGCTACCGCCTGTCCACTCGCACCGTGGTGGCCACCAGACAGCACGGCGGCGGCTGGTCCCGTGTGCTCGCCCCGGACGGGCTCGGCGCGATCACCGCCTGGTTGCGCACCGTGGACGAGGTCGTCGCCACGCCGAGCGAAGACGGATTGGTCCTGGCCGGGGACGGCACCGAGCGTCGATCCGTTGTCATCGATGAGCCCTTCCCGGATCACCGCGTCGTGCTGTCCAGGCTCGGACCGCCAAGCACCAGGGTGATCACTGCTCGCCGCTGCCTGCTTTCCCTGCTCGAAAGCACTACCGGCACAGTGCGATTCGACATCGACGCGACCGGCGTCGAGGTGTCGGCCGGTGCTGCGGCGCATCGCCTTCCCGCCACCGTCACGGGTTCCGCTATCACCTTGTCGTTCGACCCCGCGACGCTGCTGCCCGCCGTGCATACCGCGCTCGGCCCCGACCTGATGCTCGACATCACCGGCAGAGATCAGCCGGTGGTCCTGCGATCCGCCACCGACGGCGACCTCACCACGCTGGCAATGCCCACCCGATCCGCCGACAAGCACGTCCGCTCGGGGCGAGGCCGATAGGACCGACCATGCCACCGGCCAGAGCATGGCCGCCTCCGCATGCATCTCCCCCCAGCCCGGACGCTGGCGATCGCTACCCCACCAGCCGATCGGCCCCACCGTCTCACCCACACTCCATCCGCCAACCCATAGGAGTTCCGATGAGCACCCCTGACCAGACCATGGCCGCCATCACCGACGCGGTCGCGCTGGGTCGCGAGGGCCGTCCGGATGACGCGCGCGACGCTTTGCTCACCCTGTGGTCCTCGCTCGGGCCGCAGGGCGACGCGTTGCATCGCTGTACTCTCGCGCACTATCTGGCCGACCTGTACGACGATGCCGCCGAGGCGCTCACCTGGGACATTCGAGCGTTGGACGCCGCCGACAGCCTCACGGACGAGCGCGCCAGGAGCCATGACGCGGCGCTGCGGGTGGCGGGCTTCTATCCGTCGCTGCATCTCAACCTCGCCGACGATTACCGCAGGCTCGGCTCGTTCACGGCCGCGCAGCGCGAGATCGACGCCGCCCGCGACCGTCTGCACGCCCTCTGCGACGACGGCTACGGCACCTTGATCCGCACGGCGGTGGAAGAGGTCGAGGTGGCTATTCGAGAGCGGCGCACCGAACGCCGGGCGTCCGCACCGACTGGGGGCCGCTAACGCGGCAGCGGCCCGCGCCGGATGACGCGGGCCGCTGCGACCGGGTCTACTTCAAGCGGAGCTTGCCGAACAGGCCGTCCTTCTCATCGTCGGGTCCCGCGGTGAAGTACAGCGAGTCGGCGTCGCCGAGGCTCTCGCCGTTGCCGAACATCAGCGCCCACAGACCTTCGATCGCCACCGGCTTGCCGTCGGCGTCGCGCAGGTAATCGGCGAACTTGCCGGTGGCGTCGTCGTAGGCGAGCACGTGGCCGGCGCCGCCGAAATTGCCGACCAGCAGCTTGCCGCTGAGCGGGCCGAAGCCCTCCGGCGCGACGGTCACCGCCCACGGCGCGTTCAGGCGCTTGCCGTCGTCGAGGATGCGCACCAGCTTGCCGTCGGCGTCGAACTCGGCGAGCTTGCCCTTGTCCGGTTTGCCGCCCGCGGCCTGCTCCTGATCCTTGTCCAGCGAATCCTCTTCACCGGCATCGAATTTGCTCGGGTCTTCTTCGTCCGGCTGAGTGGTGGCGTAGGCGACGAACACGCGGTTGCCGATCGTCGAGATGTTGAACGGCGCGGGGTCGCCCGGCTTGGCCTTCTTACCTTTCTCCGGCGCGGCCGGGTCGATCGCCTCACCGGTGGCGAACGGGTTGGCGAAGCCGGTGGTGGGAATCAGCTGCCAGTTCTTGTCGAACGTCCGGACCTGCGGGTCGGCGCCGAAATCGGCGGCGAGCAGCTTGTCCCCGGATGGGGTCAGCGCGATGCCGAAGAACTGCATGCCCTGCGGCTGGCCGTCGAAGACCAGGTTGGCCGGGCCGTCGTGCCGCACGATCCGGCCCTCGAAGCCCTGCTCGGTCCACGCCGAGATCTTGCCCGAGTCGGTGGCGAAGATGAACCGCGCCGACCCGTTCAGCGGACCGCCTTCCGCCTCGACCGGCTGGTCGCGCACGACGAACAGGTCGGAGGTGATCGGCGCCGGGTTGAACACGACGCCGGTGGTCTTGCCCACGCTGTTGTCCGAGGTGTCGGCGTCGGCGCCGGGAACGGTGACGATCTTCAGCCCGTCCTGGAACAGCTTCTGCACCTTCTCGTCCGGCGACTTGGTGACGTCACCGACGAACTGGAACGACTTGCCGCCCGCGCCCACCCAGAAGTGCCCGCCCGCACCCTTGGGGCGGTCGGCGAGCCCCCAGGCGTTCACCAGGTCGGGGAAGGTGAACTGCGCCTTGGCGTTGTTGGCGGCGAGATTGGTCTGGACATACTTGTTGCCGTCCAGAGCGGGCACCTCGTCGGACTTCGAGTCCGAGCAGGCGGCCGCGACGAGCAGCGCGGCGCCCAGCGCCGACGCGCGCAGCAGACCGCTTCTGTCCCGCGATCGGGGCGCACCACCGCGCCGCGACTCATTCCAACGTCCGTTCAACTTCCTGTTTCCTTTCCGGCAACGCGCCACCTGGCGCTAAGGTGACCCTAACCTTAGCGTGGCGTAATTCGGGGAGTATACGAGCAGTGCCCGGAGTACGGGTCTAGTCTGTTCGCCGTGGTCGAACCCCAGCCCTCCATCGCTCCGCATCCTGATATCGCCCCGCTCGCTCCACTGCTCGGCACGTGGCGCGGCAACGGCCAGGGTGAATACCCGACCATCCAGCCCTTCGGCTACGTCGAGGAAGTTCGGTTCGGCCACCTCGGCCGCCCCTTCCTCACCTACCGGCAGAAGACCCGCGCCACCGATGACGGCAGGCCGCTGCACGCCGAAACCGGCTATCTGCGCTGCCCGCGTCCCGACCGTGTCGAGCTGATCCTCGCCCACCCCACCGGGATCACCGAAATCTGCGAGGGCTCGCTCACCGTCGACGACGGCACCCTGCGCCTGGAACTGGACTCCACCGGCCTCGGCCGCAGCAGCACCGCGAAACTGGTGACCGCCCTCGGCCGCTCCATCCGCCTCTCCGGCGACACCATCGACTACACCCTGCGCATGGCGGCGGTCGGCGAGCCGTTGCAGCACCACCTCGCCGCCACGTTGCGACGGGACTGACGGGCAGGGTTGTTCATTCCGCGTCGAGAACCTTGCGGGCGCGGCGGTAGTTCTCGTTACGTTCCGAGCTCCCGTTGTCGCCGCCGTTGACCGCTCTCGTGATCGCCCCGATGTCGGATTCATCGGCCAGATCGTTCAGATTCCGCGAATCCCAATACCAGGCCGCCGTGGCGAAGGCGTACTTCGGGTCGGCGGCGAGTTCGGGCTTCCCGACGAAGTCGACTTCGAGGGCCTCGCCCGCCGCCCGATAGTTGTTGCGGCCGGTCAGCTGCATGGCGCCCCGACCGCGGAAGCGAGCACCGTCGCCGGACCGGCTGTTTCCCAGGGTCGGCCCTACGCTGGAGTGCGGACCGTAGTTCCTGTTGAAGTATGCCGCGTCACCATATTCGGTGAGGGTTTTCAGATCGTCGGTTTCCACCCCGATCTGCGCGAGGAAGGCAGCCACACGCTTCGGTGTCTCTATCCCGTGATCACGCATCGCCTGGTTGAGGTAGGGCAGATACTTCCGTAGTGTGCCCTGGGCCGTCTCGGGAAAGATCTTCTCGAGTTGCTCCAGGGTCAGGGGTCCCATGTTTCCGGCCCGTTCGGAGTTGTTCCCGACGACAGCCGCGAATTCTTTTTCCACATGCAGGATCGTCGAGACCACTTCGGTCAGTATGGACTTCTCTTCGATCGGCGTCGGTTTCAGCGATCTCACGGAAACAACCAGACCGGCCGCGCGCAGTACCAACCCGAGACGTCCCGCCTCGTCACGGATTTTCTTCGCCAATCCGAGGTTGTCATTCGCGGTATCCCCTACTTTGCCGGAGATCTCTTTGTTCCGCTTCTTCAGATCGCCGGTCAGCTTCGCTATTTTTCCCGATTTTCTGTTGTACTGCGTGGTCACCACGGATTTGTTCGCCACATCGTAGAGGTCGGCATCGTCGAGCAGGGCGATCACATCGGGCATCTCGGATGCGTCTCCGGCGCCCAGTTGGTCGAGCATCAAGCGAAATACGGCGCGAGCGAACTCGATCGAGTGCCGCAGTGTGGCCGATGCTCCCGGCGGGGGGACGAGACTCTCGATCTGCTCGCGTGCGTCCGCCACAGTCGACGATGTCGATGGCGGGCTGGAGTCCCGCCCGGTCCCTTTCGGGGGCAACAGGCCATACTTCGCCGTCCCCCAGCGGTCGTCGAGGACCGGATCGTACTGGGACATGGCCGGAATTCTCGCATGCAGGATCTCCTCGGAGATAGCACTCGAAAGGAGACCCTGCGGTCCAGTTAGAACGCGTTCGGTAAGCGGCGGCGCCCGGTGGTGAGCTCGGTGGCGAGATCCTCGTAGGCGAGGGCCAATTCGGCCAGGCGCTCCCAGGCGAACCACAGGTCCCATTCGGCGTCGGCGGCCAGGGCCGCGTAGGCGGTGGCGCTGAGGTGGGCCAGGCGGTCGATCACCGAACCCAGGGATTCGGTGTGCAGGTAGGCGCCGCAGCGCGCGGAGGGCAAGCGGTGGTCGGCCCAGCGGTCGATTTCCCGGACCAGGCGGGCGCGGGACTCATCGATATCGGGCACCGCGCCCTGGTTCGCGTCGAGTCGGCGAGCGTGCAGGTCGGCCAGTGCGCGGGCGCGCAGCAGCACCGGGTGGTCCGGTGGCGGCTCGCCTTCCCGGCAGGCTTGCAGCAGTTGACTTCTCGACGGCAGGACATCGTTCACGGCCGCGCCTCGCTCGGGCTCGGCTCCACCGGGCGTGACTGTGCACTGTGGTGTCGGGTCACGCGTTGACGCATCCTCACGGCCGCCCCTCCCTGGGATTCGGCTCAGCCGTGCGTGGTTGCGCGCTGCCTTCTCGGATCACTCGGTGACGCTCACTCGCGACGTTCCGGGCCGCACAGGCCAGGACGCAATGCACGATCACCGAACCGGATGGGCGGAAGGTGTCGCGGGGTGCCACCACCCAGCGGCGAAAACCGCCGTTCGCGTCGGCGGGCGACGGTAGCGCAATCTCGCTGCCGAACGGCACGACCGAGACATCGAGCCGGAACAGGGCCCGGAACAATCGCGTGTCGTCGGGGAGATCAGGTCGGCACAAGAAAGTCCAGCGGCGCGAATGGATATGCGCGACAACCGGCCCCAACGGGCGACCTCGCAAAAGCATGTCGTCTCGCACCCATTGCCCCAGCCGGTCGGGCATCGTGATCCCGCCGACCACACCCGCCCGCACGACGATCCGCCCGATCTCCGGGTGTATCCCGGCGGGCAGGCCACAGGTACGGCGGTAAAACGCGCAGCGGGACGCGGGTGTATCCGCGAATGCCGCATGGTTCATTCGCCAGCCTCGATTCAATTGGTCCGATGAGAGCAAATGCCCGATCGCTGGACCTTGAACCGTTGTCGCGGTTAAGGTTTCAGCACTTCTTCGATGGGACCGGGCGCGTTCAGTAGAGCACCGGATATTGCAGGGCGGGAACGTAATCAGTTGTGGAATCGGGCGGAAACCGCCCAGGTTCCAAGGACCCCCGCCAAAAGGTTCCAGTAAGCAACCTGGCCAGTAGTTTGGCTACGAAAGGATCGTCGTGTCTTCAACAGGTTCCAGCCTCCCCCGCCGCATGCTCGGCCGTCAGTTGCGCGAACTGCGGATCAAGTCGGGCGTCAGCGCCGAAGCCGCCCGTAAGGCTCTCGACGTGGGCAAACAGACGCTGTGGCGGATGGAGACCGGGCAATCGGTCCGCCTGTATCCGCTGTTCATCGAGCGGCTGTGCAAGCTGTACAAGGCGTCCGACGAACAGACCGCCATCCTGCTCGACTTGGTCGAGGAGACCAAGCACACGGAGTGGTGGTACCACTACGACGACGCCATCCCGAAGGGGTTCAGCCATTATGTTGGATTGGAGGCAGCGGCCCGCCGTGTCTTCTCCTACCAAACGACCCTTCTCCCCGGGCTACTGCAAACCAACGAATATCGGCGGGCACTGATCTGGGTCGACTACCCCACGATGCCCGGGCCGGAAGTCGAACGACGCATCGAGGTGTTCACCCGACGAAAGGCCCGCTTGGACAGCGACTCCGACCCGCTGAGTCTCAACGTGATCATCGATGAATCTGCTTTGCGGCGGCCGATCGGTGGTCGATCGGTCATGGGTGATCAGGTTGCGCACCTGGCCAGAGTCAGCGAGCACTCGAACATTTCGGTGTTGGTGGTTCCCCTCGAGTCCGAGGCCTACCCGGGCCTGCGTGTCGGCCCGTTCGTGATGCTCGAGTTCCCCAAGCACCCGACCGCGCATCTGACCGAGCCGCCGATCATCTACATGCAGGGCTTCACCGGTGACCTGTATCTTGAGAAGCCGGAAGAGGTAAGGGGATACCGACATGCGTGGGCCGACATCGAGCGATCGGCACTCGATGAGGCGCACAGCCGATCCCTTCTCCGCAAGATCGCAAAGGAGTACGCCGAGTGAACCTCGATCTATCCGCTGCCTCCTGGTTCAAGAGCAGCTACAGCAGCTCCGACAAGGAATGCGTCGAGGTTGCGTTTCTTGGCAGCGGCTTCGTGGGCGTGCGCGATTCGAAGGAGCCGACCGGCCCGGCTCTCCTGTTCACACCCGGCGAGTGGGACGCGTTCACTACCAGTATTACCAGCGGCGAACTACACCGGCCACAGCCCTGACCAAACCGCTCGGCGACCGACCCCGGACCCTCCCTCGCGGCAGGTTCGGGGCACTCGCTTGAACTAGTGCCCCGTCCAGATAGCTTCACTGGTATTCGAGTTCGGTGACGCGGCGAGGTTAGTCGAATGGCGGTGCGACACGCCGTGGCCAGCCGCCTTTCGACTACCTTCGCGGACTTGTCCATACCGGCGGTTACAACAGAAGCTATCTGGACGAGGCACTAGCGGCTTCAGGACGGGCGATCCACCTCCGGTCGCTTGCACCCGGAGAAACCCACCGGTAGCGTTGATCTTCGCTAAAGGGGGGCGGAGGAGCCGGTCCGGCCCCTGGCAGGGCCAGAGACACCGGTGTGCAAGGGGAACCCAATGACATCAGGGCGGAGTTCGCGGCGACGCACCATCCTCGCCGTCGGTGCCGCACTCGTGCTGGCAGGGTGCGGCTCCTCGAACACCGGCGATGCCCGGCCCACCGCTGGCGCCTCAGCAAGTCCTAGCATTGCCCCCGACGTACCCAGCGGCTACGACCCGTGCACCGACATCCCGCAGAGCGTGCTCGATTCCGAGAACCTGCGCAGTAAAGACAAAGAGGACTCCAACGCATCAGGGGGAGTCAAGTGGCGTGGTTGCGCATGGGTGCAGACCGATGGATACGCGCCCGCCATAACCACGACAAACCTCACCATTGACATGGTGCGGGACAAGAAGTTCGCAGATGCCCGCGAGTACACCATCGGCGGTCGCCGCGCGATCTCTACGCGGCAGGTCGAAGAACACCCCGACGCCGTGTGCACGATCAACGTGGAGATGAAGGGCGGAAGCCTCGAAATCTTCCTCAGCAATCCTCCGTCGAATCGTAAGACCGGCCATCTCGACACCTGCGCGCTTGCGAAGACCTTGGCGGAGAAGGTAGTGCCGACGCTGCCTGCCACTGTTTGAATACGCTGAGAGATCAGAACTCGCCGGGAGGGAGCAGCACATGGGTGACGACAACGCGCAGCCGCCTCGGCCGATGGCGAACATCTTGAACGCGGCGCAGGAGGGGAAGCTAGGTATCCGGATGTCCGCAGAGGACTTCATCTACATAGACCGTGATTGCGAGTATTTCAAAGACGCGATTCGAAAGGTCCAGAGGTCCATGGACCTTGTGTCGCGGCAGGAGCACTGGGGCTTGGGCGAGAGCAACGGCGATATGGTCTCGGCACGGACCCTGGTCGATAGACTCAGGAAGAAGGCCCGCGGAGCCGAAGACCGCAACAGCGTCCATCAGATCATGGAAGAGCACTTCCGCATCGTCGAGGACATCCAAGCGGTACATCGAATCGTCAGAGACCGAATGATGCAGGTGGACAACAAGTTTGCCGCAGATATCAACAGGCTGAGTACCACACTGCCCGAGCGACCGCCTGTCGGACTCCGGTTCGGACCGTATGCGCTCCCGGACGGAACAAACAAATGAGCGGCTACGAGAACACGCGCATCCCGAACGGCGGCGAGCACCCCGACAGCTGGGAACACTCTCGGATCAACGAAACGTTTCAGCCGCTCAATCCAACCGACGCGTTCACCCAAGCCGACGTGTATTGGAAGGCCCGCACCCAGTGGGAGCAAGGCGTGGAGACGTTCGCCCGCTCCATCCAGACCTCGATCGCCCAAGCCTGGTCGGGACCGGCCGCGGAGCAGTCCAAGAACGCGATCGAGAAATACACGAGCGAAGCGCAGAACCTCACCAACTCCCTGGAGGAGCTGTACTGCCGCGTCCGCGACGCCGCGACCGCGATCGAGAATACGAAGAAGGCGCTCCCGGACACCGTCCACTACTCATGGACCGAGCGCGTCTTCCACCCGAGCCGCTGGAGTCTGTCGCGCGAGCAATCCGAGGCCGAGCAGACCGCGCGGGCCGCGATGAAGCAGTTCTACGTGCAGCCGTTCAGCGAGATGGACGGCAAGATTCCGGTGCTGCCCACGCCGGTCGGTCCGACCGCGTCGGTGGACATTCCGGCTCCCCCGCCGGGCGGATACCAGAGCAGCGACAACGGCGGTCCCAACTCGACCAGCCGGGGCAATAATCCCGGCACCACCGACTCGGGTGTCCCCGGTGACAAGGACGGCGACGGCAAGCCCGATGAACCGGGCACCCAGGAGCCGAAATCTGCCGACCAGTCGTCGCAGGAGCAGCAGTCCACCGACACGACACCGGCCAACACATCGACCACGCCCGCTGGCGTGGATCCCACGATGAACCCGAGCACGACAACGGACCCCACCAAAACCGTGCCGACCGGTACCGGAACCCCGCACACCCCAGGCTCACCCGGCGTACCGGGAAACCCTGGCACACCGAACCAGCCGCAACCGGGACGCAGCATCCCCGGCACGCCGGGAACGCCGACCCCCTCGGCGAAGCCCGCGGCCGCCGCGGCGACCGCCGGCGCACGCGGAACATCGGGGCTCCCCGGCATGATGTCACCCGGCGCGCGCGGCGGCGGCAAGGACGACGAGTCCGAGCACAAGACCCCGGACTACCTGATCAATCAGGACAATACCGACGAATTGCTCGGCGAGCTCCCGAAGACGCTGCCCGGCGGCGTCATCGGCGGCCAGACCCCGGACTGAGCGTGCCACCGGACGACGCCTTCGACGGTCTCGAGAATCCGGGTATACGCCACCATCGGTCGGATACTCGCGGACGATTCGAGCGGCCCGGCCCGCGATCCTCTCGTGAATCCGGCCCCACGCCACCCTCCGCCGGATACTCGCGGACGATCGAGTTGCACGTCACCGATCACCTCGCCAATCCGGGTACCGCAACCCTCGGGTCGGATACTCG
>NZ_BAGF01000054.1 GCF_000308755.1 Nocardia pneumoniae NBRC 100136
GTCCGGCCTGGTGGTCATGCGCCGCAGCCGGTCGAGCAGCCCGCGGCCGCCGGCTCCGGGGCGGGCGCGCCGATCCGCGGCAGACCCAGCCCCACGCCGATGGGCTCGGTCTTCGGCGTGACGCCGCGCTCGTGCGCGTCACCGGCGCGGGTGCGGCGATGGGTCTTGACCGCGGCGTCGGCGATCAGATGGTGCGGGGCGGCGCCGGTGATGTCGACGGTGACCAGATCGCCGGGGCGGATCGGCTCCGCGGTGTCGCCGGGGCGGAAGTGCACCAGCCTGCCGTCGCGGGCGCGGCCGCTCATCCTGGCGGTCGCGGCGTTCTTCCTGCCCGCCCCCTCGGCGACCAGCAGCTCCACCTCGGTGCCGATGAGTTCCTGGTTGGCGGCCAGGGAGATCTGCTCCTGCACCGCGATCAGCCGGTCGTAGCGCTCCTGCACGACGGCTTTGGGCAGCTGATCGGGCATGTCGGCGGCGGGCGTGCCGGGGCGCTTGGAGTACTGGAAGGTGTAGGCGCTGGTGAAGCGCGCGCGGCGGACCACGTCCAGGGTTTCCTGGAAGTCCTCCTCGGTCTCGCCGGGGAAGCCGACGATGATGTCGGTGGTGATCGCCGCGTGCGGCATCGCGGCGCGCACCTTGTCGATGATGCCCAGGTAGCGGGCCTTGCGGTAGGAGCGCCGCATGGCCTTGAGCACCCGGTCCGATCCGGACTGCAAGGGCATGTGCAGCTGCGGGCAGATGTTCGGGGTCTCGGCCATCGCCTCGATCACGTCATCGGTGAACTCGGCCGGGTGCGGCGAGGTGAAGCGAACCCGCTCCAGGCCGTCGATGCTTCCGCACGCGCGCAGCAGCTTGGCGAACGCGCCGCGGTCGCGCGGCTCGGCCGGGTCGGCGAACGACGCGCCATAGGAGTTCACGTTCTGGCCGAGCAGGGTCACCTCGAGCACGCCCTGGTCGACCAGCGCCTGCACCTCGGCGAGCACGTCACCGGGGCGGCGGTCGACCTCCTTGCCGCGCAACGAGGGCACGATGCAGAAGGTGCAGGTGTTGTTGCAGCCGACCGAGATGGACACCCAGCCCGCGTAGGCCGATTCGCGCTTGGCGGGCAGGGTGGACGGGAACGCCTCCAGCGACTCCAGGATCTCCACCTGGGCTTCCCGGTTGTGCCGGGCCCGCTCCAGCAGCACCGGCAGCGAGCCGATGTTGTGCGTGCCGAAGACCACGTCCACCCACGGCGCTTTGCGCACCACGACGTCGCGGTCCTTCTGCGCCAGGCAGCCGCCGACGGCGATCTGCATGCCGGGTCGACTCGCTTTGATCGGCGCCAGGTGGCCGAGCGTGCCGTAGAGCTTGTTGTCGGCGTTCTCGCGCACCGCGCAGGTGTTGAACACCACGAGGTCGGCCGTCGCGCCGGGCGCGGCCTTGACGTATCCCGCGTCCTCCAGCAGGCCCGACAAGCGTTCGGAATCGTGCACGTTCATCTGGCAACCGAAGGTGCGGACCTCGTAGCTGCGTGCTGTGCCCTCCGCGGGAGTCCACACTGCCTGTCCGATCGAATCCACCCATCCAGGGTACGGGGCCGCCTCCGGCGGGTTTCGCTGGCATCGGTGCAGGCCCTCGGGCAATTCTCCGGCGATCCGAGCCGGGGGCCGATAGGTTGCGGCGATGTGTCAAATCGGCGTGTCGCGACGGTGTGTCGCCGAAACTCGGGCAAATCCCCGTTTTTTGCTTAAGGTCTTGACCATGACCGATGACGCCGCCATCCCCGACACGACCGGGGACGCTCCTGCCGGGGCCGTCAGCGCCGCTACCAGCGCGCCGCCGATGATCTCGATGCACAATGTGGACAAACACTTCGGCGACCTGCACGTACTCCAGGACATCACCCTCGAGGTCCCCAAAGGGCAGGTCGTCATCGTTCTGGGCCCCTCGGGTTCCGGCAAGTCGACGCTGTGCCGCACCATCAACCGCCTGGAACCCATCGACTCCGGCGACATCGCCATCGACGGCGTCCCGCTGCCCGCCGAGGGCCGCGCGCTGGCCGCGCTGCGCGCCGATGTCGGCATGGTGTTCCAGTCGTTCAACTTGTTCGCGCACAAGACGATCCTGGAGAACGTCATGCTCGCGCCGATCAAGGTCCGCAAGATCAAGAAGGACGCCGCCCGCACCCGGGCCATGGAACTGCTCGACCGGGTCGGCATCGCAAATCAGGCCGACAAGTACCCTGCCCAGCTCTCCGGCGGGCAGCAGCAGCGCGTCGCGATCGCCCGCGCGCTGGCGATGAACCCTAAGGTGATGCTGTTCGACGAGCCGACCTCGGCGCTGGACCCGGAGATGGTCAACGAGGTGCTCGAGGTGATGGTGTCGCTGGCCAAGGACGGGATGACCATGCTGGTCGTCACCCACGAGATGGGGTTCGCCCGCCGCGCCGGAAACCGCGTGCTGTTCATGGCCGACGGCCAGGTGGTGGAGGACGCGCCGCCGGACGTCTTCTTCACCGCCCCCAAGTCCGAGCGCGCCAAGGACTTCCTGGGCAAGATCTTGAGCCACTGACCTGCCGGACACAGCGGCCAGCAACACCCACGAGAGGGAGAAGGAAACTCGATGAGGATCAACCGTGCCCTGCGAATCGGTGTCGGGGCGATCGCCCTGGCACTCGCCGCCGCGACCGCCACCGGCTGTGGCGGCGGCGGCGACAAATCCGCCCTTGACCACGCCAAGGACGGCAAACTGACCATCGGCATCAAGTTCGACCAGCCGGGTCTGGCTCTGCGCAACAAGGATGGCTCCTACAGCGGCTTCGACGTCGAGGTGGCCAAGTACGTCGCGGGCAAGCTCGGCGTGCAGCCCGAGAGCATCACGTTCAAGGAATCCCCCTCCGGCCAGCGCGAGACGCTGATCGAGAACGGCCAGGTCGACTACATCGTCGCCACCTACTCGATCAACGACCAGCGCAAGGAGAAGGTCGACTTCGCCGGTCCGTACTACGTCGCGGGCCAGTCGCTACTGGTGCGCGCCGACAACAACGCCATCAACGGCCCCGACGACCTGAAGGGCAAGAAGGTCTGCTCGGTGAAGGGCTCCACCCCGGCGCAGAACATCAGCAAGAACTTCCCCGACACGCAGTTGCAGGCCAACGACACCTATTCGCTGTGCCTCGAGGGCCTGCGCGCGGGTTCCTGGGACGCGGTGACCACCGACGACATCATCCTGGCCGGCTACGCCGCGCAGAGCACCGGCGCGTTCAAGGTGGTCGGCAAGCCGTTCACCACGGAGAACTACGGCATCGGGCTGAAGAAGGGCGACAAGGAACTGCGCGACAAGATCAACGACGCGATCGAGGCGATGATCGCAGACGGCTCGTGGAAGAAGGCGTTCGACTCCACCGTCGGCGCCTCGGGCTACCAGGCCCCGCAGCCGCCGACGGTGAACCGGTACTGAGTTCCTCCGTCTTCACCAGCACGGGTGTCCCGGCCCCGACCGGGCCGGGACACCCGCCGCACTTCCCCTGACCATCGAAACCCGATCGGAGGGACGCGTCCGTCGTGTTCGACCTGATCTCGAGGTACGACACCGAAATCCTCGAAGCCTTCTGGGTGACCATTCAGCTGACCGTGCTGTCGGCGATCGGCGCGCTGATCCTCGGCACCGTCGTCGCCGGGCTGCGGGTGTCTCCCGTGCCGGTGGCGCGCTGGGTCGGCACCGCCTACGTCACCATCTTCCGCAACACCCCGCTCACGCTGATCATCGTGTTCATGTCGCTGGGCCTCTACACCACGATGGGCTGGAGGCTCGCGGGTGAGGGCCCGGATTCGCTGGCGCAGAACAACTTCCGCTTCGCGGTCGTCGGCCTGAGCATCTACACCGCCGCCTTCGTCTGCGAATCGCTGCGCGCGGGCATCAACACCGTGCCGATGGGCCAGTCCGAGGCGGGCCGCTCGCTCGGCTTCGGCTTCCTGCAGAACCTGCGGCTGATCGTGTTGCCGCAGGCGTTCCGTTCGGTCATCGCGCCGCTGGGCAGTGTGCTGATCGCGCTGACCAAGAACTCCACCATCTCCTCGGCCATCGGCGTCGCCGAGGCCGCGACACTGATGGCGGAGATGACCGAGACCGAGGCCGCGGTGCTGGCGATCGGCGCGATCTTCGCGCTCGGCTTCGTGATCCTGACCCTGCCGACCGGCCTGTTCTTCGGCTGGCTGGCCAAGCGTTACGAGGTGGCCCGATGAGCTCAGGTGCTTCGGTTCTGTTCGACGCGCCGGGCCCGAAGGCGAGGCTGCGCAACAACGTCTACTCGGTGCTGGTCGCGGCCGCCGTGGCCGCGGCCCTGTGGGTGCTCTACCGCGGGTTCGCCGACAAGGGACAGTTCACCGCCGAGAAGTGGAAGCCGTTCCTGGAGGCCGAGGTCTGGTCGACCTACCTGCTGCCCGGTCTCCGTGGCACCGTCGTCGCGGCGCTGCTGTCGATCGTGCTCGCGTTGATCCTCGGCATGATCTTCGGCGTGCTGCGGCTGTCGGAGCATCGTGCCGTGCGCTGGGTGGCGGGCACGATCGTCGAGGTGGCGCGCGCCATCCCGGTGCTGATCCTGATGATCTTCCTGTTCGCGGTGTACTCCGACTACGACCTGTTCAAGTCCGAGGATCTCGCGCTCGCCGCGGTGGTCACCGCGCTGACCATCTACAACGGCTCGGTCATCGCGGAGATCGTCCGGGCGGGCATCCGGTCGCTGCCGAAGGGACAGACCGAGGCGGCCGTCGCGCTGGGCATGCGCAAGGGCCAGCTGATGCGCTTGATCCTGTTGCCGCAGGCGATCACGGCGATGCTGCCCGCGCTGGTCTCGCAGATGGTGGTCGCGCTCAAGGACTCGGCGCTGGGTTACCAGATCACCTACGTCGAAATCGTGCGCTCGGGCCAGCAGCTCGGCGCGGCCGAGCAGAACACCGTCCCGGCGCTGATGGTCATCGCGGTCGTCATGATCGCGCTCAACAGCGCGCTGACCCAGGTGGCGACCAAGCTGGAACAGCGACTGCGGGCACGCAAGCGCGGGAAGGGCGCAGGCGCCGTCGTCGCCGCGGATTCCATCATCACCGACGCGGCGCCCGGCGTCGACATCGGCACGAAACCGTGAGTTCGGCGAGCACAAGCGGTGGGATGATCTGAACCTGGAGGCGGTGCGGGAGATCCCGCGCGAACTGGAGCGGCGCGAACTCGCCGGAGAGAAGCTCTCCGGCGAGCCCTGAACGCGGCATCGAGCGGCTTGCCGCACCGGGATGGTTGCGCTCGAGCTGAGCGCAACACTCGTCCCGTCGGCGGCTGCACGCCAATCTCGTAGGCAGACAACCGATCCCGGTAGCCGACCGGTGAGACGGTCAGCAGTGCTTCATGCCGACGGGGAGTTGATGATCGATGACCAGCCGTACCTCTGACCGCCTTTTCGACGAGAGCTTCGCGTTCCCTGGCGAGTTGCGCCGCCCCGGGTATTCAGGCCCCGCGCGTGTCGCCGTGATAGGCGCGGGCGCCAGCGGCCTGGCCGCCGCCTACGAGCTGCAACGGCACGGCCTCGACGTCACCGTGTACGAGCGCGCCGCACGCCCCGGCGGACGGATTCGCACCTGGCGGTTCTGGGACGGCACCCACGGCGAGCTCGGCGCGATGCGGATTCCGGGCAATCACCGGTGCACATTGCACTACGTCGAGGAGTTCGGCTTGGCCACGAGGCCTTTCGTCAACGCGAATCCGGACGCCTACTATCACCTGCGCGGACGGCGGGTCCGCCGGTCGCGGGTGGGCGAGGTGCTGACCGCCTATCACCTGCGCGCGGCCGAGCGAACCGACCCGCTGCTGGTGCTCGAACAGTTGCTGCGCGACGCCTGGCAGGGGCTCGGCGACCATCGGCGCAAGGCGCTGCTGGCCGGTGACGTGGCCGATCCCGAACTGGACCGGCTCGCCGCGACCTCGCTGTGGCAGTTCGCCAGCCAGCGTCTCTCACCGGACGCCTGGGATCTGATCGGACACGCCAGCGGGCTGCTGCACTACGAGCACGCCTCGCTGCTGGAGGTGCTGGTCGACTACTTCGGGCTGTTCAATGTCGACCAGCTGGAGCTGGTGGACGGAACCGACGCGCTCATCCGCGGTTTCACCGACGCGCTGCGCCCGGGCAGCCTCCGGCTGGCCACTCGCATCACCGAACTGCACGTCACCGCCGACGGCGTGCGGCTGCGGGGCGAGCGGCACGGCGCTCCGCTCGCCGACGAGGCCGACTTCGTGGTCTGCGCGATACCCGCGCCCGGCCTCGACCAGATCGACATCTACCCCGCGCTACCGGCACATCAGCGGCAGGCGATCCGCGGCATCAGCTATGCCAGCAGCACCAAAACGCTCGTGCACGTGAGCGAGCGGCGCTGGGAGCACGTCGACGGGATCTTCGGCGGCGGCAGCTTCACGGATCTCCCGATCCAGCAGGTGTGGTACCCGTCGGACAACGCCGAGCCGGTGCCCGGCGATTCCCGCTGGGCCGCGCAGGATCCCGGTCGCTCGCACGCCCCGGCCGTGCTCACCGCCGCCTACCTGTGGGAGAACAACGCCAGGCGGTTCGCGGCGCTGCCCGAAAGCGACCGCACCAGGGTCGTGCTCGCCTCGCTCGAACAGCTGCACCCCGGTCTGTCCGCCGCGGTGGACGACGTCGTGCACTGGACCTGGGACGAGCAGGTAGGTATCGGCGGCGGCGCGTTCGCCTACCTGGCGCCCGGGCAGCATTCGCGGTATCTCGCGGGCATCGGTGCCCCGCATCCTCTCCCGGCACCGCAGGTGTTCTTCGCGGGCGAACACCTCTCGGTCGCGCACGCCTGGATTCAGGGCGCGCTGCAATCGGCGCTGGAGTCGGTGCGCCAGGTGCTGGATCAGGTGAGCGTGTCGCGTGCGGCTTGACCGCGCCACCTGGCTGCTCGCCTCGGTCAGCGCCGTGTGGGGCGCCAGTTACACCGTCACCGGCTGGGGTCTGCGCGAGCTGGATGTGGTGACCTACAACGCGATCCGTTTCGCGGCGGCGGCGCCGCTGCTGCTGTTGCTGGTGCTCGTCGTGGAAGGCCGTCCCGCCATCGGCCGCCGCTGGTGGCCGCGTCTGGCGCTGTCGGCCGCGATCGGCATCGTGGCCTATCAGCTGACCTTCAGCGCCGCCGTGGCCCTCACCACGGTTACCGAGTCCTCCGTTTTGATCGCGCTGTCTCCCTTCTGGACCGCGCTGTTCGCCCGGCGGGCGGGTGAGCCGGTCCGCGGCGCCGTGCTGATCGGCGCGACCGTGGCGATGGTCGGCGTCGTCCTGGTGGTCCTCGGCCGCGACACAAACCATTCCGCACCCCACCGCGTCCTCGGCGATCTGTCCGCCCTTGCGGCGGCCGCGCTGTGGGGCTCCTACCCGGTCATCACCCGGCCACTACTGAAAGACCACAGCCCTCTCCGCGTGACGGCTTGGGCTTCGGCGATCGGCGCGGCCGTCCTGCTTCTGACGGCCATCACGCTCTCGACGCTGGACGACACCACGAATGCGAAAGAGACTGCCGCCCACTCCTATCGGGCTGCGCGTGCCGACCCTCCATATAGCTCCCCGATGGAGCTGGACGGGGTAATGCAAACAGTCTCCAGCTGGCCACACAGCGCGACCACCGCCGAGACCGATCCGCGTATCGCCACAAGCGGTCCGCTGGTGGCATCGAACGGTGCCGCCAGCGGAAAAGGTCCTGTGGGGCAATCGAATCGGGCCGCAGCGACATTCTCGGACCCGGCTGACACGATCGCTCTGAACGCACCGGACACCGCGACTGTGGTCAAGGAGCGGCGAATCGCCGCCCCCTCGAGCGGGCCACAAGGTGCGGGACATCCGGCGGGCCAGGGCGAACTGGACGCGCACGACCGTGCGAATTCTGATCCGCCCCCGCGAGCGGGGCATGTGGTGGCGCGCGGAGCGCCCCTGGAGACGACGTGGGCGGGACTGTCCGGGCTGACGGTGATTTCGCTGGTGTTCTCCGTACTTGCCGTAACCGTGTACGGGCTGGTGGCGTGGTATTGGGGCGTCCGGCGGGTGGGGTCGGCACAGACCATGGTCTTCATGTTCGCGGTGCCGGTCGCGGCGGCGGTGTTCGCCGTCGCGGTCGGCGCCGAGCGCATCACCGGGCTGCAGGTCGCCGGTGCGGGCTTGGTGCTCGCGGCGCTGGCCTACAGCCAACGCAATCCGAAGGTTCTCGACACAGGAGTACGAAATGACGATCACGACGAACGCGATCACGCTGGAACGCGCGACGCTCATCATCACTGAGGCACTGGCGTTCGGCGCGGCACAGGGATTCGATCCGCTCACTGTCGCGGTGCTCGACCCCGGCGGCCACCTCGTCGCCCTGCAACGTCAGGACGGCTCGGGCATCCTGCGCCCGCAGATCGCGATCGCGAAGGCTTGGGGCGTGCTCGGCTTGGGCGTCTCCAATCGTGAGATCGCGCGTCGCGCCGCCGCCGCGCCGACCTTCTTCACCTCGGTGGCCGCGCTCGCCGAGGGACGCATCCTCGACGTGCCCGGCGGCGTCTTCATCCGGGACGCGGCAGGCGGGCTGCTGGGTGCGGTGGGTTCCACCGGCGCCGCCACGTCTCTCGAGGACGAACGCGCGGCGGTGGCGGGCATCGAGGCCGCCGGTCTGGTCGCCGACACCGGTGAGGTCTAGACCGACGATGCCACACCCGAATCCCGCTCGGCGTTGCACGTCCGCGGCGGCGGTACGACGGTTCGAGACCTCGACCGCCGCGGGCCGTGCCCCGATCGGCTGTTCCAGCACCGACAACCAGCAAACCGACCGAAAACGCCGCAGCCGCCCGAGATTCCGGTAGGCGACCGCGCCGCCACAGCGGTCGGCACCAATCGATTGTCCGCATCACGCATGCCGACCAGCGTGGACGCAGTTGTGAGCGGGATGCCCCCTAGTCGCGTTGCGCGTCCTTCGGCGGCGCAGCTCGCCTTTGCTGCCACCGTGCTCAGGCGAGCGGTGGCCGCAGCACGCATTACGCCGTCCGCTCGCCGTGCCATCAGTCGATGGGGTCGATGGGATCGCTTTCGACGCCATCGTCGGTCAGTGCCGCCTTGACCACTCGGTAGGCCGTGGACTGGCCGTAACCGCGGCGGGCGAGCATGCCGACGAGTCGGCGAATCGCCTTGTCGCGGTCCAGGTCTCGCGGCAGAGACCGCATTTTGCGGCGGACCAGCTCGGCGGCGCGGGATTCCTCGTCGTCGACGGTGATCCCCGCGAGGGCGGATGCGGCATCCGATTGCGCGACGCCTTTGCGCCGGAGCTCCTGCGCCAGCGCCTGCTTGCCTTTGCCGGAGAAGGTGTGGCGGGAGTGCACCCACTGCTCGGCGAAGGCGGCGTCGTCGACGAGACCGACCTCGGTCAGGCGATCGAGCGCCCGTTCGCTCACGTCGGGCGAGTACCCCTTGGCGGCCAGGCGCCCGGCCAGCTCGGCTCGGCTGCGAGCACGCACGGCGAGCAAGCGAAGACACACCTCTTTCGCCTGCTCGACCGTCCCGCCCGGTGGGTCGCGGTACGCAGAGGACCTGCTCGCAGCTGTTTCCGTGTCGGGCGGACCCGACTCGGGCCGGGCCACCACCGGATCCACCCAGCGGCCTTCGGCTTGGTCGACGTCGTCGGACTGTAAATCACTGTGCCGAAACGTATTCCGGCGTCCCCGACGGGACCCGGTCGAGCGCGCCCGCTGCGGATCGGGCGCGCTCGACCGCGTTCCCATGGTGTCCACCTCGGCCGAACCACCATCGGCCGATCGGACTGGTCTCGGTTTCCGCTCCTCCGACCGGAATCCGGCGGTCACCGGACCCACTGATCGGCCTGCGGCAGTCGGCAATGCCGAGTCGTCCTCGCGGGCACGCGACCTGCCTGCTGTTGTCCCGGCGTCATCGACACCGAGACGAGCCAGCTGACGCCGCATGTCCGCGATCGGATCGGAGGGCGGCTTCGCACGCGCGCCCCGACCCGACGACCGCCGACTGTTCATCGACTCAGAAATCGGCAGGCACCTCGGCCGCGTCGGCCGTCACGTCGGCGCCGATGCCGAGCTTCTCCTTGATCTTCTTCTCGATCTCGTCGCGGACGTCGACGTTCTCCAGCAGGAACTTGCGGGCGTTCTCCTTGCCCTGACCGAGCTGATCGCCCTCGTAGGTGTACCAGGAGCCGGACTTGCGGATGAAGCCCTGCTCGACGCCCATGTCGATGAGCGAGCCCTCCTTGGAGATGCCGTGCCCGTAGAGGATGTCGAACTCGGCCTGCTTGAACGGCGGCGAGACCTTGTTCTTCACGACCTTCACGCGGGTGCGGTTGCCCACCGCGTCGCTGCCGTCCTTCAGCGTCTCGATGCGGCGCACGTCCAGGCGCACCGACGCGTAGAACTTCAGCGCCTTACCACCGGTGGTGGTCTCCGGGGAGCCGAACATCACGCCGATCTTCTCGCGCAGCTGGTTGATGAAGATCGCGGTGGTGCCGGAGTTGTTCAGCGCGCTGGTCATCTTCCGCAGCGCCTGGCTCATCAGGCGGGCCTGCAGACCGACGTGGCTGTCGCCCATCTCGCCCTCGATCTCCGCGCGCGGCACCAGCGCGGCCACCGAGTCGATGACGATGATGTCGATGGCGCCGGAGCGCACCAGCATGTCGGCGATCTCCAACGCCTGCTCACCGGTGTCGGGCTGGGAGACGAGCAGCGCGTCGGTGTCGACGCCGAGCTTGCGGGCGTAGTCGGGGTCGAGCGCGTGCTCGGCGTCGATGAACGCCGCCACACCGCCCGCGGCCTGCGCGTTGGCCACCGCGTGCAGCGCGACAGTGGTCTTACCCGAGGATTCCGGACCGTAGATCTCGACGATGCGGCCGCGCGGCAGGCCGCCGATGCCCAGTGCGACGTCGAGCGCGATCGAACCGGTGGGGATCACCGAGATGGGCTGGCGCGCCTCCTCGCCGAGGCGCATGACGGCGCCCTTACCGAAGCTCTTCTCCACCTGGGCCAGCGCGAGCTCGAGCGCCTTGTCCCGGTCGTACGCCTGTGGTGCCATGTCCTGATCCCCTCTTCGACGGGTAAGTCTCGTTCTGTGGTTGGCGCCTACAGTAGAGCGCGGCACCGACAAGTTCTGCCGACAAGACTAGACGAACAGGTGTTCGAGTCAAGCGACGCGCCCGGCGACACCCCGCACCGTCCGCGCCACCCTCGGCAAACGCCGCGCGATCACCGCACCAGCGCGATCCGATCGGTATCCAGCAGCGTCTGCGCCTGTTTGAACACGCGCAGTGAGGGCGCCACCTCGAGGCCGGTGATCCCGTCCAGCGCGCCGAGCCGCTCGGTGACATACCGGTACAGGTGCGCGGTGTCGCGGCAGATGATCGACGCCATCAGATTGAACGACCCCGTGGTTGCGGCCACGTAGACGATCTCGGGATGCGCCGCCATCGCCCGCCCCACCGCGTCCAGATCGGCCGGACGCACGCGCAACCACAGGGCACCGCGCACGCCATAGCCCATCCGCTCGATCGCGAAGTCGAGGTCGAAGTAGAGCACCCCGGCCGCCATCAGCTCGGCCATGCGCCGCGCGACCCGGGGCGCCGTCCATCCGGTTTCGGCCGCGAGCTGGGCGTACGGCGCACGACCGTCCCGCGCGAGCAGCGCCAGCATCGCCTCGTCCGCCGCGGACAAGTCCACGGGCGCGTCCGGTCCCTCACTCCCAGGACGGAACCGGGCCGGACCCAGCTCCTCGAGTTGCGCGGGGGTGAACAGATGCCGGTACCGCGGCCACTCCTCGTCGAGCGGAAACCGATGGATCACCTCGTGCGCGGTCAGCTCGAGCACCTGCGGAGCGCGCGGCAGGATGTGCAGCAGCAGCGCGTCGCGCCGTTCGACCGAGCGCGGCCTGCTCACACACGTCACCTCGGATCCGGTGGACAGCAACGTCACCCAGCTCAGATCCGGAAATCTGGCCAGCGACTCGGCCAGCCGCAGCGCCTTGTCCGGCGTCGATTTCAACCGCAGCATCCAGCGCGTGTGCCCGAGCGGAACCGCGTTCACCTGCCCCGCCACATGCAGGATCCCCCGCTCGCGCAGCGCGCGATAGCGCCGGGCCACCGTCTGTTCGGAGACACCGAGGATGCCGCCCAGCTTGGCGAACGGGATCCGGGCGTCCTGCGCCAGCGCGTGCATGATCTGCTTGTCCAGCACATCGAGTACGGAGGATTCCCCTGAGTCACTGCGGCGCATAGGAGGAATCTAACGTGGAATGCGGTCCAGCTAGGGGGATGCATTCGATTGCCGCACGCTTGGCGTCGAAATCATTCGAATCCGCCGTGGAGGCTCCCGTGAGGAAATGGCTCCCTCTGTTCGCCGCGTGCCTCGGCACGCTCATGCTGCTCATCGACGTCACCATCGTGAACGTCGCGCTACCCGACATCGCCGCTGATCTCGGCACCGGATTGTCCGGCTTGCAGTGGGTAGTGGACGGCTACGCGCTGGCGCTGGCCGCGCTGCTGCTGGTGCTCGGCTCGCTCGCCGACCGGGTCGGCGCCGAACGCGCGTATCTGGGCGGACTCGTCGTCTTCGCAGTCGCGTCGCTCGCCTGCGGTGTCGCCGAATCCGCGGCGATCCTCGTCGCGGCCAGGGCGCTGCAAGGCGTCGGCGGCGCGGCCATGTTCGCCACGACGCTCTCGCTGCTGCACGCGACCTACACCGGTCGCGATCGCGGCCTGGCCTTCGGCATCTGGGGCGCGGTCTCCGGTGCGGCCGCGGGAATCGGAGTCGTGCTCGGCGGGATTCTCACCGAGGCGCTGTCGTGGCGCTGGATCTTCTTGGTCAACCTGCCCATAGCGGTGCTGGCGATCGCGTTGAGCGCGACCGTGTTCCCGCCCTCGCGCCGCCGGGCGGATCGGCCGGTGGACGTGCCGGGCATGCTCTCCTTCGCGACCGCGGCGACGGCGATCACCTACGGTGTCATCCGCGGCGGCGAGCACGGCTGGACCGACGCGGCCGCGCTGACCGCGCTCGCGCTCGGCGCCGCCGCGACGCTGCTCTTCGGTCTCGTCGAATCCCGCGGTGCCGCACCGATGTTCCCGCTCGCGCTGGTGCGCAACCGCGATCTCGGCGCGACGCTGCTCGGCGCCTCCGGGCAGACCTTCGCCGCCTTCGCCAGCACTCCGCTGATCTCGCTGTGGCTGCAGCAGCATCTGCGCCTGTCGCCGCTGCACGCGGGCCTGGCGATGCTCCCGATGGCCGTGACCGGCTTCGTGGTGTCGGGCGCCTTCGGGCGGCTGCTGCACGACGTGGCGCCGAAGTGGACCATCGGCGCGGGCTTGGTGGTGCTCGGTCTGGGTACCGGGCTGCTCACGCTGATCGACGAGGGGTCCTCCTGGGTCGCGCTGCTTCCTGGATTCGTGGTGATCGGCGTCGGGATCGGCGTCAACGCGCCCGCGCTGGTGTCGGTCGGCATGGCGGCGGTGCCGCCGCAGCAGGGCGGCACCGCGGCTGGCGCGGTGAACACCGCCCGGCAGTTGGGGCTGGCGCTGGGCGTCGCGGTACTCGGCACCGTGTTCCGCGGCGTGGCCGGCACCGAGCAGCCGATGACGTTGCCGGACTTCGTCGCCGGGCTGGACGCGGCGTTGGCTGTCGCGGCCGCGGTGGGCGTCGCGTTCGGGCTCATCGCGTTCGGGCTGTTCCACCGGCAGCGTGCCCACGTCGACCCGGCCGGAGTCGAGGAGCACGCGGTCGCCGCCTGATCGGCGCCGACAACGCCTCGCCACCGCCGCATCAGACGATGCGGCGGTGGCGTTCGGGGTCCTACCGCTGGGGCAGCACCGACTCGTCGCCCGGCTCGCGCGGCCCGAGGATGCGCCGGTCGGACTCCTCGATCCGGACGTCGTTGATGCTGGCCTCGCGCCGGGACATCAGCCCGTCCGGCGCGAACTCCCACTGCTCGTTGCCGTAGCTGCGCCACCACCGGCCGGAGTCGTCGTGCCATTCGTACTGGAAACGCACGGCGATGCGGTTGCCTTCGAATGCCCACAGATCCTTGCGCAGTGCGTATCCGTTCTCGATGGACCACTTCCTGGTCAAGAACTCGACGATGGCGTCACGGCCGGTGAGGAACTCGTCGCGATTGCGCCACACCGAGTCCTCGGTGTACGCGGCGGCGACGCGCTCGGGATCACGGGTGTTCCAGGCGTCTTCGGCGGCCCGCACCTTGAGCCTGGCCGATGCCGCGTCGAACGGCGGTAGCGGAGGTCGCATGGGACGGCTCCCTTCTCATAGAGATTTCACGGGTTGACGGGCGAGAGCTCGGCGGCTCCCCAGCGCAGCGCTCCCCCACGCCGCTCGATCACTTCCTCGATGGTGAAGTCGATGGAGCACTGCGCGCCGGTGGCGAAAGTTTCCGGCCCCCAGACCAATTCGCCGGTGCCGGTCAGCTGGAGCGCCGCCCCGGTGGCCCAATCCGGGATCAGGATGCCGCATCGGGGATTCACCTCGATATTGCCGAGTGTCATGAACATCGAATTGCCCCGGTAATCCGGCCAGCGCAGCCGCGTGGGCGAAAGCACCTGCAGAAAGCCCGGATTCCCGCCGCGATGGGAGGCGTCCGCGTTGCCGTCCGCGTCGGCCGTCGCGACGAAGAACGTGTCGGCCGCCGCCACCGCGGCCTGCTGGTCCTGGTCGAGTTCGCCGCTGCGCCGGACCGTCGACGCCGCGGCTTCCGGCGTGTAGCTCTCGATCTCGCGGCGGGAGATGTACTTCGGGCAGTTCGAATACACCTGGTCGGTGACGATGCGCAGACCCGCGCCCTCCGGCGTCGATCTGCCGTTGACCCGCATCCGCCTGCGCCGCTGCGGTTGCAGGGCGATCATGCCGATGCCGGTGTGGTGTGTCAGCGTCTCGTGCAGCGGGTCGGCCGCGGCGGGCCGAGCGCCGACCATGATCGTCCGGTCGTCGACCGCGTGCACGAATCCCGGCGGACCGTCCAGCTCGCTCGCCCAGAGGCGGCCCGCCGCGTCGGCGGCGGCGAGCACCACCATCCGCTGTTCGGCCAGGAAGTCGGCGGCGACGGCGGGGATGTCGGGGCGGATCATGCGGCCGACCCGCTCGGCGATGTGCGCCTGGCCCATCCGGCGCTGGACGGCGACCTCCCCGGCATGGAACGGCTCCATCACACTCCTCCTGTCGCTTCGCGGCCGAGAGATCAGAAGAACCCGCAGGTCGGCGCGGCGCCGCTGGGTGCGGGTGCGGATTCGGCCCCGCTGGGGGCGTAGACCTCGAGCCGAATGCCGTCAGGGTCGGTGAAGAAGATGCCACCGGACGCAACACCCTCGCCGTGCGCCACCACCCCGTCATGGGCGAAGGCGACCGACAACTCGCGCAGCACCCGCTCCACCGCGCGCACTTGGTCGATGGTGTCGACCTGGAACGAGAGATGGTGCAGTCCCGGCGTTTCGGCGGAGAACGTGCCGTCGCTCTGCTCCCACAGCGTGACGACGAGCTTGCCTCCCGCGCCGAGGAAGGCCCAGCGGCGTTCGGCGTCGGAACTGGCGGCGAGCTGTTCGAAACCGAGGGCGCGGCGATAGAAGTCCACCGAGCGATCCAGATCGGAGACGTTCAGGCCGATGTGCCCGGTGGCGAGCTGAGGTGCGGCGACTGCGGTCATGGTGTTCCTCCTCGGAATGTTCAACCGTCTTTATCGGTTTAACTGGTTAGAACATACTGAGATCACGCCAGGCGTGTCAACCGCTGAAATGAATTTTACTGGTTAGAGGAAGGGTGGTCACGGTGCCGACCGACGCGGACTCGATACCCTCGGGCATGCCCGATCCACGCCCCCACCTCGGTGAACCCCTGGCGCTCGATCTGCTGAACACACGCTGGATCGAGCACGGACCGCAGGATCTGCTCACCGACACAGCCGGACTGCGCATCTGGCTGGCGTCGGCGGGCCTCGCCGATCGCGCGAGCGCCGACGAGGCCACGCTGGCCGCGGTGCTGGCCGCCCGCACCGCCGTCTACGACGTGGTCGTGCACGCCTCCCACGACGCGCTCAACGAGGTGCTCGCCCATGGCCGCATCCGCCGCGCGCTCACCGGCTCCGGACCCGCCGATCTGGTGGAGGTCCCCGAGAGACCCTGGCTGCCCGCCTGGCTGGCCGCGGACAACCTGCTGGACCTACTGCGCGCCGCGCCCGACCGAATCCGTCAGTGCGCGCACCCGGAGTGCGTCTTGTTCTTCTACGACACCTCGAAGAACGGAACCCGGCGCTGGCACTCGATGGCCACGTGCGGCAACCGCACCAAAGCGGCCCGGCACTACGCGCGGAAGGCGTGAGGCGCGGAAATCAGGGGCCTCAGAACAATTCGTCGAGCAGCCGGTAGTACTCCAGGCGGCTCTCGTCCGGCTCGGCCAGGCCGTAGGCCGCGAAGAAGGCGGTCACCTCGGCGTCGCCGAAGTCCTCGCGCAGATCGCGCACGGCCGGCGCCAGATCGCGGTGGCGATCGGCGACGCCCAGCGCGCCCACATCGAGCAGGATCTCGCCCTCCAGCACGTTCGAGGGGGTGAAATCACCGTGCGCGACCACCAGATCCTCCTGATTCGGGCGCTGCGCCAGCAGCCGCGCGAGGATCTGCGCCGGAGTCGAGCCGCGGTGGTCGTCGTCGAAGTCGCCCGGATCGACCAGGTCTTCGATCACGCGGCGGCGCGCCTGCGCCAAGACCACGTCCAGCCGCCCGTCGAACGGGCACTCGCCGACCGGAATGCTGTGCAGCCGCCGCAACACCGAGCCCAGCACGGTGCCGATCGAGGCCGGATGCCCGGCGCCGGAGCCCGCTCGAGCGGCCAGGCTCGGCGCGCTCGCGTCAGCCAGCAGCAACACGTCGTCCTCGAACGCCGCGACCTCCGCCAGGCGAATCCCGCGGCCGCGCAACCAGTTCAGGCGTTCGTGCTCGGCGACCGCCTTCGGTCCGCGTTTGAGCCAATAGACGCCGTTCACCAAGACGACGTCGCCGCTCATGCCTTCGTGCTCGTCCGACCAGGTCGGCGACTCGCCGAGCAGCTCGGCGACCGTGGGCGGCAACGGAATCGGCAGCTGCGCCAGGGTGTCCAGGGCGTCGCGGGTGGATTCGATCTCCTCGGGTTCGCCTTCGGCGAGGCGCAGCCGCATCGCCTCCGTGAGCAGCGCGTGCGCCTGCTCCAGCTGATTCCGTTCGGCGAGCGCCTTCCCCAGATGCTGGAGCGCGAACGAGAGCACGTCCGGCGCGGCCGCCCGCGCGTGCTCGACCGCGCGGCGGTAGAGAGTCTCGGCCGTACCGGCGTCACCGCGGTAGCGGTAGACGTCGCCGAGGTTGATCCACACGGTGATCCTGCGGCGCTCGGTGTCCACCAGCTCCAGCGCGCGATCGAGGTGATCCAGCGCCTCGTCGTAGCGACCGAGCAGCATCAGCTCGATACCGGTCTGCCGGAAATCCGCGAAATCAACGGGACGAGCCTGCGCCACCCGGGCGGCGAGGCGCTCCGGGTCGTGCGGAATCATCCGCTGCCGCTCGTCGAATCGGTAGAGCGGCCCGTCGTCCTGCTCGACCCGGCCGGGCACGCTCACCAGCGCGCCTTCGGCACGTCGAACTCCGCGCACAACGCACGCCACACATCGCGGGGATCGACCCCGGCCTCGATGGCGTCGGCTCCGGTGCGTCCGCCCAGGGCGGGAATCACATGGTCGGCCAGCAGGGCGTCGCCCCGGGCCACACCGAACTCGGTGTGCAACAGTTCCTGGAACTCGGTCAACCGCACCGTACCGAACTTACCCGCCTTCGACGCGTCCCCAGCTCAGTGGCACACCTGCCCGTGCCGGTCAGGGATGGACAGGCTGGAGAATCCGGTGGCAGAGGGCGACGGGGTCCGGGAGTTCGGCGTGCGCGGCGGCCGCTTCGGCGGCCCTGGTGTAGCCGGGGTCGGCGAGGATCTCCTCGACCGCGGCGCGCACAGCGCCGGGCGACAACGGGCGGACGACGATCGAACTGCCTTGGCGGGCAGCGCGATTGGCCAGCTCCCACTGATCGCCGCCACCGGGAACGGTGACGATCGGGACACCGGCGGACAGCGATTTGGCGAGCAGGCCGTGCCCGCCGCCGCCCACCACGACGGAGGCGTGGTTCAGGAGTTCGTCTTGGCGGCCCAGCCCGGCCGTCGCCCACGGGGGCAGATCCGCCGGTGGCGTGTCCAGCATCGAGATCGCCACGCGGACACCGGCGCCGTCGAGCCCCTCCAGGACGGTCTCGACCATCCCCGCGACGCCGGTGTGCGCGGTGGAGGGAGCGACCATGACCAGCGGACCGTCGCCGGGCGGAAGGTCCAGGATCGCATCGGTCGGCTCCCACAGCAGCGGACCGATGACGTGAGCCGATTCCGGCCAGTCGGGGCGCGGCACCTCGAGCGCGGGCAAGGTGGCGATCAGACGGGCGGCGGGGCCGGGATCGACGGCCGGTAATCCGACGCTCCCGCGTGCCCGCTCCCGCTGACGGCGGCCGTGGCGCAGCGCGCGGGCGGTCATGCCGCGTAACAGGCCGTCGCGCATCCGCCCGTACAGGCCCGCGCCGGGAGCGAGGCCACTTCCGATCGGGGGCAACGCCTTCGACGGCAGGTACAGCGGATGGGGGGACAGTTCCACCCAGGGCACGCCGAGTCGTTCCGCGGCCATCCCGCCGCCCGCGGTCAGCACATCCGAGACGACCAGTTCGGGCAGCATGGCGCTCAATTCCGGCAGGATCTCGGTGGAGATATGCGCGGCCCGCTCGTGGATACGCTGCCCCGCGTCGGTGTCGTCGTCCACCGGCCGTGGCGCCAGGCCCTTGAGTCGGCGCACGCCGATCCCGGCGGCCAGCGCCGCCTCGAACCAGCGCGGACCGGTGAACAGCACCGGCTCGTCGCCGGCGGCCAGGAACCGCAAGCACAGCGCGATAGCGGGAAACGCATGGCCCGGATCGGGTCCTGCGACGACGGCTACTCGCATCCGCCTAGCCTGCCACACGGCCACCTGAGCCGGATGGCACCCGGTGGTCGCGCGTCCGCGGTGACCACCCGGCCACCGCTTCGTCATCGTCCACGCGGTGCGACGATCAGGCGCCGAAGTAGAACAGCTCGAAACCGACCGCGTGCGCGGCGGGGAATCCGTCCTTGGGGCCGGTGGCTCGCTCCACGACGGCGCGGACCTGGTCGGCGATGGGCTCGGGGCTCAGCGCCTCGAGATAGCGGCGATGTTCGGCGAGCGAGGCGGCCGCCTGGTCGAGCGTCTCGGTGACGTCGACGGCGTGCGTGGCGACCGGTCCCACCACCGCCGCCCAGCGTGCCGACCACGGTTTCCACTCGGCGATCTCCGGGAAGATCCACTCGTTGCCCGCGTCGGAGATGGCGTCCAGGGCAGCGCGGCCGACGGCGCGGTGATCGGCGCTGTTGGGATAGCCGGGCGCCCAGGTGTCGCCGAAATTGAACAGCACCACCATTTCCGGTTGATGCATGCGGATCGCGGTGGCCAGGTCGCGGCGCAGTTCCAGGCTCTCCTGGACTCGACCGTCCGGGTAGCCGAGGAACTCCACCTCCCGCACGCCCACCACTTCGGCCGCCGCGATCTCCTCGGCCTCGCGGAGGGGTCCGGCGACCGCTGGCTGCACACCGGCGATACCGGCCTCTCCGCTGGTCACCAGCACGTAGCGAATGTCCTTGCCCTGCCGGGTCCACCGTGCGACCGCGGCGGCGGCGCCGTACTCGATGTCGTCGGGGTGCGCGACGATGACCAAGCCGCGCTGCCAGTCTTCCGGAACCTGATCCACGAGAGATCATTCAAGCACTGCCGTCCCGGTGACCGGCCGGGCGACGCCCCCGACCGAGCTGTCGTCACAACTTGCCGACCGTCGATTTGTCCGAGCCCGACACCGCCTTGTACAGCAGGTACAGCCCGAACACGATGGCGCTGATGACGAGGATCGGGAACAGCCCCTTGATCAGCGCCCCGATGATGGCCAGCGCGATCCAGGCGACCGCGACGACGCCGATGATCTTCCACAACATGTGATGCCTCCCAGAAGTCCGTTTACGCTTCGAGCATGACACCTGTCCGTTCGCGAATCAGCAGGTGAGACGGGATATCCGGGTGTAAATCAGGGTTCACCCCTACCTCGGAGGGTGTTCGGTGTCGGGGCGTCACCGCGGGTTCTCGCCCGGTGCGCCCGTGGATGCCCCGGCTTCGGTCTCGTGCTCGCAGGACGAATCGAGAACCCGGTTTCGACATGGCGGACCGTGTTCTCCCGGAAAGCCGATTGTCACGATGGGGCGTTGGCGCGGGCGGTGCCACGCTCCTCGTATTCGACCGGGTGGACGCGGAACCGCGGAGGTGGCTCGACGCGGCACTGTCGCGGACACGCAGAAGGAGGTGACGAGATGACTTCGGTGCACGCGGATCCGCATCTGGCCTCGGTTCGGCCGGTGCGACCACGAACGCCACAGGGGTGCGAGGAGTGCCTACGACTCGGCACGCCGTGGGTCCACCTGCGGTTGTGCCTGACGTGCGGGCACGTCGGCTGCTGCGACTCCTCGCCCATGCGGCACGCACGGGCCCACGCGGGCGCCGCCGGTCACCCGATCGTGCGCTCGCTGCAACCCGGTGAGGATTGGCGCTGGTGCTACGTTCACCGAGACTTCGTCTGAGCGGCGCGACAAAGCGCCGAAACCCTTCTGGAGCACCGGACTGCCCTCTGGGCGTCCCAAACCGACCGGTGTACCGTCGGGAATTGACCTCGACGGCTACGGACCGGAGCCCATGAACCAGCGAACGTCGAGTTCGGATGTCGGCGGCGCACTGTCGTCCCTACCGGCTTCGGCGCTGTGTGCCCTGGGCGCACTGTCGGTGCGGCTTTTCACCGAGCATGGCGAGCAGGACATCATCCGGATCGCCGCGCAGGCCGTGCCGACCATCGGGTGTTGCCGCACGCTGGCCTGCTATCGGGTGGTCGACGGCGACTACCTGCTCTGCCCGCAGCCGCAGCCTCCCCCGCCCGATTTGGCCGCCCAGCTCCGTGTCCGGCATGGTGCGGGCCGGATTCGGCTGCCCCATGGTCAGTGGGGCTGGGCGTTCCCGCTGCGCAACCGGTCCGAGACGGTCGGCGCGCTGGTCGCCGCCGCCGATCACGAACCGCCGCCGCAGGAGATCGTCCTGCTCACCGTGCTCACCCGGCTCGTGGGCGCCGCGCTGGCGGATGCCGCGCCGCGCGAACGGGCGTCCGCCGATGCCGTCGACCTCACCGCCATCAACGAGCATCTGTCCGCCACCGTGCTGTGGCTGGAGCACCGCACCCGCGTGCATGAGGTGTTGTCCAGCGCCGCTGCCTATGGCACCGGCGAGCAGGGCATCGCGGACGCGTTGGCGCAGCTGACCGGGTTCCCGGTCGCCATCGAAGACCCATTCGGCAACCTGCGCGCCTGGTCGGGGCCCGGCCGACCGGATCCCTATCCGAAAGCGCCACCGCAGCAGCGCGAACAATTGCTGCACCGCCTCGCCACCCACAACGCGCCGCTGCGCATTCGCGATCGGATGGTGGTGCTGGTGAAGCCGCGCACCGAGATCCTGGGCACTCTCGCGCTGATCGACCCGGACAACCGGGTGACCGAGGATCATGTCTTCGCCCTCAGCTACGCCAGCACGGTGCTCGCCTTGGAGCTGGCGCATCAGCGCAACCTCGCCGAGATCGAGCTGCGGTTGCGCCGGGAACTGGTCGACGATCTGCTGTCGGGCACCGACGACGACAGCGCTTTCGCCCGTGCCGAGGCACTGGGTTACGACCTGCACGGCGAGCACTACGTGGTGCTCGTGCACAGCGACGACGACGCCCTCCCCGACGCGGTCGGCCGCGCCGCGACCGCCCTGGATCTGCATTCCATCCAGGGACGCCACGCGGGCATGGTCGTCCTGATCACCGACCGCCGCCCCGACGCGGTCACGCTGCACCACGCCATCTGCGAGCATCTCGACACGACGCCGGTGACCATCGGCATCAGCGGCAGCTGCGCCCAGCCGAGCGACTTCGCCCGATCCTTCGATGACGCGCGCAGCGCGATCAACATCCGGCTGCGGTCACGGATACCCGACGGCGCGACGGCGTTCGACGAGCTGGGCTTCTACCGTCTCGTCGACGCCGCCCGAGCCGACGGCCAAGTCGAGCAGTTCATGCGCGAGTGGCTCGGCGTCCTGCTCGACTACGACCGGAATCACCATGCCGACCTGGTGTACACGCTGAGCCGATATCTGGAATGCGGTGGCAACTACGACGACTCGGCCGCGGCGTTGCACATCCACCGCAGCACGCTGCGCTACCGCCTGGGGCGCATCCGCGAGCTCACCGGCTTCGATCTGCGCGATGTCAACACCCGGTTCAACTTGCACGCCGCGACACGCGCATGGCAATTCCTGTCGCCGGTCGCGCCGCCGACGTGGCCCGCCTCGGGGAAGCGGCCTCGGTGAGGACAGGCGTCGCCAGAATCGGTCGCGCCGGGGTGGACGCCCCGGGCGCGGCCGGTCCGGGCGCTCCGGTCAGCGCCTGGGGCGCTCCGGGTCTTCCATCCCGTCGGACGACGTGACCTTTGGTTCCTGCATACCGAGATCGGCCGAGTCGACTGCGTACGGGTCGGCGACCCGTTCGGGCTGGATCCGCATCGGGTCGCCGGTGGCGGGCATGCGCAGCGTCTCCTCTTCGGCCTCCAGGAACGTGCGCATCCGTGCCATCCCGGCATCCTCCTGCTCGGCGCCGATATCGCAGCGTTCGTCCGAGCGCAGCATCCCCCTTTCGGCAGGCGGCCGCTGGTCCGGCAGCGGCTGCCTGCCGTAGACGTCCCACGCCGCGCAGTCCGGATCGATCTGGTAGTGGTCGAACAGCTCCTGCTCGGCCTGCGGACTGATCTGCCCGTCATGGTCCAGCTGGGGCGCGGACTTCACCGCCTCCTTCTCGACCTGTACCTGCAAGACGGCCGAGTCGGCGCGATGCTCGGCTCCGGCCAGCGGGACCAAGGCATCGGGGCTGAACAGCCCGGTGGACACCGCGACCCAGGTGGGCGAACCGGAGTTGTTGTCCACATAGACCCGCTTGACCTTGCCGATCTTGGCGCCGCCGGGGTCGTACACAGAGCTGCCGATGAGCGTTTCCAGCATTTCGGTCATGGGTTCCTCCGCAGTTCGTTCGGTGCGATGCGCAGGCCGACAGAACGCGGCTGTACACCGCGCGTACCGAGAAAGGGGGTTCAGTCGCTTGTGGATCGATCGGCGCCGAGTCCGGCGTCGACGCGCTGTGTCCTGCGCGCCTTTCGCACCGGGTCATCGGCGGATTCACACGCCAGATAGCGGCTGATGTCCAGCCGCTGGGTATCCTCGTCGAGCAGCGATTGCCGGTGGGAAACATCGAGCATGACGTGCTCCTACCCAGTTGTGCATGGTCCCGGCCCAGCACCGGGTCGGGTCGATCAGCTACAGGGTGGCAACTACCCGTCATCCGCTCGATCAAACCGAACCAGCGGTGATTTCAGCGGATCAGCACAGCGGAATCTGCAATGCAGCAATCATTGCGCTACCTACTGGGGGTGTGGCGTGCCGCAGGATGCGCCTGTCCGCCCTCGATCAGGATCAGCTCCGCCAGCCTGCTGCGGAACCGAAAGACCTTGCCCCGATGGTCGACTTCGCCGTCGGTCGCCAGCGAGACCGGTTCGTCGGCCACCCGGACCTCCAGCCGGGACACCCGGCGGTGGACATAGGTGGCGGAGTACCCCAACGTGCCCGTGAACGTCGCCGAGATCAGGCGCAACCGCGACAACGGGACATCCGCGCGGAGGTAGCGGACGTCGAGCGTGCCGCCGTGCAGCCTCGGGCGCGCCATCGGTACCTGGTCGGCCGGCTGGTAGGTGCCGTTTCCGACGAACAGCATCCACAGCGCGATGCGCGTGCCGTCCACGGTGACCCGCAGTGGCTGCGCGCGGAACAGCACGCGCACCATGGCGATTCCCGCGGCGGGCCACTTTCCGACCCGGCGCTGCCAGCGCTCCCGGATGCGGACGAAATCGGGATACCCGCCGAGGCTGGCGGTATTGACGAAGACTCGTTCGCCTGCGTCGTCGAGACGCACCTCGGCCACGTCGACGCGGACCGCATCGCCCGCCTCCAGCGCGGCGAAGGTCACCTCGGGATCCTCCACCCCCGCGTCCCTGGCGAAATGGTTCAGTGTGCCGCCCGCGAAGACCGCGAGCGGCAACCCGTGCCGCACCGCGTACTGCGCGACGGTGGACACCGTTCCGTCGCCGCCGACGACGCCGAGCGCGACGATGTCCTCGCGCCCCACCATCTGCTCGACCCGCTCTTCGACATCCTCCGCGCCGCCGATCTCCAGCACCGTGGCGGCGGGCAGTCGCTCGCGCAGCACGGCGAGCACGTCGTCGCCCGTTCCCGCCTGCGGGTTGCCGATCAGCAGGAGTCCGGCGCCACCGGGCAGCGGCTCGATGTGTTCGACCGGGCCGAGGGTGGCGGGTTCGTCGTCGCGCACCGCCCACCACCGGCTGGTGACCAGCGCGACCGCGCCGCCGAACAGCGCACCGGCCACGACATCGGACGGCCAGTGCACGCCGATGTGCACCCGCGAGTACGCGACCGCGGCGGCGACCGGAGCCACCACGGCGCCCGCCACGGGGGATTCCAGTGCGAGTCCCGCGGCGAACGCGGCGGCCGAGGCCGAATGTCCGGACGGGAACGACGACGACACCGGCGGAGCGACCAACCTGCGCACGAAGGGAACGGATTCGTCGGGTGGACGACGGCGCGGAAACAGCGGTTTGGCGATCCCGTTGGCCACGCCGCTGGCGACGCCCAGCGCGAGCAGACCACGCACCGCGCCGCGACGAGCCGAGCGGTCTCCCGCGGCGAACAGAACCGCGCCGAGCGCGATCCACAGGCGGTTCTTGTCGGCCGCGGTGCTCAACGCTTTCAGCACCCGATCCGCCCGCGTCGGCCGGACACGCGCGCTGCGATCGACCAACCAGCGATCCAGGCCGCGCGCCAGACCGGCGACGCGCCCACTGTCGCGGCTGCCAGTCGAAAGAAACCGCATTCGCCGAAGCCTACCGATTTGCCTTGGCGACGTGTCCGGCATGGGCAATTGCCCTGCCGAGCAGCGTGATCGGATCCGCTGACGGTATCTGCCCGCGCCGCGCCTGGACGGTACCCCAATTCAGTGCACGGATGTACTCTGATCTTCAAACCGAAATGACCTTGAACGACAAGAAGAAGGGATGGACCATCCATGCCGACACCCCATTCAGCACACAGTCATGCACTGAACATCACGTGACGGTCGGGGCCTGATGGAACACACGAGTGAGCTGGCACAAGAACTCGCGGCGGCGGCACGACGGCACGGTTCGGCGATAGCGGGGATCGTCGGCTCCGCCGCGCGTAAGGCGTCCTGGGAGGTGCTCGACCTGGTGGCCGAGAGCCGCGAACTGGTCGGTGCGGCCCTCCGCGCCAGGGCCGAAGACCTGCGCGGCCGGGACCGGACGCGCTGAGCCGGATCGATCAGATCGGTGGTTGCGGCGACGCGGGCACCGATCGGTCGGCGACCTCGGTGAGGGCCTGAGCCCATCCGTCCAGCCGGTCGGAGGCATGCCGGAGGTCCGCGACGATGGTGTCGAAGTTGTGCCGCACCACGGTGTTCTCGGGGACCGCGAGAATCCGGCCCGCGGCGGCGACGACCTGTTCGTACTCCGCCACGCCGGTTTCGAGCCGGTCGAGGACGAGTCGCAGGTTCTCGGTGAGCGCCACGGCGGCAGGCGAATTCGCGCGGCCCATCGCGGCGAGCCCCTGCTCCATGGCCGTGATGTCGGCGGCGAGCGCATGCAGCGCCGCCGCGCCCGAGGCGGCCGTCTCCAGCATGTCCGCCAACTCGTCTTGCGGCAGCCGCCGCGAACGGGCGATCTGCGTACCCAATCCGTGTAATGCCTTCTCCGCCCGCACCAATCGCGCGATCGGCGGACGTGCGTTCGACCACGGCGGCGGCTGCTTGCGCGGGATGAACGCGGCCTGCGGCAGCGGAGCGCCGCGCAGCCGCAGATACCGGCGCGTGCTCAGCGCCGCACCGGTCACCAGCGCGACCGCGCCGCCGCCGACCATGACCACGGCCCAGACCGGCGCCGAAATGACTACCAGCCCCACCGTTCCCGCCGTGGTGAGGCCGGAGACGGTGCCGAGTTGAAAGCTGCGGCGGCGAGCCCTGCGGCGGCGGCGCAACTCCCGCTCCCGCGGATCGGCCCAGCGCCGCACCGCGACCAGTGCGTTCTCGCCGACTTCCCGAATGCTGTCCGGTAGGCTGCCCGGCTGCGGCGCGAGCGCGGCCTGCGCCCGGATCAGCGCGGACCCGCGCGGGCGCCACGTTTCGATCCGCCGCTCGCGAAATGCACTGCCGCTCATGCTGTATCCATTCCGGCATGAGCGGGGCCTTCCATGGTCACGCTCCGCTGCCGCCTCCAGGCCTGACCGCTCATGCCTTCTCTCCCACCGGTCGCGCGCATCGGACGAACTCGGGTCCGACCTGGCCGACGGCCGGCCGGTCGGGTACCCGTGCCATGTCCTTCAGTGAAGCAGCCCCCACCGACACATCCTCGCCGAATGTCCCTCCGCTGGCTACTGCTGCGCGGCCTGCCCCTTGTTCATCTGCGGCTGCGCCGCGTTGGGCTGCGCCGGATTGATAGCGGTCTGGGCGCCACCGGCGGGCAGCTGGTCGCCGCGCATGGACGCGCGGATCTGTTCGAGCTTGCTGTGCCCGGCCATCTGAATGCTGGCCTGCTGCACCTCGAGCATGCGGCCCTGCACCGAGTTCTGCGCGAGTTCGGCGGCGCCGAGCGCGTTGGCGTAGCGGCGCTCGATCTTCTCGCGCACCGCGTCCAGGCTCGGCGTGGTGCCCGGCGCGGACAACGTCGAATCCATCTGCTGCAACGACGCGGAGACCTGCTCCTGCATCTTGGCCTGCTCCAGCTGGCTGAGCAGCTTGGTCCGCTCGGCGACCTTCTGCTGCAGCAGCATCGCGTTCTGCTCCACGGCCTTCTTGGCCTGGGCCGCGGCCTGCAGCGACTGATCGTGCAGCACCTTCAGGTCTTCGACGGCCTGCTCGGCGGTGACCAGCTGGGCGGCGAACGCCTCGGCGGCGTTCGTGTACTGGATCGCCTTCTCGGTGTCGCCCGCCGCGGTGGCCTGATCGGCCAGCAACACGGCTTGGCGCGCGTTGGCGTTGAGCTTCTCGACCTCGTCCAGCTGCCGGTTGAGCTTCATCTCCAGCTGGCGCTGGTTGCCGATGACCGACGCGGCCTGCTGCGAAAGGGCCTGGTGCTGCCGCTGGGCTTCCTCGATAGCCTGCTGAATCTGGACCTTCGGATCCGCGTGCTCCTCGATCTTGGCGTCGAAGAGGGCCATCAGGTACTTCCAGGCCTTGACGAACGGATTAGCCATCGATTGATCCCGCCTCCATCTGACATGCCGCGCCCCTGGCGCGACTCCAGTGCGCGACCGTCACGCACTCGATATGTGCCTATCCTCCACCATGTGCCACCCCGGCCGGGCGAGCCCGGCCCGAACGACGCCTTACGGAGAATCTATCCGCTTTTCGCATCGGCCCGCAGCGTTGCCGGGACGGCCACGTCGCATGCCGGTCAGATCCCCTTCACCAGAACCAGCATGTCCGCTCGCGGCGCCGGAATGACGATCCTGGTGTCTTCGGCCAGCGGCAGCGGCGCGGCCCCGGCCGCCGACATGGAGGCGGAGGCCGGTGCGGGCTCGGCGGTCGCCGCGGAATCGGCGGCGGCCTCCTCCGGCTCGACCGCTGTGGGCGCGGTGGCGTTCTCCGCGTCCGCGCCGACCGGCAATCCGTCGGCGCCCGCCATGATCGTGCTCACATCCCACAGCACCCGCGACAGCGGCACGTCCAGCGCCTCGCAGATGGCGGCGAGCAGTTCACTCGACGCCTCTTTGCGACCTCGCTCGACCTCGGAGAGATAGCCCAGGCTCACCCGCGCCGACGTGGACACCTCGCGCAGGGTCCGGTTCTGGGCGAGACGAGCACGCCGCAGACTGTCCCCGATCGCCTCTCGCAGCAGCGTCATCTCGTTCTCCTTCGCTCCCGGTCGCCGGGCCGACGCGATTCGTGACCCCACGCATGCCGTTCTTTCTCGCACAACGTCGGAGCGGGGCCGGTTGGTTCCCGCCGGGCTAACCGCCGCGCCCGGCGCGGCCGACCGAACCCGTCTCCCGCACGCAGCGCAGCAATTCGGATACCGCCGTGCGTGTTGCGCCGATTCTGATCGTCCACCGGTCGCCGGGGAGTTTCAACCGCACCACTTCGGAATGGACCGGACCAGCGACGCCGAGGAAGACCGTGCCGACCGGGTGACCGTCCTGCGAATCCGGGCCTGCGACCCCGGTCAGCGCCACACCCCAGTCCGCGCCGCATCTGGTGCGCGCGCCGACGGCCAGCTGCTCGGCGGTGCTGGCCGCGACCGGGCCTTCCGTCGCGAGCACGTCCGCGTCGACGCCTCCGAGACTGTGTTTGAGATCGGTGGCGTACACCACCAACCCGCCGCGCAGCACGGCGCTGGCGCCGGGAACCCCGGCGATCGCGGCGGCCAGCAGACCGGCGGTCAGCGATTCGGCGGTCGCGACGGTTTGCCGCGCTGTCACCAGCGCCCGCACGAGGTCGGCGGCGGGCACCTGGGCAACGAGCGGATCGGTCATGCGCCGCGCGTGCGGCCCGGTGCGCCGGCCAACCACACCCTGGCCGCCTGGCCGACGTAGTCCAGCCCGGTGGCCACGGTCAGCGCGACGGCCAGATACATCAGCGCCATCCCCAGGTCGGCGAACCAGCCCGACAACGGCAACAGCAGCAGGGCGATCGCCAGGGACTGCACCAGGGTCTTCAGCTTGCCGCCGCGTCCGGCGGGAATCACCCCGCGTCGCACCACCACCAGCCGCAGCAGCGTCACGCCGACCTCGCGACCGCAGATGACGATCGTGATCCACCAGGCGAGGTCACCGAGCAGCGACAGGCCGATCACCGCGGACCCGATGAGCGCCTTGTCCGCGATGGGGTCAGCGAGCTTGCCGAAATCCGTGACCAAACCGTATTTGCGAGCGAGTTGCCCGTCGAACCGATCGGTGATGGCGGCGAGGCCGAACAGCGCGGCGGCGGTGATCCGCCAGCCCGTCTGATCACCCCCGCCGACGAACAGCGTCACGACGAACAGCGGGACGATCGCGATGCGCAGCATGGTGAGCACGTTCGCGATGTTCAGCAGCGGCGCCCCCGCCTCGGTCTGGGCGGTCGCGAACCCGGGCCGGACCGGGCCGGGCGCGGTCCAGGGACGGTCCGTCTCCTCTGGTTGCACACTCATCGCGCCGCCTCGCCCGCGGCCGGCCGCGTCATGGCCGCCCCGTCATCCCGTCGCGCTGCCCGGCGCGATGCGGTGAGCGGGACGACTGGATCTGCGGCACACGTTCAGACTATCGGTAGCCGGGCCGACTACTGTGCACCCCATGACCTCTCGGGGACCATTAGGTGGTTCGACCAGCGACGCGCACCCGGGCGCGGCCTCCGCCGCGCAGACCTCCGTCCCGGTCGTGCGACGCGCCCGAACCTCCGACGTGCCCGAGATCAAGCGCCTCGTCGACGTGTACGCCGGGCGCATCCTGCTGGAGAAGAACCTGGTCACGCTGTACGAGGCGGTGCAGGAGTTCTGGGTCGCGGAACTGGACGGCCGCGTCGTCGGCTGCGGCGCCCTGCACGTGTTGTGGGCCGATCTGGGCGAGGTGCGCACCGTCGCGGTGCATCCCGACGTGAAGGGCGCCGGTGTGGGCAAGCTCATCGTGCAGCGGCTGATCGCGGTCGCGCGCGAACTGGAGCTGCAGCGGCTGTTCGTGCTGACCTTCGAGGTGGAGTTCTTCGGCAGGCACGGTTTCGTGGAGATCGACGGCACGCCGGTGACCGCCGAGGTGTACGCGGAGATGTGCCGGTCCTACGACACCGGCGTCGCGGAATTCCTCGATCTCAGCTATGTGAAGCCGAACACCCTCGGCAATACTCGAATGCTGCTGACGCTTTGAGCCCGTCCCCACAGGAAGCGATACCCGTGCCGATCTTCGCCGTCCACTACGTCTACTCCGAAGCCACCGTCGCCGGTCGCGACACCCACCGTCCCGAGCATCGCGCGTGGCTGGCCGGTCTGCTCGAGTCCGGCGTCCTGCTCAGCAGCGGGCCGTACCCGGACGGCTCCGGCGCGCTGCTGATCTTCCGATCGGAGGACGCGGGCGCGTTGAAGGACCTGCTCACGCAGGATCCGTTCGCCCGAGAGGGCCTGATCGACGACGTCCGCGCGGTCGAGTGGGCGCCGGTGTTCGGCGCCTTCGCGTCCTGACCCGCTAGCGCTCGACCCGGGCGCGCGTCCGGAGCAGGCTCGCGATCGTGGCGACGACCAGGATGACCAGGATGACGCCGAGGGAGACCGGCGTGGAGATCTCCGGGACCGCGACGTGCTCGCCGCCGTTGATGAACGGCAACGTGTTCTCGTGCAGTGCGTGCAGCACCAGCTTCACGCCGATGAACGCGAGGATGGCCGCCAAGCCGTAGGACAGGTACACCAGCCGGTCGAGCAGTCCGCCGATCAGGAAGTACAGCTGCCGCAGGCCCATGAGCGCGAACGCGTTCGCGGTGAACACCAGGTAGGGCTGCTCGGTCAGTCCGTAGATGGCCGGGATGGAGTCCAGCGCGAACAGCAGGTCGGCGAAGCCGATGGCCAGCAGGGCCAGCAGCAGCGGCGTGACGGCGCGGCGTCCGTCGATCTTGGTCACCAGCTTGTCGCCGTCGTACTCGTCGGTGGTGGGCAGGACCCGCTTGGCCAGCGCGACGATGCGGCTGTCGCGCTTCTCCTCGACTTCGACCTCGTGGCCGCTCTCGCGCATCAGGTTCACGGCGGTGTAGACGAGGAAGAACCCGAACAGGTAGAACACCCAGCTGAACGCGCTGATCGCGGCCGCGCCGATGCCGATGAACACGCCGCGCATCACCAAGGCGATCACGATGCCGATCAGCAGCACCTTCTGCTGATAGATCCGCGGCACCGCGAAGGTGGACATGATGATCAGGAAGACGAACAGGTTGTCCACCGAGAGCGCCTTCTCGGTGACGAAGCCCGCGTAGTACTCCCCCGCGTAGGTCGAGCCCCATTGCCAGGCGACCACGCCGCCGAAGGCCAGGGCCAGCCCGATGTAGACCGCGGACCAGAATCCGGATTCCCGGAACGTCGGCTCGTGCGGGGTGCGGACGTGCGCGTAGAAGTCGAAGACGAACAATCCGAGGATCACCGCGATGGTGATCACCCATTCGAGTGCGGTTACCTGCATGCGGTGCGCCGATCGGAAGCGAAGGTCATGACGTCCATAATGCCCGATTTGTCCGTTTAACTAGGTTGCGGGGTAGTTGCCAACCATGATTCCACATGCGCTACCTCGACTGTCCTGCCAGCCGTGGCCCGTGACCTGCGCCCGGCCGCACCGCTGAACCACGGTGAGCCGGACCCATCAGCGGCGAAAGAACCGCACCCCGCCGGGGCGGCGGCGGAAAGCGGTTCACAACACCGGAATCGGGTGTTAGTTTCAATAGCAACGAAGATCACAGGAGGCGAATCGATGACCGGGACGGCGCTGCGACAGGTGTCGCCGAGCAGTGCCCGGCAGTCGTGCGCCCAGGTCGCGCTATCCGCGTCGTCCGTCCTGGATGGGCGGATGAGCGTGCGGAGCGGCCCCTGAACGTGTCTTTCGCAAGGACCCGTACGAAAGGGGCCACCCCGCGGCGAATCGCCAAGGGGTGGCCCCTTTTTCATGGTTCCGCACCGCCCCGATCCCTCGTAGCCCAATAGGTAGAGGCGCCGGATCTAGATTCCGGGAGATGCGAGTTCGAATCTCGCCGAGGGAACCATCACAATCACTCCTGCGGTTCGGCGGGATCGCCGCCGTCGCCGCCACCGCGGATCGACCACAGCAACCCTTCCAGCTCATCGGGTTTCACAAGCACGTCACGCGCCTTGGAACCTTCGCTCGGGCCGACCACGCCCCTGGTCTCCATGAGGTCCATCAGCCGCCCCGCCTTGGCGAAGCCGACGCGCAGCTTGCGCTGCAGCATGGAGGTGGACCCGAATTGGGAGGTGACCACGAGTTCCACCGCCTGCAGGAAGACGTCGAGGTCGTCGCCGATATCGGGGTCGACATCCTTCTTCTCGCCCGGTTTGGCCGCGGTCACGCCCTCCTGATACTCGGGCTCGGCCTGGTTCTTGGTGAAGTCGACGACGGCGTGGATCTCCTCGTCGCTGATGAAGGCGCCCTGCAGACGAGTCGGCTTGCCCGCGCCCATCGGGAGGAATAACCCGTCACCCATGCCGATCAGCTTCTCGGCGCCGGGCTGGTCGAGGATCACCCGCGAGTCGGTCAGCGACGAGGTCGCGAACGCCAGCCGGGAAGGCACGTTGGTCTTGATCAGACCGGTCACCACGTCCACCGACGGACGCTGCGTGGCGAGCACGAGATGGATGCCCGCCGCACGGGCCTTCTGGGTGATGCGGACGATGGCGTCTTCCACGTCGCGCGGGGCGGTCATCATCAGGTCGGCCAACTCGTCGACGATGGCGAGGATGTACGGATAGGGCCGGTACACCCGTTCACTGCCCAGCGGCGCGGTGATCGCACCCGACTTGACCTTCTTGTTGAAGTCGTCGATGTGGCGCACCTTGTTCGCCTGCATGTCCTGATACCGCTGCTCCATCTCCTCCACCAGCCAGGCCAGCGCGGCGGCGGCCTTCTTCGGCTGCGTGATGATGGGCGTGATCAGGTGCGGAATGCCCTCATACGGCGTCAGTTCCACCATTTTCGGGTCGATCAGGATCATCCGCACCTCGTCCGGCGTCGCCCGTTGCAGCAGCGACACCAGCATCGAGTTCACGAAACTGGACTTACCCGAACCGGTGGACCCGGCGACCAGCAGATGCGGCATCTTGGCCAGATTGGCCGAGACGAACTCGCCCTCGATGTTCTTGCCGAGACCGATCACCAGCGGATGGTGGTCGTTGCGGGTGGACGGCGCCTTGAGCACGTCGGCCAGCCGGACCAGTTCGCGGTCGGCGTTGGGCACCTCGATGCCGACGGCGGACTTCCCCGGGATGGGCGCGAGCAGCCGGACGTTCTCCGTCGCGACGGCATACGCGATGTTGCGGGCCAGCGCGGTGATCTTCTCGACCTTCACGCCCGGCCCGAGTTCGACCTCGTAGCGGGTGACCGTCGGACCGCGCACGAAACCGGTGACCGCGGCGTCGATCTTGAACTGCACCAGCACCTCGGTGATCGCCTCGATCATCGATTCGTTCGCGGCGCTGCGCTTCTTTGGCGGATCGCCGTCGGTCAGCAGCGACAGCGGCGGCAGCGTGTAATCGCCCTCGACTTCGCGGTCGGCGACGAATTCCAGCTGCTTCGGCGGCGGTGGGGTTTGATCCTCGACCGCCGCAGGTCGCTGCTTCTTCGGCTTCGGCTTGGCCGGGGGCTCTTCGGCCGCGATCGACTTGGCGTCACGCAGCGGCGGTTCGCCGAGTACTTCGGTAGCCGCGCCGGGGTCGCCGAACTCGTCGGGCGGGTAGTTCTCGGCGGGTGTGCGACCGCGCCGTTTGGCGCTCGAGCGGTGCACCGGGAAGCCGTCGGCGTCGTAGTCGGCCGAATCGTAGTCCCGGTAGTCGCGGTCGTATTCGTCGCCCTCGCGCTCGGTGCCGAAGAACTGTCGCAGCTTGTCGGGAACCTCACGCACCGTCGTACCCGTCACCAGCAGCACGCCGAAGACGATGGCCAGCAACAGGATCGGTATCGACAGCCAGGCGGTGAGCCCGTTGGTCAGCGGCCCGCCGACCACGAAGCCGACGAAACCCGCTGCGCGGGAACGTCCGTGCGCATCGGTGGGGGCGCCTGCCGCGACGTGCCACAAACCCAGCATGGGCAGGCCGATCAGCAGGCCGCCGAGCACCAGCCGCGGACGGATCTCCGGGCGCGGTTCGGTACGCATCAGGACCACGGCGATCCCGGAGGCCACGAACGGCAATGCGGCCGAGGCGGATCCGGAGATCGCGCGGATGACGTCCTCGACCCAGTGCCCGACCGGCCCGCCCGCCGACAACCACACCGCCGCGGCGATCACGGCGCTCACCGCGATCAGGGCCAGCGCGACGCCGTCGCGCCGATGTCCGTGTTCGATCTCCCCGGCCCGGCTCAACGTGCGGGTGGTCGCGCCGACGCCGCGGGCCAGCATCGTCCAGCCGCTGCTGATACCGCGGCCGATCACCGTGAGCGGCGCCGTGTTCGAGGCGCCGCGCGCCGGGCGCCGGGTGCGCGTGGCCCGTCCGCGGGGCGCGGGGGTGCGGGGCGCCGCTGAGCGGGGCGTGGCCGCGCGAGACCGCGCCGTGGTGGCCTTCCCCCGCGCCGATCCCGCCCGCGCCCGAGTCGTCGTGGTGCTGCGGGACTTACCTGCCATGACCTTCAGGCTAGCCTGTTCTGTCCCGCCTCTCCGATATTCGGGCCGTACCAGTCGATGCCACAGGACCGCGTTCAGGTCCTGCGTCGAGTGCCGCTCGAGTTATGGGCGTGCCCGGAGAGTTCCAGCAGCCTGCCTCGGCCACCGCCCGGCAGGAAACACCGAGCAACGCGACGACGATCAGCTGCCAGGAGAGGCCGGGATTTCATACCACAGGGTCTGTTACTCCCCATGCCGGGAAATCTCCCGGCTAGCGCAACGAGAGTCCGCTCTGTACCTTGTCTCTCGGCCCATCGGGTCGTGGGCCTAATGACAAGAAGGGGCAAATCCTCCGTGAAGAAGTTTGCTACCGGTGTGGCCGCGTTGGCGGCCGCGGGTACCGCGCTGGCCGTCAGCGCGCCCGCGGCGCACGCCTACACCAACAACTACGGCGCCATCGCGCTGTCCACCTCCACCGGCTTGATCGGGTACTCCTACGACTACCCGGATTCGGCTTCCGCGCAGCGGCGCGCCGTGAGCTCCTGCGGCGCCGCGGACTGCAACTCGGTGGTCTGGTTCCGCAACGGCTGCGGCGCCGTGGCGTACTCCAGCGGCAGCGGCACCTGGAGCTGGGGGTACGCGTCGTCCCGGCGCAGCGCGCAGGGGCAAGCCCTGCTGCACAACGATTCCGACGCCTACATCGTGCACTGGAACTGCACGTCCAACCACGGCTGATGCCCGGTATTCGAGTCGAAGGAAACATCGTGAAGCACCGCACTTTCCGGACCGCCGTGGCTGTCGTCCTCACCGCAGTGGCCTGCTCCCTGACCGCGTGCGCCTCCGGCGACGACTCCTCGTCCCCGAGCACCAGCGCCCACCCCAGCCATGCGGCGGGCGAATTGGAGGGTGGCTCCGACAAGGGCGACAAGGAGGCCGGCTCCGCGCCGACCACGCCGTCCTCGCCCGCACTGGCCAAGCCCACCGTCGCGCAGCTGAACGAGCGGCTGCAGAAGGCGTTCGATCCCAACGTGCCGAACGCGGAGAAGATCAGCTGGATCCAGGCCGCCGAGCAGGACCCCTACCTGGTCGCCAACCTCGTCGACGCCGCGAAGAAGCAGAAGGTCACCGTCGAGGTCACCAATGTGGGCGACCCGAAGGACGGCAAGCTCAAGGCCGACGCCAAAGTCACCATCGACGGCACCCCGGTGGACGACGCGTTCATCCAGTTCGTCTCCGAGGGCGGCCAGTGGAAGGTCGACCACACCTTCGCCTGCAACATCGTCAAGAGCGCGAAGATCGAATCCGCGGCCTGCCAGGAGTGACCGCGCACGAATGAGCGAAAAGCGCCGGACAGCCGAGCTGTCCGGCGCTTTCGCGTTCGGGAGATCAGACGCCGATAACCGTCGGCACGATCATCGGACGACGCCGATACGTGTCGGCCACCCAGCGCCCGACCACCCGTCGCACGCCCTGCGCGATCCGATGGGTGTCCGTGACGCCCTCGCCGGCCAGCCGCAGCAGCTCGGCCTCCACCAGTTCCGCCGCGTCCAGCAATGCGGTCGGATCGTCGGAGAAGCCGCGCCCGCTGAGTTCGGGTGTGCTGACCGCCTTGCCGGTGGTCTCGTCGATGGCGACGGTGATCGCGATGAAACCGCCCTCGCCGAGCACCAGCCGGTCCGACAGCGTCGACTCGCCGACATCGCCCACCGACAGCCCGTCGACGTACACGTGCCCGACCGGCACCCGTCCGACGATCGATGCGATGCCGTCGACCAGATCGACTACCACGCCGTCCTCGGCGAGCACCACCCGGTCCTCGGGCACCCCGGTCGCCACCGCCAAGGCGGCGTTCGCCCGCAGGTGGCGCCACTCGCCGTGCACCGGCATCGCGTTGGTCGGCCGCACCGCGTTGTACAGATACAGCAACTCACCCGCGGACGCGTGCCCGGAGACGTGCACCTTGGCGTTCTGCTGGGTGATCACCGTGGCGCCCAGCCGGGCCAGGCCGTTCACCACGGCGAACACGGAGTTCTCGTTGCCGGGGATGAGCGAGGACGCCAGCACCACCAGATCGTCGGCGCGAATGTTGATCTGCCGGTGCTCGCCGCGCGCCATCCGCGACAGCGCCGACAACGGCTCGCCCTGCGACCCGGTCGAGATCAGCACCAGGCGGTGGCCCGGCAGGGTCGCGGCGACGTCGAGGTCGACGACCACGCCGTCCGGCACCGTCAGATAGCCGAGGTCTTGGGCGATCTGCATATTGCGCACCATCGAGCGCCCGATGAAACACACCCGCCGCCCGTACTTCTGCGCCACGTCGACCACCTGCTGGATGCGATGCACGTGACTGGCGAACGACGCGACGATCACCCGGCTGCGTGCCTTGCCGATGACCGTGTCCAGCACTCCGCCGATCTCGCGTTCCGGCGTGACGAACCCGGGGACCTCCGCGTTCGTGGAGTCCACCAGGAACAGGTCGACGCCCTCGTCGCCGAGCCGGGAGAATCCGGCCAGGTCGGTGAGCCGTCCGTCCAGCGGCAGCTGGTCGAGTTTGATGTCGCCGGTGTGCAGGGCGACGCCCGCGGGCGTGCGGATGGCGACGGCGATCGCATCCGGAATGGAGTGATTGACCGCGAAGTACTCGCAGCCGAACGGGCCGTGCGTGGTGTGCTGTCCCTCGCTGACCTCGACCAGCTTCGGATGCTGCCGGTGCTCCCGGCATTTCGCGGCGACCAGCGCGAGCGTGAACTTCGAGCCGACGACCGGAATATCGGGCCGCAGCCGCAGCAGGAACGGCACCGCGCCGATGTGGTCCTCGTGGCCGTGGGTGAGCACGACGGCGACCACGTCGTCCATCCGGTGCTCGATGGGACGGAAGTCCGGCAGGATCAAGTCGACGCCGGGCTGCTGGTCTTCCGGGAACAGCACGCCGCAGTCGACGATCAGCAGCTTGCCGCCGTATTCGAAAACGGTCATGTTGCGCCCGATCTCGCCGATGCCGCCGAGCGCGAACACCCGCAGGCCGTTCTGGGGCAGGGCGGGCGGGGCGCCGAGACGGTCGTGCGTGGCGGTCGGAACCGGCTGCGGTGCGGGCGCTTCGGCTCGCCGTCCGCCGGAGGCGGCGCGTCCACGACGCCGGGACGGCGCCTCCTTGGCCCGGGGCTCCGGGCGGGCCTGCGCGGGCTTCGCCGCCTCGGCGGGCACGACCGGTGCGGCCTCCACCGCCACCTCGACGGGCGCGGCCGCACGCGGTTCGGCCGCACGCGGCGGTGCGGGCGGCGTCGGCTCGACCGGCGCGGACGGTGCGGGCGCCCCCGCGGGGCGGGATGCGCTGCGGCGGCGACGACGAGCTAGGGGGTCACTCATGAGAGCACCCCAACCGTGCGCAGATCGGCAGCCAACGCTGCCAATTCCTCGGCGGAGGGCATCAGCTGTGGCAGCCGCGGCTCGCCCACCTCGACCCCGAGCAGGCGCAGCCCGCCCTTGCTCATCGCGACGCCGCCCAGCCTGGCCATCGCGGCGTGCAGCGGCAGCAGCGTGGCATTGATCTCCCGGGCGCGCACCACCTCACCGGCGGTATACGCCTCCAGCAACGCACGCAGCCGTTCGGGCACGAGATGCCCGATCACGCTGATGAATCCGGCCGCGCCGACCGACAGCCACGGCAGGTTGAGCGCGTCGTCGCCGGAGTAGAAGGTCAGGCCGGTGCTCGCGATGAGCTCGGCGCCCATGTTCAGGTCGCCCTTGGCATCTTTGACCGCGACGATGCGCGGGTGCTCGGCGAGCTTGCGAATGGTGTCGCTGGCGATCGGCACCACCGACCGGCCCGGGATGTCGTACAGGGTGACCGGCAGGTCGGTAGCGTCAGCGACGGCGGTGAAGTGCGCGATCAGGCCCGCCTGGGTGGGCCGGGAGTAGTACGGCGTCACCACGAGCAAACCGTGCGCACCCGCGCGCTGCGCGCAGCGCGCGAGTTCGATCGAGTGCGCGGTGTCGTAGGTGCCCGCGCCCGCGATCACGGTGGCGCGGTCGCCGACCGCGTCGACGACGGCACGCAGCAGATCGGCCTTCTCCGACTCGGTGGTGGTCGGCGACTCCCCGGTGGTTCCGGAGATCGCGAGCAGGTCGACGCCGCGGTCGACCAGGCGGGCCGCGAGCGCGACCCCGGCATCGACGTCGAGCTTGCCGTCGGCACTGAAGGGGGTCACCATCGCGACACCTACCGTGCCGGACGCACGCAGCTCCGTTGGCGTCGATTCACCGTTCGTCATGGTCAAAAAGGCTACCCGGTCTGGGACAGACCCTCGACACCCTTGTCGGCGATCGGGCCGCAACAGCGGGGCGATCGCCCGCGACCGACTACACGATGGCGTCATACCACCGCTTGCTTGGCGTCATTTTTGACATCAGACTGATGTCATGGATTTGAACAAGTACACCGGACAGCTGCGCGAGAACCTGATCGCCGCCGCGGCGCTCGGCGACGAGAAGACCCAGGCCACGGCGGCGGCGCTGGCCGCGGCGACCGAGGGTTCGGCCCGGTTGGCGTTGCTCGCCGCGCTGTCCGAGCTCGCCGCGGAGGTCAGCGCGGCGCTCGGCGACCGCACGGTGCACGTGTCGGTCGACGGCACGAACGCCTCCGTGGATGTGCGCAAGAGCACGACGACCGACGATCCGCCCACGTTCGAGGAGATGACCGGAGACATCAGCAGGGTCACGCTCCGGCTCGTCGAGCAGATGAAGGCGCGCGCGGAAGAGGCTGCGGCACAGAGCGGTCAGTCGCTGAACGCCTGGCTGTCCAGCGCCGTGCACGGCGCGCTGCGCGACCAGATGCGCGGCCACGGCCCGAAGCGCGACGACACCTGAGCCCCGCCCGCACCGGCGCTCGCCCTACAGCAGCGCGGCGAGATCGCCCCGGTCCCCGATCACCACGTCGTCGAGTTCGAGCCAGTCGGCCAGTTCCCGCAGCGCGCCGGTGAGCGCGTGGGCGGTGGCCGGGGTGTCGTGGCCTGGTTCGGCGAACGCGGCCGGTACCAGCAGCCGTCCGGCGGCGCGTTCGGCGCGCAGGTCGACGCGGCCGACCAGTTCGCCGTCCAGCAGGAACGGGAAGACGTAATAGCCGTGCACCCGTTTGTGTTCCGGCGTGTAGATCTCGATGCGGTAGTGGAAGTCGAAAATCCGCTCGGTGCGCGCGCGGAAGAAGATCAGCGGATCGAACGGGCACAGCAGTGCGGCGCCCTCGATGCGGCGCGGTGTGGGCGCCCCGGCCCGCAGATAGGCCGGTTTCCCCCAGCCCGCCACCTCCACCGGGATCAACTCGCCCCCGTCCACCAGATCGGCGATGGCCGGCTCGGTCTGGGTGCGCTGCAGGCGGTAGTAGTCGCGCAGATCGGCCTCGGTGCCGATGCCGTGCGCGGTGGCCGCCCGCAGCACCAGCTCGCGGACCGCGTCCTGCTCGGAGACGTCGCGCGCCAGCACGTCGGGCGGGAGCACCCGCTCCGCGAGGTCGTAATGCCTGGTGAACCCGACCCGGGTGGCCACAGACAGCGCGCCCGCCGCGAAAAGCTGCTCGCAGATCATCTTGGTGTCGCTGAGATTCCACCAGGAACCCTTGGGCCGCGGCTTGTCCAGTTCGAGATGGCGCTCCACTTCACCGGCGGTGGCCGCCCCCACCTCGGTGATCACGTCCAGGATGTCCTTGCCCAACGTGGGATTGCGCTCCACCACCTTGCGCATGCCGGACCAGCGCCCGTGCTCATACCGCCGCATCCGCCAGCGCAGCAGCGGCCAGTCCTGCACCGGGATCAGCGCGGCCTCGTGCGCCCAGTACTCGACCAGCGCGCGGGGCCGCCGCACACCATTGCTCCACGCGGCCTGATCGAGCAGCGCGCGATCGTAAGGACCGATTCGGCTGAACACCGGCGCGTAATGCGCCCGGACCACCGCCGACACCGAATCCAGTTGCAGCAGCTGCGTTCTGTCCAGTACCCCGAGCACCGATCGCCGTGTCGCCCGTCCGGGCTTGCGCGCCCCGAAACCCTGCGCCGCCAACGCCGTTCGACGCGCAGCCGCCGCACCCATCTTCCGCATGGAAGGAACCATGCCATGGGCTACCGACAGTGTTGGATTTGCAGCGCCTGCGGCGCTGCGTGTTCGCGGCCCCCTTGTGGCTCGCGTCCGAGCGACCGCCGCTGGCGACTTCGTCGCGGACGCGGCGGCCACTCGGACGCGAGCCGGGCCGCGAACGGACAATGCCCGGTCTCGCTTCGCTCGAAAGTCGGAGCTGGGCCATCTGGTTGCGTGGGTGACAAGCGCAGAACCTGAGTGTTCGCCGCTTGTTCAAGGAGTCGCCAGGCCCTCGGCTCGAGTCAGCAAGCGCAGTCGGACGCTGCCCGCACGGCATTCCGCTCCTCCCACGGGAGGCCGAGTACACCCTCAAGTCGACACGGTAACCGCGCCGGTCGCGTCGATCTCGGTGCGGCGGTCTCGGTCCGACGCGGTCGCCAGGACGGTCGCCAGAATGCGGCGGCCGGTCGGGAGGATGCGGACCGTCACCGAGCCCTCGTTCGCGGCGTCCAGCTCGCGGGTGGCCGCGTCGATCACCTGCTGGCGCACCGGGGCCGGGACGCCCGCGAAACCGCCGTCATCGAGCAGAACCACTTCGACGCCACGCGAGCGGGCTCCGCGGGCGGCGCTGCTGAGCTGGTCGGTGACCAGATGCGGGGCTCGAAGACCGTCGCGCAACTCGGCTTCCAGGAGGCGGCACTGTTCCCGCTCGGCGGCGGTGAGTTCGTCGCCGTCGGCGATGCGTTCCAGGATCGGACGCGCCACCGCGTCGAGACGGGCGATCTGCCGGTTGCGTTCCCCGTTCTCCGCGGCCATGGCGGCCTCGGCCGCGGCGCGCATGGTCGCCTCCTCCCGCAGCAGGCGCAGCGAGCGCTGTGTGGGGCGCATGATCGCCGCGAACAGCGACACTCCCGCGACCGTGGCGACCGGCACGATGGAACCGACGACCACGCCGACCCGCAGCCCGGCCACCACACCCACCACCGCGATCACCACGCCGATGCCGAGGACGCCGAGCCACGCCGCGGCCAGCCGTCCGCGCAGCACCAGCACGGCGAGCACGTACGACGCGGCGAACGCCGTCCACACCTGCTTCGACCAGCCGTGTTCGACGTCGAACGAGGTCAGGATCGTGGCCACCGGTCCGGCGGCGGCGACGAACACGGTCGCGGGCCACGGCAGCGGGTCGACCGGCGACGCCACGACCACCACACCGGCCAGCGCCAGCACGATCAGCGCGGCGACGGCGGCGGACAGCGGCGTTTCCGAGAAGTTCCGGACCATGTACAGCGCGATGGTCGCCTCGAGGATGACCAGGAACAGCCAAGCCGCCCGCTCGCGCAGGCCGAGCAGATCCCGCAGCCCGAATTCGGTGTCCTGCTCAGCCATTGCCGTGTCCTGCTCAACCATTGCCACCCCACACCAGCGTGACGGTCGTACCCTCGCCCGGCTGGGATTCCACGAACCCGGCGCCGCCCGCGAGCTGTCGCATGCGGCCCAGGATGCTCACCGAGATGCCGAGCCGATCGACGGGCACCTCGCTCAGATCGAATCCCGCACCGTCGTCGCGGAACACCACGCGGATACCGCCCGCGCTGATCGTCACGGTGACGGTCCGCACGACCTCGCGCCCCGCGACGGTGGCGTGGCGCAGACTGTTGCGCGCGGCCTCGGCGAGCGCGGCGGCGATCGTGCTGGCGGCTTCGACCGGCAGGTGCAGATCGTCGAATCCGGTCCAGCGCCGTGCCGTGAACCGGATGCCCGGGTTCACCTCGTGCACGGCCGAGCGCAGGAATCCGATCGCGGATTGCGCGTCCAGCCGATCGGGTTCGGTGTCTCCCACCCGGCATTCGTCGAGTTGTTCCAGGGTTCGCTCGGCCTGGCGGCGCAGCACCGGCGATTCGGTCCCGGCACGCGAGGCGTCCAGCAGGGTGGACAGCACCGCGTCGTGGATCAGCGCGGCGAATCGCGCGCGTTCCCGTTCCCTGGCCGCCGCCCCCGCGACCGCCGCCGCCCGGCTGCTCTCGATCGCCGACTCCCGATCCACCCGGTCGGCCGCGGCCCTGGCGTAGATCACACACCACAGGAACAACGCGCTGAGCCCTGCCGCCCTGGCGAAATCGCCGAGCAGCGCCAACGCGGTGGTCTCGTGCAGCACGGCCAGGTTCGCCAGCGCACTGAACGCGGCGCCGACCATCAGGTACGCCACGGCGAACGGCGGACGCCACGCGAGCACGGCCGCGAGGACGCCCAACGCCAGGACGCGGTACAGCCACACCGAGGCGGCCCCCTCGGCGGCCGGTTCGGCGTACGCGAACGGCACCACGGCCATGGCGGCGAGGAAACTCACCGCCGCCGCGCCGGCGACCAGCTGGATGACGCGCGGACCCAGGGCGATCGAGACGACCGCGAGCACCGGGAACCACCCGAAGGCCAGCACCACCTCGACGACCGTCCAGCCGACCGACACGAACCGGCTCTGGTCGGCGATCTCCGGTAGCTCGACCACCGCGGCGATCACCCCGGCGATGCCGATGGCAAGCCCCAGCCTGCGCAGGATGCGGTCGGCGGCGCCCTCGGAGGTCTTCTCGCCCGACAGCGCGACGACACCGCGGCGCCAACAGCTCGGGCGGAACCGGCCGAGCGCGAGAGAGCGGGAGTGCGACGGGGTGTCCAGCATGCTGGACGCGGTCATCCGCGCGGATGCCGCTCGGGAACCGGAAGCCATCCGTCCTCCACCGCCCGCTTGTACAGGTCGGTCTTGGTCGGCGCCGGACGACCGGCGTCGGCGTACTTCTGGCGGATCCGGCCGAGATAGTCGTTGACCGTCTGCTCGGACAGACCGGTCAATCGCGCGACCCGGGAGGCTTTCTCGCCGGACGCGTACAACGTGAGCACTTCCTCTTGCCGCGGGCTCAGACCCACGTCGGACAGTTGCGGGTCGCCGTCGATGGCGGCCGCCCAATCGGTGGTGACCACCTGTTCGCCGGACGCGGCCCGGCGCACCGCCGCGACGACGGTCGGCACGTCCTCGGATTTACGCACGACGCCGAGCACACCGGCACGCGCGGCCGAGCGCACCAGGAAGGCGTTGTCCGCCCCGGTGAAGACCAAGACCTCGATGCCGCGGGCCCGCAGGGCGCGCACGTTGTCCTCGGGCGAGGAGCCGTCGGCCAACCGCAGATCCAGCACCACCAGATCCAGTGGCGCCGCGCCGTCCGCGGCGGCGAGCAGTTCCGGCACGGTACCCGCGGTCAGGACCAGATCGAGGTCGGTTTCCGGCGCAAGCATCGCGGCGAGACCGATCGCGACCGATTCGTGGTCTTCCACCAATCCGATCCGGCGCGGCGCGTTCTCGCCCCCTTCGGCCCACGTCACCTGACTCTCCCATCCGAGCTCACTCACAACCCCACCGGAACAACAGCCAAGCCAGTATGCCGGTCCCTGGTGCGGAATGGTCAGACACCAGAAATCGGGGGACGCTGTCACTCCATGAGTCCAGCGGCCAGCGTCGCGCCGAGTTCCCAGCACCGCTGCAGGTCCTCCTTGGCGGGCGGACCGGACACCACCACGACGGGGGCTGCCTGCTCCCAGCCCAGTCCGGTGGTCACGCTGACCACGCCGCGCTCGGCGCCCTCGGTGCCTTCGTTCCCGTGCAGGTACAGCCCGTATGGGCGACCCCTGGTGGAATCGAGGCACGGATAGTAGAACGTGTCGAACGCGTGCTTGAGCGCACCGCTCATGTATCCGAGATTGGCGGGGCTGCCGAGCAGGTACCCGTCGGCGGCCAGCACGTCGGACGCGGTGACGGCCAGTGCGGCGCGGCGTACGACCTGCACGCCTTCGATCTCGGGGTCGGCGGCCCCGGAGACGACGGCCTCGAACATCGCCTGCATGTGCGGGGACGGCGTGTGATGGATGATCAGCAACCGGGCCACCCTGCGATCGTATCGGCCGCCGCGGTGCTCAGGTGTTGTCGCGCTCGTGCCGTTCCAGCGCGACCGCGCGGCGCATGGTCTCGCGGGCTCGGGTCCGGTCACCCGCGTAGTCGTAGGCCCGCGCCAGTCGGTAGGAGATCCGCCAGTTGTCCGGATCGGCTTCCCATTCGGCCTTGACCTTCGCGAACAGTTCGTCGGCGGCCGCACGCTCGATGCGGCCGGACGGAAGGCGCGGCAGCTGTTCGGTGTCCAGCTCGAGACCTTCGTCGTGGATACGCCGGGCCAGATGCTGATGCGCCAGCGCCGCGCGCACGGTGGCCGCGACGATCCAGACGCCGAGCAGCGGCAGGATCAGCACGCCGACACCGATGACGATCGCCGCCACGTCACCGGAACCGATCAGGCTGAACGCGATCCGGCCGAGCAGCAGGAAGTAAAACCCGAGCACCAGCACGAGCGCCGCGATCAACGCGACGACCTTGACGACCTCCGCGCCGCCCTTCGGCTCGACCGGTTCCGCGCTGCTCACGACCGCTCCCGGCCGGGTCTCGGTTCCGCCGCGCGCAACCGCGCCCGGTGTCCTCGGATCACTCGCCGACGCTCGTTCACAGGTCCAGGAACGGATCGAGCCCGACGGTCAGGCCGGGACGGTTCGCGATTTCCCGTACGCCGAGCAGCACACCGGGCGCGAAGGACGAGCGGTCGATCGAGTCGTGCCGGATGGTGAGGGTCTCGCCCTGGGTGCCGAACAGCACCTCCTGGTGGGCGACGAGCCCCGCCAGACGCACCGAGTGCACCCGCACCCCGTCCACGTCGGCGCCGCGCGCGCCCTCGAGCTCGGTGGTCGTCGCGTCGGGACTGCCGCCCCGACCCGCCTTGTCCCTGGCCGCGGCGATCAGTCCGGCGGTGCGGTAAGCGGTGCCGGAGGGCGCGTCCGCCTTGTTCGGGTGGTGCAGCTCGATGACTTCGACCGAGTCGAAGAACCGGGCGGCCTGCTCGGCGAAACGCATGGACAGCACCGCGCCGATGGCGAAGTTCGGTGCGATCAGCACGCCGACGTCCGGATGTCCGGCCAGCCAGCCGCGCACCTCGGCCAGGCGGGACTCGTCGAATCCCGTGGTGCCGACCACCGCGTGAATACCGTGCTCCACCAGGAACTTCAGGTTGCCCATCACGACGTCGGGATGAGTGAAGTCGACGACCACCTGCGTCCGGGCCGCGGTGAACAGGTCGAGCGAATCGCCCTTGTCGACTTCCGCGACCAATTCCAGGTCATCCGCCGCCGTCACCGCCGCGCAGATCGCCTGCCCGACTTTGCCACGCGCCCCGAGCACTCCGACCCGAATGGTCACCGCACCTCCTCGTTCCGCTTCGGTCGGTGTCAGCCTAGTGTGCGCCGCCGAACGAGATCCGCCCGCAGCCCCCGCACCGCGCCGAACGAACCCGAGACAGCCGCCGCGGCGAGGCAGCCGCGGATCGAGCGCGCCTACGCCCGGCCGCCGATCTCCGCAGTCGGCGCGCCAGCCAGGTTCGCCGCCATTCGTCGCAGCATCCGCATGGTTTCGGCGAACTGCTCGTCGGTGATCCCGTCGGCCATCTGCCGCCTGCGCTCGCTGATCCGGACCCAGGCCTGGTCGTGTGTCGCTCGTCCCGCCTCGGTCAGCGAGAGCACGCCCGCGTCCTCGGAGACCAGCCGGTTGTCGAGGAGGTCGGCCAGTTCGGTGGGCCATTCGGCGTCGTCGGTCCAGAAGGTGTCGAGCGCGTCGCGGATGTCGTCGGCGCGCTGTGGCCCGTCGGCGAGTGAGTGCAGTACCTGCCAGCGTCTGCGGCTGAGTTCGCCCGCGGCGAGATCCTCGTCGAAACGCTGGTTGATCAACCGGTCGAGTTCCACGAGCCAGTACCCGATTCCACGCTGGATAGCCATCACAGCTCCTTTGTATATAAATGTACAACTGCATGTATTATTACATGTATTGATCGGGCATGGCAGGCTGAGTGCATGGACGAGCACGACGCGACCACCATCGCCGTGGAGGCGGCCATGGTCCGGATCCGGCGCAGGCAGACGCGCGGAGCGCTCAGCGACGGCGCGATTCCGGTCGCCGTGTCCCGCGTGCTCGATGCCGTTGCCGATGGCGCCGCCGACACGGTCGGCGCGCTCGCTCCGGCTCTCGGTGTCGATCAACCCCGCGCGAGTCGCCTGGTCGCCCAGGCGGTCTCGTCCGGGCTGCTGGAACGGGTCGCCGATCAGCGCGACGGACGGCGCGCGGTCCTGCGCCTGACCCCCGCCGGACGCGACGCCGTCGCCACCGCCAAGGCGGGGCGTCGTGCGGCCATGGCCGCCGCCATGGCGGACTGGACCCCCACCGAGCGCGCCGACTTCGCCCGGCTGCTCGAACGATTCGTCGACGCGATGGACCGATCCGCCGAGTGAACGGAGACACCGGGCCGGACGCGTCGCCTCAGTCGAAGACGATCACCTGACGCAGGGCGTGGCCAGCGGCGAGTTCGTCCATGGCGCGGTTGATGTCGTCGAGACCCACCCGCGCGGAGACCAGCCGCTCCACCGGCAGACGTCCCGACCGCCACATGCGGACATATTCGGGAATGTCGCGGGAAGGCACGGCGGAACCGAGGTAACTGCCGACGATCGAACGCCCCTGCGCGACCAGCGCCAGCGGCGAAATGCTCGCACGGGCATCGGGAGCCGGGAGTCCGACGGTGACCGTGGTGCCGCCGGGCGCGGTCGCGGCGACCGCGGTCTCGAAGGCGCGAATATTGCCCGCGGCTTCGACCACCACTTCGGCCTGCACGCCGAGCTCGGCGACCTCGGCCGGGGTGTACACCGCGTGCGCTCCCAATTCCCGTGCGAGAGCGAGCTTGGCGGGCACGGTGTCCACCGCGATGACTTCGTGGCCCTCCGCGGCCAGCGACACCGCGACCAGGACCGCCGCCATGCCGACACCGCCGAGACCGACGACCATGATCCGGTCGCCGATGCCCGGCTTCGCCGAATTCAGCAGGGCGCCACCACCGGTCAGCACCGCGCAGCCCAGCACGGCCGCGACTTCGGGGGGCACGTCGTCGTCGACCGGGACCACCGACCTGCGATCCACCACCGCGTGCGTGGCGAAGGCGGACACGCCCAGATGGTGGTGCACTTCGGCGCCGTCGCGGAGCAACCGCCTTCCCCCGCCGAGCAGTTCACCCGCGTTGTTGGCGATGCTGCCCGGCACGCAAGGGGTGCGTCCCTCGGTCGCGCAGCCCGCGCATTCGCCGCAGCGGGGCAAGAACGTCATCACGACACGCTGCCCGGCCGCGATATCACTGTCGCCGGGGCCGACCGACTCGACCCGTCCCGCGGCCTCGTGTCCGAGCAGCATCGGTACCGGCCGCACGCGGTTGCCGTCCACCACAGACAGGTCGGAATGGCACAGCCCCGCGGCCTCGATCCGGACCAGCAGCTCCCCTGGGCCCGGTTCGCGCAGGTCCAGATCGCACACCGTGATCGGTGTCGATTCGGCGAACGGCGCAGGCGCCGCGATCCGCTCCAGTACCGCGCCACGAATCCTCATTCGGCCGAGTCTAGTTCGCAGCGCTGTGCCGACACTGGCGGCTTCCACGAGTCGGTGCTATCTTCGCCGATCGTGACGGTGCTCCCGTTGGCCGCCTTGTACCGAGCCCGGGGTCGGGATCGTCACGACTCAGAGGAGCAATTCCACTGTCCGTACAGTTCAACCACACCATTGTCGGTTGCCACGACAACCGCGAGTCCGCCGAATTCTGGGCCGACATCCTGGGCCTGGAAGTAGGAACACCGTGGGGGCCGTTCATTCCGGTCTCTGTCGCCAACGGCGTCACCTTCGATTTCGCGAACGTGCCGCCCGGTATCGGCGAAATTCAGCCCCAGCATTACGCGTTCCTGATCTCCGAGGCCGAGTTCGACGCGGCCTACGCCAAGATCCAGCGCTATCGGCTGGATCATTGGGCCGATCCACGCCAGCAGCGTCCCGGCGAGATCAATCACAACGACGGCGGGCGCGGCGTGTACTTCCTCGACCCCAGTGGTCATTACCTGGAGTTGATCACCGTCCCGTACGGCGGTTTTTGATTCCGCTGGATACGATGCCGCGCATGGGTGTCGATCTGGTCGGGGTGGTCGAGCGGTTGCATGCCGACCTCGCGACGTGGCTGGGGTCGCAGGCGCCGGTCGAGGTGTTCGAGCGGTTCGCGGCGGCGCAGCACGAGCGGTTCTCCATGGTGACGACCGGCGGTGAAGTGCTGGGCCGGAGCGAGCTGATCGCCGGATTACGCGCGGCCGGAAACGGGGTGCCGGGGCTGCGGATCGAGGTATCCGACGTCGAGGAACTCCTGCGGTCGGAGAGCGTGGCGGTGGTTCGTTTCCTGGAGACGCACCGGGCGGCCGAAGGCGTGACGCGGCGCTGGGTTACCGCGGTGCTGGTCATCGATGACCCGGACGGCGTGCGCTGGCTGACCGTGCAGGAAACCGAAGCGCCGGTCGGCTGACCGCGCGCGTCACCCCACCATCCCCGAGCACTGGGAATACTGTGCCGCGGCAGCCACACCGGTGCCGACACAATGAGGGCTTTCGGTCTCGGAATTTCCTCCCGTCGAGGACGGTCCGAGAGCATGGGAGTCGAGGAGGTACGTTCCGGTGGATCGGCGGGAACGCGACGGGCTACGCTCCGCCAACAGCGGAATCCGCAACCAGGTCGACCACATTCTGGACGCGCTCGTCGAGCAGCGCACCCACCTGACGGACCTCCACGAGAAGCTGTCGGCGGTGCGATGCACGGCTGCCTCCGCCGATGGCCTGGTGGAAGTGACCGTGGACGCCGGTGGCGTTCTCACCGATGTCCGGTTCACTCCGGCCGCCTTGCGCGGCACACCCGAACAACTGGGCCGCTCGGTCACCGAGGCGGGGCGGGAGGCGGCGCGCCTGGCCCGCGAACAGCACGCGCGGATCATCGTTCCGATCGCCGCCGAAGCCGGGTCCGTTCCCGACCTGCCCGATCTGGTTCCCGGTGCACCGAGCTTGCGCGAGATCTGGGAACCCGCGCGTCAGGATCCGGCGCAATGAACTGGACACGACGTCTCTGACAGTGCGGATTCCTCGCCGGATGGGACGGTCCGGGCGATCCGGGCCGACTCGACCGGCGAGGAATCCGGCACCGCACCGAGTCGCGGCGTCGCTGCACCGGGGGCGGCGCGACCGGTGGTCCTCGAGTGTCGGCACATGGCATCTACCTCCGTTCGGCGGGCAGCTCGTCGGCTGCGGGTGGTCAGGTGTCGGAAAACGATCAGGCGTAGAGCTTGGCGAGGAACGCGGTCATGTTGTCGCGCACCCGCTCGACCTTCTGCTCCAGCGTGAGATCTTCTCGATAGCGGCTCCCGAGCGCGGGCCGCTTCTTGTTGCGCGCGTACAGCGAGCAGGCGAGGTCGGTGCACATGTAGGTGCCCACCGAGTTACCCCGGCGCCCGGATTCGCCCGCCTTGTGCGCGGTCATCAGGGAGACGCCGCCGCCGATGTGGCCGGTCAGGCAGATCGTGCACATCTGCGCCCGGCCGTTGCCGCCGGTGGCATAGCGCAGTGCGACCCCGACCAGGCGGTCGTCCTGCGGGACGACCAGATAGCCCCGACCGGGTAGGGAGGGGTCGCTCCAGCCGAGAAAATCCAGATCGTCCCACGGCCGCTCGTCCAGGTCCCTGGGCACGGGCAGTCGCTTGGCATCCCCTTTCGAACAGTTGACGAACGACGACCGGATGTCGCGTTCGGTAACGGGTTCCATGACGGCTCTCCTTCGGTTGATCGGTGGACAAACCGAAGGGACGTTACGGTCCGAGCGAGGCTCGAACAACGGATTTTCCTGACCGATCACGCTGAAAACAGTGCGCGGCGGCCTCCGGTTCCGTCGCCTTGGCGCCGCGCCCTGAACCCCTAGCGCGCCAGAAAATGCCAGCCGAGCCAGGCCCACACGAGAACGGCGGCGATCCGCGCCACCCGAGTGCGGCTGAGGTACGCGATGGTTTCACCGACGGGCGCGATCAGATCCCGGCGAACATGCGTCAGGACGACCGCGCCCAGCGTGGCCGCCAGCAGCAGCACGAACCCGACGACGACGATCGCCCGATCACTCATCGCGACACCAGCCACCAGCCGACACCCAGCCACACCACCCATCCGGCGAACCGCAGCGGCAACTGCTCGAGTGCCGGATCCAGCAGCGTCGACAAGGTCGGATGTTCTTCACTCGGCCGCATCAGATCCGGTTGCCGCGCAAAGGCGTAACCCTCCCAGAGCACCGCGGCGACCAGCAGCGCCGACCACAGGGCCGCACCGCGCCGCAGCCGGGCGGTCGGTGGAGTCCGCACGGGCCGCGCCCGCCAGGCCAATGCCGAAGCCACGACCAGCAGCACAACCAGCAATGCGGTGGCCGACCAGCTGAACGGCCGGGTGGCGGCACCCCCCGCCGCCAGCACCGCACCAGCGGCCAACAGCACCACGCGTCGCCGCAATGCTCGCGGCGGGGATGCCGGTTCGGGGGTCACATTGGCAGAATATGGCTCGCACGCGGCCGTCCCCGGGACATTCGCACTTGCGATTTGTCGAGGCCGCACGGCGTGTTCGGTGACGACCGGCAAACTGCGGGCCACGACCCGCAGCCGCCTGACTCCCGGATGCTTCGCCGCAGCACCACGGGCAATAACGGTTTCCGCCGTCCGAGCGCGCCGGTCCCGCTACACAACCCCGACGACGGCGCGACCGTGGGCCGCGCCGTCGCCTGGGGTCGACGTCGGAGACCGTCTCAGTCGGGTACGTGCGATTCGTGGGTGAACGGCTTGGTGCCGCGCACCGCGGGTTCGCCCTGCGGGTTGGTTTCGGCGCCATGGTTGACGTGCGCATCGGAGGGGAGCCATTCGGCGACGGGGTTGTCGATGTAGCGCCATTCCGTGCCCGCGGGCCAGGGGCCTTGCCCTTCGTTCCAGGGCCCCCGGGCGCTCGCGGCGCCGTTGGACATGTTGAACGCGACGTTCTGGAACCGGTCGTCGCCGGGCAGCACACCAGGGGGGAAGTTGACCGGCAGTTCGTTGAGGGCGGCCGTGAACTGCTGGAAGTGCGCCACTTCCCGGGTCATCAAGAACGACAGCGTGTCTTGCACACCCGGGTCGTCGGTGAACTGCTTGAGGTACTCGTAGACGATCTTGGCGCGCGATTCCGCGGCGAGGTTGCTGCGCAGATCCACCGAGGGCTCACCGTTGGCGTTGACGTAGGCGCCCGACCACGGCACACCCGCGGAATTGCTCACGTCGGGGCCGCCGCCGGTCAGCGCGAAGTACACCGGGTTCACCGCGACCTGGTGGATGGCCTGTTCGCGTCCGCCGGAGCTCGCCACGACCGGCATCCAGTCGCACCGCTCGTTGGCCTGCTTCAGATCCTCGTTGAGCCCGTCGAGCAGCATGGTGATCATGGAGCCGACGATCTCCAGGTGACTGAATTCCTCGGTCGCGATGTCCATGAACAGGTCGTAGATCTTGGGATGCGCGCGGCGCAGCAGAAACGCCTGACTGAAGTACTGCATCGCGGCTTTCAGTTCACCGTTGGCGCCGCCGAACTGTTCTTGCAGCAATGTGGCGAACCGCGGATCGGGCCGGTCCACGCGTACCTCGAACTGGAGCTCTTTGTTATGGGTGAACATCGCTCTCCTTACCAGTGTGGTGGCTGTTCGACGATCCACTCGTGGTCTGGGCCGCTTACGCTCCGCCTCCAGCGCGGCTTTCAGTGCCGTACCAGACCGGGGACGAGCAAGAGCATTTCTCGTAAGGGCGACGATACGGGGCGGGGTTGCCACTTGTTCGCAGCGACACGAACGGGCGATATGCGCGTCTTTTCGTGGAGCGGATGACGGGATTCGAACCCGCGACCCTCACCTTGGCAAGGTGATGCGCTACCAGCTGCGCTACATCCGCACTCGCATCACGTTGTCCGCGATGCGACACAGAACATTAGCCGACACTCGGCCGCGAAAGCCAATCGCCGCTCATGCCTGCTGCTCGGCCGCCGCCCGATCGCGGCGCAGGCCCAGCCCGGCCGCGATCAGGCAAGCCACCGCGACCACACCGACGAACCACGGGAACACGGTGCTCAGGCCCCATGTGGTGGCAGCCCAGCCGGCCAGGATGGTGGGCATGGCCATGGCCGAGTAGGCCAGCAGGTAGTACGCCGACATGGTCTCGCCCCGCTTGTGTTGCGGCACAACGTCCGACAGATGACGCAGCGAACCGCCGAAGCCGAGTCCGAAGGTCGCTCCGAGCGCGACGCCCGCGACCAGGACCGCGACCCAGCTGTGCGTGGCCAGCGCGGGCACGGTCGACAGCAGCGACAGCGCCATGCCGGTGTCGCCGAGGATCGCGGCCCACCGAGCCGGTATACCGGTCGCGAACAGCTGCGCGGTCGCACCGGAGAGCGCGGTCGAAGCGACCACCGTGCCACCGAAGACGAGATTGTGGATGCCGGTCTGCTGCGCGGCCAGCGACGGGTACAGCGACAGCAGCACGCCGAGCACCGACCAGGCCGCCATCACGCCGATCGCGGAAAACCAGAAGTCGGCGCGGATCTCCTGCGGAACAGCGGGTTTCGCGATCCGGATGCGTCCGGCCACCCGCGCGGAATGCGGTTCCCGCAGTGCGAGCACCCCGGCGCCGATGGCCAGGCAGACGACGGTGATCACGACGTAGGGCGTGCGCAGCGGGTGCGGGGCGTACTGCGCCAGCAAGGCCGAGCCCAGGATCGCCACCGCCATCCCGACATTGAACGCGACGCCGCTGAGCTGCCCGGACCGCGCTCCCCGGTGTGGACGCAGATCCAGCAGGGCGGCAGCACCCGCCACCACGGTCGATCCGACCGCGATCCCGTGCAGCGCCCGCGCCAGTAGCAGCATGGGCACGCTGTCGGCGAGCACGAACACCATCAGTCCGACGACCATCGTGCCGAAGGCGCCGAGCAGCACCGGTTTCCGGCCGACCACGTCGGAGATGCGGCCGGACACCAGCACCGCCGCCAGCGCGGCTACGGCGTAGACGGCGAACACGATGGTGGTGGTGAGCGGCGAGAGGTGCCACTGGCTTTCGTAGATGCCGTAGAGCGGTGCGGGCACGCCGGACACCCCGAGTGCGACGCCACTGGCCGCGAGAATCAAGGCGTAGGCCCAGCGTTGTGCGGTCCGCTCGTCGGCGGCCACCGCTATCGTCGCTGCCATCAGATCTCCGATCAGGTAAGTTTGATAGTGATCGAACCGCAGTCGACGATACATCCGGTACGACAATCATCAAACCTGAGAGTGAGCCAGATCATGGCCGACGCCAAGGACGGGGCGCCGGAGCTGCCTCCGGTGGCCGGGCTGTCCACCGTGCTCGGCGCGCTGCAGGATCCGGTGCGCCTGGAGATGGTGCGCCGGCTCAGCAACGCGGGTACGGCGGTCCGCTGCGGCGCGCTCTATGAAGCGATCAACAAGTCCACCGCCACCCATCACTTCAAGATCCTGCGCGAAGCGGGCGTCACCGAGCGCCTGATCGTGGACGGCCATACCTGCCAGCGCCTCCGCGTCGACGACCTGGAATCCGCACTGCCGGGCGTGATCCCGGCGATCGTCGACGCCGCCAATCGCTCCCACACCGAGTGACCGCCGGACGCGTTCAGCAGTTGTCGAAGCGCCACTGCCCGTCGATGAAGGTCCAGGTGTTCGGCTTCGCGTCGTCCTCGCCCGCGCGAGCGTCGAAGTTCTTCACCGTGACCGATCCCGTCGCTCCCGACGTGGTGACGCTGACCTCGGACGGCTTGGATTTCAGGTCCCTGCCGTCGTAGCGCTGCGCCATGGACGCCACGTAGTCGTCCTGGTTCAGCGTGAGCTTGCAGCGGGCGGAACGGAATTGGTAAGCGGCCGCGTAGTCGTGACTTGCCAGCGCGGCGTTCATCTCGGTGGCCTTCTCGCGCAACGCGGCCGCGGTGGGCTCGCCGGACTTGCCCGCGTCCGCGTCCTTCCCACCGCACCCGGTCAGCACGAGGATCGGCAGCGAGATCGCGCCCAGCACGCGAAGGGCACGATACGTTCGGTTCATCTCGGCTCCTTGCCAGAAATCGCCGGATTCGACACCCGGGCAATCGAGTTCAGCGCCTCCCCGACGCGAACGACGGCGGGCGGCCGACACAGTATCGCGCCAGAGGATTGTGCCGAGCCGCGGGTTTCCCGGCCCGCGGCCGGATCAGTCCGGGACCAGGCGCCGGACCGCCGCGGGCAGCTCACGGGTGCGCTTGTACGGCCCGGCCACCGACGCCGCGAACGGCCGCGCCAGCAGGGTCCGCGCGACGGCGGACACCTGGTCGGTGGTGACGGCGTCGATGCGGGCCAGGGTCTCGGACACGCTGCGGTGGTTGCCGTAGCTGAGTTCGCTGCGCCCGAGCCGGTTCATGCGCGAGGCGGAGTCCTCCAGGCCGAGCACCAGACCGCCGCGCAGCGAGCCCTTCGCGCGGGCGCACTCGGCGTCGGTGATGCCGTCCGCCGCCACCTCTTCCAGCACGCCGCGCGCCAATGCCGCCACGTTGCCGAGGTTCTCCGGCTGGCAGCCGATGTACACCGAGAACGCACCGGTGTCGGCGAAGGTGTCGACGCTGGAGTACACCGAGTAGGCCAGCCCACGTTCTTCCCGAATGCGTTGGAACAGCCGCGAACTCAGCCCGCCGCCGACCACCGTGTTGAGCACCGACAGCGGCCAGCGCCGCTCCCCTTCGTGCCGCCCGAAGGCACGCACGCCGAAGGCCAGGTGCGCCTGTTCGCTGTCTCGCCGACTCCAGTGCAGCTGCGGAGCGCCCTGCGGGCGGAACCGCCCCTCCCGCCGCGGCGCGGGCGTCGCCGCGGGATCGAGCCGGTTCTCGAAGGCGCGATGCACCAGTTCCACCGTGTGGTCGTGCTCCACATTGCCCGCGACCGCGACCACCATCCGGTCGGGACGGTAGCGGCGCACATGGAACGACCGCAGCTGGGCCGCCCGCATGCCCTCGATGGATTCGACCGAGCCGATCACCGGACGCCCGATCGGATGGTCGCCGAACAGCGCGGTCAGGAACGAGTCGCCGACCAGGTCCTCGGGGTCGTCGTCGCGCATGGCGATCTCCTCAAGCACGACCTGACGCTCCACGTCCACGTCCACCGACCGGCACAGACCATTGAGCACCACGTCGGAGACCATGTCGACGGCCAGCGGCAGGTCCTCGTCGAGGACATGCGCGTAGTAGCAGGTCTGCTCCTTGGCGGTGAACGCGTTGAGCTCGCCGCCGACCGCGTCCATCGCCTCGGCGATGTCGAGCGCCGACCGCGTCGGAGTCGCCTTGAACAGCAGGTGCTCCAGGAAATGCGCGGCGCCGGCGACGGTCGGGCCCTCGTCGCGCGACCCGACGCCCACCCAGACGCCGATGGACGCCGAGCGCACCCCGGGCAGGTGCTCGGTCACCACGCGCAATCCACCGGGCAGCACGGTGCGCTGCACTCCGCTGGCCGTGTCCATCCGCAGCTCGAGTGACGAACCCCCCTGCCCGGTGCTGAGCAGAGGGGTTGTCGTCTTCTTCTTCGTCACAGAGACAAGTACTACTCGGTCCCGGCCGAGCCCGCATCGGCCGCGTCGTCGCCGGTCTCCTCGGCGGTCTCGTCGACCGGCACCAGCGAGATCTTGCCGCGGTTGTCGATGTCGGCGATCTCCACGCGCAGCTTGTCACCGACGTTCACCACGTCTTCGACCTTGGCCACCCGCTTGCCGTTACCCAACTTGGAGATGTGCACCAGGCCGTCGCGGCCGGGCAGCAGCGAGACGAACGCGCCGAAGGCGGTGGTCTTGACGACCGTGCCCAGGAAGCGCTCGCCGACCTTGGGCAGCTGCGGGTTGGCGATGGCGTTGATCGCGTCGATCGCGGCCTGCGCGGACGGGCCGTCGGTCGCGCCGACGAACACGGTGCCGTCGTCCTCGATGGAGATGTTGGCGCCGGTGTCCTCGGTGATCTGGTTGATCACCTTGCCCTTGGGGCCGATCACCTCGCCGATCTTGTCGACCGGGATCTTGATCGCGGTGACCCGCGGCGCGTACGGGCTCATCTCGTCCGGGGTGGCGATGGCCTCGGCCATCACGTCCAGGATGGTGGTGCGCGCGTCGTGCGCCTGGCTCAGCGCACCGGCCAGCACCTGCGAGGGGATGCCGTCCAGCTTGGTGTCCAGCTGCAGCGCGGTGACGAACTCGCGGGTGCCCGCGACCTTGAAGTCCATGTCGCCGAAGGCGTCTTCGGCGCCGAGGATGTCGGTCAGCGCGACGTAGCGGACCTCCTCCTCGCCCTGGTCGTTGGTGATGGTGTCGGACACCAGGCCCATGGCGATGCCTGCGACCGGCGCCTTCAGCGGCACACCGGCGTTCAGCAGCGACAGGGTGGAGGCGCACACCGAGCCCATCGAGGTGGAGCCGTTGGAGCCCAGCGCCTCGGAGACCTGACGGATGGCGTACGGGAAGTCCTCCTGGCTGGGCAGCACCGGGATCAGCGCCCGCTCGGCCAGCGCGCCGTGGCCGATCTCGCGGCGCTTGGGCGAACCGACCCGGCCGGTCTCGCCGGTGGAGAACGGCGGGAAGTTGTAGTGGTGCATGTAGCGCTTGCTGGTCTCCGGGCCGAGCGAGTCGACCTGCTGGGCCATCTTCACCATGTCGAGCGTGGTGACGCCGAGGATCTGCGTCTCGCCGCGCTCGAACAGCGCCGAGCCGTGCGCCCGCGGCACGACCGCCACCTCGGCCGACAGCGCGCGGATGTCCGCGAGACCGCGGCCGTCGATGCGGAAGCCGTCGGACAGGATGCGCTGGCGCACCAGCTTCTTGGTGACCGAGCGGAACGCCGCGCCCAGTTCCTTCTCGCGCCCGGCGAAGTCGTCGCCGAGGCGATCGAGCACAGCGAGCTTGATCTCGTCGATCTTCTCCTCGCGCTCCTGCTTGCCCGCGATGCTCAGCGCCTCGCCCAGCTCGCGCTTGGCGGTGCCCTCGACGGCCTCGTACACGTCCTGGCCGTACGGCGGGAAGAGCGGGAACTCCTCGGTGGGCTTGGCGGCCAGTTCGGCCAGGTCCTGCTGCGCGCGGCAGAGGCGGGCGATGAACGGCTTGGCGGCCTCGAGCCCCTCGGCCACGACGGCCTCGGTGGGGGCCTGCGCGCCGCCCTCGACCAGCGCGACGACGTTCTCGGTGGCCTCGGCCTCGACCATCATGATGGCGACGTCACCGGACTCGACCACGCGGCCCGCGACGACCATGTCGAACACGGCGTTCTCGAGCTGCTCGGTGGTCGGGAACGCCACCCACTGCCCCTCGATCAGCGCGACGCGCACGCCGCCGACCGGGCCGGAGAACGGCAGGCCGGCGAGCTGGGTGGACGCGGACGCGGCGTTGATCGCCACCACGTCGTAGAGATCCTTCGGATCCAGGCTCAGCACGGTGACCACGACCTGGATCTCGTTGCGCAGGCCGTCGACGAACGACGGACGCAGCGGACGGTCGATCAGGCGGCAGGTCAGGATCGCGTCGGTGGTGGGACGGCCCTCGCGGCGGAAGAACGATCCGGGGATGCGACCCGCGGCGTACATCCGCTCCTCGACGTCGACCGTCAGCGGGAAGAAGTCGAACTGCTCCTTGGGCTGCTTGCCCGCGGTGGTGGCCGACAGCAGCATGGTCTCGTCGTCCAGGTAGGCGACGACCGAACCGGCGGCCTGGCGAGCCAGGCGCCCGGTCTCGAACCGGATGGTGCGGGTGCCGTAGCCGCCGTTGTCGATCAGCGCGACGGATTCGAAGACGCCGGGCTCGACCTCGACGGCCGAGGTCCTGCGTTCAGTTGTTTCGGTCATTCTTCTCTCTCAACCTCTCGTCTTCGCCGGCTCGAGCGCGTGGGCAGCGCGATCCGGCTGTCGTCAGCCGTACCGGGCACGGGCGCGCGGCAACCCTCCTGGCTGCGACGCGCACACCCGGCCGAATCCCCTTGGAGACGGCGACGCGGAGGCGGTCATCGATCGAAGCCCGACGGCGAAAACGCAGCCGAAAGGCCACTACCGAAGACCGACGCCACGCGGGCGGGTGCATACGGCTGTGCAATGTTGTCGTGCGACGGGACATATTCGGCCCCTGATACACAAGTAGCCAACGAAAAGATTGTACGTCTCTCCGTTCGCCGAGCTATCGACCGCCTCGGCTACGGCACGGATGGAGCTATCACTCGCACCCTCGAACCGCCGCAGGAATCAGGCCCGGAGCGTATCCGAAAACCCGGCTCAGACCCGCACGACCACGCGACTTACCGGCACCCAGCCAACAGGTAGCGCGAACATCGAGTAGCGCGGTTATCTCCCACCGCGACGCGTCGGTCCCGCTCCGGCTTTCGAGCGTCAGCGAGACCGAGCATTGCCTGTTCGCGGCCCGGCTCGCGTCCGAGTGGCCGCCGCGTTTGCGACGGAGTCGCCAGCGGTGGTCACTCGGACGCGAGCCATCAAGGGGCCGCGAACATGCAGCGCCGCAGGCGCTGCAAAAAGTTACCGCCGCAGCCCGAGGCGCTCGATCAGCGCACGGTAGCGGTTGATGTCGTTGTCCGCCAGGTACTTCGACAGCCGCTTGCGACGACCGATCAGCGCCATCAGGCCGTGGCGGGTGTGGTGGTCGTGCTTGTGCTTCTTCAGGTGCTCGGTGATGTCGGCGATCCGCTTGGACAGCAGCGCGATCTGCGCCTCCGGCGAACCGGTGTCCTTCTCGTGCAGGCCGTACTCGGCGAGAATCGCCGACTTCTGCTCGGTGGTCAGTGCCATGGGGCATCCACTCCTGTTTCTCAGTTCCGCGCTCGAAGACCCGGTCACCCGGTGCGGGCGCCGCCGCGGACCGCAGCAAACCCGAGGATCCACCCTACCGGACCACGGCGTCCCCGCCGAAATCGTGGGGCCGACCACCCTGCGCGCCGTTGGATCGCGCCGCCGTTCTCGGAGGACGCCGGGGAAGCGTCGGCATTACCTCCCGAGTAATCGACTCGCCGCATTCGGGCTGCGAATCTTCTTCTGGTACCGCCGAATACGAGGAGGAAACAATGCCTTACCTGGAGACGACCGACGGCACCCGCCTTGCCTACGAGGACTACGGAACCGGAGCGCCGATCGTGTTCCTGGCCGGGTGGGCGCTCAACGCGGAGATGTGGGAGTACCAGGTCCCGTTCTTCGTCGAGCAGGGCTATCGCTGTGTGCTGCTGGACCGGCGCGGCCACGGCCGTTCCGACCGTCCGTCCACCGGCTACGACCTCGACACCCGCGCCGACGACGTGGCCGAGCTGATCGAACGACTGGATCTGCGCGACCTCACCCTGGTCGCCCACTCGGCAGGCGGTGCGGAGGCCGCCCGCTATCTGGCCAGGCACGGCAGCGCGCGCGTCGCGCGCGTCGCGCTGCTGGCCACCACGCTGCCGTTCCTGCGGCAGACCGAGGACAACCCCGAGGGCCTGCCGGAGGAGCTGAGCCGGGCTTCGGTGGCCCAATGGCGGACCGACCGGCCCAAATGGTTCGCCGATCGCGCGCAGGGTTACTTCGCCACCCATCTCGGCAACGACGTCTCCCCCGCCCTGATCGAGCACGAGACCCGGCGCTGCCTGTCCGCCTCGCCGTGGGCAACCATCGCGGTCTGGGAGTCGACCTTCCCCGCCGACCACCGGGAGACGCTGCGCAACCTGCCGATTCCCGCGCTGGTCGTGCACGGTGTGCCGGATCAGTCCATCCCCATCGACGCGAGCAGCAGGCGCACCGCCAAGCTCATCCCGGACTGCGTGTACAAGGAGTACCCGACCGCGGGGCACGGCCTGTACGTCACGCACGCCGAGGAGCTCAACAACGATCTGCTCGACTTCATGAAGTCCTGAGGTTCACCGGTCGTCGACGGCGGTGAGGATCTTGCGGGCGGTCTCCACGTCACGGCCCATGGTCTCGATGAGCTCGTCCACCGAGTCGAACTTGCGCTGACCGCGGACGTGCTCGACGAAATCGACCGCGACGTGCTGGCCGTAGAGGTCGGCCTCGCGGTCGAGCACGTAGGCCTCGACCGTGCGGGCACGGCCGGAGAAGGTCGGGTTGGTGCCCACCGAGATGGCGGCCATGGCCCGCTCGCCGGGTGTGACGGTGCCGATGGTGGGGCCGGGTCCGAGCACGGTGAACCATCCCGCGTACACGCCGTCGGCGGGGATCGCGGCGTGCATCGGCGGCGCGACGTTCGCGGTCGGGAAGCCGAGCTGCTTGCCGCGGCCGTCGCCGTGCACCACGACGCCCTCGACCCGGTGCGGGCGGCCCAGCGCCTCGGCCGCGGCCGCCATGTCGCCCGCGTCGACGCAGGCGCGGATGTAGGTCGAGGAGAAGGTCACCGCGTGCTCGCCGAGCAGTTTCACCGCGTCGACCTCGAAACCGAAGCGGTGACCGAGCTCGCGCATGGTCTCGACCGTCCCGGCGGCCTTCTTGCCGAAGGTGAAGTTGTCCCCGACCACCACCTCCACCACGTGCAGGCGCTCGACCAGCAGATCGTGGACGTACCGGGCGGGGGTCAGCTTCATGAATTCCTGGGTGAACGGCATGACGCAGAACACGTCGACGCCGAGTTCCTCGGCCAGTTCGGCGCGGCGGGTCAGGGTGGTCAGCTGAGCCGGATGCGAGCCGGGGCGCACCACCTCCATCGGGTGCGGGTCGAAGGTCATCAGCACCGCGGGCACGCCGCGTGCGGCGGCGGACTTCACGGCCCGGCTGATCAGCTGCGCGTGGCCGCGGTGCACACCGTCGAACACACCGATCGTGAGGACACAGCGCCCCCAGTCCGCGGGCACCTCGTCGAGCGAACGCCATCTCTGCACAGTGCGCAGCCTACGCACATCAGGTAGCGAACAGTATTCGGGCGTGCTGACGTCACACAACGTTCCGATGCCGGGAACCGCCGAGCCATCCCGGGTCCGGGCACCAGACAGGGGCCTCGCTCTCTTCGCACCGTCCCCACCGCGGCGAGCACGCGGATCGCGACGGATCCGCCTTCCGGGGATGCCCGGCCGAATCGGGGGGATAGCCGAGCGGTGACCACGCCCGTCCGCACGGTGTGGACCGCTGCGCCACAACGTCGCAGTTCGCGACATCTCCGATCGGAAACTTCGCCCACTCGAAACGCTCCGGACGGATTCGCGAAAGAGCCGGTACATCCCCGGTTTTCCATGCTCGAGAAGCTCGTCTCGCCCCAGTGGCGGGAATGGTCTAGCGTCCGATTTCGTCGGCGACGGATGTGCCCCCGGAGTAGCCATGAAAAGTGCAGTCAAGCAGGTGCGTGTGATCACATCGTCCGATTCGGCCGAGACGATCGGACCGCAACGCCAACGCCTCATCCCCTGTATCACCACCGAAACCTGTGGCGCGACCGGCATCTCGGCGGGCATGGTCACCATGGCTCCCGGAGCGGTGTCGAAAGCGCATTACCACGCGCACAGCGAGATCGTCGTCGTCTGCCTGCGCGGGAGAGCGGTCACGCTGATCGGCCCGGACTTGACGCCGCATTTTCACGGCCCCGGCGAGTTCATCTACATCCCGGACGGCGTCGTGCACGTGGCGGTGAACTTCGAGGAGGCCGACGACCTCGTCGCGGTGGAAATGCGCACCGATCCTTTGTTCAACGACGACGTGGTGCTGACGCCGGAATACGACGCCCGCGTGCCGGAAGTCGTTGCCCGCCTGCGCCGCGACCGGGCCGGTTCGTGAGATGGCGCTCGTGAAGCGCAGCAGCGGCGCGGCTGCGGTGGCCAGCGGGCCGATCGACGACATCTTCGCGGCCCTCGCAGGGCGCCCTGACGTCGTCTCCTTCGCCGTCGGGGCGCCGGACCCGGCGCTGCTGCCCGGCGAACTCGTCTCGGCGCTGTCCCGGGACGTCATCGGCAAGTATGGGAGCACAGTCCTCCAGTACGGCATGACCCAGGGATTCGGCCCGCTTCTGGACGAATCACGAAACCTTCTGCGCGCCCGTCATATTCGATGCGGACACGACAGCCTCCATATCTCCACGGGCGGATCCGGCGCATTGCACAACGTGTGTCTGGCGCTGCTCGATCCCCATGACGTGGTTCTGGTGGAAACCCCGACCTACGGGCCCGCGGTCAAAGAATTCCGTAGCCACGGCGCCACCGTCGTGGGGGTGCCGTCAGACGATTCCGGAATCGTGCCGGAAGCGCTGGAAGAAGCACTGGCTCGATATGACGTGGCATTCGTGTACCTGTTGCCGACTTTCCAGAACCCGACCGGGCGAACGATGCCGACCTCACGGCGCGAACAGATCGCCCGGATCGTCGTCCGGCAGGACACCCTGGTGGTCGAGGACGACGTCTACACCGATCTGCGCTACCGCGGCGTGGCACCGCCTGCGATCGCGTCCTTCGCACCGGACAATTCGATCTACATAACCTCGCTGTCGAAAACGCTTGCCCCGGCACTCCGTGTCGGCATCACCGTCATGCCGCCGGATCTCCTGCGCAATGTGCTCGCCCTGAAGCAGGGCATCGATATGCAGACGTCGACGTACTGCCAGGCGATTGCCGCCGAGTTCCTGGGCAGCGCGGCGGGAGCGGCGCACCTCGCTCACGTCGTCGAGGTCTACTCGGCCAAATTGGACACCCTGGCCGACGCCGTGGAGCGGTACTTCCCGTCCGGCTTCCAGTGGGCCGTGCCCGAGGGAGGGATGTTTCTGTGGCTGGAGGGCCCGCAGGGGTTCGACGCGGAGGCGCTGCTGGGCGAGGCGCTGCGGGAAGGTGTCGCGTTCCTGCCGGGGAGCGTCTTCTACGCCGACGACGCCGACCACCGCAACACGATGCGGCTGAGCTTCGCGAACGTGCCGCGAGACGATATCGACCGCGGCGTCGCGCTGCTGGCCGCGCTCTGCGAGGAGGCCCGACCTGAGTGATCAGCATCCCGTCCTGGGTACCTGGGAGGTGATCGCCGACGGGGCTCCGTTCGCCTACCACGTGATGCAGTTCCATCCCGGCGGGACGATGTTGCAGTCCAATCCCGACTACGGCAACCGCGCCACCAGCGACAGCAACGGCATGGGCACGTGGCGCTCCGACGGAGACCGCGTCACCGGCGCGTTCCTGGAGTTCGTCGTCGATCGAGCCGACCCGGCCGCGGTCGGCAAAGGGATCGTCGCCTTCGACCTGGTCGTGACCGGCGACCGGTTCTCCGGATCGGCCATAGCGACGTTCTATGACCTGATGGGTGCGCCGCTGCGGCCGCCCGCGACCGCGCTGCTGACCGGCCGGAGATTCGACGGCACGGCGTACACCGACCGCGGGGATTCCGGCGCTCGGAATGTCTGAATGTGTATATCGGCATCGCCCCGCCTAAGCTCGGGTGTGTGCCCGGTAAACGAGATATCGCCACGCGACGCGAGCTGGCCGACACCTCTGCGCCAGGCGAAGCCCGTGGTGGTACCACCACGATCGCGCCGGTGCTCTCGTCGGTCGCCCAGGACTATCTGAAGGTGATCTGGACGGCCCAGGAGTGGTCGCAGGAGAAGGTGTCCACCAAGTTGCTCGCGGAGCGGATCGGCGTGTCCGCCTCGACCGTCTCCGAAGCGGTGCGCAAGCTGGCCGACCAAGGGCTGGTCGAGCATGCCCGCTACGGGGCGATCGCCCTGACGCCGGAAGGACGCCGCGCCGCCGTCGCGATGGTGCGCAGGCACCGGTTGCTCGAGACATTCCTGGTCAACGAGCTCGGCTACGGCTGGGACGAGGTGCACGACGAGGCCGAGGTGCTCGAGCACGCGGTTTCCGAGCTGCTGATGGCGCGCATCGACGCCAAACTCGGCTACCCCGACCGCGATCCACATGGCGACCCGATCCCCTCGGTGGACGGCGCGGTGCCCACCCCGCCCGCCCGCAGGCTCAGCGACTTCGCCGCGGGCGAATCCGGCCGCGTCGCCCGGATCTCCGACTCGGACCCGGACATGCTGCGCTACTTCGCCTCCGTCGGCATCGCCCTGGACACCACCATCGCGGTCGTCGAACGCCGCGACTTCGCCGGTACCATCGCCATCCGCATCGGCGCCACCGAGTCGCCGACCGACCTGGGACGTCCCGCCGCCGACGCCATCTGGCTCACGACCTGACCAGGTCGGCTCCGCCGGGTCATCGGACGCGGTGACCGGCCGGGTTGATGTCCTCCGGCAGCGGGTCACCCGGCTGAGCCGCATCGGCGCGCGGTGTGGCCTCGCCATCGTGACGTCGCGGCCGGATTGTCGTGCGGTCGCGGCGATCTCCGCGCCGAGCACACGGCGGTGGAATCCTCGCGTATGCCTCCCCGTCCAGGCGCTTCAACGGCACCCCGGATCGGCGATGCGGACTCGCTCGCCGATGGGCGCGGCGGCGACGGCTACCGCCGACGAGGTCTCCAGGGACCATGGCATCGGTGCAGCGCCCCACCGGACCGCGGCGAGCCGGGTCGCACCGTGGGCGGGTCAGCCGGGTTCCACGCTCGCGGGGCGGCGGGCCAGTTCGGCCGCGCGGCTGGCGATGGCATGGCCGAGGTCGGAGGTGGTGGCGGTTCCGCCGAGGTCAGGGGTGCGGACCTCGCCCGAGGCGAGCACGTCGCACACCGCTTCGTCGATGGCGGCGGCCGCGGCCGACTCGCCGAGATGATCGAGCAGCATCGCGCCCGCGAGGATCTGGGCGACCGGGTTCGCTATGCCCTGACCCGCGATGTCGGGGGCGCTGCCGTGGACGGCCTCGAACATCGACGGGCCGGTGCGCTCGGGGTTGATATTGCCCGAGGGCGCGAGGCCGAGCCCGCCGGTGACCGCGGCGGCGAGGTCGGAGAGGATGTCGCCGAACAGATTGGAGCCGACGATCACGTCGAGCCGGTCCGGGTGCAGCACCAGCTCGGCGGCCAGCGCGTCGACGTGCATCTGGCGCGTCGTCACCTGCGGATACTCCGCGGCGATGCGCTCGAATACGCGGTCCCAGTAGGGCATCGAATGGATGAGTCCGTTCGATTTCGTGGCCGAGCAGAGGCGCCCGCCGCGTTCGGCGGCTCGTTCGAAGGCGTAGCGAATGATCCGTTCGCAACCGACGCGGGTGAACACCGATTCCTGGAGCACGAATTCGTCGGGCCGGCCGGGATTGTGCATGCCGCCGATCTCCGAGTACTCGCCCTCCGAATTCTCTCGCACGATCAGAATGTCCAGGTCGTCGGCGGTTCGGCCGCGCAGCGCCGACTCGGTGCCCGGCAGCAGGCGCACCGGCCGCAGGTTGACGTACTGACCGAAGGCCCGGCGCAACGGGATGAGCAGACCCCACAGCGAAATATGATCGGGCACACCGGGGAAGCCGACCGCGCCGAGCAGGATCGCGTCGAATCCGGCGAGCTGATCCGGGCCGTCGGCGGGCATCATCGAGCCGGTGCGCAGGTATTGCTCGCAGGACCAGTCGAATTCGGTCCATTCGATACCCGGCAGCACCGCGTCGAGCACTCCTACCGCCTGCGCGGTCACGTCTACGCCAATGCCATCGCCGGGGATGGTCGCGATCCGGTATGCGCTCACCCGTGGTTCCTCTCCACTTGCGTTCGGCCGACTCACACCTTCACGCCGATGTATTTGGTCTCCAGGAATTCGTCGATTCCGGTCAGCCCGCCCTCACGTCCGAGCCCGGACTCTTTGACGCCGCCGAACGGCGCGGCCGGATTCGACACCACACCCTGGTTGAGTCCCACCATGCCGGTCTCCAGCGCCTCACAGACCCGCAGCCCACGACGCAAGTTCTCGGTGAACACGTAGCTCACCAGCCCGTACGGCGTGTCGTTGGCCCGGCCGACCGCTTCGGCCTCGGTGTCGAAGACGCCGATCGCGGCGACCGGGCCGAAGATCTCGGTCTGGCACAGTTCCGCGTCGTCGGGGACGTCGACCAGCACGGTCGCCGGGTAGAAGGTGCCGGGACCGGCCAGCGCCCTTCCGCCGATGAGCACCGTGGCTCCCCGGGCGCGGGCGTCCTCGACCAGGCGCTGCACCTTGGCGACGGCGTCGGCATCGATCAGCGGGCCGACCACCACGTTCGGCTCGGTCCCGCGACCCATCGGCAGCGCCGCCATCCGATCGGCGAGCCTGCGCGCGAAGACCTCCGCGACGCCGCGCTGGACCAGAATGCGGTTGGCGGCGGTGCACGCCTGACCGATATTGCGCATCTTCGCCGCGAGCGCGCCTTCGACCGCCTCGTCCAGATCGGCGTCGTCGAATACCAGCAGCGGGGCGTTGCCGCCGAGTTCCATCGAGGTGCGCATCACCGTCTGGGCGCACTGCGCGAGCAGTTGTTTGCCGACCGCCGTCGACCCCGTGAAGGACAGCTTGCGCGAGCGCTGGTCGCTGATCAGCGGCGTCATCACCGCGGCGGGATCAGCGGTGGTGATCACGTTGACCACCCCGGCGGGCAGCCCGGCCGCGGCCATGATCTCGGCCAGCGCCAGCATCGAAAGCGGCGTCTGCTCAGCGGGTTTCACCACGCAGGTGCACCCTGCGGCGAGGGCGGGAGCGATCTTGCGCGCGCCCATGGCCATCGGGAAGTTCCACGGTGTGATGAGCAGGCTGGGACCGACCGGCTGCCTGGTCACCAGGAAGCGGGAGCCGCCGGTCGGCGCGGGCAGGTACCCGCCGTCCAAGCGCACCGCCTCCTCGGCGAACCAGCGGAAGAACTCCGCGGCATAGGCGATCTCGCCGCGCGCCTCGGCCAGCGGTTTGCCCATCTCCAGTGTCGCTATCAGCCCGAGCCGATCGGTCTCGGCCAGCAACGCGCGGTGGACGCGCATGAGCAGGTCGCTGCGCTCTCGCGGTGGGGTGCGCGCCCACTCCGGTTGCGCCGCGCACGCCGAGTCCAACGCCGCGAGGCCGTCGGCAGGATCCCCGTCGGCGACCGAGCAGAGCAGTTCACCGGTCGCGGGATCGAAGACAGGCAGCGATCGGGCGGTCCGGCGCCACTCGCCGTTGACGAACAGGCCGCGCGGCACCGTGTCGATCGCGGCTCGCTCGGCTGTGCTCAGGGCGCTTTCGATGAGCATCGTCGGTGGCTCCTCTCGACCGCGCAGCGTTCGGCCATTGCTGCGACCCGTGCGGCCATGTTATGCATATTGTCGACAATCCGACAATAGACAATCACGCCACACACCCACCCGCTCCGGGAGGCGAATCACCATGACCGAGCTATCGCCCGTCCTGAAACAGGCCACTCCGGTGACCGTCGACCACGGGTCGGGGTGCTATCTCTACGGCAGCGACGGACGCCGATACCTGGACTTCACCGCCGGTATCGGCGTGACCAGCACCGGCCACTGCCACCCGCACGTGGTCGCGGCGGCACAGGCGCAGGTCGCCTCGCTGATCCACGGCCAGTACACGACAGTCCTGCACCGGCCGCTGCTGGAACTCACCGACCGGCTCGGCGCGGTGCTGCCGGAGGGGTTGGACGCGCTGTTCTTCGCCAATTCCGGGAGCGAGGCGGTCGAGGCGGCGCTGCGGCTGGTGCGCCAGGCGACCGGGCGGCCGAACGTCATCGTCTTCCACGGCGGTTTCCACGGCCGCACCGTCGCGGCCGCCACCATGACGACGTCCGGCACCCGGTTCTCCGCCGGATTCAGCCCGCTCATGTCGGGCGTGCACGTCGCGCCCTTCCCCACCGCGTTCCGCTACGGCTGGAGCGAGCAGGAGGCCACCGCCTTCGCGCTGCGCGAACTCGACTACCTGTTCACCACGCTCACCTCCCCCGCCGAGACCGCCGCGTTCTTGGTGGAGCCCGTGCTCGGCGAGGGCGGCTACATCCCCGGCAACACCGAGTTCTTCCACGGACTGCGCGAACGCGCGGACCGCTACGGCATCCTGCTGGTCTTCGACGAGATCCAGACCGGCTTCGGGCGCACCGGAAAGTTCTTCGGCCATCAGCACTTCGGTGTGCGGCCGGACGTGATCACCATCGCGAAGGGGCTGGCCAGCGGGTTCCCGCTGTCGGGCATCGCGGCGCCGCGCGAGTTGATGGCGCGGGCGTGGCCCGGCTCGCAGGGCGGCACCTACGGCGGCAATGCGGTGGCGTGCGCCGCGGCGATCGCCACTCTGGAGGTCATCCAATCCGAAGGGCTGGTGGACAATGCTGCCGCCAGGGGCGCGCAACTGCTGCGCGGACTGCGCGACAGCGCCACCAAGGCGATCGGCGACGTGCGCGGTCTCGGACTGATGGCGGGGGCCGAATTCACCACGGCCACCGGCGAACCCGATCCGGTCACCGCCGCGGCCGCGCAGCGCGCCGCCGTGGACAAGGGACTGCTGCTGCTGACCTGCGGCGCGCAGATGAACGTGGTGCGGATGATTCCGCCGCTGATCGTGACCGAGACGCAGATCGAGGACGCGCTCGCCATCTGGGCGGAGGTCCTCGCCGAGCTGTAGCCGAGCGACCACCGTCTGCGCGGCGGCCCGGAGTGTCTCGCCCCGCTCCGGCTGCCCCGCGACTCCGCTTGTCCCCGACTCCACCCGTGCCCGCCCGCGGGCACAAATCAGGAAGCAGGACCGCATGGCCCGCTACATCACCATCACCCTCACCAAGGCGGCGGTGACCTGCCGCGCCCGTTTGCTCGACGAGGAGGCGCCGCGCACCTGCGCGGCGGTGTGGAACGCGCTGCCGCAGGAAGGCGACGCGTTCCACGCCAAGTACGCCCGCAACGAGGTGTACACCCTGCTCCCGCGAATCGGGGCGGCCCCGCATCGGGAGAATCCCACCGTCACGCCGATCCCCGGCGACGTGTGCCTGTTCGATTTCGAACCGTGGGAAATCGGCAATCCGGCCTACGGCTACGAACCCGGCTCCGCGGCCGAGCACGAGCGTGGCGCCACCGACCTCGCGCTCTTCTACGGCCGCAACAATCTGCTGATCAACGGCGACCTCGGCTGGGTGCCCGGCAACGTCTTCGCCACGATCGAGGAAGGCCTGGCCGAGATGGCCGCGGCGTGCAACGCCCTGTGGCTGCACGGAGTCCACGGCGAAACACTCGCCTTCGCCCGCGCCTGACCCGACGAACCGGTGGCCCCGCGGCACCCGCGGGGCCACTCGGGTTCAGGACGCCAGCACGAATTCGGCGTAGCGGGCCACCGCCAGCACCAAGTCGTCGGAGTGACGCGGACCGACGATCTGCAGCCCGACCGGCAGACCCGCGGGCGTGGTGCCCGCCGGGATGCTGATCGCGGGCTGCTGGGTGAGGTTGAACGGGTAGGTGAACGGCGTCCACTGCGGCCAGCTGCGCAGTCCGCTGCCGGGCGGAACGTCGTGGCCCGCCGCGAACGCGGGAATCGGCACGGTGGGGGTGATCAGGACGTCGTAGTCGGTATGGAACGCGCCCATGGTGATGCCGAGCTGCGCCGCCACGTTGCGGGCGGCGAGATAGTCCACGGCGCTGACGGTCTGGCCGCGCTCCCACACCGCCCGCAGTCCCGGGTCGACCCGCTCACGCGTCCCGTCCGGGAAGCCGGACAGCATGGTGGCCGCCCCCGCCGCCCAGAGCAGTTCGAACGCCTCGCGGGGATCCCCGAAACCGGGATCGGCCGCAACGACGAGCAATTCGGCCTCGGCGAGGCGAGCCACCGCCGCGTCGACGACCGCGGCGACGTCGGCGTCCACCTCGGCGTAGCCGAGCGTCGGCGAGTACGCCACGCGCAATCCGCGCACGTCGCGCTGCATTTCGGCGCGGAACGCGGTGATCGTGGGGGCAAGCGCGGTCGGGTCGCGCGGATCGGGCAGCGACAGGATGTCCATCAGCAGCGCCGCATCCTCGACGGTGCGGGTCATCGGACCCGCGTGCGCCAGCGGACCGAAGGGGCTGGCCGGGTACAGCGGAATCCGGCCATAGGTGGGCTTGAACCCGACGATGCCGCAGAAGGCGGCCGGAATGCGCACGCTGCCACCGCCGTCCGTGCCCACCGAGACCGGGCCCATGCCCGCAGCGACGGCCGCGGCGCTGCCGCCGGAGGAGCCGCCCGCCGTGGTGGACGGGTCGGCCGGATTGCGGGTGATGCCGGTCAGCGGGCTGTCGGTGACCGCCTTCCAGGCGATCTCCGGTGTGGTGGTCTTGCCCAGGAAGACCATGCCGTCCTCGCGCAGCCGCGCTGCCACCGGGCTGTCCACCGCCCACGGCCCGGCCGGGTCGATCGAGGTGGATCCGCGCCGGGTGGGCCAGCCCTCGGTCAGGAAGACGTCCTTGATCGAGATCGGCACGCCGTCCAGCAGTCCGCGGGCGTGGCCGGACTGCCAGCGCGCCTCGGAATCCTTCGCCTGCACCAGCGCACGATCGGGATCGACCAGACAGAACGCGTTGAGCGCGCCGTCGCGATCGGTGATCGCCCGCAGGATCGCCTCGGTGGCCTCGACCGGCGACAGCGCGCCCGTCGCGTAGGCGGAGACCAGTTCGACCGCCGTCATCGCGGTCGGGTCGGTGGGAGTGTTCATGTCGGGGTAGCTCATGGATGGGCTCCTTCAGCCGGGCACGTATCCCAGCCTTTTGTCGACCACGTTGTCCAGCGGGCGTCCGGTGATCCATTTGTCGAAGTTCTCGGCGAACGTGTTGACGATCTCGGTGCGCCACCCGACGACGTCACCGGAGTTGTGCGGGGTGATCCGGACATTCGGCAGTTCCCACAGGGGGTGATCGGCCGGAAGCGGCTCGGGGTCCACCACATCGAGCGCCGCCGCGGCGATCGATCCGGTGCGCAACGCGGCGACGAGATCGTCGGTCACAACGAGTTCCCCGCGGCCCACGTTGACAAACCTGGCGTGTGGCCGCATCGCCGCGAAAGCGGTGGCGTCGAACATGTTCCTGGTCTGTTCGGTCAGCGGGGCGATCGCGATGACGTAGTCAGCCCGTCTCAGTTCGGCGTGCAGATCGGTGGCGACGACGCCGAAATCCGGGTCGCCGGAGCGTTCGCGCCTGCCCACCGCACGGACCGTCATCCCGACCGCGCGCAGCAAGCGGGCGATGTGGCGTCCGATCGAGCCGGTGCCGACGATCAGCGCGCTCGCGCCCGCGACGCGTTCGGATTCCCGATGACGCCACTCGTGCCGCTGCTGCAACAGCAGCGAGCCGGACAGGTCCTTGGCGAACCCGAGGATCTGTCCGAGTATGTATTCGGCGATCGCCGAGTCGAAGACGCCGCGAGTATTGGTCACCGTCACCTCACTCGCCTGCAATTCGGGAAACATCGCCGGGTCGACGCCGGTCGACCCCATGTGCACCCAGCGCAGCCGATCCGCGGCATGCCATGCGCCGGGGAGCGCGCGAGTGCGAAAGTCGTAGACGAACAACACGTCCGCCCCGCGCAGGGCGTCCGCGAGGCCGGAGGCCTCCGTGTACCGGACAGTGGCGCGGTCCGCCACCCGGGCCATGGATTCGGCTTCGGGCACACTGTCACTGTGCAGGACGGTGACAATCGGGCCCTGATCCACATTGACACACTAAGATCACATCGTATGATTGTCAACAATCCGATCGTGTTCGGAGGTCGTCCCGGCTGAGCGCGAGAGGGGCCGCAGTGGATTTGAGCTTTCCCGACCTCGAGGGCCCCGTCGCGCAACGGGGCATCGGGATCATCGCTCCGTTCGACCTCGCACTGGAACGGGAGCTATGGCGCTGGGCGCCCTTGGAGGTCAGCCTGCACCTGGCTCGCACTCCCTACGAACCGGTACCGGTGTCGCTGGAGATGGCCGAGCTGGTGTCGGACGCGGCCCACCTGACCGCGGCCACGCGCAACGTGTTGCATGTGGAGCCCGAGGTGGTGGCCTACCTGTGCACGTCGGGAAGCTTCATCAAGGGCCTCGCCTACGAGAAGTCGCTGCGCGAGACCATCTGCCGGGCCGGTGCCCAGGACGCGGTCACCACCTCGGGCGCGTTGCTGGAGGCGATCCGCCATTTGCAGCTCACCCGGATCTCGGTGCTCACCCCCTACGACGAGATCCTCACCCACAAGCTGCACGAATTCCTCGCCGAGGCCGGGTGCGCGGTGGTGCGCTCCGATCACCTCGGGCTCGGTGGCGGCATCTGGAAGGTCAGCTACCGCACCATCGCCGAACGCATCGTCGGGGCCGACGATCCCGACGCCCAAGCCGTCTTCGTCAGCTGTACCAACCTGCCGACCTACGACGTCATCGAGCCGCTCGAACAGGCGCTCGGCAAACCCGTGCTCACCGCCAACCAGCTGACCATGTGGGCCTGCCTCGGCCGGATGAAGCTGCCGATGATGGGCCCGGGCAAGTGGCTACTCAACGTTTTCTGAAGGAAGAACATCGCATGCAGGCACCCACCGTCGGCTTCATCTACCCCGACCACGCGGCCGAGGACGACTACCCGCTCGCGGCGGCGGCGCTCGGCGCGCACCTTCCGGTAGCCCACATCTACGGCACCGATCTGCACGCCGTCCCCGAACTGCTCGAACTGGGCAGCCCGGAGAAATTGCGCGTCGGCGCGGCACTGCTCGCCCCGCACCGGCCCGACGCGGTCGTCTGGGCGTGCACCTCCGGCAGTTTCGTCTACGGACCCGCGGGCGCGCGCGAGCAGGTGCGCGGGCTGGCCGAGGTGGCGGGCGTGCCCGCGACCAGCACCAGCATCGCCTTCGTCGACGCCGTGCACACACTAGGGTTGCGTTCGGTCGCGGTCGCGGCCAGCTATCCCGACGAGGTCGCCCGGCTCTTCGTGACGTTCCTCGCCGACGCGGGCATCGACGTCGTCTCGATGTCCAGCGCGGGCATCGACACCGCCGCCGAGGTCGGCACGCTCACTCCAGCCCAGGTGTCGCGGCTGGCGGTGGACAACGACCACCCGGACGCACAGGCGCTGCTCGTTCCCGACACCGCCATGCACACCATGGCGGTGCTGCCGGACCTGGAGGCTACGCTGGGCAAACCGGTGCTGACGGCCAATCAGGTGACGATCTGGGCGGGCCTGCGGCTGACCGGCGCCGAGCCGGTCGTTCCCGGGTTCGGCACCTTGTTCGCGGAAAGGCAGATCGATGTCCGTCGTTGATTTCGAGCCGGTGAACCGGCAGTCGACCGCGGAGATGATCGCCGATCGGCTCCGCGAGGCGATCATGCGCGGCAGTCTCGCGCCGGGATCGCAGCTCGGCGAAGCGGATCTTGCCGCGCAGTTCGCCGTCTCGCGCGGGCCGGTGCGCGAGGCGATGCAGCGCCTGGTGTCCGAGGGCCTGCTGCACAGCATCCGTCACCGCGGCATCTTCGTCATCGAACTGAGCCTCGACGACGTCATCGATATCTACCGGGCCAGGGCGGCGCTGGAAGGCGGCGCGCTGGAACTGATCCTGGACGGCCGCCGCCCGATCGCCTATGAGGCGCTCGGCCCCAGTGTCGAGGAGATGGTCGCGGCCGCCGAACGCGGTGACGCGGCCGGTGTGTCCGACGCCGACCAGGCCTTCCACGAGGCTCTGGTGGAGAGCGCGGCCAGCCCGCGGCTGGTGCGCGCCGCCCGCACCTTGCTGATCGAGACGCGAATGTGCCTGGGCGCCTTGCAAACCACCTACCCCGACCTGCGGGAACAGGCTCGCGAACACGTCGACCTGCGCGAGGCGATCGCCACCGCCACGCCCGCCCGAGCCCGCGCCCTCCTCGTCGAGCACATGGACGACGCGGTGCAACGTCTCCGCCACCAGATCGGCGGCTAGGTTTGTTCGAACGCGGATCTAGGCTCGTTGATGGTGCGTGAGCAGTCGAGTGAGCAGGCGGATCAAGGTCTGTCGGTCCTCGGCCGGAAGCGGGCCGAGTAGCTCGTCCTGCACCTTGTCGAGCGCTCGGTCGATGCGCCGCAGTTGCCGATCACCGGCCTTGGTGAGGGTCACGATGTTGCGCCTTCGGTCATCCGGGTCCGGCGTCCGCTCGACGAAACCCTGTTCGGCCAGTTCGTTGATCGCCGCCACGACGTCGCTGCGGTCCATGCTGCACCGGCGACCGAGCTCGGCCTGACTGGCCGCCCCGAACTCGTCCAGCGCGGCAAGAATCCGGTAGTGGTACCCGCGCGCACCCACCTCGCCGAAGCAGTCGGACGCCAATCGGTGGGCGTGCACTGCCAACTGGGTGAGCAGCCAACTCGGCTTCACGGTCAGGCGCGCGGGGGTCTGCTCCATGGCCTCACCCTACATCGTTGGCGCAGCCAACAAAATAGCGGTCAACGAGCGAGGAAGTCCAGCAGCGTGCGGAATTCCGGGAGCGACAGATAGCCGTCGCCGTCGCGGTCGGCCGCGGCCAGCAAGGCGTCGGCCGGTTCCTCGATGCGGCCCGCGCCGACGTGGCGGATGAGCGATTCGAGCTCCTCGACCGAGATCCGGCCGTCGCCGTTGACGTCGAAGACCTTGAACGCGGCCTCGGCGTCGGTCACCTCGATGCGCCCGCCGACCAGCGCTGCGTCGAATTCGGCACGGGAGACCAAGAAGTCGCCGTTGGTGTCGGCGGCGGCGACCATCCGCTCGACAGCTTCCTCGTCGACCTCCAGGCCGAGCGCCCGGATACCCGCCGTGATGTCCGCCACCGACACGAGCCCGTCGCCGTCCCGATCCCACAACCCGAACGTATCGACCGGTCGCTCACTCATCGCCCACTGCCTTCGCCGCCACTACCTGCCCGGGGCCGCTTCGAAATCCACGCACGACGGCCACCGCACACACTGTACGGATTCCGTTGGCGCTGTGGTTCTCCGATCCGCTGTGGGCAAACGCCTCTTGCCCACGCATGGTCGGTGACCACGCTGATGCGGCTGATCCGGGCTGACATGCGACGGCCGATCAACCCATCGGTCGGCTCACTTCAGGCTTACCGCATCGGATCATCGGCGGGCGTTCTCAGGGACAATATGCCTATACGCGGGTCATCGAGTCACGCTGTCGCGCAGCCCTACTCAATGCATCAATACGGCTCGGCACTGCGAATCGCTCCTCGTCGGCGTCGGCGAGCCAGAACCAGGTCGGCGGCAACACGATTTCGGTGCAGTCGAAATCGCCGACTGCTTCCGCATCGCTGATCGGATTGATGATCGTGGTGCCGAGGTCACGCCTTCGGGCGTACTGCGGCTGGCGTAGCCCTTTCCGCTACTCGCCGCCTCCGGCAGCCCTACCGGAGGCGGCGAGGCGGCATCACTCGACGGCGGTTCCCTCGAGCTCGACCATCTGGCCGGGGATCGCCAGCCGTGTGACCCCGAGCATCGTGGTAGTCGGCGTCACCCCGGAAACGCCCAACCGCGACGCCAGCACGCCATAGTGCTGGAGCAGCAGATCGACGTCGGTGGTGTAGACGTTGAGCCGGACGAGGTTCGCCAGCGACATACCTGCCGCTCCGAGCACGGCCTCCACGTTGTCGAGGCTGAGCGCCAACTGCGCCGCCATGTCACCGGCATGCTGGGGCTTGCCGTCGCCGCTCATCGCGGTCTGGCCGGAGCAGTACAGGGTCCGGGTGTGCCCGGAGACGAGCTCACCCTGGTTGAATCCCATCTCCACCGACCACGTCACCGGATTGACCGCCGTTCGTTCCACTACCACATCAGCTCCTCGAAGTACGCACGCCCATCGGCCCGGTAGCCGCTGTCTGTGACGCCGTGGTGGTAAGCCTCCCAGCGAATCACGACATCCTGTGTCGTGTATTCGGTAGAGTTTTCGGGTGCGCGCCGACCGGTTGGTGTCGCTGGTGCTGCTGCTGCGCCAGCGCGGTCGGCTCACCGCGACCGAGCTGGCCGACGAGCTGGAAGTGTCCACCCGCACCGTGTTGCGCGACATCGAGGCGTTGTCCGCGGCGGGTGTCCCGGTCTTCGCCGAACGCGGCCGACACGGCGGTTTCGCGTTGCTGCCTGGATTTCGGACCGAGCTCACCGGGCTGAACCACGACGAGGCGCTCGCCTTATTGGTCGCCGGATCGCGACGCGGCGCACAGGCATTCGGCCTCGGCTCGGCGCTTGCTTCGGCGATGCTCAAGGTGGTTGACGCGCTGCCCGACAGCTATCGGGACACCGCGGCCGACGTGGCCGAGCGATTGCTCATCGACCCGGAGACCGATCTGCTGTCGCGTCGGCTGGTCGCTGAGGAGGTGCCCGGCGCCATAGTGGCCGAGGTCCGGCGCGCGGTACTCGCCGGAAACAAGCTGCGCATCCACTACGCGGCTGTCGACCAGACCCCGAAGTGGCGCACGGTGGACCCGATCGGCCTGGTCATCGTTCGCGACCAGAGCTACCTGCTGGCCACAAGGTCCGGCGCGGACCGCACCTACCGGCTGTCGCGGGTGCTGGCCGCCGAGGAACTCCCCGAACCGGCACAGCGACCAGACCGGGTCGATCTGGACCGGGCGTGGCAGGAACGCAGCACACAGTTTCGGACCAGCGGCGACCAAGTCGCCGTGCTGGTACGGGTGAACCCGGCGCGGAGGGAAGACCTGGTGAGCACCGCACTGGCCGTCCGCTCCGAGGAACGCGACGCAAACGGCTGGCTGCGACTGGAGGTGACATTCCAAGATTCGCGACACGCCGAATGGGCGCTGTGGCAGCTCGCCACAGACGCGGAAGCCCTGTCCCCGCAGTCGTTGCGCACTGCCCTGCGCAACCGCGCCACCGCGATTGCCACCCGCTACGAAGAGTCCTCACGCCCACCCGACGAGTGGCACATGGCTGCGGGAAAACGCGAGTAGCCCTCTCCGTGGTGTGCCACTCGGCAGGCGAGGCGCGTGTGGGTCAGAGGTTGGCGGGGCGGACGACCATTACCGAGGATGCGCGGTTGCCGGACTCCCGCAGCAGGGCGATGGCGCGGCCTGCGGGGTCGATGGCGGCGTAGACGCCGGGTATTCCGGCCGGGGCGAGCCAGCGTCCGTTGCGCAGGTCGTCGGCCTGTTTCTCGTCGATGTCCCGATGCGGGAACGCGGTTCGGATCGCAGCGTCGATATCGAGGCTCAGCGGTGGCGCGCCCGATTCCGCGGCGGCGGCCAGGTCGTCCAGGGTGCGGGCGTGCTCGAGAGTGAACGGACCGACCCTGGTGCGGCGCAAGACGGTCAGGTGGCCGCCGACGCCGAGCGCGGCGCCCAGGTCGCGGGCCAGCGCCCGGACGTAGGTGCCCGAGGAGCACTCGACCGCCACGTCCAGGTCGACGAAGTCGCCGACGTCGCGGCGGGCCAGCACATCGAAGTGTGACACCGTGACCGGGCGGGCGGCCAGCTGCACGTCCTCACCCGCGCGGTGGCGGGCGTAGGCGCGTTCGCCGCCCACCTTGATCGCGCTGACCGTGGCGGGGACCTGGTCGATGTCGCCGGTCAGTTCGCTTACGTGCGCGGCGATGTCGGCGTCGGTGAGGTGGCCTGCCGGGGTGGTGGCGAGTATCTCGCCCTCGGCGTCGTCGGTGGTGGTCGCCTGCCCGAGGCGGATGGTCGCGGTGTACGCCTTGGTGGTCAGAGTGAGGAGGCCGAGCAGTTTCGTCGCGCGTTCCACGCCGAGCACCAGCACGCCGGTGGCCATCGGGTCCAGCGTGCCCGCGTGCCCGATCTTCTTGGTGCGCAGCAGTTTCCGGCATTTCGCGACGACATCGTGACTGGTCCAGCCACCGGCCTTGTCGATGATCAGCAGCCCGCCGAGCACATCGGGGCGCGCGTCCGATCCCGCCATCAGCTGTGCACTATCGCGGTCAGGATGTAGCCGTCGACGATCAGCCAGCGGCCGTCGAACGAGCTCAGCGGCGCACCGCCGTCGGTGGTCTGGCCCGGCACCAGGAGCTCGGTGTGGAAAGTGCCACGCCCCGAATCGGCGGTGCTGTCCTCGATCTCGAACGTGATGTGCGCGTCCTCGAAGCCCAGCCAGCGCACCGTCAGCGGGAACCACGCCTTGTACGTGGCTTCTTTGGCGCAGAACAGCAGCCGGTCCAGGTGCAGCGCGGAGTCGGTGGTCTTCAGCCACTCCCGCTCCTGCGGCAGGCTGACCGAGTCCAGCACCCCGTCGGGCAGCGTGGCATGCGGCTCGGCGTCGATGCCGATGGAACGGAACCGCAGCTTGTGGCCCAGCGCGGCGGCCTGGTAGCCGTCACAATGGGTGAGGCTGCCGACGATCCCGCGCGGCCATACCGGAGCGCCCCGCTCCCCCTTGCCGATCGCGACCTGCGGCTCGCCGAGCTGCGCGAGCGCCAGGCGGGCGCAGTGTCGTGCGCCGATGAAATCCCGGCGCCGCTTCTCCACCGACTTGGCGATGAGATGCTCCTCCGCCGGATGCGGCTTCAGATCCTCCGGGTACGCCAGCAACTCGGCCGAAGCCACACCCGCGGGCAGAATGTTCTCGATCATCACCGCCGAGCCTAGCCGAGCCGCCACGGCCGTCAGCGCAGCGCCATGTGCCCGCTCATCCCACCGGCTCCGCCAGGCACAACGACAACGCGCTGAATCGGCGACGACGCACACGGGAACCCTGGGCATGCTGGCGCGAGCCGGAGTGCTCCTGCCGTCCGCCCGCGAGGGCGTCGAGGGTCCGCGGCGGAATCAGCGCCTGTCGCGGTGCGGGAAGACTACGCCAGTCCGCGCCGCTGTTGCGCCTTGCTGCGCATTTCCGCGGCGGCGGCTTCCATTTCCGGGGTCACCTGGAAGTGGCCGCCCCATTTGTTCAGGGTGCCCGGCGGGTATTGCGGGGTGGGCAGGATCTGGCGCAGCAGTCGGTCGGGGAGACCACGGCGCTGCCATTCGCGGGGGTAGCCGAGCGAGACCTCCTCGAATCGGACGCCGTCGTAGTGCGAGGTGCGCGGGATGTGCAGGTGGCCGTAGACCGAGCAGACCACGTTGTAGCGGGTGTGCCAGTCCGCGGTCAGTTCGGTGCCGCACCACAGCGCGAACTCCGGGTAGAACAGCACGTCGGTCGGCTGCCGCACCAGCGGAAAGTGGTTGATCAGGACGACCGGCGTGCCGGGCGCGAGCGCGTCCAGCTTGCGTTTGGTCACCTGCACCCGGGCATGGCACCACGCGTCCCTGGTCAGGTACGGCTCCGGCGAGAGCAGGAACTCGTCGGTCGCCACCACGTTGCGCTCCCTGGCGATGGCGAGACCCTCCGCCTTCGTGGTGGCGCCCTCCGGCAGGAACGAGTAGTCGTACAGCAGGAACATCGGCGCCAAGGTCACCGGTCCGCCGTATTCCTCGGCCCCGGCGCCCTCCCACACCGGGAACGGGTCCTCCGGCGTCAGCACGTCCAGGTCGCGGCACATGGCGACCAAGTAGTCGTAGCGCGCCACGCCGGACATCTGCACCGGATCCTTGGCCGTGGTCCACAGCTCGTGGTTGCCCGGCACCCAGATCACCTTGGCGAACCGGCTGCGCAGCAGCTCCAGCGCCCACCGGATGTCCTCGGTCTTCTCCCCCACGTCGCCGGCGACGATGAGCCAGTCCTCCGGCGAGTCCGCCGTGATCTGCTCGACGACCGGCCGATTGCCCTGGTGCCCGACATGAATGTCGCTCACCGCCATCAACTTGGGTATCACCACACCTACCTTGGCACATCCGTTCCGATTCGCACGCACCGGCCGAGCCGGGTGTCGCCGGTCACGTCGGCACCTCGGCGCCGACGCGAGCCCACCGGCCCGACAGCGCCCGCCACGTGACGGCGATCAGCCGCAACAGCATGAACGCGGCCAAGCCGGACCAGATTCCGGCCACGCCCCAGTCGAACGCCAGCGACAGCCAGATGGCGGGCAGGAACCCGGCCAGTGCCGCGGTGAGCGTGGTGGTGCGCAGGTAGGCGGCGTCGCCCGCGCCGAGCAGGACGCCGTCGAGGGCGAAGACGATGCCCGCCACCGGAATCAGGGCGACGAAGAACCACCACACCACATGCGTGCGATCGAGGACCTGCGGGTCGCCGGTGAACAGCGCCGGGATGATCACCGCGCCCGCCGCGAAAACGGCGGCGAGAGCGAGGCTGAAGATCTCCGACCACCGGGTGACGCGCCGGGCGATGCCGCGAGCGCCCGCCGCGTCGCCCGCGCCGAGTGCGGCGCCGGTGAGCGTCTGCGCCGCGATGGCCAGCGCGTCCAAGGCGAGGGCCAGGAAGTTCCACAGTTGCAGGACCAACTGGTGGGCGGCCACCGAGGCGGCGCCGAAGCGGGCCGCGACCGCGGCGGCCGAGACGAAACAGGCCTGGAAGGCGAAGCTGCGAACGATCAGGTCGCGACCGAGCACGAGTTGCGCGCGCATGACCGGCCAGCGCGGCACCAGCGAGACCCGTTCGCGGACCAGCGCGTTCAGAAACAGCGCCGCCATCACCACCTGCCCGGCGACGTTCGCCACCGCCGAACCGGGCAGCTCCATGCGCGGCGCGCCGAACAGCCCGTGCACCAGCAGCGGACACAAGACAGCCGAAACCGCGAGTCCGGCAACCACATAGGTCAGCGGCCTGCGCGTGTCCTGGACGCCGCGCAGCCAGCCGTTGCCCGCCATGGAGATCAGAATCAGGGGCACACCCAGCAGCGCGATCCGCAGCCAACCCAGTGCCGCACTCGCGATGTCGCCGCCGCCCGCGATCGCGTTCGTCAGCGGCACGGCGAACGACTCGGCCACCAGCAGGATCGCGGCGCCGACCACGATCGCGATCCACGTCGCCTGCACGCCTTCCGCGACCGCACCCGGGTGATCGCCCGCGCCGTGACGACGTGCCGAGCGCGCGGTGGTGCCGTAGGACAGGAACGTGAGCTGTGAACTCGTCTGCGCCAGAATCAATCCGCCGACCGCGAGACCGGCCAGTGCGAGCGCGCCGAGCCGACCGACGACAGCGAGATCGAACAGCAAGTAGAGCGGCTCGGCGACGAGCACCCCGAGCGTCGGCAACGCCAGCCCGAGAATGCGTTTCGGCCCGGCCGCGGCGGCCCGGTCTACCTCCACCGGCCGCGCCTCGGCCTCCCGCGATGCCGGATCGATCGCCTCCGCGCCGCTGGAACCCCTGACGTTCACGAACACCTCTCCTGCCCCGACCCGGCCGCGACCACAGTCGGTCCAGTGATGCCGAAGATCACCGTCACCCGAGCGCGGTCAACAACGCGGCGACCAACTCCTCAGGCGAGCCGTACGCCGTGTACCCGGCCGCGAAGCGGTGCCCGCCGCCGCCCAGCGCCGTGGCCACCTCGGCCACATCCACGCCGTCGCCCACCGAGACCACGCTGTCGCGCGAGCGCAGCGACACCGTCCACCGATCGGGCACGGCGTGGGATTGCTTGAACACGGCGGCGATTCCCGCTTCCGCGGTCGTGCGCACGATATCGATGACGCTCTCCACCTCCTCCGACCGCACCCCGTCGACATCGTCGCGGTGCACGAACGCGTACACCAGCCCGATGCCGCCGCGCACCTCCGGCTCGAGTCGCGCGGTCCCCAGCACTCGCGACAGCATCGGCAGCCACCCGAACGGGTGCGTGTCCAGCAAGGTGCGCGCGATATCCGCGCCATCGATCCCGGTCGACAGCAGGCGCTCGGCCAGTTCGTGGGTACCCGGCCGCACCCACCGGAACGAGCCGGTATCGGTGACCAGACCGGCGTAGAGGCAATGCGCCACGTCCGGATCGATCGGCACGCCCCAGGTGTCGAGCAGCCGCGCGATCAGGCTCGTGGTGGACTCGGCCGCCGAATCGACCACGTTGATCGCGGCGAAGCGGGTATTCGACCGATGGTGATCGATCACCATTGTCGTTGCTGCGCCGGGCAATCGGTCGGCGAGCGCACCGAGCCGCGTCGCGCTGCCGCAGTCGACCGCGACGAGCAGGTCCACCTCGGCACGCACCTGCGCGGGCGCCACCAGATGCCGCACGCCCGGCAGCGACCGCATCGAGAACGGCAGTTCGGCCGGTTCGGCGAAGGACACCTGCACCGGAGTCCCGCGCCGATGCAGGACCAGCGCCAGCGCGAGACCGCTTCCAATGGTGTCCGCATCGGGCTGCACATGGCAGAGGATGGTCACCGAGCGCGCCGCGTCCAGCACCGCCACGGCCGCGTCCAGGTCGGCCGTTTCCCGCATCGTCGTCATCGACTACCGCATGTCACTCGTCGGTGTCGCGGTCGACCTTGTAGGGGTCGGCCTCGCCCGCGGGCCTGGCGTTGGCGGCCACCTTGGCGACCTCGTCGTCCGCGGCCCGCGCCTTGGCGAGCAGCTCCTCCATCTGCCGCGCCGCGTCGGGCACGGTGTCCAGCACGAACGCCAGCGACGGGGTGAACTTCACCCCGGTTCCCGCACCCACTTTGGAGCGCAACACACCCTTGGCTTTCGCCAGACCGGCGGCCGCGCCCTCGTAATCCGGTTCGGCGTCGAGGGTTTCGCCCATCACGGTGTAGTACACCGTCGCCTCCCGGAGATCGCCTGTCACCTTGGCGTCGGTGATGGTCACGAAACGCAGCCGCGGATCCTTCACCTCGTATTCGATCGCGGTGGCCACGATCGAGGAAATCCGCTTGGCGAGTCGGCGTGCCCTGGCTTGATCCACCATGGCCGTTTCCTCCTCACTACTCACTCTGTTCGGTGGCGGCCGGAGACCGCCGTGCCCATCGCTCGGGCGCGGTCCGGCGCCACGGTCAGTCTTCGGGTCCGAAGATCCGGCGGCGCACCGCCAGCAACTGTAACTCCGGACGGGCCGCGACGTGCCGTTCACATCTGTCCAGCACCTCGGTCAGGTGGTCCATGCCCGCGCTGACCATGGCGACGCCGAGCAGCGAGCGACGGTAGAGATCATGGTCCCCGCCTTCCGCGGCACTCACTCCGAAGCGCTGCAATTCGGCCAGGATCGGCCGGATCACCGAACGCTTCTGCTTCAGTGAATGCACATCGCCGAGCAGCAGGTCGAACTCCAGTGCACCCAGGTACACCGACACCCCTCCAGTGGTCGGAACGACCGGCCCGGACGCCGCGACACACAGACGCGGCGCCCGGACTCGTTCTCGGTCTATCAGTCGCGCGGCTTCTCGCGCAGCTCGTAGGCCTCGATGAAGTCGCCTTCCTTGATGTCGGAGTAGGTGACCGTCATACCGCATTCGTAGCCCTCGCGGACCTCGGTGACGTCGTCCTTCTCCCGGCGCAGCGACGAGATCGTCATGGACTCGGCGATCACCACGTTGTCGCGGAGCAGGCGCGCCTTGGCGTTGCGCTTGACCGAACCCGAGGTGACCATGCAACCGGCGATGTTGCCGACCTTCGACGAGCGGAAGATCGCCCTGATCTCGGCGCGACCCAGTTCGACCTCTTCGTAGATCGGCTTGAGCATGCCCTTGAGGGCCTTCTCGATCTCGTCGATGGCCTGGTAGATCACCGAGTAGTACCGGATGTCGACGCCCTCGCGGTTGGCCAGCTCGGTCGCCTTGCCCTCGGCGCGGACGTTGAACCCGATGATGATCGCGTTCGACGCCGACGCCAGGTTGACATTGGTCTCGGTGACGCCACCGACACCGCGGTCGATGACCCGCAGCCGCACCTCGTCGTCCACCTGGATACCGAGCAGCGCCTCTTCGAGGGCCTCGACGGTACCGGAGTTGTCGCCCTTGAGGATCAGGTTCAGCTCGCTGGTTTCCTTCAGCGCGGCATCCAGATCTTCCAGGCTGATCCGCTTGCGGCTGCGTGCGGCCAGCGCGTTGCGCTTGCGCGCGTTGCGCCGGTCGGCGATCTGCCGCGCGATCCGGTCCTCGTCCACCACGAGCAGGTTGTCACCGGCGCCCGGCACCGACGTGAAGCCGATGACCTGGACCGGCCGCGACGGCAGCGCCGCGTCCACGTCCTCGCCGTGCTCATCGACCATCCGCCGGACGCGACCGTAGGCGTCGCCCGCGACGATCGAGTCGCCGACGCGCAGCGTGCCGCGCTGCACCAGCACCGTGGCGACCGGGCCGCGGCCGCGGTCGAGGTGCGCTTCGATGGCCACACCCTGGGCGTCCATGTCCGGGTTCGCCCGCAGGTCGAGGGCGGCGTCCGCGGTGAGCAGCACCGCCTCGAGCAGCGCGTCGATATTGGTGCCCTGCTTGGCGGAGATGTCGACGAACATGGTGTCGCCGCCGTACTCCTCGGAGACCAGGCCGTACTCGGTGAGCTGCTGGCGGATCTTCTGCGGGTTGGCGCCTTCCTTGTCGATCTTGTTGACCGCCACCACGATCGGCACGTCGGCCGCCTGCGCGTGGTTGATCGCCTCCACCGTCTGCGGCATGACGCCGTCGTCGGCGGCGACCACCAGGATCGCGATGTCGGTGGCCTTCGCACCGCGGGCACGCATGGCGGTGAACGCCTCGTGACCAGGGGTGTCGATGAACGTGATCAGCCGGTTGTCGTCGCCCAGGTGGGTGAGCACCTGGTAGGCGCCGATGTGCTGGGTGATGCCGCCGGCCTCGCCCTCGCGGACGTTGGCCTTGCGGATGGTGTCCAGCAGTCGGGTCTTACCGTGGTCGACGTGACCCATGACGGTCACCACCGGCGGACGCTGCTCGAGGTCTTCCTCGCCGCCTTCGTCCTCGCCGTAGGTGAGGTCGAACGACTCCAGCAGCTCGCGGTCCTCGTCCTCGGGGCTGACCACGTGGACGACGTAGTTCATCTCGCTGCCGAGCAGCTCGAGGGTCTCGTCGTTCACCGACTGGGTCGCGGTGACCATCTCGCCGAGGTTGAACAGGGCCTGCACCAGCGCGGCGGGGTTCGCGTCGATCTTCTCGGCGAAGTCCGACAGCGAGGCGCCGCGGGCGAGCCGGATGATCTCGCCGTTGCCGCGCGGCAGCCGCACGCCGCCGACGGCGGGCGCCTGCATCGAGTCGTACTCTTGCCGCTTCTGCCGCTTCGACTTTCGGCCGCGCCGGGGCGCGCCGCCGGGACGGCCGAACGCGCCTGCCGCGCCGCCGCGGCCGCCGGGACCACCCGGACGACCGCCGCCACCGCCGCCGGGACGACCGCGGAAACCACCGGCGGCACCGCCACCGGCACCGGGCGCACCGGTACCCGCGCCGGGCGCACCACCGCCGCCGCCGCGGTAACCGCCGCCGCCTCCACCGCCGCCGGGGCGACCGGCACCGGCGCCGCCGGGACGACCCGGCCGACCTGCGCCGGGACCGCCCGCACCACCCGGACGCGCCGCACGCGACGGCATCGCACCGGGGTTCGGACGCGGAGGCATGGAGCCGGGGCTCGGCCGCGGCCCGCCGGGACGCGGACCACCCTGACCGGGGGCCGGACGAGCGCCTTGGGCCGGACCGGGACGCGGACCGCCCTGCGCCGGACCGGGACGCGGGCCACCCTGCGCGGGACCCGGGCGCGGCCCACCGGGAGCCGGACGCGGCGCGGGACGCTCAGGAGCCGACGAATAGGGGTTGTTGCCGACGCGCGGGGTCTTCGGCCCGGGACGGGGGCCCGGAGTAGGGCCGCCACCCTGACGGGGGGCGCCAGGCGTAGGAGCGCCGGGGCGCTGCTGCTGGCCGGGACGCGGGCC